>NZ_NESA01000012.1 GCF_002778315.1 Limnohabitans sp. JirII-31 | reverse complement strand
GCATGACGGGTTCGAACGACGCAGCGGTGATCACCGGAACCAGTACAGCTAGCCTGACTGAGACCAACAGCGTAGCGTCGCTCTCCACAACCGGGACACTCAGTGCCACTGACGTTGACAGTAGCGCCGCCTTCGTTGCTCAGAGTAATGTGGCTGGGAATAACGGCTACGGTCAATTCAGCATTGGTACTGACGGTCAGTGGACGTACACGGCTAACAGTGCGCACAACGAGTTCGTCGGTGGCCAGACCTACACCGATAGCTTCACAGTCGCGACAGCAGACGGCACCTCGCAGGTCATTACCGTCAGCATGACCGGTTCGAACGACGCTGCGGTCATCACAGGAGCCAGTACGGCCAGCTTGACGGAAACAAATACAGCAGCTTCCCTGAGCACCACAGGCTCACTCTCTGCAACAGACGTCGACAGCAGCGCAGCCTTCGTTGCCCAGAGCAATGTCGCTGGCAACAACGGCTATGGTCAGTTCAGTATCGGCGCCGATGGTGCCTGGACCTACACGGCCAACAGCGCGCACAACGAGTTCGTGGGTGGTCAGACCTACACCGACAGCTTCACAGTCGCGACAGCAGACGGCACCAGCCAAGTCATCACCGTCAGCATGACGGGCAGCAACGATGCCGCAGTCATCACAGGAACCAGTACCGCTAGCCTGACAGAAACAAATGCCGCAGCTTCGCTCTCCACAACAGGCAGCTTGAGTGCCTCGGACGTGGACAGCAGCTCGGCCTTCGTTGCCCAGAGCAATGTCGCTGGCAACAACGGTTATGGCCAATTCAGCATCGGTACCGATGGCGCGTGGACGTACACGGCCAACAGTGCGCACAACGAGTTCGTGGGTGGACAGACCTACACCGACAGCTTCACGGTGGCGACGGCGGATGGCACGACACAGGTCATCACGGTGAGCATGACCGGCAGCAACGATGCGGCGGTGATCAACGGCACCAGTACCGCCAGCTTGACGGAAACAAACGCAGCAGCCTCGCTCTCAACTACAGGTACGTTGAGCGCCACCGACGTGGACAGCAGCGCAGCCTTCGTTGCCCAGAGCAATGTGTCGGGCAGCAACGGCTACGGCCAGTTCAGCATCGGCACCAATGGCGCCTGGACGTATACCGCCAACAGCGCGCACAACGAATTTGTGGGTGGTCAGACTTATACCGACAGCTTCACGGTTGCCACCGCAGACGGAACAACGCAGGTCATCACCGTCAGCATGACGGGTTCCAACGATGCAGCAGTGATCATCGGCACCAGCACGGCAAGTCTCACCGAGACCAATGCAGCAGCCTCGCTCTCAACAACCGGCACCCTCAGCGCCACCGACGTGGACAGTAGCGCAGCCTTCGTTGCCCAGACCAATGTGGCGGGTAACAACGGCTATGGTCAATTCAGCATCGGTGCTGACGGTCAGTGGACCTACACCGCCAATAGCGCACACAACGAGTTTGTGGGTGGCCAGACTTATACCGACAGCTTCACGGTAGCGACAGCAGACGGCACCTCGCAGGTCATCACGGTCAGCATGACTGGCAGCAATGATGCAGCGGTTATCACAGGTACCAGCACCGCCAGCCTGACGGAAACAAACGCCGCGGCCTCTTTGAGCACCACAGGCGCACTCTCTGCAACGGACGTTGACAGCAACGCGGCCTTCGTTGCGCAGACTGGTGTGGCTGGTAACAACGGCTACGGGCAATTCAGTATCGGAACCGATGGCGTCTGGACGTACACCGCCAACAGCGCGCACAACGAGTTTGTGGGTGGTCAGACCTACACCGACAGCTTCACGGTGGCGACTGCCGATGGCACGACGCAGGTCGTCACCGTCAGCATGACGGGCAGCAACGACGCAGCCGTCATCACCGGCACCAGCACGGCAAGTCTCACCGAAACAAACGCAGCAGCCTCGCTCTCAACTACAGGCACATTGAGTGCCACGGACGCGGACAGCAGCGTTTTGTTTGTCGCCCAAACAGCTGTGGCAGGCAGCAACGGTTACGGCCAGTTCAGCATCGGCACCAACGGTGCTTGGACCTACACCGCCAACAGCGCGCACAACGAATTCGTCGGTGGTCAGACATATACGGATAGCTTCACGGTGGCGACGGCTGACGGAACAAGCCAAGTGATCACCGTCACGATGACCGGTACGAACGATGCCGCGGTGATCACCGGAACCAGTACCGCCAGCTTGACGGAAACAAACGCAGCAGCCTCCTTGAGTACAACCGGTACTTTGAGCGCTACAGATGTGGATGGCAGCGCTGCCTTTGTGGCGCAGACTGGAGTGGCCGGTAACAACGGTTACGGCCAGTTCAGCATCGGAACTGATGGCGCCTGGACCTACACGGCCAACAGCGCGCACAACGAGTTTGTGGGTGGACAGACCTACACCGATAGCTTCACAGTCGCGACAGCCGATGGCACGAGTCAAGTGATCACGGTGAGCATGACGGGTTCGAACGACGCGGCAGTCATCACAGGAACCAGTACAGCTAGCCTCACTGAGACCAACAGTGCGGCTTCACTCTCCACAAACGGCAGCTTAAGTGCCACGGACGTGGACAGCAGCGCAGCCTTTGTGGCGCAGACTGGAGTGGCCGGTAACAACGGCTACGGTCAGTTCAGTATTGGTACTGATGGTCAGTGGGCCTACACGGCTACCACCGCCCACAACGAATTCGTTGGCGGTCAGACCTATATGGATAGCTTCACAGTGGCGACTACAGACGGAACAAGTCAAGTGATCACCGTCACGATGACCGGTACGAACGATGCTGCGGTGATCACCGGCACCAGCACGGCAAGTCTCACCGAAACAAACGCAGCAGCTTCGCTCTCGACAACCGGCAGCTTGAGTGCCACCGATGTAGACAGCAGCGCGTTGTTTGTCGCTCAGACTGGAGTGGCAGGCAGCAATGGTTACGGTCAATTCAGCATCGGCACCAACGGCGCTTGGACATACACCGCCAACAACGCCCACAACGAGTTTGTCGGTGGTCAGACCTACACAGACAGCTTCACGGTCGCGACGGCCGATGGCACGAGTCAAGTGATCACGGTCAGCATGACGGGTTCGAACGACGCAGCAGTCATCACTGGTACCAGCACCGCCAGCGTGACTGAGACCAACAGCGCAGCCTCGCTCTCCACAACCGGCACATTGAGTGCCACGGACGTGGACAGCAGCGCTTTGTTTGTCGCTCAAACAGCGGTGGTAGGCAGCAACGGTTATGGCCAGTTCAGCATTGGCACCAACGGCGCTTGGACCTACACCGCTAACAATGCACACAACGAATTCGTCGGTGGGCAGACCTATACCGACAGTTTTACCGTCGCGACAGCCGATGGCACAAGTCAAGTGATCACGGTGAGCATGACGGGTTCGAACGACGCAGCGGTGATCACCGGAACCAGCACCGCCAGCCTGACTGAGACCAACAGCGCAGCCTCGCTCTCCACAACCGGCACATTGAGTGCCACGGACGTGGACAGCAGTGCGTTGTTTGTCGCCCAAACCGCTGTGGCCGGTAGTAATGGTTATGGTCAGTTCAGCATCGGCACCAACGGTGCCTGGACCTACACCGCCAACAACGCCCACAACGAGTTTGTCGGTGGGCAGACTTACACCGACAGCTTCACAGTCGCGACTGCTGATGGAACAAGCCAGGTGATCACCGTCACGATGACCGGCACGAACGATGCCGCGGTGATCACCGGTACCAGTACCGCCAGCTTGACGGAAACAAACGCAGCCGCTTCGCTCTCGACAACCGGCAGCTTGAGTGCCACCGATGTAGACAGCAGCGCAGCCTTCGTCGCTCAAACCGCGGTGGCAGGCAGCAACGGTTATGGTCAGTTCAGCATTGGCACCAACGGCTCTTGGACCTACACCGCCAACAACGCCCACAACGAGTTTGTGGGTGGGCAGACTTACACCGACAGCTTCACGGTGGCGACGGCGGATGGCACTTCGCAGGTCATCACGGTCAGCATGACTGGCAGCAATGATGCAGCAGTCATCACCGGAACCAGCACGGCGAGCTTGACGGAAACAAACGCAGCAGCATCCTTGAGCACCACGGGCTCACTGTCTGCAACAGACGTTGACAGTAACGCGGCTTTTGTGGCACAGACTGGAGTGGCTGGGAACAACGGCTACGGTCAGTTCAGCATCGGAACCAACGGCGGTTGGACGTACACGGCTAACAGTGCGCACAACGAATTCGTCGGTGGTCAGACTTATACGGATAGCTTCACGATCGCGACGGCCGATGGCACAAACCAAGTGATCACGGTCAGCATGACGGGTTCGAACGACGCAGCGGTTATCACAGGAACCAGTACGGCCAGCCTGACGGAAACAAACGCAGCCGCTTCGCTCTCCACAACAGGCAGCTTGAGCGCCACGGACGTGGACAGCAGTGCAGCCTTTGTGGCGCAAACGGGCGTGGCAGGTAACAACGGCTACGGCCAGTTCAGCATCGGTACAGACGGTGCCTGGACCTACACGGCTAACAGCGCGCACAACGAGTTCGTCGGTGGTCAGACTTATACAGACAGCTTTACAGTGGCAACGGCGGATGGCACGAGCCAAGTGATCACGGTCAGCATGACGGGCAGCAACGATGCGGCGGTCATCACAGGTACCAGCACTGCCAGCCCGACCGAGACCAACAGTGCAGCTTCGCTCTCCACAACCGGCACGTTGAGTGCCACGGACGTAGATAGCAGTGCGTTGTTTGTCGCCCAAACAGCTGTGGCAGGCAGCAACGGTTATGGCCAGTTCAGCATCGGAACCGACGGTGCCTGGACCTACACCGCCAACAGCGCGCACAACGAATTCGTCGGTGGTCAGACCTACACAGACAGCTTCACGGTCGCGACGGCCGATGGCACGAGTCAAGTGATCACGGTCAGCATGACGGGTTCGAACGACGCAGCTGTCATCACGGGAACCAGTACAGCCAGCCTGACTGAGACCAACAGCGCAGCCTCGCTCTCAACTACAGGCACATTGAGTGCCACGGACGTGGACAGTAGCGCGGCCTTCGTCGCCCAAACAGCGGTCGCAGGCAGCAACGGTTACGGCCAGTTCAGCATCGGCACCAACGGTGCTTGGACCTACACCGCTAACAATGCACACAACGAATTCGTCGGCGGGCAGACCTACACCGACAGTTTTACCGTCGCGACAGCCGATGGCACAAGCCAAGTGATCACGGTGAGCATGACGGGTTCGAACGACGCAGCGGTGATCACCGGAACCAGCACCGCCAGCCTGACTGAGACCAACAGCGCAGCCTCGCTCTCCACAACCGGCACATTGAGTGCCACGGACGTGGACAGCAGCGCTTTGTTTGTCGCCCAAACAGCGGTCGCAGGCAACAACGGCTACGGTCAGTTCAGCATCGGAGCTGACGGCGCTTGGACGTACACAGCCAACAGCGCACACAACGAGTTCGTGGGCGGCCAGACCTACACCGACAGCTTCACAGTTGCGACAGCGGATGGCACGAGCCAAGTGATCACCGTCACGATGACCGGTACGAACGATGCCGCGGTGATCACCGGAACCAGTACCGCCAGCTTGACGGAAACAAACGCAGCAGCTTCGCTCTCAACTACAGGTACGTTGAGTGCCACGGACGTGGACAGCAGTGCGTTGTTTGTCGCCCAAACAGCGGTCGCAGGCAGTAATGGCTACGGTCAATTCAGCATTGGCACCAACGGCTCTTGGACCTACACGGCTAACAGCGCGCACAACGAGTTTGTCGGTGGTCAGACCTATACCGACAGCTTCACGGTCGCGACGGCAGATGGCACCAGCCAAGTGATCACGGTGAGCATGACGGGTTCGAACGACGCAGCGGTGATCACCGGAACCAGCACCGCCAGCCTGACTGAGACCAACAGCGCAGCCTCGCTCTCCACAACCGGCACATTGAGTGCTACCGATGTAGACAGTAGTGCAGCCTTTGTTGCGCAGAGCAATGTGGCCGGTAACAACGGCTACGGCCAGTTCAGCATCGGCACCAACGGCGCCTGGACGTATACCGCCAACAATGCGCACAACGAATTCGTCGGTGGTCAGACATATACGGATAGCTTCACGGTGGCGACGGCTGACGGAACAAGTCAAGTGATCACCGTCACGATGACCGGTACGAACGATGCTGCGGTGATTACCGGAACCAGCACGGCCAGCTTGACGGAAACAAACGCAGCAGCTTCGCTCTCAACTACAGGCACATTGAGTGCCACGGACGTGGACAGCAGTGCGTTGTTTGTCGCCCAAACAGCGGTCGCAGGCAGTAATGGCTACGGTCAATTCAGCATCGGCGCCAACGGCGCCTGGACCTACACCGCCAACAGTGCGCACAACGAGTTTGTCGGTGGTCAGACCTACACTGACAGCTTTACGGTGGCGACGACGGATGGCACAAGTCAAGTGATCACCGTCACGATGACCGGCACAAACGATGCCGCGGTGATCACCGGCACCAGCACGGCGAGCTTGACGGAGACAAACGCAGCAGCATCCTTGAGCACCACAGGCTCACTGTCTGCAACAGACGTTGACAGTAGCGCGGCCTTCGTCGCCCAGAGCAATGTGGCCGGTAACAACGGCTACGGCCAGTTCAGCATTGGCACCAACGGCGCTTGGACCTACACCGCCAACAACGCCCACAACGAGTTTGTCGGTGGTCAGACCTACACCGATAGCTTCACGGTGGCGACAGCGGATGGCACGAGCCAAGTGATCACCGTCACGATGACCGGTACGAACGATGCCGCGGTGATCACCGGTACCAGTACCGCCAGCTTGACGGAAACAAACGCAGCAGCTTCTTTGAGTACAACTGGTACTTTGAGTGCCACGGACGTGGACAGCAGTGCAGCCTTCGTCGCACAAACCGCGGTGGCAGGCAGCAACGGTTATGGTCAGTTCAGCATTGGCACCAACGGCTCTTGGACCTACACGGCTAACAGCGCGCACAACGAGTTTGTGGGTGGACAGACCTATACCGACAGCTTCACGGTGGCGACGGCGGATGGCACGAGCCAAGTGATCACAGTCAGCATGACGGGTTCGAACGACGCAGCTGTCATCACGGGAACCAGCACCGCCAGCCTCACTGAGACCAACAGCGCTGCGTCGCTCTCCACAACAGGCAGCTTGAGTGCCACGGACGTGGACAGCAGCGCGGCCTTTGTTCCACAGAGCAATGTGGCTGGGAATAACGGCTACGGCCAATTCAGCATCGGCACCAACGGCGCTTGGACCTACACCGCCAACAACGCCCACAACGAGTTTGTCGCTGGGCAGACTTACACCGACAGCTTCACGGTCGCGACAGCAGACGGAACAAGCCAAGTGATCACCGTCACGATGACCGGTACCAACGACGCGCCCGTGCTCACTGCCAACGCCACACATCTGGCGTATACCGAAAACGCAGCGGCTGCAGCCATCAACCCAGGCATGACCGCCACAGACGTCGACAACACCGTACTGACCGGTGCAACGGTCAGCATCACCGCAGGTTTGACCACGGGTGACATGCTGAGTTTCACCAATCAAAACGGCATCGTGGGCAGTTACAACCAGACCACAGGGGTATTGACGCTTTCGGGGTCCGCCACCGTGGCGCAATACCAAACTGCGTTGAGTTCAGTCAGCTACGCATCGCTCAACGACAACCCCACCAGCGTGTCTGCAACACGCACCATTGGTTGGGTAGTGAACGATGGCACTGCCAATTCGAGCACCGCTACCAGCACCATCGATGTGACCGCCGTCAACGATGCGCCGGTGGCGAATACACAAAACCTGATCGTCGCTCCCGGAAAAATCTTGTTCATGGCTGCCGACATCGACAATGCCACGCTGTCACTCAACACCCCATTTGCCAGCGCATTTGGCAGCCCATCGGTGGGCACGGGTGGTTATTTTGAGTTGACCCCCACCCAACAAACCAGTGCCGTGACTGGCACCTTGCAAGTCAGTGATGGCACCGCCAACACCAACGTCCTCGCGATGAGTTTGGGCACCAGTGGTGCCGACAGCTTTGACCAAAGTGCGAGTTCAAGTGCCAACGCCTTGTTTGGCTTTGCTGGCACCGACACCCTCAAAGGCGGCTCTGGTGCCGACATGCTGGTGGGTGGTGCAGGCGCCGATACCCTCACAGGTGGTGCAGGGGTTGACACCTTTGCCTATGCCTCGGGAGATACCGCACTCACGATTGGCGGCACCAACATGAACGGCACGATCACGGGTTACGACGTGATCACCGACTTCGCGTCGGGCACCGACAAGCTGATGTTGCCCGGCACACCGTTTATTCCAGCCAACGCAACGGTCAATGGCACCAATTCAACCTTAAAGGTCAACACCAACACCACGGTTTCATCGCACAAAATCACCGATGGCATCATCCAGTTTGACGATAACAACACGTATTCCGCTGCGGTGTCGCTGACCACCATTGGCGATGTTGCTGCGGTGGTGCAATATTTGCGAGCCAACGACTTGGGCAATGCCGGCGCCACGGTGGCTTTTACCGCCACCATCAGTTCCGTCACCCATACCTATATCTACACCCAAGTGGGGGCAACGCCCAGCGCGACAAACGACCTTTTGATTGATCTGTCTGGGGTCAGCAACATCACGGGTTTGTCTGCCTTGATCAGCAATGGCACGCTGGCTGCCAGCACGGACTATTTGGTTGCCACCTCGGGCAACGACACCTTGACCGGTGACAGCGGCCTTTCAGACACGGTCAGTTACTCTGCTGCAACCTCGGGTGTGACGATGAACTTGTCTGTCGCCACGGCGCAGACCACGGGCGGCTCAGGCAGTGACACCGTCACTGGGATGGAGAACGTGGTGGGTTCTGCCTTTGCCGACACCCTGACAGGCAACGCATCCAACAACTTGTTGATCGGTGGTGCGGGTAACGACACCTTGTCGGGCGGCGGTGGCAATGACATTTTGATTGGCGGGCAGGGCGTAGACACCCTCACGGGGGGAACCGGCGCCGACACATTCAAGTACAACACCCTGACCGATTTGCCGACTTTGTCGTCGGGCTCCAAAGAGCTGATCACCGACTTCAACAGCGCCATCGATGGCGACAAACTTGACTTTGGTACCTTGTTGAACAACTTGCCCAGTTCTGCGGGTACTTTGTTGCAAAACACCATGACCATTGACTCGACAGATGGCGCCACCACACATTCAATATTGAATATCTTTGATGGCAACAACACCTATGTGTTGGACATTCAAAATGCCAACCCCAACAGCGGTGTCAACGGTGCTACCTATGTCGAGCTTGATTCGCAGAAGTTGTTACAAGGCACCAGCAACACCACCACGGCCAGCAATTGGTCAGACATTGTGGACATCAAAGGCACCTACCACGGTGTCTCGGCCGCTGGCACCACACCTGTGGATGGGTGGGTCATCAAGGCGGCGTCCACACCCACGTGGGCGAGTGGTTTGTCGGTGGACAGTGCCTCGGGTTTTGCCGACACCTCAGGCAACACCACGGTGCAAATCGTGACCTCCGATGGAGTGACCCACAACATTGACAACGTTGACAAGATTATTTGGCATGCCTAGAGATAAGGTGTTATGTCTATCTATCCAGACTAACTTGAGTTAGTGTCTTTTTATTACCAAAAAATAAAATTTCAAAGTTATATAACTTGGCATAAAAGACCAAGTCCAGTATCATTCTGAGAATGAAAAAAGCATGTTTCATGCCCCTTAATCGCTGATATGAAGGCACCGGGCGAATCACTCCTTCCAAGTGTTTTTAATAATAAGGTTCGCTGCAAACTAGTAATTAAACCTTTAATACTCACATTGTTGTTTTCATTAATACAAGGTTGTTCTTCTTCTAAAATTGCTGACAATGCACCGCCTACAGGGCCCGAGTATGTTGGCTGGTTGCCAAAGACATTCAGCAGCCCACCTACCGAGGCTGTCTTGCCTGCCCCGAAAGAATTGTGGTGGCAAGACTTTCATAGCCAAGAACTCAACCAGCTGGTGGCGTTGGCGCTGACCAACAACTACGACTTGCGCATTGCCGTGGCGCGCGTGGCGCAAAGCAGGGCGCAGATTGATTCGGTCAAAGCGGCTCAGTCACCCACGGTGGATGTAACAGGGGGCTACCAGCGACAAGCACCTTTTCCGGCGGTGGGTTCGGCGGCCAGCAAAGCCGATTGGTACAGCCAAGGGACTTGGCAAATTGGTGCGATGGTGAATTACGAGGTTGACTTGTGGGGCCGCAAAGGTTTCAACACCGACGCGGCCTACGCGCAAGCCGTGGCCAGCGAGTTTTACAAAGAAGCCGTGGCGCTGACGTTGGTGGGCGATGTGACAGCCACCTACTTTCAGGTGGTGTCTACCGATGAGCGCATCGAGGTGGGCGAACGTAACCTCGAAACCATTTATGGCATCTCACGTGGCTTGCAGCAACGCGTGAGCAAGGGGGACGCCACCTTGATCGAGTTGTCGCAGCAATTGATTTTGCAAAGCAACACCGAGGCCTTGGTCACCAGCCTCAAGCTGCAACGCGAGCGGGCCTTCAACCGCTTGGCTGCTTTGTTGGGAACCACCGCATCGAGTTTAAAGATTCAAGCCAAATCGATTCAGAACTTGTCCATTCCCATCGCTTCGGCGGGCTTGCCTTCGGACTTGCTGTGTCGTCGCCCAGACATCAAGCGTGCTGAGGCCACTTTGCTGGCGGCGCAAGCTGACTTGTACGCTGCGCGGGCTAATTTATTTCCGTCCTTTGTGTTGTCGGGGCAGGGAGGCTATGGCAGCTACATGTTGTCAACGCTGACCAGCCCACAAAGTCTGTTCTACAACGTGTCATCCAATTTGGTGGCCCATGTGTTTGACGGTGGCAAACGCAAAGCAGATATTGAAATTGCCCAAGCTAAAAATATTGAACTGCTTGAGGCTTATGCCGGCACTGTGATCGCGTCGATGCGCGATGTTGAGGAAGCTTTGTCCAGCGTGGTGATGACCGACAAGAGCTACCAAACACTCAGCCAATCGCGCGCGCGGGGCAAGCAACTGGCGGCGATGACTTCCAAGGTGGTTGAGTTGGGTGGCATGGACTACATGCAGCTGTTCGAAATTCAACGCTCTGTGCTCGCTGCAGAGGATGCAGCCATCAGCGCGCGCCTGGACCAGTTGCGGGCTTCGGTCGATTTGTTCAAGTCCATTGGTGGGGGGCTCAAGCTGGGACAAAGCCCATGCTATGGCGGTGGCAAGCTACCCAAGCCAGATGCCAGCTGGATCGAGGCTGCACGCAAGCTAGATGCCTCCAACGGTTCAATGGCGGCTGTCAATGCACTGCAAGGTGTCGGTTCTGAGGCGACGGTCAAGCCATGAAATTCGTACAAATGCTCATGAAATTTGTGTTCCGAGTTCTCTTGCGAATTCTGGAAGTGGCTTTGTTTTTGGCCATCTTGCCTTTGCGTTTGTTGTTTGCCTTGTGTGCTTTGCTGAGCCAGGGCGTGAGCGCCTTGTGTCGCGGGATGGCACACAACCCAGTCACTCGAACCTTGATGTTTGTATTGCGTCGTGTGAGCGCTGCCTGCGCCAACGGTGGGCAACGCCTGTGGGCTGTGCTGCCAACAGGCTTGCGCCAGGTCCTGCGTCCTCTGGTGTGGGTGGTGGGCTTTGTCTTTGTTGCCGTTTGGCGGATCTACCGTCTGACCGTCCATCTCTTTGCCGTCATGCTCAACGACATGGCGCAAGCGTTTCACGTGCGTGAGACCACGCCCACACAGGCGCCAGACCTTGGTTTTGTGGAGCACTTTCTGCTGGGCAAGCAGTGGCGCAAGTTCAAGCAGGAGATGGCTGATTTGATGGCCCGCTGGGACAAGATCCAACAATCGGGGCCTGCGCTGCAAGCCATTGAAACCTTGTCACCGTTTGGGCAAGAGCGCACGATCATCGTCATCTCCAGTATCTTGATCAACGTGTTGGCGTTGGCTTTGCCCTTGTTGATGTTGCAGTTGTACGACCGCATCTTGCCGCACCAGTCATTGGAGACATTGACGATCTTCTCGATTGCCGTTGCCGTGGCGATTGCTCTGGAGTCTTTGATCCGCATCATCCGCTCCTACATCACGGCTTGGATTTCTGCCCGCTTTGAACACCGCGCCATCATGGCCGTGGTGGATCGCATCATGGTGCAGCCTTTGCATGAGTTTGAACTCAAAGGCACAGGTGCCGTGATGGAAGACTTCAAATCGGTCTCGACACTCAAATACCACTACTCCGGTCAAACCTTTCAGCAATGGATGGATTTGCCATTTGTCTTTTTGTATGTGCTGATCTTGACCCTCATCAACGTGTGGGTCGGCCTGTTGTTGGTCTGCGGGTACAGCGTGTTCGTGTTTGTCACGTGGCGCAACGGCCGGCATGACCCGGAGCTGATCAAGCAACAAAAAGAAAGTGATTTGCGGCGTGGCAACTTCTTGAATGAAATTTTCAAGAACATCCACACTTTGAAGGCGATGACCATGGAGTCGCTCATGCTGCGCCGTTACGAGCGCTTGCAAGAGAGTTGCGCCAAGGTGATGCTGCGCATGACCTATGCCTTGGACATGTCGTCGGGCATTGGGCAAGTGTTCTCGTCCTTGATGACCGTGTTGATTGTGGCGCTCGGGGCTTTCTTGGTCACGCAGGGACGGCTCACCAACGGCGAGTTGGCGGCTTGTGTGTTGTTGGGCATGCGGTCTTTAGCCCCCTTGCAACGTTTGAGTGGTATGTGGAGCAAGTACCAACAAGACGAGGTGCTGCGCGACCGCTTGGTGGCACTGTTGCAGCAGTCGGGTTTGAAACAGCCCCAGCAAGGGGGCGATCAAGCCTTAGAGGCCTTTCGTGGCAAGCCCATTGCGTTGGACATGCAGTCGGTGCGCTACAGCTTTCCCAAATCTGAAAACGCCTTGATTGCTGACTGCACCCTCGCCATTGCGGCGGGTGAATGCGTGATGGTGGAGGGCGATAGCGGTGCAGGGCGCAGCATTTTGTTGCAACTGCTTGCTGGTGTGTTGACCCCAGACGCTGGCCAGGTCTTGCTGGACCAACACGACTTGCGGGCTTTGGGCGTTGACGGTGCGTCCAGCTACATCGCCTATTTGCCGCAAAAGGCGGTGATGTTGGAGGGCTCAATCCTGGACAACATCACCTTGTTCGATCCATCGCGTACCGAGCTGGCTTTGCAGATTGCCACCGAACTCGGGCTGGACCGCTTTGTGGCCAAAATGCCGCGCGGCTGGGACTCGCCCATTGGCGACATGGCGACCGACTCGTTGCCTCCGGGCTACCAGCAACGCATTGCCATCGTGCGTGCGTTGTCGTCTAACCCCAGCATCATCTTGTTTGACGACGCCACCTCTGCCATGGACTCAGAGGGCGATGCGAACTTGCTCAGATACCTGGAGAAGGCGCGTAAAAACTTCACCATGGTGTTGGTCACGCAACGCCCGTCCTTTCGCAAACTGGCAGATCGCCGCGTGCGTTTGAGCAACGGCCACATTCAGGAGGTTGCGTTGACGGCCATGCCCGAAGGTGTGAGCGAGCGCTGGGGCGCCGAGCTTGAACCCGCCGCACCAGGGACTCTGCCTGTGGTGCAAAGCGCGGTTTTGCCTGCCCAGAGCATGCGGGCGGCGAGCGCCAACTTCTTTGAATCGCACACCCAAAAAATGTTCTTGGATGCGCAGAAATGGGAAGACATCCATGACACCATCCAGTCGAACTTCAAAGAAGTCGATGACTTGTCCGACTGCTTGGCGCTGTTGCTCAAGCTGTTGAACGCACGAGACTCCGCACGTGAGGTGTCTGAGGCCTTGCCTTACTTCATGCAAAACCTGGACCTCACGGGTTTTCAAAATGCCATGGCGCAGTTGAGCTACAAGGTGTCGGAGTTGAACTGCCACCTGTCTGACATCGATCCACGGTCGGTGCCCTGCCTGTTCATTCCCGATCACGCACCTGCGTTTGTGGTGACAGGTTGTGTCGATGGTCAGATCCGGGTGGCGCGTAACCTGGAGACGTCGTCTGAACTGCTGCAAGACACGCATGTGCGCGGTCGTGCTTTGTTCTACGAATACGTCGAACGCAAACCCTCTGAGATTCGCTCGTGGGTGGCCCATGTGATGTTGCGCTTTACACCCATGATGGTCATGGCCACAGTGACTGCGTTGCTGTCGGGCCTGGTGATGATGACCAGCTCGCTGTTCCTGACCGTGGTCTACAGCACCGTCATTCCAACCGGGGCGCAAGACACCTTGGCCTATCTGACCGTTGGCGCTGTGCTGGCGATTGCGGTGTCTTATTTCTTCATGCGCCATCGCGCCAAAATATTGGCCTTTGTGGCCGGGCGCATTGAATACATCTTCGGCACGGAAATTTTGAAACGTGTGCTGCAGATGGCGCCCAGCTACACCGAGCGTGCGTCAGTGAGTTCGCAGGTCACGCGCTTGCAGTCGTTCGATGCGATTCGCGATGTGTTCACCGGCCCCCTGGCATCGACGATTTTTGAGTCGCCCGCCACGTTGGTCATTTTGGTGGGGCTGTCCATCATCAACCCGGTGGCGCTGTTGATCTTTGTGGCCATGGCAGCCATCTATGCCTTGCTCTACCGCTTGTTCTTGCACAAGACGCAAGACTTCGTGCTGGCCAGCAGCAAAGCCTCGTCACGGCGCAACGCGTTTTTGATTGAGATGGTGTCCAAGATGCGCATCATCCATGAGTGCGGTGGCAGCTTGGTGTGGCGTGCGCGGTTACGTGACATTTCGGCCAACGCCACCATGGCTTCGTTCCATGCCGAGCAGCTCGCATCAATGCTGGTGGGCATTTCGTATTTCTTCATGATGCTTTCTGCCTTGCTGATCGTGGCCTTCACCACGCCGTTGGTGCTGTCGCAAACCTTGTCCTCAGGTGCGTTGATTGCTTCGATGATCTTGATGTGGCGCGTGCTCAGCCCCTTGCAAACCATTTTTGTCAACATGACGCGGGTCGAACGTGTGCGTGGTGCCGGAGAGCAAATCAATGCGTTGATGAAAATTGCGGGCGAGCGTCAAGACTATGCCGCGTCGCCCATTTCACGTGGTCTGCAAGGGCGTGTCGAGTTTTCACGGGTGTCATTTCGTTACTCCTTGAACCTGGACCCTGCTTTGGTGGGGGTTGATTTCCGAATTGAGCCCGGTGAGATGGTGGCCATTTCGGGCCCCAACGGCGGGGGCAAGTCCACCTTGTTCAAGTTGATGATGGCCATGTACCAGGCCCAGTCGGGTGGGGTGCTGGTCGATGGCGTGGACATTCGACAACTCGACCCCCTGGAGCTGCGCCGCCTGATTGGTTACGCACCCCAAGAGGCGCAGTTGTTTCGGGCCACGATTGCACAAAACTTGCGCCTGGCCCGCCCCGATGCCACCGACCAACAAATTCTCCAAGCGCTGGAAATGGCCGGTGCGCTGGACCAGGTGTTGGCCTTGCCCAGAGGGGTGGAGTACCGCGTCGGTGACAACACCAACTCCTTGCCGTCAAGCCTGAAGCAAAAAATATCGCTGGCCCGGGCCTACATCACGCGCGCGCCCATCATGCTGTTTGACGAACCTGGCAATGCGTTGGACGCTGCGGGGGACCGCTGCTTCACCGATGTGATGACGTCGCTCAAAGGCAAGTCCACCGTTCTCTTCATCAGCCACCGCCCCAGCCAAATTTTGCTGGCCGACACCTTGCTGGTGTTTGATAAAGGCTATTTGCGTGCAGCGGCGCCACCCGCAGAAATTTTGAAGCAGACCACCGTCACGGCGATCAAACCATGAATGCGATGGACATGACACGAAGAACAAGGAGTCGCAATGCGTGATGCAAACCCCGAACGTCCCAAGCTGGCGTTGGGCAATCGCTCGGACAACTACTTGGCCAAAGCCATTTTGTTGGAAGAAGCTGCCCCGCCGCGTTACATGGAAACCACGGTCAAACTGGTCTTGTACGCCATCTTGGCGTTTGTGGTGTGGGCTTTGTTTGCCAGTCTCGATACGGTGACCACAGCCAGCGGGCAAATCATGCCCATTCAGTCGGTGCAAGTGGTGCAACACATCGATGGTGGGCGCATCAAGTCCATCGAAGTGATCGATGGCCAAACCGTGACCAAAGGGCAGTTGCTGATCAGCTTCAACGAGGCTGAACCGAATGCGGAATACGAAACCGTGGCCGCCAAATATTGGGCACTCCATGCGCGGGTTGAGCGTTTGCGGGCGTTATTGGCCAACCGTCCTGCCAATTTCAACGAGATTCCTGCACAGTACAAAACCTTGGTGGAAGAGCAAAAGCACACGCTCAAAACCTCGCTCGATCAAATTGCCCAGTTAGAGAAAGAAATCACCATCCTCACCGAGATCAGCAAAATTCGAGGTGACTTGGCCAAAGACAAGCTGGCCACACGCGTGCAAGCCCTGGACGCGCAGCGCAACGTGAACCAGGTTCAGGCCGAGTTGTTGCGCTTTCGGCGTACCAATCTGGATGACTTGAACACCTCAGCCAGTGAACTGGCACAGACCGAGGAGCAGCTTGGCAAATTGCGTGACCGTCTGGAGCGCTTGCAGATAGTGGCGCCCTCTGATGGCGTGGTGCAGGACCTGCGCTACCGCACCGTGGGCGGGGTGGTGACACCCGGGGCTGTGCTCATGAACGTGGTGCCCGCCGATCGCAAATTACAAGCCGAAGTGCGCGTCTCGCCCAGCGAGATTGGGTTTGTGCATGTGGGCCAAACCGCACGCGTAAAAATTGGCGCCTACGACTACATGCGCTACGGCACCTTGGATGGTTCGGTGTCGATGGTGTCGGCATTTAGCACCTTGGATGAACGTCAACAGCCTTACTTCAAAGTGATCGTGACCTTGCCCGCCACACACTTGGCCACCGCTCACCAGGTGCTCAGCATCGAGCCCGGCATGACGGTTCAAGCCGATGTGGTGACCGATCACCAGTCGGTGCTGCGCTATTTGTTACGTCCGATTTATGTGGCCTTCCAGCAGGGCATGCGTGAGCGCTGATGAGTGACAACGACGCATCCCTCAAGCCTGCATTGAGCCATCGGCAAATGCAGGTCTTGATGCTGCTGTCGCAAGGCAAGTCAAACAAGGAAATTGCGGCTGAACTGAGTATCAGCTATGGCACGGTGAAGCAGCATTTGTTCACCATTTTCAAAATCATCGGGGTGAGCAATCGCGCCAAGGCGACCATCATTGCCCGGCGCATGATTCAAAGTGAAGAAGGGCAGTCGGTGGCCCCGACAAGCCGATCACGTCACTTTGGTTATGTGGTGCGCACGGTCACGTCGGTGGCGGTGGTGGCCCCTGGCAGCTTGCCCACCCCTGTTGAAACGCTGGCCTTGCGGCATGTGTTTTTCAATGCCTTGCAAGAGCTGGCCACCCGTTTGAGCGATGCCTTTGATGGCCAGCTCATGCAGTTGCCCGATGGGGGGGTGTTGCTTTGGTTTGGTCATCCGGTGGCGCATGTGGATGACGCCGATCGCGCTGTTTATGTGGCTCAGTACCTGCAAGCGTGGATCAATCAGCAGCCCTATGTGCACGAACTCCGAGCGCATGCCAGCAACCAGGCAGGCAAACCCCTGGAGCGAGCTATTGGCGTTGGCATTGCCTCACACATCGAGTTTGTGGCCAACGGGTCGGAGCAATTGCGCGCTGCGGCGTGCTTTGCCATTGCCATTCAGCTGGCCCAGCATGCGGCGTTGGGCATGCATCCTTTGAGTGACCAGTTGACGCGCAAACTGGCGGCGTTGAGTGTGCCTTGGTTGGCGGTGAAGGCCGTGAGCCCGAACGCAGACAGCGCACCCAAAGCCTCAGAACATGTGTTTGCCCTGGGCACAGCGGCCATGCCGTTGCCCGATGTCAAAGACCGCTGGGGCGGTTTGCCCTTCCTGCATGACATTTGCCGTCTCGTGGAGTCGGGCTTGGCGCAGTGGGCATCGGTTGAGTCTTGGCCACCTGCTGTGGCTGCGTCGTTGATGGATGCCATGGGCAACACATGCCTGCTACAGGGCTTTACCTTGATTCGGTTACGACTGCCGCACTCCAGGCAGCGCGACCGCTTGCTGGAGTGTTTGTTTCAGCAAATTTCTTTTTCTCAACTCAAGCTGGATTTCGAGGACATACGTGCTTCTATGACGGCGGGAGAGCGCTTGGCCACGATGCTGATCAAGGCCGCCAACGCTGGGCCATTGATGCTGCAGGTGTATGGGTTGCAGTCTTTGGACATCATGCGCACTGTGTTGGGTGACAAGGGCATTGCGCGGTTGGTAGGGCACCGCATCTTCCTGGTCGTCACCAATTTGCAAGCCTTGGCCGATCAACAAGTTTCTGTGCGGGTGCTGGGGCCTCGTCCTGCCGAGGCGCCTTTGACGCGTGTTCACCACATGCACGCGCCCAGCGTGGATGATGTGTCGCTGACCACGCGCAACAACTTGTTGGCGGTGTTGGACAATTTGTCGCCGGGTGCCTATGCCCTGATCACGCAAGCGGCACGGCAATCTAAGCAAGTGAGTTTTGACTTTTTACAAGAGAACCACATTCCTCGCCCGGTGCTGCAAGCGTCCATTCAAGAACTGTTGGCCATGGGCCTGATTGCGCCCAGTGTGAATGGTGGCTTTGAGTTTCGTGACCTGACAACCGTCAGCGCCATTCGAAGTTTGTCGGTGGACCTCACTGAGGATGCATGAGATGAAGAAGATGGTTCAAAAATCAATCGGTCTTGGCTTGCTGAGCTGCCTGCTCAGCGTGTGCTGGGCGGCGCCATCGGGTGGGGCGGCAGGCGCTCCAGTGCTGATTGGATTTGACGGTGCCTATGGTCAAAAGACCAATACAGCGCCGCAGTCGATCGAGTGGGGCATCCGTGCGGCGATGGCTGAAATCAATGCTGCGGGTGGCGTGCTCAATGGCCGTCCTTTGAGCTTGGTGACCACCGACAACAAAGGCGTGTCGGTACGTGGCAAAGACAACTTTGTGGAGTTGGCGGGGCGCCAGGATTTGGTGGCTGTTTTAGAGGGCAAGTACAGCCCGGTCAGTGTGGAAGTTTTGCCCGACGCACACCGGCTCAAAGTGCCGCTGATCAGCGTGTGGGGGTCGGCCGACCAAATCACCGACCACAGCTACAAGCCTTCCTACAGCTTTCGGGTGTCTTTGAAAGACTCGTGGGGTGTGGAGACCATGATCAAGCGTCTGGCCGTCAAGTACAAGGCCGACAAGGCATGTGTCTTTTTGCCCAACACGTCGTGGGGGCGGTCTTCGGAAGCAGTGATCAGGGCCAAGGCGGGGCAGTACAAAGTCGACTTCAACGTGGTGCGCTGGTACAACTGGGGCGATGTGAGTTTTGTCGAGCCCTACCGTGCGTGTTTGAGTGCTGGCAGCAAAGCCTTGATGTTTGTCGGCAATGAGAAAGAAGCGGCGCTGTTGCTGCGAGACGTGGCGTCACAACCCCCGCAGCTACGCTTGCCCATGGTCTCGCACTGGGGGGTGTCGGGCGGGGTGTTGCACGAGCTGGCGGGCGAGTACTTGGGGGACGTCACGTTCGACGTGATTCAAACCTTCACGTTTGTCAAAAACAACCGGCCCCGGGCCAAGTACCTGGGCGAATGGATTCGCAAGAACGGTGGCTTTCAGTCATTCACCGACATTCCCAGCCCGGTCGGTGCTGCACAAGCCTATGACACCGTGCATTTGCTGGCCATGGCGGTGAACAAGGCGCAATCGACGCAAGCTGTCAAAGTTCGCGATGCGCTGGAGAAACTACCAGCCTTTGAGGGGGCGGTGAGACACTACACGCAGGCGTTCACGTCTGCTCGGCATGACGCGTTGGATGCGTCACAAGTCTTGTTTGTGAAGATGGACCGTTTGGGTCGCTTGATACCGATTGAATGACATGAAGTCCGTGACCCTGCGCGAGCAAATTGGCCGAAAACTGTTCAAGATTTTTGGTCTCTATTTGTCAGTGCTGACCGCGCTGATTGTGCTGTTGGCCGTCAGTGGCTCGCTGTTTTACAAGTACAGCCAGTTGCAGCAACACCAGTCGTTGGTCACGTCTACCTTCTCGGCTGAAGTCAGTGCCATGCTGCGTGAGGCGGATTCGCTGGGCAACTCTTCCTTGATCTGGACTGGCTTGACCGATTCAGTGGGACGTGACGTGTACTTGGTTCCCTTGTTGAATCGACTCAACAACAACACCATCCGTCGCATCGACTTGCTCGATTACAAAGGGCGTGACTACATCTTGAGCACCCAACCGGGGAGGGCCTTGCGCCCTTCGAATCAAATGATTCAAAAAACCATCGATGAGGTTCGGCCATTCCATGAGCTGTTGACCCAAGACGATGGCCAGCACTTGGTGTTCACCTTGCCGGTGGTGGCGCCATTTTCAGATGGCGTGCTGGGCATTTTGTTGATTTCATTCAACGTGACCCATCTGACCGATGAGTTGCATTTACCCAAGGATTTGGCGCTGATGTACTCATTGACCGATGGGCACGAGACGAGCACCTTGGGGGCTGTGACCCATGCGTTTGTGAAGGTGCCTATTGCACTGGGCAAATACGAATTCCCGGTGTACCTGCACCTTTCTCAAATGATTTGGGACAGTCTGTTGGTGGTGGCCGCCGCGTTTGCTTTTTCGTTGATCAGTGGCGTATGGTTGTTTCTTGGCTTGTATCGGTGGACCAAAACTTTTTCACAGGAAACCACACGCAGACTCAATGCCCTGGTGGATTTGGCTTCGCGCATGATCAATGGCCAAGAGGTGGAGATGGAGACCGGCCCTATGGGCGATGAAATTTCTTCGGTGCATGACGCGTTGCTGCAACTGCTGTTGCGACAACGTGCGGCCAACCAGCAGTTGTTGATTTCAGCGCGTGTGTTTGAAACCGCGGCCGAAGCAATTTTGATCACCGATGTACATGGGCGAATTGTCGATGTCAACACCGCCTTGATCCGCATGACCGGGTATGAGAAAGCACGTTTGCTGGGCAAGCCAGCAGGCATTTTGTACCGCAACGAAGACTTGGGAGGCTCGGGGCTGTCGATCGTGGAGTCGATCAAGCATCATGGTGAGTGGCGGGGTGAAACTTTCTTCACCACAGCCGACAAGCAGTCGATACCCACGATTCTGTCCGTGTCCACCCTGCTCAATGACAAAGGCGTGAGTCAGGGCAATGTGGCCATCTTTTCCGATGTGCGTCCTCTGAAAGCCGCCGAGTCGCGGTTGAAGGATTTGATTTACCTTGACCAGTTGACGGGCTTGCCCAATTACCGTGCCTTTTTTGAATACATCACCGAGCGCTTGAATAAAAAATCGGGCAGTCCTCAGTTTGCGGTGTTGTTCATCGACTTGGACCACCTCAAGAGCATCAACGACAGCTACGGCCATGAGCAGGGCGACGTGGTAATCAAGCAGGTGGCGCAGCACCTGAGCGAGAAATTGCCTGGCCCCAAATACATCTGTCGCCGCTCAGGCGATGAGTTCATCGCAGTGATCGACATGAACGAAGACGTGGCGTCTTTTCAGCAGCGCCTCAAGGACTCGATCCAGGCGGTGGCCCTGAACATCCAGTTCTCAGGCGGCATTCACCTCACGGCCGGGTTCAGTGCCGGCGCTGCCATGTACCCGAGTGATGCGGACAACATCAACGACTTGTTGATCTATGCCGACACCGCATTGCTGCATGCCAAAGAGTCTGGGCGATCGCGGATTGAGTGGTTGGACGCCAAGCTGATCAAAATCATTTCACGCCGCAACAAAGTGGAAGCCAAGATGGCCGTGGCCCTGATGAACCAAAGTTTGTCTGTGAATTACCAGCCTGAGGTCGATTTGAGGACCGGAAAGATTTTGGGTTTTGAAGCGTTGGCGCGTTGGCATGACGATGAATTGGGCATGGTGTCGCCTGCCGAGTTCATTCCGATTGCGGAAAAGATCGGTGTGATCGACCAGGTCACAGAGCTGGTGTTGATTCGCATCACAGAAGATATCAAGCACATCCAGCAGCGGTTTCCGGGTTGCAAAATTGCATTCAACTCGTCGCCACAGCTGTTTGCCAAGAAGAAAATTTTTAAATTGCTGGCCAAATACCTTGGGTCGTACAACGACGATTACGCAGGCTTGGTGCTTGAGTTCACAGAGTCCGAGTTGTCTCAGAGTGAGCACGAAGTGAACAGCCAGTTGGAATCCATGATTGGCATGGGCATTCAAATCGCGATCGATGACTTTGGCAAAGGCTACTCGTCGATGTCGCGCTTGGCCAATATGCCGGTACACAAGCTCAAGATTGACAGCTCATTCATTTCCGCTTTGCGCCACACGGGCGACTCTCGTGTGGTGGCCAGCATCATGGCCTTGTCCAAAGCACTCAAGCTGGATGTGACCGCCGAAGGGGTGGAGTCAAACTTCCAACGCGAAATCTTGATTGAGACAGGCTGCTTCAAGGCCCAAGGTTTTTACTTTTCCAAACCGTTGCCACTGCAGGAGGTGCTGCAATTGCCCAGTGCGCTTCGGCCATTTGACGACTGATGCAGCCAGGTTTATGCGGTGTGTCGCACGTCAAGGTGCGCATCAAAAATATCTTGGAATTGCGTCGCGCATTGTTTGAAGGCTTGCAACACGTCTGGGGCAAAGTGTGAGGGCGCTGTTCTGCCGTCGCCGGTTGTGATGATCTCCAAGGTGCGCTGATGCGACAGCGCCTCCTTGTAGGGTCGCACCGAGCGCAGGGCATCGTATTGGTCGCAGATGTTCATGATCAGCGCCGACATCGGGATGGCTGTGCCCACCAATCCCAAGGGGTAGCCGCCACCATCCCAACGTTCATGGTGGTGGGCGGCGATTTCTGCACCCATGAGCAGGTAGGGGGAGTCGGAGCCGCTGAGCAGTTTGGCGCCGAGCTGTGAGTGGGTTTTCATGATGGCCCATTCCTCAGGGGTGAAGGCCCCGGGCTTGCTCAGGATGGCGTCGGGGATGGCAATTTTTCCGACGTCATGCATGGGGCTGGCGTAACGAATGAGATCGGAGAAAGTGGCATCCATGCCCAGCGACTGCGCCAAAACTTCGGTGTAGAGCCCAATGCGGGTCACGTGGGCACCCGTTTCCTCGTCTTTGTAGGAGGCAGCGCGGGTCAGCACTTCGATGGTCTGGTGGTAGCTTTTGACCAACTGCTGGGTGCGTTGCATCACCAAGGCGTCGAGCAGGTGGTTGTTTTCTGCCAGGAAGTCGTTGAAGGTTTTGAGGCGCAGCAGGTTCTTCACGCGGGCGAGCAGTTCGATGCGGTCAACCGGCTTGGTTAAAAAGTCTTCTGCCCCTGCTTCTAGGCCACGCAAGCGAGAGTCGCGGTCATCCAGCGAGGTGAGCATCACGATCGGAATGGCACGCGTGTTGTCTTGTGCCTTGAGGGCGCGTGCCACCTGGTAGCCGTCCATGCCAGGCATCATGACGTCAAGCAAGATGATGTCGGCGCGCTGCGTGGCCATGGTTTGCAATGCGGCTTGCCCGCTGCCCACGGCGTTGACCAGGTAGCCTTCGACTTCCAGCATGGAGGTGAGGAGGCGGCGATTCCGCTCTTCATCGTCAACGACCAAGATGAGGGCATGTTTGGGTGTGTGTGTCATAGCAACTCCTCAATCGTGCAAGCCTTTCACGTCGAGCAGGCATTCAATTTCTGTGAGAAATTTTTTGTATTGAATGGGTTTTTCAAAGTAACCATCAAAACCAGCCGCCAGCAGCCGCTCGGCATCGCCCTTCATGGCCAGCGCGGTCAGGGCCACCACGGTCAACCCATGGGTCTGTGGATTGGCGCGCAATTCACGCAGCGCGGTGAGTCCGTCCATGCCTGGCATTTGGACATCCATGAACACCAAGTCCGGGCTTTGCGCGGTGGCCAAGGCAATGCCATCGGGGCCGTTGTCGGCACTCAACACTGCGTACTCGGCTTGTTCAAGCACGGCCACTGCGAGTCGTAAGTTGCGTGCATCGTCGTCGATCACCAGGATCTTTTTCATGCGGCCCCCTCATCTATCGTTGCGTTTGGGCAAGGCCCGGCGTACTTCGGCCAACAGTTCAGCGTTGTTGAAGTGGGTTTTTTCCATGATGCTGTCCACGCTGAGTTTGAGGCGTGCCCGGTCCTCTTCGCTGAGCTCCATGGCGGTCAACACCAGAATTGGCATGTGGACGCTGTTGGGTTTTTGTCGCATGGCCAATGCCACCTCGAAGCCATTGACCTCGGGCATCATCAAATCCAAGATCATGAGGTCAGGCACTTCCACACTCACGGCATGGATGGCTTCTGCCCCACCATAGGTGCGTGTGACGCCATAGCCTTCGGCCTCCAAGAGTGTGGCCAAGAACTCCACCAGTTTGGGGTTGTCATCCACAATCAAAATTCTGACCTTCGGCGTTCCCGGTTGTGGCGACACCACAAGCCCGCTCAAGGCCGATCTCAGTTGGGCGCGTGAGAACGGCTTGTGCAACACCCGTCGTGCACCCAGAGCCAAGCCGTGGTCCATTTCTTTGGAGGCCGTGATCAGCACCACAGGGGTGTTTTTCAATTTGGGTGAGGCTTTGAGTTTGCGCATGAAATCAAAGCCGTTCATCAAAGGCAAGAAGATGTCTAAGGTGATCAAGTCGGGTGGTCGCCTTTCTGCCCGCACCAAGCCTTCTTCAGCGGTGACCGCGCAGATCACTTCAAAGCCATCCATCTGGAGTTGCCCCGCGATGAGGCGGGCGGCATCTTCATCGTCTTCGATCACCAAGGCCAAGGGGGGCTGCAAGCTCGTGTTGGAGGTCACAGTCAAGGCCGGGCTATCGAGCAGATGCTCGGTGTCTTCTTCTTGCGCCTCGGTATGGGCCACTTCGCAATACGGCAGCCAGACCTGAAAGCAACTGCCCATCCCCAGACGGCTGCTGACCCCAACCGTGCCGCCGTGCAGTTCTGCCAGGCGGCGGACCAGCGACAGTCCCAAGCCCGTGCCCGATTGCAGGCGTGCGGCAGAGCTGTCGACTTGCACAAAGGGTTCAAACAGTTTGGGCAGGTCTTCTGGCGCAATGCCAATGCCGTTGTCTTCAATCGCGATGTGCAAGAACGCTTGGTTGTCGCTGGTTGGCAGCTCCAGCAGCCGTCCCGGCAGGGCGGGGTTCAGTGTGATGTCTGCGCGCGTGCAGCGTTCAATGCGCAAAGACACGGTGCCACCGTGTTCGGTGAATTTGATGGCATTGGCCAACAGGTTGTAGATGATTTGTTTGACCTTGCGCTCATCGCACAAGGCGGTGCCAATGCTCTGGTCGATGTGGGTGCTGAGTTCAATCGCATGATTGAGCGCTTTCTCGCGCACCATCAAGGTACTGGACTGAAACAGTTGCAGCAAGTTCACGGCACTGAGTTGCAGCTGCAACATGCCAGCTTCAACTTTGGACAAGTCCAAGATGTCGTTGATCAAGGACAGCAAGTGTTTGCCTGCTTCGTAAATGTCGGCGCTGAAGCCGCGTTGCCGCTCGTCCAGTGGTCCCAGTGCGCCGTCTTTGAACATTTCTGAAAACCCGATGATCGCGTTCAAGGGGGTGCGCAACTCATGCGACATATTGGCCAGAAAGTCGGACTTGGCGCGGTTGGCCGCCTCCAATTGCATGGTGCGTTCAGCGATGCGTTTTTCCAGCAGGTTGTTGGCTTCATTGAGCATCGCCTCGGCTTGTTTGCGCTCGGTGATGTCCACCACGGAGGCCACCACCTGCATGTCGATGTTGCTGTCTGGGCCGGTGGGGTTGAGGCCAATTTCGACGGGGAACTCATGCCCGTCTTTGCGCAGACCAAACAGATCACGGCCTACGCCCATGGCACGGGGTTGTGGTGTTTGCAGATAGTTGTTGCGCAGCATGATGTGTTTGCCGCGGTAGCGTTCGGGCAACAACATTTCAATGGACTTGCCCAGCATTTCTTCTTGTGCCCATCCAAACAAGCGCTCCATTTGGGTATTGACCATGACGATGGCGCCGTTTTTGTCGATGGCCAACATGCCGTTGGGTGCGGCGTTGAAAATGTTTTTGATGCGATCACGCCCGGCACGCAGTTCCGCTTCGGCTTGTTTGCGCTCGGTGATGTCGACCACTGAGGCGACGATTTGCAGGCCAATCACGCTGTCGGGGTCGGTCGGGTTGAGGCCAATTTCAACCGGGAATTCCTGCCCGTCTTTGCGCAAACCAAACAAGTCCCGCCCAGCCCCCATGGCGCGCGGTGTCGGGGCCTGCAAAAAGGTGTGGCGCAGCATCAAGTGTTTGCCGCGGTAACGTTCAGGCAACAACATTTCAATGGGTTGCCCCAGCATTTCTTGCCGAGACCAGCCAAAGAGGCGTTGCATTTGGTTGTTGACCATCACGATGATGCCGTTGGTATCGATGGCCAGCATGCCGTTGGGTGCCGCATCTAGCATGGCACGTAAGTGGCGGTCGCGTTGCACGCCTTCGAGAACCCACTGCTTGCGTTCTTGCGCCCGCAGATAGCCGATGCACAGGGCTAAAACCGCCAACCCCAGAAGCATGCCCATCAGACCAGCCCACAAGGGCATGTTCCCGGTGATCAGCCAGACCGTCCAATGGGTGGGGTCGTCATCTTGGTAAGACCACCAAGCCAAACCGACGAGGATCAGAACCAGGGCCGTCAGCCCGCTGCCGATCCAAAACGAGTGCCAAAGAGTGCCGGGGTATTTCAGCCGATCAGGCCATCCCTGCCCGTGCGGGCCATTTGTCTGCGTGGGCGATGGTTGCTTGGACATGGCCAGCTTTCAATGAAAAGTTCAATTGAACAAAGTCTTCATTTCGGTGGCAATACTACTCCTAGGGAATTAATTTGTGAATCTAAATTAAAAAATATGTAAGTAAATTTGACTGTCGTTGCGGCTTGCCCGATAAGCCCCGATGTGACGTGGCGTGGCGCATCTTTTCAAAGGAAGAGGGCGCTTGGAGCAGGGTTTGCAAGGTGTCGCGTACCTGGGTCAGGCGCGGATCGTCAGGGTGAGCGTCGTCGGTGGTGTCGTTGATGCAAAAGAAGTCCAGTGAACCCCAGGCATGGCGCAGTTGTTTGAGTTGAGTGTGCGTGTCCGAGGCACCCGTGGAAACATAGCTGTGGCTGTAGTCTTTGAGTTGGGCCACACCATGTGCCAGTGCCCAGCGCAAGACAAAGTCAGACACCAGAGTGGGTTTGTCCCAGGCGCGAAAGACGGTGGAGCGTACCTGTGCAAACAAGTCGGGTGCTTCATGTTCCAGGGCATACAGCAAGGACTTCAACATGGGCCGTGGCGAGTGCGCAAAGGTGCGTGGGGTGTGCGCGTAATGGGGGTCTAAGCGGTGTGCGCCGATGGTTGTGTGTGGTGTCTGTTGGGTGGCTTTGGTTTGCAGCCATTGGCGCGACAAACGGCTGGCGTTTTCTAACGAGGTGTCGTGGCTTTGCATGGCCAAGCCTGGCACACACGGGTCGTCCGACCAGGTGACGTAAAAGCCACCCGGGTAGAACCAGTCGCTGGCGTGCACAGGGGCGCCAAAAAATACGTCGTCGTTGAAATAAAAGTAACGCTCGGACAAGCCCGGGATGCGGTGGATGTACGACTCGATGTGACCGGAGTCAAAGGTGGGCAGCGCGTCGTGTGGAATCAGCGCCCGGTGATCGACGATGGTCAGTCGGTTTGAGTCTTGCAGCCACGCCGGCACTTGTGCGTCGGTGACGAGGTAGACGTGCCCATGGGTTGGAAAAAATTGATCCAACGCCCGCAGGCTGTAGCGCAGCTCTTGGTTGTCACGAAAGCGCCCCTCTACATTGCCAAAGCGGGCCATCGCGTTGTGACCGTCAGCGCAGAGTTTGCTGGCTGCCTGCTGGCGTTTGAGACGCCATTGGCTGTCGTTGCCATCGACCCAGAGGTACACGATGTCGATGGGAAAAGTGTCTTGCATGCCGTGATGTTTCAAGTGGGAGGGGTGTTGCAGACAAGAAAAAGCCCCGTCTTGTGAACGGGGCTTCTTGTGTGATGTGTGGTGCCGGAGAGATGAATCGAACACCCGACCTTCTCATTACGAATGAGCTGCTCTACCGACTGAGCTACACCGGCAACCGAGCCAAGATTATAGCCAGGCTGTGTGTGTGGCTCAGCCTTTGAGGTGGTAGCTGGTGATGCGGTCGACCTCATGTTTAGAGCCCAGCACCACGCTGACACGTTCGTGCAGTTGCGTGGGCTGAATCTCCAAAATGCGTTGACGCCCATTGGTGGCCGCACCTCCGGCTTGTTCGATCAACCAGCTCATGGGGTTGGCCTCGTACATCAGACGCAACTTGCCGGGTTTGTTGGGTTCGCGCTTGTCCCAGGGGTACATGAAGACACCGCCACGCGTCATGATGCGGTGCACATCGGCCACCATGGAGGCGATCCAGCGCATGTTGAAGTTCTTGCCACGTGGGCCTTCTTCGCCTTGCAAGCACTCGTCGATATAGCGCTTCACGGGCTCGTCCCAGTGACGCATATTGCTCATGTTGATGGCGAACTCTTTGGTGTCGGCCGGAATGCGCACATCTTCTTGGGTCAACACAAACGAGCCTTGCTCGCGGTCGAGGGTGAACATGGCCACGCCATCGCCCACGGTGAGCACCAGGGTGGTTTGCGGGCCATACACGCAATAACCTGCTGCCACTTGGGCTGTGCCGGGTTGCAGGAAGTCGTCTTCGCTCACGCCTTTGCTGGTATCGGTTTTTTTCAGCACGCTGAAGATGGTGCCAATGCTCACGTTGACGTCGATGTTGCTGGAGCCGTCGAGCGGGTCAAACATCAGCAGGTATTCACCCTGGGGGTAGCGGTTGGGCACCACGTGGATGGTGTCCATTTCTTCTGAAGCCATTGCTGCCAGGTGGCCGCCCCATTCGTTGGCTTCAATCAGCACATCGTTGGCGATGATGTCGAGTTTTTTCTGCACCTCGCCTTGCACGTTCTCGCTGCCAGCGGTACCCAGCACATCGCCCAGTGCGCCTTTGTTGACGGCTTGGCTGATGCCTTTGCAGGCGCGAGCCACCACTTCGAGCAGCAAACGCAACTCAGAAGGAATATGGCCTTTGGCACGTTGCTGTTCGACCAGATAGCGGGTGAGTGAAATGCTCATGGTGTTTCTCTGTGATGAGGGTTGAATTAACTGAGGGCACGCGAGATGACTTCGCGCACGTCGTTGCTCAAGTCAGACTTGGCGGCAATGCGGGTGAGGGCCACATGGGCGGCGCTGCGGTAGGGCTCGGCCAATTTGCTCCAACGGTCCAAGGCGCGGGCCAGGCGGGCAGCGACTTGGGGGTTGATGGCGTCGAGTTCGAGCACGCGCTCGCTCCAGAACACATAACCCGCTGCATCGCTGCGGTGGAAAGCCCCTGGGTTGGCGCTGCAGTAGCTGAAGATCAGGCTGCGTGCGCGGTTGGGGTTTTTGAGTGTGAAGTCGGGGTGCTGCATGAGTTGACGCACCACGGGCAGCACATTGCCGCCACGGTCAGGTGCACCGGCTTGCAAGGCAAACCATTTGTCCATCACCAATGCTTCGCGCGAGAACAGGCTGTAGAAGCGTTGCAACGCAGGCGTGGCCAAAGCGTGTCCGGATGCCACCAGAGCGCTCAAGGCGTTGAAGCGGTCGGTCATGTTGTGCGCGTTGTCAAAGCACTGCAAGGTGCGCTCAGGCCACGTGATGTCGCCACTGCTGCGCGCATCCAGGCACAGCATGTGCAGCGCCAAGCCGCTCAGTGCACGACGTCCGCTGGAGACCGGGTCGGGTTGGTAGCTGCCGTTTTCGCGGTGTGACTCAAAGGCCCAGGCCCAGTCGTCATGCAGGGCTTGCGCGAGTTGTGCGCGCATGGCTTCGCGTACCGTGTGGATGCGCTGTGGGTCCACCACATCGAGCTGTTCGGCGATGTAGGTTTCGGCAGGCAGGGTGAGCACGAGTTCTTTGAACGCGGCATCCAAGTTGGGATGGCGCAAGACCGTGCGCAGGGCTTCGAGCAAAGCTGTGTCGAGCACCTGGGTGGGGTCGCCATCCGCTTGCACAGCCGCCAAAGCGGCTTGCAGGTAGAGGCGTTGTGCGGCTTCCCATTGGTTGAAGGGGTCGCTGTCGTGGGCCAGCAAGATCAGCAGTTGGTCGGCGCTGAAGTCCATCTCCAGCACCACCGGCGCACTGAATCCACGCAGCAGTGAGGGCACGGGCGCTTGGCCATCGGCGATCGGCAGGTCATGGAACTCAAAGCTTTGCGTGGCCTCGGTGAGCACCAGCAACTGGCTCGGGAGCACCTCGCGACCCGTGTGGTCGAGCAAGCCCATTTGCACGGGAATGACGAAGGGTTCTTTGTGGTCTTGGCCGGGGCTGGCCGCACAGCGTTGGCTCAGTGTGAGGGTGTAGCGGTGGGTGGCCGCGTCATACGTGCCTACCGCCTGCACGCGTGGTGTGCCAGCTTGGGCATACCAGCGCTTGAACTGTGGCAAATGCAGGGCCAAGGCGGTGCCGGGGTTAGCGTCGGCGATGGCTTGGGCAAAGTCGTCGCAGGTGACGGCTTGGCCATCGTGGCGCTCAAAGTACAAGGCCATGCCTTTGGCAAAGCCTTCGCGCCCGGTGTGTGTCAAGCCACCCACGGTGCCGCTGGCGGTGAGGGCGGGCGCCACCAAGGTTTGCATCATGCGCACCACCTCGGCGCCCTTTTCATAAATCGTGACCGTGTAGAAATTGTTGATCTCGACATAGCTGTCGGGACGCACCGGGTGGGCCATGGGGCCGGCGTCTTCGGCAAATTGCACGGTGCGCAGCAAACGCACGTCTTCGATGCGTTTGACGGCGCGCGCCGAGTTGGCGGCTGCCTCGTCGCCCGCCAGTGCATGACTGGCCAAGTCTTGGCTGAACTCTTGGTCGCGGAACACCGTGAGGCCTTCTTTGAGCGAGAGCTGAAACCAGTCGCGGCAGGTGATGCGGTTGCCAGTCCAGTTGTGGAAGTATTCGTGGCCCACCACGCTCTCGATGTTGGCGTAGTCGGTGTCGGTGGCGGTAGCCGAATTGGCCAACACGAACTTGGTGTTGAAGATGTTGAGGCCTTTGTTTTCCATGGCGCCCATGTTGAAGTCGCTGGTGGCAACGATCATGAAGCGCTCCAAGTCCAGGCTCAGTCCAAAGCGTGCTTCGTCCCACGCGATGCTGGCACGCAAGGAGTTCATGGCGTGTTCGGTTTTGTCCAAGTCGCCCGAGCGCACATACACCTGCAACAGGTGTTCTTTGCCCGAACGTGCCGTGACGCGTTGCTCGCGGCACACCAACTGACCGGCCACCAAGGCAAATAGGTAGCAGGGTTTTTTGTGCGGGTCGATCCACTGTGCAAAGTGACGGCCGTCTTCCAGGTCACCGTGTGCCACCAGGTTGCCGTTGCTGAGCAAGACGGGATAGGCCTTTTTGTCGGCGCGCAGGGTCACGCTGTAGCTCGACATCACATCGGGGCGGTCCAGAAAGTAGGTGATGCGACGAAAGCCCTCGGCCTCACACTGGGTGAAGAACGATTCGTTGCTGACGTACAAGCCCGACAACTGGGTGTTCTTGCTGGGATTGCAGGTGGTGAAGATTTCCAGCGCGAAAGCGTCGGTGCCTTCGGGCAGGTTTTCCAGCACCAATTGGTTGCCGTCCATCTTGAACGAGGTGCCTTGGCCGTTGACCAGCACGCGCGCGAGGTTGAGCTCTTGGCCGTCCAGGCGCAGGGGCTGGGCCGCTACGTCGGGGTTGCGACGCAAGGTCATTTTGTTGAGCACACGGGTTTTGACGGGGTCGAGGTCAAAGGTCAAGTCAACGGTGTCGATCCAAAACGCAGGCGCGCTGTAGTCGGCGCGTTGGGTCAAGGTGGCAGAGCCTTCACGAAGCATGGTGTTTTCCTAAGGTAGGCGCAAAACGGTGTGTTTACACACCTTGTTTGAGAGAGGCTTCGATGAACGCATCGAGGTCGCCGTCCAGCACTTTTTGGGTGTTGGAGATTTCAACGTTGGTGCGCAAGTCTTTGATGCGGCTTTGGTCGAGCACGTAGCTGCGAATTTGATGACCCCAACCCACGTCAGTCTTGGTGTCTTCGAGCTTTTGCTGGGCTTCTTGGCGCTTGCGCATTTCAAAGTCATACAAACGCGAACGCAGGCGTTTCCACGCCACGTCTTTGTTGCTGTGCTGGCTACGACCGTCTTGGCACTGCACCACGATGCCGGTGGGGATGTGCGTCAAACGCACAGCCGAGTCGGTTTTGTTGATGTGCTGGCCGCCCGCACCGCTGGCGCGGAAGGTGTCGGTGCGCACGTCAGACGGGTTGATGTCGATCTCGATCGAGTCATCGATCTCGGGGTAGACAAACACACTGGCAAAGCTGGTGTGGCGACCGCCTGATGAGTCAAAGGGCGACTTGCGCACCAAGCGGTGCACACCGGTTTCGGTGCGCAGCAAACCAAAGGCGTAGTCGCCTTCGATCTTGATGGTGGCGCCTTTGATGCCGGCCACGTCACCCGCAGACTCGTCTTCGACGGTGGCTTTGAAGCCTTTGCGCTCGGCGTATTTGAGGTACTGGCGCAGCAGCATGCTGGCCCAGTCGCAAGCCTCGGTGCCACCGGCGCCGGCTTGGATGTCCAAGAAGGCGTTGCAGGGGTCAGCCTCGTTGCTGAACATGCGGCGAAATTCGAGTTTCTCGATGTCGGCGACCAGACCTTTGGTTTCGGCTTCGATGGTGAGCAAGCCGTCTTCGTCGCCGTCGGCTTTGCTCATGTCAAACAACTCGGTGTTGTCGGACAGCTCTTGCGTCAGGCGTGACAAAGTCACGACCACGTCGTCGAGGGATTTTTTTTCACGGCCCAGTTCTTGGGCTTTTTTGGGATCGTTCCAGACCGAAGGGTCTTCTAGGGAGGCGTTGACGGTCCTCAGGCGCTCTGACTTGGCATCGAAGTCAAAGATACCTCCGTAAATCAACCGTGCGCACGCTCAGGTCTGCGAGGGTGGTGCCAATGAGGTTGATGCGTTCTGCTTCCATGATGGGTCTTCTTTAAGTGTCTGGGAAACCCGAGATTTTCTCACGTTCAGAAGCGGTGGCTGTAGGCGAACAAAACCCCTGCTGTGCCCAGCAACATCAGTTGGCCCGAATCGTGGGGCGTGAAGGCATAGCTGAGCGACGGAATGATGGCGGGTGCTACGCCGTAGTTGTTGAAAGGGATCTTGTCTTGGTACTCGTTGCGGTAGCCGTAAATCAGGCCCGCCGAGACTTTGGCGGTGAGTTTGGGCTGGCCCCATATGCCTGACCACTGCTTGCCAACGTAGACATACGTGGCGGCTTTGCCAAAAGAGTTGCGAAACAGGGCCAGACCGCAAAAACGCTCGCCTGCCACATGCCGCTCCAAGGCACCCAGGATGACCGGACGGTGTTCGGCGCTGTAGTTCCAGTGGTAGGTGTAGGGCGAGAGAACAAGTTCCCATTGCTGGTCAGGGTCGGGTTCAGCCGCGTTGTCTTGTGCCAGCGCCTGCGTGCAGGGGTTCCAGTTGTGCCAGGTCTGCTCTGAGCCTTCGGCCCGGGCCATGTCAAACAGCGCAGTGATGCACAGCGTGCCGATGAGCAGGCATTTGGCCAGACCTTGGGTGGGGATGCGCAGCATGGCTGTGAACTTCAAAGTACGCATTCTATTTGGGTGCCAAAACCGCCGGGCCAATTTCTTGCAAGGGGCCCAGGGGGTTGTTTTGGACGTCGACTTCATTGATTTCGGGCTGGCCACCCCACGAGCGGTACACCACCACATCGTCGACCAGCAAGATCAGCGCGTTGAAGCGCCAACCGGTGGTTTCGGAGCGTCGCTTGAAGTTGACGAAGTCGGCAAAAAAGTTGCCGGTTCTCACCTTGTTGACTTTGGACACGTTGATTTCCCACCCGTGGCAGGTATCCCGTGCTTCGATGCACATCAAAATGCCTGGCCCCAAGTCGGCTTTGGTGAGCACGCTGCCGTTGACCACCCGTCGAACAATGTCGGGATAGGACAGGATGACCGTGTTGGGTTGTTGGGCCGGGTCAATTTTGAGTCGCACCAAAGTGTCGGTGGTGCTTTGCATGGGCACCAGTGACTCAACGGCGTCACGTGCGTCTTGAAAGCTTTGAAACGTGGGTGACTCGGTGCGCGCACGCGGCAGCAAACCAGCGCACCCGACGAGCAGCAGCGCTGAGGCAGTGGCAAGGAGGCCGATCACGCGTCGTGTCATGTATTGCTTTCCGTGTGCGTCACGCTTGGGCAAGAAAGTCTTCGATCAATTGTGCCAATTGTTGCGGCTGGTCATGGTGCAGCATATGTCCTGCGTCTTCTACGACGGCATGGCGCAGTTGTGCCACCACGGCGATGCGTTGTTTGAACTCGTCCAAGGTGTACTTGCCTTTCCACCACTGGCCCAGGCTGTCGCTGCTGGCCACCACGCACAGCGTGGGAGCGCTGATGCGTTGGTAAATGGCTTGTACCTCGTCGACGCGAAACAATTGGGCGTTGACCACTTTGTGGCCTGCATGGCCCAGGATGCGCCATTCGCCCTGTGCATTGGCGCAGGCCCAGTGTTGGGCCAACCAATGGGCTTTGTCGGTGCCTAGGCGTGGATTGGTTTTGATCAGGCGTTGCGCCACAGCCTCCAGGCTGTCGTAGGGCTTGAGGTCCATCTCACCGCGTTGCAGGCTTTTGAGTTCGTCGATCCATTTGGCATAGCGCCCGGGTGCCTGCGCCGAGCGCGAGGCTGGCATGCCAAAGCCCTCCAGGTTGATGAGGCGGCGTACGCGCTCGGGGCGCACGCCCGCGTACAAGGTGGCGATGTGTCCGCCCATGCTGTGGCCTACCAGATGCACGGGCTGGTCACCGACGTAGTGGTCGAGCAAGAAGTCCAGATCGGCCAAGTAGTCGGGGAACCAAAAGTTGTCGGTGGCAGGGGTTTCGGTCAGGCCAAAGCCGCGCCAGTCAGGCGCAATCACCCAGTGGTCGTGTTGCAAAGCGTCGACCACAAACTGAAACGAGGCGGCCACGTCCATCCAACCGTGCACCAGCACCAGTGGCGGCGTGTCAGGCGAAGGCGTGCCCCATTGGCGCACGTGGTAGCGCAGCTGTCGTATCGGTACAAACTCGCTGCGAGAAACTTTTTGGATTGGGTACATTTTTTCAATCATAAGGACACCGCCCATGACCCAGCGCTCAGCCTCTCAGACACCTGATTTTTACGCGGCGATGCACCAAGGCTTTCGCTGGGCTGTGCCCACCCACTTCAACATGGCCGAGGTGTGCAGCCGCCGCTGGGGCGCGCAGCCCGATGCGGCTGCGCGCATCGCGGTGATCACCCACCACTTGGATGGCCAGATCCGCAGCCACAGCTACGCCGAACTGTGTGCGGCCGCTGACGCCTTGAGCCATGTGCTGGTCAACCAGGGGGTGCAGCGTGGGGACCGGGTGGCGATAGTGTTACCGCAGCGTTTTGAAACAGCGGTGGCTTACATGGCGGTGTTGCAGCTGGGGGCGGTGGCCATGCCCTTGTCGATGTTGTTTGGGCCAGAGGCGCTGGCTTATCGGTTGCAAGACAGTGAGGCGGTACTGGCTTTGGTCGATGAGGCCACTGTGGATCACGTGCTGGCTGCGCGCGCGCAGTGCCCAGCTTTGCGCTGTGTGGTGGGTCTGGATGGCGCTGCACCGCGCTGCGATGTGGACTATGCCAGTGCCATCGGCGCGCAAAAGCGTCGCTTCACGGCGGTGCAGACGAAGGCCGACGAAGCGGCGGTGTTGATTTACACCAGTGGCACCACCGGGCCACCCAAAGGGGCCTTGATTCCCCACGGGGCCCTGATGGGCAACTTGACGGGCTTTGTGTGCAGCCAAAACTGGTTTGGTTTTGCGACCACATCGGCTGAGGGCCTGGTGGGACAAGGGCCGGTGGCGGTTAAGGCGGCGGGTGCCGCCGCTGATATGCCGCCTGAGCCTTTGGTGCCGACCGTGTTTTGGTCCCCCGCCGATTGGGCCTGGACCGGTGGCTTGATGGATGCCTTGCTGCCCACGCTGTACTTTGGCCGACCCATCGTGGCGTTCAACGGTCGCTTCAGCCCTGAGCTGGCCTTCACGCTGATGCAGCAGCACCGTGTGACCCACACCTTTTTGTTTCCGACCGCGCTCAAGGCCATGATGAAGGCCTATCCCACCCCGCGTGACACCTTTGACCTCCAACTGCTGGCCATCATGAGCGCGGGCGAAGCGGTGGGGGATGCGGTGTTTGCCTATTGCCAAGACCACTTGGGCGTGACAGTGAACGAGATGTTTGGGCAGACCGAGATCAACTACATCGTGGGCAACTGTGCCATGCCGGGCGGCTGGCCTGCCAAACCGGGCAGCATGGGGCGCGGCTACCCTGGCCACCGTGTGGCGGTGATCGATGACGAGGGCCGTGAGTGCGCCGTGGGGGTGCCTGGCGATGTGGCGGTGAACCGCTTGGATGTGCAGGGCGACCCCGATCCGATTTTCTTTTTGGGCTATTGGAAAAACCCGCCAGCCACGGCGGCCAAGTTCACCGGTGACTGGTGCCGCACAGGGGATGTGGCGGTGCGTGATGCCGACGGTTACCTGTGGTACCAAGGGCGCGCCGACGATGTGTTCAAGGCCGCGGGTTACCGCATTGGTCCCAGCGAGATCGAGAACTGTTTGGTCAAACACCCGGCGGTGGCCAACGCCGCCGTGGTCCCCAAGCCCGATGCCGAACGCGGTGCAGTGGTCAAAGCCTATGTGGTGTTGGCGCCGGGCTTTGAGGGCAGCGAGGGGCTGGTGGCTGAGCTGCAGCAGCATGTGCGTGGCAAGCTGGCGCCGTATGAATACCCCAAAGAGATCGAATTCCTGACCGAGTTGCCCATGACCACCACGGGCAAGGTGCAACGCCGCGTGTTGCGCTTGCAAGAGGAGGCACGCACGAAGCTTTAGACTTGGCAGCTTTTGACAAGCAGCTTCAGGGAGTGGTTGGTATGAGTTTTCCTTTCGTGCAATTGGGCACCAGTGCGTTGCACGTGACGCCGATTTGCCTGGGCACCATGACCTTTGGCGAGCAGGTGAACGAAACCACGGCACACAGCATCCTCGATCGCTCGTTGGAGCGGGGGGTGAATTTTTTAGACACGGCCGAGATGTATTCCGTGCCCGCCAAAGCGCAGACCTGTGGCGCAACCGAAACGATTCTTGGCAACTGGTTGGCCAAACGGCCCGGGGCCCGTGACAAGCTGGTGTTGGCCACCAAGGTGGCGGGGCCTACCCGTGGCATGCCCTGGATTCGCGAAGGCACGGGCATGACCTCGCAAGACATTGTCAATTCCTGTCATGCCAGCTTGCGTCGCTTGCAAACCGATGTGATTGACCTCTACCAAATCCATTGGCCCGAGCGGCATGTGCCGGCGTTTGGCACCGCGTATTACGACCCCAGCAAAGAAACCTCCACCACGCCGATCCATGAACAGTTGGAGACGCTGGCCGGTTTGGTCAAAGCGGGCAAGGTGCGTGCCATTGGCGTGTCCAACGAAACCCCGTATGGCGTGCATGAGTTTGTGCGCCTGGCCGAGCAGCACGGCTTGCCCCGTGTGGCCAGCACACAAAACCCGTATTGCCTGATCAACCGCACCTTTGAAAACGGCCTGGATGAAACCTGCCATCGCTTGAACGTGTCCTTGCTGGCCTACTCACCCCTGGGCTTTGGTTTGCTGACAGGCAAATACGATGCGAGTGGCACCGAAGGCCCCCAGGCGCCGCAGGGCGCGCGCATCAGCACCTACGAGACGGTGCGCAAACAACGCTGGGGCCGTGCCGAAGCACTGGCGGCGGCACGCCGCTACAACGCCTTGGCGCGTGAGCATGGGCTCACCCCCGCGCAAATGGCCCTGGCGTTTTGTTACACCAAATGGCAAGTGGCCAGCACCATCATCGGTGTGACGTCTGTGGCGCAACTCGACACCGACCTCGACGCTTGGGGCACCACCTTGTCACCTGAAGTTTTGGCCGCGATTGACGCGATTCGTTGGGAATTGCGCGATCCTGCGCTTTGAAAGTTTGACCATGATGTCTTTAGATTCATCCACCATTTTGGGTCTCGTGCTGGGCGGCTACTTGATCGGTTCGCTGTCCTTTGCCGTCATCGTCAGCCGTGTCATGGGCCTGGACGATCCACGCACCTATGGCAGCCAAAACCCCGGTGCCACCAACGTGCTGCGTTCGGGCAACAAGCAAGCAGCCGTGGCCACTTTGTTGCTGGATGCCTTGAAGGGCTTTTTTCCGGTGTTTTTCGTCAAGTTGTATGGCGCCCAGTTTGGCTTGGACGAGCGTGCCGTGGCCTTGGTGGCGCTGTCAGCGTTCATCGGCCATGTGTGGCCCGTGTTCTTTCGGTTTCAGGGGGGCAAGGGCGTAGCCACTGCGGCGGGCGTGCTGTTTGGCATTGAGCCCGTGTTGGGCTTGGCCACTTTGGGCACCTGGTTGATCGTGGCGTTTTTCTTTCGCTACTCTTCTCTGGCCGCGCTGTCAGCCGCTGTCTTTGCACCCATGTATTACTGGTTGGGGGACCGCATCGTCTGGGCGGCCAGTCAGGCCGAATTGCTGGCCGTGACCTTGATGTGTGTGGTGTTGATCGTGCGCCACTCCGACAACATTGCCCGCTTGCTGCGGGGCGAAGAATCCAAAATTGGGTCTAAGAAACCCGCGGCATCCAGCGACGCGGATTCCAACTAGACGCTTTATTTGGCTGAGGTCGTGATGCCAAGAGCGTCGAGGGTTTCGTAGGTCAGCAGTCCAGTCGCAAGACCTTGGCGTGCTTGGTAGGTTTGCACCGCAGTCAAGGTGCGATCGCCCAGCTTGCCATCCACCGCACCCACATCTTCGCCTTTTTCGCGCAAAGCGTTTTGCACTTCTTTGATCAAGGTGGCCGGTGCATCTTTTTCGCACAGCACACGGCGCCACGTCACTTGAGGAATGCTGGTGTATTGCTTGACTGTGATTTGGCTGCTCGTGGGCGGAACTTCTTGCGTGGCAACAACCGCAGGCGTATCTACAGTGGTCACAGGCAAGTTGATGGTGACGGGTGGAATCGGGACGGGAATCACTTTGGCACTCTCGTTCAAGACCATTTTGGTGATGGTTTTGTAAACGGCCGGAGTGATTTCTTCGCGGACGGATTCAGCTTTCACCAGCAACAGTCTTTTCACTGTCTTATAGCGCGCAGGAACTTCAGTGGCACATTGGGTTCTTGGGGCTTCAGACTGCTTCGTGCCCGCTATCCGCAGTCCAGCGGCGCGGCACGAGCGCAGCACGATGTGTGCGGACTCAACCAAGACATCTTCTGTTTTTTCTTGGTAGATAGCAGGCTCAACGATCATCTTTTTCACTTCGTCTTTGACCTTCACAGACTCCGTGACTTGTGTGTACGTTGGGGGCTGCACACGGAAAGTTTCGGCGCCTTCTTTGCGCACGAAGGCAAGCTTGTCTGTTCGCAATTGCGCGGGCTGCACGTTGTAGCTGAGTCGACCTTCTTGGGTCACAAAGTCTTGAACTTCTTGTGAGACACGTGACGGGATGACCAGTTGAGCCCAACATTGCCCCACGGGAACCATCATGCCATCTTGCTGCAACGCAACTGGTTTCGATTCGTTCTCGGCAGGTGCCAGTTCCTTGGTCGAAACTTCAACGCGTTGCTCTGTGGTCGGCAACAGTTCGAGCGCAGCAACTGCTGGCACGTTGCGTGCTGGCACAGGTGCATTGGTTGATGGTGCTTTGTCGGGTTGACTGCCATTCCAGTCTGAGGCCAGCCAGTAGGAACGGGCATTGGGTGTCGGGGCATTGGCAGACGTGTTGCCAGGCAAAACAGAACAAGCACTCAGTGCCGATGTAGCCAAGATGGCTACCAGCGTGCGGGCTGAAAAAGCGACGAAATGATCGGACATGCAGTAAAACCTCATTCAACGCACAAGGCGTCTTAACTTCAATATGGCGTGCAAAATTGTTACAGATGATAAACGTGTTCTGAGCTTGAAGCTGTGCCAGAGTGGGTGTTTACAAAATTTATCTGTTCGCTATCAAGAAGGGTGAGTTGCACTTACAACGTGGCCACCCCCATGCAAAACACAAGGCCCGTGTTTGGTATGCACGGCGCAAGTGTGTCAGTCGCGAAAGTTGTTGAACGACAAGGGCAGGTCAGTCATCTCTTTGCGAATCAGAGCCATGGCGGCTTGCAAGTCGTCGCGTTTGGTACCGCTCACACGCACGGCATCGCCCTGGATCGAGGCTTGCACCTTGATCTTGCTGTCTTTGATCAAGCGCTGGATCTTTTTCGAGACTTCGGTCTCAATGCCATTGCGTACTTTGATGACTTGCTTGACCTTGTCGCCGCCCACCTTTTGGACATCGCCTTTGTCTAAGAAACGCACATCGACTTCGCGTTTGGTCAGTTTGTTGCGTAGCACGTCTTCCACCTGCACCAGTTGAAAATCGGCGTCCCCGTACATGGTGATTTCTTTGTCTTTGAGCTCAATGGCGGCAGAGGTGCCTTTGAAGTCAAAGCGCGTGACAATTTCTTTGGCCGTGTTTTCCACGGCGTTTTTCACTTCGACCAGGTTGGGTTCACACACGGTGTCAAAAGAGGGCATGGCAATCGCTTGAGGTTATTCAGGGTGAGACAATTCTCCTATGTTAGTTGAGTCCAATTACCCCCTTCAAGCGCACAACACTTTTGGCATCGTTGCCAAAGCTTTGCAACTGGTGCATGTGCGCAGCGAGGCCGATGTGCAGGCCGTGGTGGCCCATGCCCAGCTGCGCGACTTGCCCAAATTGGTGTTGGGTGGCGGCAGCAACATCGTGTTGACAGGGGACGTGAAGCCTTTGGTGCTCAAGGTCGAACTCAAAGGCATGCGTTTGGTCGAAGAGACCGACAAGGCTTGGATGGTCGAGGCTGCCGCTGGCGAGTCTTGGCACGAGCTGGTGCAATGGACGCTCGCGCAGGGTTGGCCCGGTCTGGAAAACATGGCTTTGATTCCTGGCTCGGTCGGGGCATCACCCGTGCAAAACATCGGTGCGTACGGCGTGGAGTTGCAAGACCGCTTTGAGTCTTTGGACGCCATCGATTTGCGCACCGGTCACAGCTTCAGTCTGGACGCTGCGCAATGCGCCTTTGGCTACCGTGATTCGGTGTTCAAACACGGCCCCAACCAAGCCAGCGGCGGCTCGCGCAGCATGGGACTGGCAGGTCAAGCCTTGATCAGCCGGGTGCGGTTTCGTTTGCCCAAGGCCTGGAAGCCGGTGCTGGGCTATGCCGACTTGGAACGCAAGATGGCCGAGACGGGCATCACACAGCCCAGCGCCCAGCAAATTTTTGACTGGGTGTGCGCCATTCGCCGTGCCAAGCTGCCCGACCCCGCCGTGATTGGCAATGCGGGCAGTTTTTTCAAAAACCCCACGGTCACGCCAGAGCAATGCGCCGACATCATCGCGCGCGATCCCAAGGTGGTGCACTACCCGCTGGATGACGGCACCATCAAACTGGCCGCAGGTTGGTTGATCGACGCCTGTGGCTGGAAAGGCAAAACAGTCGGCAATGCGGCGGTGTACGACAAGCAGGCGCTGGTGCTGGTGAACAAGGGGGGGCGCGACCATCCTTGTACCGGCGGGGAAGTGATGACACTGGCCAAGGCCATTCAGACCAGTGTGTATGAACGCTTTGGCATTCGTTTGGAGCCTGAGCCGGTGGTGGTGTGAAGCGAGCATGGCCTGCCAACTACCTAGAGGCGTTGCAGGTGGCGGTGTCAGGTGAGTACGCGCTGGGCCAAATCTGCCAGCACTTGTTTGACATCACGCGTCTGTTGGAGGTCCATACCTTGGTCAAGCTGGTCTGTTGCGAGCCCGGGCCATAACGTGGGCGGCAACAGACCACGAGCTTGCGTATCGAGTGCCCACACAATGCCCGCATGGCCATGGTCGGTACCGCCACTGGCGTTGGCTCTGAGTCTTCGTCCGAACTCGCTGACCACGACCATGGTGGTGTGCTTGCCAGCAGCTTGCACGTCATCGAACAAAGCACGAAGGTTGGCCGACCACTGACGCACCAAGTTATTGATCTTGCCGCTTTGATATTCGTGCGTGTCCCAGCCACCTAAATCCAGGCAGGCAACTTGAAGTCCGATGTCCATACGAATGAGTTGAGCAACCGTTTGTACGGCTTGTTGCCAGTCGTAGTTTTCTGTGTTGTAGCTCACGCTCTTGGGTGCCATGTAGGAGGTGATGCGGCCATTGATACGAGGGGCTTTGTCGTCGACCAAGGCGAGTTGTTGCAAGGTTTGCCGACCTACTTGGAGCACCGGGTCTGAGCCAGGGGCAGATGGGTGATTGGCATAAAGTGCTTCCAGTACAGATCTGCCCACAGTGTCGCCAGGCAGGCTGAGTCCATTTCGCAACTCGCCCACCAAATTAATACCCGAATTCAAGCCTTGAAGGCTGCGAATTTGACCGGCCGATGTGGCTGCAAAGTCAACGCTTTTGCCTGTGATCGACGGACGCACAAAAGGTGCGATCCAGCCAGGCGTAGACGCTATGGGACGGCTTTGTGTTTGAGCAGAAGACTCCAAGATTTCTTGTGCCACAAAGTGGCTGCGGGTGGCATTGGTCAGGCCACAGGCGTGCAGCAGCTGTGCATGCCCACTTTGAAACAAGTCCAACAGGGGCGCGGCGGCTGGGTGGATGCGGCAGTCTTGTTCTGCGGCAAATCCTTTTGGCAAACGCAGACCAGCGTTTTGTGCCCCCTCAATGATGCGCAGCTCGGGGGGACGATTGGCCAGATAGTTGCGGTCGTTCACTGGCGCTGCCATGTGCAGGCTGTCAGCGCCACCACGCAGAAACACCACCACCAAGGTGCGGTTGGGTTGGGCTGCAAAGCTCAGGTTGCGAAGCGAGACCGCCTCTGCCAAACCTGTGTAACCCAAGGCTTTGAGGAGTTCACGGCGTTTCATGAGCGGCTCCTCGCTTCATTTCCACTGAAAGGCGGGGCTCATGGCCATGTAGGCCAAGTTGCGACGCACACCGGACCATTCGTCAGAGGCCGCGCTGAGTAAGCCTTTGGGTGTGAAGTTTTGCGCAGACAGAATTTTCTGTATCGCACTTTGCGCGGCTTGTGGGCCCAGCAGTTGTTCGGCGTGATGTGCCAGCAACTTTGCTTCATCCACGGGTTGCGCTATGCCTTGGCTGAGTTGCTGAGGTGTGACTTGGCCTGTTCCCCACCAGTTCTCCATGACACCCATGGCCAACATCCAGCGTTTGCGCATGGTGTGCGGTGTGAGCCAATAGCCTGTGACATCAGGGTGACCATCGGGGGTGGGCCACATATAGAGACGGTGGCCTGCAGCAGACATTTCGTTGATCAAACCCATGGAAGGTGCCAGGGGTAATTCCAGTTTTCGCGCGAGGCTGATCACCAATTCGAGCGGGCGTTTGAGCTTTTTGGGGCTGGGTTGATGCACCGCTAGGTTGAATTCCGCAGAAGCGAAAATGTGAGAGAGAACGCGTGCAACTTGCTGGGGGTGATGGATGTTGTCGCCCCACACTTTGCTGCTGGAGTGAACCAAGCTGGTGGGAGGCGTGTCGGCGACAAATCGGCGGCATAGCTTTTCGCACAGGTTCTGCGCGGTGCCAGGGTGCTTGACCAACATTTCAAGCACCCGTTTGCCGTCGGACATCGGGGATGCAAACGGGTCAAAGTCTTGCGCCAAGATGCGTTTTTGGTAAGGGTCATGCCAAGCGTCAAGGTAGACGAACTGCCCGGTCCGGGGGAGCGATTGCCCCCCACCGAGGGCTCTTCCGTCCTCAATCACCCAGCCAGTGAAGGCGCGGGCTGCTTCGTAGACGTCTTGGTCGATATACCCTCTTGGTTCACCTTGTAACGCGCCAGGAACTTCTCGCCACTTGGCGTACAAATCGTTGAGGTAGTGCTGTTTGCCCAAGGTGTGGAGCTCAAAGAGTTCACGTGCATAGTTTTCATTGGGCGCACCGGTGCGTGAGTTGCGGTTGTTGAGGTAGATCAGCATGGGCGTGCTGGTGGCCACGGCTTGGAGCATGTCTGAGAAGTTACCCAAGGCATGTCGTCTGATGCAGTCACGCTCAAAGCTGGGCATGGACACAGCCATCGATGCGTCGCTCGCATGGACGTTGAAATGGTCCAACCAAAAGTCCACCATCAGCTCTTTGATTTGCCACTGGCTACAGGCTGCATGCAAGAGACGCGAGGCCATGAGTTCGCGCAAGGGCCGCATGCGTTCCTCATACGCCATTTTGGTTTGGTTGTCGGTGAGTTTCCAAAGCTCAGACAGCGGCTGCGAGAGCAAGTTCAGGGGTCTGTTTTCGCTCAACGCTGAATAGTCAGGACCGGCGCCATAGCTGATTTTGAGAACCGCTGCATTCAGTGCTTGGGTGAGTACAGGGTCATCGTGCGTAGGGTGGAGCTGTGATTCGATCCACGCATTGACACCGGTTTTTTGAAGCGTTTCTATGTCGGCGCGTTGCGCACCGAAGCTAAGACGGTCTAGGATGGCGACAGACATGCTTCAAATTATGCGCGCCATCCGTGACGCTGTGTGTTACTCCACCTTGATGTCAAACTCACGCACCATCTGTCCCCAAAACGCGTAGTCAGCCGCAGCCACCGAGGCCATGACGGAGGCAGATGTGCCTGTGGGGGTGAGACCCAGCGCACGCATGCGGGCTTGAATTTCGGGCAGTTTCACAATCTTCACGATCTCGGTGTTGAGCTTGGCCACGATGTCGTCGGGCGTGCCAGTGGGCACAAAGATGCCGTGCCACGAACTGCCAATGACGCCGTTGACGTCGAGGTTGGCACCGAACTCGGTCATGGTGGGTACATTGGGCAAGCTGGCGATACGCTCTGCGCCCGAAATGGCCAAGCCTTTGACCTTACCAGAGGTGATCAGCGGAATGGCGGTGGTCGAGGCTTCGATGGAGAGGCTCACCACGCCACTCATCACATCGGGGGATGGGTTGGTTTTGTAGGGGATGTGGTTGAGCTTGATGCCTAGGCGTTGGGCCCAGGCTTCCATGGCCACATGGGGCTGTGAGCCAACGCCGAGCGAGGCGTAATCGACCTTGCCGGGGTTGGCCTTGGCATAGGCCACCAATTCAGCCATGGTGTTGAAGGGAGCGTTGGGCGCGGCGGTCAGCACGTGGGGCACCAGCAAAATTTGGCTCACGGCCTTGAAGTCGCGTGGTGGGTTGTACTTGGCGCTCTTGTAGACGTTGGGTGCAATGGCGTGCACGGCTTTGACGCTGAACAACAGGTTGTAGCCGTCTGCGGGGCTGTTGACGGCGGCCTCCGCGCCAATCATGCCGCCAGCACCCGGACGGTTGTCGATCACCACGGGTTGACCCAGCGCCACGCCCAGTTTGTCGCCGATCAAGCGTGCCACCACGTCGGGTGAGATGCCTGCGGCAAAGGGCACGATCATTTTGATCGGACGGTTCGGATACCCCATCGATTGCGCCCAGGAGGGCAGGGTGGCGGTGCTGGCGCCAGCGGCGAGTGCGGTGAGGACGTGTCTGCGTTGCATGGTGAGGTCTCCGGTTGTGGTTGTGTATGAAGCGTGGACTCAGTCCACTTGAATCTTGGCGTCGGCGATGGTTTTTTTCCAGCGTGCGTAGTCGGCCTGAATCAAGCTGCCCAGTTGTTCGGGCGTGCTGGTTTGAATGACCAAACCTTGTGCGGCCATTTGCTCTTTGACTTCAGGCAAAGCCAACACGGCGCTCACGTCGCGGTGCAAAGCTTTGACCAACTCGGGCGATGTTTTGGCGGGGGCCAACACGGCATACCAAGCGTCCACCGCGTCCATGAACTCGATGCCGTATTCACGAAACACCGGCACATTGGGTGTCACGGCGGAGCGTGTGGCCCCGGTGGAGGCGAGCATGCGCAAGCGCCCGGAGCGCACGTGCGGCAGCATGGAGTGCACGCTGGCGAACATGAGTTGCACCTGCCCGCCGATCAAGTCGGTGGTGGCGTTGCTGATGCCTTTGTAAGGCACGTGCAGCATGTCAAAGCCGAGCTGCTGCTTCATCAGCTCCATGGCCAAGTGGTGCGGTGTGCCGTTGCCGGGAGAGCCAAAGTTGATTTGGCCGGGTTTGGCTTTGGCCAAGGCAATGACGCCCGGCAAATCGTTGGCCCCAATGTTGGGGTTGACCACGATGGCAAAGTTGGCCACGGCCATTTTCATGATCGGCGTGAAGTCGGTGGTCGGGTCAAACGGCACCTTCTTGTACAGATTGGGTGCCATGGTCAAGGTGTTGATGGCCATGAGCAAGGTATGGCCATCGGGTGCGGCTTTGGCCGCCGCCTCGGCCCCAATGTTGCCGCTGGCACCGGGTTTGTTGTCGACGATCACCGCTTGCTTCCAGCGCTCGCTCAGCTTGGGCGCAATGATGCGGGCAATGATGTCGCTGCCGCTGCCCGGTGTGAACGGCACCACCAGCGTGACAGTGCGTTCGGGAAAGGCGTGCGCTGCGAGTGTGGCCGCGCACAGCCAAGTGCCCACCCACAGTTTTTTCAGAGTGCCTTGCATGGTGTGTTCCTTAGCCGTGGTGAGACAAGCCCAGCAATTTGTAGGCGTTGCCAAAGTAGAGTTTGCGGGCGTCTTCTGTGTCGAGTTTCAAATCTTCGATGGAGCGAATGCCTTCGCGAATGAACATCGGACCCTCTTCGGGGTCGAACGGGCAGTCGCTGGCAAACACCACCTTGTCGGCACCAAAAAAATCGAGGCCACAGCGCAGCGCCGAGCTGGAGCCGCCCAACACCGTGTCGCCATAAAACATCTTGAAATACTCGATCGGTGGTTTGGACAAACTTTTCAGCACATCGGCCTCAGACCCGTCCACGCTGCGGCTGCCCAATTGGGCCCACAGGGTTTCGGCACGGCCTGAAAAATAGGGCAGCATGCCACCGCAGTGGTGGGTGATCAAACGCAAATTGGGCAAGCGTTCCAGCAGGCCAGAAAACACCATGCGCGACATGGCCACGCTGGTCTCCATGGGCCAGCCCAGCACCTGCCAAATTTCGTATTTCGATTTGTCTTCGTTGGGGTAATCGGGGCGGCTGCCAGGGCGTGTGGGGTGCATCCACACGGGCATGTTGTGCACATTGGTGATGCGCTCAAAAATCTTGAACACCTCGGGCTCGTCCAAGGCTTTGCCGTTCACGCTGGTCAAAATTTGCACGCCCTTGGCGCCGAGCTTTTCAATGGCGTAGTCCATCTCTTGCAGCGCTGCTTCGGGGTTGTTCATCGGCAGCGAGGCCACAAAGTAGGGGAAGGTCTCGGGCCATTGGCGGCAAATCTCGGCCATGCCTTCGTTGGCGACACGCGCGTAGCCCGGTGACACATCGGGTCCGCCCAGCATCTCGGGTGAGGGCACGGCCAGCGAGATGACTTGCTGAACGCCAGGAAAGCCTTTCAGCATTTCGACCCGGGCGGGCATGTCCCAGAGCATGCGCAAGTTGCTCATGCGTTTGACCATACCGGGTTCTTTGCCGTGCTGTTTGACCAGCGCCACATAGGCGGGTGGCATGACGTGGTTGTAGATGTCGATTTTGGTGTCGGTCACGGGATGTCTCTTGATGGGGATTGAAAGTTTTAAAAATCAAGGGCGGATGTTCTGGTCCATCCACTGGGCCAACCAGTTGCCAATTTGCAGGCTGTGCTTGTCTTGCATCAGCATGTGCGAGGCGCCGGGCAGGCCGACTTGCGCCAGCTCAATCTGTTGCGCTTTGCCGCCCGCTTGGTTGACGGCGGCCACAAATTCGCGACACAGCTTCAAGCGTGGGGCCCAGCGGGGTGAAAGCTCCACATAATCGCCCCACAACACCAAGATGGGCATGCCCAAGTAGGGTTTGAGGTCGGCTTTGGGGTCAGGACAAGCGCCGGGCTCCACCGCCACGATGCCCTGGATGCCACGTGTGTCGAGCGCGGCGGTTTGGAACGGAAAAATGCCCGATTGCGAATGGCTCATCAGCACTGCGCCTTTGAGCTGTTGTGCCAGCTGCGACAGGGCGGGGACGGTGGGGTTGGGCGTGGGCAAGGCGTTGAGCCAGTCCGGCACCATCTGTTTGAAAAACTCGCCTTGTGCTTCCAGTGGAAACTGCATGCCGGGGAAGACCTCGGGGTACTTGGCACCAAAGCGGAAGATGGCCCATGCGCCTTCTTGCGACGCGCCAAACACCTGCGGCAAAGTCTCAGCACTGGCCTTGCCTGCTTTGACTTGCACGATCGCCGAAGGGTTGGCGGCAGAGCGTCCGCGTGAGACTTGGTCAATCACATACGTGGGGTAGCCACGGCGCACAAACAACTCGTCCCAGCCCATGCGGCCATCGGGGGTGGACTCCCAGGTTTTGCCCGTCAGGCAGCAGCCGTGGATGAGCACCAGCGGTGGGCGCTTGGCGGCCACAGGTTCTTGAAAGCGCACATACATTTGCTCTACCGCAATCGTGCCTGATGGCGCGTAGGCCGGTAGCAGTGACAGGTGGGCCGACTCGATGTTGCGCCCGCCCACAAAGAAGCTGCCTTGTTTGGCGATGGTGAGGGGGCCGGTGTCGGTGGTGGGGGTGTTCGAGGTGGCGCAGCCGCTGAGGGCGAGCGCAGTCACAGTTGCCGCGAGTGCGGCCATGATCTTTTTCATCGTGTCTCCTTTTTTCACAATATATGAGAGACAAGGTCATGCCCATGTAACCTGCATGACTGTTCCTGTTGCCGGTGTGGTCCATGATGCGGCCACAAAACAACAGGAGGAGACACATGATTCGCCATTTTTCACGCGCCGCCATGGCGTTGGCGTTGGGCTTGGCGGCTTTGGCCGCACAGTCGCAGACCTATCCCAGCAAGCCCATCCGACTGGTCATTCCATTTGCGCCAGGCGGCAGCACCGATGCCAATGCACGCATCATCCAAGACAAGCTCAGCACCCTGTGGGGGCAACCCGTCATCATCGACACCAAGCCTGGCGCCAACACCATCATTGGCACGGACCTCGTCGCCAAAAGCCCGGGCGATGGGTACACCTTGTTGCTCACCTCGACCGCCTATGTGGTCAACCCGAGCATGTACAACAAGTTGCCCTATGACCCCATGAGCGACTTCATCCCGGTGACCATGGTCTCGGTCTCGCCTTTTGCGTTGGTGACGCCGGTCACCTCCTCGATCAAATCGACCAAAGATGTGTTGGGCGCGGAGCAGGCCAAGCCTGGCAGTTTGTCGTTTGGCACCTCTGACTCCAGCGCCGCTTTGGCGGGGCACCTGTTCAACATGTTGGGCAAAACCAATTTGCAAAGCGTGTCTTACAAAGGCGCGGGTCCCTTGATGACCGACCTGGCCGGAGGCCATGTGCCGCTGGGCATTGCCGCTGTCAGCTCGGTGCAGACCCAGGTGCGCGCTGGGCGCGTGCGCTTGTTGGGCGTGGGCTCAGTCAAACCTTCATCCTTGTTCCCAGACGCCCCTGCGATCGCGGGCGATCTGCCGGGTTATGAGGCCACCTCGTGGTTTGGCTTGTTTGCTCCAAAGGGCACGCCCAAGGACGTGGTGACCAAGATCCAGCGTGACGTGGCCACGGTCCTGAAAGACCCAGAAATACAAAAACGTTTCTTTGACATTGGCGCCGAAGTGGGCGGTCAAAGCAGCGACGACTTTGCCGCCCGCGTGCGCACCGACATGGACTTGTGGGCCAAGGTGGCCAAGTCAGCAGGCATCAAACCCGAATAAACACAACCACCCAAAGGACTCACAGAATGGATTTCAAAACCGAAGTGCGCGACGGCATGCGCATCGATTGGGATGTGCCCATCGTCATGGACGATGGCTTGGTGCTGCGCGCCGACGTGTTTCGCCCCATCGCCGAGGGCCGCTACCCGGTCATCATGACCTACGGTCCCTACGGCAAAGGCGTGGCGTTTCAAGAGGGCTACAAAACCTCGTGGGAGATCATGTGCCGTGAAAACCCAGACGCGGTCTCTGGCACCACCAACCAATACGCCAACTGGGAGGTGGTGGACCCTGAGAAGTGGGTGCCCGATGGCTTCGTGTGCGTGCGCGTGGACTCGCGTGGTGCAGGGCGTTCCCCCGGTTACTTGTGCCATAACAACGACCGCGAGCAACAGGACTACCACGACTGCATCGAGTGGGCTGCGGTGCAGCCTTGGTCCACTGGCAAGGTGGGGCTCAATGGCATCTCGTACTACGGCGCCAACCAATGGCGCGCTGCGGCCACGCAGCCGCCGCACCTGGCGGCCATTTGTGTGTGGGAAGGCTGGCACGACAACTACCGCGACGGCAACCGCCACGGCGGCATCTTGTGCAGCTTTCGCAAAAACTGGCAAGACATGCAAGTCAAAACCGTGCAGCACGGTGTGGGCGAGCGTGGGCGCAAACACCCCGTCACTGGTGAGCTGGCGTGTGGCCCTGAAACATTGAGCGAAGAAGAGTTGGTGAAGAACCGCGAGAACATGGCCGCGCAACTGCTGGCCCATGAGTGGGATGGTCCTTACTACCGCGAGCGTTCCGCCAACTTGGCGCGCGTGCAAGTGCCCTTGTTGTCAGCCGCCAACTGGGGCGGCCACGGCCTGCACCTGCGCGGTAACTTGGAGGGCTTTGTGGGCGCGGCCTCGACCCAGAAATGGTTAGAGGCCCATGGCGGTTCGCACTGGGCACCGTTCTACACCGACTACGGTGTGAACATGCAAAAGAAGTTCTTCAACTACTTTTTGAAGGGCGAGCAAAACGGTTGGGACCAAGAGCCCCGCATTCGTTTGCAGGTGCGTCACCCCGGCGAAAAATTTGTCGAGCGTCACGAAACCGAATGGCCGTTGGCACGCACCCAGTGGACCCACTTCTACCTCAATCCGCACGACATGTCGCTGTCTCGCACGCCTGTGCAAAGTTCAGGCAGCGTGACCTATGAGGCTTTGGGTGAAGGCGTGACTTTCTCAACGCCGCCACTCACGGAGCCGATGGAGTTGACCGGGCCTTCTGCCCTCAAGCTGTTCTTGTCGTCGAGCACCGTCGATGCTGATGTGTTTGCTGTGCTGCGCGTGTTCGACCCGCAAGGTGTGGAGGTGGTGTTTCAAGGGGCCTTGGACCCGCATTCACCCATCAGCTTGGGTTGGTTGCGAGCCTCGCACCGCAAGTTGGATCCCGCGCGTTCATTGCCGTACCGCCCCTTCCACAGCCACGACGAAAAGCAGGCCCTGGTGCCGGGCCAAGTGGTCGAGCTGGATGTGGAGATTTGGGCCACTTGCATCGTGGTGCCCGTGGGCTACCGCGTGGCGCTCACCCTGCGTGGCAAAGACTATGAGTGGGACGGTCCAGCGGCCAGTTTGTCGAACATGAAGCACCCCATGAAAGGGTGTGGTCCGTTTGTGCACGACGACCCCGAAGACCGGCCTGTTGATGTGTTTGGTGGTCAGGTGACCTTGCACTTTGGTGCCGATCAGCCTGCCAGTGTGCTGTTGCCTGTGATTCCACAGGCTTGATCAGGAGATCCTCATGAAGATTAAAAAATTGCGCACCATCGTGGCCACTGCGGCGTTTGGTTTGTCCATCGGCTTGAGCACGGGCAGCGCCCTGGCCCAAGCCAGTTTTGCGGCACCGCCGCAAATTCCGTATGGTGCGCCCATCAGCACCGAGGCGGCTAAAAAAGCCGCAGCTGCGGCGATTGCAGAAGCGCAAAAAAACAAATGGAAGATGGCCGTGGCCATCGTCGACACCGGCGGCCATTTGATTTACTTTGAACGCATGCAAGACACCCAAACGGGCAGCGTGGACTTGGCGATTGAGAAGGCCCGCACTTCCGCCTTGTTCCGTCGTCCGACCAAGTTGTTTCAAGACGCGGTGGCCGGTGGTGGCGAAGGCTTGCGCTTGTTGCGCTTGACGGGCGCGATCCCGATTGACGGCGGCATTCCCCTCATCCAAGACGGCAAGCTCGTCGGCGCTGTGGGTGTGTCGGGCGGCAGTGGCGACCAAGACGGTCACACGGCCATGGCGGGTGCTGCCGGATTGAAGTAAGCACCGCACTATCTGAGTTGAAAACCACGGCCCTGCGCTTGCAGGGCCTTTTCATGGGGCCAAGCCTGTGAACCCTGAAGATCTGTACAAGTTGGTCACACTGACCATGCCGTTTGGCAAATACCAAGGCCGTCTACTGGCCGACTTGCCCGGCAACTACCTCCATTGGTTTGCGCGTGAAGGCTTTCCCAAAGGCGAGATGGGTCGGCTGCTGGCGCTCATGCATGAGATCGACCACAACGGCTTGAGTGAGTTGTTGCGACCGTTGCGGGTCAAACCGTAAATCTCACCCACCACCTTGTGCGGTTTTTATCTGAGACGCTGAACCCGCTTGACATCAGGCTTGATATTTAAGATCATGTCTGAATGAGGCAGGGCAAGCAGCATATGGTACGGTCCGTTGTGCAGGATGTGTACAAGCCTGCTGATGTGCGCTTGCCCAAGCGATTGGGCGGTGGCGTTTTGAAAGAGTATGTGGTGAGAGACCATGCCACGAAGAACGTGCTGCATTACGCATTGGCGTACATCAACCCACTGATTTATTCGGGAGATAACGGACGTGTGCTCGGCTATGACAAAAGTCATGGCTTGCCACACAAGCATTGGATGGGGCAGAGAAGCGAGGAGCCGTTCATATCGTATGAGGCCTTGTATGAAAAATTTCAAAATGAGTGGATGGATATCGCGATACGCTTTGTCAACGGAGAACTGTGATGACTAAAAAACAAAAAATCAGCACGACTGATTTCAAAGGCTACCAACCCCTGGTCAAACACGTGCGCCGAGGTGTTGACGTTGCCCGTGCGCTAGATGAAAAAACTGATTCTTTGCCTCACGCCTTGCAATTCACCAGCCTGGAATTTGGCAACTTCATGAGCGAATTGACGCCCAAGCGTTTCCAAATTTTGCGTTTGTCCAAAGGCGGTAATCGATCAATTGCTGAATTGGCGGTGGTGACGCAACGCGATCAAAGCGCAGTGTCTAAAGACGTGAGTCGCTTGAAAAAGCTCGGGTTGGTCACGGTGGTGGATACCTTGAATCCAGGGCACGGCATCAAGAAAGTGGTCCAACCCATTGCTGAAAATATTTTGATTCAAGCCAGTTTGACTTGAAACAAAAAACCAAGTGGGTGCGCGTTTTTTCAGTGCACACCCCATCGCTTCAACGTTTCATTCTTCGGCAGTAAAACCGGAGGCTTTGATGATGGGACCCCACATGGCCATGTCATTCTTGATGAGTGCCGCGAAGCTTTCAGGTGTACTGAGAAATGGGTCCATCCCGAATTTTGAAAATGTGTCGTTCAGTTCTTGAGATTTCAGTGCTTCATGGATCGCTGCAGCTGCTTTCGCAACCACAGACGGGGGTGTGTTGGCTGGCATCAAAATGCCGATCCAGATTTCGGCCACGACGTCTTTGAAGCCTGACTCGACCATGGTGGGTATGTCTGGCATGAACTTGCTGCGTTGTGCGCCTGTGGTGGCGAGCACGCGGACTTTGCCGGACTTGAGTTGCGGCAACACTTCTCCAATTGGGTTGAAGCTGGACGCAATCTGTCCCCCCATCAGGTCTTGCAAGGCGGGTGCTCCGCCTTTGTAGGGGACATGCAAAATTTGGAGGCCAGCAGCTTTGGAAAACATCACACCTGCGAAATGTGGGGTTGCGCCTGCGGACGTCGACGCGTAAGCCGCTTGTTTCGGATTGGCCTTGCACCACGTCACAAAGTCGGCCAGTGTTTTGACGCTCTCGGGCACGGATGGACCCACAATGAAAGCCAGCGCAGTTTTAGCGCAAGCGGCCACGGGGGTGAAATCCTTGATCGGGTCGTAAGTGAGTTTGCGAAAACTGTGTGGGTAAATCGTCATCGCAAAGTCAGGCGTGAACAACATCGTTGTCCCATCTGCAGGTGCGTTCTTGACGTATTCGACAGACAGCCGGGCAGCTGCCCCAGGTTTGTTCTCAACGAGGATGCCCGCCGGATAACTGCTACGTAATTTTTCTGCCAAGGCCCGCGCTGCCACATCGGTGCCACCGCCCGGTGGAAAACCCACGATGAGGCGGCTGATCTTGTCTTGCTGCGCCAGAGCAGCTCCTGGTGTGGCCAGTGTTGGCAATGCCAAGACGGCAGATAAGGAGAGGAGGTGTCGTCGATGGATCATGACTTTCGCCTTTCAAAGTTGGATGCAACCGTGGATGAACTTCAGGAGATGTGGCTACTCTGGATCACGTCTTGAAAACGTTCACAACACCACATGCACGTTCTTGTGCTGGGTGTAGGTCAGCAGTTCATCAAAGCCTTCTTCGCGGCCAATGCCCGACTGTTTGTAGCCACCAAATGAGGCGCCAATGAAGTGGCTGCTGGTGTGATTGACCCACACATAGCCCGCTTGCACGCGACCGGCTGCGCGGTGGGCGTTGGAGAGGTTGCTGCTCCAGATGGAGGCGGTCAAGCCATATTCCACCGCATTGACTTGGTCGAACAGCGTGTCTTCGTCGTCCCACTTGAGCACCGACAGAATGGGGCCAAACACTTCTTCGTTGGCAATACGCATGTCTTGCGTGACGCCGGTGAACACCGTGGGTTCGACAAACCAACCGTTGGCCAGCGCCGCATCTGTGGGCACCTTGCCGCCATAGGCCAGGTGCGCGCCACCGGCTTTGGCGATCTCGATGTAGCCCATGATTTTTTCCCACTGGGCTTTGGAGATGATCGAGCCCATGGTGGTCGCCATGTCGGTGGGAATGCCCGGCTTGTAGTGGGTGATGGCTTTGAGCAAGCCCGCCACCACTTGGTCATACACCGAGGCGTGCACAAACAAGCGCGAGGTGGAGCCGCAGCTCTGGCCGCACCAGGTGAAGTTCATGCCGCCCACGGCACCAGCAATGGCTTTGTCCATGTCGGCGTCGGGATAGATGATGCAAGCGTTCTTGCCCCCCAACTCCAGCGTGACGTGTTTGAGTTGGTCGGCGGCTGCTTTGGCAATGGCGCGTCCGGTAGGCACGCTGCCAATGAGCGACAAGCGTGGCACCAGCGGGTGGTTCACCAAGGCCTGACCGCCCGGGGCGCCAGAGCTGATGATGTTGAGCACACCGGGCGGCAAGATGCCGTCGATCAGCTCCATCATGCGGTAGGCCGACAGCGGTGCCTGGTAGGGCGGCTTCATGATCACCGTGTTGCCCGCAATCAAGGGCGGTGCCATCTTGGCGGCGGTGAACATGATGGGGTGGTTGTAGGCCACGATGCGGGCGCACACGCCATAGGGCTCGCGCACCGAGTAGTTCAGCACCCCGTCGCCCATGGGCAGGGTTTCGCCTTTGATCTCGGTGGCCAGGCCAGCGTAAAAGTCAATTTGCGCAGCGGCAATCAGGGCGTCGCGCTGCATTTCGCTGATCGGGTTGCCGCAGTTGGCCGCGTCGATCATGGCCAGCTCAAACGCGTTCTCGCGCAGCACCGCCGCCACTTTTTTCAACAAGGCGGCGCGCTCGAGTGGCTTGAACTTGCGCCACACCGCAAAGCCCGCATGCGCAGCACGTACCGCAGCATCTACGTCCTCAGCGTTGGCTTCGGCGCATGGGCCGAGCGACTCGCCAGTGGCGGGGTTGTGGGTGTCGAGGTAGCCGCCCAAGGGGGTGTGCCAGGCACCGCCGTAGTACAGGTCACGGTGGGTGGGCAGGAGTTGGCGGTAGTTGGAGGTGTCAGACATGGTGGGTTCAAACTTGGGCGGTGTGGGAGGTGTGACTCAAGGTGACTGGGGCAAGAGGTTCAGCGCTTGTGAACCGCAGAGCTGGTGGTGGCGGCGTTGCCACTCATGTTGGCGTCGTAGCCGGGGGCCACGCAGGCATCAATCACGCACACCTTGCCCGCTTGCACAGCCTGCAAGCCTTGCGCAATGGCCGCATGCAGGTCTTGGGCGCGGCGCACCGGGCCAATGCCTTCGGCACCCATGGCGCGGGCCATCTGTGCGATGTCAATTTCGGGGTCGCTCATGCGCTGGCCAATCCATTTGTTGTCGGTCGGGCGGTGGCGCTCTTTGGCCACACGCTCTTGGTGCAGCTCGTCGTTGAAGAACGAGTGGTTGTTGCACACGATCAGCAGCAGCGGAATGCCGTAGCGCACTGCCGTCCACACCGCGGTGTTGCCCATCAAAAAGTCACCGTCGCCAATCAGGGCCACCGGGATGCGGTCTGAGTTCGCGTCGCGCAAGGCCAAGGCCACGCCCACGGCGTTGCCGGGGCCAGCGCCAATGCCGCCGCCGCCGTCGGCCCCGAGGTAATCCATCGGATGGCGGAAGTGGCGGTAGGCACCGTTCCAGCCCAGGGGCAAGCGGGCGATGCACAGCTGTAGGTCGTGGGCGCAGTCGTGCAACACATCGGCCACGGCACGCAGGCTCACCACATCGTCTGACGGTAGGGCAGGCAGCGCGGCTTTGGCGGGCCAATCGCCCACAGGGGGGCGTGCCGTGACTGCGGCGTTCAAAGCCGCGATGGCCGCATCGGGCTCGCACAGCATGTAGACATCGGCTGGGGGCAAGCTGCCGCCGTCCATGCTCCAACCCCGGTGGATGTGCATGTCCAGCGACACGTGGATGACTTGTGCCGTGCAGGTGGCCCCTTGCAGGGCTTGCTTGAACGCACCGCCCGGGTCCACCCAGTCGAGCATCAGCACCACATCGGCTTCGCGCACAGCGGCACAGGCCTCGGCACTCATGAAGTAGGCGGGCGCACCCACATGCTGGGGGTGGTCGGTGGGGAAAGAGGCTGCGTTTTTGAGGTCGGTGATGACCGGCGCTTGCAGTGCTTCGGCCAAGGCCACGCGGGGCTGCCAGTCGGCCACTTCGCGTGACATGCGGCCCATCAAGATGACGGGCTTCTTGGCGTTGGACAACAGCTGCGCGGCGCGCTGCACATCGGTGGGTGCGGGCGGCGGGGCCACAGGGGCGGCGTAGCGCGTGGGGTCAGGGGTGGGCACCAGGCCGTCGGTTTTGCTTTCTTGCAAGGCCGCATCGAGGTTGATGTAGACCGGGCCACGCGGCGCGGTTTGCGCAATTTGTCCACCGCGCAGCAAGGCTTCAATGGCGGCAGGCACCGAGCCGGGTTGGTTGTCCCACTTGGTGTAGTCGCGCACCAGCGCGCCTTGGTCGCTGACGGTGTGGATCCAGTCGATCCAGGGGCGACGCCTGGCTGCGTCCCAAGGCCCGGTGGCACCCAGCATGAGCACGGGCATGCGGTCGCACCAGGCGTTGAACACGGCCATGGTGGCATGCATCAGCCCCACGTTGGAGTGCACCACCGCGCCCATCATGCGGCCTGAGGCTTTGGCAAAACCTTGGGCAATGGCAATCGCCACTTCTTCGTGCAGGCACAGCAGCATTTGTGGCGCGCTGTTGCCCAGGTGGTTGACCAGGCTGTCGTGCAGGCCCCGGTAGCTGGCGCCGGGGTTCAAGGCCAGGTAGGGCACGCCCATGGCGCGCAGGCATTCGGCGATCGAGTCGCTGCCCCAGTAGGTGGCGGGCTCGAGGTTGGGGGTCGGTTCTTCGCGTTTGATCATGGTCAGTCTGCTTTGATGTTGGCTTCTCGTATCACTTTGCCCCAGCGGGCGTAGTCGTCTTTGATGGTGGCGGCCAGCGCTTCGGGGCTGCTGGGGGCGGTTTCGATGCCTTGGCCACTCAGGTTGGCTTTGACGTCGGGCAGTTGCAGCACGCGCGCAATGTCGGCGTTGACCCGTGCCACCACGTCTTTGGGCACCCCAGCGGGCATGAACACACCCAGCCACACGTCTAGGGCCACGCCGGGCACGGTCTCAGCAATCGCGGGCAAGTCGGGGAAGGCCGCAAAGCGCTTGCCCCCTGCGCCTGCGATCAAGCGCAGCTTGCCCTCCTTGATGTGGGGCAACAGCGAGTTCACTGCACCAATGAACACCTGGATGCGTCCACCCAACAAGTCGGTGATGGCGGGCACCGCGCCTTTGTAGGGCACGTGTTGCATTTGAATGCCCGCGGCATGGTTGAGCATTTCAGACGCCAACTGCTGGGGTGAGCCGTTGCCCGAGGAACCGTAGTTCAGCTTGTCGGGGTTGGCTTTGGCATAGGCCACCAACTCGGCCACGTTTTTGGCAGGCACCGAGGGATGCACCACCAGCACAAACGGCACCAGGGCCACTTGGCTGATCGGGGTGAAGTCTTTGAACACATCGAAGGGTGTTTTGCCCACATGCGGGTTGGTGACAAAAATGTTGTTTGCCCCAAGCAGCCAGGTGTAGCCATCGGGCGGGCTCTTGGCCACCAAATCAGCACCCAAGTTCATGCCCGCGCCGGGGCGGTTGTCCACCGTCACAGCCTGGCCCCATTGCTCGGTCAGCTTTTGCGCGATGACGCGGGCCACCACGTCGTTGCTGCCCCCCGGTGTGATGGGCACGATGAATTTGACGGGGCGTGCCGGGTAGGCGGTGTTTTGCGCGTGGATGGGCAATGCCGCCCACAAACTTAAGCAGATGGTCAACAGATAGCGAACCATACGTGTCTCCTCCAAATCATTTTTGTAGAAGCAACTCTAGTGGTCGGCGGCAGGGGCGCCAGTCGCGCGGGCGTCAAGCGTGGGTGACGTGTCTTACTTGCTGAGAAGTGCGACGGCAATGCACAGCAAGAACACCAGCAAGATGCGTCTAAACAACACCTCGCTCACCCGTGTGCGCACACGCTTGCCCAGCGACAAGCCCAGTGCCATCGGGGCCATGGCGACCACCGACACCACAATGTGTGACAACTCCAGGCGTCCGTACCACCACAGCGCGGCATACAGCGGGGCAGCGCCAAACAGGTAAATCACGCTGATCGTGCCAATGAACTCTTCGCGCTTGAGTTGCAAGGCCATCAAGAAGGTGATGATGATGGGCCCCGTCAAAGACGACACCCCGCCCATGGCCCCCGACAGTGTGCCCACAGCGGCCCCAGCCCAGCGCTCCCAGCGTTTGGCAATGTGCACCTTGGGGTTGAAGGCCATCAGGCTGATGGCGGTGATCACAGCCACGGCCATCATGACGTTGAGTACGGTGGCGGGCAACTGCAGGGTCAGGGGCACGGTGATCAAAGTGCTCAAGAGCAAGCTCACGATCAAGGGCCAAAAACGGTACAGGTTGTGGCGCGAGGCCCGGCTGTCATAGGTTTGCCACAGGTTGGACACCAGCACCGGAGCGGCCACCAGCGCAATGGCCGTGGGCGTGGGCAACATCAACGACAGCAAGGGCACCACCACCAAAGGTAGGCCCACACCCAACACCCCCTTGACCGTGCCCCCCAGCATGAAGACCAGGCCTAAGCCCAGCCACAGCCAGACGCTGGCATGCGCAAACTCGGGCGGCAACAACCAGACGAGGTGGACGTGAGAGAGATCCAATACTCAGTCCACTTTGCCGATGCGTTGCACCAAGACGGCCATGTCTTTGGCGTCGGTCTGAACGTAGCGTTCAAACTCTGGCGCATCTTGAAACATGAAGCTGCTGCCCGAGGCCTGCATGGCCTGGTTGGCGCGTGCGTCAGCGGCTGCAAATTTGGCGGCTTGACGCAGTTTTTCGACCACAGCGGGGGGCGTGTGCGCAGGCACGAACAGCCCCGACCACTGGGCGTAGGCGATGGGCACACCCAACTCCTTGAGGCTGGGCACCTCGGGCAGGCTGGCCAAGCGGCCTTCACCCCAGTGGGCCAGTGCACGCAGTTTGCCGGCCTTGATTTGTTGCGCCACGCTGGCCGGTCCGGTGGACAGGGCTTCGATCTGGCCCGACAGCAAGGCCATCACGGCTGGGCCTGCGCCGGTGTAGGGCACATGCAGCATGTAGCTGGAGGTGGCGACCTTGAGTTGCTCCATCGGCACGTGCATGGTGCCGTAGTTGCCCGACGAGCCAAACGACACTTTGGCTGGATGGGCTTTCACATAGGCCATGAATTCGGCATAGGTCTTCCAGGGACTCTCGGCACGCACCACCAACACGGTGGGGTCGGCGCTGAAACGCGCGATGGGCTTGAGCTGGTCGAGCTGGAACATCGGCGCGCGTTTGAGCACCTTGTCGGCCTCGGGCAGCACCACCAGTGAAGACAGCGCCATCAGCACCGTGTAGCCATCGGGCTTGGCCTTTGCCACTTGGCCCATGCCAATGCCCCCGCCCGCACCGCCTTTGTTTTCCACCACCACCGACTGCTTGAGGTAGCGGCCCATGGCTTCAGCCACCGGGCGTCCCACCGCATCGGCCACGCCGCCGGGAGGAAACGGCACCACCATGGTGATGGGGCGGCTGGGGTAGTCTTCTTGGGCTTGGACGGATGGCGTGCCGCACACGCTCAAGAGTGAAAGCGTCAAAGCGCTGATCAGGTGTGTGCGGCGTGATGTCATGGGGGCACCTTAGATGAACTTGTTTTCGATGTGGCCAATGCCGTCAATCTCGACCCGCACCACGTCGCCTGCTTGCAGGTAGCGTGGGGGCTTGAGCCCCATGCCTACGCCAGCAGGGGTGCCGGTGGCGATGATGTCGCCGGGGTAGAGCGTGATGCCGCGCGAGATGGTTTCGATCAGCGTGGGGATGTCAAAAATCAGTTGTTCGGTGGGGCCGTCTTGACGCAGCTCGCCGTTGACGAAGCAACGCACACGGGTGCGGGTGCCGTCCAGTTCATCGGCGGTGACGAGCCATGGACCCATGGGGCAGAAGGTGTCAAACGACTTGCCCATGTCCCACTGCTGGTGACGCATTTGCACATCGCGTGCTGTTACATCGTTGACGATGGTGTAGCCATACACATGTTGCATGGCGTCGGCAGCGCTGATGTTTTTGCCGCCTTTACCAATCACCACCGCGAGTTCGGCTTCGTAGTCGATGTGGTCAGACACGGCACTGCCGGGCAACTGCACCGGGTCGGTCGGGCCCACCACACACTCGGGCACTTTGGTGAACACGATGGGCCAGGCCTGGGTGTTGGTGTTGCTGTCTTTGAAGACAGAGGCAGACAGTTCTTTGGCGTGCTCGTGGTAGTTGCGGCCCACGCACCAAATGTTGCGGCGTGGCAGTGGCAGCGGCGCTTCCAGCTGCACGTCTTGCACTGGCACCGCCGTGGTGGCCAGGGCAGGCAGTGCGCCGCCAGCCATCAGGCTTTCAATCAGGCGCAAGGCGCCGTGCTCGGCCACCTCTGCGCTGACTTGAAATGCGGTGACGTGTTGGCCGTCAGCGGAGACTTGGCCGACATGGCGTTGGTTGAGATGGCGATAGGTGGCGATGCGCACGGTAAGCTCCTGGGCAATAAATGATGACTGCGCGGGATGCTAAACCACATCGCTTCAAGTGGTGTGTCTGCGTGTCATGTGCATTACAGACGGGCGCGCAGACCGACCAAGCCCGAGGCCAGTGCCGTGCCTGCCACCACCACCAAGCCACCCAGCAGCATCCAGTGGGTCACCACCTCATCTAGCACCACGATGCCAATCAGATTGGCAAACACCGGGATCAGGTAAGTCACCGTCATGGCCCGCGCGGGGCCGGTGCGGCTCATGAGCCGAAAGTACAGCACATAGGCCAGCGCTGTGCATAAAAAGCCCGCCACGCCCAAGGCGGCCCAGGCACGCCATGGCGGCGTTTGATCGGGCCACAGCAGCAACGCAGGCAAGGTCAAAAACAAGCTGGCACCCCACAAGCTGCCGCTGGTGGTCACCATCGAAGGAATGCCTTGCAAATAGCGTTTGGTGAAACTACCGGCCAAGCCATAAAAAAACGTGGCTCCCAAGCAGGCCAGCACGGCCAGCCCCGAGCCGCCGCTTTGAAAGCCAATGCCTCCTGGCACTTCGCTGGCCAGCAACACCACACCCGCGAAACCAATGGCCAGCCCCAGGGCTCGTGAAGCGTTCAAACGGTCGCCCAGCCAATACCAGGCAATCAGCGCGCCAAACAACGGGGTGGTGGCATTCAGAATCGATGACATGCCGGTGCTGATGTGCAGCAACGCGTAACCGTACAAGACGAAAGGAACGCCTGCGCTGAGCACGCCGACGACAAAGGTCTTGCGCCAGTGCAACAGCAGCAAACCCACCTCGCGTCGCCACACCAACACTGGGGTGAGCATCAGTGCCGCCAACAACACGCGCACCCAGGCCGTGGCCACAGGCCCGAAGTCATGTGCGCCCAGGCGCATGAACAAAAACGAGGAGCCCCACAACAAGGCCAGCAGCACGAAATCGGGCACCCACTGGCGCCACGGCACAGACGCGTCGCTCACGTGTGAGCAGCTTCTAAAGAGAGCAAGGCTTTTTTGCGCTCCAGACCACCGGCATAACCCGTGAGCGCGCCAGCCGCGCCCAGCACACGGTGGCACGGAACCACCATGCTCAGCGGGTTGCGCCCCACCGCAGCGCCCACAGCGCGCACGGCCTTGGCGGAGCCCACACGGCTGGCAATTTGGCTGTAACTGGTGGTTTTGCCATAGGGCACGGCGACCAAGGCTTGCCACACCCGTTGCTGAAACGGTGTGCCACTGGCAAAGGCCAAAGGCAACTCAAAGGTTTGCCGCAAGCCATCGAGGTATTCCTGCAACTGGCCATGGGCTTCGCGCAACACACGGTGCTCGCGCACCCGTTGCCAGTCGGTGGTGTCTGGGAAATGCGCCTGGTCGAGGAACCAAATACCGACCAAGCCTTGGCTGTTGGCAGCCAGCAGCACTTCGCCCAATTGGGTGGGCAAAATGTTGTACACGATGTCTGAGTAGGTGCGTGTCATGGAAAGGCCTTTCGGCGTCATCGTATCCGCACTTTTGCGGGGCGTTTTGAAGCAATACCCCCTCTTTACAATCACTCTTTATGCAAGTTAATACCTCTATCTTCAAAGCCTATGACATCCGTGGTGTGGTGCCTAGCACTCTCAACGTTGAGGTGGCGCATGCTTTGGGCCGCGCCTTTGGCACGCATGCGCAAACCTGTGGCGAAACCGTGGTGGCGGTGGGTCGCGATGGCCGTTTGAGTGGCCCGTCCTTGGTCGACGCTTTGGTGCGTGGCTTGGTCGAAGTGGGCATCGAGGTGATCGACGTGGGCGCGGTGACCACGCCCATGCTGTACTTCGCGGCCAGCACCTTGTGCCGCAGCGGCATTCAGGTCACAGGCAGCCACAACCCCAAGGACTACAACGGTTTCAAGATGGTGTTGGGTGGACGCGCCATTTACGGCGACGAAATTCAAGGCCTGCGCGAGATCATGCAAGCCGAAACCTGGGTGTTGAAAAACGGTGGCTCGGTACGCTCGGTGGATGTGACAGCCGACTACCAGGCGCGCATCGTGGGTGACATTCGCATGAGCCGCCCAATGAAAGTGGTGGTCGATTGCGGCAACGGCATTGCCGGGGCCACTGCGCCGGCCATCTTTCGGGCGCTGGGCTGCGAGGTGATGGAGTTGTTCAGCGAGGTCGATGGCAACTTCCCCAACCACCACCCGGACCCCAGCAAGCTCGACAACCTCAACGACGTGATCCACGCGCTGCAAACCACCGATGCCGAGTTGGGGCTGGCGTTTGATGGCGATGGCGACCGCTTGGGCATCGTCACCAAAGACGGCCAAATCATTTTCCCGGACCGCCAGATGACCTTGTTCGCGCAAGACGTGCTCACCCGTGTGCCGGGCGGCACCATTGTGTTTGACGTCAAGTGCTCGCAGCGTCTGGCGCCCGCCATTCGCAGCGCAGGCGGCCAAGCCTTGATGTTCAAAACCGGACACTCGCTGATCAAGGCCAAGATGAAGGAAGTTGACTCGCCGCTCGGTGGCGAGATGAGTGGCCACATCTTTTTCAAAGAGCGTTGGTATGGGTTTGATGACGGCACCTATGCCGGCTGTCGCCTGCTGGAAATCGTCAGTCGCAGTTCCGACGCCAGTGCGGTGTTGAATGCCTTGCCCACCAGCTATTCGACGCCTGAGTTGAATGTCGGCTGTCTCGAAGGCGAGCCCCACCTTTTGAGCGCCGCGTTGCAACAATTGGTGGTGTCTGGGGGCGTGCCTTCGCCTGAGCATCAGCCGCAAGTGTGTGTCATTGACGGCTTGCGCATTGACTGGGACGATGGCTTTGGCCTGATTCGCGCCTCCAACACCACCCCTGTGTTGGTGCTGCGTTTTGAAGGGCAAACACAGCAAGCGCTGGCGCGCATTGAGCACGACATGCTGGCGCTGCTGCGCCAGGTCAAGCCGGATGCGGCGTTTCAAGAGGCCTCACATTGATCCTGCACGTCAGCCCCGATCCCCGACCGCTCAAGGTGCTGGTGGTCAAGCTGTCGTCGTTGGGCGATGTGGTGCACACCCTGCCCGCCGTGATGGACATGCAGGCGGCTTTTCCCAATGCACAGATCGACTGGGTGGTCGAGCGTGGCTTTGCCCCGTTGGTGACGCGTTGCCAAGCCGTGCATCGGGTCATCGCGTGTGAGCTGCGCCGCTGGCGCAAAGACCCGTGGTCGCCCACCACGCGTGCCGAGTGGCGTGCGTTCAAAACCGATTTGCAGCAAGACGCCTACGACGCCGTGATCGACTTGCAAGGACTCACCAAGTCGGCCCTGGTGTCTTGGCTGGCCCGCACCACGCCCGGCGGCAAACGCTATGCCTTGGCCAACCGCACCGACGGTTCTGGCTACGAGCGCCCCACGCGCTGGGTGGCCGATGTGGCGCTGCGCGTGACACCGCACATCCACGCCGTGGCGCGCGCCCGCGTGGTATGCGCGCAAGCCTTGGGCTATGCCGTGCCCGACCGCTTGAGCTATGGCTTGGGGCAGGCCAACTCTCAGCCCAAACCCTATGTGGTGCTGGTACATGGCACCTCACGCGCCGACAAAGAGTGGCCGCTGGCGCACTGGTATGAGCTGGGCCAGCGTTTGAAGCAAACGGGTCTGGACGTGGCGCTGCCCCATGGCAACGAGGCAGAGCGCATCCGCAGCGAAGCCTTGGCCGACATGCTGCCCGGTGCCGTGGTGTGGCCGCGTTTGTCGCTGGACGACTTGACCACCAAGATGGCCCAGTGCGTGGGCGTGGTGGGGGTGGACAGTGGCCTGAGCCATATCGCCGTGGCCTTGGATGTGCCGCACGTGCAGATTTACAACTTCGACACCGCCTGGCGCACGGGCCCAGTTGGCTTGGCGCGCCAATGCGCCTTGGTCGATTGCCCCACGCCCACGGTGGATGCCGTGTGGCAAGCCTGGCAGCGTTGCGTGCAGGCCACCTCAGGCGCTGCATCTGCTGAGCCGCAAGCGGCACCCGCTGCCAGCCACGCCCAAGAGGCTGCGCTAGGCCAAGGGGCGAATGCATGACACGCTGGCTCTACACCCTGGTGGTGTGGGCGCTGCAACCGCTGTTGCGCGCCAAGTTGCAACGCCGTGGGCGTGTCGAGCCGGGCTATTTACAAGCTATGGATGAGCGTTTTGGCCATTACACCCAGGCCCCAGTGGCCGTCGGTGAGCGTGGCTATGTTTGGGTGCATGCGGTGTCGCTGGGCGAAACCCGCGCCGCAGCGGTGCTGTTGCAGGCCTTGCGCAGCACCTACCCCGGTGTGCGCATCGTATTGACCCACGGCACCGCCACCGGGCGCGCTCAGGGCAGCAGCGTGCTGCAACCTGGCGACGTGCAGGTCTGGCAACCTTGGGACACGCCCGCCGTGGTGCAACGCTTTTTGAACCACTTCAAACCGCAGCTGGGGCTGGTGCTGGAGACCGAGGTGTGGCCCAACTGGGTGGCCCTGTGCCAACGCGCGCACGTGCCACTGGTGTTGGTGAATGCGCGCATGAGCGAGAAAAGCCTGCGTCAGGCCCAGCGTTTGTCGTGGCTGTCACGCCCTGCCTATGCAGGGTTGTCGGCGGTGTGGGCCCAGACCGAGGCCGACGCGCAGCGTCTGCGCGCCTTGGGTGCGTCCGTGCAGGGCGTATTGGGCAATTTGAAGTTCGATGCGCAGCCGGATGCGCAGCAACTGGCCCAAGCCTTGGTGTGGGCGCAGCGTTTGACCCGCCCGGTGATTGTGTTGGCCAGTTCACGCGAAGGCGAAGAAGTGCTGTGGCTTGATGCTTTGCAAGCGCTCAAAGACGACCCGCTGGACCAGCGAGACCATGTGAATGCCGTGCATTGGCTGGTGGTGCCACGCCACCCGCAACGCTTTGACGACGTGGCCCACATGCTGCAACAGCGCGGCTGGCAGGTGTCGCGTCGCAGCCAATGGCGCGACGGTCCCGACGCAACTGGCGAAGCCGATGTGAACACCGTGTGGCTGGGTGACTCGCTGGGTGAGATGGCGCTGTATTACGGCTTGGCCGATGCGGCGTTGTTAGGCGGCAGCTTTGCGCCTTTGGGCGGGCAAAACCTGATCGAGGCCACGGCCTGTGGTTGCCCGGTGCTGATGGGCCCACACACCTTCAACTTTGCTGAAGCGGCTGAATTGGCCGAAGAGGCGGGTGCTGCCTTGCGGGTCGAGGACATGGCCCACGCCATCGTCACAGCTTTGCAGATGGTGCGCTTTGGACCGGACGAAAACGCCCAGGTGGCGGCGTGTCTGGCGTTTTCTCAACAGCACCGGGGCGCTGCACAGCACACGGTGCAGGCGCTGGCGCCTTACCTCAAGGCTTGAGCAACGCGTTGATGGGTTGCAGGTCTTGCGGCGTCAAGGTGCCGGTGGCTTGGCGCAACTTCAGGGTGCCCACCAACACGTCGTAGCGCGCTTTGGCCAGGTCACGTTTGGTCTGGTAGAGCTGGCTTTGGGCGTTCAACACGTCGATGTTGATGTTCACCCCCACCGAGTACCCCAGTTTGTTGGCGTCCAACGAGCTTTGGCTGGAGGCCTCTGCGGCTTCATAGGCCTGCACTTGGCTCAGGCCTGACACCAGTCCGAAATACGCGGTGCGCGTGGATTGCGCGGTGTTGCGTTTGGCCGCTTCCAGGTCGGCGCGGGCTTTGCTCTCAAGTGACACGGTTTCTTTCACCCGGTAGTCGGTGGCAAACCCCGAGAAGATGGGCAAGTTCAGCACCAAGCCCGCTGAAGGGTTGTAGACGTGTGACGACACGCTTTGGGTGGAGCTACCGCCCACGTTGCGAATGCCGCCGTAAGACACTTGCGCATCCAGCGTGGGCTTGTGTCCGGCCATGGCCTTGTCGACTTCCAGTTTGGCCACTTCCAGCGCCAACTGTGCTTGACGCACCGAAGGGCTGGCGACTTCAGATTGCGAGACCCAGGTGTTCACATCTTCGGCGGGGGCTTTGACCAGTTGCTTGCTGTCGGCCAAACGCAGCGGGGTTGCATTGCTGAGGCCTACCACCAGATCGAGCGCCAAGTGCTTGATGCGGGCATCGTTCTCGGCGGCAATTTCTTGGGCGGTGGCCAAGTCGAAGCGGGCTTGTGCATCGCGCACACCGGTGATGGTGGTGGTACCCACCTCAAAGTTGCGCTTGGCCGAGGCCAGTTGTTCGCCCACGGCTTTCTTTTGCGCGCGCACCAGCTCCAGGCTGTCTTCGCTGGTGAGCACGTCAAAGTAGGCCTGCGACACACGCACCAGCAGGTCTTGCTCGGCGGCTTCGTACTGCGCAGTGGCTTGTTGCAGCAAAGGCCCGCCTTGCTTGTAGGTGGCCCACACGGCAGGGCGGTACAAGGGTTGGGTCAAGGTCACGGCGGCAGTGCCGGTGCCATAGTAAAGATCTCTTGGTGTGGCCAAAGAGGGGTCGTCAGGTCGGTAGTTGAAATACGTCCGTGTTGCGCTGGCCGACAGAGCAATGTTGGGCAACACCCCGCCCAAGGTCTGGTTGGCCTTGGCCAGGTTGGCTTCGTATTGAGACTTGGCCGAGATGTAGCTCGCGTCGTAACCCCGCGCGGTTTCGTACAACTCGACCAAACTTTGGGCTTGTGCAGCAGGTGCAAAAGCAAAGGTCAGGGCCGCTGCCAAAGGCAGGGCGCGAAACAGTGCGTGGGAGAGCTTCATGCGGTTCTTTCAAAAATCAATATGTCGGCACAGAGGGGTCGACTTGCGACGACCAAGCGTGAATGCCACCGGTGATGTTGGCCACGGTGTCAAAGCCTTGTTGCGCTAAAAATGCCGCCACCTGCATGCTGCGCGCGCCGTGGTGGCACAAGCAGGCGATGGGGCGGTCGCGTGGCAAGTCTTGCAGGCGTACAGGGACGGTGCTCATTGGGATAGTGAGCAACTCGAACCCTTGTGGCGCCACGCTGGCGGTTTGTACTTCCCAGGGCTCGCGCACGTCTAAGACCACCGCAGGACCTTGAGCGGCTTGTGCCGTGATCCATGCGCTGAGTTGCGCGGGTTGGATGTGGTCAATCATGCGTAGTGCTTAAAAGTGAAAGCGGGTGGGTTCGGCAAAACCTTGCAAGCGTGGGGCCGTGGTGTCCCACAGGGCTTTGCTTTGCCAGCTGGTGTCTGCCGTGCGGGTGAACAGGGTGGCGCACATCACGGGGTCGGTGCCGACGATGGCGATCAAGCGGCCACCGATGGTGAGTTGCTGCAACAAAGCTTGTGGCACTTCCGCCACCGAGCCGCCCAGGACGATGGCGTCAAACGGCGCGTCGGCACCAGCGCCGTGGCTACCGTCGGCCTCTCGCACCTCCACGTTGCTCACGCCAGCACGTTGCAAATTGGCACGCGCGGTAGCGGCCAGTTCGCTGTTGATTTCCAGGCTGATGACGCGTTGGGCACGACCTGCCAGCAAAGCGGTGAGGTAACCGCTGCCGGTGCCCACTTCCAGGACCTTTTCGTTGCCAGTGAGGTGCAGGTCATGCATCAAGCGGGCATCCACACGTGGTGGCACCATGGTTTGTCCGTGGCCTAGCGGAATTTCGGTGTCGGTGTAGGCCAGGGCTTGGTAGGCCTGGGGCACGAACAGTTCACGTTGAAGGTGTGACAGCACCTTCAGCGCCGCAGTGTCCAACACCTGCCAAGGGCGGATTTGTTGCTCCACCATGTTGAAGCGGGCTTGTTCTTGGTTCATTTCAATACTCCAAATACATCGATACAGCGGCCTGGGCCAATGTCCCAATTTTAACGGTCAGGGTTGCTGCCCACTGACGCCCAGCTGCGCTTCAACCATTGAGCCAGGTCGTCCATGTAGCAATACACCACAGGCACCACCACCAAAGTCAACAAGGACGAGGTGATGACCCCACCAATCACCGCCTGGCCCATCGGGGCACGCTGTTCGGCCCCTTCGGACAGTGCGAAGGCCAGAGGCACCATGCCAAAGATCATGGCCAGGGTGGTCATCAAAATAGGGCGCAAGCGTACTTCGGCGGCGCGCAGCAAGGCGTCATGGCGGCTGAGGCCTGGTTGGACAGAACCGTCCGGGAGCACCTGGTCTTCACGTGCCCGAATGGCAAAGTCGACCAGCAAAATCGCGTTCTTGGTCACCAAGCCCATGAGCATGACCATGCCAATGACCGAGAACATGGACAGGCTGGAGCCAAACATCAGCAAGGCCAGCACCACACCGATCAAGGTCAGCGGCAGGGCGGTCATGAGCGCCATGGGTTGCAAAAAGCTTTTGAATTGGCTGGCCAAGATCATGTAGATGAACACCACCGCCAGCACCAGCGCCGAGATGGCGTAGTCAAAAGACTCTTGCATGCTCTTGGTGGAGCCACTGAACTGAAAGCTGTAACCCGCAGGCAATGCAATGCCCTGCATGGCCCGGCGGATGTCGTTGGAGACTTCGCCTGAGGAGCGGTTGTAAGCGTTGGCGTTGATGGCAACTTCGCGCTTGAGGTCGCGGCGGTTGATTTGGTTGGGGCCTGTGCCCTCGTACACCTGTGCCACTTGGTTCAAGCGTGCCACGCGGGGGCTGCCATCGGCGGCGCTGCCCACGGTGAACGGCAGACGTTGCAAGTCTTGCGGTGTGACGCGGGCGGAAGGCGCCAGACGCACGTTGACGTCGTAGGTTTGGTCATCGTCAGCGCGCCAGTTGGTCACGGTTTGCCCCGCCACCAAAGTGCGCAATTGGCTGCCTATGCTGCCCAGGGTCAGCCCTAGGTCACTGGCCGCTTCGCGTTGCACATTGACTTCGATGGTGGGCTTGTCGGGTTTGAGACTGGAGTCCAAATCGACCAAGCCTGGAATGGGGCGCACGGCGTCCATCACCTGTTGGCTCAGGCGTTCGAGCTCGTGCAGGTCGGTGCCCAGCAAAGAAAACTCGATTTGCTTGTTGCCGCCCATGGTGTCGAGCAAGCCTGCATGGGTCACGGTGATGCCAGGCACTTGTTGCAAGCGACGGCGCAGCACAGCGGACATGTCGTCCACATTGCGCTGGCGCAAATGACGGTCTACCAAACGCACATACAAGCTGGCGTAAATTTTTCCGTTGGCCACCCCGGTGTTGAGGGTGGCCAAGGTGTAGCGCACTTCAGGAAACTCGCGAATGATGGCTTCGACTTGCTGCGCTTTGGCCTCGGTGGCCTCCAGCGACGATCCCACGGGCGTGTAAAAGTTCACATAGGTTTCGGAGTAGTCGGCCTTGGGCACAAACTCGGTACCCAGCAGCGGCACCATGAAGATGCTGACCACAAACGTCAAGACGGCCAAGCCAACCGTGGCTCGCCGATGACCCAGCGACCAACGCAAAATGCGTTGGTAGAACCCACCCAAGCGGTCGGTGCTGCGTTCGAACCAGGCGGTCACGCGACCCAAGGTTCGGTCGTAGAAGTTGGCGCTGCCATGTTGCCCGTGGGCATGGATGCTGGGGTCGTGCCAGATGGACGACAGCATGGGGTCGAGCGTGAAGCTCACGAACATCGAGATCAGCACCGCCGCCACGATGGTCAGACCGAACTGGTGGAAGAACTTGCCGACAATGCCGCCCATGAAGCCAATTGGCAAAAACACCGCCACGATGGACAAGGTGGTGGCCAGCACCGCCAAGCCAATTTCTTGGGTGCCGTCCATGGCGGCTTGGTAGGGCGTTTTGCCCATTTGCACATGGCGCACGATGTTCTCGCGCACCACGATGGCGTCGTCGATCAGCAAGCCCACGCACAGCGACAAGGCCATCAGGGTGATCATGTTGACGGTGAAGCCCAGCATGTACATGAACAGGAACGTGCCAATGATGGCAATCGGCAAGGTCAAGCCCGTGATGATGGTGGAGCGCCAGGAGTTCAAAAACAAGAACACGATCAACACCGTCAACAGCGCACCCTCAAGCAGGGTTTCGCGCACGTTGTTGACCGCCACGCGAATTGGCCGTGCGCTGTCTTGTACGGGTTCAAGCCGCACCCCTGGTGGGAGCAGGTTGCGCATCTCTTGGATGGTTTTGTTCAGGCCATCGATCACATCGATGGTGTTTTCGTCTTGGGCCTTTTGCACCGTCATCAGCAAGGTGCGTTGGCCGTTGTACAGCGCCAAGCTCTCCACTTCTTGCGCCCCATCTTTGACACGCGCCACCTGCGACAAACGAATGGGTGTGGTGCCGCGCCGCGCGACGATGATTTGGCCAAAGTCCTCAGGGCGCAGCATGCGTCCTTGCACCTGGATGACGCGGTCTTGTTGCAAGGACCGCAGCGAGCCCACGGGCAGGTCTTGGCTTTCGGTGCGCACGGCGTTCACCACCTGATCGGCGCTGACGCCCAGTGACTCCATGGCCTGCGGGTTGAGGTAGAGGTTGATCTCGCGCTTGGTGCCGCCCACCAAGTTCACTGCGCCCACGCCGCGCACATTCTCTAGGCGCTTCTTGAGCACTTGGTCGGCCCAGTTGGTCAGCTCCACAGCCGAGGTGGAGGCTTCGGCGTTGTTGCCGGATGCGGTCTTGGCGGGCAACACGGCCAGCGACCAGATAGCCCGGCTGGCCGGGTCAAAGCGTAAGACCTTGGGCTCTTTCACGTCGGTGCGCAGGGTGGGGCGAATGCTGGCTACTTTTTCACGCACATCGTCAGCCCCTTTGCGGCCATCGATGTGGAGTTGAAACTCCACCACCACCACGGACATGCCTTCGTAGCTGCGCGAGGTCAGCGTGCTGATGCCAGCGATCGAGTTGACGCCTTCCTCGATCTTCTTGCTGACTTCACTCTCCACAATTTCAGGCGAGGCACCGGGATATTCCGTGGTGATCACCACCACCGGAAAGTCGACGTTGGGAAATTGGTCGATTTGCAGCCGCTGGTACGAGAACAAGCCCAGCACCACAAAAGCGAGCATGACCATGGTCGCGAAGACCGGGTTTTTCAAACTGACTTGGGTGAACCACATGCCGTGCTTACTGTGTTGAGCGTGCGCTGCTGGCCGCTGTGGCTGACGTCGCCGCTTCGGAGGTGAACTTCACCGCCAACCCCTCGCGCAGTGTGCCCACATGACCTTTGAGCACGGTACTGCCTGTGGGCAGACCCTCCACGCCGACCCAGGTTTCGGTGCTGGCGCTGCGCGCGTCTGTGCCGTGTAGCCCCAAGTTGACCATTTGGTGTGCGACGCGCAGTTGTTGGTTCACCGTCTCCAGCACTTGCACGTAGGGACGCGCACGGTCGGTACGCACCGCTGACAAGGGGATGGCCAGCACTTGGCTTTGTTGCAGGCCCAACAGGCCTTTGGCAAACAAGCCGTGGCGCAAGCCTTGGGGCTGGTCAATGGAGAGGTAGGCCAACACGCTGCGGCTGCCCACTTGCGCGCTGGGGCTGATGCGTTTGACGATGGCTGTGACGGTGTCGTCACGGTCCTCGACTTGCAGCTTGGCCACTTGACCGATGTGCACATCGACCGAGTCGCTGGGGCTGAGCGGCACCTCGACTTCCAGTTGGCTGAGGTCCACCAGTTCCAGCACCTTGGCGTCAACGCTCACCCGCTCACCCGCCTGGGTTGCGCGCAAGACCACCACGCCTGCAAATGGCGCGTACAACACCGCGTCATCCAGCGCCTTGAGTGCCACATCGGCACCTGCGATGGCGGCTTGGTGGGTGGCTATCGCGCCTTGGTACGAGGCTAGGGAGTTGTCGAGCGCTGTTTTGGCAATGAAGCCTTGGTCGACCAAGGCTTGGTTGGTGTCCCACTGACGTTGCGCAATCTCCATTTGGGCTTTGGCGGCGCGGGCTTGTTCATTGGCTTGCAGCCAACGGCGTTGGTATTCGGTGGGGTCGATGCGCGCCAGCACTTGCCCGGCTTTGACCACATCCCCTTCGCGCACGCTGAACTCTTTGAGCTCGCCGGCCACGCGCGCTTTGATGACGGCGTAGTTCAAGGCCTTGACGGTGCCTGAGACGGCCAAGCTACGGGTGATAAGCCGTGGCTCAGCCACCCACACATCGCTTTGGGCCAACTCAATTTGGGTGATGGCCGGTGCCTGGGTTTGCGCCGCCGCTTGCTGTTGATGGCGTGCCGAGAGTGCGCGCCACACACCTGCGGCCAGCGCCAGCACAAGCAAAGTCATCACGATCCAGCGCGGTTTGATATTCATGGTGTGTGTGTCGGTGAGGTCATGCCGTGTAACAACACGTCGACTTGCAAATGGATAAAGGTTTCTGGATCGACGATGTCTACGCAGGTGGCGCAAGCACCCATGGAGTGCTTCCACATCATCAAGAAAATCATGGGGGCGATGACGGTGTAGACCGCTTGGTCCGGGTCGATGGGGCGAAATTCACCGCTCGCAACCCCGCGTTCCAAAATCTGACGAATCAGTGCATTGCCTGGGCGAATGACTTCTTGTTGGTAAAAGGCCGCGATGTCGGGGAAGTTGCTTGCTTCGCTCATCACCAATTTGGCGATGCCACTGGCCGGGGTGTTGCCAATCTTGTGCCACCACGCTTGCATGGCATAGCGCAGCATCTCGGCACTGGTGCCGGTGAAGGTTTTGAATTCTTCGTTCCAGGTGGGAAACAGGTGAGCGATGTTTTCGCGAATCACTGCCTTGAACAAATCTTCTTTGGTGGGAAAGTACAAAAACAAGGTGCCTTTGGACACCCCGGCGTGAGACGCGACTTCTTCCACCCGTGTTGCCGCAAATCCTTTTTCAACAAACAAGGTCAGTGCAGCATCCAACAGCTCGCCGGGACGCGCTTCTTTGCGCCGTTCCCGCTTGTGGACGGTCTCGGGCATGGTGGTAACGGAGGGGGCGGAAGAGGGCATATTACTAATGACTACTTGGTTAGTAATGTACCGCAAGTCAGACAAAAGTGTCCGTTACTTTACTTGCCTGTTATCCAGCGAGGAGCGCATCACGTCAATCGCAAACCCAGCCATTCACGCAAGATGGAGGTGCTGTCGCGCAGTGCGAAAGCATGGGGCAACCATTGCAGCAAGGGCTGCAAGTCGCTGTGGACATAGCCCATGGGGGCGGGCGTGACATCAAGCCCTGCGGCTTCAAACTGTCGCACGCTGCGTGGCATGTGCCAGGCGTGGGTGACCAGCGCAATGCGTTGGACGCCATCTTGTCGCAGCAGCGCAGCGGTGAGCTGTGCGTTTTCACGCGTGTCACGCGACAGGCTTTCTTGCCAGCGCAGCGCCGGGCCATGCAGGCGGGCCAGCACGTGAGCGGCCACCTGTGCCTCGGGTGTTTGATCGGCTGCACCTGCCCAGCCAATGCCACCGGTATAGCCCAGCGGCAAGTGGGTGGTTTGAGCCAAGTGCATGCCGTAGAGCAAACGTGCCATGCTCTCTGGGGGCAGGTTGGGGCCGTCGTACTCGGGCGCGTGTTGTTCCACGCCACCACCCAACACCACAATGGCTTGCACCTTGTGACGCAGCAACGCCTCGGGCGTGGCGGGCTTGACTTGTGGCAGCAGGTGCAAGGACAGCCACAAGGCGACCGCCGGGCAGCTCAGCAACCACAGACCTGCGCACGTCAGCAAGCCGCCCGCCACAGGCAGATGTACAGAGGATGGGCGTTTGTGCGCATGGCGTCGCCAAGCCCATAGCAGCATCAGCGCCATCAGCAACAGGCCGCTGGCCGTGGGCAAGATCAGGGTGGTGAGGAGGGGTTTGAGGGCGAGCAGGGTGTCCATGGCTGGGCATCATATGATGACGCCCCATGAACACCCCATCTGCGCCCCCTCAGTCTTCACCCGCCACCCAGGTCATCACCTTGGGAGGGGGATGCTTTTGGTGTACCGAGGCAGTGTTTGTCCGCGTCAAAGGGGTGTTGTCCGTGACCTCGGGCTACTGCAATGGCCACGTGGTGAAACCGAGCTACGAGCAAGTGTGCATGGGCAACACCGGCCACAACGAGGTGGTGCAAGTCAGTTATGACCCCAGCCAGATCAGCTTGCGTGAGTTGCTGGAAATTTTCTTTGTCATCCACGACCCCACCACCTTGAATCGCCAAGGCAACGACGTGGGCACCCAATACCGCAGCGGGATTTACTTTCATGACGAGGCGGACCGTGCGGTGTCGCAGCAGGTGGTGGATGAAGTCAACCAGCACCTGTCAGGGCGTGTGGTGACCGAGGTGCTGCCGCTGAGCAATTACTCGCAGGCCGAGGACTACCACCAGGACTACTTTGCCAACCACCCCAACCAAGGCTATTGCGCCTTTGTGGTGGCACCCAAGGTGCAAAAGTTTTTGCACACCTTCACCGACAAGGTGCGCGATGCTTGAACGTTGGCGCTTGCAGGCGGGTGTGCGTCAAGGCCTGTTGGTCTTGGCCTTGCTCGTGCTGTTGGCGCAATCGTTGGGGCTGGCACACCGCTTTGTGCATGCGAGCAATTCAGGGCTCGTCCACGCGCAGGCCATGGCCGAGGGCAGCCAAGCTGAAGCTGCCGTGTCCCCTGCGGCCACCCCAGCGCCTTGGGGCTGGGTGTTTGGTGAACACAAAACCACGGCCGATTGCCAGCTCTACGACCAACTGTGTCACGACGCACTAGGCTTTGCGTGGTCGTGTGTGTTGGCCTTCGCTGTGCCCACGGCATGGCTGCGCTGGCGACTGCGTGAGCGCTTTGGGTTGCATGCGCGTTTGTTCTCGGCCCGTGCGCCGCCCGCTGTTTTGAACTGACCTCCCGTCTTCGCGCGTGTGGCTGTGTGCCGCCGCGTGGTCATTTCTTTTCAGCGGAACACTTCTCCATGAATTTGTTTTTTCAACGCAGCGCTGTGGCAGTGGCCACATGGGCCAGCCTGGGTGCCGTGTGGGCGCAATCCCAATCTGGCGCAACGCCGTCAGCGTTCACCACCCCACTGCAAGAAGTCACCATCACCGCCCAGCCGCTCAGCAACGCGGGCTTGGCGGCCCCCGTGCAGCAACTCTCTGGCGCAGCTTTGGCGCAGCGCCAGGGCAGCACCCTGGGCGAAACGTTGGACAACTTGCCGGGCATTGCCAACAGCTCGTTTGGCCCCAACGTGGGCCGGCCTGTCATCCGTGGTTTGGACGGGGACCGACTGCTGATCTTGCAAAACGGCGGGGCCAACATGGACGTGTCAGGCTTGAGCTTTGACCATGCGGTGCCGATTGACCCCCTCACCACCGAGCGGATTGACGTGTTGCGCGGCCCTGCCACCTTGTTGTATGGCAGCAGTGCCGTAGGGGGGCTGGTCAATGTCATTGACAACCGCATTGCGCGTGAGCGCAGCTTCGATGCTACAGGCGGCACGCTGGGCAAGGCCGAGTTGCGTGCGGGTGGCGCAGCCCAAGAACGCAGCACCGGGGCCATGGTCGAGACCGGCAATGACCGCTGGGTGCTGCATGTGGATGCGTTTGACCGCAGCACCCGCAACCTGTCGGTGCCCAAGCTCATGGACTGCACCGTCAATGGTGTGACCACCACGCAGCGGCGGGTGTGCAACTCGGCCAGCAACGCACAAGGCGCTGGCGCTGGTGGCACTTTGCTGTTTGATCGCGGCTACTTGGGGCTGTCGGCCAGTGAATACCGCAGCACCTATGGCACGGTGGCTGAGTCGGATGTGACCATTGGCATGCTGCGTCGTCACCAGGTGATGGAGGGCGAGTGGCGTGATACGGCGGACCTGCTGCAAGCGCTCAAGTTTCAATGGGGCCACACCCGTTACAGCCACACCGAATACCCAGGTTCTGCAACCGGAACGCGTTTTGACAATGGCGGACATGAGTTGCGCCTGGAGGCCAAGCCGTATGCCCAACGCTGGGCCAACGGCATGCAGCTGCAAGGCGTGCTGGGCGTGCAGCGTGAAGCCAATGAACTGGCTGTGCAGGGCGACGAGGCCTTTGTGCCGCCGAGTCGCACCCTGAGCAACGCGGTGTTCACCCACCAGGTGCTGAGCACGGGTTGGGGCCAGCTCAGTGCAGGCGCACGCGCCGAGTCGGTGGCTGTGCGCAACCAAACCACCGGGGTGGACAAACGCTTCAGCCCGTTCAGTGTGGCGGTAGGCGGCATGCGCAACTTGCGCCAGGGTGAAGCGCAAAACGGTTGGCAACTCAGCAGCCACCTGAGTTGGAGCCAGCGCGCGCCCAAAGACTACGAGCTCTTTGCCAACGGCCCGCATACGGCAACCGGCACGTTTGAGGTAGGCAACGCCAACAGCGCCCTGGAGCGGGCGACGCAATGGGATGTTGGTGGCGAGTGGAAATACGGGCCGCACAAGGCCTCGGTGACGGGTTTTGTGTCGGACTTTGCCAATTACCTGTCTTTGCAAGCGACGGGCAGCAACGATGCCACACACAACTTGCCCATCTACGCCTTTGAAGGGGTGCGCGCGCGCTTGGTGGGGATGGAGTCCAGCGCCTCGCTGCGCATGGTGGGGGGCAGCCAAGCCTTATGGAGCGCCGATGCCAGCCGGGGCGCGATGGACTTGGCGCTGCGTGCTGACTTTGTGCGTGCCGATGACTTGACGCACAACCGCCCCCTGCCGCGCATCGCACCCATGCGGGTGGGTGCGGACTGGGTGTGGGCACATCAGGCTTGGGGCGCGCGCTTCGGGTTCACGCATGCCGGTGCTCAACACCGCGTGCCTGAGGCGGGCGACGTCACCACGGCGGGCTACACCTTGTGGAATGCGGGGGTGAACTACCAAACCCGTGTGGCGAACACACGTTGGTTGCTGTTTGCCAAGCTCGACAACCTGACCAACCAACTGGCGTATTCGTCCACCTCGGTGCTCACGCAGACCATGGGCAGCAACGCCCCGCCTTTGGCCGGGCGCAGTGTGAAGCTGGGCTTACAGGCCAGTTTTTAAGGGGCCAAACGCTCGCGCACCCAGCTGGCTGAGTTGCTGCTGGGTACGCTAGCGGCTGGGTTGAGCCGGTAGCGCAGGCGGTCATGCAAGCGGCTTTTGCGCCCCTGCCAAAACTCCCACTGGTCGGGCACCAAGCGGTAGCCCCCCCAGTGCGGCGGGCGGGGCGGTTGCAGCAAAAACTGAGCCCCGTATTTGGCGGCATTGGCCACCAATGTGCCGCGTCCGTCGATCACCTGGCTTTGTGGGCTGGCCCAGGCACCAAGGCGTGAGTCGAGTGGACGGCTGTGGAAGTAGGCGTCGCTTTCTTCGTCGCTGACTTTTTCCACTCGGCCCTCGATGCGCACCACGCGTTCCAACTCGACCCAATGGAATTGCAGGGCCGCAAAGGGGTTGCCCGCGAGTTGCTGGCCTTTGCGGCTTTGGTAGTTGGTGAACCACACAATGCCGCGCGCGTCGTAGCCTTTGATCAACACCACGCGTGTGCTGGGGCGCAAGTCCCCGCCCACGGTGGCCAAGGTCATGGCGTTGGGTTCGGGGATTTCCGATTGAATGGCCTCTTTGAGCCAAAGGTCAAACTGCTGCATCGGGTCGGCGGCAGAGGCCGATTCGTTGAGTTCGGCACGTTCATAGCTTTTGCGAAGGTCGGCGATTTGTTTCATAGGTGACAGCTCAAAGGTCTAGGTGAGGGCAAGGCCCACTGCGCATCCTACCCAAGCGGCTTATGCTCTGGCCCTGTTGATGAATTTGACTCAGAGAAATGAGACTGCCATGGAAAGTTTGGACTTACGCGTGTTGAGTGATGTGCTCGCTTGGCGACAAGCGGGTCGACGCGTCACCCTGGTCACAGTGGTAGAGACCTGGGGCAGTGCCCCGCGTCCTCCAGGTGCCTTGTTGGCCGTGCGTGACGATGGGGTGGTCAGTGGCTCGGTGTCGGGCGGATGTGTGGAAGACGATTTGATCGCCCGCATCAAGGCCGGTGAGTACGACACCTTGTCGCACCCGTCGATGGTGGCTTACGGTGTGAGCAAAGAAGAGGCCGCACGCTTTGGCCTGCCCTGTGGTGGCACCTTGCGTTTGGTGCAAGAGCCCATCACCGATGTGCAATGGATTCAAGACGTGCTGGCACGCACAGCGGCCCACCAGCTGGTGGCGCGCACCGTGACCTTGGCCACGGGTCAGGTGACGCTGCGTGACGCGCAGCGCACCGACACTTTGCAGTTTGACGGCAGCAGCTTGACCACCTTGTTTGGTCCGCGCTGGCGCTTGCTGTTGATTGGTGCAGGCCAACTCAGCCAGGCTGTGGCACAGATGGCCAGCTTGCTCGACTTTGAGGTGTTGGTGTGCGACCCGCGCGAAGAGTACGCCGCCACGCTCGGCATTGAGGGCGTGACCCGTGTGCTGGGCATGCCCGACGATGTGGTGCAGCAGTTGGTGCCCGATGCGCACACCGCCATCGTGGCACTCACCCACGACCCCAAGCTCGACGACATGGCCTTGATGGAGGCCTTGAACTCGAACGCGTTCTACATCGGCGCCCTGGGATCGCGCCGCAACCAAGAGGCGCGCAAAAAGCGGCTGGCCGAACACTTTGATTTGTCGCCCGAGGCCTTGGCGCGGTTGCATGGGCCAGTGGGTTTGGCGATTGGTGCGCAAACCCCGGCTGAGATTGCGGTGTCCATCGTGGCCGAAATTGTGCAGGTGAAAAACGTGGCCCATGCACAGGCCAGCGCCGCAGCCCCCACCGAGACCTTGTGCAGCATTTGAGTGACCAGGCCGCGTCGGTGGTGGTGCTCATCCTCGCCGCAGGGCGGGGGGAGCGCTTCAAGGCCTCTGGCGCTCAAGTGGACAAGCTTGATGCACCGCTGGCAGGGCAGCGGGTGCGTGACCACGTGTTGCGCAGCGTGCAAGCCAGCGGCTTGCCCTGGCACATCGTAGAGCGCGAACACACCCAGCATTTGGCGCAACCCGGCATGGGCGACAGCATTGCTTGTGGGGTGGCAGCCACAGCCGATGCACAGGGCTGGTTGATCTTGCCTGCTGACTTGCCCTTGGTTTTACCTGCCACGCTGCTGGTGGTGGCGCAGGCACTGAAGCAGCATCCGGTGGTGGTGCCTTTTTATCAAGATAAGAAGGGACACCCGGTAGGTTTTGATGCCAGCTGTGGAGCGGCTTTGCGTGCTCTACAAGGCGACGAAGGTGCGCGTTCTGTGGTGGCCCAACGCGGTGCTTGGCGATTGGAGCTGTCAGACCCCGGCTGTGTGTTGGATGTCGACACGCTGGATGCGTTGGGCCAGGCCGAAGTGCTGTTGAAGCGACGGGGTTGATCTAAAGCCATGGCAAGCCGCGATGCCAGCCGCTAAGATAGCGCACGCCAGCATCTTCTGGTTATCTATTCGAAGATCTCTATGAACAACGCATTCAAGACCCCCACCAACCGCCGTGTTTTCATGTTGCAAACCGTGGCCGCGACCAGCGTGGCTGCATTTGCCTCTGCCGCCCAAGCGCAAGCCATGGTCGCTGAGTCTGACGCCCAAGCTACCGCATTGGGATACAAGGCCGATGCGACCAAAGTCGACAAAGCCAAACAGCCTAAGTACGCCACAGGTCAGATGTGCAGCAACTGCGCACTGTTCCAAGGTGCAGCCGGTGCGGCCGCCGGTGGCTGCCCGCTGTTTGCGGGCAAGCAAGTCGCTGGCAAAGGCTGGTGCTCGGCTTACGCCAAAAAGGCTTGATCGCGGTCAACGCATCACGTCAAACAAAAAAGGGCCGCAAGGCCCTTTTTTCATGTCCACTGTGGTGGTTTAAGCCCCTTACGCTTCTGCGCGTTCGATCAGCTCAATCTTGTAGCCATCGGGGTCTTGCACAAAGGCAATCATGGTGTTGCCGCCTTTGACGGCACCTGGTTCGCGTGTGATGGTGCCGCCGGTTTGGCGGATCTTGTCGCAGGTGGCGCGGATGTCCGACACGCCAATCGCAATGTGGCCGTAGGCGGTGCCCAAGTCGTAAGACGTGACGCCGTAGTTGTAGGTCAACTCAATTTCAGCTTGGTCGGGGTTGCCACCGTAGCCTACAAAGGCGAGGTCGTAATGTTGGTCTGGGCGTTGGGTGGTGCGCAGCAACTGCATGCCCATGGCTTGGGTGTAAAAGTCAATCGAGCGTTGCATGTCGCCCACGCGCAGCATGGTGTGTAAGAGTCTCATGGTTGGGAGGGTCCTGGTAAGTCAAAAATCAAACAGGTGGTGGTGGCATGGGCGTAGAGCGTGCCGTCGGGGCCCAGCAAGCTGGCCTCGGCTGAGGCCATCTGACGCCCGCTGTGCAGCACATTGCCAATGGCGCGCACGCGCTGCACTTTGGGCGTGAGGGCTTTGACCAAGTTCACGGTCAGGCCCGAGGTGGTGTAGCCACGGCCAGCAGGTAGCAGGGTGTGCACCGCGCAGCCCATGGCAGAGTCGAGCAGGGTGGCAAACCAGCCGCCATGCACGGTGCCCATGGGGTTGAAAAATTCGGCATGTGGCGCGCCTTGAAATGCGACGTGGCCTGCACTGGCTTCGACCAGCCAAAAATCCAGCAGCTTGGAAAACGGGGCGGGCCGAGTGTGGCCTTGCAGCATGCCTTGAATCAGCTCTAAGCCCGTGCGTGGCCGCACATCGTCCAACGGCGTGACGCCATGGGGCAGCATCAGGCTGCGCACAAGAGCTTCTTGGTCTAACCACTGTTGCAAGGTGTCGGTGGGTGTTGTCATGGGCGCTCCTTCAACGGCCTGTGAAAACTGGAGGGCGGCGCTCAGCGAACGCAGCACGGCCTTCGGAAAAGTCACTGCTGTGCACCGATTGGCGAGCCCGCTCTTTGAGCACGGGTTCGCAATACAGGCCAGCAGCCACTTCGTTCAAACTTTGTTTGGTGGCTTGCAAAGCCAAAGGTGCCATGCGGGTGAGCGTTTGGACCAGTTGCGTTACCGCACTGTCAAGTTGGTCTGCCTCAGCCAAAGTTTCAAACAGGCCCAGCGCCTTCAGGTCTTCAAAGCGCAAGGACTGTCCGAGCAAGAAGGCACGCTTGCTGGCGTTCAAACCAAAGCGACTCACATAACGCCGCAGCCCGCTGGGGTAGTAGTGCAGCCCGAGAGCACAAGCCGGCATGCGCCAACTCATGCCGCACAAGCCCACGCGCAGGTCGCAGGCCAGCACCAGGTCGGTGGCGCCTCCGTATACGCTGCCGTTGAGTGCGCAAATGGTGATGGGGCGCAAACGCTCAAGGGCTTCGGGAATCTTTTCAAAAAACAAGGGCGCCATGACGTCGTTGTCAAAGCCGCCCACGTTGTAGCCTGCGCTGAAGACGGGCTTGTCTTGACCGTGGGTGCTGGCTTGCAGGACCACGACTTGGATGGCCGGGTTGTGGTTGATGGCGTCGAAATGCGTCATCAACATGTGCAGGTCTTCGTCGGTCAAGCTGTTGCGCTGGGACGGTCGACGCAGTGTGAGGGTGGCGACTGCGCCGGTGACCTCCAGGGAGGGCGTGCCTTCAAGGGGGGGCATGGGAGATGTCATGGTCACCGATGTTAGTGGAGTGCCGCAGGGACTGTGTCAAAGGGTAAAGTCAGGCTTATTACAAGATAGATGGAAAGCTCAGACCATGACTCAAGAAATCATGCAAGTCTCCAATTTGCCCGTGTTCATGATGAACGACCTGCAAAAAGACTATGTGGTGCACGACCGTGCCCACATCAATGACCCGGGCGCACTGTCACGCGTCACGGCCCTGGTGGGCGGTGGCGATGCGAAGGTGGATCGAAAGTTGTTGTCGATGTTGCCCGGCGTGAAGATCATTTCCGTATTTGGCGTGGGTTATGACGGCATTGATGTGGAAGCGGCCAAAGAGCGCGGCATTGTGGTGACGCATACGCCAGGGGTGCTGACCGACGATGTGGCTGACTTGGCGTTGGGGCTCATGTTGTCGATTGGGCGTCGCATTCCACAAGCCGATCGTTTTTTGCGCAACGGCGATTGGGTGAATGAGCCCTTTCCTTTGACGCGCAAAGTTTCTGGCGCGCGCCTTGGATTGGTGGGTATGGGCCGCATTGGCCGCGCCATTGCCAAACGGGCCGAGGCTTTTGACATGACGGTGTCCTACACCGGACGAGAAGCCAAGCTTGATTTGACCTACCCCTTTTATTTAACAGCCACTGCTTTGGCCGCCGAGGTTGACTTTTTGGTGGTGGCTGTGCCCGGCGGTGAGCACACAAAAAACTTGATCGGTGCGAGTGTGTTGCAGGCCTTGGGTCCTACGGGTTATTTGATCAACGTGGCGCGTGGCTCGGTGGTAGATCAACCGGTGTTGATTCAGGCATTGAAGGACAAGGCCATTGCGGGCGCTGGTCTGGATGTGTTTTGGGACGAGCCCAAGGTTCCGTCGGAGTTGCGCACCTTGCCCAATGTGGTGCTGACGCCGCACATGGCCAGTGGCACCCAAGAAACACGACGCGCCATGGCCGATTTGGCGATGGCTAACTTGAAGGCCTTCTATCAAAAGCAGCCCTTGTTGACGCCTGTGCCAGAGTGTCAGTCTTGACGGTGTGACGAGCCCCAGCAAAAAGCCCGCGTCAGCGGGCTTTTGGTTGCAGAGTGCACAGGGGTTAGCGTGCGTAACCGCCACCACCACCGTAGCCACCACCGCCTGAACGGCCGCCACCACCGCCACTGCGACCACCCCCACCGCCACCACCACCATTGCGTCGGCCACCGCCGCCACCAAAGCCGCCGCCACCGCGCTTGCGCTCGGTCATGAGGTCAACGCTGGTGCGTGTGGGGTCGGGCTGGCGTTGACCGCCGCCTTGGGTTTTGTGGCCAAAGGCATTGACACCGCTTTGGGTGCCCAAATGCGCGTTGGCGCGGGGCTGGAAGTCGTCGTCATCGCGACGCGGTGCACGTGCCTCGTTGTCACGCGGCATGCGTGGCTCTAGGTCACGCGGCGCGCGTGGTGCGTCTTGGCGCGGACCTCGGTTGTCAAACTGGCGTGCTGGGCGTGGGCCTTGACCTTGTGGACGGTTGCCGTCACGTGGTGGGCGGTCGCCGTTACGGTCGCGGCTCACATGGCCATTGGGGCGTGGGGCACGGCCTTCGCTGTCGCCGCCTTCACCGCGAGGTGCTGGGCCACGACCACCGCGTCCACCACCACCACCGCCTGACGCGCCTTTGGTGTCACGGATGCGTTGCATCATTTCATTGCGCGCTGCTTTGGCCGCGGCTGCCATCACATCTCGGCCTGGGGGTTTGCCCAAACCACCCCACAGAGTTTGACGACCCATGGCGATGGGTTCGGCTTTTTCATCGGGCTCGGGCCCGAAACCTTCGACCATCACAACCGGTACTTGTTGCTTGGTGAAGTGCTCAATGTCTTTCATGAAGCCTTCTTCGTCCAAGGACACCAGGCTCACGGCTTCGCCACTCGAACCTGCACGACCGGTACGGCCAATGCGGTGCACATAGTCTTCGCTGATGTTGGGGATTTCGTAGTTCACCACGTGTGGCAACTCGTCGATGTCGATGCCGCGTGCGGCAATGTCGGTGGCCACCAAAGCACGGATGTCACCGCTTTTGAAACCTGCCAGGGCCTGGGTGCGTGCAGTCTGACTCTTGTTGCCATGCAGCGCCATGGCGCTGATGCCGTTTTTGGTCAAAAACTCGGCCACGTTGTTGGCGCCAAATTTGGTGCGTGTGAACACCAGCACCTGGCTCCAGTTGTGTTCGTTGATGATGTGCGCCAGCAAGGCCTTTTTCTTGCCACGACCCACTGGGTGTACCACTTGCGTGATGCGTTGCACCGTGGTGTTGCTGGGCGTGACCTGAATGCTTTGTGGGTTCTTGAGCAAGCCATTGGCCAGTTCACGAATTTCGTCGCTGAAAGTGGCCGAGAACAACAAGCTCTGTTTGTCTTTGGGCACCAGGGCCAAGATTTTTTTCACGTCATGGATAAAGCCCATGTCGAGCATGCGGTCGGCCTCATCGAGGACCAACATCTGCACGGTGGACAGGTCCAACATGCCTTGCTGCTGCAAGTCAAGCAAACGACCAGGTGTGGCCACCAAAATGTCCACCCCTTTTTTGATGCGTGCGACTTGTGGGTTCATGCCCACGCCGCCAAAGATGACGGTGGAGGTGAGCTGCAAGTATTTGCCGTAGGTGCGGATGGACTCTTCCACCTGCGCTGCCAGCTCTCGCGTGGGGGTGAGCACCAAGGCACGCACACCGTAGACGCCAAACTTGTTCTCCGTGCTGCGGCTCATGGTGAGCTTGTGCAGCATGGGCAAGGTGAAGGCGGCAGTTTTGCCAGTGCCGGTTTGGGCACCTGCCAACAGGTCGTGGCCTGCGAGCACGGCTGGAATGGCCTGGGCTTGGATGGGGGTGGGGGTTTCGTAGCCCTGTTCGACTACGGCTTTCAGGATGGCCGGAGCCAAATTCAATTCTTCAAAGTTCATGATGGAGCGCCCATGTCAGAGCGCATGACACCAACCCGCTTGGCCCGAAGGCCACCCAGTCAAAGGTCGGCAATATTTACAAGGTGAGCATTTGAGATCACAAACAGAGGTGTTTGGAGCAGGCTCCAGCAGAAGTGCTGATGTTGTGGCAACTGGCGGCGACAACAGCTCTATTGTGGCACGGATCGGGAGTGCGGGGATAATCACGCCTTTATTGCAATTGCGACCCCCCGAAAGAACAACACATGGCTCAGTACGTTTTCTCTATGAACCGTGTCGGCAAGATCGTGCCGCCCAAGCGTCAGATTTTGAAAGACATTTCCCTCAGCTTCTTCCCGGGTGCCAAGATTGGCGTGCTGGGTTTGAACGGCTCGGGCAAGTCGACCCTGCTGAAAATCATGGCCGGTATCGACACGGAAATCGAAGGCGAAGCCATCCCGATGGCCGGCTTGAAAATTGGATACCTGCCACAAGAGCCGCAACTCGATCCTGAGCACACCGTGCGTCAATCGGTCGAGAGCGGCATGGGCGAAGTCAAAGAAGCCCAGGCACGTCTGGAGGAGGTGTACGCCGCCTACGCGGAAGAAGACGCCGACTTTGACGCTTTGGCCGCTGAACAAGCCAAACTCGAAGCCATCATCGCTGCCTCGGGGGCCGGGGACGGCTCAGACCATTTGTTGGACATCGCGGCTGATGCGTTGCGTTTGCCCCCATGGGAGGCCATCATTGGCAAGCTGTCTGGCGGTGAAAAGCGTCGCGTGGCTTTGTGCCGCTTGTTGCTGTCCAAGCCCGACATGTTGTTGCTTGACGAACCTACCAACCACTTGGACGCCGAGTCGGTGGACTGGCTGGAGCAGTTCTTGGCCCGTTTCCCTGGCACGGTGGTGGCCATTACCCACGACCGCTACTTCCTGGACAACGCCGCCGAGTGGATTTTGGAGCTCGACCGTGGCCACGGCATTCCGTACAAAGGCAATTACTCCACTTGGTTGGAGCAAAAAGAAGCCCGTTTGGCGCAAGAAAACCGTACCGAAGATGCGCGTGCCAAAGCCATGAAGAAAGAGTTGGAGTGGTCACGTCAAAACCCCAAGGGTCGCCAAGCCAAGAGCAAGGCACGTTTGGCGCGCTTTGAAGAGCTGTCTGATTACGAATACCAAAAACGCAACGAGACCCAAGAGATTTTTATTCCCGTGGCCGAACGTTTGGGCAATGAGGTGTTCGAGTTCAAGAACGTCAGCAAGTCCTTTGGCGACCGTGTGTTGATCGACAACTTGAGCTTCCAAGTACCAGCGGGTGCCATCGTGGGCATCATTGGTCCCAACGGAGCCGGTAAGTCGACCTTGTTCAAGCTGATTGCGGGCAAAGAAAAGCCTGACAGTGGCGAAGTCAAAGTGGGTCAAACCGTGAAGATGGCCTTTGTGGACCAGACGCGCGATGACTTGAACGACGACAAAACCGTGTGGGAAGACATCTCAGGTGGCTTAGACATTCTGACTGTGGGTAAGTTCCAGATGCCCAGCCGCGCTTACTGCGGTCGCTTCAACTTCAACGGGGGTGACCAGCAAAAGAAAGTGGGCATGTTGTCAGGGGGCGAGCGCGGTCGTTTGCACTTGGCCAAGACCTTGATCGAGGGCGGCAACGTGTTGCTGCTGGACGAGCCTTCGAACGACTTGGACGTGGAGACTTTGCGTGCGCTGGAAGATGCGCTGCTGGAGTTTGCTGGTTCGGTGATGGTGATCAGCCACGACCGATGGTTCCTGGATCGCATTGCCACCCATATCTTGGCTGCTGAAGGCGATAGCCAGTGGGTGTTCTTTGACGGCAACTACCAAGAGTACGAAGCCGACAAGAAGAAGCGACTCGGTGAAGAGGGTGCCAAGCCCAAGCGTGTGCGCTTCAAGGCATTGAAGTAATCTTTTGCTGATTCGCGCAGAAGGCCCAGTTCTTAGGAACTGGGCCTTTTTTCATGGCGCTCAGGGTTTCATGGCGGGCCACCAGTGCGGGCCCAGTCGCAGTTCGGTGGCTGCTTTCACCGCCTGCACCACCGCCATGGCAGTGACCTCTGCGGCCAGCGTGCTCAGCAACATCATGTCGGCGGCTTGGCCGCTGGTGCCAGTGCCCAAGGCAAACAAGGTGTCGCCGTCGAGCGGTGTGTGAACAGGGCGAATGCTGCGCGCCAGGCCGTCGTGGGCTACTTGTGCCAAGCGCTGCGCTTGTGGTTTGGTCAATACTGCGTCGGTGGCTACCACGCCAATGGTGGTGTTGCTTGCTATCGGCACGTGGGGCATCACATGGCCAGAGAGTTGAGCTGTTCGGATGTCTAGCAGTTCGCGGCTGTCGGGCGCACGACGCGCACCTGCGAGCAGTTGGCCCGTGAGTGGGTCCACCACATCGCCCAGCGCATTGCAGACCACCAAGGCCGCGACCGTAATGCCGTTGACCGTGAGCGCTGCGCTGCCCACACCGCCTTTCATGGCGCAGTCCGGTCCATTCATCTTGCCCACCGTGGCTCCGGCGCCTGCCCCCACATTGCCTTGTGCAACAGGGGCAGTGCTCGCATTAACGCAGGCTTGGTAACCCGCTTGGGCATCTGGGCGAATGCGCGAGCCTCCCTGAGAAAAGTCGTCCACCAGCAGATCAAAAACCACCGCAGCAGGGACGATCGGTACCCGTACAGCGCCTACGGCAAGACCGTGGCCCCGTTCTTCGAGCCATTGCATGACACCCGCAGCAGCGTCCAATCCATAAGCGCTGCCCCCACTCAAGACCAGGCCATGCACATGCTGTACCCAATTGCTCGGCGAGAGCAAGTCTGTTTCGCGTGTCCCAGGCGCTGCCCCTCGTACATCAACACCAGCGACGGCTCCCCCAGGCGTCAGCACCACGGTACATCCTGTGGGACGACGCGAATCGGTGAAATGGCCGACCAAGACCCCATCAATTTGAGTCAAAGTATTATTTTTCATACCATTTAGAATTCACGAAACATGAAAAAATGTCTTAAAATAATACGTAAGTTTCATTTTTGGCAAATAAGGATTGATCATGGCTATTACCTCTATCAAAGAGCCTTACGACGGCTACTGTGGGACGAGTTATGCAGCCAAAGTGTTGGGAATATCGGTTGGGACTGTACAGGGATTGGTCGAAAAAAACGATTTGCGTGCATGGAAAACACAAGGCGGACACCGTCGCATTTCCTTGCAATCTATTCAAGAATACCAACGCCGTCATAACTTATCGCCTGCCTCGACAACTTCTGGCGAAGACAGACTGCGTGTTTTGGTGGTCGAGGACGACGAAAACACCCGCATCATGCTGCAAGCTAATTTTGAAAAATGGGGCTTGCCCATTGATGCCGTGATGTATTCATCCGCCATGGAAGCCTTGCTGGACATGCCCAGCCTGCAACCACAAGTGCTGCTGACAGATTTACGCATGCCCAACGTGGATGGGTTTCAGTTTTTGAAAACACTCAGTGAGCACGCCTTGTTTTCGACGATGGCGATCGTGGCCATCACAGGCATGAGCGCCAAAGAAGTTCAAGCCAAAGGCGGCTTGCCAGATGGTGTGCAGTTGCTGCAAAAACCCATCGACTTGGATTGGTTGCATGGCTTTTTTGACGCTTTGATGTCGGTGCGTCAAATCAACCGCCGCGGTCGCGCTTAATTTAGCAAGCGCTAGGGCCTTCCCGTATGGGCGCCCTTTGTCGGACAGGCTAATCTGTCCGCATGAAAGCACACCACTGTTTTTGGCCGGCACGCCTGCCGCATGCGATCTCTGTTCCACACACCTCGCTTTGGGACAACTTGGCCATTAGCGCTCGCCGCTACCCCGATAAAACGGCTTTGATATTTCTGGGTCAAGCCTTGCGCTATGCCGACTTGTTGGCGCAGGCCGAGCGGTTGGCCGCACACTTGCAACACTTGGGGGTTCAAAAAGGTGATCGGGTGGTGCTCAACATGCAGAATTGCCCGCAATTGGTGATTGCGCATTTCGCCATATTGCGTGCCAACGCCGTGGTGGTGCCAGTCAACCCGATGAACCGGGCGGAAGAACTCAAACACTACATCGTCGACCCCGATGCGCGCGTGGCCATCACCACGGCTGACTTGGCCGCTGAATTGGCCCATGCCAGCAACCAATTGCCCGCAGAACACCGTTTGGCGCATTTGGTGGTGACGCATTTCGCCGATGCTTTTGACACCCAGGTGTCAGGCGACGATGCGCCGCCCCAAGCTTGGCACACGTGGTTGTTCACCCAGCACCCGCTGCCCGAATTAGATGGCGGAGAAGCCCACACCTGGCAAGACGCACTCGCTTGCGCCCACAAAGTGGGACCCTTGCTGGTTGGCCCCGATGACTTGGCGGTGTTGCCCTACACCAGTGGCACCACAGGTTTGCCCAAGGGCTGCATGCACCCGCACCGCAGCATCATGCACAACGCCATGGCGACGGCGATTTGGAGTGGCAGCACCCACGAAAACGTGGGGTTGTTGGTGGTTCCGATGTTTCACATCACCGGCATGACCAGCGTCATGCATTCGGGCATTTATCTGGGGGCGACATTGGTGCTCATGCCGCGCTGGGACCGCGAGCTGGCTGGGCGCTTGATCTCCAAATGGCAGATCACCCACTGGACCAATATTCCTACCATGGTGATTGACTTGTTGGGCAGTCCCAACTTTGACAAATTCAATTTGAAAAGCTTGGTCCATATTGGCGGTGGTGGCGCTGCCATGCCGCAAGCGGTGGCGCAGCGCTTGTATGAGTTATACGGCTTGCGTTACAGCGAGGGCTACGGCTTGACCGAAACCGCAGCACCCTCACACAACAACCCGCCCGACGCACCCAAGCAGCAGTGCTTGGGCATTCCGTTCATGAGCACCGATGCACGCATCGTCGACCCCGAAACCTTGCAAGAGTTGCCGCAGGGCGAGTCCGGGGAAATCGTCATTCATGGCCCCGAAGTGTTCAACGGCTATTGGAAGCAACCTGAGGCCACCGCTGCTGCGTTCTTTGTGCTCGACGGCAAACGTTTCTTTCGCTCGGGTGACTTGGGGCGGGTGGACGAAGACGGCTACTTCTTCATCACCGACCGTCTCAAACGCATGATCAATGCCTCGGGCTTCAAGGTCTGGCCTGCCGAGGTGGAGGCCTTGATGTTCAAGCACCCCGCCATCCAAGAGGCATGCATCATCTCGGCGCGTGACAGCTACCGCGGCGAAACCGTCAAAGCCGTGGTGGTGCTGCGTGCCAGCCACCACGGCTTGGTGAGTGAGCAAGACATCATTGCCTGGTGTCGCGAGCACATGGCGGTTTACAAAGCGCCCACCCAAGTCCAATTTGTCGATGTCTTGCCCAAGAGCGGCAGTGGCAAAGTGATGTGGCGCGCCTTGCAAGAAGCACAGGCCGCAGCAGCGCGTGGCTAAAGCCTGGGTGACAGCCTGCATTTGTCGCTGCGGGTAAGCTACGCCCCGTGCTCAAACTATCTGTCCTCGACCAATCCGCTGCGGCTGCAGGCCGCCATCAAGACACAGCCATTCGCCAAACCTTGGAGCTCGCAAGCCTGTGCGAAGCCTGGGGTTACCACCGATTTTGGGTCAGCGAACACCACAGCCATCCCAGCATCGTCGGCACCGCACCTGAAGTGCTGATGGCCGCCATTGCGGCGCGCACCACGCGCATTCGCTTGGGGTCTGCGGGGGTCATGCTGCCGCACTATGCGCCGCTCAAAGTAGCTGAACAATTTCGTGTGCTCGACGCCTTGGCGCCCGGGCGCATCGACCTGGGCGTGGGCCGCGCGCCGGGCAGCGACGGGCGCACCGCCCAATTGCTCAACCCCGACCGTCATGCCTCAGACAACTTTCCGCAACAGGTCTTGGAGCTGCAAGCCTGGGTGACCGGACAGCCCATTCCCGCGGGACATCCAGGGCATGGTGTGTTTGCCTACCCGAGTGGCCCGACCTCACCTGCGGTGTGGATGCTGGGCAGCTCGGACTACGGCGCGCAACTGGCCGCCCATCTGAGCTTGCCCTATGCCTTTGCCTACTTCATCACCGACGGACAAGGGGCTGACGCCGCACTGCGTTTGTACCGTGCCAATTTCCGTGCCTCCGAGGGCATGGCCCAACCACATGCCACCGTGTGTGTGTGGGCCTTGGCCGCCGACACCGAAGACGAGGCTTGGGCGCTGTTTCAAAGCCGTGCGCGCTGGCGCATGGACCGCAATGCGGGACGCATTGGCCCCATCTTGCCGCCCGATCAAGCCCTGCGTGACTACACCCCCCCCGAGCAAGTGGCCTTGGCCGAGATGCGTGCCAACGCCTTGGTCGGCAGTGCCCCTCAGGTGGCCGCCAAGCTGCGCGCCTTGGCTGAGCGTTTGCAAGTTGACGAGGTGGTGCTGATCACCTGGACCCACGACCCGGCGGCACAGCGCCGCTCATATGAACTGCTGGCGCGTGAATTCGCGCTCAGCTGAACTTTTCTTTTTCAACCTACACGGAGCTTCACCATGTTTTCAACCGCCATTGCCGGTAGCCTGCCCAAACCCGAGTGGTTGGCCGAGACCAACAAACTGTGGCCCAAGTGGCACGCCGAGGGCGATGCCCTGCGTCAAGCCAAGGCCGATGCCACGCTGTTGTGGATCAAAGCCCAAGAAGACGCAGGACTGGATGTGATTGGCGATGGCGAACAATCGCGTCAACACTTTGTGCACGGGTTTTTAGAGCAGGTCGAAGGCATCGACTTTGAAAACAAAGTCACCATGGGCATTCGCAACAACCGCTACGACGCGCAAGTGCCCCAGGTCATCGCGCCCTTGCGCCTCAAAGGCCGCGTGCATGCGTTTGAAGCGCAACTGGCGCGTGCCCACACCCAGAAAAAACTCAAGTTCACCTTGCCTGGCCCCATGACCATTGTGGACACCGTGGCCGATCGTTTTTATGGCGAGGGCGAAGAGGGGCGCATCAAGATGGCGTTCGCCTTTGCCGAGTTGTTGAACCAAGAAGCCTTGGCCTTGCAAGCCGATGGCGTGGACATCATCCAGTTTGACGAGCCTGCCTTCAACGTCTACCTGGACCAAGCTGCAGACTGGGGCGTCAAGGCCTTGGAGCGCGCTGCGCAAGGCCTGACCTGCACAACAGCGGTTCATATTTGCTATGGCTATGGCATTGAAGCCAACAACAACTGGAAGAAAACCCTGGGCGACGAATGGCGTCAGTACGAAAAAGTGTTTCCTGCCTTGGCCAAGAGCAGCATCCAGCAAGTGAGTTTGGAGTGTTATCACTCGCACGTGCCGCCCGAGATGATGGCCTTGCTGGAAGGCAAAGACGTGATGGTGGGGGTGATTGACGTAGCCAGCGAGGTGATTGAAACGCCAGAAGAAGTGGCCGACACCATCGGCCGCGCTTTGCAGTTTGTGCCCAAGCACCGTTTGATTGCTTGCACCAATTGCGGCTTGGCCCCGATGAGCCGTGAGGTGGCGACCAAGAAGCTCCAAGCCTTGGCGGATGGTGCTGCGTTGGCGCGTCAGCGTTACGCCTGAGATTTTTCTTTGGCGATGTTGGGGGAGGTGTTTGGGTGTCTGTTGCCGCTCATGTCCCCCGATTCAGGCTACGCCTGAATCTCCTCCTTGACTTCGCTGCAACAGACACCCAAACACCTCCTCGGGCGCCCAAGTCGCAGGCACAGGCACGCCAAACCCTCAGGACCAGACGGCGTGGGTGTCTTGTGAAGCGAAGTGAAGGAGGAGAGTCTTGCAGCATGCAAGACTCGGGGGACATGAGCGGCACAAGGTACCCACGCCTTCTGGTCCGTACGAAGCAAGACCTGGTCCGTGCGAACTAAGAGCAGCTGCTCCCACCACACCCATGGATTTCGCCCTGAGGCAGGCCCTCAGGCTTGGATACCACCCCCGTGGCTTCGTCATAGCCCACACCGCGCAGGTGCAGTGCCAAGGCCGCATCCATCGTTTGGGCGTGCTGCGGGAACCACAGACCCAGCTCATGCGCCATTTGACGCACCAACGCCAAGTCGCCTTGTTCTTTGCCACGCTTGAGGCCTTCGCGCATCACTTGCAAGATCACGTTGTGCTGCATGCTGTGGCAATTGCTCGATGAGAAGTGGGTGTCCGCCATCCAGCGGTCTTCGCTGCCAAAGTGTTCTTCGGTGTGCGCGATCAAGTCCACGAAGCGATCCAACAGTTCATCGTCTTGGGCCATCTCAGTCGCACCCAGCAGGTCCACAAACTCGCGGTGGGTGTCGTCCATGAAGTCGAGTTCAAGGCCCAAGGCATCGCTCCACGCCAGGGTGGGTGCACGTGCAGCGGTGAAGTCGAGGGTCTCGGTGGTCATGGCATTGCTCTCCAAATCTTGAATGCCGAGAGCATAAATTGAAAACCACGTCTTTGAGTTGCGCTAAGTCAAGCGAGAGACGGGTGGCGCTGGGCACCTTCCACGCAGAATGCCGTTTGTTTACAACCAAGTGCGTAGCCACGCCACAAAGCGACGTGGGTAGCTGGGCTCCACCCAAAAAATGGCACTTGTCACCACGGCATTGGCCACGCCGGTGCACAGCATCACCTCAGGAATGGTCAGCCCTGCGCTGAGCAGGGCCCCGGCGATCAAGGCACTGGCAACCATGAACAAGGCGTTGAGGATGTTGGTTGCCGCAATCAACCGTGCACAGTGGTCTTGGTGGCTGGTCAACTGCACCCAGGCATACATGGGCACGCTGTACAGGCCCGTGAACAGGCTCAGCAGAGCCAAGTCGGCCATCACCCGCCAATGCGCTGCGTGGCCCACAAAGGCCGAGATATCCATGGGCAAAGCCGCAGGCAGATGCCGCACCGCAAAGAACAAGTCGATGCAAAACACACTCATGCCGATGGCACCCAGCGGCACCAAACCTATTTCAACGTCACGTCGGCTCAGCCGCTCGCACAACAAAGCCCCTGTGCCAACACCGACCGAGAACAACACCAGCAGCAGCGAGGCCACATGGGCGTCGCCGTGTAACACCTCTTTGGCAAAACTGGGGAATTGGCTCAAAAAGGTGGCACCAAAAAACCACATCCAGCTGATGCCCAGCAGGGTGTGAAACACACTGGGGTTGCTGCGTGCCAAACGCAGGTTGCGCCATGTCTCGGTGAATGGGTTCCAGTTGATGCGCAGCAGCGGTGCCAAGGCGCGCCCCGGCGGAATCAACGCACTGGCAAAACGCCCCAGTGCAGCCAGTGCCAAGCAGGCCAGCGACACGCACGTGGGCCCAATGTCAGGTAACGCGACCAACAAGCCGCCTGCCACATTGCCCAAAAAAATAGCGACAAACGTGCCCATCTCCACCATGCCGTTGCCGCCCGTGAGTTCTTGTGCATTCAACACGCGCGGCAGGTAGGCAAATTTGACCGGACCAAACAAGGTGGAGTGCACACCCATCAAAAAAATACAGCCCAGCAAGGTGGCGACTTGATGGCTGGCAAAGCCCCAGGCGGCCAGCGCCATGACGGCGATTTCAAAGTTCTTGACCCAGCGCATCAAGGCAATGGGATCGTATTTGTCGGCCAATTGGCCGCTGGTGGCCGAGAACAGCAAAAACGGCAGGATGAACACGGCCCCAATCACCAGGCCCGCCAAGCTGGGCGGCAGCCAGTCGATGCTGAGTTGGTAGGTGACCAACACGGTGAAGGCGAACTTGAACAGGTTGTCGTTCGCGGCCCCGCAAAACAGGGTCCAGAAAAAAGGCCCAAACCGACGTTGACCCAACAACGCAAACTGGTGTGTTGCGTCTGTGGGGGCAGCGTCGGCGGGGCCGGACATGGTGGTTACATGCGCTCGAAGATGGCGGCAATGCCTTGGCCGCCGCCAATGCACATGGTCACCAGGGCATATTTGCCTTGGATACGTTGCAACTCATACAAGGCCTTCACGGTGATCAAGGCCCCCGTGGCACCGATGGGGTGACCCAGCGAAATGCCCGAGCCGTTGGGGTTGACCTTGGCCGGGTCAAAGCCGAGTTCTTTGCTCACGGCGCAGGCTTGGGCGGCAAAGGCTTCGTTGGCTTCAATCACATCCATGTCGTGGACCGTCAAGCCCGCTTTTTGCAATGCCAAGCGGGAAGCCGACACCGGGCCCATGCCCATGATCTTGGGCTCCAAGCCGGTGTGCGCGTAAGCCACCAGACGACCCAGCGGCTTGGCACCACGGGCTTGTGCTGTCTTGGCTTCCATCAGCACCACAGCGGCGGCGGCGTCGTTGATGCCCGAGGCGTTGCCTGCGGTCACGGTGCCGTTTTCTTTGACGAACACGGGCTTCAACTTGGCCATGTCTTCGGGCTTGCAGTTGGGGCGGAAGTGCTCGTCGGTGGCGTAGGCCACATCGCCTTTTTTGCTCTTCAGAATCACTGGCAGGATCTGGTCTTTGAAGTAACCCGCTTCGGTGGCACGTTGTGCGCGGTTGTGGCTTTCCACGGCCAAGGCATCTTGCATGTCGCGGGTGATGCCAAATTGCGCCGCAATGTTCTCGGCCGTCACGCCCATGTGGATGGTGTGGAAAGGGTCGTGCAGCGCACCCACCACCATGTCGACCATCTTGGTGTCGCCCATGCGAGCGCCCCAGCGTGCGCTGAGCGATGCGTAGGGACCACGGCTCATGTTCTCGGCACCACCGCCAATGGCGATGTCGCAGTCGCCCAGCATGATGGCCTGGCTGGCCGACACAATGGCTTGCAAGCCCGAGCCGCACAGACGGTTCACGTTGAAGGCGGGAGTGGCTTGGCCGCAACCGCCGTTGATGGCGGCCACACGTGACAAATACATGTCTTTGGGTTCGGTGTTGACCACATGGCCAAACACCACGTGGCCCACGTCTTTGCCGTCCACGCCCGCACGGGCCAAGGACTCGCGCACGACTTGTGCGGCCAATTCGGTGGGCGGAATGTCTTTCAGACTGCCACCATAAGTACCAATGGCGGTGCGAACACCGCTGACGACGACGACTTCACGCATGCTTGTCTCCTGTGGATGAAATTAAAACCAATCCAGTGTGCACCCGCTCGGCTACAGATCTCTTACGCCATCTGATACGGCGCTGACGCAGCCCAGGCCATCGGCAGCTCAAACGCCAGAGGTTCTTGGGTGAACGGATGGGCCAGCGCCAGGCTCTTGGCGTGCAACATCAGGCGCGGGCTCATGGCCAGCACCTCTGGTGGCGCGTACAACGAGTCGCCCAGCATCGGGTGACCCAGGCTTTGCATGTGCACCCGCAGTTGGTGGGTGCGCCCCGTGAAGGGTTCCAGCTCAATCAGGCTGGCTGTATCGCCCACATGCAGGCTGCGCCACAGGCTGCGGCTGGGTTTGCCGTCGGGGTGGATGATGTGGATGGGGCGACGCTCCCAGTCCAACAAAATCGGGCCTTCCACCGTGTACCAGCCTTCGTCGTTGGGTGCTGAGGCGGTGAGCAACGGGTTGCCCGCCACCAACGCCACATAACGCTTGTGCACTTGGCGTGTTTCAAACGCACGGCTGATGCGGCGTTGCGCCTCAATGCCACGCGCCATGATCAACAAGCCGGAGGTGTCTTGATCCAAGCGGTGCACCACCAAAGCATCGGGATAGCGGTCTTGCACGCGTTTGGACAAACAGTCTTGTTTGTCGGGCCCGCGTCCTGGCACCGACAACAGGCCGCTGGGTTTGTCCAGCACCAACAGGTGTTCGTCTTCGTAGATCGGGGTGATCACAGGCAGGGGCTCAGCAGGCACTGGCGTCGGGTTGTTCAAGCACCACATGCGTGGTGGGGTGGGCCACACAGGGCAGCACATAGCCCTCGGCCTTTTCTTCGGCGCTCAGGCCTGGCCACTCAATGCTGTACGTCACTTCTCCGCTGACCAAGCGACACAGGCAGGTGCGGCAGGTGCCATTGCGGCAAGAGCTGGGCAGCTGCACACGCGACATGTCAGCCGCTTCCAGCAAGCTCAGGTCGCCTTCGACGTCGTACTGCAAATCAGCGGGCATCACTTTGACGGTGAAAATTTCAAAAGAATCAGACATGGTTATGGAGTTGTTGCTCGGCTTTGTCCAGCCACAGGCCCAAGCTGTCGAGCAATTCGGTTTGGCTGAAAGAACAGCTTTCTTCGCTGAACAAGGCGCTCGACTCCAAGCGGTCCAACAGCCCCAACCACACCTCGCTGTAGCGTGCGGGCAGGGCTTGCAGCAACACCTCTTGGGAGCGTGCCGCGCTGCTGAACGCCGACACGCTCAGCGCGCCGCCACGCACCTCAGACAGCGCTTGACGCAAGCTGGCGATGGACGGGGCTGCGGGGTGCATCACTTGTTCTTGATCTTGCCGCGAGGTGCCACGTAGGTGGTGGGCGGGTTGGGACGGTCCGAGGTGGAGGTCTTGGGGGGCGAGTTGTCCTTTTTAGGCTTCTTCGTCATTTTGTTGCTGTGTTGTTCGCCTTTGGCCATAAGCCCTCCTGGAAGATCATCTCGGACTGAGACGGGACCATGGTAATTCACATCACTTAAGGGCTGTGCGTTCAAGGCATCAAGGACACGCTGTGTGGCGGAAATAAGGTCGGACACCAACCGTGCGTTCACGTCCAGCATGCCTTCGTATTCACCAAGATTGCGTGTGTTGTGACACTTGTCCAGCACACGCCAAACTTCCGGGCCAAGTCCCAACGTATGCGGCAAAACTTGAAATACGATGAATCGGTTGCTGGGCCGATAGCCCTTGTGTCTTAGCGCTGCCAAGCACAGTGCGTGTGCGGCGTTGTAGGCCAAATCGAATTGGCTTTCTAGTGCAAGCGTTGGTGACTGCGCGTCGCGCAAGCGCATGCTGCCTGTTCGCATCAGTCCTGCCAGCTCAGCGTTGTCGGGTGGCTCGGCCTTGAGTGATTTGCCGGGACCACTGAGATTTTTAAGTGCGCTGTTGTCCATTTTTTTGCTCCAACTGACCGATCAACCAAATCTTGGGCTGATTCATCACGCGCGTGATGAAGGCCTGATCTTGGTCGAGGCGTTGGGCAAATTCGTCAGGCGTGTATAGCGTTGGGTTGATGTTGCGCTTAAGTTGTTGACTCGCACTTTCAAGCGCAGCAAACACATCGGCGTAGCTCAGGGTTTGGCTGACTAGCAAAACGTCCACATCACTCTTTGCGGTGTCTTGCTGGCTGGCCATTGAGCCGTAGACAAACGCCGAGCGAATGCCTGCGGCCATGGGGGCCAATGCGTTGCGCAGCACATCGGCCAGGCCGACTGTTTTGAGGACCAAGCTTCGTAGCTCGGCATAGAGAGGGGACTGGGCGTTGGCTTGAAAGTGTTTTTGGTTACCAAGCTTGGTGACGGTAATCAACCCTGCTTGCGCTAAATTGGCCAACTCGCGCTGAACCGCACCTGTGCCTGACTGCGCGAGGGAAATCACCTCGTTGGCATAAAAGCTTCGGTCTGGTGTGCTAAACAAAACAGACAGCACCCGCTGGCGCACCTTTGGAAACAATGCGTTGGCGAGGCTGTCATTGGTTTTTATACCCATAATGGGTTTTATCATACCTTATTTGGGTATATTTCTTGTTGCCAAGCGCCACTGGCCAATTCGTTCAGACTGTAGGGGCCTATCGCGGTACGGATTAGGCGCAGGGTGGGCAAGCCCACGGCGGCTGTCATGCGTCGCACTTGGCGGTTGCGGCCCTCGCGAATCACCAACTCCAGCCACGACGTGGGCTTGTTCATGCGCACACGGATGGGGGGCGTGCGCTCCCACAGCGCGGTGGGTGGTTCGGCCACGCGTGCACGCGCTGGGCGTGTGAGGCCATCGTTCAACAACACGCCCAGGCGCAGCGTCTGTAGCGCTGCCTCGCTGGGCACACCCTCCACCTGCACCAGATAGGTTTTCTCCATCTTGAAGCGTGGATCGGCAATCTGGGCCTGCTGGCGGCCATCGTCGGTGAGCAGCAACAAGCCTTCGCTGTCAGCGTCCAAGCGCCCGGCCACATACACGCCTGGCAGATCGATGAATTCTTTCAGGCCACGCCAGCGTCCCTCCGGCGTGAATTGGCTGAGCACGCCATAAGGTTTGTTGAAGCGAATGAGCATGGCCCCAAGCGTAGCAGGCGAGCAACGAGGCACTGCTAGCATGGCCGCATGACTGCCCATTACGAGAGCGTGCAAACCGCCACCCTGTACCCCGACGCCTTTGGTGTGTCGGCCCCCGAAGCCGCCGTGTTGCGTGAGCTGTGGCCGCGCAAACCGGGTGTCTTCGTTCGCAACGCGCCCGTGCCCGGGGATACCCCAGTGGATGTGGACGCGCCTGCGTCGTTACAGCTTGAATTGGGGCAGGGTCAATTTGGTTTGGTGCCGCCTTGGGTCAAGTCCGCCTCTGACGCCAAACTGCGCTCCACCAAACTGGTCAACGCGCGAGCCGAGACGGTGAGCACCTCCAACAACTTTCGCGACACTTGGCTGGCCGGTCAGCGCTGCATCGTGCCGATGATGGCGTTTTTTGAAGACGACTGGCGCAGCGGCAAACCCGTGCCAACGCGCATCGCCCGTGTGGACGGCAAGCCCATGGGCGTGGCAGGTTTGTGGGAGCGCTGGGCCAAAGACGGCACCGAGATCATCAGCTTCACCCTCTTGACCGTCAACGCCAACAGCCATGCCTTATTGCACCGTTACCAACAAAACGGCAACGAAAAACGCATGCCCGTTATCTTGGGCGAGGGTGCGTATGGCGCTTGGCTCACCACCCGTCCAGAGAAAGCGCGGGAGTTTATGCGTGCCTATCCCGCGCACTTGTTGACGGCAAATCCGGTGGAGAAAAAGTAATCGAGCGAATTACTTTGCCCACGTGTCCTTCAACCCCGTGGCCTTGTTGAACACCAAGCGACCTGCCGCATGGTCTGTGCGATCGGCCACAAAGTAGCCATGGCGCTCGAACTGAAAGTGCGTGCCTGCCGCGCTGTGCGCCAATGAAGGTTCGGCATACGCGGTCACCACCTTCAAGCTGTCGGGGTTGAGCAAGCTCAAAAAGTCTTTGCCACCTGCGTCGGGTTGTGCGTCGGTGAACAAGCGGTCGTAGAGGCGCACTTCGGCTTGTACGCCATCCGATGCGCCGACCCAAGTGATCACGCCTTTGACCTTCACACTGTCCGATCCGGGCGTGCCGCTCTTGGTGTCGGGGATGAGTTCAGCATGCACTTCAAGCACTTGGCCGTTGGCGTCTTTGATGGCGCCCGTGCAGGTGATGACATGGCCATATTTCAAGCGCACCTTGTTGCCGGGAAACAAGCGAAAGAAGCCTTTGGGTGGTGTTTCTTTGTAGTCGCCACGCTCAATCCACAGTTCTTTGCCGAACTTGAATTGGCGTTGTCCCAACTCGGGGTGATGCGGGTGTACTGGGGCGTGGCAATCGTCCAGCGTGCCAGCGCCATGCAAGGCATCCCAGTTGGTGATGACCAGTTTCACCGGGTCCAGCACCACGGATGCACGCGCGGCTTTGGGGTCGAGGTCTTCACGCAGGCAACCCTCCAGGGTGCTGTAGTCAATCCAGCTGTCGCTCTTGGTCACACCAATGCGCTCGGCGAACAACTGCAAGCTCTCGGGGGTGTAGCCGCGACGGCGCAAACCCACGATGGTGGGCATGCGCGGATCGTCCCAGCCCGACACCTTGCCTTCGTTGACCAGTTGGGCCAATTTGCGCTTGCTGGTGACCACATAGGTCAGGTTCAAGCGCGCAAATTCATACTGCTTAGGTGAGGGCGCTGCCAGCAAACCACCTTCGCACAAACGGGCCATCAACCAGTCGTAAAACGGGCGCTGGTCTTCAAACTCCAGCGTGCAAATGCTGTGGGTGATTTGTTCCAACGCGTCTTCGATCGGGTGCGCAAAGGTGTACATCGGGTAGATGCACCAGGTGTCGCCCGTGTGATGGTGGGTGGCACGGCGAATGCGGTAGATGGCCGGATCGCGCATGTTGATGTTGGGCGCGGCCATGTCAATCTTGGCGCGCAGCACCGCCGCGCCGTCTTCCAGCAAACCGCCTCGCATGTCGCGAAAGCGTGCCAAGTTCTCAGCCGGTGTGCGGCTGCGAAACGGGCTGTTGACCCCGGGTTTAGAAAAATCGCCGCGGTTGACGCGCATGTCCTCTGCACTTTGCTCGTCCACATAGGCGTGGCCCGCTTCAATCAGGTGCTCGGCCGCGCGGTACATGAAGTCAAAGTAGTCGCTGGCCTGATAAGGCGCAGCACTGCCTGGCGTTTGACCAAGTTGCGCCCAGTCAAAGCCCAGCCACTTCACGGCGTCGATGATGCTGTTGACGTACTCGGTGTCTTCTTTTTCTGGGTTGGTGTCGTCAAAGCGCAGGTGACACACGCCACCGTAATCGCGGGCCAAACCAAAGTTCAGGCAAATGCTTTTGGCATGCCCCACGTGCAAGTAGCCGTTAGGCTCGGGCGGAAAACGGGTGCGAATCTTGGCTGGGTCTGGTGCACCTTGTGCGTGGTGTGCCGCGTCACCGGGGCTGCCGGCCCAACGGCGGCTGGCGTAAGTGCCTTGGGCCAGGTCGTTTTCAATGATTTGGCGCAAAAAATTGCTGGGTTTGTGGTCGTTGTCAGCCGGTGTAGTCATAACTTTCATTTTAGAGGCGGCCCCATGCCTTCTCGAGTGCAGGGTGCTCTTTAAAATGCGCACTCCATCTCTTTGCTCTGAATCGACCTTCCCACTATGTTTCAAACCCTTCGCAACCGTGAGGCGGCGATGCCTTTCATCATGCTCGCCGTGCTCATCGACATGGCGGCCATTGGGGTCATCATCCCGGTCTTGCCTGTGCTGGTGGCCAGTTTTTCTGCCAACCAAGCCGATCAGGCCTATTGGTACGGCGTGGTCGCTGTGGCCTTTGGCATGGCCAACTTTTTGGGCTCGCCGCTGCTGGGCGCACTGTCAGACCGCTTTGGTCGCCGTCCGGTGTTGTTGCTGGGTTTCATGGGCTTGGGCATCAGCTTCTTTGGCATTGCGCTGACCGACACCTTGTGGGGCTTGATCGTGGTGCGCACCTTGGGTGGTGTGATGCAAGGCAATATTGCCATTGCCAACGCCTATGTGGCCGACATTTCGTCACCCGAGCAACGTGCCAAACGCTTTGGCTTGCTAGGCGCCATGATGGGCGTGGGCTTCATCATCGGGCCCGTGGTGGGTGGTTTGATGGGGGCCATCAACCTGCACTTGCCTTTTTACTTGGCCGGTGGTTTGACCTTGTTGAACCTGCTGTATGGCTACTTTGTGTTGCCTGAGTCCCTGCCATTGGACAAGCGCAAACCCTTTGCCTGGCGCGACGCCAACCCCATCAAGGCCTTGCGTGGTTTGGCTCAGCTCAGAGGCGTGGGGCCTTTGGTGGGCGTGGTGGCCTTGAGTGGCCTTGCGCAGTTTGTGCTCTACACCGTGTGGGTGCTCTACAACGCCTTCAAGTTTGGTTGGGGGGCAGAGGAAAACGGTTACTCACTCACCGCTGTAGGGGTCACGGCCGTGCTGGTGCAAGGGGTGTTGATGGGCCCGCTGCTCAAACGCTTCAAGCCTCAGCGTTTGGTCATCATGGGTTTGGTGTCGTCGGCGCTGGGGTACTTTTTGTGGGGTGCCGCCACCGAGGGCTGGATGATGTACGCCGTGATTGGCATCAACCTGCTCGGGGGTACGGTCACGGCCTCGGTGCAAAGCTTGATTTCGTCTGCTGCCGACAGCCGCAACCAAGGCCAGACCATGGGGGCCGTCAGCTCACTCAACGGCTTGATGGCCGTGGTGGCACCCATGCTGGGTGCCCCTTTGCTGGCTGCGGTGTCGCACTTTCCGCAAGGCGATTGGCGCATTGGTGCACCGTTCTTCTTTTGTTCGGCGCTGCAAGTGGGCTCGTTGGTGTTGGCGGTGTTGTATCTGCGCCGCCACCCTCAGTCGCCCCGATAATTGCGCACGTTTTGCTGGAGTTGTATGGATATCGTTTTGCTATTGAAGGCCGCCGTGATGGGCGTGGTCGAAGGGTTGACCGAGTTTTTGCCCATCTCCAGCACCGGACATTTGATCTTGGCTGGTGCGTTGCTCGGCTTTGACGATGACAAGGCCAAGGTGTTTGACATTGCCATTCAAACGGGTGCCATCTTTGCGGTGGTCTTGGTGTACTGGCAAAAAATAGCCAGCACCGTGGTGGCTTTGCCTTCGCAACGCATGGCACGCCGGTTCGCGTTGAATGTGCTGATTGCCTTTGTGCCTGCCGTGGTGTTGGGCTTGTTGTTCGGCAAGTTCATCAAAGCCCATTTGTTCACGCCCACCGTGGTGGCGAGCACCTTCATTTTGGGTGGCTTCATCATCTTGTGGGCCGAGGGCTGGGGACGACGCCACGCCTTGACCGGCACCGAGGGCGCGATGGATGTGCACCCCAACGACAACGCCCGCATCTTGAATGTCGAGTCCATGACCCCGCGCGACGCTTTAAAGGTGGGCTTGGTGCAATGCCTGGCCATGATTCCAGGCACCAGCCGCAGTGGTGCCACCATCATTGGCGGCATGTTGTTGGGGCTATCACGCAAAGCCGCTACCGACTTTTCGTTTTACCTGGCCATTCCCACCTTGATCGGGGCCGGTGCCTATAGCCTGTACAAAGAGCGTGCCTTGCTGAGCTTGGCCGACGCGCCCGTGTTTGCAGTGGGCCTGGTGTTTTCGTTCATCAGCGCTTGGGTGTGTGTGCGTTGGCTGTTGCGCTACATCGCCACCCACAGCTTCATCCCGTTTGCCTGGTACCGCATTGTGTTTGGCGTCGTGGTGTTGGCCACCGCTTGGTCAGGCGCGGTGACTTGGTCGGCGTAAATACCAGCCCAGTTCAATCAGCCCGCTTTCATCAGCCAATCAAATTCAACAGCGCGGCCTCAACGGCTGCCGCCGCCACCAGCGGATGCTCCATCGGAAACAGGTGTGTGCCATCCACCATGGCAATGCGTCCTTGGGTGATGCGGCGGCTGAAGTCCAGCCCCACTTGCCGCAACTCACGCGATTGCAAGCCGCCAATCAAGGCCGCCTTGCACTGCAAGGGGTGACGCTTGAAGTAGCCCTCCAAGTGATCGGGCAAGCCGTTGTAAATCGCGCTTTCAATGTCGCGGTCAAAACTCAGCAGACGGCGCACGCCTTGTGCACCCTGCACCTCATGCGTGCCGTGCGTCACGTAGTCGTGCAACACGCGCGGGTGCCATTTGGCAAACACCTGCTTGCGTTGAAAGTGGGCCAACACCTCGGCTTGGCTGGGCCAGCTGATACGGCGTTTGCGGCTCACCGCGGCGGGCGACAGTGACTCCGCCATAGGCAGGCGTTTGCCCATCTTGAGCAAGTTGGCGCGCCAGCCACCCAGCATGGGCGAGTCCAGCAACACCACGCCGCGTATCAGAGCGGGTGATTGGGCTGCCACCATCATGCTCAAGATGCCGCCCAGTGAGTGCCCCACCAAAAACACCGGCGCAGCAGCGGCCAAAGGCGTCACAAAGTCGGTCAGCTCTTGCACCAAGTGAGGCCAGTTGTTGGTCACCGGATAGCGTGGGTTGTGGCCCAGCTTTTCAATGGCCTCCACTTGAAAACCACGCTGGCGCAAGGCATCCAGCATCACGCCATACGTGCTCGCTGGAAAGCTGTTGCCGTGCGAGAAGACGATCAGGGGTTGCGGTGTCATGCAAGTCAGATCAGCTTGTCGTCTGGAGTCTCAATTTTTTTGAGGGCTTGCGCGCGCAAAGCGGCTTGCATCAGAGGCGTGGTGGTTTGGCCACCATCCCACATCGGGTCTTCAATGCCATCGAACACTTCGCGCAAGCGCTGGCCCCAGCTGTTATGCAGCATTTGGAAGTAGGGGTTGTGCTCGTCGATGCAGACCACTTTGTCGCTTTGAAAACTGTCGGCCTCGTACACCACCATGTCCAGGGGCAAGCCCACCGATAAGTTGGATTTGAGGGTCGAGTCCATCGACACCAGGGCGCATTTGGCTGCCTCGTTGAGCGGGGTGTCGGGGTGCAGCACGCGGTCGAGCACGGGCTTGCCGTATTTGGACTCGCCAATTTGAAAGTACGGCGTCTCCGCTGTGGCTTCGATGAAGTTGCCGGGCGAGTACACCTGGAACAAGCGCATGCCTTCACCCGCAATTTGCCCGCCAAAAATCAGCGACACATTGAAGTCCACGCCAGCGGCTTTCAGTGCAGCCGCATCGCGCTCGTACACCCGGCGAATGGCGGAGCCCAGCACGCGCACCGCGTCAAACATGCTCTTGGCATTCCAAATGGTGGTGGGGTCGCTCTCGGGTGTGTCTTTGAGTTGCTCGACTTGCAAGATCTCGCGCACCGATTGCGAGATCGACAAATTACCCGCCGACAACAACACCATGAAGCGGTCGCCCGGCTTTTCGTAGACGATCATTTTTCGGAAGGTGCTGATTTGGTCCAGGCCCGCGTTGGTGCGCGAGTCTGACAAAAAGACCAAGCCAGCTTTGAGTTTGATGCCTACGCAATAAGTCATGACAGTTTCTTGAGTTGATACAGGGCGTCCAGCGCATCGCGTGGACTGAGTTTGTCGGGGTCGATCTCGGCCAGTTTCGCATGCAGCAAGCTGGGGCCTACGTGCTCGACTTCAGGCGGTGGGGCAAACAGGTCGACCTGCACGCGTGACGCATCGGCTCCCGCTTCGAGCGAGGCTAAGGCATGACGTGCATGGTTGAGCACGGGGGTCGGCATGCCTGCCAAACGTGCCACCTGGATGCCGTAGCTCTTGCTGGCAGGTCCCGGCTGAATTTCGTGCAAAAACACAATGTGGTTGCCACTCTCTGCTGCACTCACGTGCACGTTCACGGCGGCGCGGTGGTTGGCCGGGAACTCGGTGAGTTCAAAGTAGTGGGTGGCAAACAGCGTGAAAGCTTGCGTCTTGTCGTGCAAATGCGCGGCAATGCCGCTGGCCAAGGCCAAGCCGTCGAAGGTCGAGGTGCCACGGCCAATCTCATCCATCAGCACCAAGCTGTGTGGCGTGGCGGCGTGCAAGATTTGCGCGGCTTCGGTCATCTCCAGCATGAAGGTGGACTGCGCATTGGCCAAGTCATCGGCCGCACCGATGCGGGTGTGGATGGCATCAATCGGCCCCAAGCGACAGGCGCTCGCTGGCACATGGCTGCCGATGCTGGCCAGCAACACGATCAGGGCCACTTGGCGCATGTAGGTGGACTTACCGCCCATGTTGGGGCCGGTGATGACTTGCATGCGTTGCGTGGGCCCCAGGCGCGTGTCGTTGGCAATGAAGGTTTTGGCGGCACCGCCCGAGGCCATGCCATGGGTTTCGGCCAAACGCGCTTCAACCACCGGGTGACGACCCTGGGTGATCTCGATGCAAGGGGTTTTGACAAACTCGGGGGCACACCAATTCAGCGTGAGCGAGCGTTCGGCCAAAGCACTCAAGGCGTCCAGCGTGGCCACCGCCGTGGCCAAACGGGTGAGGGCTGGCACAAACACTTGCAGCGCGTCGAGCAATTGCTCGTACAAAAACTTTTCGCGTGCCAGCGCACGCTCTTGTGCGCTCAGTGCTTTGTCTTCAAAGGCTTTGAGTTCGGGCGTGATGAAACGCTCAGCATTTTTCAGGGTCTGGCGACGGCGGTAGTCCTCGGGCACCTTGTCCACCTGGCCTTGCGTGACTTCAATGTAAAAGCCATGCACCTTGTTGAATTGCACCCGCAGGTTGGCAATGCCGGTGCGCTCGCGCTCACGCGTTTCCAGCGCCAGCAAAAAGTCGTCGCAATTGGTTTGAATGGCCCGCAACTCATCGAGTTCGGCGTCAAAGCCGTCGCCCATCACGCCGCCATCGCGCACCAACGCGGCAGGCTCGGGCAACAGCGCGCTGGCAATCAGCTGCGCACATTCAGGCGGCATGTTCAGGGCTTGCACCACGGTGTGGAGTAAGGGGCTGGCGGGCAACAGGGGCGCCAACAGCGGCTGCATCTGCCAGGCTTTGTGCAGGGCCAGCCCGAGTGCCACCAGCTCGCGTGGGCGCACCTGACGCAAGGCCACGCGCGCGCTGATGCGCTGCACATCGGCCGAGCCTTTCAAGGCTTCGCGCAAGGCTTTGTAGGCTTGGCCGTGCCGGGTGTCTTGCAAGGCTGTAATCGCTGCCAAACGGTGTTGGGCGTTGCTGCGGTCACGCTCGGGTTCAAGCAGCCAGCGCTTGAGCTCGCGGCTACCCATGCCCGTCATGCAGGTGTCGAGCAGTGAGAACAGCGTGGGGCTGTCTTCGCCGCGCAGGGTTTGGGTCAGCTCCAGGTTGCGGCGGGTGGTCAGGGGCAAATCAATCAGCGCGTCATCGCGTGCCACCATCACGCCGTGCACATGGGTCAGGGCACGGCCTTGCGTGTGCTCGGCATAGCCCAGCAGCGCGGCCACAGCCGCGTGGGCTTGGCTCACGTCTTGGGCGTTCCAGGCATTGAGCGAGGCTGCCTTCAGGTGCTCCAACAATTTGCGTGCGCCTAGGGCAGCATCAAACTGCCAGGCCGGACGGATGTGGATGGGCAGGTTCACCTGCTGGCACAAGGCCTTGAGCTGTTGCTCAAACACAGGGCTGACTTCGGCGCTGTAAATCACCTCGCTGGGCGCAATGCGGGCCAGCCAGCTGGGCAAGGCATCGCTGTCGCATTCGGCCAGATGCACCAAGCCTTGCGTGATGCTCAGCCACGCCAAGCCACACCCGGTGCGTGCGCTTTGGTGCACCGCCAGCACAAAGGCTTCGCTCTTGTCAGACAACAAGGCGCTGTCGGTCAGCGTGCCGGGGGTGACCACGCGCACCACCTTGCGTTCAACCGGCCCTTTGCTGGTGGCCACATCGCCCACCTGTTCGCAAATGGCCACCGATTCGCCCAGCTTGAGCAAGCGTGCCAAATAGGTTTCGACTGAATGGAATGGCACCCCCGCCATCACCACCGGCTGGCCGCCCGATTGGCCGCGCTGCGTGAGCGTGATGTCGAGCAGTCGGGTGGCCTTTTCGGCATCGGCAAAGAACAACTCGTAGAAGTCGCCCATGCGGTAGAACAACAGCGTGTCGGGGTACTCGGCCTTGAGGCCAAAGTACTGCTGCATCATGGGGGTGTGTTCTGCGAAGTCTTTGGGTGCTTTTTCGTTCTGAATGGGTTCTTTTTGCATCAATGACTTGGCGCGTTTATGCGTTCATGCCGACAAGTGTTTCGCTCGCTTGTATTTTGACAGGCTTTGTAGCGTGACTTAAATACTGTCAAAACGGCGCTACCCATCTCATCGCCCACCCGGCGCTATTGTCAAGAAGCAGAGTTTTTGATTTGAAAATAAGAAATCATCTTTGCATGATATCAATAAGGGGTGATAATTGAGGCAGGGAAAGGAATGGCGGGTCATTTTTCACGACGACTTCGACCCGGAGTTTGATGTGCTTTCACCAGATGTTCAGGATGAGCTTTTGGCCACACTGGTGGCTGTCAAGAAGCTAGGGCCAAAGGCTGATCGTCCTCACGTTGGGACGCTCAATAATGCCAAGCATCCCAATATGAAAGAACTGCGCTTCAAGGCGAATCGCGGCGCAGAGATTTGGAGAGCAGCTTTTGCCTTCGACCCCAATCGTCACGCCATCGTCTTGGTTGCAGCGGCTAAACAGGGGTCAGTTGAGAAGAGGTTCTACAAAGACTTGTTGAAAACGGCCAATGAACGTTTTGACAGCCATTTGGCTAGATTCAAGGTGGCCCAGCCTGAGATCAAAAGCAAAGTTACTCAGGGAAAAAATAGGAGATGACCATGGGACGAAATTTAGACGACATCATCGATGGCCTCCCAAAGGATCGGCAAAAGAAGATCGAGGCGCTGAGTGTCAAAAAAATCGAAGACATGATTGCGCACGCCGAGACCCTCACTGACTTTCGCAAGGCGGTTGGCAAGACACAGGTACAAGTCGCCAAACAGCTCGGCATCAAACAGCATGCGGTTTCTCAGCTTGAGAAGCGCTCCGACACCTATGTCTCCACACTCAGGCGATTTTTGAAAACGCTTGATCTGAATCTGGAGCTTTCTGTGGTTGCGAAGAACGGCAACCGAATCAACTTGCCAAACTTTTTGCCTTGGCGTGAAAACGATACCGTGGCAGCAGACGCAGCTGTTTTGGCTCCCGCAACGAAAGCACTTGCGCGCAAGCGTGTCTCAAGAGACGATGGTGATAGCAAGTCAACAGCCTCGCGGAAAACGACATCAGAAGTGGCCAAGAGGATGCGGGTTATTTCCAGCAAGACACCCTCCGCATCACGCAGGGCCTGACTTGGGCTCAGTACTTACTGGCCCAGGCCCGCGTTACAGAGGCGCGTCGTCCTCGCCCTGCGACGAGATGCTCAAGGTCTTGGCCGATTCGCTCACCGCACGCTTGTCGTCGGCGCTGGCGAACTTGGAGTACTTGTGCAACAAGGGCACCAGTTGGGCATAAATGCGTGGGCTGGCTGCCAAGCACTCGCGTTGTTCCAAGAAGTTGGCGTCGCCCGTGAAGTTGCCCACCAAGCCACCCGCTTCGGTGATCAGCAAGGCACCGGCAGCCATGTCCCAGGGCTGCAGGCCCAGTTCAAAGAAACCATCGCTGAAGCCCGCTGCCACATAGGCCAGGTCGAGTGCGGCAGCGCCCGGGCGGCGCAGGCCGGCGGTGCGTTGCATCACGTCGCCCATCAGGCGCAGGTATTTGTCAAAGTCGTCCTCGGGACGAAACGGAAAACCGGTGGACAGCAAGCACTCGTCCAAGCGGGTGCGTTTGCTCACGCGGATGCGGCGATCGTTCATGAACGCGCCGCGCCCCTTGGTGGCGGTGAACAAGTCGTTACGGCTGGGGTCGTACACCACGGCGTGCTCGAGCTTGCCGCGCACTTGCAAGGCAATGCTCACGCAATAGACAGGAAAGCCGTGGATGAAGTTGGTGGTGCCGTCCAGCGGGTCAATGATCCAGATGTGGTCTGCCTTCGGGTTGCCGTGTTCTGAGCCAGACTCTTCGGCCAAGATGCCGTGGTCGGGGTAGGCGGTCAGCAGGGTGTCGATGATGGCGCGTTCGCTGGCGTGGTCGACTTCGGTGACAAAGTCATTGACTTGCTTTTGCGAAATGCGCACGGCTTCCACATCGAGGGCAGCGCGGTTGATGATGGCACCAGCGGCGCGTGCGGCCTTGATGGCCACGTTGATCATGGGGTGGAGTGTGGACGACATGGATTGTGTGAAGAGCTGACCCGGCAAAGGGTCGAATGAACAGACCCGGTGATGCGGGCGGCGACAATAGGCCAGATTTTACGCCCCTCGTTACGCACATTGCCCATGCACACCCGTTTCATTCTTTTAAACACCAGCCATGCCGGCAACGTGGGGGCGACCGCACGCGCCATGAAGGTCATGGGCTTCACCGATTTGGTGTTGGTCGCTCCCCGTTGGGACAACGTCTTGCGCCGTGAAGAAACCATCCAGCGCGCCAGTGGTGCCTTGGATGTGCTGCACAACGCGCGCATCGTCGCCACGCTCGATGAGGCGCTCGATGGCATCAGCCACTTGTGTGCCACCGCCATGACGCCGCGTGACTTTGGCCCGCCCACCCTGGACCCGCGCAGTCACTTTGCAGCCCTGGCTGCGTCCCACGCGCAAGCCCCGCAGCAAGGGGTGGCATTTTTATTTGGCTCCGAGCGTTTTGGCATGCGCAACGAAGACGTGTACCGATGTCACACCTGCTTGAGCATTCCCACCGACCCCAAGTTTGGCTCTCTCAACCTGGGGGCTGCGGTGCAGGTGCTGGCCTATGAGTGGCGCATGGCCCTGGGTGGTTTTGCAGTGCAAGAGGCCGTGCCTCCCAGCGAGTTGGCCGACGCCGCACAAGTGGCAGGTTTGTTGGAACACTGGCAACAAGCCTTGACCACGATTGGTTTTTTGGATCCGGAGTCGCCCAAGAAGCTGATGCCGCGCTTGAACCAGTTGTTCAATCGGGCGCAGCTGACGCAAGAAGAAATCCACATCTTGCGTGGTGTGGCCAAAAGCATGGCGCAAGCCGCCAGCGACAAACGATAGACTCACCGCTTATGTTTTCACGCCTTCGCTCCGACGTTCAATGCATCCTTGACCGCGACCCTGCTGCGCGCAGCCGCTGGGAGGTGCTCACCTGCTATCCCGGTTTGCACGCCGTGGTGTTGCACCGCTTGGCCCATGCCTGCTGGGGTTGGGGCTTGCGTTGGTTGGGGCGTTTCATCTCGCATCTCTCACGCTGGTTGACCGGCATTGAAATTCACCCTGCCGCCAAGATTGGCGAGCGCGTGTTCTTTGACCATGCCATGGGCGTGGTGGTGGGTGAGACCGCCGAAATTGGCGACGGCTGCACCATTTACCAAGGCGTGACCTTGGGGGGCACCTCGCTCTACAAAGGCACCAAGCGTCACCCCACGCTGGGCCGCGATGTGGTGATTGGCGCAGGCGCCAAAGTGTTGGGCGGCTTCACCGTGGGCGATGGCGCCAAGGTGGGCAGCAACGCCGTGGTGACCAAGCCCGTGCCTGCGGGGGCCACAGCCGTGGGCAACCCCGCACGCATCATCCAGGCCGAGTCGGATGCCAAGCGCGAAGAAGCGGCGTCGAAGATGGGTTTTTCAGCCTATGGGGTCACGCAAAACGACGACCCCCTGAGCCAGGCCATGCGTGGCCTGATTGACAGCGCAGCGGGTCAAGAGCATCAAATTGCGTTGCTCTGGCAAGCCATTGAACAACTGTCCAATGCGCAAACCGGTGCCGATTGCGTGCCCAGTGATGCAGCGCGTCAAGAACACTTCGAAGCAGCGCGCATCAACCAGTTGCTGGACTGACGCACGGGCGGGTCTTACACCCGCTTGGACTTGATCGCCGTTTTAGGCCGCCAGCCTTTGCAAAACGCGTCGCGCGTTTCCATGTAGGGGCCGCCAATCAAGTCAATGCAATACGGCACAGCGGCAAAGATGCCGTCCACCAACTGCTTGCCTTCGGCGTCTTTCAAGCCACCCAAGGTTTCTTGGATCGATTTGGGTTGACCGGGCAAATTGATGATCAGGCTCTGGCCACGAATCACCGCCACTTGACGCGACAAGATGGCGGTCGGCACAAATCGCAAGCTGATCTGGCGCATTTGCTCGCCAAAGCCTGGCATCTCTTTGTCGGCCACGGCCAGGGTGGCTTCGGGCGTCACATCGCGCAAAGCTGGGCCTGTGCCGCCGGTGGTCAGCACCAAAGCACAGCCTGCATCGACCAACTCAATCAAGGTTTGGCTGATGGTGGCTTGTTCGTCCGGAATCAAACGTGCGTGGTAGTCGATGGGGTTGAACAAGGCCTGGCCCAACCAGTCACGCAACGCGGGCAGGCCTTTGTCTTCGTAAGTGCCGCTGGAGGCGCGGTCGCTGATCGACACGATGCCCACCTTCAGGGTGTCGCAGCGTGCATCGGGTATGGGCAGGGCAGTCTCGGTCATGGCTTGTACACCTCGCTGTCGTCGTCCTCGGGGGTGCGGGCCGCGTCTTCGGCATCGCTCAAGGTGGTTTTGACGAGTTGAAAAATGTCACGGTAAGCGCGCCCCTGGCGTGGCAGCAGACCTTTGGCCACATCGGCTTTGGAGGTGGTGTCGTCTTTGCGTGCTTGGCGCACCAAGGCGCGCAATTGTTGGCTGTCGGTGCTGGGGTGGGCCAGCATCCATTCCGACACCGCGTTGTCGTCTTGAATCAGACGGTCTCGCCAATGCTCGGCCAGGTGCAGGGCCAGGGTGTCGCGGGTGCTGCCCATGCGCTGTTCGTTGAGCGTGTCGCGCATGGCCACCACCGCCTCTTCGTTGAGCTTGCGCATCAACTTGCCCACGTACTGCATTTGGCGACGCTTGCCTTCAAAGTTGGTGATGCGGCGCGCTTCGGCCATGGCCTCGCGCAGTTGGTCGTTCAAATGGCCTTGGGTTTGCAGTCGGTCCAACAAGTCGGTGCGCAAAGTCAGCAGTTCTACCCCGAGATCTTGCCGCTCGTCGCTTTCGCGTTTTTTATCGGTGCGGCTGGCACTGTCGGTGCCTTTGAGTTCGCGTTTGAGTTCCAGGTCGAGTTCGCTGCCTTCGGCCACAAATTGGCCGCGAACGAAGTAACCTTTTTTGGGTTTGCGTGACATAAAAAGAAGGGGGTCCAAAGCGGTCGGCTTGCCCTTCAACACAAAGGGAAACACAGTGGCAAGTATCATAGCCGCCGATATGAGCAAAGCCACCCCAAAACCCGCCGTCCCTGCCCGTCACACCTCTCAGGGTTTCAGTTACAGCCGTGATCAATTTGAAGAATTGGTCGATCTGGCACTGGGGCACGCCAAAAAACTCGGTGCCACCGATGCGGGTGCCGAAGCCTCTGAGGGCAGCGGTTTGAGCGTGTCCGTGCGCAAGGGTGAGCTGGAAAACGTCGAGCGCAACCGCGACAAATCGCTCGGCGTCACCGTGTATGTGGGCCACCGCCGTGGCAATGCCAGCACCTCTGACTTTTCCAAAGCGGCGATTGAGCGCACCGTGCAAGCGGCTTACGACATTGCGCGCTTCACGGCCGAAGACCCCATGGCTGGCCTGCCCGATGAGCAAGACATTGCCAAACACCATCCCGAGTTGGACTTGTTCCACCCCTGGGCCATCACCAGCGAAGAGGCGGCTCAGTTGGCCCTGCGCTGCGAAGAGGCCGCACTGCGCACCAGCAAGCGCATCACCAACAGCGAAGGTGCTGCGGTGTCGGCCCAGCAAAGCCATTTCTTCAGTGCCCACACCCACGGCTTTCGCGGCGGCTATGCCAGCTCGCGTCACAGCCTGTCGGTGTCGCCCATCGCGGGCAAAGGCAACAACATGCAGCGCGACGCTTGGTACACCTCCATGCGCTCGGCCGACGAGCTGTCGTCCCCCGAAGCCGTGGGCCGCTACGCCGCCGAGCGTGCCTTGAGCCGCTTGAAGTCGCGCAAGATCGCCACCACCCAATGCGCGGTGTTGTTCGAATCGCCTGTGGCGGCGGGCTTGTTGGGCGGGTTTGTGCAGGCCGTCAGCGGCGGCTCGCTCTACCGCAAGAGCACCTTCTTGCTCGACTCGCTGGGCAAGCGCGTGTTCCCCAAACACATCGACATCTTGGAAGACCCCCATGAGCTGCGTGGCAAAGGCAGCTCGCCGTTTGACGACGAAGGCGTCACCACCCGCGCTCGTCGCGTGGTGGATGCGGGGCGCGTGCAAGGTTATTTCCTGAGCACCTACTCGGGTCGCAAACTGGGCATGCCCACCACGGGCAATGCGGGTGGGTCGCACAATCTGGTCATGCAGTCGCGGCTCACCCAAGCAGGTGACGACCTCGACGCCATGCTCCAAAAACTGGGCACCGGCTTGTTTGTGACCGAGATGATGGGCCAAGGCGTGAATTACGTCACGGGTGACTATTCACGTGGTGCCAGTGGCTTTTGGGTGGAGAACGGGCAGATTGCTTTTCCCGTGCAAGAAATCACCATCGCGGGCAACCTCAAAGACATGTTCCAAGGCATCCAGGCCATTGGATCGGACGCCTACACCATGGGTGCCAAGACCATCGGCTCGGTCTTGATCAACCGCATGAAAATCGCGGGCAGCTAAGCAGCCCCAGTCCCCCCATCGGCGGTGGTCACCGCTGATTTCTCCTTTTCATCGATTGCACAGCGCACAGCATCACGCGCTGTGGGCTTCTTCACGTCCGCTCGATGCACGTGTGCGCCGTATGCGCGCTTGCATGGCCATTTTTTGTGCTTTGAACACGCCAATTGGGTGTGAGCTATTTAGGGTTTGTTTTTTCTAAAAATTCCGGGCATTGAACGCCAAAGAATTGCTTTTTGAGCAAGGCAATCTCTAAGTCGCCTTCATATTTTTTGAGTACTGCTTTCTTTATTTTTTTGCCTGTGATTTCGATCATAAAAATATCTTGTTTATGACAATAAAATCATCAAAAACAATAAAAATAACAAAATCATTAAATATGTAAAGTCTTTCAAGTCACACGACTTTGAGGCCGATAGACAGGGTGCAAAACATCGGCCCGCTCTCTAGAAAAACCTCTCATGCCTGCAGAACTCAATCCTCCTAAAAAAAACAATGCAGCGCAATCTACCCCCCCTACCCAAGGGATAGACGCCAAAAAATGGTCTCTCCAAATGGACGGTCTGTGGCTGTCCGAGAGCGAGCAAGCGCCCAGCCCATGGACGATTGCCGTCGGAGCCTCATCGGGACAAGCCACCAAGGTCAAAGTGCACCCAGGGGCCGCCTACAGGCTGCTGCCACCCAAGGTGTCTGCACAAGACACAGCAGCCCGCAAGAAACAAAAAATCAGTCACCGTCAAGAGCAAGATGATTTGATCCTCTCCACGCCAGAGTGTGACGAGTTGGTGTTGGAGGGGTTTTACGCCCATGCCCAATCGAGTGCGCCAGCCCTGTTGACAGTGACTGAGTTGGATGGCGCTGAACGTGTGTTGGGTGCCACGGAACAAATGGCATCTGCCAGCCCAAGCAACGACAAAACCTTGCTTTGCGCCAACGACCAGAGCGCGGCATCAGCCAGTCAAAACAACCCCAACACGGCCACGACGGCGGGGGCCAAAGACAAAGATTCAGACAGCGTGTGGCTGCCCGTCTTCGGTGCCAACACGCTGATTGGCTTGGCGCCCTTGCTGCTTTTATCTGGTGGGGGTGGTTCGGGTGGTTCCAGCACCTCGGGCGTGGTGGGTAGCTCAACACCTGGCGCGCCCACGATCACCCGTGTCACAGACGACGTCGGTTCTATCACTGGCGTGGTCAACAACGGCGGGCGCAGCGACGACACCCAACTGGTGGTGCGGGTCAGCCTGAGTGGTACCAACGCAGTCGCGAATAACACCCTACAGCTTTACGACGGCACCAACGCAGTCGCCAGTGTCGTGACCTTGAGTGCCAGCCACATCAGCAACGGCTATGTGGACATCACCACCAACACCCTGAGTAACGCCACCACTTACGCTTTCAACGCCAAAGTCATCAATGCGCTGGGCAGTGCCAGCACAGCGTCAGCCAACTACACCGTCACCATCGACACCACCGCACCTACAGCGCCGAGCATCGGCAGCGTCACCGACGACGTGGGTGCCATCACTGGCCCGGTGGCTGCGGGTGGCGTGACAGACGACACCCAACTGGTAGTGCGTGTGAACTTGAGCGGCACAGGGGCCGTGGCCAACGACAGCGTGCAGCTCTACAACGGCACCAGCACGATAGCCACTGCGGTGACCTTGAGTGCCACAGACATCAGCAATGGCTATGTCGACGTCGCCACCCATACCCTGAGCAACGGCAACAGCTACGTCTTGAATGCCAAAGTCAGCGACGTGGCGGGCAACATCAGTGCGGTGTCGAGCGACTACACCGTCACCATCGACACCGCAGCACCTGCGGCGGCAAGCATCGGCAGCGTCACCGACGACGTGGGCACCATCATCGGTGCGGTGGCCAACGGTGGGCGCAGCGATGACACCCAACTCGTGGTGCGCGTCAGCCTGACGGGCACAGGTGCCGCAGCCAACGACAGCGTGCAGTTGTATGACAACACCACGGCCATCGCCAGCGCGCTGACCTTGAGTGCCACCGACATCAGCAACGGCTATGTGGACATCACCACCTACACGCTGAGCGACGCGACGACGTACACCTTCAACGCCACAGTCACCGACGTGGCAGGCAACGCCAGTGCGGTGTCGGCCAGCCACGTGGTGACGGTTGACACCACAGCCCCTCTGGCACCCAGCATCACCCGTGTCATCGATGACGTAGGCGCCATCACCGGAGCCGTGGCTGACGGCGGGCTCAGTGACGACACCCAACTGGTGGTGCGGGTCAGCCTGACGGGTACGGGTGCCGTGGCCAACGACACGGTGCAGCTGTACGACAACACCAGTGTCATCGCCAGCGCAGCCGCCTTGAGTGCCACCGACATCAGCAACGGCTATGTGGACATCACCACCAACAGCCTGAGCAACGCCACCACCTACGCCTTCAACGCCAAAGTCATTGACGTGGCGGGCAACGCCAGCGCAGCGTCTGGCAACTACAGCGTCACCATCGACACCACGGCGCCGGTGGCGCCCAGCATCAGCCGCATCGTGGACGATGTGGGCACCATCACCGGCGCCGTGGCAGAGGGCGGCGTCACAGACGACACCGTGTTGACGGTGACCGTCTCGCTGGCAGGCACCAGTGCCGTGGCCAATGACACCGTGCAGCTGTACGACGGCAGCACGCCCTTGGGCAACCCGATCACCCTGACGTCGGCCGACATTTTGGCGGGCGCGGTGGACTTCAACACGCCGATCTTGAGCAGCGGTGTCACGCATGACCTGAACGCCAAACTCATCAACATCGCCGGTACAGCCAGCGACGCATCTTTGCATCACCACGTGAGCGTGGACACCACGGGTCCCAGTGTGTCCGCCATAGCACTCAGCGACACGTCTTTGAAAGCAGGCGAGACCAGTGCTGTCACCATCACCTTCAGCGAGGCTGTGAGCGACTTTGACAACAGCGACGTGACGGTGCAAAACGGCAGCCTGAGCACTTTGAGCAGCGCCGACGGCGGCGTCACTTGGACGGGCACCTTCACGCCCACCGCGAACTTGGAAGACACCAGCAACGTGGTCAGCCTGGCCGCCAGCTACACCGACATCGCAGGCAACAGCGGCAGCACCGCCACCAGTGCCAACTACAGCATCGACACCCTGGCGCCGACGGCGAGCATCAGCCTGTCGGACAGCGCGCTCAAAGTGGGCGAGACCAGCGTGGTGACGATCACCTTCAACGAAGCCGTGAGCGGCTTTGACAACAGCGACGTGACGGTGCAAAACGGCAGCCTGAGCACGCTCAGCAGCGCCGACGGCGGCGTCACCTGGACGGGCACCTTCACCCCCAGCGTCAACCTGCAAGACACCAGCAACGTGGTCAGCTTGGCTGCGAGCTACACCGACATCGCAGGCAACAGCGGCAGCATTGCCAGCAGCGCCAACTACAGCGTGGACACCCTGGCCCCCACGG
>NZ_NESA01000011.1 GCF_002778315.1 Limnohabitans sp. JirII-31 | reverse complement strand
CTGGAGCGTATTGGGTATATTCCACCTGCCGAGGCTGAGACCAACTACTATCGGCAACTCGCTGAGAAGACCAACGCTAAGGCGTTAACTTAAACCAACTGGCCTCCTCGAAATGCGGGGCGATTCACAGCCCTTGGTATGGATCTGTCAAGTTGTATCGGCAAGACGATGAACGGAGTTGGAGATCAGTGTTGGAGAGGATCAAGAGAACTCTATTACGGAGTGAAATTTTCTCAAAAATAAATATTGAAAATGACATGGCAAACCTGCTCACCAAGCGCCCTGAGGATCTTTATGAGTGTTGAGATTGACAAGCAATTTACGCAAGGACTTGCCTTGCACCAACAAGGCAAATTGGCGCAGTCCAAGGTACTTTATGAGGCTGTACTCAAAGCGAATCCAAGGCACTTTGATGCTTTGCATCTTCTTGGTGTAGTCGAAATGAGTTTGGGAAACAGTGATGCTGCCGTCAATCTCATATCTTCTGCACTTAAAGAAAAAAAGAACGCAACAGATGCTTATTACAACTTAGGCCTTGCGCTAGACGCAGCGAATAGAAAGGAGCAAGCGATTAAGGCATACGATGATTGCTTGAGGCTCAACCCCAAGAACTTTAGCGCATTGAACAATAAGAGTAAAAGTCAACGAGATATTGGGAAATATCAAGAGGCGATAGTCTCAAGTAACACAGCGATAGCCATTAAACCCGACTATGCTGCGGCCTACTTTAACCGTGCACTGGCATTGACTGAATTGAAGCAATGGGACGCTGCCTTGGACAGCTACAACAAAGCAATCAGTATCAAGCCAGACTATGCTGAGGCTTATTTCAGCCGGGGTTCTGTACTCAAAGAAGTTCGTCGCATGAATGAGGCGTTGGATAGTTACGAAATAGGAGTTAATTTAAAACCAGATTTTGAATATTCTTTTGGGACACTTTTACATTTAAAAATGATTACATGTGACTGGGAAGATTTTCAATCTAATGTATTTAAATTGATTGAGAATTTAAGAAAAAATAAACGATCGTCGCCAAGCTTCCCGGTACTTGCGTTAATTGATTCATTGCCAATGCATTACAAAGCTTCAGAAATTTGGGTTAACGACAAGCATCCGCCTAATTCATCGCTCGGTGCCATAGGTAAATTAAAATGCAAAGAAAAAATACGCATTGGCTATTACTCAGCAGATTTCTTTAATCATGCAACATCTTATTTGATGGCCGAATTGTTTGAGCTGCACAACAGGGCCAAATTTGAATTAATAGGTTTTTCTTTTGGGCCTAATGAACAAGATGAAATGCAGCAAAGAGTTTCTGCGGCTTTCGATAGTTTCATTCGCGTAGATCACAAAACAGATAAAGAGATTGCATCCATGTCAAGGGGCATGGGCATAGATATCGCCATTGACCTGAAAGGTTTTACCCACGGCTGCAGAACAGGAATTTTTGCTTACCGTGCCGCCCCAATACAGGTCAACTACATCGGATATCCGGGCACGATGGCGGCAGACTATATTGATTATTTGATCGCTGATCCAACGCTTATACCTATAAAAAATCAAAAATTCTATTCAGAAAAAATCGTTTATCTTCCTGATAGCTACCAAGTTAATGACAGGCATAGAGTTATTTCGGATAAGACAATGACCAGGCACGAGTTAGGGTTGCCTAAAGATAGTTTTGTATTTTGTTGTTTCAATAACAACTACAAAATAACCCCTGACACATTTGATGGTTGGATAAGAATCCTAAATGCTGTCGAAGGTAGTGTTTTGTGGTTACTGGAAAGCAATCACAGCGCTGGGATCAACTTACGTAAAGAGGCAAGCCATAGGGGACTTGACCCGAATAGATTAATTTTTGCTAAAAGAATGAAACTGCCAGAACATCTGGCACGACACAAGGCAGCAGACTTATTTATTGACACATTTCCTTGCAATGCTCACACAACAGCAAGCGATGCCTTATGGGCCGGCCTGCCAGTCTTGACATGCATGGGTGAGAGTTTTGCCAGTCGAGTCTCGGCGAGTTTGCTCAATGCGATTGAGTTGCCAGAGTTAATTACCAGCACTCAAGAACAATTTGAAGCTATGGCAATTGATTTGGCAACACACCCGACCAAGCTTAAAGCAATCAAACACAAGCTTGAACGCAATAGACTCACAACGGCTTTATTTGATACGCCACGTTTTTGCAAGCACATTGAATCTGCATACACAGCAATGTATGAGCGTTATCAGGCCGATTTGGCACCAGATCATATTTACATTCAGCCCCAAGGTTCAATTTAATCGTCGCCACGACCAAATTTCACAAAGACGCATGAATTCTTGCTGTAAAAATACGTTGGGTGAAAGATGTCGGCTTGAGCCGAAAATACCTTATCCGCGCAACACTCCATGTCGTCAAACGCAAACCGAGTTCAACTTGACACATTTCGTGTCAGCAAATCGACACGAGGCGTCGGCTTTCGTGACGGCAATTTTCTGCGGGTGCTCTTGATCCAGCCCGATCACGATGCCACCTACGGAAAGAAATAAACACGCCATGCCCCACCCCACCGGCTTCATGGTGCTGCACAGCAACCAGTTGGAAGGCCTGCGCGATGTGATGGTGCAGTTCATCCAGAACAACCCCTTGCCGCCGCTCGCGCCCGAGGTGTTGCTGGTGCAAAGCAACGGCATGAAGCACTGGCTGGAGCTGGCCTTGGCGCGCGACAACGCCTTGGGTATTTGTGCCGCCACGCACATTGAGTTGCCCTCGGCCCAGCTATGGCAGATGTACCGGGCGGTGCTGGGCCAAGACGTGGTGCCCGCACACATGCCGCTCGACAAGTCACCCCTGGTGTGGCGTTTGATGCGCCGCTTGCCCGACTTGTTGACGCAACCGGTGTTTCGCCCACTGGCCCAGTACCTGGAGCCGTCCAGCCACAACGACCCAGAAGAAGCACCCCAAGAAGCGCCCTATGGCCGCCGCGCCTACCAACTCGCGCTGCAACTGGCCGACGTGCTGGACGGCTACCAAAACTACCGCGCCGACTGGCTCGACGACTGGGCTGCCACACGCGACCGTTTGAACACCGCCCACGGCACGCCCATCGCCGTGCCCGACGCACAGCAATGGCAGCCTGCGCTGTGGCGCGACTTGCTGCAAGACCTGGCCCACGACACCCCCGCAGACCAGCGCTTTCGCTCGCGCGCCGACGTGCACGAGGCGTTTGTCAAAGCGCTGCAACAACTGCCCGACGGCGTGCGCCCAGCGGGTGTGCCCCAGCGCCTGGTGGTGTTTGGCGTCACCTCATTGCCCATGCAAACCGTGCAGGCCCTGGCGGCCTTGGGACGGGTGTGTCAAGTGTTGATGCTGGTGCAAAACCCGTGTCAGTATTTTTGGGGCCATGTGGTGGAAAGCCGTCGGCCTTTGGCAACTTGGAGCCAACACAGACAAGCACACAAACCCCACCTGCCCTTGCCCAGCGACAGCTTCACGCCCGCCGAGCAATACCAGTTGCACACCGACAGCAACCCCTTGCTGGCCGCCTGGGGCAAGCACGGGCGCGACTACCTGCACCTGCTCGATGGCTTTGACGATGTGGCGCGTTACCGCCACCAGTTTCAGCGCATCGATGTGTTTGTCGACCCGGTCACCACAGCGCACGAACAGCAGCGCCCCGCCACCGTGTTGGAGCGCTTGCAGTCCGACCTGCTCAACCTCAACCCTGCGCCCACCACGCCTGAGCCACTGCCGCCCGGCGACCAGAGCGTGACGTTTGTGCAAACCCATTCGGCACAACGCGAAGTCGAGGTGCTGCACGACCGCATCTTGGCCTGGCTCGATGCACAGCCACAGTTGCAACCGGGCGACATCATGGTGATGGTGCCCGACATGGCCGCGTTTGCACCCCACATCCACGCGGTGTTTGGGCGCTTTGCGGCGCACACACCACGCCACATTCCCTATTCCGTGGCCGACACCACGCCGCGCACCGAACCGCTGGTGCAAGCACTCGATGTGTTGCTGCAACTGCCGCAATTGCGCATCACCCGCGTGGAGTGGATGAGCCTGTTTGAAGTGGCCGCCGTGCGTGCGCGCTTTGGTTTGGACGAAACCGATGTGGCGCAACTCGACGACTGGCTGCAACAAGCCGGGGTGCGCTGGGGCCTGGACGCCCCACACCGGCAGACCTGGGGCATGGATGCCGACTTGCCCGATGCGGCGCAAAACAGCTGGTTGTTTGGTGTGCAGCGCTTGTTGCTGGGCTACGCCATGGGCACGCCCGATGCCCACGCGGCGCACACGCCCGCCTGGCAAGACACTTGGCCGATGGCCGGTGTGGGTGGCCTGGACACGCGTGTGGTGGATGGTCTGCTGCAATGGTTGCGCGGCATCGAATGGGCCTTGAACCAGTTGCGCCAGGCGCACACGCCCGAGCAATGGGTGACGCTGCTGCAAACCCTGGTGGCGCAGTTTTTCAAGGCCAGCAGCGACGCCGAGGTGCGCTTGCTAGAGCGCGTGATGGCGCCACTGGAAACATGGCTGGCCGAATGCCAACTGGCACGCTTGGACGCCCCCCTGCCCTTGGTGGTGGTGCGCGAGCACTGGCTGGGCCAGTTGCAACAACCGGCCATGCACCGGCGCTTTTTTGGCGGTGGCGTGCAGTTCGCCACGCTCATGCCCATGCGCTCCATCCCGTTTCAGGTGGTGTGTTTGCTGGGCATGAACGATGGCGACTACCCACGCAGCCAAACCCCGCGTGACTTCGACCTGATGGGCCAGGCACAGCTGTGGCGCGCAGGCGACCGCTCACGCCGCGAAGACGACCGTTATTTGTTTTTAGAAGCCCTCCTGTCTGCACGCCAGCGCCTGTACATCAGCTGGCAAGGCAAGCGCGCCACCGACCACCAAGACCAACCCCCGTCGGTGCTGGTGGCGCAGTTGATGGACTACCTCAACGTGAGCTGGACCTTGGCCACGGACGCAGCCCCATCACCGCACGCCGCATTTGAAGCACCCTTGCAACCGCTGCACGCTTTTTCGCCCAGCTACTTTCAAGCCGACAGCGGCTGGGTCACCTACGCCACCGAATGGCAACAGGCACACGCAGCCGATGCAGCCGCACCTGCCACACACACCGCAGCGCCCGCCGCGACCGAGATCCCCACCGACATCCACCTGCGCCAACTGGCCCGCCTGCTGCGCCAACCCGTGGACGTGTTTGTGCGCGAACGCCTGCGGGTGCAGTTGGACACACCCGACGAAGCCGCTCCCGAAGAAGAGCCGTTTGCACTGGATGGCCTGGACACCTACTTGCTCAGCCAAACCCTGGCCCGCGCCCACGACCCCGAGCGTGCCTTGCAGCAATTGCAGGGCAGTGGCACCTTGGCGCTGGCGGGTTTCGGCCAAGCGCAACAAGCGCTGCTGCGCCAACAACGCGAGGCCTTGTGGGCGCGTTTGGCCCCCCGCTTGGCCGACTGGCCGCACGACCTGCCTGCGCAGTCGCTGGACCTGTCGTTCACGCTCGCGGGCGGTGACATCCGCCTGCACGCCGAATGGCAGCCCGAGCCACAGCTCTGGAAAACCAATGCCCAGCGCAACGCCTGGTTGCAAGTGGATGTGCGGCCAGGCTCGGTGCTGCAAGGCAAGCGAAAAACCGACAGCCAACGCCCGCGTGCCGAAACCCTCACCGAGGTGTGGCTGCAACACCTGGTGGCCTGCGCCAGCGGCACGCCCACCACCAGCGCGCAAGTGGGCTTGGACGGCTGGGTGCAGTTCAACCCCCTCTCGGCTGACAAGGCCAAAGCGCAGTTGCACAAGCTGATGGACGCCTACGCACAGGCCTGGCAAGCGCCCTTGCCCGTGGCGCGCAAAACCGCGTGTGCGTGGCTCAACGCCCAACGCAACCAAGACCCCCAGCCCTTGCAGGCGGCGCGCAGCACGTTTGAAGGCGGGCACATGCAAAGTGGCGAATACCCCGAGTCCACCACCTTGCAGCGCGTGTTCAACCACTTTGACGATCTGGCCCCACACCTGCCCGACTGGGCCGAGCGCTTGTATGGTCCCATGGTTGATGCGGCGGTGTTGCTGCCCAGCGGCGATGCCGCGCACAGCGAGGACACGCCATGACCGAGTTGCAGCCGCTCACCCTGCCCCTGAGTGGGCGCCAGGTGATTGAAGCCAGCGCCGGCACGGGCAAAACCTGGACGCTGGCCGCGCTCTACCTGCGCCTGGTGCTGGGCCATGGCCGTCAAGGCGTGGATGGCGAGCCCCATGCTGGCTTGTTGCCACCGCAGATTTTGGTGATGACCTTCACCGAAGCGGCCACCGCCGAATTGCGTGAGCGCATTCGCCAACGCTTGCACGACGCGGCCGTGCTGTTTGACAGCAGTGCACAACAGCGCGCGCTGCCGCAAGGCTTTGAGGCCGACACCTTTTTGACCGAGCTACGCGACAGCTATGACGCCACGCTTTGGCCGCGCTGCGCCTTGCAGCTGAGTGCTGCGGCCGATTGGATGGACGACGCCGCGATCTACACCATCCACGGCTGGTCGCGCCGCATGCTGAGCCAACACGCGCTCGACAGCCGCCACCTGTTTGAGCAAACTCGCCTGGACAACGCGCAAGCCCTGCAACGCCAGCTGGTGCAAGACTATTGGCGCACTTGGTTTTACCCACAAGCTGCCAAGGTGCTGCAACAGGTGCAGCCCAGCATCGGGCGCTCGCCCGACGACTTGCTGAGCAAACTGCAACTGGTGTGGCGTGAACAAGACCGCACACCCCGCGTGCCCCAAGACCCCGCGTTCACGCCCAGCCAAGCCATTGCCGCCCACATGCAGTGGCTCACACAGTGCCAAGCCACGGCTCAGGCCGCACGCCAGGCCTGGACGCCCGAGGTGCTGCAAGCCCTGCAAGCCAAACGCCTCAAAGGGGCTTCAGAAAAAAATTACGCCAAGTGGTTGGAGGGCCTGCAAGCCTGGGCTGAGCAATCTGCCCCACTCAAGCCCGACACCCTGGCACGCTTCACCCTCAGCGCCTTGCAAGACAAAGGCTGGCCAGAGCCCGAGCGCTTTGCATTTTTTGCCGCGCTTGATGCGCATGTGGCGCTGGTTGCCGAGGCACCCGACACAGGCGCGCGCATCACCCAACACGCGGCACACGCCGTGGGCTTGGCCTACCAAGCCGCCAAAACACAGCGCGCGGCGTTTGACTTTTCGGACCTGCTGCAAAACCTCTACCGCGCCGTGATGGCCGAAGACGGTCGTTTGGCCGAGGCCATTCGCACGCAGTACCCGGTGGCTTTGGTGGATGAATTCCAAGACACCGACCCGTGGCAGTACGGCAGCCTGCACCGTATTTACGACCTTACAACTGTCACAGCCGATAACGCCCTGGTGATGATTGGCGACCCCAAACAGGCCATCTACAGTTTTCGCGGGGCCGACCTCAGCACCTACTTGCAGGCGCGTGACCAGGCCCTGGCGCACAACCCAGACGCTCTGCACACCCTGAGTGGCAACCGGCGCTCCAGCGCAGGCCTGGTGCGTGCCGTCAACCATGTGTTCACACAGATCGATGCGCCGTTTTCGCCGGAGCACGCCAGCAGCAACGCAGGGGCCAGCGACATCGCATTTGTCGAGGTCACGCCCGAGGGTGACGTGGCCGCGCTGCCACTGGGCAACGGCCGCTTGCAACCCGGCCTCACCGTGTGGCAGATGCAGGGTGACGAACCCGTGGTCAAAGCCGGCGACCACCTGCACCACATGGCGGCGGTGTTTGCCGATCAGATGGCGCTGCTGCTCAACCAGCGCGTGGCCACGCCAGGCGACATGGCGGTGCTGGTGCGCAGCCAGTCGCAGGCCGACGCCGTGCGTGATGCCTTGCGCCAGCGCGGTGTGGCCAGCGTGTACCTGTCGGACCATGCCAGTGTGTTTGAAAGCCCCGAAGCGCTGGACCTGTGGCGCTTGTTGCGCGCCGTGGCGTCACCGCGCCAAACCCGCTGGGTGCGCGCGGCCTTGGGCAGCCCCCTGTGGGCCTTGTCGCTCGATGAGGTGCTGGCCATCACCCAAGACGAGACCCAATGGGAAGCCCTGCTCGACCAGTTCCACCACTGGCAACACCTGTGGCAACAACACGGTGTGTTGCCCATGCTGCACCAGTGGCTGCACAGCGGTGAGCGTGCCCAGCGCCTGGTGCGAGGGCACGACGGCGAGCGCCGCCTGAGCAACCTGTTGCACCTGGGCGAGCTGCTGCAACATGCCGCACAAAGCCTGCAAGGCGAACACGCGCTGGTGCGCCACCTGGGTCAGCAAATTCAGCAACCCAGCGAAAGCAGCGACGCCCACGCCATGCGCTTAGAAACCGATGCGCAGTGCGTGCAAGTCATCACGTACCACAAGAGCAAAGGCTTGCAGTACCCACTGGTGTTTGTGCCCTTCGCAGGCAGTTTTGCGGTTGAAAAAACCACCACGACCAGCACCGCGCCAGATGGCGAAGACACCGACAGCGCCAGCGACACCCCCTCGTCCACCGACGAAGACATGCGCCTGCTGTATGTGGCGCTGACACGCGCCCAGCGTGCGCTGTGGCTGGGCGTGGCCGAGACCGCACGCGACCTCTCGGGCGACGCCGCCAAAGGCACGCTCAAGCGCAGCGCCTTGTCGCGCCTGCTCCATCGCCGCGAACGCGGTGATTTGCAAACGCAGTTGCACGCGCTGTGGGCCACATGCAGCGACATCGCCGTGGCCCCGTTGCCCGCCTTGCAGCAGCTGACCTACCAGCCACCGGTGCAGACCACGCAACACCAAGCGGCACGCACGCCACAACGCCAACACCAAAGCCTGTGGTGGACCGCCAGCTTCAGCACGCTCACGCGGGGCTTGAGTTCTGACTCGCTGCGCGACGAGGCCGTGGCCGATGCCATCACCGATGCCGACACCAGCGACAGCGACGCATCGGACAGCACATCCGATCACACGCTCGCCAGCCGCTGGCAGAGCTTTCCGGCCGGTGCGAGCTACGGCACCTTGCTGCACGACTTGCTGGAGTGGCAGTCCCTCCACCAATGGCCCGCCGCGCGTGACGAGGCCCCGGCATGGGCACACGCCGAGTGGCACAGCTTGCTGGCACGCAAAGCGCGTTGGCTGCAATTGGACGATGCCGCCCAAGCGCTGTTGCCGCCGTGGATCACCGCCTTGCTCAACACCCCGCTGCCGCTGCAAAACCTGGGGGCCGACTTGGTGCTGAGCCAGTTGCCACGCGAGGCTTTATGGGCCGAGATGGAGTTCAGCTTCGAAGCGCACGGCGTGTCTGCGGCCACGCTGGACCAGCTGATTGGCCAACACCTGCTGCCCGGCGTGCCGCGCCCCGCACTGCAAGCGCGCATGCTGCAAGGCATGTTGACTGGCTTCATGGACTTGGTGGTGGCGCACGACGGGCGCTACTGGGTGGTGGACTACAAATCCAACAAGCTGGTCGACTACACCAGCGCATCGCTGCAAGACGCGGTGCTGCACAAACGCTACGACGTGCAGTACGTGCTCTACACCCTGGCCCTGCACCGCTTGCTGAAAGTGCGCTTGCCCGACTACGACTACGACCTGCACATGGGTGGCGCGGTGTACCTGTTTTTGCGCGGCATCGAGCAGCCCGGTGCCGGTGTGCATGTGCAACGCCCACCCCGCGCTTTGGTGGAAGCCCTGGACGCCGCGTTTGCGGGAGGTGCAGCATGAAGCGCTTGCATGATCTGTTGCAGCCGCCCTGGCCCCATGCCGCACGCACGCCCTTGAGTGGGCTGGACTTGGCACTTGCCAACTTGCTGCAAAGCAAGCAAGCCAGCGACGACCCACGCCATCTGTGGCTGGCGGCACTCACCAGCCACCAATGGAGCCGAGGCCATGCGTGCCTGGACTTGGGGCTCTTGCGCAGCCAAGCCGCGCAGTTGCTGGGCTGGTCCAACGAGCAAGCTGCCGCACTGCCCGACACGCTGCACGCCGCCGCTGCCTCGCTGCCCTGGGCTGAAGTGATCCAGCCCAGCGCCAACGCCCACACCCCGGACTTGTTTGACGCCCCCAGCGGCAGCCAGCCTTTGGTGCTGCACTGCACGCCCGCGCACCCGCAAGGCAAGCTCTACCTGCGCCGCGCCTGGGCAGCCGAACAAACCATTCGCCAGCAACTCAGCGCACGCTTGACGCCCACCGCCGCGCCCGCCGATTTGCCACAACGCCTGGATGCCTTGTTCCCGGCGCCAGCGGACCCGACACACGCCGACATGCAACGGCGTGCCTGCGAGGTAGCAGCCACCCACCGCATCACCCTCATCACCGGCGGCCCGGGCACGGGCAAAACCACCACCGTGGTGCGCTTGCTCAGCACCTTGGTGGGCGCGGCCGCGCCTGGGCAGCCGCTGCGCATTCACCTGGCAGCACCCACCGGCAAAGCAGCGGCGCGTTTGACCGAGTCGATCACCCAAGCCTTGGGCAAGATGCCTGAGGCGGTACGTGACCTGATCTCGCCCCAGGCGTACACCTTGCACCGCTTGCTGCAACTGCACGGCACACCCAGCAACGACACCCGCGAACACCAACTGGCCACCGATGTGGTGGTGGTGGACGAAGCGTCGATGGTCGATTTGGAAATGATGGCGCGCTTGCTCAAGGCCGTGCCGCTGCATGCGCGCTTGATCTTGCTGGGTGACAAAGACCAATTGGCCTCGGTGGAAGCCGGTGCGGTGATGTCGCAGCTGTGCACCGGCCCCCTGTTGCGCGACCTCACGGTCACGCTCACCCACAGCCACCGCTTTGACGCCCACAGCGGCATTGGCCAGTGGGCACGTGCCGTCAACAGCGACGACACCCACAACCGCACCCAGCTGCAAGCCCTGTGGCACGCCGCACCCGACTGGGTGGAGGCAGCAGACAGCACACACGACGTGACCCGCTTGCAACTGCCCCACGCCGCAGACCCGCGACTGGGCGGCGCACTGCGCCACGGCTGGCGTGAATGGCTGGCCTTGTTGGCTCCGCACCGTGACGGCCATGCGTGCAGCGACGCACAAGCTTTGGCGCTGTTGCACCAACTGGCGAAGTTTTGCGTGCTGTGCGCGGTGCGCGACGGCCCCTTGGGTGTGACGCAACTCAATGCCCAGATTGAGCGTGCGCTGGGTCTGGGCCAAGGTACACAACCCTGGTACGCCGGTCGCCCGGTGATGGTGACGCGCAACGACTATGCGCTGGGCCTGATGAACGGCGACGTGGGCCTGTGCCTGCCCGGGCCTGACGGGGTGTTGCGGGTGGCGTTTGTGGGCACAGCCCGTGATGGCAGCCAGGCTACGCCTCTAAGCGCGCACCCCACAGGCGCGGTGCGCTGGGTAGCCCCATCGCGGCTGGACGCCGTGGACACCGTGTTTGCCATGACCGTGCACAAATCGCAAGGCTCGGAGTTTGAGCACGTGTTGTTGGTGCTGCCAGCGCAAGACGTGCCGGTGCTCTCGCGCGAGTTGGTCTACACCGGCCTCACCCGCGCACGCACCAGGCTCACCCTCTGGGCACCCAACACCCAAGTGCTGTGGGACGCGTGCGCACGGCGCGTGTTGCGCAGCGGGGGCTTGGCCGACTAGGGCCACACAGCGCTAGGGAAAATACCCCCAAATTCAAGCGTGGGCGCATGGTCAGATCCAGCCCATGAACACACGCCGCAACTTCCTCAAAAACACCGTCTTTTCGGGCATCACGTTTTGCTCGTGCAGCCTGCTCGACAACGCCTTGGCCCAAGGTGCGCCCGCAGGCCCCGACAACAACGACTGGGGCAACCAGCCCGCCTTGAACTACCGCCACCCCAAGATGGGCAGCAAGCATGCGCCCGTGGTGATCGACGGCCAACGTGTGCGCGTGATCGACGTGCATGCCCATTGCTTCTTCCCCGAAGCCGTGGCGCTGGCTGGCAAGGGCGTGAGTGTGAACGGTGCCGTCAAGGGCGGGCCACAGCACTACATCCCGGTGACCGACAAAGAGGCGGTGCAAGTACGCCTCGACAGCATGGACGCCATGGGGGTGGACATGCAGGTGCTCTCGAGCAATGTGTTTTGGTACGGCAAAGACGCAGCCCTGGCCCAAGAGATTTGCCGCATCAACAACGACAACTTGGCCAAGCTGTGCGCGGCACACCCCACGCGCTTTTCGGCCTTTGCGTCGATTGCGCTGCAACACCCCGAGTTGGCAGTGCAGCAGCTGGAAGCGGTCATGAAAATACCAGGGTTTCGAGGTGCCGCCATTCAGGCCAATGTGCAAGGCATGGAGTTTTCCAACCCCAAGTTCGACCCGGTGTGGGCCAAGGCCGAAGCGCTGGGTGCGGTGCTGTTCATCCACCCGCAAAGCACGCCTGAATTGGCCAAGCGCTTCAAAGGCAACGGCTGGTTGGGCAACACCATTGGCAACCCGCTGGACACCACCATCGCCTTGCAGCATTTGATTTTTGATGGCACTTTGGACAAATTTCCCAAGCTCAAAATTCTGTCGGCCCATGGCGGCGGCTTCTTGGGTTCGTACGCACCGCGCATGGACCACAGCTGCTTTGTGTCGCCCAGCAACTGCGACCCCAGCGTGGCGCTGAAGAAAAAACCCACCGAGTACCTCAACCAGATGTACTTCGACTCGCTGGTGTTCACCCCCGAGGCCTTGCGCCACTTGGTGGCCCAAGTGGGGGCCAGCCAAGTGATGGTGGGCACCGACCAGCCCATTCCCTGGAACGAAGCCCCGGTCGAACACGTGCTGGCCACGCCTTTGTCGAACCAAGACAAGGTGGCCATCTTGGGCCGCACCGCCGCGCAGGTGTTGAACATTCCCAACTTCTGACACATCGCCTGAGCATCAAGCGGAATTGCGGACAATAGCCGCATGCCCCTGAACCCCTACCTGGCCCAGCTGCAACAGCTGGCCATCCCTCTGGCGATTGCCGCCGTCATTGTTGTTTTCTCACTGCTGAGCTTTGGCATCTGGGCTTTGCGCATACGCGGTGTGCGCAAAGCCGTGCGACAACTTCACCACACCCTCTCGCGCAGCACAGACAGCAGCCGCGTGGCGCTGCACCAAGCCCAAGACACAACGCCAGACCCGGAGCTGAAATTTTTGTTGCGCGAAACCGAAGCCGGTTTGATCGACCTGCCCGCCGCGCAAGGCAGTGGTTTGCAAAGCTACAGCTTTCGCAGCCATGCCGACACCTGGAATGTGCGCAGCGTGTTGGGCGGACGCTTGAACTTGGCCTTGTTTGAGACCATGCCCAATTTGCTGATTGGCTTTGGGCTGATGTGCACCTTCATCTTTTTGGCGGTGGCCTTGCAGCAAGCGGGCCTGGCCTTGAACGCACTCGATGTGTCGGCACGCCAACAAGACCAGGCCTTGCAGTCACTGATTGCCACAGCAGGCGGCAAGTTCATCACCTCCATCGCAGGCTTGTTGTGTTCGCTGCTGTGGAACTGGCGTGCTAAGGTGGCGTTGGAGAACTTGCAAGCGGAGGTGGATGTGTTGTGCCACATCTTGCGCAGCCAAGTCCCCGACAACGCGGCCGAAGCCAGCGTGCGGCTGCAACTGGTTTTGTTTCAAGACATCTTGGAACAAAACCGGGCCCAGGTGCGCCAGCTGGGACGCTTTGAGGGCGACTTTGCCAATGCGATTGGCGAAGCCATGTCGCGCCACATGCAGCCCACCTTTGACAAGCTCAGTGGCTTGGCCGACAGCATCCAGGTCTCGAGCCAAAGCTTTGGCCATGCGGGCAGTCAGGCCGCCGACGAATTGGGCAAAGCCGGTGCGGTGTTGACGCAAGGCATTGAAAGCGGCCTGAACACCTTCCACGAGGCTGTGGCAGCGCTGAGCCAGACCATTGGCACCACGCGCAGCACAGTGGCAGAGTTGGATGGCGCACTGGCCCGTGCCAGTGCCGCAGGCACGCAAGGCAGCGCGCAACTCACCACCTTGCTGGGCAGCTTTGGCGACACGCTCACACAGGTGCAAAGTGCCACCGGCGAGTTGCACACCACCGTGGGCCTGATTCGGCGCACCGCAGAGAGTTTCAAAGACAGCGCCAGCGCGATGGAGAGTTCGGTCACGCTGCAACGCGCGGCTGCCAACGATTTCAAAGACACCTTGCTGCCCATGAACCAGGCCTTGGGCCAGACTGTGACCACGCTCAAAGAAAGCGCGCAAACAGCAGAGACCGCACTGGGCCATGTGCGCACCCATTTGCAAGAAGCCCAACAGGCACTCAGCGGCACGGTGGATGCGCTCACCCAAGGCGTGTCGGGCTACAGCAGCCAAATTGCCGAACTGCACACCAAGATGGACCAGCACTTGGCCAGTGCGGTGAACCAACTCAGTGGCAGCATCACCAACTTGGAAGAGGTGTTGGACGAGTTCATCGAGTCCCTGCCTGCCAAGCGCTAAATCGCCATGCTGATTCAACGCCGCCGCACCCCTGCTGCCAACGAACAAGTGGAAGAGTCAGGTTACATGGCCTCGGCCAGTGACCTGATGATTGGCCTGCTGTTCATCTTCATCGTGATGGTGATGGTGCTGTTGGCCCGCAAACCCGAGCCACCCAGCGCAGCGCCACCCGACCCCTTGGCGGTGGTGGTGCAGGCCATTGGCAGCCGTTTGCAAAACGCAGGCGTGCCAGTGACGATCAACCAGGCGTCAGGGGTGATCACGCTGCCCGCAGACACCTTGTTTGCCCTGGGCCAGCCCGAGTTGCAAGCCGAGGGCGTGCAGACCTTGCGCCAGTCGGCCCAGCAGCTGCAACAGGTGTTGCCGTGCTACATCTATTCGCAACGCCGCCAGTTGCCCGCTGACTGCCCGCCCAACCCGCAACAGGTGGAGATTGAAACCATTCTGATTGAGGGCCACACCGACTCGGCCCCCCTCAAGCGCGGCGATTACAGCAACTGGCATTTGGGACTAGACCGTGCGCGCGCCGTCTACAAAGTGCTCAGCGCAGGCGGGCTGCAAGACCTTCGTAACGAGCGTGAGCAGCCGGTGTTTGGCATCAGCTCGTATGCCGATGAGCGCCCCAGCGACAAAGACGATGCCGCCAAAAACCGACGCGTGGAACTGCGCTTTGTGCTGGCGTTTCAGCCCAGCGACAACGCCGCCACCCAAGGCCCCAGCAGCACCTTGAAGCGCATGCAAGAGACGGTACGCTGAAGCCATGAACGCCCGTTCTGATTTTTTCAAGCCGCTGCCACAGGACTTTGACCAACTGGCCCACGCGGTGCGCCAGCGACGCGGCACGGGACTCGGGCCCGAACTGGATCTGCGCAGCGTGGGCGAACGCACCTACAGCGCGTTTGAGGCAGTGTCTTTCTCGCCGCTGCCGCCTGCGAATGCGGCCTATGCACCGCGCCCACGCGACTGGCGCCATTTGCCCTACGCCTTGTGGCTGCAGGCCGATCGCGGCTTGCACCTGCACCTAGAGTTGACCCAGCACTATTGGCACACGGCATTGCCGCACGCGTTGACCACACGCCGCCCCCTCAAGTGGGCGCGCGCTTTGCTGCACACCTATTTGCAGCATTTCGCCCCTGACGACGCGGTGTTTGTGCAACTGGCCGAGAGCGCACAGCTGTTCTTTGCCGATGCGCGGGTGATGCAGTCGCTCAGCGAGACCGAGGCGTTCGGTCTGCAACGCTTGATCGAACACCTGGGCTTGCTGGACCCCCAGCAGGGCCCCGCCCAGGTGGCACACGACATCTTGGCATTGCCCCCGGAGACGCGGCTGACACAGTGGCAAGCGCAACACGCGCTGACCGATGGTTTTTGGCTCAACCCGTTTGCACGGCAGGCGTTTTTAGAAGCCTTGAAAGCACCCGAGGAAGTGCGCAGCACCTTGCCCTACATCCAACGCATGTGCGAGTGGGCGCTGCACGCACCGGGCACGCCGCAGCAGCGCTTTCGTTACCCGATTTGCCGTGACGAGTTTGCCTACAGCTTGCTCTCACCCTGGTTCCAGCGTACACCGCCCGCCGAGGTGCAGCACGCGTTGATGTCTGAGCTGCTGCGCACCTTGGGCGACCCGCGCCATGACCATGCCGGTTGGCTGGGTGTGCGCCAAGAGGCCATGGCCACAGTGAGCCGCTGGCTCACCGCCCGAACGTTGGATGCATTTTTTGAAATCCTGCAACACACCGAAGACGACATTGGTCCCTACCGGCGTCGGTTTTGGGAGGCCTATTTCCATGCCGGTCACATCTTGGAAGCTTGGGTGGCGTTGGGAGAAGAAGCCTCAGCCGCCTTGCGCACCATCGACCCCACGGGCGAGCTGGCCCACGGCAAAATTTTGGGAAAGATCGCGCCCAAGCAGTGTGTGCTGATGGTGCGCATGGGCCATCTGCTGTTTTGTGACTGGAGCCATGACGGTCGCTTGCGTGCGATTGATGTGCACAGCCGACAAGCGCCCAAGCTCTACCAAGCACAGTACGAACTGCACGAACTGCGCTTTGCCACGCCCTTGAACTTCAACCAGGGCTTGTCAGACGATCCGGGTTTACGCCACCTGCAGTCCCACCTTGGAGGCTGGCAAACTCTCGCCCGTGACTTTTTGGCGCAACATTTGGGCATCACACTCTCGATCGACGATTTGATGCCCAGCACTTCCATTTAAAACAACGAACCTTCAGGAGAGAAACATGAGCGAAATGCCAGAAACAGAACTGCCCGAGCACGGCAACAACGACCCCTTCCGCACCCGTTGCGCCATGCTGGTGTCCACCTTGGCGATGGTGTTGGCCATTGCCAGCTTGGGTGGCAACAACGCGGCCAAAGAAACCATGGTGCACAACGTGTTGGCGGCCAATGCTTTTGCGTTCTACCAAGCCAAGAACATCCGCCAGACCGATTACAAAATTGCGGCCGATGACATCCAGGTGCAACTGGCTCAAGACAAGATCAGCCCCGCCGCCAAAGAATTGCTAGAGAAGAAACTAGCCGATTACCAAAAGAACATCGCCCGCTACGAGTCTGAACCTGAAACCGGCGACGGCAAAAAAGAACTGATGGCCAAAGCCAAAGAACACGAGCACGAACGCGACCACGCCATGGCCCAGGACCCCTGGTTTGACTACGCCGAAGCGCTGCTGCAAATCGCCATTGTGTTGACCTCGGTGGCCATTTTGACCGGCGTGCGCACCTTGTTTTGGGTGCCGTGTGGCTTGGGGTTGCTGGGCATCTTCGCCACCCTCAACGGCTTCATGCTGTGGATTTGATTTAACGCAAACATCACGCAGAGGGTGTTTGTCAGACTCCACTCAGTCAGACCCTTGTAAGAGCCCCCCGCCACAGTTGCGGGGTTTCACGCCAGTGCCGTCTAAAAATTAGGAGACCGTTTCCATGAGCGACATCACCATCCACCAGCCCTCTGCTGAGTTTGTCAAAAATGCCACCATCTCGGGCATGCCAGCCTACGAGGCGCTGTGCAAAAAAGCAGAGACCGACTACGAAGGTTTCTGGGCCGAACAAGCCCGCGACTTGTTGAGCTGGAAAACCCCTTTCACCAAAACACTCGACGAGAGCAACGCCCCCTTCTTCAAGTGGTTCGAAGACGGCACGCTGAATGCCTCGTACAACTGCCTCGACCGCAACGTCGAGAAAGGTTTGGGCGATAAAACCGCCATCATTTTTGAAGCCGATGGTGGTGAAGTCACCAAGATCACCTACAGCCAGTTGCTGGCCAAGACCTGCCAATATGCCAACGCCTTGAAATCGATTAGCGTCAAAAAAGGCGACCGCGTGATGATCTACATCTCGATGTCGATCGAAGGCGTGGCAGCCATGCAGGCCTGTGCCCGCATCGGTGCCACCCACTCGGTGGTGTTTGGTGGTTTCTCGGCCCAGTCGCTGCGTGACCGCATCGAAGACACCGGTGCCGTGGCTGTGATCACCGCCGACCAACAAGTGCGCGGTGGCAAACACCTGCCTTTGAAAGCCATCGTCGACGAAGCCATCGCCTTGGGCGGTTGCGACTCGGTGAAAAACGTGCTGGTGGTCAAGCGCACCGGTGGCGACATTGCCATGACCGCTGGCCGCGACCAATGGTTGGCCGAGTTGGCCGACCAACAAGCCACCACCTGCGAACCCGAATGGGTGGGTGCTGAGCACCCCCTGTTCTTGCTCTATACCTCGGGCTCCACCGGCAAACCCAAAGGCGTGCAACACAGCACGGGCGGTTATTTGCTGCATGCGGCATTGACCACCAAGTGGACCTTCGATTTGAAAGACAACGACGTGTTCTGGTGTACCGCCGACATCGGCTGGGTCACGGGCCACACCTACATCACCTACGGCCCCTTGGCTTTGGGCGGCACAGAAATCGTGTTTGAGGGCGTGCCTACTTACCCCGATGCCGGGCGCTTCTGGAAGATGATTCAAGACCACAAAGTGTCCATCTTCTACACCGCACCCACGGCCATTCGCTCGCTCATCAAAGCCGCTGAAGCCAACGATGCCGTGCACCCCAAGAGCTACGACTTGTCGAGCCTGCGCCTGCTGGGTTCGGTGGGCGAGCCCATCAACCCCGCCGCCTGGGAGTGGTACTACAAGCACGTGGGTGGCAGCCGCTGCCCGATCGTGGACACCTTCTGGCAAACCGAAACCGGTGGCCACATGATCACGCCGCTGCCAGGTGTGACGCCCATGGTGCCCGGCTCGTGCACCCTGCCCTTCCCCGGCATTCAAGCAGCCGTGGTGGACGAAGCGGGCCACGACATGCCCAACGGGCAAGGCGGCATCTTGGTGGTCAAGCGCCCCTGGCCGTCGATGATTCGCACCATCTGGGGCGACCCCGACCGCTTTGTGAAGAGCTACTACCCCGAAGAGTTCAAGGGCAAGTACTACCTGGCTGGCGACGGTGCCATCCGCGACGAGAAGACCGGTTACTTCACCATCACCGGACGCATCGACGACGTGTTGAACGTGTCGGGCCACCGCATGGGCACGATGGAAATTGAATCGGCCTTGGTGAGTTGCACCGAGCTGGTGGCCGAAGCCGCTGTGGTGGGCCGCCCTGACGACACCACCGGCGAAGCCATCTGCGCGTTTGTGGTGTTGAAGCGCCCCCGTCCGGTGGGCGACGAAGCCAAAGCGATTGCCAAAATTTTGCGCGACCACGTGGGCAAAGAAATTGGCCCCATCGCCAAGCCCAAAGACATCCGCTTCGGTGACAACCTGCCCAAGACCCGCTCCGGCAAGATCATGCGCCGCCTGCTGCGCAGCTTGGCCAAGAACGAGGCGATCACCCAAGACACCTCGACCTTGGAAAACCCAGCGATTCTTGACCAGTTGACCGACAACCACTGATCGGTCAAACGCCTCTTGACAGAGGCTGGCCCCACACATCCCGCTGCGCCTTGTGCTCAGCGGGATTTTTCATGCCCGCGTGACGAGATACCGGTGTCTGCTCAAGCCGGTGCGAGCAAGGTGATGCGCTTGAAATGGAGATGGTGCATGAGCTCGCGCAAGACCACCAACGTGGCAGCAAAGCGCGGATCGGACGGCACACCGGCCACAGAGGCTGGCCGTCCTTGGGCATGGGCGACCAGCAGGTTGAACCCCTCTTCCAGCGTCGCCAAAGACAGCTCTTGGTCGACATCCACGCACCAGCCCATGGCCTGGGCCCAGTGCCACAGACCCGCATCTTGCGTCACGAGTGCCGCATCAGGAGGCAAAGCAGTGTGCGCAGGCATGACCTGTTCTTCCACCGTTTCAATGGCCAGCTCCAATTGCAAGGGCGTGGGTGGGGTGTGCGTCAACACCTCTGCTACCAGTTGGCGCAGGCCCAAAGAAAACGTCAGCACCACCTCTGCCTGATCCGAACGGCCACTGGCCAAAGCCATCACGTCATCTCCCAGATGCAGCACGGCGATGGGGCCGTGCTGCGCCCAGCGCTCACGCACGCTGCGGTAGAGCGTGTGCATGTCCACCTCAACCGCCCTTCAAGACAGGCTGCACCCAGCCCAAAAAATCGGCTTGCATGGCAGCGCTGATGCTGTGTCCTATCGGGTAACGCAAGTTGGTTTGCGTCACACCCAGTTGCTTGAGCCATTGCTCAGAGCGCTCCGCCCATGTGACGGGCAAGGTGCCATCTAGCGCACCGTGGGCCACGAGGGCTTGCAGGTGCTGCAAACGCGCGCCGTCGGCCACGAACGGGGCCAGCTCTGGCAAGATGCGGCCCGACAAAATGCCAAAGCCCGCCACCCGTTCGGGCGCACTCAACGCCACGCTGGCACTCATGATGCCGCCTTGACTAAAGCCTGCCACCACCGTGTGCTCTGGCGCGATGTGGTGTTGGGTCTGCAGTTGTGTGATGAACCGGATCAAGGTGTGACGCGCTTGCTCCGCCTCGCGCTCCACAATCTGTGGCCCGTTGGCTGTGAACGCCACGCGAAACCAGGCGCATTGGTTAGGGCCCAACGCCAAAGGGCCACGGGGCAAGACCACCAAGGTGTGAGGATCGATGCCTGCGGCCAGATCACTCAGACTCAGCTCAGAGCTTCCCACGCCATGCAGAAGCACCAACAAGGCCTTGGGTTGCACAGGCTGTGGTTGCTGGATACGGAATGCCAGCTCGAAATTTGGGTCTTGCTGCAAAGCACTGACGGTGTGTTGTGGTGTGTTCATGCGACGCCCCAAGCATAGGATTCCATCGAGAGTACACGGTGATCCACGCCACCGTTGAGCACTTGAACGGGCTCATCGGCAGACACCGCGCCCAAGGCCACCAGCAAAGGCAAGAAATGCTCTTCGGTGGGGTGCGCACGCTGCGCGTGAGGTGCCAGTCGACGGTAGTCGATCAGGTGATCCGTGTCGTGGCTGCGCACCTTGTCGCGAACCCATTGGGTGAACTCGATCGCATAGTCTTCAGCGGCCGCACCCAACTGGCGGAATTCGTAAAGGTTGTGCGTCATGCTGCCCGACGCCAACACCAGCACGCCCTGGGCACGCATGGCAGACAAGGCGCGGCCCAGTTGCAATGCCGAGGCGGGATTTAAGTTGTAGGGCATCGACACTTGAAACACGGGCACGTCAGCCTGGGGCAAGAGGTGCATCAACGGCACCCAGGCGCCGTGGTCTAGGCCACGTTGCGTGTCGTGCGTCACAGGCCAGCCGGCTTCGGTCAGCAGCTGGGCCACTTCTTCGGCCAATTGAGGTTGCCCATGCGCGGGGTATTGCAGTTGGTACAACGCGGCGGGGAAACCGCCAAAGTCATGCACAGTGACCGGGGTGGCGGTGGTCATGACTTCTACACCGCGGGTTTGCCAGTGGGGCGACACGACTAACACCGCCCGCACGTCATGCAGCTGCTGACCCAAGTTGCGCAGCAACGGGCCCAAGGTGGCAGGTTCGGTGGCAAAGGTAGGTGCGCCGTGGGAGATGAACAGCACAGGGGCGGGGGCAAACGAAGACATGGTTTCTTTCTCAAACATCAGATGCCCACACTGTATTGAATACAATATTTAAGATAAATAGAGTTATTTGATATTTATTATTTCGATCGATGGAACAATGGACCGATTCTTGGAAATGCAGACCTTCAATGCCGTGGTGGAAGCTGGCAGCTTTGTCAAAGCCGCCGATGCCCTGCAACTGTCCAAAGCCGCTGTGTCGCGCCATGTGGTGGAGATGGAAACCCGCTTGGGCGTGCGTTTGCTCCACCGCACGACACGACGTTTGTCATTGACCGAAGAAGGCCATGTGTTCTACGCCCGCAGCAAAGAGTTGCTTGAAGGGCTGGCCAATGCAGAGTCAGAAGTCACCTCGCGCAGCGAAGCTGCCAGTGGCTTGCTACGCATCAATGCACCGTTCACCTTTGGCATCTTGCACTTGGCGCCACTGTGGGGGGTGTTCATGGCAGAGAACCCCAAAGTGACGCTGGACATCACGCTGTCAGACCGGTTGGTCGACTTGGTGGAAGACGGCTACGACCTCGCGATTCGCATTGCCAAGCTGGAAGACTCCACCTTGGTCAGCAAGCTGTTGGCCACCACACGCATGGTGTTGTGTGCGTCGCCGAAGTACCTGAAAACACATGGCACACCCAAGCACCACAGCGAGCTGGCGGCCCATTCGGTGATTGCCTACAGCTACTGGTCCACCAAAGACGAATGGGAGTTCACCAGCCCCAAGGGCAAGGTGCGTGTGAAGACCCAACCCACCATCCACACCAACAGTGGCGACACCTGCCGTGCTGCGGCGCTGGCACACCAGGGTGTGATCTTGCAACCCACGTTTTTGGTGGGCCCCGATCTGGCAGCAGGCACGTTGGTGGAGTTGATGCCCGAATTTCAGTCGCTGGAGCTAGGCATTTACGCGGTCTACCCCACGCGCAAACACCTGTCGGCCAAGGTGCGCATGTTGCTTGATTTTTTGACGGCGCATTTTGCGCCGAAGGGTCACTTGGCAGTCAAAGGAAAGCCAACCAAATCCCGAGCGGCAAAAACGCCAAGCTGGTGACGTGTGCAACGATGACCATCGAGGCCACTTGGTTGGGCTGCTGGTTGAAGCGGTCGGCCAGCATGTCTAGTAACCCGCCATGCTCTGATTGACTTTGGCAGGATTTTTTTGAGTGTGTGCGATGTAGACGACTATTGCCAACGTCTTTTAGCGCTTTTTTCCAGAACTTGATGGGGCACGTAACGTCTTCCCGAACTACTGTAATGCAGCGATAGCGGCTAGCCGAACTGAGGTGCTTGGTTCATATTGCTCGGTAAAAGCCGTCAATGACTCACTGAGCATTGCGGTGACATGAACGACTGGTATCGAAGGAACTGCAGTCGTCTTGCTTGGCTGGTTAGCCGACCGCACCGAAAGCGCGTGGCTGAAAGTCCGCTGCTCGAAACGGTGAATTCACACTCTCGACCCTAGCCGGTCATTGGCGTATGACGTTCAACTAACAACTTCGCGACCCCGCCAAGCGGAGTCGCTTAGAACTGTACCAAACGACAACGTTTGCGTAGCACCTGAGTAAAGTGAAAATTAACCGTGCATTCTTTGAAATTTACCGGTCGTCTCTTTGCGCGACAGTTAGCGCACAAAGCTTAGCGGATTGCTTTCTAGAGCCTGGCCATCGATGGTGACGCGCATTCGTAACAAAGTTGGCTCTGACACTTGAAGGTTAACGATCTTGAACGCCACTCTCATTTGCCGCCCAAGATTGGATCCCCCCAAGTCACTCGTTACTTGGTCAAGGGACTGCTCAGGAACTGTGACGTTCTGAACAATGTTCTCATTCTGAAGTAACTCCACTTTTATTTCTGAAAATTTCAGATCAAGTGGTGTCGATAAAAGGCCCAACACACACAGCGTCGGCAGCAGTAGGGGTTCCTCAGCTTTCAGTTGAATCGGTTCAACTGGATACCATCCAACAATACTGGTCTTCCCACTCACCTCATCGCGAATATCGTCGCAATAAATGCAAGTTAAGTTGAAATTTTCAAGCGAGTTCATGGGTTTCAACAGTTGTCTTAGGTTGCCGTTGTGCCTTGATTGCAGCAAAGACTTTTATTGGATCAACGCCAAGTGCATTAGCCAATGACTCAATGGACTCGTATCGCATCGTTTCAGGGGAACGCTCCCAGCGTGCAACGCTTGGTTGTTGAGTGTTCATTCGTTTAGCAAGTTCTACTTGCGAAAGACCTGCTTTAAAACGTAACCCTGCCAATCCAACACGCTCTCCATAAGTAGCGTCCAAAGCTTGACCAAGCTTTTGGCGGGCTTTAGCCATGCGAGCTGCACGCTCAGGATCACGCTGACGGCGCGCAAAATACTCACCCGCCTCTGTCCCACCATTCAAGATAGCAGGGTCACTTGATAGTTGATCGATTTCGACCCATTTGTCGTGAACAAATAGCGTGGCGCGCACCATTGCTCGCCCAGTCTGAGCAGAGCCGAGGTCAAGCGACTTTTGGAATTCGATATTGCTCGTATCGAGTAACAAGACTCCCGAAGGATGCGTGACTTGTATCGTAGGAGTAGTCTCGGTCAGTGATGGCGAGTGCATAGTAGATGTCTCTTTGTGCATTGAAACCTAGCAAGATTCGATGATCAGTCAGATAGCCGTTGAGATTCTGGAATTTGAGAATGTAGATGTTGTAGCCAAGTTCGAGAGCTTCAGCAAATTGCTTCACCTCAAAAACTGGCGTGTGCAACGGATGCGTGCTTGGCACATGTAAGCGTTGCAGCAGATCCAAGTTTTCATACAAACTTTCCAGCAATAGCTCTGCAGCATCCACGAGATCGGGCTGAGTTGCATCGAGAAGATCAATTTCATCTTCGATCTCCTTTGTCACCACAAGGCTAGTCATTTTATAACGGAAATGTTATCGACGTGCAAGGTTGCCCCTAAACTTGCACAGATGTAAGCAATAAGGAGTAGTCCAAGCATTTCTATGAGGGCTAGAGAGTAAGCTAAAAAAGTCGGGTGAGCGTTTATCCATGATATCGCACTAGAGCATTTCACCAAGTTCACGCCAAGTTTCAAGCAAAACTTACTGATTATTTACACAGTATTTTGACGTATTGATTAACAAGTATTGTGCGCAATAGAGCCGTCCGATTACGCGACCATCGACCGCCTGATGACCAAGTACTCCTTCTACGAGCACAGCCAGTCGATGGAGGTTCCGGCCTTCATCCCCGATGAAGCGGAGCTCCGGCAGGACATTGAGGAGTTAAAGGTTTGGAGGACCGACTTTGAGGGACGCTGCAAGGCAGCACTTGGTTAGCGAACGAATCCGGTAGTTTCACGCACGTAGCGCCGGATCAGCCTTTAGGCGCAAGCAGCGATTCCAGCCAGTCAGGGACGACTGGAAGCGGGAGGAGACCGGCCATCCTAAGCAATGGCCTCCAATGACCGCTTCCAGCCTGAAGCCCATGACATTCCCAAACAATATGCAACCGCACCCTTAGCCTATCTCGCATACCCATACCCCGCCTCCCAAGCCTGGGCCATCTGCGTCTGCAGTGTCTTGGGCACACGCGGGTCGCCTTTGGCTTTATCCATGGTGCTGTGCATGGCTTGGGCAATGCGCTCTAGGGTGCGGGCTGGCTGGGTGACGCCGCACACGCGGTGGCCAAAATTTTCCAGTTCCTCTTTTGTGGGATAGGCCTTGGTGTGGTGCTTGCCTGCAAACAGCTTGAGTGCCAGGGTTAGGTCCTCCAGCTCGGGGCCTCCTGCGTATTGGGTGTAGGTGTAGATGCTGGTGGTCACCACATCGAACATGGGAGCCAACCAAATCTGTTCTGGTGAACGGTAGAGCAGGCCAAAGTTTTTCAGGTGCGCGTCACCGTTGCGCACCATGATGGAAAACGCCACTTGTTCAAAAAACCGATGCAGGTTGTCGCTGGGCAATTGCAACTGACGCAACAACTCTGCGATGCGCTGGTAGCTGCCTTGGTATTTGCGGTCAGACAAGATGTCGCGCACCCGCAGCCCTGCCAGGGCCGCGATGTCCTCAAACCCCAGGCGCTCGACGCGACCATCGTCATGCACCACCAAATCAAAGCGGTCCAGTACCAGCATTTGTCCATCGTTAGACAGCGCAAACGTAGGGGTGTCGATGCCCGCTTCTTGGGCGGCTGTCAGACAGAGGAACTCGTTGGCTGCCAAGCCTGGATATGCAGGGCTGGCGGCCTTGACGATGAGTGAGGGGATGGGCACGGTCGACCGGTCAGGCACCATGATCTTGGGCTGCATGCCAGCAATGCCTGCGCCTGTGCTCAAGTAAGCGGCTACCAGGTCATTGAATACCTCGGGGGTGTAGGCCGTTTCCAGTAACTCGCTTTTGCTCAGCGTTCGGGGCATGGCTGCGGGTGAGTGGTTTGGCAAGCTGTAGCCCAGCCGTCCAATGCCATTACGCCCCACCAACGCCAGCATGTGCATGGGCGTCATGGGCTGCTTCGGGAAGAGTTCCCGAATCTTCATGAACAATTCGCCTTCGGGCAGGTTCTGGTCCATCGGCGGAAACAGGTCGCCATCCTGCCATGTGAGCTGCTGCGCGGGTGGCATCAGCAAGGCCACAGCGGGTTGTTGGGGGTCGGTCTGCAGATAGCGAAATTCGTAGGTGGACGCTCGGATCAACTGGCCCGCGTTGTCGGTGTCACCAATCGAGACGTTCAGCAGGCGAATTTTTTCAGGGAGCATCGTCGTCCTCATCCCGGAATCTGGCGGCGACTTCGCTGGCCGTTGGCAGGCCTGCGCGTTCGACACGCATCACCAGCCCCAATGCCCCCATGACCGCCAAGAGAGAGGACACGGTGGACTCTTGTCCCGCCTCGAGCCGATAAATGACTTCACGCACTTTGCCTGACTTTTCGGCCAGTGCTGACTTGCTCAAGCCCAGCGCTTCACGGCGGGCTTGTAATTGGCGGCCCAATTCATCTGGAAGTCTAATATTGTCAGTCATGGCTTACATATTACCCGTATAAAGTATATTTTGTAAGTCATGACTTGCATTTTTCTCAGACGTCAATGAACAGCTGACCGCCAAATACTCGCGTCAATCACGTGTCTTCCAAGCGAACTTTCAAAGCAAAGCATCACCTACGTAGAGCAACGAAAAGAAACCACCCTGAACAAGTTGCCCAACAACCACTGATGGTTTTCAGACCTGCTTCAGTCTGTGAGCTTGTCGCGCACAACCCGACCGTCAAAGAAACGCCAACCAAATCCCCAGCGGCAAAAACGCCAAGCTGGTGACGTGTGCCACGATGACCATCGAGGCCACTTGGTTGGGCTGCTGGTTGAAGCGGTCGGCCAGCATGTAGTTGAAGACGGCAGGCGGCAAAGCCGCAAACAGCAGCAAAGCACCCCGATCCACCCCCTGTAACGGCACACCCCCCAACACCACAAAGGCGGCCAGTGTGCGCACCCCCATGGTCAACACCGCGCTTTGCACGCCCACCTGCATATCGGTGATGCGGCTGGTCGACAAACGCGCGCCCAAGGCCAACAACATCATCGGCACCAAGACTTGACCGATCATGCCCAGCGGTGTGGCCAACCACACGGGCACGTTGATGTGCGCTTGCGAGCAAGCAATGCCCAACACCGTTGACCACAGCAAAGGGTTGGCGTAGAGCATGCGCCAATCCACACGGCCACTCATGACACCCACGCCCACGGTGAAATGCAAGAGGTTGGACAACACCAAGGCCACCACGGCAGGGGCCATGCCTGAGGGGCCATAGGCCAACACCAACAAGGGAATGCCAATAGGGCCCACGTTGCCAAACATGGCGCAGGGCACAAAAGACCGGGCCGACACGCCCGCCCAGCCGCTGAGTGGCCAAGCGAGCAGCCCACTGAGCAAGACCAACAACACCACCGCCACAGAAAATTCCAAGGCCGCATGCGGGTTGAAATCTTTGGTGGACAAAGAAGTAAAGATCAACACCGGCAAGGCAATGTCGACCAACAGTTTGTTGACACCTGATAAGTCGGGTTGGGCCGCACGGCTGTAAAAAAAGCCGACCAACACAATCAGAAAAATAGGCAGGGTGATGTCGGCAATTTGGGCAAGCATGCGGGGATGCTACTGGCTGACAGTGTGCCCCGCCATCAACTCCAGCGCCTTGACCAAGGCCGAGTGGTCCATCTGCCCCCAGCCGTTGGCTGCACACGCTTGCATGAGCTGTGCGGCAGACGCGGTTTGCGGCAACGACACGCCCATCGACTTGGCACCGTTGAGGGCCAGCCCCAAATCTTTCTGGTGCAAGGCAATGCGAAAGCCCGGGTCAAAAGTGCGCTTGATCATGCGTTCGCCATGCACTTCCAAAATTCGGCTGGCCGCAAAACCACCCATCAAGGCCGAGCGCACTTTGGCGGGGTCTGCCCCTGCTTTGCTGGCAAACAGCAAGGCCTCGCCCACGGCAGCGATGTTCAAAGCCACGATGATTTGGTTGGCCACCTTGGTGGTTTGGCCGTCGCCGTTGCCGCCCACCAAGGTGATGTTTTTACCCATCAACTCGAACAGGGGCTTGACCTTGTCAAAGGTCGCTTGTGCGCCGCCCACCATGATGGTCAGGCTGGCGGCTTTGGCGCCCACTTCACCGCCAGAGACGGGTGCATCCAAGTACTCGCAGCCCAAGGCATTGATCTGTTGTGCAAACTGCTTGGTGTCCATGGGCGAGATAGAGCTCATGTCCACCACGATCTTGCCGGCCGTCAAGCCTTCGCTCACACCCTCTGAGCCAAACAACACACTCTGCACATCGGGCGTGTCGGGCAACATCAAAAAGATGATGTCGGCGGCACGCGCCACGTCGGCGTTGGTGGCACACACGGTGGCGGCGCTCAACACCGCAGGCACTTGGCTGCGGGTGCGCACATACAGGTCGTGCTGGGCATTGAGCAGGTGTTGCGCCATGGGCGTGCCCATGATGCCCAGGCCGATGAATCCAATCTTCATGTGAAGTCCTTTGTGTTTTAAAAATGAGGTTCTAAAAATCAGCGCACCATGCAGGGCCGCTTGTGGTCAAACTTCCAACCAGGCATGAGGTATTGCATGGCCATGGCATCGTCGCGTGCGCCCAAGCCGTGTTGCAAGTACAGCTGGTGCGCGGCTTCGACCTTGGCCATGTCCAACTGCACGCCCAAGCCGGGCTGCGTAGGCACTTGCACATGGCCGCCGATGATTTGCAGGGGTTCTTGCGTCAGGCCCTGGCCGTCTTGCCAAATCCAGTGGGTGTCGATGGCGGTCACCTTGCCCGGCGCCGCTGCCGCCACATGGGTGAACATGGCCAAAGACACGTCGAAGTGGTTGTTGGAGTGCGAGCCCCAGGTCAAGCCCCAGTCACGGCAGGTTTGGGCCACACGCACCGAGCCGGCCATGGTCCAAAAATGCGGGTCGGCCAGCGGAATGTCCACGCTTTGCAGCGAGAGCGAATGGGTCAGCTGTCGCCAGTCGGTGGCCACCATGTTGGTGGCGGTGGGCAAGCCGGTGGCGCGGCGAAACTCGGCCATCACCTCGCGCCCACTGAAGCCCTCTTCGGCGCCGCACGGGTCTTCGGCGTAGGCCACCACGCCGTGCAGGTCGCGCATCAGGCGCACCGCGTCTTTGAGCAGCCAGCCCCCGTTGGGATCGAGCGTGACACGTGCCTGCGGAAAGCGTTCGTGCAAGGCACGCACAGCCTCAATTTCGGCCTCGCCCGCCAGCACACCGCCTTTGAGCTTGAAGTCGTTGAAGCCATATTTGGCATGCGCTGCTTCGGCCAAGCGCACCACCGATTCAGGCGTCATGGCTTCTTCGTTGCGCAAGCGGAACCACGCATCGTGCGAGTCTTGTTCGTTGCGGTAAGGCAAGTCGGTGCGGGTGCGGTCGCCAATGAAAAACAAATACCCCAACATCTCCACCGAGCTGCGTTGCTGACCTTCGCCCAAGAGCGCCGCCACGGGCACGTTGAGGTGTTGGCCCAACAAATCGAGCAAGGCCGACTCCACCGCGGTGACGGCATGGATGGTGGTGCGCAGGTCAAAGGTTTGCAAGCCGCGTCCGCCCGAGTCGCGGTCGGCAAAACGGGCGTGCATGCGGTTGAGCACGGCTTGCACCTGGCCCAGGCTTTGGCCGACCACCAGCTCGGCCGCGTCCTCCAAGGTGGCGCGAATTTTTTCGCCGCCGGGCACTTCGCCAATGCCGGTGCGTCCCGCACTGTCGGTGAGGATGAGCAGGTTGCGGGTGAAGAACGCACCGTGCGCGCCCGAGAGGTTGAGCAGCATGCTGTCATGCCCGGCCACGGGGATGACGCGCAATTGGGTGATGGTGGGCGTGGTGTGGGTCATAACAATCAGTCCGCTTTGATGTTGCGGGCTTCGATGAGTTTTTTCCAACGGGCAAATTCAGCGGCTTGGTAAGCGCTGAATTGCTCGGGCGTGGTGGCCACAATTTCAAAGCCGAGTTCGAGCAATTTGGGTTTGACCTGCGGATCGTTCAAGGCCGCCAAGATGGCCCCATGCAGCTTGGTTTTGAGGTCCGCTGGCAAACCGCGTGGGCCTGCGATGGCTTGCCACGAATACACATTGGCGTCTTTGATGCCCAGCTCTTCCAGCGTGGGCGCCGCAGGCAACAGTGGCGAGCGCTTGGCACTGGTGATAGAGAGTGCTCGCAACTTGCCCGCCAAGATTTGCGGCATGGCGGTGTTGAGGTTCATGAACGAGGCGTCCACTTGCCCACCCAGCAAATCGGTCATCACCGGGCCGCCGCCTTTGTAGGGCACGTGCACACCTGTGGTGCCGGTTTGCAACCAGAACAACTCGGCGGTGAGGTGGTCGCTGCTGCCGTTGCCCGAAGAGGCAAACGTCATTTTGTCGGGGTTGGCTTTGGCAAAGGCCAAGACCTGCGCCATGGTTTTGTGCGGCGAGTTGGCGGGCACCACCAACACATTGGGCGCTTGCACGGCCACGCTGATGGGGTCGAGGTCTTTCAGCGCGTCGTAGAGCACTTTGCTGAGCAAATGCGGGGCAATCACCAACGGCCCCAAGGACGACACCAACAAGGTGTGACCGTCAGCCGGTGCGCGCGCCACAAACCCTGTGCCAATGGTGCCGGTGGCACCGGCTTTGTTGTCCACGATGAAGGTGCCGCCAAACTTTTCTTGCAGCTTGGGCGCCAAGGTGCGGGCGATCAAATCGGTGGAGCCACCGGGCGGAAATGGCACCACCAAGGTCACGGGTTTGTCGGGCCACGCGTGGGCGGTGCAAGCCAGGCCCAAGGTAGCGGCGGCCAAGAGCCAACGCAGCATGCGTGTGTGTGTCATATAAACTCCTAGAGGGAATCAGTCCGTGGCACCACGGGTGTTGGTGTACAGCGCATACAGCGAATGGCTGCTGGCCATGAACAAGCGGTTGTATTTGGCACCGCCAAAGCACAGGTTGGCGCAACGCTCGGGCAAGTGGATGTGGCCTATGGCTGTGCCTTCGGGGGTGAAGACGCGCACGCCATCAAGCGCAGCGGCATCGGTCCCCACAGAGCCATCGCTGCCCCAGCCACACCAGATGTGGCCGGTGGCATCCACCGCAATGCCGTCCAAGGCACCTGGCCCTTGCGCGTCGATCACCAAGCGTTTGTCACTCAGTGCGCCGTCTTTGCCAACTCGATAGGCCCACACCTGGCGGTGCGGTTGGGCCCGGCTCTCCACCACATACAACACCGACTCATCGGGCGAAAACGCCAAGCCATTGGGGCCTTGCAGATCGATCAACACCTGCTGCAAGACGCCGCTGTGTGGGTCGATGCGGTACACCGCGTGCGGCAGCTCTGCGGGGGCGGCGTCGCCCTCCCAATCGCCGCCGATGCCAAACGGCGGATCGGTGAACCACACCGCGCCGGTGCGCTGGCACACGATGTCGTTGGGCGAGTTGAGCCGCTTGCCGTCAAAGTGATCGGCCAACACGGTGACGCGGCCGTTGTATTCGGTGCGTGTGACGCGGCGTGTTTGGTGCTCGCAGGTGAGCAAGCGCCCCAAGTGGTCACGGGCCAAACCGTTGGCGTTGTGTGACGGGGCGCGAAACTCACTCACATGGCCCGACGCGTCGTCCCAACGCATGATGCGGTTGTTGGGAATGTCCGACAACAGCAGATAGCGGCCGTCACCAAACCACACCGGCCCTTCGGCCCAACGCAGACCGCTGGCAAGTTGCTCCACGCTGCTGCTGAACAAACGCAATTTCAAAAAGCGTGGGTCCAGCACCTCGATGCTAGGGTCTGGGTAGCGCGGCTGGGTTTGGAAGGGGATGTGCGGGCCAGTGGTCATAGCGGCTTATTTCAAAATCAGGTTGGGCAGCCACATGGAGAACGCGGGTACGTAGGTGACCAGCATCAATGCAGCAATCAGGCCGCCATAGAACGGCCAAATGGTTTTCATCACCGTGCCCACCGACACGCCGCCGATGGTGCAGCCCACAAACTGGGTGGTGCCCACGGGCGGGGTGTTGAGCCCCAGGGCGCAGTTGATCAACATGACGATGCCAAATTGCTCGGTGCTCATGCCCATTTGTTGGCAGATGGGCAAGAAGATGGGCGTGCAAATCAGAATGGTGGCGGCCATGTCCAAGAAGGTGCCCAGCACAAACAAGATGATGTTCACGCACAGGAAGATGACCCACGGTGTGGTGCTGAAACCCGACAGCATATTGCCCGTCAACTCGGCCACGCCGTACAAGCCAATCAGGTAACCAAACATCGAGCTGATGCCAATCAGCAGCAGCACAGCGCCGGTGCTTTTGACAGCTTTGGCCGCGGCCTTGAGCAGTTGGTCACGCGTGAGACGCTTGTAGACCACCGCCGCCAAGAACAAGGCCCAGACCACCGCCACCGAAGCCGACTCGGTGGCCGTGAACGCCCCCGACAAAATGCCCGCAATGATGATGACCACCACTAGCAAACCCGGCAGCGACTGCAAGAACGAATGCCCCACCACCGCCCAACCTGGGAAGGTGCCTGCGGGGTAACCACGTTTCACCGCCACGGCATAGGCGGCCACCAAGTTGCAAATGGTCAACACAATGGCCGGCACGATGCCGGCCAAGATGAGCGCCGCAATGCTGACCTTGCCGCTGGCAGCCAAGGTGAAGATGATGAGGTTGTGGCTGGTCGGCATCAAGGCTCCGACCAAGGACGCATGGGTGGTGACGTTGACGGCGTAGTCGGCGTCGTAACCCTCTTTCTTCATTTGCGGAATCAGCACTGCGCCCATGGCCGACACGTCGGCCACTGGCGATCCACTGACGCCACCAAACAGGGTGCAGGCCAACACATTGCTCATGCCCAGGCCACCACGCACATGGCCTGCGAGTGACTTGGCAAAGTCCACGATCTTGTCGGCAATGCCGCCGTACATCATGATCTCGCCCGCAAAAATGAAAAATGGAATGGCCAAGAATGAAAACGGGTTCATGCCCGAAATCATTTGCTGAAAGCCCACCGCCAAGGGCAAGCCCTCGTACAGCAAAGTGGCCAACGAGGACAAGCCAATCGAAAAAGCCACGGGCACGCCGAGCAACAGCAGCAGCGTGAAGCTCACGCACAGAATCGTCAGTGCCATGAGGGCTCCACTTCTTCACCGCGCAGCAGCGCGATGATGTGCTCCAAAGAGAACAATGCAATCAACACACCCGCCATGGCAGGCGGCGCGTATTTGAAAGCTTCTGACAAGCCCAGGGTGGGGATTTTGTAGTCCCACACGCTGTGCGCCAGCAAGCCGCAGTTGTAGGCCATGACCACGCCAAACACCAACACCAAGGCGTGGATCATGAGTTCCATCTTGAGCCGAATGCCCTCAGGCACCAGTACCAGCAAAGACTCCAGCCCGATATGCCCCGCGTCGCGCACCCCCACGGCCATGCCCAGCATGGTCACGTAGAGCACCAACAACACCGCGCCACTCTCGGCCCAGGTGGGCGTGTCGTTGAACACATAGCGCCCAATCACCTGGTACAGCACGGCGGCGATCAGCAGCATCAAACCTGCCACGCCCAATTGCAAACACAGCCGCGCCAAGGCGGCACAAAAACGGGTGTAGGTCGACATTTACTTGACGGCGTTGATGCGCTTGACCATGTCTTGCAACTTGGGATCTTTCAAGAACTTGTCGTACACCGGCTTCATCGCGGCCTGGAAGCTGGCTTTGTCCACATCCACAATTTCAGCGCCACCGGCTTTGACGATGGCCAAGGATTTGGTTTCACGCTCGTCCCACAGCTTGCGCATGTAGACCACCGACTCTTTGGCAGCGGCACGGATTTGCTTTTGCTCGTCGGCAGACAAGGTGTCCCACACTTTTTTGGAGAACAACAGAATTTCGGGCGCCATGGAGTGCTCGGTCTTGTTGTAGTACTTGGCCACTTCGAAGTGGCGTGAGCTCTCGTAGCTGGGGTAGTTGTTTTCAGCCGCATCGACCAAACCGGTTTTGAGGGCGGTGTAGACCTCGCCATAGGGCATGGGCGTGGCGTTGGCGCCCATGGCTTCGAGCAAGGACACCCACAAGTCGCTTTGCTGCACACGCACTTTCAAACCCTTGGCATCGGCCAAGGTTTTGATGGGTTTTTTCACGGTGTAGATGGAGCGTGCGCCCGAGTCGTAGAACGCCAGTCCGACAAAACCTTGGGGCTCGCAGTCTTTCAAAATTTCTTCGCCAATCGGGCCGTCAAGCACTTTGCGCATGTGCTCGGTGGAGCGGAACAAGAACGGCATGGTGGGCACCATGGTGGCGGCGCAGATGTTGTTCATGGGTGCCACGTTGACGCGGGTCATGGCCAGCGCGCCGAGTTTGGTTTGCTCGATGGTGTCTTTTTCTTGACCCAAAGCAGATTTGGCAAACACCTTGATGCTGTGCTTGCCGTTGGTGGCTTTGCTCAGCTCTTCGCCCATGTGGCGCACGGCCTGCACGGTGGGGTAGTCGTCAGGGTGGATGTCTGACGAGCGGAATTCGGTGGCGTGCGCCGTCAGGGCGAACACTGAGGCTGTGGCGACGAAGGTCTTGAGGAAGTTCAAACGTGTAGGCATGGTTGTCTCCTGGCTTGGTTGAGTTGTTTAAAAAGGTCCGGCTTTGACAAAACCACCGCCTTGGTAGAGCACGGCGGGGTCGGTGAGATCGAGCGTGGGTTGACGTGCTTCCACAGCCGCGCGGAACGGCTCGGAGCTGTCTTGCGGGCGGTAGCCGATGTGCTTGGCCGACGTGTTGTCCCACCACACGTGGTGGTTGTCGGACATGCCGTAGATCACGCTGTAGCCGACCACGGGCGAGCTGAGGCTGGCCACGACCAAACGCTCCAGGTCGTCGTAACTCATCCAGGTGGCCAGCATGCGCCGGTCTTTGGCTTCTGGAAACGAAGAGCCGATGCGCAAGCACACGGTCTCGATGCCGTAGCGGTCAAAGTAAAAACGCGCCAGGTTTTCGCCAAAGGCTTTGCTCAGACCGTAATAGCTGTCGGGGCGCACGGGCATGGTGGGGTTGACCACTTCGTCTTGGCGGTAAAAGCCCGTCACATGGTTGGAGCTGGCAAACACAATGCGGCGCGTGCCATGGATGCGGGCCGCCTCGTACAGGTTGTAGGCACCCACGATGTTGGCCTGCAAGATGTCGTCAAAGGCGTGCTCGGTGGAGAGGCCACCCAGGTGAACCACCGCGTCCACGCCGTCCAACAGCGCCAGCACGGCGGCGCGGTCTTGCAAAGCCACCTGCTGGACTTCTTCGCCAGGCTGGGCTGCGCCCAAGTCGGCCAGGTCACTCACGCGCAAGACCTCGCAGCGCGCCGTCAAACGTGGCCGCAAGGCCCGTCCCAAGCCTCCCGCAGCACCGGTGAGCAACAGGCGTTTGTACAAAGGTGTGGCAGGTGAGGTCATACAAGCAGACGGGTTGGGTAAAGATCAATTTGGTAGCGCTACCAAATCAGCCAAGGCATGCTAGCGAACACAACTTGGCGCGTCAATGGGTTTAGCCTAGGGTTTACGCCAGTCAGGTGCTGGCACGCTCCACGATGGAAAACCCCACATCGACAATGCGCGGCTCAACACTGCGGCCTTCGGCGCGGGCCATCAAGAACTGGGCGGCTTGAAGGCCTATGTCGCCCCCGTTGATGCGCACCGTGGTGAGTGCGGGCTCCATGTCGGCCACAAAGGGCACGTCGCCAAAGCCGACCACCGCCATGCGCTCAGGAATCGAGACCTGCTGGGCGCGCGCTTCGGTCACCACGCCCAAAGCCAGCAAGTCAGAGCTGCAAAAAATCGCATCGACCTCGGGGCTGTGCGACAAGATGTGCGCCATGGCATCGCGCCCACTGCGCAAGGAGCGCGAGGCCCCCACATTCACCACCTCAGCAGGCGGCAATCCTTGCTGGGCCAGCACCTCTTGAAAGGCGATGGTGCGGCGGTCTGCGCGCTCATCTTCGGCCCGCACCATGGCAAAGCGGCGACGCCCTTTGCCGATCAAAAAATGGGCCACCGCACGGCCAATGTCCGAGTGAGAAAAGCCAATCAGCATGTCAATCGGCGTAGGGGTCAAGTCCCAAGTTTCGACCACCGGAATGCCCGAGGCCAGCAGTCGGGTGCGGCCTTTGCCGGGGGGCAAGATGCCGGTCAGAAAAATGCCGTCTGGGCGTCGCCCAATGATGGCTTCGAGCAAGGTCTCTTCGCGGGCCGCCGAGTAGCCCGATTGGCCCAACATCAGTTGGTAGCCTGCATCGAACAAGGTGTCGTTCAAGGCCTCGATGGTTTGCATGAACACCGACATCACGGTGCTGGGCACCACAGCGGCAATCAAGCGGCTGCGCGACGACGCCAGACCGCCTGCCATGCGGTTGGGCACGTAGCCCGTGCGCTGCACAGCGTCTTGCACTTTGCGCAGCACGTCGGGCGATACCTGGGCGGGTGTGTTGATGGCACGCGAGGCGGTGATGGGGGCCACACCGGCCAGCATGGCCACATCACGCAAGGTAATGGCCCCGCTGCTGCGGCGTGTGCGTTTGGTGTGGTCCGACTCCGACATGGGCTGGTATGGGTTTGGTTGCAAGCGCGATAATGGTACCGCTATCATTGATATAAAGATAGCACACATCCACTGGAGACTTTGATGCGCCCGCTCACCATCCGCATGCATGCCAGCGACAACGTCGCCATCGTGGCCAACCACGGGGGCTTGCCCGCGGGCACGGTGCTGGAACAGGGCCTGACCTTGAAAGACCATGTGCCCCAAGGCCACAAAGTGGCGCTGCACGACTTGCCCGCCCACAGCGCGGTGCTGCGCTACGGCATTCCCATCGGCTACGCCTTGCAAGACATTGCTGCGGGCAGTTGGGTGCATGAACGCTTGTTGCAAATGCCAGCGGCGCGTGGGCTCGACCACTTACCCATGGCCACGGTCAAACCCGTGGCGCTGCCTGCACTCGAGGGCTACACCTTTGAGGGCTATCGCAATGCCGATGGTTCGGTGGGCACACGCAACATTTTGGCCATCACCACCACCGTGCAGTGTGTCTCGGGTGTGGTGTCGTTTGCTGTGCAACGCATCAAGGCGGAGTTGCTGCCCCTATTCCCCCACGTCGACGACGTGGTGGGTTTGGAACACAGCTATGGCTGCGGCGTGGCGATTGACGCCGACGGGGCCGAGATTCCCATTCGCACGCTGCGCAACATCAGCCTCAACCCCAACTTTGGCGGCGAAGTGATGGTGGTGAGCCTGGGCTGCGAAAAATTGCAGCCCGAGCGCTTGATGCCGCCCGGCGCTATCCCGATCAATGACCAGCGCGGCGAAGCGCTGGATGTGGTGTGTTTGCAAGACGATGCGCATGTGGGCTTCATGTCGATGGTCGAGCACATCATGGCCACGGCCCAACGCCACTTAACGCGACTCAACCAACGTCGCCGCGAAACCGTGCCCGCCAGCGAACTGGTGGTGGGTGTGCAGTGCGGTGGCAGTGATGCGTTTTCGGGCGTCACCGCCAACCCTGCGGTGGGGTTTTGCACCGACTTGCTGGTGCGCGCCGGCGCGAGCGTGATGTTCTCAGAGGTGACCGAGGTGCGCGATGGCATTGACCAACTCACCTCTCGCGCCAGCAGCCCTGAAGTGGCCCAAGCCATGGTGCGCGAGATGGCTTGGTACGACGCCTACCTGGCACGGGGTCGGGTCGACCGCAGTGCCAACACCACGCCAGGCAACAAGAAAGGCGGCTTGTCCAACATCGTGGAAAAAGCCATGGGCTCCATCGTCAAGTCGGGCACAGCCCCGATTTCTGGTGTGCTCTCGCCCGGCGAGAAGCTGCGCCAAAAGGGCTTGATTTATGCCGCCACACCCGCAAGCGATTTCATTTGCGGCACCTTGCAGCTGGCCGCGGGCATGAACCTGCATGTCTTCACCACCGGACGCGGCACGCCCTATGGCTTGGCCGAAGTGCCGGTGATCAAAGTGGCTACACGCACCGACTTGGCCAGACGTTGGCATGACCTGATGGACATCAACGCCGGCACGATTGCCGATGGCGACAAGACGATTGAAGAGGTGGGCTGGGAGATGTTCCACCTCATGCTCGACGTGGCCAGTGGTCGCCACAAAACCTGGGCCGAGCACTGGAAGCTGCACAACGCGCTAGTGCTGTTCAACCCCGCGCCTGTGACCTGAGGCGACAGGCCATATCACAAAGACCGGGCGTGCGCGACGTGACATGCACGCTTCACATGTTGTTCACAGGAGCGCGCCTAAAATCGTGACAACTTTTCAGCCTCTGCCTACTTTGTCTTTATCCCCGTCTTTCAACACCAGCTACGCCTCTCGCCAACGTACGCCGCGCCGTCACGTGATGGGCATTGCTGGGGTGTTGGTCTTGCATGGCTTGTTGTTGTGGGCCATTCAGTCTGGCTTGGCGCGCAAGGTGGTCAAGATCACAGAAAACACGGTGGAGGCCTTGCTGCTGTCAGACAACCTGCCCAAGCCACCCCCTCCCCCACCCGCGCCTAAAACGCCACCGCCTCCTACACCCGCGCCCGCAGCGCCAGCACCTGTGGTGCCCAGCACCACCGCGCCGGTGATCAATGTGCCGGTCGCGCCGGCAACGCCAGCACCCGCCCCCAGCACAGCGCCGCCAGCGCCACCTGCACCCACAGCCCCCCCTGTGAAAACGGCCGCCGTGATTCAACCCGGCGCCACCTGCGCCAAGCCAGACTACCCCAGCGCCTCACGTCGCTTGGAAGAAGAAGGCACGGTCACGCTGCGCTTTTTGATTGGCACCGATGGCCGTGTGCTGCAAGCCGAGATTGAAAAAACATCGGGCTACCCGCGCTTGGATGACGCCGCGCGCAATGCCCTCGCCAAATGCCAGTTCCGTCCTGGCACGGTGGATGGCAAACCTGAGCAAAGCTGGGCCAGCATTCGCTACGCCTGGCGCTTGGAATAACAGACTCACATTCAGACCGAAGGAAACTTCCATGTTCACACGCAAACTCCCTAACGTCGCCCTCGGGCTGATGGCTTGGCTGCTCAGCGCCAGCACCTTCGCCGCCGAAGAAACCGTGGACAACCCCTATGGCTTGTCGGCGCTGTGGGCGCAAGGCGACTGGGTGGCCAAGGGCACGCTGTTGATCCTGGTGCTCATGAGCATGGGCAACTGGTATGTGATCTTCACCAAACTGGCCGAGCAAAGCCGTGTGATGAAGTTTGCCCAGGCGGCCCAGGCCTCGTTTTGGCAAGCGGGCAGCGTGCGCCAAGGCGCGGATGGACTGGATATAGACAGCCCGTTTCGCTTCATCGCTGAAAAAGGTTTGGAAGGCGCCAGCAAGCACGATGGGCTGTTGGGCCATGTGGACTTGAACACCTGGATCACCATGAGCATTCAGCGCGCCATGAACAATGTGCAAAGCCGCATGCAAGACGGTTTGGCGGTGCTGGCCACCGTGGGCTCGACCGCGCCTTTTGTGGGGTTGTTTGGCACCGTCTGGGGCATTTACAACGCACTGGTGAAGATTGGCATGTCGGGCCAGGCCAGCATCGACAAAGTGGCTGGCCCCGTGGGTGAATCATTGATCATGACCGCCATTGGTTTGGCCGTGGCGGTGCCCGCTGTGCTGGGCTACAACTGGCTGGTGCGCCGCAACAAAGTGGCAATGGAAGAAGTGCAAGCCTTTGGTGCCGACTTGCATGCGGTGTTACTCGGCTCTGCGCCCAAGTAAGCCATGGCCATGCACCTGGGTCCGAGCGCGTCGGACGACGAACTGCTCACCACCATCAACACCACGCCCTTGGTGGATGTGATGTTGGTGCTGTTGATCATTTTCTTGATCACCATTCCGGTGGTGACCACCTCGGTGAAGGTGGACTTGCCCCACGAGACGCAGCAGCCGCGCGAAACCCAACCCGACAACATCGTGCTCTCGATTGACGCACAAGGCCGTGCGTTTTTTTACGATGCACCGGTGCGCTCCAACGCCGATTTAACCAAGCAGTTGCAAACCTTGGCCGAGAAAAAACCGCAGCCCGAAGTGCAAATTCGTGGCGATGCGAAGGCCGACTTTGAAGCCGTGGGACGCGTGCTGTATGCGGTGCAAAGCGCGGGCTTGACCAAGGTGCGTTTTGTCACCGAACCGCAGGGCACGCCATGAACATGAACGGGCCTTCGTTGCACACCGAACCAGAACCCGAGGTGATGATGGACATCAACACCACGCCGCTGATCGACGTGATGCTGGTGCTGCTGATCATGCTGATCATCACCATTCCGATTCAGTTGCATTCGGTGAATCTGGACATGCCCGTGGGCAGCCCACCGCCGCTGAAAAAACCCAACATCGTGCGCATTGAAGTGGATGCGCGCAGTGTGGTGAACTGGAATGGCAAGCCCTTGGCCGATCGCGCCGCGCTCGACGCCTTGCTGCAAGAGGCGAGCAACCAACAACCCCAGCCAGAGCTGCACATCAAAGCCCAAGGCAAAGCCAAGTACGAGGCGGTAGCTGGTGTGTTGGCCAGCGCCCAGCGCCAGGGGCTGACCAAGCTCGGCATTGTGGGCACCGAGCAATTCGCGGCGCCTTGACGGCGCCACGCTGCATCACTCCAGGCGAATGCCTGCGGCCTTGACCAACTCGCCTGCCGAGCGGGTTTCGTCGTCCAAGAATTTTTCAAATGCGGCTTGCGGCATGGGCATGCCCGCAGCACCCAGCTTTTCCAAACGTTCGCGCACATCGGGCAAGGCCAACACCTTGGTCATGCCCTCGTGCAAACGGTCGACGATGGCTTTGGGTGTTTTGGCGGTGATGAATGCGCCCACCCAGAAGGTGTAAGCGGCGGAAGCAAAACCGGCCTCGGCAATCGACGGCACATTGGGCAGCAGCGGTGAACGCTGCGCGGTACTGACGGCCAAGGCTTGCAGGCGACCGCTCTGGATCAAAGGCAAGGCCGAGACCAAGGGCGCAAAGAACCAGTCAATGCGACCCGACGCGGTTTCGGTCAAGGCCTCAGGCGTGCCACGGTAAGGCACATGCTGGGCTTGGATGCCCGCTGCAACACGGAACTTCTCGGCATTCATGTGGGTGGCCGAACCATTGCCAGCGGAGGCGTAGTTGAGCTGACCGGGTTGCGCTTTGGCTTTGGCCACCAAATCGGCCACGTCTTTGTACCCTTTGCTGGGCGAGACCACGATCACGTTGGGCAAGCTGGCCAGCGGGGTGATGCCGTCAAAGTCTTTCAAGGTGTCATAAGGCAGCTTGGGGTAGAGCGCGGGATTGACCACATGGCCCGAGCTGTGAATCAACACGCTGTAGCCATCGGCCGGGGCTTTGGCCACCAAGGCTGCGCCCACGGTGCCGCCAGCACCGGTTTTGTTGTCGATGACGATTTGCGCGCCCAGGATGGGCCCGAGTTTTTCGGCCACAGCACGGGCAATCACGTCGGTGCCGCTGCCTGCGGTGAAGGGCACCACGAAGGTGATGGCCTTGGCTTTGGGCCAGTCGCCCACTTGGGCGTGTGCGCCGAGTGCGAGTGAAGACAAACCGGCGGCGGCCAGTTGCAGGGTTTGACGACGGGTGAAGTGGGAAGCGGTCATGGAGGTCTCCTGGTATTTTTTAAAAGCTCAAACAACAGATGCAACAGACAGCATCAAGCAGCGGGCGGGTCAAAAGGCATGGCCAACAAAATACGCGCCACATCTTGGGTGTGGTTGATGATTTGGCGGCTCTCACCGGGCGCAAAACGGCACGAGTCAAAGCGGTTCAAGATGTGACGGGTCTGCACGCCGTCGAGCTCGCTCACCACGGTGAGTGAGCCCTCCAACACCACGTAGTGCTTTTCAATCGGTGAAGGGTTCAATGCAGTTTGACCGCCGGGCTCCAAGATGGACATGCCCATCCACAGCTGCACGGCAGGCCCAGCCTCATGGCCTTGCAAACGCAAGCACTGCATGTGGTCGTGGTTGGGCGCGAAATACTCGGGCGCTTGGTCGATGCGGGTCAGGTTCATGGTGGGCTTTCAGTGAATCGGTCAGGGGTTGAACACGATGCGGCGGGTGGCACCCGCCAACACCTCGCGGTAGACAGACAAGGCTTGGTCCAAACCAAAGGCTGCATCGGCTTGCACCTCGAACGGGTGCAAGGTGCCTGCGTCAAAGCCGGCACGCATGCCTTCCATGCGCTCGTTGGTTTGTACGCAATCCAGCGCCAGGGTGTCAATGCCGACATACGTGTGCATGCCACGGTAGAAGGTGAAGATGTCAAAAGGCACCGGACGCTCGAGCGTGGAGATGAAGATTTGCGTGGCCCCTTTGGCCATGGCTTTGTTGGCGGCTTCGAAATACGGGCTGCCCATGGTGTTGAACACAATGTGCGCACCTTTGCCGTTGCTCAGCTCGCGGATGCGCGCGGCCACGTCTTCGCTGCGTGCATCGATGCTGTGCACGCCGGGGCCTGAAGGGCCCTCCCAGGGGCCGGCTTGACGGCGCACGGCAATCACCTGCGCGCCCGCTTGCGCGGCGAGTTGAACCGCGGCTTGGCCGACCTTGCCGTTGGCGCCCATCACCACCACGGTTTGCCCGGCTTGGGGCATGCCGCTGCGGCGAAAGCCCTCGTAGGCGGTGACAAAGGGCACGCCCACAGAGCCGGCTTGGTCAAAGTTCAAACGGCTGGGCTTTTCGCGCAAGGCGGCTTCGGGCAACACCAACCAACCCGCATGCGAGCCGTCGCGGGTGATGCCGAGGTCGCCCCCTGAGCCCCACACCTCTTTGCCCACCCAAGCAGTTGGGCCTTCGACCACCACACCGGCGTAGTCGCGCCCGGGTGAACGCGGAAACACGGCCTGCGGCATGATGCCAATGGCGGCTTTCACATCGCTGGGGTTGACGCCCGCACTGCGCACACGCACCAAGGCTTGGCCCGCTTGCAAGGCGGGCGGGGCTTGCACCTCCAGGTTGGTGACCAGGTCGGCAATGGCCGTGACCTTGGTGTTCACGCGCACAGCATGCAAAGAAGTTTTCTCAATCGTCATCTTGTTTCTTTCAGTCACTCAGGCACGCGCAGGCAGGTTCAGCATGGCACGCGCTTCACGGGGGTTGGCCAGTTCGCCACCCAGGTCTTGCACGATGCGTTTGGCTTTGAGCACCAGCTCGGCATTGCTCTTGGCCAACACGCCTTTCTCCAGGTAAATGTTGTCTTCCATGCCCACCCGCACATGGCCACCGTTGAGGTAGGCCAGGGCGACATAGGGAAACTCGAAACGGCCAATGCCAAAGGCCGACCAAATGGCACCCGCAGGCAACAGGCTGCGGGCGTACATCAAGGTCTCGGGCGACGACGAAAAACCGTACTTCACGCCTGTGACAAAGGTCCACATGCCAGGGCCATCCAGCGTGCCATCGGCAATCAGGTCGCGCGCCAGATGGATGTCGCCCGAGTCAAAAATTTCCAGCTCAGGTTTGACGCCCGCCTCGCGCATGATCTTGGCCATGATGCGCACGTTGCGAGGGGTGTTGATGACCACATCGGGGCCGGAGTTCATGGTGTTGAGGTCGAGCGAGCAAATGTCGGGACGCAACACACGCACGTGCTCGACACGTTTTTCGGGCTGCACCAGGGTCGAGCCTGGGGCGGCCACACGCGGGTCGTCGTGGCTGGGGATGAAACGCCCGCCCGGGCCCGTGGTGAGGTTGATGATGAGTTCAGGGTTGCCGCGACGCACCTGGTCCATCACCTCGCGGTAGAGCTCCACCTCCATTGAGGGTTTGCCACTTTGTGGGTCGCGCACATGGATGTGCACGGCTGCGGCACCGGCTTCGGCGGCGGCCAAACACTCGTTGGCAATTTGCGTCGGCGTGATGGGCAGGTGGGGAGTTTGGTCTGGGGTGGTGATGTTGCCGGTGACGGCACAGGTCAACAAAGTTTTAGAAGCCATGGAAGTTCTTTCAATCAAAGGTGACGACCACCGTCGACCACCAAGCGGGTGCCGGTGACATAACGCAAGGTGGTGGCGCAGGCTTGCACGGCAGCGGCCACGTCGTCGACGGTGCCAATGCGGCGCAGCGGAATGGTCGCGGCGGCTTTGTCGTTGAAGTCGGCACCGCGCCCGGGCACAAAACTCGAATCGACCACACCGGGCGAGACCGAGATCACGCGCACATGCGGCGCAAAGGCCTTGGCCAAGGCGTCACCCACCACGTCAATGCTGGCTTTGGCGGCCACATAGGCCAGGTTGCTGCCGGTGCCGGTGAAACCCGCGATGGAGGAGATGTTGACGATCAAACCATCTTGCGATTGCTTGAGCAAAGGCATGAAAGCGCGGATGGTGGCAATGACGCCACGGAAGTTGACCTTCAAGATGTCGTCGATCAGCTCGTCGCTCAAGGCCTCCAGATCTGCGGCTGGAACAGCTTTGGTGTAACCCGCGCTGTTGACCAAGATGTGCACCGCGCCGCACTGCGCACCCACTTGCTCGGCCACAGCTTTGAGGGCGGCGCTGTCGGTGACTTGGGCCTGGAACGCGAGGTGGCCTGTGCCAGGCAGAGAGGCCGCATGGGCCGCTGCCACATCGGGTGCGGCGCTGTTGTAGAGCAACACGCAGCGCGCGCCCAGCTTGGCCAAGCGGCGTGCCGTGGCCAGGCCAATGCCGCCGGTGCCGCCGGTGATGACAGCAACGCGGCCAGCCAGAGACTCAGTGGGTTCAAAAGTGGTGGTCATAACAAAAATAGTTGAAGTGGGTTGACGTGAACGGTACGTCCAAGTCGATCAAGGAATGGGTGGGTGTGGGAACACCATCTCGCCGGGCACCAAGTGGAAGTCTTGGGTGAGCTGGGCCACGGTCTGGCCGTTGACGGTGTGTTTTTCAAAGTGACCCACCAAGGGGGCGGTGACACCGAACACTGGGTCGCTGGCCAGGTTGACGTCGTCGTCGGCAAACACCTGGGTGATCAACACTTTGTGGCCAGGGCTGGAGATCATGAAGTGCAAATGCGCGGGACGGTTGGGATGGCGCAACTGTGCATCGAGCAACTCACCGCAGGGTCCGTCGGTGGGCACAGGGTAGCCCGAGGGGCAGACGGTGCGCAAGAAGTAACGGCCTTGCGCATCGGTGGTGAACAGCCCACGCAAGTTCATGTCGGCTTGGTTGGGGTCTTGGTTTTCGTACAAGCCCACGGGCGAGGCTTGCCACACATCGACCTTGGCGTTGGGCACGGGCTTGCCTTGCGCGTCGTAGACCACACCACGCACTTCCATGGTGATGCCGGGTGTGTCGGATCGCACGATGTTGTCGCCGGGTTGGCACACGGGCGCGTTGGCACGCCAGAAGGGCCCCAACAAGCCAGCCTTGGACGACTCGTCCTCTTTGCCCGGTGGGTTGTTGAGCATGGCCACCAAGGTAGACACACCAAACAAGTCAAACGCCAAGATGACTTCGTTTTTGGTTTCACCGGTTTCTTGGCCAATGCCGACCAAGAACTTGACGGCGCGTTCAAACTCTTTTTCGGTGACCTGGTTCTCGATCACGAACTGGTGCATGTGGGTGCTGAGCGAACACAGCAACTGACGCAGTCGTGGATCGGGCGTGCGGGCCATGACTTCTAAGACGAGGGGAAGAATGGTCTCAGGGGTCGTGGGCAAGACCAACGAATCAGTGACTTTAGACATGACAGTGAACTCCTGTGAAGATTTGCAACCGGTTGCAAAGATAAGCCTATTTTCGATGCAAATCCATCATGGATTTCACTCTTTGTCTCTGAAGCGACCGGTTGCAATAAAATGCCTGAATGACGCGATCCACCGCCCCTACCCTGCAAGACTTGGCGAAGCACTTGGGGGTGCACAAGTCCACGGTGTCACGCGCCATCGACCCAGCCCGACGCCATTTGGTGGCGCCCGATTTGCTGCAACGCATCGAAGCAGCTGCACGTGAGCTGGGCTACCGCCCCAACCATGCCGCCGCAGCGCTGAGCCGTGGCCGCTCGAAAACCATTGGGGTGCTGTTGCCCGACATCACCAACCCGGTGTTCCCACCGATCTTGCGTGGCATTGAAGATGCGCTGGACGAAGCCGGTTACTTTGCCTTGCTGGCCAACACCTCGCGGCCCGAAAACAGCAGCCACACCGCGCAAGTGGCGGTGGAGCGCATGCAAGCGCAACGGGTGGAAGGTTTTTTGGTGGCCACGGCCACGCGTGACGACGCGTGGCTGGAGAGCTTGCGCCAGAGTGGCGCGCAGATTGTGTTGATCAACCGCACCGATGGCCGAGGACATTTGCCTGCCGTGATCAGCGACGACATGCTGGGCATGCGCTTGGCCGTAGACCATGTGGTGGGCTTGGGCCATCGACAGATAGCCCACTTGGGGGGACCCGAGAGCCTGTCAACCGGTTTGGCGCGACGCATGGGCTTTGAGCAAGCCATGCGTGAGCACAAACTCAAACCCACGCACATCGTGAGCGCCGAGTCTTACGCCATTGACAGCGGCGATATGGCCATGCAGCAGTTGCTGGCATTGCGCCAGAAAAAACCGTTCACGGCTGTGGTGACTGCCAATGATTTGATCGCACTGGGTGCGCTGCAAGCCTTACAGCGCGCGGGCATCCGCGTGCCACAGGAGGTGTCGATCGTGGGCCATAACGACATGCCTTTGCTGGATCAGGTCAATCCGCCACTGACCTCGGTGCGGATTCAGCACTACGAGATGGGCTTTAGGGCTGCGCGTTTGCTGCTGGACGCCTTGCGTCAAAGACCGGGCAGTCAAGACGCGACCGTGGTGCTGCGGCCCCAGTTGGTGGTGCGTGCATCGACCAGCGGACCACCACACGCAGGCCCGGCCTAAGTGTCTTGTGCGAACAGGGCCTGCGTTGCCTCTGCCTCATCACGGGTTGGTGCTCTTGATTGCCATTGCAACAACTTGGCCTCTAAATCTTGACGGCTGATGGGCTTGCTGCACACCTCATCCATGCCAGCGTCTAAGCAGCGTTGCACGTCTGCATCGGTGGTGGCCGCAGTCAAAGCCAAGATGGGGGTGCGGCGACGCAATGGGTCTGAGGCCTCCATTTGTCTGATCTCTTGTGTGGCGGTGTAGCCATCGACCTCTGGCATGTGGCAATCCATCAACACCAGATCAAAGGTCTCGACGCACATGGCGTCAATGGCAGCACGGCCATTGAGAACAAACGAGGCATCGCAACCCAGGGAACGCATGAAGGCCTGGAGGATTTTTTGCGTCACCACGTTATCTTCTGCCACCAAAATTTTCATGTGCTGGAGTGGTGCCAGGTTGGACGACTGCACGGGGTCTTTGGACTCAAGGTGTGCCAGTGCGTCTGGACTGCGCCCACGGGTGCGGATGAGTGCGGCGATATCTTTGCGTCGCACCGGCTCGTTCAACACCGTGATGTTGTGCACCTGACCCACGGAGTGCAGTGCACCTTCTTTGTGATGGCTGGACAGGTCGGTGTCAATCAAGACACAGGGACTGTGGCATTGAAATAACTCACAAAATTTTTGATACGTTGAACGATCAAAGATCACCAACTCGGAGGTGACGTCTTTCCACTGAGCCTCTGCGCAATCTTGCCAAGTTATGCCGAGCCAATCCAAATGCGTTTGCATGGATTGACGCAACACATCGTCTTGGAAACATAAAAACACGGGTTGCTGTATGGGACTGAGCGCCGCCTCGTCCATGCTTTGAGCAGCGTGAGACTGGATATTTTTAACGGGCAACGACAAGGTGAAGCAACTGCCCTGCCTCAGACGACTGGTGACTGAAATTTGTCCACCCATCAATTCAGCGAGTTCTTTGGAAATCACCAAACCCAAGCCACTGCCGCCAAAACGTCGACTGGCGGTGGTGTCTGCTTGGTAAAAGTGCTGGAACAAATGGGCCAACTGCTCTTGCTCAATGCCAATGCCTGTGTCTGTGACACGAATTTCCAAGATGTCTGCATCGTCAATTTTTTTCAAACTGGCTTTGACCTGCACATGACCTTGGGGCGTGAATTTGACGGCATTGCCAATGAGGTTGGTCAGTATCTGGGTCAGACGAAAAGCGTCGGCGTCGACGCGGGTGGTGTCGGCCAGCTCAATTTGGGCGTACAAGGCCACGCCCTGCAAATGCGCCCGTGGCATGAGCATTTGCACCACGTCTTCAATGACGTCGAGCACCAAGGTTGGCCGTACATCCAGGGTGACGGCATAGGCATCGATGCGAGAGATATCCAACACATCGTTGAGGATGCCCATGAGGTGTTGCCCCGAGCGACGAATCAAATCGAGAAAGTTTTTTTGCTCTGCTGTGGGTTGGGTGTCCATGAGCAAATCGACTGCGCCCAACACACCGGTCATGGGGGTGCGCAACTCGTGGCTCATATTGGCCAAGAAGCGGGATTTGATGAGTGCCGATCGGTTTGCGAGTTCTGCCTTGAGCACACTTTCGATGGTTTGCGACACAGCACGTTGCAACCAAATCGCCCCCAGCGTGAGGCAACTGATGGCGAGCAAGACAACCGTGACCAGGAACTCCAGGGCCTGATTCGTTTTTTGGGCCAGCACATCGCGCCTGAGCTGCACTTCTAGAACAGCATCCAAAGACGGGATCGACTGTGTGCGGTGTCCGGGCATCAGGGCATCGGCCCCTTGCACCAAGGCAGCGCTCTCTGTGCGAAAGTTGCGCGCGATCACCGCATCCGCTTGTTTGATGGTCATGACCAAGTCATCGGGTGCTGCCAGATGGGTCAAGGTGTTCTTGAGCCATGCTGGATCGAGCACGCCCACCACAGCGCCTGCGTAAGTGCCATCGGCAAATCGCAACGGAACTGCACGCACAAAGAAATGCCCTAGAAGGGTGGCGACTGACGCCGCAAACGGTCCGTCATCGGCATGTGTGCCAGCTTCCTCGGCAATTTTTGAAAAATCGGCTTGGAAATCATTGCTGGGCAGCGACAAGATGGCGTCGCCTGCCGTGTTGACGATCAAGATGGCCAGATACGGAACGTCTGCCGAAGAGCTCTTTGATTTGAGCAATGCATCTTTTTCTGTCAGCCCGGGCCCGTAACGCTCAAACGAATCGCGGGTGTGAACCAGGATGTCGTCCACGTGTTGGGTGCGTGCTTGCACGCTGAGTGCCACCAGTTTGGCCTCAGCATCGGCTTCGGCCCAGGCACTGTCTTGCACTTGTTGACGCGCGCTGAAGACATACAGCCCGACCAAAGACAAGAGCATGCACACCACCACCGCCCAAGTGCCCCAAATCAAAACACTTTTTCGTTGCAGCCACGTGGTCTTCGCCGCACTACGCATGACGACAGCCCCCCAAAAACATGGTCACCGTCATGCCTCAGATGTAACGTGCCTGCCAATAGGCTCGGTCCGACAACTCTGCCCAGCGCAGTTGTTGGCGCAAATAAGCGTAGTAGCTCTCGTACACCGTGCGCGAAAAGGCATCACCTTCGACCACACTGCGAATCACGTCTGGTGTCTTTTTTCTGTACTCTTTCACGACATCGTTGGGGAAGCGCAAGATCTGGAGTTTTTTGATCGCACGCAATCGATCCAGCGCATGGGCATTTTCCGCATAGAAATGCGCTTGCGTTTCAGTGAACTCACCCCAGCAGTAGCTCTCCATGATGGCGCGGTGCGAGGGCGACAACTTGTTCCACAGCGATTGGTTGATCAGCAACTCCAGGGTGTGCCCGGGCTCGTGGAATCCGGGTGCGTAGTAGTAGTCACACACGTCTTGCAAGCCCATCTCCAGATCACTCCAGGGAGCCACCCACTCGGCACCATCGAGACGACCATCCAGCAAGGCTGGTTTGATATCGACAGCAGGCAAAGTCACGGGCTGGGCACCCAATGCTTTGAAGATCTCCCCCCCCAGACCGGGGTATCGAATTTTGAGACCTTTCACCGATGCCAAAGAGGTGATGGGTTTGGTCATCCACCCCCCCATTTGGACACCTGTATTGCCGCATGGCATGGGCACTACACCACGCTGTGCACAGAGTTGATGCCACAACGCATAGCCTCCGCCATGTCGCAACCAGCCGTAATGTTCCACGGCCATCATGCCAAAAGGAACCGTGGAAAAGAAATTGAAGGCGGAGGATCGCGAGGTCCAGTAATACGCTGTGGAATGCGCCATGTCGATCTCGCCACTGGCCACCGCATCGAACAATTGCAATGCAGACAGCTTGGTTTGGTTGGCAAACACCACCTCAATCGTCAGCGTGCCACCCGACATGGCTTTGACCTTAGAGGCCATGCGCTTCAAGATATGGGCCGGCCCTGACAAGGTATCTGGCCAAGCGGCAACCAGCCGCAAGTTCACATGGCCCTTCGACACCGATGGCGCTTGGGGCTCAGAAGCCGCAGATGCGGCGCTTGGCAATATCGAGGCCATTGCTGTCGCACCCAGCATGCGACGCTGATGATCGACTTCCTTGTGTATACCAGCCACCATAAATAAACCTTTTTATTTAAAAATAAGTAAAATAATTATATTTGGCACTAACAAGAAAATTGACACTTTTTATTTAATTTTGGTAATGATGTATTTGTCACACGCTGCAAAAGCGGAAGCAATTTAGGGTAAACCCCTGAGAATTAGCACTCCAGATCGAAGAGTGCTAATATTGCATGACTGGTAACCGAAAGGGCTACACATGACAACACTCACACAATCTGCATTGACCGTCACCAACCCATGGGCGATGGTGCCGCCGCTGGGTAACTTGGATGCTTATATTTCAGCAGCCAACCGTTTGCCCATGCTCACGCTTGAACAAGAGCAGGAATTCGCACGCAAATTGCGAGACAACAACGACATTGAAGCGGCCGGAAAGCTGGTGCTCTCACACCTGCGCTTAGTGGTGTCGGTGTCACGCCAGTATTTGGGCTACGGACTGCCGCACGCCGACTTGATTCAAGAAGGCAATGTGGGGCTGATGAAAGCAGTCAAACGCTTCGACCCCGACCAAGGCGTGCGTTTGGTGAGCTACGCCATGCACTGGATCAAAGCCGAGATTCACGAGTACATCCTCAAGAACTGGCGAATGGTCAAAGTGGCCACCACCAAGGCACAACGCAAATTGTTTTTCAACTTGCGCTCCATGAAGCAGGGCTTCAAGGCCGATGCGTCAGCCATGGATGCCGATACCCACCGTGACACCTTGAATCCACTCGAAGTGGAGGCTGTGGCACACAAGCTCAATGTCAAAGCCGAAGAGGTGGTGGAGATGGAAATGCGCATGGCCGGTGGCGATGTGCTGCTGGACCCCACTTCCAGCGACGACAACGAAGATGCGTTTGGTCCAATTGCCTATTTGACCGACGCCAACCACGAACCCACGGCCATGATCGCGGCGCATCAGCGCGATGTGTTGGCGTCTGATGGCATTGCCGCCGCACTGAATGTGCTGGACGAACGCAGCCGCCGGATTGTGGAAGAACGCTGGTTGAAGGTGGAAGACAACGGTTCAGGCGGCATGACGCTGCATGACTTGGCCGCCGAGTACGGCGTGAGTGCTGAGCGCATCCGTCAAATCGAAGTGGCTGCGATGAAGAAGATGAAGACCGCCTTGGCTGAGTACGCTTGAAACAGCATGGCTGACTGACAAAGGCCGCTGTCACAGCGGCCTTTTTTATTTCAGCAAGGTTTTGATATCTTCTGCCAAAGCTTGCGGCCCGCTGCCATAGCGGCTGAACAAACGCAGGTTGCCCTGGGGGTCGTACACATAGCTGCCCGCAGAGTGGTCCATGGTGTAGCTGGTGGGTGTTTTGCCATCGACTTTTTTGTAATACACCTTGTAGTCTTTGGCCACGGCGGCCAACTGCTCAGGCGTGGGGATGAATGCCACAAAGCTGGGGTCAAAGTTGCCCATGTAGGCCTTGAGCAATTCAGCTGTGTCACGCGCGGGATCCACCGTGATGAACACGCCTTGCAGTTTGTCGCCATCAGCGCCAAGCAAACGCTTGACCTCGGCCAACTCGGTCATCGAGGTGGGGCAGACATCCGGGCACTGGGTGTAGCCAAAGAAGACCACCACCACCTTGCCTTTGAAGTCGGACAAGCTGCGCGTTTGGCCGTTGTGGTCGCTCAGCGTGAAGCCACGCGCGTAGTCAGCGCCTGTGATGTCGATGGCTTTGAAGCTGGGTTTGTCGGGACTGCAAGCCACCAAGGTGGCAATGGTGAATGCGCTCCAACAAGACAAAAGTGCGCGTCGTGTAAACATAGGCATCACAGGTAGTGGTCGATCAAGAGTGCCGCGAACAGCAGACTCAAATGGATGAGTGAAAAGCGAAAGGTTTTACGCGCCAGGGCATCCGAGTAGTTGCGCCACAAAGCCCAGCCATAAGCACAAAAGCCCAGACTCAACAGCACGGCACTGACCAAGTAAAGCCAACCGCTCATGCGGTAAATGAAAGGCATCAAACAAGCCGCAAACAAGACCCAGGTGTAGAGGACGATTTGCAAACGGGTGAATTCGTTGCCGTGTGTGACGGGCAGCATGGGCAAACCTGATTTGCGATAGTCCTCCACACGGTAAAGAGCCAGGGCCCAAAAGTGCGGTGGGGTCCACAAGAAGATGATCAAGAACAGAATCAGCGCCTCAGGCCCTACATCGCCTGTCATGGCCGCCCACCCGAGCACGGGCGGCATGGCCCCCGAAGCGCCCCCAATGACGATGTTTTGTGGCGTCAAAGGTTTCAAGATGACGGTATAGACCACGGCATAACCCACAAAAGTGGCAAAGGTCAGCCACATGGTGAGGGGGTTGACCCAGACATACAGAATCCAGGACCCAACCGCACACATCGCGGTTGAGAACAGCAAAGTGTCGCGATCGCTCAACTCACCTTTGGCGGTAGGACGCCAGGCCGTGCGCTTCATGCGCGAGTCGATGCCTTTTTCAACCAGGCAGTTGAACGCCGCGGCAGCACCCGAGACAAACCAAATGCCCAAGCAGGCCAGCGCAGCCAATTTCACCTCTGCCCATGAGGGCACACCCGGCACCGCCAGCACCATGCCAATCAAAGCGCAGAAAACGATGAGTTGGATCACGCGTGGTTTGGTCAGCGCATTGAACTGACGCCAGCGGGATAAAGAAGGATGAACATCGCTCATGACATAGAACTCACAACAATCAATTCACAGCGTCACGCGTGGCACGCGTACCCGCCAACAATCCGACCAGCAACACCAACAAGGCCGCAGCACCCCCAGTGTGCATGACAGCAGCAGCCAAGGGCCAATCCAACACCACGTTGGACAAACCCGTGAGCAACTGCAACAACAACAAGCCCGACAACCAAGTCGCCACCGTGCTTAACGCAGAGAAACGTCGCAACTGCCACGCCAAGGCGCTTAGGTAAGCCAGCACCACATAGGCCATCAAGCGATGGGCATAGTGAATGGCTGTCAGCGCTTCAAAGTGCAAAGGCTCGCCCTGCGTGTTCAACCCCAGAGGACGCCACAAACCAAAGCCTTGTGCAAAGTCCATCAAGGGCCACCAACTCCCTTGACACTGCGGGAAAGTGTTGCAAGCCAACACGGCGTAATTGGTGCTGACCCACCCCCCCAGTAACACTTGCATCAGCAGCAATGCAAGACCTAGGTACACACGTCGGCGCACAGAGACATTCAATGCCACTTCAGTGACCCAATCGGAGGCTTGCCGTTGCTGTTGTACTTGCAAGGTGAGCAACGCCAACAACATCAAAGCGCCGAACAAATGCAAGGTCACGATCAAAGGAAACAGCTTCATGGTGACGGTCAATGCACCAAAGGCACCTTGCAGACAGACCCAGATCAGGGTCAAGGTAGGCCAGGCCACTCGCACACTGCTATCGCCACGCCAACGCCGGGTCCAGGCAAATCCAGCCAACGTGAGAATCAACCCACCCACAGCCATGGCCATGTAGCGGTGAACCATTTCGATCCAGGCCTTGGTGTGCGTCACAGGACCTGTGGGCATCACTTGCTGCGCCTGATCAATGGCGACTTGTGCGCCCACAGGGCTGGCATGACCATAGCAACCGGGCCAATCGGGACAGCCCAACCCCGAGTCAGTCAGGCGCGTGAAGGCACCAAACAGCACCAAATCAAACGTTAAAAACAAAGTAACCAACGTGAGCAAGCGCACACGATGCGCGGTCGACGCACGTGGGTTGCGCAGCCACACCCAGCACAAGGGCACCATGGCCACCAGCGCTCCCATCACCAGCAAATGCAACAGGGGTCCCAGGTTGTAGAGACTGTCGGTGGACATCTTCAGCGCCCTGCCTCGTCCCAGGATGCAGCGGCACGCAACAACCGCTCCATGTCACGCTTGGCTTTAAGCGCACCATCTGTCCCCAGCTTGGCGGGAAAGCGCATCATCCATTGCCCATGCGGGTCAACCAAATACAAATGGTCTGACAGCGCTTGCCCTTTGGCAGGCTCCAGCCATTGGCTCAGGGCTTGGGGCGGCACACGCAGCACCGTGGCCTCCTTGAGGCCTGGCAGCAAAGCAGCGGGGACGGGTTGCTGATCATCAATCAACCACACCCACTCCGTGCGTGGACGGTCTTTGCCCAGCCCTGTCAACAACTGACGTTGCAAATACAAATTAGTTTGGCACGCCTCGTCACACGCACCGCTTGCCACGCTGACCAATAACCACTGCCCTTTCAAGTCTGGCAGCGACACACTCTCGCCGCTCAAGCTCTGCGCGGTGATAGCAGGTAATGCGCGCGTGGGTTCGATCAACTCACCGAAATTACGACGTCCTTCTGGACGCACCACGTAATAGGTGAAGTAGGAAGCCACCACAGGCGCCGCACACACCAACAAGACGATCATCATGCGCAAACGTCCCATGGCCGTACGCTTGGCATCGGCCAAAGCGACGTCGTTGGGTGACGGCAAGTCGTACACCGTAAGGCCCAAGGGGTGATCTGATTCAGGACGTTGAGTTTCGGACATGACGGTAGGGTTTGATCCATTGAAACCAAAGATAGAGCAGCAACTGCAATGCAGCCAGTGCAAACCATTGGAAGGCGTAGGCTTGGTGCTTCTCAACACCTGCGGAGATTTCAGGCCAATCGCGTAACAGGCCATCCGAGGCGGCGTCGGTTTGCAACACCACGGCCACGACATCACCACCAATTTCTGTGGTGTATTGCGCGAGGTCTAGATTTTGCCGAATATTGGATGCCCCTGAGGCAGGTGCAGTCGATGCGGCTGCCGAGCTCAATTGGAGCAAATCGGAAGGGAGCGGCGCAATACGTCCATGCACATGCACCACCTCCACCGGTGTGTCAATTGGCGGCAACAAGGTACGGTCTTGCTGGTGGCGCGGTACCCAACCACGCTGAACCAGCACGCGGGTGTCGGCATCAAGAGCCAACGGGGTGAGTACCCAAAAGCCAGCGCGACCATTCATGGCCCGGTTGTCCAAGTAAATGGTGTGCTCGGGCAACCAAAACCCTTGTAAAGACACACGTCGATGCAGCAACTTAAATTGACCGGGTTGCGCCAGCAGACTGGGCGTGTCCAGTTCAGGCGCGCTCAGCTGCGCAGCAATAGCTGCATGGCGCGCTTGCTTTTCTTGGCCACGAGAGAGTTGCCAAAATCCCAGACGCACCGTCAACGCCACGCCCACGCACATGGCCAAGGTGATCCATGCCAAGTTGCGGGTGCGCGGTAAAGAGATAATGGCTCGTATGAAATTCATTGTTGCAATAGCGTTCTTAGCCATTTTGGGGAGCCTGGTCTCGGCTCTGGTGTTCATGATGCGTGATGGACGCAATGGTCAGGCCAAGTCGAGCAAGATGGTCAAAGCTCTGGCTCTTCGTGTCGGTTTCTCGATTCTTTTATTCATCTGCATTTTGATTGGCTGGAAGTTGGGCTACATCCAACCCACAGGCATCGCACCGGGGCAATAAGCCCCCCAAACAACAAAGGCCGCACATGCGGCCTTTGCTGGTGAGGGCGGATGCCGTTACATCCAGTACACCAAGATGTACAAGCCCAGCCACACCACGTCCACAAAGTGCCAGTACCAAGCAGCACCTTCGAAGCCGAAGTGTTTGTCGGCAGTGAAGTGGCCCTTTTGCAAACGCAAGGTGATGACCAACAGCATCAACATGCCCAAGAACACGTGAAAGCCGTGGAAACCTGTGAGCATGAAGAAGGTTGAACCGTACACGCCCGAGCTGAGCTTGAGGTTCATCTCATGGTAAGCGTGGTAGTACTCGTAGCCTTGCACAAACAAAAACACCACACCCAACAACACCGTCAACCACATGAACTTGATGGTGGTGGCACGGTGGTTCTCACGCAATGCGTGGTGCGCAATCGTCAAAGTCACACCCGAGCTCAGCAACAACGCGGTGTTGATGGTGGGCAACCAAAACGGCGTCATGGTTTGGAACGGCTCGATGATGCCAGCAGGTGATGCGGTCATACCAGCCGCCATGCTAGGCCACACAGCTTTGAAGTCAGGCCACAGCAGTGCATTGTCTAAGCTGCCCAGCGCTGGCACCGAATGCGAACGGGCCCACCACAGAGCAGAGAAGAATGCGCCAAAGAACATCACTTCAGAGAAGATGAACCAGCTCATGCTCCAACGATAAGACAAGTCAATCTTGTGCCCGTACTGGCCGCTTTGGCTTTCCGCAATTGCGTCGCCAAACCATTGGTAAAGCACACCCAACCAGAAGACCAGGCCAAAGAACAAGGAATACTTGCCCCAGTCAGCGCCGTTGATCCACTGGCCTGCACCAAGAATCACAAAAAACAAACCCAAGGCAGCCAACGCGGGATGACGCGAGGCATGGGGCACGTAGTAATAGGGCGTTGCGCCGTGTGAGGTGCTACTCATTTCCACTCCTTCTTCTTTATTTCGCGACGACCAGGTTGACCAAAACGATCAACCCAATCACAAATAACAAACCAGCAACCAGCCCCACGCCCAAGATGTGCAGGGGGCTGATTTTTTCAATGTCTTCTTGGAACTCGCTGCTTTTACGAATTCCCAGAAACGACCACGCCACCGCCACGATGGAGCGCATGAACGACGTTCTTTTGCTCATGCCCCAGCTCCTTTGTGCGTGGTGTCCAAGGCGGCAGTCGGTGCTGCAGGCGTCTTGGAGCCCACTTCAAAAAAGGTGTAAGACAGTGTGATGGTGGTCACGCTTTTTGACAACTTTGGATCAATCACAAACACCACTGGCCATTGCTTTTTCTCGCCTGGAGCCAAGGTGTATTGGTTGAAACAAAAACATTCCAACTTGTTGAAATGCGCAGCAGCTTGACGCGGCGCATAACTGGGAATGGCTTGGGCAGACATGACGCGATCTTGCACGTTTTGAAACTCGTACATGATGGTCGTCATCTCGCCCGGGTGAACTTGCACCGAACTTTGTGCAGGCTTGAACAACCAGGGCCCACGGGCATTGGCGTCAAACTCCACGGTGATCGTGCGTGAGGTGTCAATCTGCGTGTTGCCGACCTTGGCACGTGCACTGCCCGTTCCGGGTATCTCGCGCTCGCCCAAGGCCAAGATGTTAATACCTGTGAACTCACAAATCGCTTTGTACATGGGTACCAGCGCGTAACCAAACGCAAACATGCCCGCGGCTACGATCAGTAGCTTTCTCAGCATGAAGAGGTTGTTGCGCACGTTGGCCATGGTGTTATCAGCGGTTGAGCAAGATCACTTTGATGAAAAACCCGACAAAGAAAACCACCGCCACCGAAGCCAGAATCAGGCCCAGGCGGAGGTTTTTTTTGCGTTGTTCAGGCGTCATCGATCAGCCAATCACGCGGGTTGCCGTGGCATCCAGCTTGGGTGGGGTTTCAAAGGTGTGGAAAGGTGCAGGCGAAGGCACTTCCCATTCCAGACCTTCAGCAGCTTCCCAAGGTTTGGCCACTGCTTTGTCGCCATGACCACGCATCGCGGGCAACACAACGAAGAAGAAGAAATAGACCTGGGCAAAACCAAAGAAGAATGCACCCACAGAAGCCAAGGCATTGAAGTCGGCAAACTGCATCGGGTAATCGGCGTAGCGACGTGGCATGCCCGCCAAGCCCAAGAAGTGCATGGGGAAGAAGGTCACGTTGAACGAGATCAGAGTCCACCAGAAGTGGATCTTGCCGCGTGTTTCGTTGTACATCACGCCGGTCCACTTGGGGCACCAGAAGTAGAAACCAGCAAACATGGCAAACAGCGAACCAGCCACCAACACATAGTGGAAGTGGGCGACCACGTAGTAGGTGTCTTGCACTTGGGTATCAATCGGTGCCATCGACAAAATCAGGCCTGTGAAACCGCCCATGGTGAACACGAAGATGAAACCAACGGCAAACAACATGGGCGTCTCGAAGGTCATCGAGCCCTTCCACATGGTGGCAATCCAGTTGAACACCTTCACGCCTGTTGGCACAGAGATCAACATCGTGGCGTACATGAAGAACAGCTGACCCGTCACAGGCATACCTGTGGCGTACATGTGGTGTGCCCAGACGATGAATGACAAGATCGCAATCGACGATGTGGCGTACACCATCGAGGCGTAACCGAACAACTTCTTACGTGCAAACGCGGGCACGATGTGGCTGATGATGCCGAAGGCCGGCAAGATCATGATGTACACCTCAGGGTGACCAAAGAACCAGAAGATGTGCTGGTACATGATGGGATCACCACCGCCAGCGGGGTTGAAGAAGGTCGTGCCAAAGTGGCGGTCTGTCAGCGTCATGGTGATCGCGCCAGCCAACACAGGCATCACAGCAATCAGCAGATACGCAGTGATCAACCAAGTCCAAACAAACATCGGCATCTTCATCAGCGTCATGCCAGGGGCGCGCATGTTCAAGATGGTCACGATGATGTTGATCGAGCCCATGATCGACGAAGCACCCAAGATGTGCATGGCAAAAATACCAGCGTCCATTGAGGGACCCATTTGCAGGGTCAACGGTGCGTACAAAGTCCAGCCAGCAGCAGGAGCGCCGCCGGGCATGAAGAACGAGCCAGCCAACGTGGCCGCAGCAGGAATCATCAGCCAGAAGCTGAAGTTGTTCATGCGCGCAAAGGCCATGTCAGAGGCACCAATTTGCAATGGGATCATCCAGTTTGCAAAACCCACGAAGGCCGGCATGATGGCGCCGAACACCATGATCAGGCCGTGCATGGTGGTGAGTTGGTTGAACAACTCGGGGTTCACCAATTGCAAGCCGGGCTGGAACAGCTCAGCACGGATCAGCAGAGCCAAAACGCCCCCGATGATCAACATGGTGAAAGCAAACAACAGGTACAAGGTACCGATGTCTTTGTGGTTGGTGGCAAACACCCAGCGACGCCAGCCGTGTGGGGCACCGTGGTGGTCGTCGTGACTGTGGTCGCCTGCGGCGTGGCCGTGTGGATCGAGTACTGCGCTCATGATGTGTTCCTTCTAAACGCTGGCCGAATTAACGTGCGGCCTTGACATCGGCAGGCTGAACCAGCTGGCCGGTCTTGTTGGACCAATTGTTTTTGGTGTAGCTGATCACAGCTGCAATGTCGGTGTCGCTCAACTGCTTCCAGCTGGGCATGGCCAAATTGTTTTGACCATTGAGCAGCACTTTGATTTGCTTGGTCTTGTCGGCATCCAGCACAACAGCCGCGCCATCCAAAGGCTTGATCGGACCCGCACCCTTGCCATTGGGTTGGTGGCAAGCCGAGCAGTTGGCTGCGTACACTTTTTCACCGCGCTTGGTGATGTCTTCAAGCGTCCAAACCTTGCTTGGATCATCTTGCAAGGCAGCCATCTTCTTTTGCTCGGTGGCCACCCATGCGGCGTAGTCTTCAGCGCTCAGCACCTTGACGTGAATGGGCATGTACGCATGCTCTTTGCCGCACAACTCTTGGCATTGACCGTGGTAGTCACCCACTTGCTCAGCACGGAACCAAGTGTCGCGAACGAAGCCAGGAATGGCGTCTTGCTTCACACCCAACGAAGGCACAGCAAACGCGTGAATCACGTCATTGGCGGTGGTGATGATGCGAATCTTTTTGTTGACTGGAACGACCAAGGGATTGTCCACCTTCAACAAGTAATCGTCGATGTCCACGCCTTTGGCGCCGTTGTTAGACATTTCGCGTTGCGCGTTGTCCAAGGTGGAGATGAAGGCAATGCCCTCACCCTCACCCTTGATGTAGTCATAGCCCCACTTCCACTGATAACCCGTGGCCTTGATGGTCAGGTCAGCATTGGAGGTATCTTTTTGAGCCACCACCGCCTTGGTGGCGGGCAGCGCCATCAAGATCACGATGATGAAAGGAATGACGGTCCACGCAATCTCGACCTTCACCGACTCATGGAAGTTGGCCGACTTGTGACCCACCGATTTGCGGTGCTTCCAGATGGAATAGAACATCACGCCAAACACTGCAATAAAAATCACCGTGCAAATGATCAGCATGAACCAGTGCAACCAGCCTTGCTCTTGCGCAATCTTGGTAGCTCCAGGCTGAAGATTGAGTTGTCGCACGCCCGGGCCGCCCGGTAAGTCGTTCACCGCCCAAGCCGCTGTGCTCGCCCATGCGGCGGCGAACAGCAAACCAGAAGCCAGCTTCTGGAAAAGATTGTTCTTCATCACTTTCGATTGCCTTAATGTTTAGACTTCAGGACCGCAAACCTTGTGAAACACTGCGTTATCTCAATGTGTCAAGCAATGGTTTGCCCTATAAGTAACCAGCGAGCATTCTAGCAAGGCTAATTACCCCTAGAGCGGCCCAGCATGGTTCGCATATCTTGAAGAGAAACCGAACTTTTCTCGCTCATTTTGAGCTTGGGTACGGGCTTGAGGGCATGGCCGTAAATCACCTCCACGGTCAACGTCAAGCGCCCTCCTTGGTCGGGTTTGGCCAGCGCCAGCAAAGCCTGCTCAAGCTGACGGCGCCACGCACGCCCGCGCAAACCCGCAAAGCGCGCGCCATGCAGGTTGCGGCCCAGTTGACGCAGCTCTGACAACAACGCGGCCGCATTGGCATACGTGAGCGTGAGGTGCTCCATGTCCATCACAGGCTCCGCAAAACCAGCCGCCACCAGCATGTCCCCCCAATCGTGCATGTCAGTGAATGCATGGCTAGGTGCTGGCCAACCTTGCTGTTGGTACACCGCATGCAATTCACGCAAAGTGTCCGGTCCAAGACAAGAGAACATCAAAAAGCCGTCCACCGCCAAGGTTTGGTGCCACTCGCGCAACAAAACCTGAGGCTGCGCAGACAGATGCAGCGCCATGTTGGCCCACACCATGTCTGCATCGGCCAAAGGACGTTGCGCGAAAGACAGCGCCCGAGGCTTGAGCCAGCGACGCCACCAAGGTGCTTGCAAGGCGCGCTGCGTGAGCGCCAAGCGCGTCTGATCGGGCTCGACCACATGGCAGCGCGCCTGGGGGTAACGCGCACGCACCAGCGCATGCGTTGCCAAACCACCACTCAATGGCATCCAGTCGATCCAAGCCTGAGGTTGCAAACGAATCCATTCCAACCGGTCTTGCATGCGCCTTGCCACCTCTTCATTCAGCCAGGGCGATTGCGCATGAGGCCACGCATTCCAGCGTGCACTGGCAATTGCGTCAAGGGTGGGGGGGCGCTCAGAAGATGGGATGTCGGACATGAGGCAAGAAGTATATTGAGCCCATGTCACTGATCGCAGATGCAAGGCTTTTCGCGCAACAGCATGGGCTCTTGCCCAAGCGCTGGCCGAGCCTGTGCCGTATTTGCCAGGCATGGCCCAGTCAACCCATTTGCGAAGACTGCGTGCAACGCTTCGCCCAGCCCGTGGCACGTTGCAACACCTGCGCGCAAAGACTGGAGACCCCACTTTGCATGGCCTGCCAACACACGCCACCGCCACTCGACGTTTGCCTGTGCGCAGTGGACTACGCTTACCCATGGGTCAACGCCATCGCACACTTCAAATTCCAAGCCGACCCAGGCTTGGGCCGGCACTTGGCCGACTTGCTACGCCACACCCCTTGGGTCGAACCCGCCCTGGAAACAGCAGACCGCGTGATCCCTATGCCTTTGTCTGCCCAGCGTCTGCGCGAGCGTGGCTTCAACCAAGCCCATGAACTGGCACGCCACCTTGCCCCAAACAAAACCGATGCCCACACCCTGCTGCGACACGAACACAAAAGACATCAAGTGGGGCAAGGTCGGGCAGAGCGACTGGCCAACATCAGCGGCAGTTTTTGGGTACACCCCGAGCACTTGCAAGCCTTGCGTGGTGAACGCGTGCTGGTGGTGGACGATGTCATGACCACTGGCGCCTCTTTGTTTGAAGCTGCACGCGCATTGCGCGCAGCAGGCGCTGCACACATCACGGGCCTGGTGTTTGCCCGTACCCCCGCAAAGCCCACGCAAGAACTGTCCTGATCCCTTGCGCAAAAGGTTCTTGCAGGACAATCCGCACATGTTCAATATTGTTCTGGTCCACCCCGAAATTCCCCCCAACACGGGCAACGTCATCCGGCTCGCCGCCAACACAGGCTGCGCCTTGCACCTGATTGAGCCACTGGGGTTTTCGATGGAAGACAAACACATGCGCCGCGCTGGCCTGGACTACCACGAGTACGCCCCCGTGCATCGTCATGCCAGTTGGGCGCAGTTTTTAGATGCCCAACAGCCAGACCCCACACGCATGTTTGCGCTCACCACCAAAGGCTCTGGCGCTGCACATGACGTGTCGTATCAGCCAGGCGACTGGTTTGTCTTTGGCTCAGAAACCAGTGGTCTGCCACCTGATGTGCGCGACAGCTTCGCAGCCGCACAACGACTGCGTCTGCCCATGCGCGAAGGCCAGCGCAGCTTGAACCTGTCCAATGCTGTGGCAGTGCTGGTCTTCGAAGCCTGGCGACAAAACCAGTTTGCTATGCATACCAGCGCGTGAGTGACTCTGCCACACACACCGGTTTGTCCGCGCCCTCGCGCTCAATGGTCGTCACCCATGTGAGCTGCATGCCGTTGCCCTCTAGCGGGTCGCACGACTTGAGCACCAAGCGCGCGCGCAAGCGGCTGTTGACGGGCACTGGCGCCGTGAAGCGCACCTTGTTCAAACCGTAATTCACCCCCAAACGCACACCGCGTATCTGGAACGCCGTGGCGCACAGCTTGGGTAGCAACGAGAGCGTGAGAAACCCATGTGCAATCGTTGCACCAAAGGGGCCTGACTGGGCACGCTCTTCGTCCACATGAATCCACTGCTCATCGCCCGTGGCTTTGGCAAATTGGTTGATTTGTTCTTGGGTCACCGTCAGCCAATCACCGAGCAACTCGCCCTGCCCGACCCAGGCCTGCACCTGCTGCAACGAATCAAATACCTTCATCGCTCACCTTTCTTCAATGCAAAGCGTCCCACATCAGCTTGCTACCGGTCAGCAGCATACCCAGATGCACCATTTGGTAAAACAACTTGGGCTCAATACGCCGGGCAATCCGCACACCAGACCACACGCCCACAGGGACCAAAGGCATCAGCACCAGTGCCGTGCACAAGTTGCGCCAATCGAGCAAGCCCAAGGCCGCGTATGGCACCCACTTGGCAAAATTCATGAAGAAAAAATACACCGACAACGTGGCAGCAAACTTGACCGGGTCCAGACGCATGGGCAACAAATACGCGTTCACGGGTGGCGCGCCCGTGTGCGCAATGAAACTGGTGAAGCCAGACAAGGTGGTCAATATCGCTCCCAGCCAGCGCGGCGGCGCGTGCCCCTGTGCAGCGGGAGGAAACAACACGCGCTGCGCCAAAAACAGCAGGGTGAAAAAGCCCACCAAACCCGCGACCCAGTGGGTCTCCAACAGGCTAAATGACAGATACCCCACCAGCGTGCCCACCAAACCCCAAGGCACTAAAAACTTGAGCAAGGACAGATCAAAGTCACGCCGATACGCCGCAATACCCAGCACATCGATCACAAACAACAGGGGCATCAAAATGGCTGCCGCTTGAGGCACCGTCACCGCCATGGCCATCAAGGGCACAGCCAATGAACCAAACCCTGCGCCAAATCCACTTTTGCTGATGCCCACCAACACCACAGCGGGAGCGGCCACCACATAAAAGAAAGGGTCGGTGATCAGGTAATCGGTCAGCACATCATTCCAAGCTGCGTGGTGCCCGACTGGCCTCGTTGTTGGCATCCACCAACACCTTGAGCATGCGCAAAAACTCATCGCGTTGCGCTTCAGGCAGAGGACTCAGGATGCGTTGTTGCGTTCTGAGCACGGCATCGCTCACATCGGCCAGCAGTTGTTGACCCTCGGGTGTGACACGCAGCAAACGGGCACGGCGGTCTTCAGGTGACACCTGTCTTGCGACCCAGCCACGCGCCTCCAGCCGATCCACCACCCCGCCAATGGTGGAGGTGTCAAACCCAATGCCAGAAGCCAAGGTACGCTGGTCCATGCCCGGTTGAGCCATCACGGCATTCAAAGCGGCAAATTGCACCGGCGTGAGTCCAAACGCCTGGGTTTCGTCCATGAACACGCCCACAGCAATTTGCTGCAAACGACGGATGTAATGACCGGGCAACTCAGACAGAGGTAACGACGAAGGCACAGAAGATGGCATAGCGCGAGAAACAGAGCCTTATCAGCACAGGAACAAGAATTGCCAAAGATGCTATCACCAGGACCAGCGCGCCCTGCATGGCCCATTGACCCTTGCGCCAAGGCATATGGATATAGCCAGACGTTAGAAGGCCTCACCTACACTAGCGCCTTGATTTAAAAAGCTTTTATTTGTCATGAGTGCATTCCACGAAGAAGAAGTGTTGACGGTTCATCACTGGACCGACCGCTTGTTCAGCTTCACCACCACGCGCGACACCGCGCTGCGTTTCTCCAACGGCCACTTCACCATGATCGGCCTGCGCGTCAACAACAAACCCCTGCTGCGCGCCTACAGCATCGTCAGCCCCAACTACGAGGAGCACCTGGAGTTCTTGAGCATCAAGGTGCAAGACGGCCCCCTCACCTCGCGTCTACAACACATCCAGGTGGGCGACAAAATCATCGTCGGACGCAAGCCCACGGGCACGCTGCTGATTGACTATTTGTTGCCCGGTAAAAACTTGTACCTGCTCTCTACCGGCACCGGCATGGCACCGTTCTTGAGCGTCATCCGCGACCCCGACACGTATGAGCGTTTTGACAAAGTGATCTTGGTGCACGGCGTGCGCGAGGTCAAAGAGCTGGCCTACCACGACCACCTCACACAAGAGCTGCCCCAGCACGAGTTCCTGGGCGAGATGGTGCGTGAGAAATTTCTGTACTACCCCACGGTCACGCGTGAGCCATTCAAAAACCAGGGCCGTCTGACCGACGCCATCGAGAGCGGCAAATTGTTCAGCGACCTGGGGCTGCCGGCCTTCAACCCCACGGACGACCGCGTGATGATTTGTGGCAGCCCACAAATGCTCAAGGATTTGAAGCACATACTCGAAGAGCGTGGCTTCAAAGAGGGCAACACCACCAAGCCCGGCGACTTTGTGATCGAGCGCGCGTTCGCCGAGCAGTGAACGCTGCGTGGGCTCAGCCGTGAATCGGCAAGCCCACCAACTGCGCCAGCTCGTCGCGTGACAAACCATCCACCGCATCGATCAGGCGCAGCCCTTGGGGCGTGACTTCGAGCGTGGCCAAATCGGTGTAAATGCGCTTGACGCAAGCCAAGCCCGTGACCGGGTAGCTGCACGCGCGCACCACTTTGCTGGCACCTTGCTTGGTCAACAAATCCATCATCACCCAGGTTTGTTTAGCGCCAATCGCCAAGTCCATGGCCCCACCCACAGCGGGAATGGCACCTGGCTCACCGGTGTGCCAATTGGCCAAATCTCCCTGTTCGCTGACCTGAAAAGCGCCCAGCACACAAATGTCCAAGTGCCCACCACGCATCATCGAAAAACTGTCCGCGTGGTGAAAAAACGCGCCGCCAGGCATCAAGGTCACGGGTTGTTTGCCCGCGTTGATCAAGTCGTAATCTTCTTGACCCGCAGCAGGCGCAGGGCCCATGCCCAAGATGCCGTTCTCGCTGTGCAAAATCACTTCCAAGCCTTGGGGCAAGTGGTTGGCCACTTGGGTGGGCATGCCAATGCCCAAATTCACATAAGCGCCATCGGGAATGTCTTGGGCCACACGGGCCGCCATTTGGTCTTTGGTTTTTCGGGTGTAGGCCATCTCATGCCTCCTTCTTGAAACCACCACCTTGGGTGGCCACACGTGGCACTTGCACCACGTGGCTGACAAAAATACCGGGCGTCACAATGCTCTCGGGGTCTAAGCTGCCGAGTTCCACCACCTCGTGCACCGACGCAATGGTGCACTTGGCAGCAGTGGCCATCACTGGCCCAAAATTGCGTGCAGCCTTGCGGTAGGTCAGGTTGCCCCAACGGTCGCCTCGCTCGGCCTTGATCAAGGCAATGTCGGCATGGATAGGGTGCTCCAGCACATACATGCGGCCATTGATTTCGCGGGTCTCTTTGGGGGAACCATCGCTGTGTTTGGCCAACTCGGTGCCAAAACCTGTGGGCGTGAAGAACGCGCCAATGCCAGCCCCTGCGGCACGAATGCGCTCCGCCAAGTTACCTTGCGGCACCAGCTCCAACGCCAACTTGCCCGAACGGTACAAGCCGTCAAACACATAGCTGTCTGCCTGACGAGGGAAGCTGCAAATCACTTTGCGTACACAGCCAGTTTGCAGCAAAGCGGCCAAACCGCTTTCGCCATTGCCTGCGTTGTTGTTGACCACCGTCAGGCCCTGCACGTGGCGCTCGCGCACCACGGCAATCAAGCCATCGATCAATTCATCGGGAATCCCTGCGGTACCAAACCCACCAATCAACAAGGTTTGGTTGTCTCGCAAACCTTGCAATGCATGGGCCACCGAAGGTGCAATTTTGTTGATCATGCCAATCGCCCTGCTGTTTTAAACACGCTCAACGATCATGGCGATGCCTTGACCCACGCCAATGCACATGGTGCACAAGGCATAACGACCACCGGTGCGGTGCAACTGGTTGATGGCGGTCGTCACCAAGCGCGCGCCACTTGCGCCCAAGGGGTGACCCAAGGCAATCGCCCCGCCGTTGGGGTTCACACGCGGGTCATCGTCTTGCAAGCCCAACTGGCGCAGCACCGCCAAGCCCTGCGCAGCAAACGCTTCGTTGAGCTCAATCACATCCAAATCCGCCAGCGTCAAACCCGTCAATGCCAACACTTTTTGTGTCGCAGGTGCCGGGCCAATGCCCATGATGCGCGGTGGCACACCCGCTGTGGCCATGCCCACCACGCGGGCTTTGGGCGTCAGTCCTTGCTGGGCCGCAGTTTTCTCATCGGCCAACAACACCGCGCACGCGCCGTCATTCACGCCACTGGCGTTGCCGGCTGTCACCGTGCCATCAGGGCGCACCACTGGCTTGAGTTTGGCCAACGACTCTAGGCTGGTCGCACGTGGGTGCTCGTCTTGGCTCACCACCACGGCATCGCCCTTTTTCTGAGGGATGGTGACAGGGCAAATTTCAGCATCAAAGTAGCCTGCCTTTTGCGCAGCCACGGCCTTCATCTGGCTGGCCAGCGCCATGCGGTCTTGGGCTTCACGCTCGATCTTGAAATCGGTGGCCACGTTCTCTGCCGTCTCAGGCATCGAGTCCACGCCATACTTTTCTTTTATCAACTTGTTGATGAAGCGCCAGCCAATCGTGGTGTCGTACACCGCATTGCTGCGGCTGAATGCACTCTCGGCCTTGGGCATCACAAAGGGCGAACGGCTCATGCTCTCCACACCGCCAGCAATCATCAGCGTGGCCTCGCCCGCCTTGATGGCCCGCGCGGCAGTCCCAATGGCGTCCATGCCCGAACCGCACAAACGGTTGATGGTGGCGCCTGGCAATTCCAGGGGCAGCCCCGCCAGCAAACTGGCCATGTGGCCCACGTTGCGGTTGTCCTCACCGGCTTGGTTGACACAGCCATAAATCAAGTCGGTCACAGCCAACCAATCCACGTTGGGATTGCGTGCCATCAAGGCTTTGAGCGGAATAGCGCCCAGATCATCCGTGCGCACGGACGACAAAGCGCCACCGTAACGGCCAAAAGGGGTGCGGATGGCATCGCAAATGAAGGCTTGGTTCATGGTCTTCCTCAAATGAAACTTGTGTAACCGGTAAATGTATCAAGCCGCGCACCACCCCACGCCAAACCGGGCGCCTGAGTGACAATGCTGGGCATGTTTGAACCCAGTCAAGCCGACGTTCGGCGCTTTTTTTGTTCGGTCTATGCCAAGTGGCGCAACGCACAGCCCATGGACGCGCTAGAGACCTTGGCCAGCCAATGGGTGGCCGAGCACCCCGAATACCATGCCGACTTCGCCGATGAAGCCGCAGCGCTGGAGCGCATGTACGAGGTGAAAGACGGCAAGGTCAACCCGTTCTTGCACCTGTCCATGCATTTGTCGGTCAGTGAACAATGCTCCATCGACCAGCCGCGTGGCATCCGACAGGCCGTCGAGCTACTGGCCGCTAGACGCGACTCGCTGCACGATGCACACCATGAAACCATGGAGGCCCTGGGCCAAATGATCTGGGAAAGCCAGCGCAGCGGACGCCCCCCCGATGGCCAGGCCTACATGGATGCCGTCCAACGACGCGCCACCCGCGATTGACCTCCGTCACTGACACCACCCAAAGCCTGCTTGGCGCGCTCGCTGGCCTGCGCGTGGTCGATCTGACCGGCGTGGTTCTGGGCCCCTATGCCACCCAAATCTTGGGCGACTACGGCGCTGACGTGATCAAAATTGAGCCCCCCGGGGGCGACATCATGCGCCAGGCGGGTCCGATGAAACATCTGGGCATGGGCCACATCTTCATCAACACCAACCGCAACAAACGCTCTGTCGTGCTGGACTTGCGCCAAGCCGAACAACGCGAGGCCTTGCTGGCCCTGTGTGACACCGCCGATGTGCTGACCTACAACATCCGCCCCGCCTCTATGGCACGTTTGGGGCTGTCGTTTGAAGCCTTGCATGCACGCAACCCGCGCTTGGTCGTGTGTGGTGCTTACGGGTATAGCGAAGGCGGACCCTATTCAGACTGGCCGGCCTACGACGATTTGATCCAGGGCGCAGCCTGCATTCCGTGGCTCATGACCCAAAGCGGCAGCCACGAGCCGCGCTATGTACCAGCCACCTTTGCCGACCGTGTGACCGGACTCCACATGGTGCATGCGGTGCTGGCAGCAGTCATCGCGCGCTACCGCACAGGCGTGGGACAGCATGTGGAAGTCCCCATGTTCGAATGCCTGCTGCAGTTTGTACTGGGCGAACATTTGGGTGGCGAAACTTGGCAGCCCCCCATCGCCCCCATGGGCCACTCGCGCATGCTCGCCGCCAACCGCAAGCCCTACGCAACCCAAGACGGTCACATCTGCGCCTTGATGTACACCGACAAGCATTGGCAGTCTTTTTTACGCTTGATCGGACAACCTGAGTTGTTCACCACCAACCCGCGCTTTGGCACTCAAAGCCAACGCATTGCCCACATTGATGCGCTGTATGACTTTGTGGGGGAACACATGCGCACACGCACCAGCGCGCAATGGTTGCAAGACTTGGCGCAACACGACATCCCAGTGATGCCCATGATGAAGCTCGATGACTTGCTGACCGACCCACACCTCACAGCCACCGAGGGATGGCTCGACATCCCGCACCCTCACGAAGGGCTGTTGCGCCAACTGCGCCCACCCGTGCGCATGACAAACACACCCACGGGCGTGTGGCGACCTGCGCCCACCTTGGGACAACACACGCAAGAAGTGCTGCGCGAAATCGGCCGTTGAACGCACCACCACACAGACGCAAAAAAGCCCGCATGCAGCGGGCTCTTTTGGCAGAAGAAACGTTCAGATCAACGGAACTTCGACTGAGGCACAGTTTTCAAATCGCCTTGTTGTGCCGACACATAGTTGGCCAGCTCTTTGAGTTCAGCATTGCTGAACTGCTTGGCCACACCACCCATCACGCCGTTGCCACGGCCCCAGGTCGCCGTACCTTCCACCTTGTAGGACTTCAAAGCCACAAACAAGTAATCGGCGTTTTGGCCAGCCAGCTTGGGGTAGCTCGGGTCAATCGGCTTGGCAAAGTTTTCACCATGGCACGAAGTACAAGCGCCCTTCTTCACCAACTCAGCCACATTGCCTTTGGGCTCAGTGGCTTTTTCAGGCAATACAGCACCTTCCACCACACCGTGGGTTGAGTAGTAAGCAGCCATATCGGCAATATCTTGGTCGCTCAAGCTGGTGGCAATGCTGCGCATGGTGGGGTGCTTGCGCTCGCCTTTTTTGTAGGCGTTCAAAGCAGAGGTGATGTACTTCACACCTTGGCCTGAAATTTTGGGGACTTTGTACACTTCAGGGAAGCTGGCTTGGTAGCCAATAATCCCGTGACAGCCAATGCACATGGCAATCTTTTTTTCGCCAGCTTTGGCGTCGCCTTTGAGCTCTTGAGCTTGGACTGAAAAGGTCGCAGCGGCGACAACGAAAGCAAACACGATTGAGAGAGACTTGTTCATAGTGCAGATGTCTTCGAGACAGATTGATAAAAGTCAACCGTTCATTATATAGAGCCAACTCACATGAAATTCACCGGCACCGACAACTACGTTGCAACGCAAGACCTGATGCTCGCCGTCAACGCGGCCATCACCCTTCAACGCCCCTTGCTGGTCAAAGGCGAACCCGGCACAGGCAAGACCATGCTGGCTGAAGAGGTCGCACAGGCCTTGGGCATGCCCCTGCTGCAATGGCACATCAAATCCACCACCAAGGCCCAACAAGGCCTCTACGAGTACGACGCAGTCAGTCGACTGCGCGACAGCCAAATGGCCGACCTGGATGGCGGCGCACGCGTCAAAGACATTCAAAACTACATCATCAAAGGCGTGCTGTGGCAGGCCTTCACCGCAGAGCAACCTGTGGCACTGCTGATTGATGAGATCGACAAAGCCGATATCGAATTCCCCAACGACTTGTTGCGCGAGATCGACCGCATGGAGTTTTATTGCTACGAAACCCGTGAACTGATCAAAGCCAAAAATCGTCCCTTGGTGTTCATCACTTCCAACAATGAGAAGGAACTGCCCGACGCTTTCTTGCGTCGCTGTTTCTTTCATTACATCAAGTTCCCGGATGCCGAAACCATGCGCCACATCGTGGCCGTGCACTTTCCACAGCTCAAACAAGAGCTGTTGAGTGTGGCCATGAAAACATTCTTTGACATTCGTAACCTGCCCGGCTTGAAGAAAAAACCATCCACCAGCGAATTGCTCGACTGGCTCAAACTGCTGGTTGCAGAAGACATTCCTCTCGAAGCCTTGCAAACCAAAGATGAGAAAGTGGCCATCCCACCGCTGGTGGGCGCTTTGCTCAAAAACGAACAAGACGTCACTCTGTTCGAAAAACTGGTGTTCATGCAAAGCCGCAACCGTTAAAGAGGAGCTGCCATGTTTGCCTCATTGATGGAAGGACTCAGCGACGCCGTGGGCTTTGTCGCGGGCGCGTTGCTGGGCTATGGCCTGGGCGTCACCTTGGGCCTGGACTTGTTTGCCGAAGGCTACGGCACAGGCAGCATCGTGGCCATTGTGTTGGTGGGCTTAGGGGGTGGCATGGGCTTGCAAGCCGCCCGTTACTTGCGCGCCCGACAAAACACACAAGACTGAACACCATGCTGATCGACTTCTTCTACACCCTGCGTGCCGCCAAGCTGCCCGTGTCTGTGAAGGAATTTCTCACCTTGCTGGAAGCGCTGCAAAAACAAGTCGTAGGCCCAGGCAGTGAGGCATGCAGCTTGGATGACTTTTATTTCTTGAGTCGTCTCACCCTGGTCAAAGACGAAAAGCATTACGACAAATTCGACCGAGCCTTTGGCGCCTACTTCAAAGGCGTGGACATGCTCACCGACTTCACCAAAAACGTCCCGCTCGACTGGCTTGAGAAAATTCTGCAAAAAGAACTCACGCCCGAGCAAAAAGCCGCCATCGAAAAAATGGGCTGGGACGAGTTGATGGAGACGCTCAAAAAACGTCTTGAAGAACAAAAAGAACGCCACGAAGGTGGCAACAAATGGATTGGCACCGGTGGCACCTCGCCCTTTGGCAACAGCGGCTACAACCCCCAAGGCATTCGCATCGGCGGCAAAGGTGGCAACAAGAGCGCTGTCAAAGTGTGGGACCAACGCGCCTACCAAGACTACGACGACACCCAAGAACTCGGCACCCGCAACATCAAAGTGGCACTGCGACGCTTGCGCCGTTTTGCCCGCGAAGGCTCGGCCGAAGAACTCGACTTGCCAGACACCATCCGCGCCACGGCAGCCAATGCGGGCTACCTCGACATCAAGATGGTGCCCGAGCGCCACAACAACGTGAAAGTGTTGTTGCTCATGGACGTGGGCGGCACCATGGACGAACACATTGCCCGCGTGGAAGAAATGTTTTCTGCCGCCAAAGCCGAGTTCAAGCACTTGGAGTTTTATTACTTCCACAACTGCGTGTACGACTTCATGTGGCGCAACAACAAACGCCGCTTTGCCGAAAAATTTGCCACCTGGGACATCCTGCGCAAATACAACAAAGACTACAAACTCATCTTCATTGGCGACGCCACCATGAGCCCGTATGAAATTGTCCAGCCCGGTGGCAGCGTGGAATACAACAACGAAGAAGCAGGTGCCGAATGGATTCAGCGCCTGACCCACGCCTTCCCCAAATACGCCTGGATCAACCCTGAACCACAAGGCGTCTGGCAATACCGCCAAAGCATCAGCATCATCCAGCAACTGGTGAGCAACCGCATGTACCCCATGACCCTCAAAGGTCTGGAAGACGCCATGCGCATGCTCAGCAAATAGCGCACATGCATTCTTGATAAAACCAACGGAGACAAGCATGAACGAAGAACACGCGCAAGAACCCACAACCACCCAACCCCAACTGCTGATTCCCCAACTCAAACCCTTGTATGACTGGGCTGAACCCTTCACCTGGTTGCTGATTCGCTTGACCGTGGGCCTGATGCTGTTGCCCCATGGCATCCCCAAACTTCTTGAAGGCGTGGAAGCCACCGCCGCCAAAGCCTTGACACGACGCGGCATCGAAGCCGCCGAGCCATTGGCCGTGGTGCTCATCTTGCTGGAAACCGTGGGTGGTTTGTGCGTGGCCCTGGGCTTGTTTACACGCTTTTTTGCGGCTGCCATCACCATTGAAATGGCCGTCATTGCCTACCACCACCTGCCCAAATTTGGCTGGACCGGCCCAGGCTACGAGTACCCACTGATGTGGGGCCTCATCATGCTGGCTGTTGCCTTGCGTGGCGGTGGCCCTTTCTCGATTGATCGCAGAATTGGCAAAGAACTCTGAGCTCTCTAGCAGCGGTGCACCAGCCTCCCTCTAAAATAAGGGTTGGCTGCCGCCGTAGTTCAATGGATAGAACGAGTGCCTCCTAAGCGCTAGATACAGGTTCGATTCCTGTCGGAGGCACCACTTATGACAACGACATGCTTACCACCACGCCGGGCAATTACGGTAATGTCGGCATTTTTAATAACTTCATCCATCAAGCTTTGAGGCTTTCACGGACTTGGGTGTCGCTGACGACTTTCATAGCGAGTGGTGCGTTGTGACAAATCATTCAAAGGCTGGAATTCTGCAAGATCCTTGTTAAAGATAATCTTCATCAGGCTGCACCATATTAAAGAAGTCTTTAAGATAAGCAGCTTGAATTAAAGATATCTTGATCATGAAACGGGCAACTGGAACGTATGTGAAATCCACCACCCTTGGCGAGGTGGTCAAGGCGTTTGTGCCTCATCCATTGCCGCCACAAAAACCAGCCTTAGCTCTGGAGGTCTACCAAGACCTGAACCACAAAGCCGAGATGGCGCTGGCGCGTCTGTCGGGCGTGTCGGGCTTGGTCCCATCTGTGGATTGGCTGCTTTACAGCGCCATCCGCAAGGAAGCCTTGTTGACCTCTCAGATCGAAGGCACTCAAGCCACGATCACCGACCTCTTCGATGACGAGGCGGGTCTGGAAGTGAGCAACACAGACGATGTGGAGGAAGTCACCAACTACATCGCCGCCTACCGGCTGGTGCGAGACAACCTGCGTGACCCCAAGGGACTTCCGATCAGTGTCCGCTTGCTTCGTAAGGCCCATAAGTTGCTGCTCAATGGTGTCCGGGGGGCGGGCAAGCAACCTGGGGCTTTGAGGCGCTCGCAAAACTGGCTGGGAGGAACCAGACCGGGGAACGCTGTTTTTGTCCCTCCGCCCGCAGACAAAGTACCAGCCCTGATGAGCGATTTGGAAAAGTTCATCCATGACCAGCCTAGAAAAGGGGAGGAGGCGAAAAGCAAAGGTCTGCCACCGTTGGTGGGGATTGCACTTGCCCATGCTCAGTTCGAGACGATTCACCCCTTCCTAGACGGCAACGGCCGTATTGGACGACTGTTGATTTCTGCCTTGCTGGAGGACTTGGGCTTGTTACCCGAACCGCTGATGTATCTGAGCGGCTACTTGAAGCAGCACCAGACAGAGTATTACCGTCTGCTGTCGGCCATTCGAAAGGAAGGCGACTGGGAGTCTTGGGTCCAGTTCTTTCTGGAGGGGGTGCAGGTGGCAGCCACCCAAGCGGAGGAGAACATCGTGAAGATCGCCTCGCTCGTGGCTTCCGACCGTAGAAAACTGCTTGAATCGCCAAAGGGTGGAGCTGCTGCATACCGCCTGTTTGAGATGCTGCCAATGATGCCGCGCTTTACCGTGGAGCGGGTGAAGACGGCGCTGGGAACCACTTTCCCTACAGCCAATGCAGCAGTCAAAGCCCTAGAAGAATTGGGCTTGATCACCGAGACAACAGGCAACAAGAAAAACCGGAGTTTCAGCTACGACCGATACATCCAACTGCTGTCGTCTGCCTGAGGAAACTCTATCAAGTTCATCTGACTTGCCCCTCTTGGGCGTTAGATACTGGTTCGATTCCTGTCGGAGGCACCACATATGAATTTGCATACGTTCAAAACGATGCGTCTTGTTCCGGCCTATTGGTAGTGACCGCGACAGGCAATCACCGTCAACTCGTTGTCGTCTGCCGCATAAACCAACCGATGCGTGTCATCAATGCGCCGTGACCAATAGCCTGAAAGGTTGCCTACCAGTGGTTCAGGCTTACCAATGCCTTGAAATGGATCGCGCCGTGCTGCCTCAATCAGAGCGTTAATGCGTTTGAGTGTTTTTTTATCTTGCCCCTGCCAATAGGTGTAATCGCCCCATGCAGCAGCTGTGAACAAAACGTCCCGGCTCATGCCTGCAACAGATTGCGACGCTTTGCCTTGCCCGCTTTGTGCTGTGCAATGGATGCTGCAAGGTGTGCAGCGTTTGCAGGGCTAGACAAGAGGTAAAGGGTTTCAGCCATGCTTTCGTATTGGGCCTGAGACATGACGACAGCATTGTCACCATCACGCCGAGTTATTACAGCAATGTCTGCATCATTGACAACCCCATCAATCACGGCTTTGAGGCCATTACGGGCTTCGGTGTAGGTGATGATTTTCATGATTAACCTGTACAACTTATTGGACGGGTCATTGTAGTTCACATGCCCCTTAGCCAAGGAACGAGGCCAATCTACCGGGTGATACCAAGCAGATTGGCGATTCTCGTGAAGCCACCGGCCAGGTGGAAGAGTGCAATGGCAAAATAAACGTAAATTTGCCATTGAGGAGATCGCTTAAAGATTAAAAACGGGTGCCCACAGAGATGGTGAAACCATTGGCTGTGACGCCGTTTTGTTTGTAATAGTTCATATAGTCCACTTGACCGTAAATGTCTTTTGTTAATTTAGCTTGTATACCGATTCCGTAAGACAGTCTATTTTTGTTAGCCGTACCTGCTTCGTCTGAGTACTCTGTGTGGAGTGCTCCAATTCGTGCAAAGGCTTCAACGTCTTCTGTAATTTCCATCTTGGGCTTTAAATAAACACCGTAAAAACTTACTTTCCCTGTGTACTTCACACTCCCTACAACATCAGAGTCTTTAGACGTTGTGAATGCATAGGCACCCTCTACTGCTAAGTTTTTGTCAAACTCTTTACCGATAATTAAACGTGCCAGCTTAGGATTAATAGAAAAGCCGTTTTTATCATTTTTAAAATGAGTCGTTGTATAGCCAATTTCACCGTAATAGTCAGAGTCTTTATTTACAGATTGAGCAGAAACAGAACTTATTCCAAATACAACTAAGAAAGCAATGAATGCGAGTTTAAGATTTTCCATTTTTGGTCCTTCAAGTTAATGTGACATTTGTCACGTTGCAATCACACCGAAGTTTTCGATGCATTCTTAAGATGAAGTAGAAATGACTTCATCCATAAATTGGGCTCGCTCTCGGATCTGTGTTGATGTCAATCACTATCTTGAGAACAGCAACGCAACATTCGGGCGTCACCGCCACAACCCACAATAAAAATAGATAAAAACCAACACATGCGAGACAATTTTGAAAATATCTCAAAATTATATAACTTTTGATTTAACAATCAAACAATCATGTTTTTTTATGTATTAATTTAGAAAAGTATCACCAAGGGGTGTTTAAACACCTTCTAGTGATACTTTTGAACTTTTAAGCGCTAAATCCCATAGTTTTTTGCTCGGACTTTATCCGTGCCTCGCCAACTTTTGAGTGGTTACGTAGCTCTCAATTTGGAGAACCAGTCTGTCGACACGCACCCCTCACTGCCGCAACAACCGCGTCACCTCAGCCGCCGCTGTTTTGAGCATTGGCAACAAAGTGGCAATGCGTCGTGCATCCATGCGCGACTGGGTGGCCGCCACCGTGATGGCGGCAATGGGTGTGTTGGATCGGTCAAAAATCGGCAAACCAATGGCCCGCACACCGGGCACGGCATGGTTGCCCGTGGTGGCATAGCCCGCGCGCTTGGCCGAGGCACACAGGTCTCGTAATTTGTCGGCGTCCAAATCACCATACGCGGCCAAGCGGGGTTCCACCGCAGCAATGACCGTTGCCATTTCTTCGACCGACAAGGCACTTAACAGCGCCAAACCTCCGGCACTCACACCTAAGGGCTGTCGACTCCCCACGGGCACTGAGGGTGTCTGGATGGGGTAGGTGCCTTGAATGCGCGCAATGCACACCGCATCAAAGCCGCTGCGCAAAAACAAAAATGCAGTGTCGCCCGTTTGTTCGGCCAAGGCGGCACACACCGGCTGGCAAATGTCTTTCAGGTTGAACTGGTGGGTGGCTGAAATACCCAGCTCAAACAACTGCGGCCCCAGGCTGTAGCGACGCGTGCCCGCCTGTTGCACCAGCATGCCTTCTTGCACCAAGGCCTTGAGCAAGCGATGCGCCGTGGGTCGCTCAAGACCGAGCTGGTGCGACAAGTCAACCAGCCGAATGCCATGTGGCGCTTGCGCGGCCACCAAGCGCAGGGCCCGAAAAGCCCTGCTGATGGTTTGTGTTCCGGCAACTTCTAACGGTTCAGAAGAAATAAACAAGCCCCTTGCATTGGTGTGGGCCGTGAGGATATCAGTCCAGCACCACGCCAGCGAGCTGCACGGCCTTGGCCATCTTCTCAGCCTCAACCTTCATCAAGGCGGCAAACTCGGCGGGTGTGCTGTGCAGGTCTTCCGCCCCCGCGTTGGCCAATGTCAACTTCATCTCAGGACTGGCCAAGGCTTTTTTCACCTCGGCGCCCAAGCGCTCCACGATGGCGGGCGACATGCCTTTGGGTCCCATCAATCCGCTGTAGAGCAGCACCTCCAGTGGCACCCCAGCTTCTTTGAGTGTGGGCACATCAGGCGCAGCACTGACGCGCTTGCCCGAGGTAACCGCCAGACCATAAATTTTTCCGGCCTTGCTTTGGCTCACCGCAGGCGGCATGGTGGAGAACGTGTACATCACCTCACCCGCCATGATGGCTTGCGTTGCAGGTGAACTGCCCTTGTAAGGCGCATGCAAAGCCTTGGTGTCGGTGAGTTGTTTGAACGACTCGCCCACCAAATGCGTGATGGCCCCATTGCCCGACGAGGCATACACCACTTGATCAGGCTTGGCCTTGGCGAGTGCAACCAAGCTCTTCACATCCTTGGCGCCAGAAGACAAGCTAGAGACCAACATCAACGGTGTGGAGGCCACCAAGCTGACCATGGTGAAGTCGTTCCACGAGTCGTATTTCAGCTTCTTGTAGGTCGAAGCGCTGATGGCATGTGTGGTCATGTCTTGAAAATACAGCGTGTAACCATCGGGCGCTGCATTCGCCACAAACGCAGAGGCGATGGTGGTGCCCGCACCGGCCTTGTTTTCCACAATCACGCTCTGCCCCATTTGCGTCGACAACCGTGCAGCCAACGCGCGTGACAGCACATCCGAAATACCGCCCGGCGTGAACCCCACCACCAAGGTGATGGGCTTGCTGGGATAAGCAGCAGGTTGTGCCCAAGCCGTTGCGGCGCAGCACACCGAACACAACGCGGCGATCCAAAAAGAAAGGTGGTTTGGCTTCTTCATGCGTGGGTCCTTTTGGGTTGAATGTGAAAGCAAAAATTCATCCTAGGTGGCGCAAAGTTGAGGTGTCAAGGCGATCTTTGAATGTTTCACTATTTGGACTCATAGTCAATTTCAGCCATGCACGCAAATAGAACAGCAGCAAAAAATAACGCATCCTTCTAGTGCAAATCGCAACTCAAGCCACCAATACCGTGCGCCCTGATATTCCAATATATGGACTATTTGATTCGTACATTGACAGTATTTTTCGGCCACAGGTAGGATGAAATTTGATGTTCCTCATGAAAGACCAGCCCATGCCCCGTCCTCTTTTGCCACGCCACAACCGCTACGACTACGTGCCCTTGAATGAGCGCAAAGACTACGACTGGCCGGGCGGTGCCAGATTGGCTTTTGTGATCACCACCAACATCGAATGTTTTGCGTTTGGTGCAGGCAACGGCCACGACCCTGCCAAAACCGGCGAGCCACAAACCCACCGCAACTATTCATGGCGCGACTACGGCAACCGCATTGGCATCTGGCGTCTGTTTGAACTGTTTGATGAACTGCACATCCCCGCAGGGCACAACGTCAACAGCTTGGTGTACGACTACGCGCCGCAAATCATGGACGAGATTCGCCGCCGTGGCGACGAGATCGTGGGTCATGGCCGCACCAATGCCGAGAACCACCGCGGCATGTGGGAAGCCGACGAAGAGCGCATCATCCAAGACGTGATTGACAAGTTTGTCGCCCACGAAGGCAAGGCCCCCACCGGCTGGATGGGCTCGGGCGCTTACGAAACCGCGCACACCCCCGACCTGTTGAAAGAAGCGGGCTTCAAGTACCTGATGGACTGGCCCATGGATGACCAACCCATCTGGATGCGCACCCGCAGCGGGCCTATTCTGTCGGTGCCCTACCCCGTAGAGCTCAACGACTCGCAAATCATCACCCACCGCCGCCAAGACTCCAGCGACTTCTGCGACATGATCGTCAACCAGTTTGACGAAATGATCGAACAGTCTGCCCGCCACCCCTTGGTGATGAACGTCTCGGTGCACCCCAACATCTTTGGTCAACCGTTTCGCTTGCGGCAGCTGCGTCAAGCGCTCAAGCATTGCGTGCAAAGCCCGCACCAAGACAAGGTATGGCTGGCACGTCCCGGCGAAATTGCCGACTACTGCTACAGCCTGCCGCCTGGCGTGATTCCTGGCGGCTAACACGCCACAGACTGCACCACGTATCTTTCTCATCCACGCACGCCGCACCACGGCCACTTCACCACAACATCTGGAGCCCCCATGAGCAACCCTATTGGCCACAGCGTTCGCGCACGCGCCCCCTACCAATCCATCGTCAACCGCCCGCCCCTCAAACTGCCAGGCAATGCCCGCGTGGTGCTGTGGAACATCGTCAACGTCGAAGTGTGGGAGCCCACCGGTGCCATGCCGCGCGCGGTGTTGCCCCCGCCCATGGGCAACCCCATGCTGCCCGATGTGCCCAACTGGTCGTGGCACGAGTACGGCATGCGCGTGGGCTTTTGGCGCCTGCTTGAAGCCTTGAGCGACCGCAAGATGAAAGCCACCTTCGCACTCAACGGCACCACCTGCCGCATGTACGAAGAGGTGTGCACCGCAGCGCTCAATGCGGGCTGGGAATTCATGGGCCATGGCTTGGTGCAACGCCCCATGCACAAAGTGGAAGACCAACTGGCCGCCATCCGCGAAACCATGGACGAAATCCGCAAGTTCACTGGCAAAGCACCCCGCGGTTGGGAAAGCCCGGGCCTGACTGAAACCGACGACACCCTCGACCACTTGGCCGAGTGCGGCATTGACTACGTGGCCAACTGGGTGCTCGACGACCAACCCGTGTCGCTGCACTCCCCCAAAGGCCCCATCACCGCCGTGCCCTACACCGTGGAGTTGAACGACGTGGTGATCTCCGCCGTGCAACAACAACCGTCCGACGAAATGCTCAAGCGCGGCAAGGCCCACTTTGACCGCCTCTACAAAGATGGTGCCAAAACACCGCGCATCATGGCCATCTCGGTTCACCCCTACCTCAGCGGCGTGCCGCACCGCATTGGCTACCTCGAACAGCTGTACGACTATGTGCTGAGCCACGAAGACGTGCTGGTGTGGACCGGCGAAGAAATCCTCGACTGGTTCTTGGCCCAACAGCGCGACAACGCCAAATGAGTCAGCCACGCATCTTGATCGTGTCGCTCGGCGGCACCATCACCATGACCCGCTCCGAGGCTGGGGGCATCACACCCACCCTCACTGCCGACAAGCTGATTGACAGCGTGCCGCAACTGGCTGGGGTGGCCACACTCGAAGCCATCACCCAATTCAGCATGCCCGGTGCCTCACTGAGTATTCGCAACCTGGCTGAAGTGGCTGAGTTGCTCAACCAGCGCTTGCAAGGCGACATCGACGGCGCGGTGGTGGTGCAAGGCACCGACACCATCGAAGACACCGCCTTTGTGCTCGACCTGTTGGTGCGCAGCCCGCGTCCGGTGGTGGTCACCGGTGCCATGCGTGGACCCCAAGCCGCCGGGGCAGACGGCCCGGCCAACATTTTGTCGGCGGTGACCGTGGCAGCCGATGCCCGCTTGCGCGGCATGGGTGTGGTGGTGGTGCTCAACGACGAAATTCACAGCGCGCGCTGGGCTCAAAAATCGCACACCGCCTTGACCAGCGCCTTCACCTCACCCGGTACAGGCTGCATGGGCTTTGTGGCCGAAGGTCGGGTAGAACTGATGATGACGCCCCAACGCCACATCGCCCCCATTCAAGGCCCGCTCGCGCACGACCACGCGGTGGCGCAGGTCTCGTTGGGGCTGGGTGAGGACGCACGCATGCTGCCCACCCTCCAAGGCCTGGGCTACAGCGGCGCGGTGATTGAAGGCATGGGTGCAGGCCATGTGCCCGCTGCCAGCGTGGGCGCTATGGTCGAGCTGATGCACCAGATGCCCGTGGTGTTGTGCACACGCGTGCGCGGTGGCCGCGTGTTCACGCAGACCTATGGCTTTGCGGGCTCAGAGATGGACCTGATTGCCAAAGGCGTCATTCCTTGTGGTCACTTGAGTGCATCCAAGGCCCGGCTGCTGCTGAGCCTGCTGCTGGCCACCGGTACCTCGCCAGACGGCATACGCCAAGCCTTCGCACACACCACGTCGGCATAAAGGCCAAGGTGATGGCCGTGGCCGCTTCGGGCAACTCAGCCTGAGCGGTCACACGGGTTGCTCAGGCCTTGGCGGGCAGCACCGTGCCCCAGCAAGCGCCAAAGCCAATGCGCGCCGCGCCTGGCTTTTCGCACCAGCCGCGCAGCACCACCGAGTCACCGTCTTCCAAGAAAACGCGGGTCTCGCCGTTGGGCAAGGGCAGCGGGTTCTTGCCACCGGTGGTGAGCTCGATCAACGCACCGGCTTGGTCCAGCGTGGGGCCCGACAAGGTGCCACTGCCCAACAAATCACCGGGCTGCAAATTGCAACCGTTGACGGTGTGGTGGGTCACCATCTGCGCCACTGTCCAATACGCGTGGCGGTAGCTGGTGCGGCAAATCGACGCGTCGCCCAGCCCGGCCTGGCGCATCTTCGGCGTCAGCAAGCCCACTTGCAGTTGAATGTCAAACGCACCCTGCGTGCGGTTGGCGGCGCTGTCTAAATACGGCAGCGGCTGTGGGTCTTGGGCAGGCCGCACAAAGGGCACACGGTAGGGTGCCAAGGCCTCTAGCGTCACCACCCAGGGGGAGAGGGTGGTGGCAAAGTTTTTCGACAAAAACGGCCCCAACGGTTGGTACTCCCAGCCCTGGATGTCGCGTGCCGACCAGTCGTTGAGCAAGCACATGCCAAACACATGGTCTTCGGCCAAGGTCATGGGCACCGCGTCGCCGCTGGCGTTGCCTTGGCCCACAAAAATACCCAGCTCCAACTCAATGTCCACCCGCTTGCTCGGTGCCAGCACCGGCACCTCGGCGTCAGGCGCTTTGAGCTGTCCCTTGGGCCGCGCAAACGATTGGCCCGACACGCCAATGCTCGACGCCCGACCGTGGTAGCCAATGGGCACCCATTTGTAGTTGGGCAGCAAAGGGTTGTCAGGGCGGAACTGTTTGCCAATGTTGGTGGCGTGGTGCACCGAGGTGTAGAAGTCGGTGTAGTCGCCAATGCGCGCCGGCACATCAAACACCACCTCCGACTGCGGCACCAAACACGCTTGCAGTTGTGTTTGCTCGGGCGCACCGTCACGCAAGGCGCGCGACAAGGCCAAGCGCAACGCAGACCACGCCTCGGGCCCCAAGGCCATCAAAGCGTTGAGCTTGTCTTGCGCACCCGCTTGGGCGGCGGCACCGGCCAGACCACTGAAGACGCCTGCATGGGCCAGCGCTGCCAAGTCGAGCACTTGGTCGCCAATGGCGACACCACCGCGAAAAGCTTCAGCAGAAGCGGCACGGCGAAACACCGCCAAGGGCAGGTTTTGAATCGGGAAATCACACCCTGCCACATTGGCAGAGGGCACCCAGCTGCGCAACGCCGGGTCATGGGTTTCGTTCAATGAAGTGGTCATGGTGGGCGTGTCCGTTCAGTGGGTGAGTTCTTTGTTGTGCATCCACGCTGCATGCTTGGGCGCACGTTTGGTTTGGCTCCATTCTTCCAGCATGGCCCACTTCACCTCGTCGAGGTTTTGGTACATCTCGGGCGTGCCCACATCGCAGGCCAGCTCCAAACGGTGGCCGTTGGGATCGAAGAAGTAAATGCTCTTGAAGATGGTGTGGTCCGTCACCCCCACCACCTCAATGCCGGCCGCTTGCAAGCGGACTTTGGTGTCTTCCAGCGCTTGCACGCTGTCGACTTTGAAGGCGATGTGCTGCACCCAATCGGGTGTGTGGGTGTCACGCCCCATGGCGGGTGAGTTGGGCAACTCAAAGAAAGCCAACACGTTGCCATGACCCGCATCCAAAAACACATGCATGTAGGGATCGGGGGCATGAGTGCTGGGCACCAAATCTTCGGCAATTGCCAGCACAAAGTTCATGTTCAAGTGCTTGACGTACCACTCCACGGTTTGTTTGGCGTCTTTGCAGCGGTAAGCGACGTGGTGAATGCGATCGATGGTCATGGGAGCCTTTGAATTTTTTAAAGATCTTGCAGTGCCACTTGCACTTGCTGTTGAAACAAAGCCGCATCGCCCAAGGCGTTGGCGTTGAGCAGGGCCAGCTTGACCAAAAAGAGCTGCGCCTTGTCGGTGCCCGCTTGGTCAATGGCCGTGGCCAAACCGTCGTACACGGTTTCCAAATCAGCGATGGTGAGGGCGGTGTGTGAAGGGGTCATGTGCAGGTTCTCCTTACTGTGGCAATGCGGCGTTCAGCGCGTCTTGCAGGCGCTTGGCGTCCAGCGTGAGCCAACGCGCGCACACATGCTGGTCAGGGCGCAGCAAATAACCCGCGCCGCTGGCTTGCACGCCATAGCGTTGACGGAAATGGCCCTCGGTGTCAGCCAGGGTGGCATCGGCACCAGCCACGGCGTGACCAGACCCTACCGCTGTGACACGGATCGGCACACCTTTGGCACGTGCGGCCTGCACCACCGCTTGCAGTGGCTCAGGAATCGCCTGCGCCTCGGTGAAATACAACAAGTCAAAGCCACCGCCTACGTGGTCCAGCAAAAAGTCGTCGCTGCCCAAGCGGATGTTCTGTGGCGGCGCGCCATGGCTTGGGCCGCAGGTGAACAAGGCGTCGTCATCGCCTGCGCTGTTGAGCATCGACTGCGTGTACGCGTGCGGGCGCGAGGTACGCCAGTGGTAGAGCGGACGCACAAATTCTTGTGTCAGCGAGAGCGACAGCACCGCGTTGCGCAGCAGCTGAAAACCACCCGCAGGCGGTGCCATGAAGCGTGTGCTCTTGCCCGACTCTTCAATGATCTCGCGTGCGGCCCCCACGCGCTCGGCGCTGTAGTTGGCCAGCAGCTGGGGGCTGCTCAAGCCCTTGACCACAAAGGCCAATTGCCAGCCCAAAGACTGCGCATCCTGGAACCCGGTGTTGGCACCGCGCACGCCAAAAATAGGCAACAGGTGTGCGGCGTCGCCCGTGAAGATCACGTTGCCATGCACATAGTCGGGCAAGGTCAAGGTGCGGGCGGAATACACCGACGACCAGTCCATCTCCCAAGGCGTACCGGCATAACCAATCATGGCCAGTTGTGCATCAATGCGTGCCTTCAACGACTCAGGCCTGAGCGCTTCTTCGGGTGTTTCGCCCTCGGGCAGCTGGTAGTCCACACGCCAAATGCCGTGGGGTTCTCGGTGCATCAAAATGGTGTTGCCACGGTTCCAGTCCGGGTCAAAGTAGGCCAGGCGCTCGGTGGGCAGCGGCAGGTCGATTTTGATGTCGGCAATCACAAAGAAGCCTTCGTACGACGCGCCTTCCATCTGCAAGTTCATGGCGGTGCGAATGCCCGAGCGTCCCCCATCAGCGGCCACCAACCAATCGGTCTCCAAGGTATAGGGGCCTTCAGGCGTGTCGATCTCCACCTGGGCAAAGCCGTCCATCTGCTCAACTTGCGTCACCTTGTTGCCCCAACGGAAATCAATCAACGGGTTGGCGCTGCAAGCCTCCAGCAGGTACTCCTCCATGTACTGCTGCTGGATGTTGATCATTGGAAAGAAACGGTCATCTGCGTCGTGCGGCGCCTCCAAACGAAACACGCGCTGGTTGCGGTAGTACGAATTGCCAAAACGCCAAGGCAAGCCGTTCTCGGTCATGCGATCGGCCACGCCCACTTGCTGCAAGATCTCCATCGAGCGACGCGTGAACACAATGGCCCGGCTGCCTTGTGAGACCTGCAACTCCGACGTCACCACCACACAAGGTACGCCATAGCGTGCCAGCTCCAAGGCCGTCACCATGCCAGCGGGGCCGGAACCTGCGATGACCACCCGTTTGCGTTCTTGCTTGGCGTGTTGCGACGCCAGCCAGGGCTGATGCACTTGGTAGTGGTAATAAATCGAAGGACGTGCTTCGGTGGTGGGGGTATGCATTTTTCTAAATCCTCTGTGGCGTCATCATTCGCCGATGTTGTGTTGCAGCAAGCGGTCCAGCAAACGGCTCAAAGTGGCCTGCTCGTCTTTGTTCAGGCAAGACACGATGTGTCGATTGCGTGCATCGATCAGGGTCATGGTTTTGTCCCACAGCTTTTTGCCTGCGGCGGTCAAACCCAAGGTCACGCCACGTCCGTCGGAGGGGTGTTCTTTTTTACGGATCAGCCCCTTGTCCACCAGAATTTGCGCGGCACGGCTGGCTTGGCCTTTGTTCAAGTTGCCCTTGTCGGCCAAGTCCATCACAGACATGGGTTCAAACGTGCCCACCGTGGCCAAACAGCGTGCTTCGCTCAGGGACAGCCCTATCTCGTCGAGATACGACTTGTGACTTTCATAGTCCGACACCTTGGCCAGCAAATGCAGGCGGTAGGTGAACGAACGGTCCAGTTGAATTGCCATGGTGCTGCCCTCAATCGGCCTTGATGCCTGTCGACTTGATGAGTGGGCCCCACTTGGCGCGCTCTTTGGCGGCATAGTCGGCCATGGCTTTGGGGCTGCTGGGCGTGGCCTCCAGGCCCAACACCTGCAACTTGGCTTTGATCTCGGTGCTATTCATCGCATTCAGCAGCGCCTTGTTGAGGGTGTGGATCACCTCGTCTGGCGTGCCCGCAGGCGCCACCAAACCTTGCCAGGCATAGGCTTCAAAATTCTTCAGCCCTTGCTCGCTGAGCGTTGGAATTTGCTCAAAGTTTTTCACCCGCTTCGCGCTGGCAATGCCAATGGCACGCAGCTTGCCTGTGGTGATGAACTGATAGCCACTGGCGGTGTCCACAAACATCATGGGCACTTGACCACCCACCACATCTTGCACGGCAGGTGCAGCGCCACGGTAGGGAATGTGGGTGAGCTGGGTCTTGCTGACCTCGCGAAACAGCTCGGTCGTCAAATGGTGCGGGCTGCCTGCACCGGGTGTGGCATAGCTCACGCTGGCTTGGGTTTGAATCCAGGCCAACAACTCTTTGAGGTTGTTGGCAGGCACGCTGGGGTTGACCACCAAGATCATCGGAAAGCGCACCGTCAAACCAATGGGCGCAAAGTCTTTCTCCACATTGAAGGGCAGCTTGCTGTACAGAAAGGGGTTGGCAGCCAGTGTGGCCGTGTCGGCGGACATGATGACGTAGCCATCGTTCTTGGCACGTGCCACATATTCGGCACCAATGTTGGTGGCAGCACCGGGCTTGTTGTTGATGACCAGCGTTTGACCCAGAGACTCACCCATGGTTTGTGCCAGGGCGCGCGCCACCGTGTCGGTGCCGCCACCGGGTGGGTAAGGCACCACCCACTCGATCACCTTGTTCGGGTACTTCTGCGCGATGGCGGCCGTGCCCAGCACCAGCAAACCAACCGCAGCCACAGCCTTGAGTTTTTGAACCATTGAAGTCATCGTGTCTCCTTGAAAAGATGTCTGCGCGTGTCAGAACGCAGCATCTTAAACAAATGTAGTTGCGGGCGCAACTAGGTAGAAACACGGATGGTTGTGTGCGCAACCAATTCAGGTCGGCATCGCAACGCCGACCTCAGAGATTCAGGGCTTGTCTTGTAAGAACTGCAACAGGGCGGCATGAAAGCGCTCGGGCACCTCCAAATGTGGCACGTGGCCCACGCCCTCAAACTCCACCAGCTTGGCACCCGGAATCAGGGCTTGGGTCGTCTTGCCCAATTGCGCAAAGTTGCCCAAAGGACGCACCACCTCAGGCGGCGCAAAGCGGCGGCCAAACACGGTGCGGTCCAGCTGCCCGATGGCCAACAGGGTGGGCACGTTCAACCGTGGCAGCTCAGCCGTGATGGGCGCGTCGTAAATCATCTGGTAGGTGAGCGCCGACACCTTGGCAAAACGTGGGTACTCCGCACTCAGTTGCACGCGGGCGAATTGTTCGACAAAGCGCTCGAACTCAGGCTGCCACACTGGAAAGTAGCTGCGCACAAAGTTGCGATAGGTGGCGGGAGTTTGGGCCATTTCCAGCTTGACCAAGTTGTCGGTGGCTTGTGGCGGAATGTGCAGCGTGTAGTCCTCCAGACCCAGCGGGTTTTCCAACACCAAGGCGCTGACACGTTGCGGATACATCCGTGCAAAGTGCACACCCAACATACCGCCCATGCTGTTGGCCACCACCGCCACGCGGCTCAAGCCCAAATGGGCCAATAGGTGATCGGTGTTGCGGGCCAGATCAGCAAAGTGGTAGCGAATCTCAGGCTTGGACGATTTACCAAAGCCAATTTGATCGGGCGCAATCACCCGGTAGCCTTGTGCGCTGAGGGTGCGCAAGGTGCCCGCCCAATAGTCAGAGCCAAAGTTTTTGCCGTGCATCAACAACACCGTGCGGCCATTGGGCGTGCCCGTGGGTGCCACGTCCATGTACATCATGCGCACCAGTTGGCCTTGCATGTCAAACTGCATGCTCTGCACAGGAAACGGATAGGCCCAGCCCTCCATCGCAGCGCCCAGGGGCTCAGACTGTGCATACGTTGGCGCGGCAGGTGTAGCGCTGCCTTGGGCCAAACATACCGAGGCACTGAAACACACAGCTGCCATAGCCATCGTCCACGTGTTGCTTTTCATACCTTCTCCTTGAGTTCTTGAAACACCGACAATCCCCGCCTGGGCGCCTCGCGCCACGGGGTGCGCCGACATCCTGCCACACCCCACCTGCTCACTTCTTTGAACCCTGTCACCCATGCAAGCCCTGCTCAACGCCATCGCCACGATGCCTCTCCCCCAAGATGCACAACGCATCTTTCATGGCCGTGGCGGTCTGTATCCAGGGTGTGAGCAATGGGCGCTGGATGCCTTTCCCCCGGTGTGGGTGTTGACCAGTTTTCAACCCGTGTCTGAGGATGACCTCGCCACCCTGCACCACGCGCTGTCAACACGCTGGCAACAGTTGTCACCCGATCAACCGCTGAACTGGGTGTTCCAGTGCCGTCACGCCAGCCAAACCGAAACTCGGCTGATGGCAGGCAGCGTGCCCGAGCCGCATGTGGTGAACGAAGACGGTGCCCGCTATCGGGTGCATGTGTTGAAGGGACAAAACCATGGCTTGTTCCTTGACATGGCCGAGGGCCGACGCTGGGTGCGTGCCCATGTGCAAGCGCGCGCACGCCTGAAAGTGCTCAACCTGTTTGCCTACACCTGTGCGTTTTCGGTGGTGGCCATGCAGGCGGGGGCAAGGCATGTGGTGAACGTGGACATGAGCCAGGGCGCCATGACCATTGGCCAACAAAACCACCAGCTCAACGGCGTGATGGCAGGTGCCAGCTTTTTGGTGCATGACATCTTCAAAACCTGGGGCAAGATCACGCGCAGCGGGCCGTATGACTTGATCATCGTCGACCCGCCCAGCTACCAAAAAGGCAGCTTCATCGCCACCAAAGACTACGCCAAGCTGATGCGCCGCCTGCCCGAACTGCTGGCGCCCGAGGGTCAAGCCTTGCTGTGCCTGAACGCGCCCGAGTTGGATGTCGCGTTCTTGCATGAACAGATGCAAACCTTGGCCCCCGAGCTGGTGCTGCAAGAGCGCGTGGCCAACCCCGCCGTGTTTGCCGACGTGTCGCCCGAGCGTGCGCTGAAAGTTCTGGTGTACCAGGGCCCGGGCCTGCCAAAACCCGACGGGCATTTGCCCAACCCCTGATGGGCACTCACTTGACCAGCTCGGTGATCACCAGCTTGCCGTTCTCCGACACCACCACAAAACGCACCTGATCGCCAGCAACCACCCCCTGGAGCAAGGACTTGTCTTTGACCGTGAAGACCATGGTCATGGGCGGCATGTCCAGGCTCTTGATCTCGCCGTGTCGCAGGGTCACCTTACCCGTGGACAGGTCGACTTTCTTCACCTCTGCTTCGGTGAAAGCCGCTGCACTTGAACGCGTCTGCGGGGTCTGTGGCGCAGTTTGTGCCATGCCAGTCATGCCGCACGACAAGCCGCCGCACAGCACGAGCACGGACAGCATAGGTTTTAAAAATTTCACCATCGAAGATCTCCTATTCCAAAAAATATCAATGCTCGCCATGCGCATGGGGTTTGCGAATTTGCACTTCAACTTCAGAGGCGGGTTTGTCCACACACGGCATGCTCTGACCGCCCACGCCATGCTGACGCTTCGGGGGTACCACCGCGCCTGCGTATGGCTGCGCCACCGTGCCTGGGGGATGCTGAAACCAACCCGGGTTGCTGTAGTCGCCGTTTTTTTGTGTCTTTCTGACCTTCAAAACACTGAACATGCCGCCCATCTCGACCGAGCCAAACGGCCCCTCGCCGGTCATCATGGGCACGGTGTTGTCGGGCAAGGGCATCTCCATCTCCGCCATGTCGGCCATGCCGCGCTCGCCCATCACCATGTAATCGGGAATCAAGCGGTTGATTTTTTTGCCAATGTCGCGGTGGTCCACACCAATCAGGGTCGGCACGTTGTGGCCCATGGCGTTCATGGTGTGGTGGCTTTTGTGGCAATGCAAGGCCCAGTCACCCTCCTCGTCGGCCACAAACTCGATTTGACGCATTTGCCCCACCGCCACATCGGTGGTCACTTCGGGCCAGCGTGCGGTGTGGGGTATGGCCCCACCATCGGTGCCGGTCACGGTGAACTCGTGGCCGTGCAGATGGATGGGGTGGTTGGTCATCGTCAAGTTGCCCACCCGGATGCGCACCTTGTCGTTGAGCTTCACGTTCAATGAATCAATGCCCGGAAACACGCGGCTGTTCCACGCCCACAGGTTGAAGTCCAGCATGGTCATGGTCTTGGGGGTGTAGCTGCCGGGGTCAATGTCAAAGGCATTGAGCAGAAAACAGAAATCCCGCTGCACGGTGTCGATGAGCGGATGTTTGTCTTTGGGATGGGTGATCCACAGACCCATCATGCCCATGGCCATTTGCGTCATCTCATCGGCATGCGGGTGGTACATGAAGCTGCCAGGTCGGCGCGCCACAAACTCATAGACAAAGGTTTGTCCAGGCTGAATGGCCCGCTGGGTCAGACCCGACACGCCGTCCATGCCATTGGGCACGCGCTGTCCATGCCAGTGCACGCTGGTGTGCTCAGGCAGTTTGTTGGTGACAAACACTCGCACCCGGTCACCCTCCACCACTTCGATGGTGGGCCCCGGGCTTTGCCCGTTGTAACCCCACAAATGGGCTTTGAAGCCGGGTGCCATTTCGCGCACCACCGGCTCGGCCACCAGGTGAAACTCTTTCACACCCTGGTTCATGCGCCATGGCAAGGTCCAGCCGTTGAGTGTGACCACCGGGTTGTAGGGCCGCCCGGTGTTGGGCACCAAGGCAGGCATGGTGTCGGGCTGGGTTTGAATGACGGCCTCAGGCACACCCGCCAAGGCATACCGCCCCACCGCAGCCGCCGATGCAGCGCCACCGGCAATGCCAGCGAACTTGAAAAATTCTCGTCGTGATGTCATGACTATCCCTTGTCAGTGGCCCGCAGGACTGTTGGCCGTGGTGCTGTTGGACGCGACCCACGCGATGGTGGTGGGGCGTCCCATCAGCGTGGCTTGCAACGCCGCGTCGGCCAGCCAGAACTGCTGTTCAGCGGCGATGGCAGAAACCACGGCAGAAATTTGATCGCGTGAATCGGCCAACAGCTCAAACACGCCAATCAACATGCCGTTGTAGCGCAGCACGTTTTCATCGGCGATGACCTTGCGCAAAGGCAGCACCTCTTCTTTGTAATGTCGGCTCACGTCATGCGCCGTGCGATAAGCCGCGTAGCTCTCACGCAAGCTCGAACCGGCCAAGCGCAACGTGGACTCCAGCCGATGGGCCGCAGCCAGCGTTTGCGCTGACATGGCCTCGCGTTGCATGCCACCCCAGTCAAAGACCGGCAGCTTCACACCCACTTCATAGCCACGCCGTGACGCCGAGGTGGCCGCGCTGCTGTCGGACACACGGCCACGTCGCACCGACAACTCGATGTCGGTGAAGCTCGTGACTTGGTTGAGCCCTTGCGCTTTGGCCGCCACGTTGAGTGCGGCCCGGGCTTGTTGTATGTCCAAGCGCTCATACGTGGCTTGCTGCGCCACGTCCTGGGGCAACAACGGCTGCTTGGGCACATCGGGCAACCGCTCGGGCAGCACCAGTTGCTGGGCCTGGTCGTCGTCCAAGCCCAACCAGCGCACCAGCTCTTCTTTGCGTGACAAGGCCGCTTGCGTGGCCGTGGCCAGTTGGGCTGCTGCATCTGCATAAAACGCCTGGTGCCGGGCCCGGGTGAGTTTGTTGAAGTTGCCCACCGCCTCCATGCGGCGCGCCAACTCGGCACTGGCTTGGGCGCTGGCCACCACCTGCTCGGCGTAGTGGGCCATCTGTTGCGCCGCCACGGCACGCACCCAGGCTTGGCGCACTTGGGTGACTTGGTCCACCACCTCCGAGGCCGCCTGAACCTGCGCTTGTTCCATGCGCACATCCGCCATCGCTGCGCGTTGCGGCAGCGTCAACAGGTCTAACAAACCGAAGGTGAGAAACCGGTTGAGCTCCAACTCGCTGCCGGTGACCACGCGCTCGAAAGCAAAACTCGGGTTGGCAATGCGCCCGCTTTGCGCGGCACGGGCCCCCAACTCCCCCTGCTGCGCCAGCAAGGCCTGAAACGCGGGACTGTTGTTGAGCAGCAATTGCACCGCCTCTTTGGGCCCCACCGGAGCGGCCAAGAGCTGACGACTGATTGCCCGGCGCTGGTCGCGCTGGGCTTGGGTGCGCGCCAGGTTCAACCCGCCTTGCGAGAAGTTGCGGGTGGTGCGGCTGGTCTGGTCCATGCCTTGTTGCATGTCATAGCTGCTGCATCCCGCCAAACCCAACACAAGCCACACCATGGCACGGACTGGCAAGGGCCGCCGTTTGTCGAGAAAAGTCATGGCTGGCCTCCATGCACATGGGGTGGTGGCGGTGTTGAAGTCGCGCTTGGCACCGCGCTGGGTGTCGGTGCAAGTTCTTTGGCATAGGCACGCCACCCACCCACTTGTTGCACCGTGTCATTGGCCTGTGGCCACGACTGAACAGGTGACGCGACATAACGTTGGTAGCTGTCAAACGTCGAGCGGTAGCGCAAGTCCACAGAGGGCTTGGCTGTGGCACTGGGCTGCGTGGCAGGAACAGGCGCTGTGGCAAGTGCATCCGCCTGTGCCCACGCGCTGCCCGCCAGCGCACAGCCTAAACAGGCACTGAGCAGGGCGCACCCGGGCCACCACCTCGCAACAAGCAGCGAGCACGGCATTGGTTTTTTGAAAGACATAGATTCCTCGTTGACCATGGATCAAACATCTCAGGATGGCGCGCCACCCAGAGGTCCGTGCACTGACAACCAAGAGGTTGCAGCGCGATCAGGCGAGGAAGGTGCGGGGCGGTCGCTCTAAGTGGTTGGGTGACCACTCACCCAACAGCACAGCAGGGGCCGCCACCAGGGTGTGAGCTGGCTGCCCCAATGCCAACACCACAGGTGCTGGCAACAGCGCCACGCCCACACAGCACTGCGCGCAGGTGCTGCATGTGTGGTGAGGTGTGGCGCTTACGTTGGCGTTGGCGTTGGCGTTGGCTTGGGCTGACGACGCGTCATGCGGCGTTGGCACATGCTGTGCCACTGCCTGCGCGTCATGGCCGTGGTGCCCGTGGTGGGCGTCCAGGTGCACCTGTGCGGGTGGGGTCTGTGCCACGACATGAGCAACCACCACAGCCGCTTTGCCGTGGCAAAACATTTGACTGACCGCAGCCATGCCTTGCAGTGGCACTGCAAGGACCAGCCAACACATCAACCAAAGTTTGAGGGGTTTCACGCGATCGATGTTAGCAGGGGTGCACAGGCCCTTAACGGCATCACGCCCAACACCATCATTGGGCTTGCGGGGCGGGGTGCAGGTCGGTGATCAAGCCCGCCTTGGCCACTTGGCCTGGCACGTCGTGGCCCACGATGTAGGGCAAACCACGCGCCACCGACAGCAAACGCGGCAAGTCCATGCCGGTGTCGTAGCCCATGGCGTGCAACATGTGCACCGCGTCTTCGCTGCAAATATTGCCACTCGCGCCTGGCGCATACGGGCAACCGCCCAAGCCACCGAGTGAGCCGTCAAATCGCACAATGCCGCCCTGCACCGCGGCCAGCAAGTTGGCCAGGCCCATGCCACGCGTGTTGTGGAAATGCAGCGTCAGCTGCACGCCCTTCACGCGCTGCTGCAAGGTCTCGACCATGTGGGCCACCTGGCCCGGGTGTGCCATGCCCGTGGTGTCGCAAATGGTCAAACCGCGCACACCCAAGCCCGCAAAGCGCTCGGCGAACTGCACCACCTCAGCCTCGGGCACATCACCTTCCATGGGGCAACCAAAGGCGGTGGAGAGCGACACGTTGATGGGCGTGCGCCCATCCACATGACGCACCACCTCGGCCAGTGCGGCAAAGCTTTGCTCACGGCCCATGCGCAAGTTGGCGCGGTTGTGGGTCTCCGACGTGGACATCACCAAGTTCAGTTCATCGGCCTTGGACTCCAGCGCGCGCTCAGCCCCACGCAGGTTAGGCACCAGCACGGTGTATTCCACCTCCGGTGCACGCGTGATACGCCCCATCACCTCTTCGGCGTCGCGCAGCATCGGAATGGCTTTGGGCGAGACAAACGAGGTGGCTTCGATCTTGGCGTAACCGCACAAACTCAGCGCGTCGATCAACGCCACTTTGGCGTCGGTGGCGATGAACTCAGGCTCGATCTGAAAGCCATCGCGGGTCACCACTTCGTTGAAATAAATACGTGTCATGCGACGATGCCTTGGTCTTTGAGGGTTTGAATTTGTTCGGGGGTGAGGCCCATGTTGCTGAGCACCGCATCGGTGTCTTGGCCCAGTGCGGGTGCGTTGCGGCGATGCCCGCCCGGCGTGCGCGACAGCTTGGGCACGATGCCCGGCACGGCCATGGACGTGCCGTCGTTCATCTGCACCTGCTGAATCATGCCGCGCGCTTGGTAGTGTGGGTCGGCAGCAATGTCGGCCACGGTGTAGATGCGCCCGGCAGGCACCGAGGCCGCGTCCAACACGGCCAGCACCTCGTCCACCGTGCGCTCTGCCGCCCAGGCACCCAGGGCGGCATCGATCTCGTCCACCCGTTTGACGCGGCCCGCGTTGTCAGCCAGCGCGGGGTCTTGCCCTAAGTCGTCTCGGCCCACGGCATGCATCAAGCGCTTGTAAATGCTGTCGCCGTTGCCCGCGATCAAGGCATAGCCCCCATCACGGCAGCGGTACGCATTGGTTGGTGCAATGCCGGGCAAGGCGCTGCCAGCGGGCCCACGCACCGCGCCAAAGGCGCTGTACTCGGGCAGCAAACTCTCCATGCAGTTGAAGACCGCTTCGTACAAAGCCACATCAATCACCTGGCCCTGGCCACTGCGTTGACGCTCGTGCAGCGCCATCAAGATGCCAATCACGCCATGCAAAGAAGCCAGCGTATCGCCCAAGCTGATGCCCACGCGCACCGGCACACGCCCGGGCTCGGCGGTGAGGTGGCGCAAACCGCTCATGGCCTCGGCCACCACGCCAAAACCCGGCTTGTCGCGGTAAGGGCCGGTTTGTCCGTAGCCGCTGATGCGCAGCATGATCAAGCGCGGGTTGATGGCGTGCAAATCGTCGGGCCCCAAGCCCCAGCCTTCCATGGCACCGGGACGGAAGTTTTCAATCAGCACATCGGCATCGCGCACCAACTGGCGCACGATGTCTTGCGCTTGGGGCTGTTTCAAGTCCAGCGCCACCGAACGCTTGTTGCGCGACTGCACCTGCCACCACACCGAGGTGCCGTCTTTGAGCAAACGCCATTTGCGCAGCGGGTCGCCGCTGCCGGGGGTTTCGATCTTGATCACCTCGGCACCAAAGTCGGCCAAGGTTTTGGCGGCGAAAGGGCCGGCGATGAGCTGGCCGAGTTCGATCACGCGCAAGCCGCTGAGGGGGCCGGTAGAAGCAGAAAAAGTGTCGTTTGGCATAGGGCGAAGAGTGTGCCTGAAACCGATGCAGTCAGCAGACCCTGATGTGCCAAACGTGACGCTGATTGGCGCAGAATTGTCAGAGTTCTTTTATCGACAAATAAGATAGATATCGAATATTATCGATAAAACAACACCCAACCTTGCCCCTCGATTCAGGACACACGATGACGACCAGTTCCCCCCAAGACGCGCTTTCTCTCTCTGTCACCGAAGCCGCCATGCGCAGCTTTGGCACCGCCAGCAACCCCCGCCTGGGCGAAGTCATGGCGCTGTTGGTCAAGCACCTTCATGCCTTTGTGCAAGAGTCGCACCTGACCAAAGCCGAGTGGCTGCAAGGTCTGGAGTTTTTGACGGCCAGCGCCGCCATCACCGATGGTGAACGCAACGAGTTCAGCCTGATCTCCGACATCATGGGCATCTCATCGATGGTCGACGTGGTGTCGCAGCCGGTGGGCGGCACGCCCAGCAGCGTGTTGGGCCCGTTCCACAACCACGACTCCAAAGTCAAGCCCAATGGCAGCGACCTGACAGAAGGCCAAGCCGGCGAGCGCACCTGGTTCAAAGGCCGTGTGGTGGGAGTGGACGGCCAGCCCATCCCCAACGCAGAACTCGACTTTTGGCAAAACGCAGACAACGGCCTGTACCCCGCGCAAGACCCTGAGCAAGACCCGCACAACCTGCGTTGCAAAATCAAGTGCGAGGCCGACGGCAGCTTCAACCTCCTCACCATCCGCCCCCACCCCTACACCGTGCCCACCGACGGCCCTGTCGGCGCGCTGCTGCGTGCCAGCAACCGTGGCATTTGGCGTCCAGCCCACTACCACGTCATCGTGAGCGCACCGGGCCATGTGGGCTTGGTGACCGAGCTGTTCCCCGAGGGCTCGGATTACATCGACAACGACACCGTGTTTGGCGTGCGCCCCGGCCTGGTGGTGCCCTTTGTGCCGTCACACAACAAGGCTGTGGCCGAGCGCTTTGGCATCGAAACGCCTTTCTTGGAAGTCAACTTCGAGTTCTGCCTGGTCAAAGCCAACTGACACGCAACGCGCTTTCACCGATACACACACAACGAGGAGACAGACATGGCCCAACTCACACACCGCTTGCACACCCTGGCACGCACCACCACCTGGACGAGCATCGGCTTGGCGGCTGTGTGCAGCATGCTTAGCCTGAACGCATCGGCCCAAGCCGAGTGGCCCAAGGCCAAGCCTGTGACCTTGCTGGTGGCGTTTGCCCCAGGCGCGTCCACCGACATCGTGGCGCGCTCGCTGACGCAAAAGTTGTCCGAGATCACGGGCGGCAACTTCATTGTCGAAAACAAAGGCGGTGCAGGCGGCAACATTGCCACGGGCCAAGTCAAACGCGCGGCACCCGATGGCTACACCGTGCTGGTGCACAGCGTGGCCTTTGCGGTCAATCCCTCGCTCTATGCCGACGCTGGCTACGACGCGCTGAAAGACTTCGCGCCTTTGGCGCTGGGCCCCAAAACACCCAACATCTTCACCGTCAACCCGAGCGTGTCGGCCAAGACGCTGCCTGAGTTGGTGGAAGAAGCCAAAAAGACCCCCATGAGCTACGCCTCGTCTGGCATTGGCACCACCACCCATTTGTCGATGGAGCGCTTAAAAACTGCCGCCAAGGTGGACATCACCCATGTGCCCTACCAACCTGCGGCGGCCATCAACGCCGTGGTGGCCGGCCACACGCCCATGGCCAGCACCTCCATGCCGCCAGCGGTGCCGATGATCAAGGCGGGCAAGCTTCGCGCCCTGGCCGTGACCAGCGCCACCCGCTCGCCGCTGTTACCCGAAGTGCCCTCGATCACCGAGTTTGGCTACAAAGAGTTTGACGACTACACCTGGTTTGGTTTCTTCTTGCCCGCGGGCACACCGCAGGCCATCGTCGACAAACTCAACGCCGCACTCAACCGCGCCATGGAGTCGCAAGACGTGGTGGACAAATTTGCCCAGCTTGGCATGTCCAGCAGCCGCAACAGCGCTGCCGAATTTGGCAGCTTCTTGCGCGCCGAAGTGCCCAAGTGGGCGGCGGTGGTCAAAAGCTCGGGCGCGAAAGCAGACTGACCGGTTGACAAAGCAAACCTAGAATGAAGGTGTGACCTCTCACACCCTGCTCCACCGCTGTCGGCTCGCGCTGCTGCACACCCTTTGGGTGTTGCTGGCACTCGGGCCGTTTTTGCACGCGCATTACGGCAGCAGCAGCCGCACTGGCTTTCACATGGACGAGGTCAGCCAGGCGGTGTCGCACTTACCGCATCTGGGCCACACCACGGAGCTGAGCCAAGCCGACACGCCCGAGTCACCCGCGCTGGGCGTGGCCACCTCGCACACACGCGAGGTCAGCGACCCAGACCACAACCCCCTCAGCAGCGCCGCCGCTCACCCTGTACACCCAGACCCAGTGGCCCTAGCCCCCCTGCTTGCCACAGTGTGGCAACACACAAGCCACACCCCACACGCGCCCTATCGCGCAGGCCTGCCGCCACCGGCACTGGCACCTCCCCTCTCGTTCCTCCACGCTTGAACGCCCGCGTCACAGAGGTGTGGTCTGATGACCCCATCACGATGCGCGAGGCCGTCGCAGACTGCGACCTTGTTTTTTCATGGTTTGTTTGGAAGGAGTTGGGTATGTCCAATTCAATCGGTTCAAAGATTCTTTCGGGTCTGACGCTGTGCTGCGCACTGGGGACGGGCTTTAGCCACGCACAAACCCCAGCCACGCAGCCTAAGCTGCTGGCGCTGGACGCCAAGCAGCAAGCGGCACTCGGCGTGCAAGTGGCCACGCCGCTTGCGGCCAACACCGCGCAGTTGCTGGCCAGCGCCACGGTGAACACGCTGCCGGGCAAAGACGTGACGGTGTCGGCCCCTTACCCAGGCCAGTTGTCGCGCTTGTGGGTGGGCGTGGGGGATCGGGTCAAGGCCGGGGCAGCACTGGCGCAGTTCACCAGCCCGATGCTGGGTGAGGCGCGCCGTCAATGGCAAGAGGCGCAACTGGAATTGAAGAACGCCAACAGCGCATTGCAACGCGACCAAGCCATGCTGGACGAGGGCATCATCCCTGCCGTGCGGGTGCAGATCACGCGCAACAAGCAAGAGGCCGCACAAGCGCTGGTGCAAGCCCGCGAGGCCGAGCTGCGCGCAGCAGGCATCGGCGCCAACGCAGACCACGACAAAGCGACCATGGGCTATGCCAGCGGCACCTTGACCGCGCCCATTGCGGGCGTGGTGACCCAAGCGTTTGCGGCCGTGGGCCAACGGGTGGAGCCCGGTGCGGTGCTGTTCAAGCTGGCCGACGACAGCAGCTTGCAACTCGACATCCAACTCGCCAGCGACAAAGCCGCGCAGTTGCAAGTGGGCGACGCAGTGCTGGTGCCCAGCCGCGAAGCGCAAGCCAAGATCGTGGGCGTGAGCCGCGCGGTGGACGCCAGCCAACTGGCCAAAGCCCGGGCCGTGGTGACTCAGCCCGGCCGCTTGCAAGTGGGCGAGGTGGTGGCCATCACCGTGCAAGCCAAAGCCCCGACGGCGACAAGCGTCGCGCGTTGGCTGGTGCCTGCGCGGGCACTGACGCCTTGGAACAACCAGTCGCTGGTGTTTGTGCGTCAAAGCACGGGCTTTAGTGCGCAACCGGTGCGCGTGCTGTCGTCCAACGATGACATGGCCTTGGTCGAAGCCAACTGGCCCGCCAACGCGCAGGTGGCCATCAGCGGCATTGCAGCCTTGCGTGCCTTGCTGCAAAAGGACGAATGATGTTTGAACACCTGATTCGCCTGAGCCTGCGTTACCGCAACCTCACGCTGGGCTTGGGGGTGGCTTTGTTGCTGGGCGGCTTGCAAGCGTGGCTGACTTTGCCGATTGATGCCTTTCCCGACATTTCGCCCACCCAGGCCAAATTGATTTTGAAAATTCCGGGCATGACGCCGGAAGAAATTGAGCAACGCGTGGTCAAACCCGTGGAGCAAGAGCTGCTGAGCATTCCCAACAAACGGGTGGTGCGCTCGGTCTCGAAGTACGGCATTGCCGACATCACGATTGACTTTGACGAAGGCATCGACATTTACTGGGCGCGCCAGCAAGTGTCTGAACGCCTCAACAACGTGATGCGCGACTTGCCTGCCAGCGTGAGCGGCGGCTTGGCCCCCATCACCACACCCTTGAGCGAGATGTTCATGTTCACGCTTGAAGGTGACGGCTTCAGCCTGGCCGAGAAACGCCGCGTGCTGGACTGGGTGATTCGCCCCGAGCTGCGCACCGTCACCGGTGTGGCCGAAGTCAACTCGCTGGGCGGCGAAGTGCAAACCCTGGAAGTGGTGCCCAACCCCGAGCGCATGGCGGCCTTGGGCGTGAGCATGGGTGACTTGCGCCAAGCCCTGCTGGCCAACAACAGCAACGACGGCGCGGGCCGCTTGACGCTGGGCGACGAATCGCTGGTGGTGCGGGTGGTGGGTGCGGTGCGCTCGCTTGACGACTTGCGCACCGTGCGTTTGGCCACCGCCCAACCCAACCTCAAGGTGTATGTGGACGACGTGGCCACGGTGCGCTTAGGCGCGCTCACGCGCTACGGCGCAGTGACCGAGAACGGCCAAGGCGAAGCGGTGCAAGGCCTGGTGCTGGGCATGCGTGGCGTGAACGCGCGCGACTTGGTGACACAGGTCAGCGCCAAGCTCGACGACATTCAACCCCGCCTGCCCTCTGGCATGCGGGTGCAGGTGTTTTACAACCGGGGCGAGTTAGTGTCGCGTGCGGCGGGCACGGTGATCAAGGCTTTGCTGGAAGCGTCGGTGCTGGTGTGCGTGACGCTGTATGTGTTCTTGGGTGGCTTGCGCGCCGCGTTGGTGGTGGCGGTGTCGCTGCCCTTGGCCTTGCTGTGCACCTTCATGCTCATGCATGCGTTTGGGCTGACCGCCAACCTGATGAGCCTGGGCGGCTTGGCGATTGCACTGGGCATGCTGGTGGATGCGTCGGTGGTGGTGGTGGAGAACATCGAAACCGCGTTTGCGGCGCACAGCGGCCACCACGCTTTGTCGCGGGCCGAGGTGCTGATGGGCGCGGTGCGCCAAGTGGTCAAACCGGTGGTGGCGGGCGTGCTGATCATCTGCGTGGTGTTTTTGCCGCTGCTGAGTTTGCAGGGGCTGGAAGGCAAGTTGTTCTCGCCCGTGGCGGTGACCATCATCTTGGCCCTGGCCGCGTCGCTGCTGATGGCCTTCACCGTGGTGGTGGCCTTGGCCTCTTGGCTGCTCAAAGAACAAGGTGCGCATGAGCCGCGTTTGATGCAGTGGATTCACGCTGGCTATGTGCGTGTGCGCGACACGGTCTGGCGTCACCCCAAGTGGTTGTATGGCACCTCGCTGGCGTCGCTGGTGCTGGCCGCAGGCTTGTACACCGTGATTGGCAAAACCTTCATGCCTACGATGGACGAGGGCGACATCATCGTGCAGCTGCAAAAGCTGCCCTCGATCTCGCTCGAAGCCTCGCTGGAGATGGACACCCGGGTTCAGCAAGCCATTCTGGCCAGCGTGCCCGAAGTCAAAGCGGTGGTGGCACGCACCGGGTCCGACGAGTTGGGGCTCGACCCGATGGGCTTGTACGAGACCGACACGTTTTTGGTGCTCAAGCCCAAGGGCGAATGGCGTGGCAACAAAGAAGACATCGTGGCCGAGTTGCGCACGGTATTGGAAGGGTTTCCGGGGCTGGTGTACGGCTTCACGCAACCGATTGAAATGCGGGTGTCCGAGATGCTGACCGGCACGCGCGGCGATGTGGCCATCAAGATTTTTGGCGCCGACTTGAACCAGTTGCAAGAAGCCGCGCAACGCGTGGCCGAGGCCATGCGCACCATCCCCGGTGCGGGCGAAGTGATTGCCCCCAAGGGCGATGGCTTGCAGTACCTGTCGGTCGAGGTCAACCGCACGCTGGCAGGTCAGGCAGGCCTGAGCGTGGAGGCAGTGCAGCAGGCCTTGAAGAACCAAGTCGAGGGCGAAGCGCTGGGCTATGTGCTGCAAGACGGTGTGCGTGCGCCCCTCACGCTCAAAGGCAATGAGGCCGTGCGGCACAGCCCGGAGGCCTTCAAGAACCTGCGCTTGGTCGCCCCCAATGGCAGCAGCTGGACCGCAGGCAGCTTGGCCACCATCGCGGTGGTGGATGGCCCGATTCGGGTGGACCACGAACAAAGCGCGCGCTTCACCACCGTGCAGGTGTCGGTGGACGGGCGCGACCTGGGAGGTTACGTGCAAGACGCACAAGCGGCTGTGGCCGCGCTGAATTTGCCCAAGCACTTGCGCGTGGTGTGGGGCGGACAGTTTGAAAACCAGCAACGCGCTGCGGCACGTTTGGCTCTGGTGATACCGGCTGCGCTGGGTTTGATTTTTGCCATCTTGGTGGTCACCTTTGGGTCGGTGGTGCAGGCAGGCATTATTTTTGTGAACATCCCGTTTGCCTTGGTGGGCGGGGTGGTGGCGCTGGCTGTGTCGGGCGAATATTTGTCGGTGCCGGCCTCGGTGGGCTTCATTGCACTGCTGGGCATTGCGGTGCTCAACGGCGTGGTGATGGTGACGCACTTCAACGAGCGTTTGCTGGAAGGCGAAGACCTGGCCACCGTGGTGCGTCTGGGCTCTGAGCGGCGCTTGCGCCCGGTGTTGATGACGGCGGTGATCACAGCGCTGGGGATGATTCCGCTGCTGTTTGCCACTGGGCCCGGCTCTGAAATTCAACGGCCCTTGGCGGTGGTGGTGACGGGCGGTTTGCTGACCTCCACATTGCTGACCTTGCTGTTGTTGCCCAAAATTTTTGAGCGCTTTGGCGCTGCCGACAGTGTGGGCGAAGCCTGGCACGCAGTGGTTCACCGCTCGGCTCTGTTGTCACGCTTGTTCACGAGGAAACAGCCATGAAACATCTGCTTGGATTGACCCTGCTGCTGAGCACGGCCTTGCATGCCAGCCCGGAGCTGGCCGCGTACTTGCCTGCGGAGGCGGCGGCAAAAGAGGCGCTCATCCAATCGCCCCTGCTGCAACAAGCACGCGCTCGCAAGCAGGCACTGGGGCTGCATGCGCAAGCCATTGACGCGGGCACGGCCGAGTTCAGCGTGCGTGTCTTGCAACAGCGGCGCAGAACCAACAGCGACCGCTATGGCGAGTCGAGCATCAGCCTGGAACGCCCGGTGCGCTTGTGGGGCAAGCGTGGCATCGACGCTGAGCTGGCGCAGCAAACCCAGGCCCTGGCCGACATTGAATACGCCGACGCGGTGCACGAAGCCAGCCGCGAGTTGTTGAAGCACTGGTTTGCCTACCTGCGCGCCAGCACCACACACGCCAACGCCAACACCAACCTGGAACTGGCCCAAGCCACCTTGCGCTTGGCCAGCGTGCGTTTGAAGTACGGTGAAATTTCGCAACTTGACGCGCAATTGGCACAGGCCGAGTTGCAGCGCACCCAGGCGGCGTGGCAACTCAGCCAGGCTGAATTGAGCAGTGCCACCGCGGCCTTGCAGCGCCGCTACCCCGGTCTGCCTTTGCCCAACACGACGTTCAAGCGCATGGCACAAGACCAGCAAGGGCCTGCGCCGCTGGACAACACGTCCGCCTTGCGCGACGCGTTTTTGCAAACCAACCATGAGCTCAACATGTTGCGCATCGATGCACAGCGCTTGCGCTTGCACGCCCAGCGCGTGAACCGCGACCGCTTGCCTGACCCCACCGTGGGCCTCTTCACCGCGCGTGAATTTGCAGGCGCTGAACAGGTGACTGGCCTGAGTGTGGCCATTGCTTTTCCGGGCGACGCACGCAGCTACCAAGGCCAGGCCGCACTGGCCGAAGCACAAGCCGCCGAAGACAAGGTGGCCACCTTGCAGCGCACGTTAAGCGCTGCCTTTGACACCACCTTGGCGCAGTACCAGCACAAGCGTTTGGCCGCTGAGCAACTGCAACTGGCCGCACAAGCGCAAACGCTGGCCGCCGACAAATCACGCACCGCCTTCACCTTGGGCGAGCACAGCATGTCCGACATGCTGACCATTGCCCGCGTGGCCAACGACAACCGTTTGGCCGCCGAGTTGATGCGGGTGGACGTGGTGGAATTGCTCACCAGCGTGCGGCTGGACTTGCATGAAATTTGGGACTTCGACGAGTAAGCCCCGCTTGCACGATTGAACAGAACCACCATGCCATGGAATGAATCGCTGCTTGGTCTGCTCACTGCACTGGGCATTGGCTTGCTGATTGGCACCGTGCGTGAGCGTCTGCACAAACCGGGCGTCATGAAAGCAGGTGTGCGCACGCATGCCATCGTGGCACTGCTGGGTGCCATCACCTTCTTGCTGGGCATGTACGCCTTTGTGGTGACCTTGGTCATGGTGGGGGTGATGGTGGCGCTGGGTTACCGCCAGTCTGCCCCCGAAGACCCTGGCATGACCGGTGAGTTCGCGCTGTTGTTAACCGCTGCGCTGTCGGGCTTGGCCGTCCAGAACGCGCCGTTGGCAGCAGCCACAGGGGTGGTGGTGGCAGGCTTGCTGTTTGTCAAAAAACCGCTGCGCCATTTCAGCCAGGAAGTGCTGAGCGAAAAAGAGCTGGAAGACGCCTTGATGCTGTGCGCTGCCGCGTTGGTGGTGCTCCCGCTGTTGCCCACCGAAGCGGTGGACCCATGGCACGTGCTCAAGCCCTATGCCATGTGGAAGATTGTGGTGTTGATCATGGGCATCGGCATGGTGGGCCACATTGCGATGCGCGCCACCGGTGCGCGGTGGGGGCTGCCGTTGGCCGGATTTTTCTCTGGCTTCATCTCCTCTACCGCCGCTGTGGCTGAGTTTGGACGCAAGGCGACTGACAAGCCCGAACTCACCTCAGCAGCCAGTGCGGCTGCGCTGTTTTCCACGCTGTCTTCGCTGACGCTTTTTTGCTTGGTGCTGGGGGCCACGTCACAGGCTTTGTTGCGCTCAGTGGCTTGGCCCTTGGCTGCGGCGGCGCTCGCTATGGTGTGTGTGGCTGTTTTTCATGCTCGCAAACTGGCACCTGGCAGCGAGTTTCAAATCACAGCCAGTGAACATGCGTTCAAAGTGACGCATGCCTTGCTGATGGCTGTGACCATCAGTGGCGTCACCCTGCTGGCGGCCGGCTTGCGACAGATGTTTGGTGAATCCGGCGTGTTGACCACCGCCGTGTTGGTGGCGCTGGTTGAACTGCACTCAGCAGTGGTCAGCGTGGCACAGCTGGGCGTGCCTGACGGTGTGCAACCCGTCTTCGCACGCTGGGGCGTGATGGCCGTGCTGGCGTCGAGTGTGGTGTCCAAAATTGGCTTGGCCTACCTGAGTGGCGGCAAAGCTTACGGTCACCGAGTGACATCGGGATTGGTGGCACTCTTGGCAGCGGCATTGGTCACCATGAACCTGGCGCCATAAAGGGCCACAGGCTTATTCAAAAGATGCTCAGTGGCCCTCCACCATGACAGGCTGGAGGGTGAACACCTGTGGCTGTGAGCCCTCCACCGTGACCTTGACCCAGTGGTTGGAAGGACTGCCAAAGGTTTGAACACGGGTGAAATTTTTCAACATGCGCAGCGGTGAGTACAAGGGCTTGTCGATCTTGAAAAAATGGTCATCGCCATGCACCAACAACACTTGCCCTGAGAAGCCTTCGGTTTCGGCCACCAGTGCAGACATCCAATGACGATAGCCGGAATACTCCGGCAAGGTGCTTTCATCGAGTGGCCAAGTCTCAGACAAATCGAAGCCTGGGTTGGCTTGAATGACGACCACCACACCTCGTGCCGACTGCGATTTGGCGGTTGCAAAAGCAGCCTTGAGCCATGCGACGTTGGCGTTGTCACGCTCGATGAATTCGGCATTGGCAGCATCGCAATCAGCCTGCGTTCTGGCGCTCTTGTGCGTGCACTCTTTGGGGCTCATCACCAGGTTGTTGTTGCTGCCGGGCACATTCAGACCAACAAACACGATGCCCTGGTACACAAAGCGGGTGTTTTCAGAAAACTGATCGCCCGCTTTGCCTTGCTGCGCCAATCGCATTTTTTTCTGACCCAAACTTTCTGAACTAGCAAAGAAAGTCCGGCGAATCAAAGACAAGCGTTCCAGGGCATTGAACCCTCCGTTGTTGGTGCGGTGGCAGTCCGTCCACTCGTTGTCACCTGGCACATACACCAGCGGTTTGTGCATGGCATTGAAGGTGTTGAGCGTCTGCGTGTACAGCGCGTCATGGCACGTCGAACTGCCGTCTTTGAAGTCGCCATCGAAGATCGAGAACGCGACATCTGACGCATTGATGCTGTCGATCACGGCTTGGGTTTGACGTGCGTCGTTGTTTTTGCCGTAAGGCATGTCGCCCCACAACGCAAATGAAAAATCGGCGGCTGACGCAGCGAATACGGTGCTCAACAGCACAGAGAAAATTGAAAGCTTACGCATGAGGTTTCCAAAGTTAAGGGCGCAGTGTGACGATGCTGCGTGGCAGATTCATGACGGCCAAGGTCTTATAAATTTCATATTTTTGTAGCGCTGTTGTCACAAATGGTTTTGATACTTCGTGCTTGTTTTAACAGCTAACTGTCAAAAGCAAAGATTTTTTATTCACGCGTCTACACCATGAAAAAACAACCATCTTTTCAACTCAAACACGTCACCCGTCTTGTCTCATTGGCTTTGGTAACCCTCAGCGCCAGCCACCTGAGCTTGGCGCAGACCAGCGCCACCGACTTGGGCACCATCGGTGCCAGCACGGCAGCGGGCGCTTTCCGCGAAGAGTCCGTCAAAGGAACCGCCACCGCAGTGGCACCCACGCAAGCCAGCCTGGAAGCCACACAGCCTCAGTCCATCATCACCCGCGAATTCATGGACTTGTCTGTTTCGCCGATTGCCGAATACAGCCGCATCGTCAACATCGCGCCCAGCTTGTCAGGGGACTCAGCCAACGGCCCAGGCTTGAGCGAAACCAAAACCACCTTGCGTGGTTTCAGCGATGACCAATACAACATCACCTTTGATGGCATCCCATGGGGTGACACCAACAACCCGGCCCACCACTCCACCTCCTTCTTCCCCGCCTCGGTGATCGGTGGCGCAGTGGTAGAGCGTGGCCCTGGCAACGCCAGCAATTTGGGCTACGCCACATTCGGTGGCTCTATCAACCTGTTCTCCAAAAAACCAATGGCTGAAGAAAACACCACGGTGTTCACCTCCTTGGGGACTTGGAACACCCAGTTGTATGGCTTCGCGTATGAGACAGGCCGCATGGCTGACAAGGGTGATGCCACGCTGCAACTGAATTACCAAAATCTGTCGTCTGATGGCTATCTGAGCTACAGCGCTGTCAAGAGCCAGAACTATGCGCTGAAATATGAGCGCCCAGTGGGTGATGCATCGTTGATGACCATCTTCTCCACCTACAACCACATCGACTACAACCAACCCGACAGCAACAAGGGCGCCACTCTGACCCAGATTGCAGCGTTTGGTCGCAACTACCAGTTGGACAACGACCCCACCAGCATGAACTACATGGGGTACAACAAAACCAGCAAGGACACCGATTTCAGCTACTTGCGTTTGCGCAGTGATCTCGGCGATGGTTGGAGCACAGACAACTCGCTCTACACCTACGCCTACAACAACCAAACCATGTCGTCGACCACGCCCACGTGGACGGGTACGCTGCCTTTGACCTCTGACCCACGCAAGACAGCCAGCGACGGCACACGCACGGTCACAGCCAACGGCCATATTCCTGGCATTGACAAGCAGAACAAGTACCGCGTGTGGGGCGATATGTTCAAAGCCACACAAAAAATGGAAGAAGGTTTGGCACGCGTTGGCGTTTGGTATGAAACCTCGTCGACCGACCGTCACCAGTACGACCTGGACTTGACCACGGGCGGCTACAACCGCATTGAATCCACAGCCAACGCCAACACGCTGGCCGGCACCAACCGTCCCATCGACAGCGTGAAGTTTGACCAGCAATCGAGCATCAAGTCGATTCAACCCTTCGCCGAGTTCGAATGGGCCGCCACCGACAGCATGACGGTGACCCCAGGTGTGAAGTACGTCAGCATCACACGCTCTGTGAACGCGGCAGTCGAGAACACCAGCCGTGACCTCAACCACAACGCCTCCGTGACGTACAAAACCACGTTGCCGTTCTTGACGATCAACCAAAAAATCAACGCCAGCATGTCGGTGTATGCGCAATACGCCAAGGGTTTTCAAATTCCTGACTTGAACACCTTCTACATCACGGACCCCACCAAAAACAGCACAGACCCACAAAAGTCGACCAACTTGCAGTTGGGCATTGTTGGCAAAACCGATGAGATGACATGGGATGTGGACATCTACCAAATCGACTTCACCAACAAGTTGGTGTCTGTGACATCGGGCACACCTGCTGTGACACAGTACGTCAACGTGGGTGGCGCCACCTACAAAGGCGTTGAAGGTCAGATGGCGCGGGTGTTGGGTGGCGGCTTCTCGCTCTACTTGAATGGTTCGCTCAACAGCGCCAAGGCCAACGACACGGGTGAACAAATTTCAGGTGCACCCAGCATGACAGCTGCCTTGGGCGGTTTGTACAACGCGGGGCCTTGGTCGGGCTCATTGATCTACAAGCGCACAGGCAACGTGCATCAGAAAGACTATGACGCCAGCAAAGCAGCCATCGGTGGTGTGTCGTATTACGACTACTACAAAACAGCCGCTTACGGCAACTTGGATTTAGGCGTGGCGTACACCTTGAAGAACGTGACGCCACAGACCAAGAATTTGAAGCTGCAATTCAACGTGTTTAACTTGACCAACAGCGGCAAGATCACCTCCATCAGCACGGGCTCTACCGTGGCACAAGACACCTACATCTATCAAGCACCACGCAGCATGATGGTGTCACTGAAAGCGGACTTTTAAATATGACGCCCGAGAAGCTGTTTGAACTGGCCAACAACTCGGGCGGCACGCTCTACATCATGTGTGTGCTGCTCTTGGTAGCACTCACTGTGATCATCGAGCGCACGCTCTATTTGTCCAAAATGCAACAAGGTGGCGAAGAACTGATTGGCTTGCTGCAGCACAGTCCGCAGTTGCCAACAGAGCCTTTGCAAGCGTGCCTGGCCAAGCACGCCAAGTTGCCACACATCAGCTTGTTTGAAGCCTCGCTGATTGAACCGCTTGAGTCTGAACGTGACACCTGTGCTGGCCATCTCGAAGAAGCGGTGATGCACGAAGTACCGATGCTGGACCGTTCGCTCTGGGTACTCGACACCGTGATCACGCTGGCCCCTCTGCTGGGCTTGTTTGGCACCATCATCGGCATGTTTGGCGCATTTTCTGTGCTCGGTGATGTACAGAATGCCGCGTCACAGGTCACCGGTGGCATTGCAGAGGCATTGATTGCCACCGCTTTTGGCCTGTTCATCGCCATGGTTGGTTTGGTGTTTTTCAACGGGCTCAGCACCAAGGTGCGCATGATTGTTCATCAGCTAGAAGTCATCAAACTGATGCTGCTCAACCGTCGCTTTGGCACACCCACACCCGCCAATGTGCGTCCCAAGTTAAAAGCAGTCTGACATGCGCTACTTTGAGACGCGCAAGGCGCGCATTGAGATCATTCCAATGATCGACATCATGTTGTTTTTGCTGGTGTTCTTTGCCATGCTGACACTGCGGATGATTCCATCCTCGGGTCAGCTGTCCAAACTGCCCACAAGCAGCACCACCAGCACCTTACCGGCGCCTAAGTTGTTGATTGAGATTCAAGCCAACGGCCAATTGATGGCAGAAGGTTCAAGCCGGACCCTGGACGAAATTCGTGCGTTGATCCAACGTCAAGATGCCAGCAAATTAGCCGTCACGATTGCAGGTGGCGAAGACACATCCATGCAACGGGTGATGGACGTGATTGATGTGGTCAAAACCAGCGGTGTGACACAGGTCGGCTTGGCAGCACGTCATCCCACACGCTGAGCACCAAATAGCCAACGCTTTTATGCTGAACGGATATCAAAAACGCCAATGGCAATCTTTGGCCATGGCACTGGGCGTGGAGTCTGTGTTGATGGTCGGGGTGGTGGGCTGGGCCTTTCAACACCTGCCAGCAGTCCCAACTGAAGTGATTCCCTTGAGCATCGAAGTGCTCATGGACAAACCACCACAAAAGCTGGCTGCACGTGAGCCACCGCCCAAAATCAAAACACCCCCCAGCCCCCAAGCTGTGTCACGCCCACAAGCAGAAACACCACAACCGCTGGCACAACAACCCACAGTGAGCGAGTCTCATGCGGTGCAGCAACAGCTGACAAAAGAAGTCGTACCTGTAGCTCCCGCACACGCGCCGCAGCTTGTGGCACCTGCCGTGGACCCTGCCCTCGCCTACAACGTGAAGCTGGCTGCTGCCGTACAAGCGGCCTTTGAAGTACCGGGCTCTGCCAAAGCTTTGTCATTCAAAGGCAAAGCACGGGTGGAGTTCCATTTGCACGACGGCGTGGCGTCTGCCATTCGTGTGATTCAAAGCAGTGGATTAGGCGCTGTGGATCGGGCAGCTGTGAAGGCAGTAGAAGTTGCCAAGTTCCCCTTACCGCCCGCTGAGTTGAAAAACAAAGAAGGCACGTACCAAATCTGGGTGGCGTGCTTTTAAGCGATCAACCAGTAGCCCAAGCCAAGCCCACACAAGACCCACAGCAACACGATGACCGCCGCAGCGGCACGGCTGCTGGGTTTGGTGTCGAGTTCAAGGGCTTTGGCACGGTTGGATTGCAAGACGTCTGAAGGCGTCAGCTTGATGATCAGCGCAATGCCCAGAGGCAAAAGGATGATGTCATCCAAGAATCCCAAGACAGGAATGAAGTCAGGGATCAAATCAATGGGGCTGAGGGCGTAGGCCGCCACCAACAAGGCCAGTGCTTTGACATGTGCAGGCGTGCGGGGGTCACGCGCAATCAGGTAGACCGTCATGACGTCTTGCTTGATCAGGCGCGCGAGCTTGCGCCATCGTTCCAACATGCTTCAAAACTCGGCGTGAAAGCGGGCTGCGTAAACGTTGATCGGCCCACGGTCTGCGTTGTAGGCGGGGTTTTGCACCCGTTGGTAGTCGGCGGTCAGCCAGGTGCCCCGGGTCATGGCAAAGCTGTAGAAGGCTTCCAGAATCATCTCGGGGCGGTAATGGGTCAACGCTGCGCCGTCGCCAATGAAGAACGAGGTGCCACCCGCCGCCAAGAAGGCACGTCGGTCGTTGGACAAGGTGTTGCGCATCCAGGCCACACCCACCGCATCGTCGGCACGTCCCCACAAACCACCTTTGAACACCAAGCCCGTGGACAAAGAACCGTCGACTTCGGTGAAGGCTTGGGTTTCGGTGCGGCCATCGGCTTTCATCACGCGCAAAAAGTAACCCACGCCAGGTTGGACGGTTTGCTCGACGTTGAAGCCCAAACCGTATTTGGTTTTTTCTTCTTTGCGCGTCTGCACCAAGGCCGTGGGGTCGTTGTAGGTGCCGGGGTTTTGCAACTGCCATTGGGTGGCATCGTTGAAGCTGGCCAGCACGCCACGGTTGCGCCATGCCAGCACACGCCATTTGCCGGGCTGCCCCCACAAGGTGTGGGCGCGCTCTAATTCGACTTGGTCGCCATAGTGGCGCGCGAGCGCAAAGTCCACAGGCTGTCCATTGGGCGTGGTGGGTGCCGTCATGCGGCCAAAGCGCAGCACCCAGTCGTCTTGGTACCACTCACCGGCAAAGCCCCACCCAAAACCTCGGGCGTCTGCCGCATAGTCATATGCGGCGTAGGTCCAGTTGCCCCAGTTCATGAATTGGGTACGCGGGTCTTTGGCGTAGGCGTTGTCGTCAAACACATCCAAGGTGGAGAAGTTGCCAACGGTCAACACAAAACGGTTTTTATCGACCGTGCCAGCCATTTGGTTGAAGTCGGCCTCGACCGTTTCTTGCCCGCCCCCATGGCCCCAGGTTTGGCGCACAAACAAGCGCTGTCTGTAGACCTTGGGGTTGCTGCCGCCAGCACGGGTGATTTCACCGTTGGTGAAGCCGCCCATACCGACCAAGTTGCCAGAGAACGGCACGCCCTGCGTGATCTCGGGGTTGAAATACAGCTCGCCGTCTTGCCATGGACGAAACCCCCAGTGCGCGGTGGCACTGAAGGTGTACATCTTTTCAGCTGACGGCTGAATGCTGTTGGCACCGCTGTGGCTGGCATTGAAGGCACCGTGGTGCTGCCAGTTGTAGGTCAGCTGGTAACGGGCGGTTTGGTCTTCGGTGTCTGGCGTGTCAGCCCAGCAGGTGCCAACAGTGGCCACACCTGCAAGGCAAGCAGCAAAGTACAGATAAGAAAAACGCATCAGGCCATTGTATGAAGGGGGTCAGCTGCCAACCACGCCACCGTCTTTGCGACGGATGGCAATGATGGAAGAACGTGGCACGGCTTGGCCACCTTGCGGAAAGTGCGAAGGCTTGCGCGCCTCGCCTGGATGTTGAATGCCCACAAACATCGTGGCGTTGTCTGGGGCAAAGCAGATGCCCGTGATTTCGCAAGCCACCGGCCCCACCAAAAAGCGCTTGATCTCACCCGTGACTGGGTTGGCACACAACATTTGGTTATTGCCCATGCCCGCAAAAGCATTGGCGTTGCTGTAATCGCCATCGGTTTGAATCCACAAGCGCCCGTCTTTGTCAAAGCTCAAACCATCGGGGCTGTTGAACAGGTTGTCGGCGTTGACGTTGGGCGTGCCCGCCATCAGGTCGCGGTGCAAGGTGGGATTGCCGGCCAGCACAAAGATGTCCCATTGAAAGGTCGGCGCGGTGTGCAGCCCTTGGTCTGGGGTCCAACGCACGATTTGCCCGTACACGTTTTTGGCACGGGGGTTGGGGCCATTGAGCGCTTGGTTGGGTTTGACGCCACGGTCGGTGTTGTTGGTCAAGGTCACATACACCTCGGCCCTGCTGGGGTGAGCGGCAATCCACTCGGGGCGGTCCATGGTGGTGGCACCCACCACGGTAGCGGCCAAGCGTGCGTGGATGAGCACTTCGGCTTGGTCTTTGAAACCGTTCTCGGGCGTCAACCCGTTCTTGCCGTGGGTCAATTCCAACCACTCACCTTGGCCTGAGAGCTTGCCCTCCGCTGCGGTGAAACGCGCCACATACAGGGTGCCTTCGTCGAGCAGCTGGCGGTTGGCGGCGGCGTTTTGAGGATCGAAAGTCTTGGCTGAGACAAATTTGTAAATGTGTTCGCCACGTTCGTCGTCACCCATGTAGACCACCACTCGGCCATCTGCACTGAGCACGACTTCGGCGTTCTCGTGTTTGAAACGACCCAGGGCCGTGCGCTTGGTGGGCGTGCTGTGGGGGTTCATGGGGTCGATCTCGACCACCCAACCAAAGCGGTTGGGCTCGTTGGGGTTTTGGCCCAGGTCAAAACGACCATCGAAGGGGTGCCAGTTGTAGCCCGCATCTTTGGCGGCAATGCCATAGCGTTTGAAAGCGACGTTGTCAGGCAGTTTGTCGGCACTGCCGAAGTAACCGTTGAAGTTTTCTTCGCAGGTCAGATAGGTGCCCCAGGGGGTGCGGCCATTGGCGCAGTTGTTGAAAGTGCCCAGGGCCACGGTACCGGTGGGGTCGGCAGAAGTTTTGAGCCAAGGATGGCCCGCGGCTGGGCCACTCAGGCGCATCTCGGTGTTGGCCGTGATGCGACGGTTCAAAGGGGCGTTGGGCACTGGCTGCCAGGTGCCCGCTTGGCGACGCACTTCAAACACGGTCACGCCATGCGCGGCTTGCGCTTTGCGCGCGTCGTCAATGCTGGCACAGCGCCCGTGAGGAAACAGGTGTTCGTAGTTGGTGTATTCGTTGTTGACGGCAATCACGCCATGGTCTTTGCCCAAGCTGAAAAAGCTCATGCCATCGTTGTTGTCCCCCATGGCCAGGCTCTGGCTCAAGGCGGTGCCACGGGTGGCGTGGTCAAAGGGGGTGCCACCGGGCAACAAAGGGTCCCCCCAAGATGAGAGCACGCGCCATTGGTAACCCTCTGGCACGGTCACGGTATCTGCCGAGTTGGCCGCGATGGGTTTGAAGCCAATGCGTGGGCCTTGGGCTGTCTGTGTGGCCGTACCCTGAGCGTGTGCCGCGCCTCCCAAAAACGCACCCAAGCCCAAGCCCGCCGAAGCACCTAAGAACTGTCGGCGTGCCATGAGTGAGTCGGTCAACTTGGCGAAGTCACTGTCTGTTGCACGGGGATGGTTGGCTTGATCGTTCAGGTCAAAGATGTTCATGGCTGTTTTTTTCTGGAGGAGAATTCGCCAATGTAGGGTTGCGATATGACAGTCCCATGACATGAATGTGTCACATAAATTACCTAGGATCGTTCTTCATGAACCACGGCACCCTTCTTGCAGCCATTGACTTGGGCTCGAACAGTTTTCGACTTGAGATTGGACGCTACGACCACGGTCAAATCGACCGCATTGAATACCTCAAAGAAACCGTGCGCCAGGGCAATGGCCTGGACGAAGAACGCAACTTGACGCAAGAAGCCATGCAAAGAGGCTGGGACTGCTTGGCCCGCTTCGCCGAGCGCTTGTCGGGTTTCAAAAAATCCCAAGTCCGTGCTGTGGCCACGCAAACGCTGCGTGAGGCCAAAAACCGCGATGTGTTCCTCAAACGGGGCTGCGAGATTTTGGGTTTTCCGATTGAGGTGATTGCCGGCACCGAAGAGGCGCGCTTGATTTACCAGGGCGTGTCGCACTTGCTGCCACACAGCCAGGAGCGACGCTTGGTGGTGGACATTGGAGGGCGCTCGACCGAAATTATTTTGGGTGCAGGCACACAAGCCACCGAAACCGCGTCGTTTCATGTGGGCAGTGTGGCTTGGTCGATGGCGTATTTCCCGAACGGCGAGTTCACAGAACAAACGTTCTACCGTGCCGAAATTGCAGCACAAGCTGTGCTGGAAGAAGCCCTGAACCAATACCCGCGCAACCAATGGGACACCGCCTATGGCGCTTCAGGCACCGTGGGCGCTGTGGCAGATATTTTGCGAATTGCCGGCTGGCCTGACGGGCAAATCAGCAGGGAAGGCTTGAACTGGTTGGTCAAGTGCTTGCTGCGTGCAGGCCAGGCTGAACGCGTTCGATTGGAAGGCCTGAAAGAAGACCGCCGCGCCGTGATTGGTGGCGGCGTGAGTGTGCTGCGGGCCTTGATGGAGTTACTCAAGATCAGCACCCTGCATGTGGCGCAGGGTGCCTTGCGGCATGGTGTGTTGTTTGACATGGTGGAGCGTGAAGACGAAACGTCTGATGCACGCGATGTGTCTGTGCAACGCCTGGCGCAGAAGTTTGTGGTGGATGCAGCGCAAAGCCAACGGGTGAGGCAGGTATCGGCCCACCTGTTTCGCAAGATCGACCCCGTGGCAGGCTCTCTGCCGTCGCCCGCGCTGCGCAAATTGAGCTGGGCCGCCACGTTGCATGAAGTGGGTATCGCCATCTCGCACAGCGACTACCACAAGCATGGTGCTTACATTTTGGACAATGCCGACATGTTGGGCTTTAGCATGCCAGAGCTTCACCGCTTAGGACTGTTGGTGCTGGGGCAACGCGGCAAGTTGAAAAAACTCGATATCGAAATTGAGTCACCCGAGTTCTCGAAACTGCTGTTGGTGTTACGGCTGGCCATCATCTTGTGCCACGCCCGCAAAGACCCTGAGCTGCAAGGTCTGGCCTTGAGCTGCCACGAGGGCAAACGAAACTTTAACCTTCATGCGAGTGCTGCTTGGGCAGTGCAGCACCCGCAATCGGCACACCTGTTGCGACAAGAGTCTGCTGCTTGGCAAAAAACATCGTGGTCGTTTGATTTCGTGACAACTTGACGAATGTTTGATGACAGACATAAAAGTGTAAACAATTTATACTGTTTACACTTTTAACTCCTCAAGGACTCTGTGCATGGCCACGACTCAAAAAACCACCGCCAAAACTGCTACCAAAACCGCCACAAAACCTGCACCTACTGCCGTCAAAAAAGTGGTCCTGAAAAAACCAGCGGTCACACCCACGCCTCAGGCAGCGCCACACAAAGCCATGAAGCCTGTGAGCGCCAAAAAACCTGTCGCAACAAAACAAGCGGCTGTGGCACCTCAAGCGGCCAAGCCCGTCAAACCTGCCAAAGTGAAAAAACCAAAAATGGTGCGTGACAGCTTCACCATGCCCAAAGACGAATACGTGGTGATCGACAGCTTGAAAGTGCGCAGTGGCAAGCTCGGTCAATCGGTCAAGAAAAGCGAGTTGCTGCGTGCAGGCATCAAGGCACTGGCTGCCATGAGTGACATTCAGTTCAAAGCGGCGTTGAGCAATGTGCCGACCATCAAGACCGGTCGTCCCACGCACGCGAAATAAGGTCGGGACTGGCCACGGTCATCAACACCGTTTGCAGCTGCTCCTCGCGCATGCGAGCGCGCAACCACCAGACGGCGCCCTTGCGCACAGGACAAACGGCCTCGTTCATGCCTAGCAAACGAGACACAATCTGTCCCAAGTAGGGCTGATGGCCCACCACCAACACCGAGCCTTTGCCCTGCGGGCCTGTGTCGGGGTGCCACTTCACCAAGTCCAACACGTCTTCAGGTGTGCTCTCTGGCACCAACTCGTCACGTAACTTGTACTTACGGCCCAGGGCTTGCGCTGTTTGCTCGGTGCGTCTGGCTGGGCTGACCAACACACGCGTGCCCTCAGGCAAATGGCGGTCTAACCACACCGCCATGCGTGTGGCCTGACGCTCGCCTTTGGGGGTGAGTTGACGCGACAGATCGTCGCCTCCCTCAGCAGCCACTTCGGCTTCTGCATGACGCCACAAAATCAAATCCATCGCGGACTCTCCTTAGGGTTTGGCTGAGTACAGATCCATCAATGCCGCCTGTGCACCATGCAAAGGTTTAGGTTTGGCTGCCCGCGACTTGGGCGCGACCACTCGGGTGTAGTGACCATCGGCATTGAGCGTCCAGGCATCGACGTTGTCTTGCAAGTAGGCCACCAAGCACTCATCCACAATGCGTTGGCGCAATGCGGGGTCTTCCACGGGCCAGGCCAGCTCGACACGGCGCAACATGTTGCGGTTCATCCAGTCAGCACTGGACAAATACAAGGACTCCACCTCGCCGCTGCGGAAATAAAACACACGCGAATGCTCCAAGAAGCGTCCAATGATGGAGCGCACCCGGATGTTCTCGCTCACGCCTGGGCGTTGTGCAGGCAGCATGCAGGCACCACGCACGATCAGGTCAATGTCGACACCGGCCAGACCCGCACGCAGCAAAGACTCCATGAGTTTTTCGTCGGTGAGGGTGTTCATCTTCAGCACAATGCGGCATGGCAAACCACCCGCTGCCGCTTGTGCAGTTTTGTCCACCATGTCGATGAGGTTGCGCTGCAAATAAAACGGTGCCAGCCAAAGTTTGTTCAAGCGCGGAATTTTGCTTTGGTTGGCCAACAAGTTGAAGACGTTTTCGATGTCTTGGGTCAGCTTGGGGTCGCAGGTCAAATGGCTCAAGTCGGTGTAGAGCTTGGCCGTTCTGGGGTTGTAGTTGCCAGTGGACAAATGGGCATAGCGGCGGATGCTGCGTCCCTCGCGGCGAGACACCAACAGCATCTTCGCGTGAGTTTTCAAACCCACCACGCCGTAGACCACTTGTGCCCCGATGTATTCGAGCTTCTCGGCCCAGTTGATGTTGGCCTCTTCGTCAAAACGTGCTTTGAGTTCCACCACCACCGTCACCTCTTTGCCGCGTTGCACGGCTTCACGCAGCAACTCCATCAAGGCAGAGTCGGCACCGGTTCGGTAGATGGTTTGTTTGATGGCCAGCACATCGGGGTCGCGCACGGCCTCACGCAGAAAAGCCAACACACCGTCAAAACTCTCATACGGTTGATGAATCAACACATCGCCTGCTTGAAGCTGGTCAAAAATTGAGGTGGTGGTCGACAGCTGGTGGGGGTAACTGGCGTGATAGGCGGGAAACAGCAAAGCGGGGTTGTCCACCAGATCGATCAGCTGGTTCAAACGCACAAGATTCACCGGACCATGCACGCGATACAGCGCAGAGGGCGGCAACTCGAATTGATGGAGCAAAAAGTCTGACAGGTACTCTGAGCAACCAGCCGACACTTCCAAGCGCACCGCTTGGCCGTAGTTGCGGTGTACCAAGCCTTGACGCAGAGCGGTGCGCAGGTTCTTCACGTCCTCTTCGTCCACCGCCAAGTCGGAGTGACGGGTGACCCGAAACTGCGAAAACTGTCCGACGTCACGGCCTGGGAACAAGTCTTTCAGGTGCGCGCGGATGACGCTGGAGATCGAGACAAACAGCATGCGTTTGCCAGACAACTTGTCTGGCAAACGAATCAATCGCGGCAGGCTGCGTGGCACTTTGACAATGGCAATTTCGTTGTCACGACCAAAGGCATCACTGCCCGACAAACGCACAATGAAGTTGAGCGATTTGTTGGCCACTTGAGGAAATGGGTGCGCGGGATCTAAACCCACGGGCAGCAACAAAGGCCGCACTTCGCGTTCAAAAAAGGTTTTGACCCAACGGTGCTGTGCCAAGGTGCGCTCGCCCTGCGACAAGATGCGTACCCCTTCTTTGGCAAAGGCAGGCATCAACACATCGTTGTAGAGCGCGTACTGCTCGTCCACCAACTCGTGAGCCAACTTGCTCAACGAATGCATCGCATACGCCCCTGCCGCATCGGGCGCGGCTTTGGGGTTTGCAACGCTGTGGTGCAAGGCAGCACGCACCTCGAAAAACTCATCGAGGTTGGAAGACACGATGCACAAATAGCGCAAGCGCTCTAACAACGGTACCTCGGGACGCTTGGCCCAATCCAAGACGCGGGCATTGAAGGCCAAGAGACTCAAGTCACGGTCTAGCCAGTGAGAAGCGGTGGAGTGGTCGGTCAATTTATCGTGTGGCGTAGAGGCGAACATAGAAACTATCTGATCAATGTCTGTAGTGTTTCAGCCCCATGTGACAAAACAGTGACAAAACCATGACGTCTTCAGCTTACGCTCTAAGCATTCAACGCACAACCTCGCCAATCACAAGAGACAACTGCTGGCGAAGATCGTCTAAACCATGCACGGTCAACGCTTGGTCACCGTGAATCAGAACGTACTCTGCACGGTTGGGGGGAAATCCGATGTGCAATTGCTTGTTGCGTAGATTGCCGCAAGACACACTCAGTCTGGGCTCTTGGTGTGCGAAGTTATTGCTCATGGCAAGGGATGCTGAATTCACCAAACTTGGCAGCACCGCGTCGCGAATGGTCATGTAATCTGAATGGCGTCCTGTGCTTCGCAAAAAACTCTCAAATACTGGGTCGCTGAGCTGATTGGCATGAAAGCAAGGCCTGCGTGCAATCGGCACCAAGTTGTTTTCAAACAAACGTGTCGCCTCTTGCCAGCTAAAAGCCAAAGCCTGCAATCTGGCTTCTGAGCGGGGAATGCGCAAAGCTTCAAGGCTGGCAAGTGCCAGGTCGTCGGCCAACACGCCGCCACGACGTTTGAGTGGCGGTTGGTCATGCTCAGGCAAGACCTCCAAGGGCCCGTCCACCGGATAAGCGGCAACAGGTGTGCCGCATGCCATGGCTTCGAGCATCACCAGGCCAAAGGTTTCGTGACGGCTTGGAAAGGTGAACACATCGGCGGCGGCATACACGCCCGCCAACACGTCACGTGACAACACACCTAACCAACGCACACCGTCGTAGCGTGACTTCAGCGCAAGCTCTAACGGCCCGACACCGCAAACCACTTTGCTGCCATGCCAGGGCATGTCCAAAAAGGCATCGATATTTTTCTCATACGACACACGCCCCACATACAAGGCGATGGGACGCGTCAAGCCTGCCAACAGGTCGTGGTTGCGTGCTTGCGGCGAAAACTCAAACAACTGGGTATCGACGCCGTGGGTCCAAGTGCGCAGTTTTCTGAAGCCTTTGCCGTCCAGCAAGCGCATCACGCCCTGTGTGGGCACCATCACACCTGACGAGGGGCGGTGAAAGTGCCGAAACAAGGCGTAGCCCGCCCACAAAGGCACGCGCAATGCGGCCTTGAGGATTTCGGGGAAACGGGTGTGGTAGGCCGTGGTGAAAGGCAAGTGATGCCGCAAGCAATAGCGCCGTGCAGCCCAGCCCAATGGGCCTTCGGTGGCGATATGGATGGCCTCCGGCACGAACGCATCCAAACGCTGTTTGACGCCCGCGTAGGGGCGCACAGCCAAGTCGATGCCAGCATAGCCAGGGCAAGGACGGGTGGTGAACAAGCCAGGATGGATCACTTCGACGGTGTGACCCGCGTCACACAGTTGGTCCACCAGTTCCACCAAGGTGGTGACCACTCCGTTGATTTGTGGGCGCCAGGCGTCGGTGATGAGCGCGATCTTCATGCGACCTTCATCACGGGTGCGTTGCTGGCAGGCATGTGGGCACGCCAGTGCAACAGTTCGAGCTGTCCACTGACAGTTTCTACCAAGGCGCTGCGGCTTTCCACCCAATCGCCATCGTTGCAATAGAGCACACCATTGACATCGCGAATCTCTGCACGGTGGATGTGCCCACACACCACCCCTTGGTACCCTTTTTTGGCGGCCTCATGGGCCACGGCATTTTCAAAGTCAGTGACGTAGTTCAAGGCTTTTTTGACCTTGTGCTTGAGGTACGCCGACAAGGACCAATACGGCAGACCTAAGCGACCTCTGAGGTTGTTGAGGTAGCGGTTGAGCTTGAGGGTGAATTCGTACAAGTGGTCTCCCACATAGGCCAGCCACTTGGCTTGTTGCACCACGGCATCAAAGTAGTCCCCATGGATGACCCACAACTTGCGGCCATCGCGCATCTGGTGAACCGCTTCATCGTTGACCACGATGCCGCCAAATTGATGGCCCAAGAAATGGCGCGCGAACTCGTCGTGGTTGCCAGGCACATACACCACACGGCAGCCTTTGCGCGCTTTGCGCAGCAGCTTTTGGATCACATCGTTGTGCGCCTGCGGCCAATACCATTTACGGCGCAACTGCCAACCGTCCACGATGTCACCCACCAAATACAAATAGTCGCTTGTGTGCTCTTTCAAAAAATCTAGCAAGGCATCGGCCTGGCAGCCAGGTGTGCCCAAATGCAAATCAGAAATGAAGACGGCGCGGTAGTGCATCAAGCACCCAAGAAATGTTTGCGATAGCGTGCTGGCATGTCGTTGATCTTCATCAGCATGGGCAAGTCGGCGGTGTTGAAGTCGGGGTCCCAGGCCGGTGCGCCCAACACTTTGGCTCCCAGGCGCAAATAGCCTTTGATCAACGCAGGGGGTTCAAACGCTGTGCTGACTTCCCAGTTGTCCAAAGGCAGGGCCAAACGAGGACGCACCTGGTATTCGATATCGGCCAAATGGGTGTGTTTGAGTTGGTGCCAAATGCTGGCGGCCACTTCACCGCTGACCACACCTTGATGCAGCATGGGAATGCTGGCACAGCCAATCATGACGTCGAGCTTGTTGCGCACCATGAACTCGGCCAGGGCACCCCACAAGGCCATGATCACGCCGCCATGGCGGTGCGCTGGATGCACGCAGCTGCGGCCCAGCTCCACCATGCGTTCGCGGTAGGCACGCAAACGGGTCAAGTCAAATTCCAAATCCGAATAAGTGCTGCCAATGCGTTTGGCTTGCGCGGGAGTGAGCACACGGTAGGTGCCGATGACTTGTTGGCTCACATCGTCACGGATGATGAGGTGCTCACAAAAGTCATCGAACAAATCGATGTCGTGGCCGGGGATGCTGTCTTTCAAGCGTGCGCCCATTTCGGTGGCGAAGACGCTGTAGCGCAAGCGCTGGGCCTCACGCACCTCGTCTTGGTGCTTGGCCCACTGAACGATCAAACCGCCACGGTCTTTGTCGGCTTGCGGCGAGACAGGAGTTTTTTGAGTTTCAAGATCGTGTCGATGAAGTGACCCCCTGGGTAAATCGATCATCGACAACGGCATGGTGGGGTTGGGCAGTTCTTTCATCTGGCGTCCTTGTGTCGTTGAGATAGGTTGAAGTCTGTGATTTCTGATGACCTGATTTTTGAAACCTCACGTGACGCAACCAAGACGAAACGATGAAGATTTGGTGACAAGCCACCAGAGCCTTCACCGATTTGTCACACAGCACACCTAAGCTTGGTAGCCACTATGTTGACCAAGTACGCCCGCCTCCTTTGTTCCTTTGTGCAAGCTTTTTGGATCTTGTGGGTGCACTTTCCGAGCTTGGACCGTGACGAGAAGTTGACCGAGATTCAAAACTGGTCGCAACGCACGCTGCGCATCATGGGCGTGAACGTGCGTCTGAACGCCGGGCTTGAACACACATCACCCAACAACACGCCTCAGTTGCTGGTGGCCAACCATGTGTCTTGGCTGGATGTGTTGGTGATTCAGTCGCTGCAGCCCAGCGTGTTCGTGGCGAAAAAAGAAGTGCGTGCCTGGCCCGTCGTGGGCGCGATTGCCCAAGCCTGCGAGGTGGTGTTTGTGGATCGCGGCTCGCCCAGCTCTGCGCGCCAAATGGTGGAGGACGTGACCGATGCCTTGACACGCGGCTATCGGGTGGCCGGGTTTCCAGAGGGCACGAGCAGCGAAGGCCATGAGGTGCGTTTGTTTCATGCCAATTTGTTTGAGGCAGCAATTGACCGCGGCGTGGAGGTGCAACCGATCGCTCTGCGCTACATCAACGCAACCACAGGGGCACACTGCCAAGTGGCAGCGTTTGTAGGGGAGATTGGCTTTGTGGCGTCGCTGCACAAGGTGATGTGCGCGCCCTCCATCACCGTGAGCCTGCACATCGGCGCTCCCCTCTCACCACAGGGGCACTCACGCCGAACATTGGCGCATTTGTCGCATCGCAGCGTGAGCACACAACTCAACGCATTGG
>NZ_NESA01000010.1 GCF_002778315.1 Limnohabitans sp. JirII-31 | reverse complement strand
GCGCCTCCAAGTTGGCCAAGTTGCCCGCGTAGGTGAGTTTGTCGAGGTTGACGATGGTTTCGTTGGAACTGGCCAACCAAGTGTGAACAAAGTTGCTGCCGATGAAGCCGGCGCAGCCGGTGACGAGGAGGGTCATACCAATGCGTGGTCTTCGTTGAGGTTCTTCAAAACTGCCAGCGCCGTGGCATCCCATTTATCTTCTAAGCTAATCAATTGGTCGCCATCAACAAAAGGAGGGTACGCCTCATTCAAGGTCAGTCGAATGTAATGGTGTACAAAAACATCTAATGCAATGTGCATAGGCTTGATATCACCATGACTACGTGCGCGTTCTTTGGCGCGCAAATACAAATCAAAGTCTGCCGCTTGAATTCGCGCATCCCAAAGTCCAATTAATTCAATCGCGCGGCGAGACATCATGACTGTGTTACCGACAAAACCTTCTGTCACTTGAAGACTAAATCTGTCGGCACGTTTTTGACAAAACGCAGCCCAATCACCATACATCCAACGATGCATTTTTCTCAAAGAGTATTGAGACTTGCCCAGAAACAATAAGGCTAAACCTTTGATCCAACGCCAGCGCCGACGTAAACGCTTAGTAGCCGATTTGGTTTCAACCTTTTCAATGCCACAAGAGGTGAGAACATCCAAATGGTTATGCCGCATGGATGAAACCAGTCGGGTATTCCAGGCTTTGGGAACAATCACATCGTTGTTTAGAAAAGCCAAGTATTCACCCTTAGCGATTGCAATACCTAAGTTTTGGCAATATGGGTAAGAGTAATTTCCGGGATTGGCGATAACCCGCACTCCAACGCTTTGAAAAAATTCACGGCTGCCATCCGTTGACAAATTATCGACGACGATCAACTCCCAGTCGCCTTCTGTATTGGCACACAAATATTCCCAGAAGATTTGGTTCATGCGCAGTTGATTGTGAACGGCAACGATGATGCTTAACATTTTTTCGATTCGTAGTTTATTTTTTAAAAACAGTATGCCAAGCACCCACCATGAGTACCGTGATGTGTAAATAGGGGCGGTACCAAAAACTTCTCAAGCCAATTAGATACATTAAGTCAAATCTGGATCTACACAACTGCCGCCAAGCTTGAAGAAATCCAAACTCTAGGGTGTAGTAGAAAAAGTCTTTCACCAATACTCTCGGTTTAAAGATATAACGCGTAGCCCCTCGAATCGACTTGCGGACTACCGAGGCTTGTGGTTCAGTAATGAACACAGACCGTACAACCGACAACCCTTTCAAAACTCCCATCAAGCTATAAGACCGGTGGTCCGCGGCATGGCCACCGGAATCAATGATGACGTCAGACGCTAAAACAAACTCATAGCTACGGTTTGGGTCAAGTTGTTGCGCAGCATCCCACCCTTTGAACAAAGCAATCAAATGCGCGGAGCAGGTCAACTGATGCCTTTGCCCTTGCTCCAATCCAAGCATCACTAAATCTTTTTTGAAAATACTTGTGGAGACAAAAAGCATTTCCGCCCAGTTGGCACTAACCTGCAACATGTCGTAAGGCGAGTTGAAAGCCTCGTCTCTCTGCACAAACTTTGCATACCGCCTCGGGACTTGAAAGCTGATAAAACCAATATCGTGATTTGAGACAAAAAACTTTTTTATTTTCTGCAAGAAATCTGACACAAGGTAATCATCATCACCGAGCACCATCACATAGGGAGTTTTGCACAGCTCGAAACAACGCAATACATTGCCGTCAGCACCTAGGTTCGCATCGTTTTTAATGATGCGACAATCAACGTTTGGATACTTGGCTATAACAGCTTCAACCTTCTCTTTGCCATTTGGATTGGAGTCGTTGTCAACAACAACAACACGAACATCCCCCGAGATACTCTCAAGCGTTCGTTCCAGTGTTTTTTCCAAGATCCCCCACCGGTTATAGGTAGGAATAAATATACTAAGCAAGTCTTTCACGCGATGACCTCCCCACCAAATTGATCAAAAAAGAAGGTTTCCGTAGGATATTGATTGGTTTTTAACACTTCCCTCATGGGTCTTCCTCGATACCTACATAGCCAATAAACAGCTTTCGCTTTACTAAACAGAACAGTTAGGCTCATCATTGAGGTAACTCGTGTGTAGCGATTCTAGGTGTTGCTCCACACATTGCTGCACTATGCAAGCAATTCGTTCAGCAGGGATGTCCGACACACGCGCTCGTGCATGAATGACATGAGCGGCATCTGACTCACAAAAACGCATACGGGGATGAATCGCTCCAGCAAACAATGCCACGATCGGGACTTTAGCCGCCTTGCCTAAATGCAAGAGGCCACCATCGGCCGTCAACAGTAGCGTGACTCGCTGTAGCCGCGCAAAGACATGGTCCAACGGCAACGCATCCACCAAATTGAGTGACTTTTCATCACCGGAAAAAGATCTTGCAATCTCTTGCGCCATGTCTCGACCGTTGGCTGTCCCAAGCAGTATCCATTGAATTTCTGGGTACTGTATTTTTAAGAAGTGCAGCACAGCCGCCCAATGCGGATAGGTTCGCCATGGGACAACCCCCCCAATACCTAAGGCAATCGTTTTAGGCTCCCGGGTTTGCTCCGAGTGATCTAGTGATAGTCGAAACACAGATTCAGGTTGCCCTGGCGCTGCATCAGCAGGCATGCAAAATGCCGCACGCCAGGCATCATTAGCAAACTCCAAGCGGTTGAATTCGCATCCAAAATAATGTCCGTGCAAAGACAGGAATTGCTTAAAAAAGAAATATCGCCACTTCACCTTCAAACATTTCCAGCTGTAAGACTGCAACACGACAAAATCGTAGTCGTGCCGAAGCTGTCGTCGGTCATCAAATACCCGGTCAAATGCGGGATCTCCTTGATACATTGCCGAGATACTTGGATGGGTCAACATGTCAACGCGCAGAGCGCGCGTTGACCAAAGTTGTCGACTCGACAAATCCATGATGGAGTCACCTAACTGAGGCGTACCCAGATAGACATAAAGCACACGGCTTGCCTGGTTTGGTATGTGAGGCCTCAAAAACCAAAACTGCTGCGTAAGCAGCAGCGCCAAATCTCGTTTGAACCTTCGCCAAACACGGACCACCAAAGAGTGTGAGCGGACAAAGTCTTCTGCGTTCGATGGCACAGGTCGCCCATGTGGCGGCACATGAAGTGCACGAGCATAATTTTCAAAAAATTTCAAAATGCCTCAGGACTGAGCCCGCCCATACAAGTCTTCCATACGCACAATGTCGTCCTCACCCAAGTACGAGCCCGACTGCACCTCAATCAAATGTAATGGCACTTTGCCTGGGTTCTCCAGCGAGTGCACCGTTCCCACTGGTATGTAGACCGATTCGTTTTCTGTCACCAATCGGTAGTCGTCACCTAATCGCACCTTGGCTGTCCCAGTCACCACCACCCAATGCTCGGCGCGGTGATGGTGCATTTGCAGCGACAACTTGGCGCCTGGGTTCACCTTGATGCGTTTGACTTGAAAACGCCCACCCTGGTCGACCGAGTCGTAAGAACCCCATGGGCGAAACACCTCTCGGTGTTGTTCAGTTTCTGGCCGCTTGCTGGCCTTGAGCTGGTCCACCACTTTTTTAACGTCTTGGGTCTTGTCTTTGTGCACCACCAACACCGCGTCAGAGGTTTCCACCACCACCAAGTCTTGCACGCCAATTAAAGCCACCAGGCGACTGTCTGCATGCACATAGCTGCCCGTGGTGCCCTCAAGCACCACGTCACCACGCTGGGCATTGCCTTGCGCATCTTGTGGCAACACTTGCCACACGGCAGACCAAGCCCCCACATCGTTCCAACCCGCATCCAACGGCACCACCACAGCTTTGTCGGTTTTCTCCATCACCGCGTAGTCCACCGAATTGGAAGGCGACGACGCAAACGCAGCTTTGTCTAAACGCACAAACTCCAAATCTTTTTTCGCATCCGTCCATGCAGCTTCGCAGGACTTGTACATGGCGGCATCGGTCTTGGCCAGCTCTTGCAAAAACACCGAGGCCTTGAACATGAACATGCCGCTGTTCCAGGTGTAACTGCCATCGTCCACATAGGCTTGTGCGGTTAGCAAATCGGGCTTCTCCACAAAGCGCGACACAGGCACCGCTTGGTTCGCGCTCAGTGGTTCGCGCGCTTGCACATAGCCATAGCCCGTCTCGGCATGCGTGGGCACAATGCCAAATGTCACCAATGCACCCGCTTGTGCGGCCTGTAGGCCAACGCGCACAGCGTGGTGAAACGCAGGCACATTGCTGAACACATGGTCTGAGGGCAACACCAACAATACCGGGTCGTCACCTGCATTGGCCACCAGAGCTTGCGCCGCAAACGCAGCGGCTGCAATGGCAGGTGCCGTGTTGCGTGCCACAGGCTCCAACAATATAGCCAAGGGGGTCACGCCTACTTCGCGACACTGCTCACCTGCTAAAAAACGGTGGTCATCGTTGGCCACCACAATCGGACGCATGGCCTCGCCACCGCCCTGTATGCCCTGCAAGCGTTGCAACGTGAGCTGAAACAAAGTGGCTTCATCGGTGATCGACAAGAACTGCTTGGGTCGTAGCGCACGCGACAAAGGCCACAAACGAGAACCGCTGCCGCCCGACAGCACTACAGGGATTAATGTAGACATCTGAGTCTTACCTCACGCGTTGATATTCTTCCACTCGGTCATCGGGTGCCACACGATCGTTGGGTGGCTTGGCAGGACTATAGGCCTTCGCCACGGGTGACACCCAAGAGGTATCGGCAAATAAGTTGACGGGGCGCGTCACACGCGCACCGCCGTCACGCAACAAAGGCTTCCAGCTCCAGCCGGCAGCGTAACGGCTGCTGCTAGTTAAGAAGGCGTCAAACGGAATGGTCCAGGCAATGCCTTTGTCAAACGAGCCTTCGCCAAACACGGCAGCAGGCACGTTGGTTTTGGTGGCATAAGCGCTCAGGCTGGAGCCGTTGCGAAACACCTTCGACACCGACATCGTGGCCCCACGGTCACCCGCCAAGTACTGGCCCACGCTCAACGCAGCATGCACCCCTTCAAACGGCGTGACCCAATACCCCGTTAAGTGCCCCGTGTTGATTTTGTAGTCTCTGAAGCTGAAGTCTTGGGCAAAGCTGCGTTGCTGCACGTGGTTGACATCCAGCCCCGCCGCCCAACGGCTGCCGGGTTGGCGGTACAACACCTCGCCGCCCACACCGCCAAACATCATCTCAAAATAACCCACATAGCCTGCGGCATACCAATTGGAGCCCAAGCGTTCAGACTTGCTCAAGGTCAAGCTGTCGACGGTGAACTTAGAGGTTTTCAAATACTCGGCAATCTGTGTGCGCACCTGCGGCATGTAAGACCAGCCGGGCGTGAACTTCTCGTAGTTGTCACTCAAGCGCATGCGCAAAGTGCTGTTGGCCTTGACATTCCATGGCATCTCCAGCCCCATCCACAAGGCACCGCTGAACTGGTACAGGTAGCCATCGGGTCCGCCTATGGTTTGCACCAAGTCCACGCCTGGCTCCACCCAATAGTTCAGCGGCTTGTCTGGCAACAGTGGTTTTCGCTCAGCGGTGGTCTGCACCTCGTACACCGGTTGCACCGGCAGCACGGGCTCTTGCGTGCGTGCAGGCTGTGTTTGTTGCGTGACCCATTCGCTGCGATTGACCTTTTCTACCGCCAACACATCACCCACCTTGTGATGGTGGATTTCAAAGTTCTCAACGCCCTCGGGCGCATCGCGGTTCAACACGGCCACCGCTTTGTCCAAGCGCTCTTGGTTGTACACGTTGTACGAGTTGCGAGCGTCGACCACCACGGTGTCTGGCGTTCGGTACACCTGCTGCACGTCCCACAAGGTGTATGCCGACAGGTCTTTGGCCGTGTCTTGCCAGTTGGGCTCGGCCTTGGGGCGTATCAGTTGCACCGCGGGGCGCGCGGGGTCGGTCACCTTGGGCATGTTGATGCCCGCCATGTCCACATAAAACGTGAAACCCATCGACCACGTGTTGCCACGCTCCACGCCCATGGACACATCCAAACCCTTCAAAGGGCGATACACGATGGCCCAGTTGAAAGGCGAGGCCACTGGCAAGTTATTGCTTTGCGGTTCGTGCTGGTAGTTGTTACCGTCGTACTCCAGCTTCACGTTGAAGTTCCACGGCGTTTGGTACTCGACGCCACCAAACAAAGCCGCAGGCCCGTGAAACCAACTGCCAGTTGAAAACGTACCGCCTTGACCCGTATCGCTAACCCGGGTGTCCATACGCTGCCCAAGCACTCGGCTCAACGGGTTACTCAAGTTACCGCGTCCTCCTAAATAGCCCCAACCCATGCCGAGTGACCAGTCCAAGCGCCCAGTGCGCTTGCTGGCCACCACATATTCCGAGCTATATAAGCCTGTGCCACCCACATCGCGCAAGCCCACTGCTAACTCGGGCAAGCCATCAGACTCTTTCAGCGCACGCGCTTTGACATCAAAACTTTTGTCTTTGTAGGGTAAGTTGCCGCTGAATGCCTCTGACCCATACAAACGGTTCGATGTGTCTGTGTAACGAAACCCAGCCTCTAACCAATCGGTAGGCTGAAAAAAAATGTTGTTGTTTTGGTAGGGCCAGGTTCGGTGCACCGTCCAGCCAAAATAGCCGGGCTGTTGCATGCGTGCTGTGGGTGTTTGCAACAAGCCCACGTTGCCCCAATTGCTGGCTGTGGGCTGTGGCTGCGCGTGATGGCCTTGCAAATCAAACAGACTATCTTGCGCAGCCGCAGGGTAGGCCTGACGCGAAGGCGCATGCATCACATGCAAAGGCACACGGGTCGATACGCCCTGTGTGGCCAGCCACTCGGCCCAGCCTAGGCTGAAAGCCTCTGGCAGTTGGCTGCCACGCTGGGGCACCCATAGCCAAGCTCCTGGCGCAGGCTGGTCTTGCTCAGCCATGTTCCACAGGTCTAGCCCAACACGTTGCACACGCCCATCGGGCTGCACCACCCAGGCCCAAGAACCATAGGCATCAGCCCCCATGCACGCGCGTACGTAGTGCAATACTTGCAGGCCTTCGCGGTGGGGTATTTCGCACACGCGGCCATCATCGGCCATCACACGCAAACTGATGGGGCGCTGTAGCACGGTTACATGGTCACCCACTTGTAACAGTGGGTCTTTGCGTGGGTAGGCCTCTAGCCATTTGGGCTCAGCGATAGCAACCGGCACACGCCCCGTTGGTGGCATGGCTGCCAAGTTTTTTTGCAACCCAGCATAAGCCGCAGAGCTGATCAACCCTCGCTGCAACAAAACATTCAACGAATCGCCTAGTGCTAGGTAAACGCGCTCTTGTCTGGTCTTTTCCTCTGATGTCTGCCACATCGTGGCCAAGGGGTAAACGTCAGGCACAGGGATTTGGTTGGCCAACCAGTGGCTCAAACGTTGTGGCTGTTGCACCTCTGCGTGCAAGGCTACAGGTGATTGCGCTCTGACTTGCAAACTCAGCAGGGTCAACACTGCGGCTATTAAAAATCCGTATGACTTATCGTTCATTTGGCAGGCACCACCACACCCAAGGGGCGCAAAGCCAAGCACAAAGCCTTGGCAACACACTGCTCGCTGTACACCACACGGCCATCTAGCAAAACAAACTTTTGCAAGTACCACCACTCCAGCCCATCATCGCCTTTGCTGCTTACCAAGTCGGCTACCCACTGCGCTTGCGGGCTCACGCCGTCGGGCAAGCGTTGAGGCGCTGTGGTTTTGTAGGTGGTAATGGTGTCTATCAGGTTGTAGCGGTAGCCTGGCATCACATCCAACACGCGCCGCCAAGACAGCTCTCGGGTGTTGTTGAGCACAGCGTCCCATGTCGGTGGCATGCTAGTTTGTCCACGCCATTCGTGTGTAAAACCCAACACCTGTTGTATACGGCCATCCACAAGATAGAGCATTTCGCCTTGGCCGGTATACCAATACTCATGCACATGGCGACTTTCACCGCTGCCTTGCACGCTGCGTTCGCCCAGCGCCATCACACTGGCGCGGCCATCTAACGAAACAGCGAGATATTCAAAACCTGGTTTGTACGGTTTAATTTGCGCACTCTTAGGAAGCAAGGTAGACATTGTTTCAGTCACTGGGTTGTTACCCCGACATGCAGCTAAAACCAATATACAAACACACCACCCAAGAAGTTTGTAACAACGCAGAACTGGCAACGCTAAGCTTTCTAAAAAATGACCCAAAAAACTAAGCGCCCCGCAGGGCGCTTAGTTTTGCTTTCAAAGTAAATTTTTACTGCGTATTCGTGTTGGTATTCGTATTGGTATTCGTGTCGTCTTTGTTAGCTATGACCGCAGCAACAACAGCCACCGCAGCTGCAACGGCTGCAACCACCCCCACCGACACGCCTGCTGCTGCTGCACCTGCCGCAGCGGCACCTGCGCCTGCACCCGCGCCTGCGGCACCTGCTGCACCTGCGCTAGCACCCCCAGCGCCCGCGCCACCCGCAGCACCCGATTGGGTTTGTGCAAATGCTACAGACGATAAAGCCAAGCTAACCGAGAGCAATAAAGCAGTGAATTTTTTCATAGCATTTCCAGACAAAGTTGGTTGATGAGCGCCCTCAATGAGGTTTACCGCAAAAAGCAAGACACAGACTCACTTTTCAAAACGATATGAGATCTAATATACCCCAATTTGTGCATTTTAAAAAGCAAATGAAGCAGTTAAACAGTGACTATTTTCAAAGTGCATGCAACTTAAAAATACAAATTTATGATTAGTTTTAGAACATTTATCTGTCAAATCAAACAAGATCATCATTGAAAAAAGATTGTTTAATCAAGAAGTCATAATCAGACTGCCAACTATTTGCAGCAACCTTACCCTCTATTCATAAAAACAATGCTTTTGTCTTTTCTTTCGCGCAATTGGAAAGCCTTAGCTCTAGGCGTTTTGGCGACAGTGTTTGCCATGCTGGCAGTGTTCCAACAGTCGCAAGAACATTACCCCGTCGTCAAAATTACCAACGACGATCTAGTTACTACCATTCTTGTACGTGCCACCACAACATCTGCATCATGCGATGAAACACTCAAAAACATTGCATTCAGCATTCACAGCGCATGCAGTACTTGCGACACTGCGGCCAGCAGTTGCACCACACACTTAACACCTCAAGAAGCCGATCTGTTGTCTGGCAAACCGATTGCCAACTACTCTGCGCTTTTGCCAAACGGCATTGCGCAATATGAGTCCAATTCCAAGCTTGTTGCCCAACAAGCTTGCCTACAAAGTGCCCAACAGTCTGCCAACAAGGGCCTTTCGGTACGTTGCTACGCGCCTAACGAAACACGCCCCTTTGTGTCAACTCAGCTCATTGACACAAACAACAACATGCAAGGCATTTGGGCCGCTCTTGCTGTAGCGGCGTTGCTTGCATTGGCACTTCAACTTGCACCACCTGTTGCGTTCAGCTTTGGTCAGCACGCGCTCGCCATGCCGCGCCTTGGCAAGCAAGCCTTGATCGTGCTGTCAGACATCGCGGCACTTGAGGTCAGTCTGTATTTAGCCATGGCTGTGCGGTTTGAAAGCCTCTGGGTACCCACTACCTCTTTGGCCCAGCTGATGCTGGCAGCGCCTGTTCTGGCCTTACCCCTCTTTTTGCGGTTTGGCCTCTACCGAGCCGTCATGCGCTATGTGGGCTTGCAAGCCATTGTGGCCATTGCCAAGGCTGTGGCTGTGTACACCATGCTTTTATCAGCCACGGTGTTTGTGCTGACGCTGCAAGACGTGCCGCGCTCGGTGCCATGGATACATGGCTTGCTGACGCTGCTGCTGATTGGTGCCTCACGCACCGTGGCACGCCAATGGTTGTCACAAGCGCAAAACCATCACCCAGGCCACAACACACGCAAGCGCACCATCATTTTTGGGGCGGGCTCTGCGGGTGTGCAATTGGCACTGGCCTTAGCGCACAGCCGCGAAATGCAACCCGTAGCCTTTGTGGACGACGACGCCAAACTGCACCACAAACAAATTGCAGGCCTCACCGTTTATGCCCGCCAAGACATGGCAGAGTTGATTCAACGTGAACGCGCCACCGAAGTGCTACTGGCCATTCCGTCTACCTCGCGGGCAGAGCGCAACCGCATCATCCAAGAACTCGAAAAACTGCCAGTGCAAGTGCGCACCTTGCCTGGTGTGGCGTCTTTGGCAGAAGGCAAGGTCAAAACATCGGACTTGCGAGATGTAGAAATTGAAGACCTGCTGGGCCGCGACCCTGTGCCACCAGACCCCACCCTGCTCAAAGCCAACATCACGGGCAAAGCAGTGATGGTGACTGGCGCAGGCGGCTCTATTGGGTCTGAGTTGTGCCGTCAAATACTGGCGCAATACCCTCGGGTGTTGGTGTTGTACGAGCTCAATGAATTTGCGCTTTACAGCATTGAGCAAGAGCTACTGTCATTGCCTATCCCTGTCAGTAAAAACATTCAGCCTATCTTGGGCTCTGTTACGGACCCTTCCAAACTAGCCTTGGTGTTTGAACGCTTTGGCGTTGAAACGGTTTTTCATGCGGCCGCCTACAAGCACGTGCCCATGGTGGAGAAGAACCCTTGCGCTGGGGCGTTCAACAACATCTTGGGCACCTGGCATACCGCTCGCGCAGCGCGCGACAACAAGGTAGAAACCTTTGTGTTGGTGTCTACCGACAAAGCCGTGCGCCCCACCAACACCATGGGCACCACCAAACGTGTGGCCGAGTTGGCATTACAAGCTCTGGCACAAGAAGCCTTTGGCCCCACGCGGTTTGTCATGGTGCGCTTTGGCAATGTGCTAGGCTCTTCAGGCTCTGTGGTGCCGGTGTTTAGAGAACAAATTAAAAATGGGGGGCCAATTACCGTGACCGACCCTCGCATCATTCGCTACTTCATGACCATCCCTGAAGCCGCGCAGTTGGTCATTCAAGCCGGTGCCATGGGCCACGGTGGTGATGTGTTTGTGCTGGACATGGGGGAACCTGTAAAAATATTAGACATGGCCCGAAGAATGGTGCACCTCAGTGGCTTGACCCTGCGCGACGAGGCCAACCTAGCGGGCGATATTGAGATTGTTTTCAGCGGGCTACGCCCCGGTGAAAAACTGTATGAAGAGCTGCTGATTGGCGATAACGTCACGCCAACACGGCATCCGCGTATTCAGCGCGCTAATGAACAAATGCTAGCGCTTGAAACCATTCAGCAACTGATGCACAAAATAGAAAGTGCGTGTCAAGTTAACAACAGTCCCCTATTGCGTGAACTACTGCAAAACACGGTGACAGAGTTTGCGCCGCAATGCGGTAACGAAGACTTGTTAATGTGACACACCGTCGCGCTTGAGTACCTTCACAAAGGTCAACCACAAAATGCGCAAATCGAACCATAACGATTGGCGCTGTAGATACACAACATCCAGCTTCACCTTTTCATGGATCGGCAATTCATCGCGGCCATTCACTTGCGCCCAACCGGTGAGGCCCGGAACCAGTTGATCAACACCATGTTCTGTACGCAATGCAATCAAATCTTGCTGATTAAAAAGCGCCGGGCGAGGTCCAACAACACTCATGTCACCCTTCAAGATACTCCATAGTTGGGGCAATTCATCCAAACTGCTTTTTCGTAAAAATGAACCAATCGGCGTTAGATATGCATTTGGATTTGTCAATAAATGAGTGGCTACAGCCGGTGTGCCCACACGCATGCTTCGAAATTTCGGCATTTTAAAAACTACGTTATTTCGGCCTACACGATCTGACCAATACAGAGCGGGCCCCTTGGAAGTCAAACGCACCAATATAGTCAAGAAAAGTATTGGAATCGCGAGGAAAGTAACAGAAAGAAAAATTACTAGCAAATCAAATGTTCTCTTTAGCATTTATTCCCTTTTTTGGAGCATAAGAGGCGATTGGTCTAATGCTGATAAAGAAAGTACTCTGTTGTATAACATCGAGTATGCCGCGCCTAAAGCCTCACCAGAAAAGAACTCTTCGAAGCGTCTCCGTGCTGACATACCCATTTTGCACGCCAATTCTTCACTTGAGATCAATAAATTAACAGCCTCAGCAAAAAGATCCGGAGACTCTGGAAGGACTACAAAGCCAGTTTGATTATGAATATTTACATAGGAAGTGCCCGAACCAATCTCGCAACAAACCATGGGCTTTCCAAACATTGAAGCTTCTATCAAAACCATTCCAAATGCTTCTGAGCGCAAATGTGAAGGCAAGGCAAAAATACTACAATTTTTCAAGAAAAAGAGTTTCTCATCATCAGAAATTTGACCTACAAAAAGAACATTATTTACCCCCTTATCAGTCGCTAATTTTCTTAGATGTATCTCCTCAGGTCCAGACCCAGCGATTATGATAGTACCGTTAATGCGTGAAGCAGCCTCAACCAATGTATGAAAGCCTTTATAGTACCGCATTGCACCTAGCGCCAATACAAACGGTTTATCTCGCAACGAAAACTTATCGAATAATTTATTCTCTAGATCAGCGTCAATACTTTTATCGCGGTAATCAGTAATGCCCAATGGAATAATTTTCAATCTTTCAGGTGAGACAAAATTTTGGAGAACCTTACTTGTTTGAGCATAAGCTGGTGATGTAGCGACTACTGCGGCCATCGAACGAAGCATGCGCCGCATAAGCGGCTCATAAAATTTTCCAAGTAAACGCTGCCTGACAATATCGGAGTGATAAGTCAAAACTGCAGGTTTATTAACCAATGACATAAAGTGCAAAACATCTGCAAATGGCCATGGAAAATGGTAGTTAATTAAGTCAGCCCAATCAACTTCAGATCGAAATCTAGCCAAAGCGTCAAAACCGCCAATGTCACAAGACGCAGGTGCTAACCATGAACGTGAACGAGTAATAACACACTCATTTTTTTCAATTTGGCGGGGACTTGGATTTGGTGAAAGGGTAAATATTCGAGAATTAATACCATGCAACTTTGATGCGCCAGTAATTTGTCTAATTGCTTCTTGAACGCCACCTGGTGGATCAGGGAAATATGTACGATAAACGTGCAGTACTTTAATGCTCATAGATACACTTTATGTCAAACGTTTACAAAATGATTTTTTAAATTTAAAGATGGTGTTTTATTTCTACATCATTTAAGAAATATTACGATACACAAAAGAAGTCGCTTCCGCCACCTTCTCCCAAGAATATTTCTTGCAATTTTCAAATCCTAATGAAATCAATTTAGCGCGTAAAACCGAATCCTTTTCAATTAACACTATAGACTCAGCGATCTCATCATAATTTAATGGATCAACAAGAATGGCAGCTCCGCCTGCAACTTCGGGCATTGATGAAGTTTTAGAAGTAATTACTGGGCATCCATAACTCATAGCTTCGAGAATAGGAAGCCCGAATCCCTCATAAAGAGAAGGAAATAGTAACGAAGAAGCATTGGCATAATAAGTGGCCAACTCTATTGAACTTAGAAAGCCAGAAAAATGAACCCTGTCTTTGATTCCTAGCTCATCCGCTAGTGATCTCCATCTAGAATCTTCAATATCCTCTTTTCCCCCGAAAACAAGATGTAATGACGTCAGTGGTGCAGCCTTAGCGAAAGATCGTATGATCCCTTCAGTATTTTTATGATTTCTGCGACGGCCTACTGAAAAACAATAACTAAAAGTAAGTAGAGACTCTGGAGCATTATTAAAAATCAAAGGGGAATCCATAGATAGCGGAATGATACTATAAGGCCCCACTTTTCGAAATATTCGAAGGACGTCATTCCGCGTGTTTTCAGATGTGAATATTATATGATCACTATAATATAATGACCACCAAATTCTCAAGAACATGTACGCACGTTTTAGCAAACTAAGATTGCCACACTTTAGAATTGGAATAATATCCTGAATCGTACAAACAACCTTTGACTTTCTTTTCAGAAAAGGAACCAAAAAATTAGGTACGTGAACGATATCATATCCAGTCGGAACAGGGCAAAAAAAAGTTTTCAATGAGAGGATACTACCTGGCCCATCCAGAATATCCACTTTTAAAATGCCACGAATACCTTCAATATAAGTGCCAATTCCATCGCCGTGAATTGCAGGATAAAAAACTACTCGAGGATGTTTCATTTTCATTGCTGAATTTTTAAATTTGAAAAATTCTACACATTCTTATTAAGTTATCCAATTAATATAATCACCTGAATACCTCTTCCAAGAATAGCGCTCCGAAACAAAATTAATGCATTTTTTTGAATACTCATCATTTAATTTATTAGAATAAATCAAATCTTTAAGCTTATTAGAAATTGTTACTGGATTCAAATCCGCCAAAACCATTTCTTGGTCAAAGAGTGCAACGACCTCTGGCGGCCCTCCCTCAGGAGAAACAAGTATCGGTGTACCACAGGCCATGGACTCTAGTACGACAAGGCCAAAACCTTCTAAATCACGCGATGGAAGAATAAACAAATCCGAAGATGAAAGATACTTATTTAAAGTATTTTCAGGAATAAATCCTAGCATCTTTACATTATTTTCGAGTCCTAATTTAGTAATTAAATTAGAAAGATAACTCATTTGCACCCCCTGACCACCAATTAATAGAATGAAGTCATCGTAATCTTTTTTTAAAATTGCACATGCGCTGATTAGGATATCCAAGCCCATTCTTTTTTCTAGTCGTCTTACCGTTAGAAAAACTATACTCTTACCAGAATTAATGCTTGATCTAAAATCAGAATCATATACTGGGAAAAATTTATCGCCGTCCACCCCAGCCGGAATAATTTCAATAGAATTTTTTTTAATATTATACTTTTCACTTAAAATATTTTTTGTATAATTACTCAAAACCATAAACTTTGAGCATTTTTGCAAAAGATATTTTTCTAAAGAAAAAACTATCCAGTACATAATTGGACTAAATATATTTTTCATGAATATATTTATAAGTTTATTTTTACCTTCAAATCTTCCTATAAAACTCAAGCTGAACTCGCCAGCCCATGGCCCATGAAAAGTATAGTGGATTACATTATTTTTAAAAAATTTACGCAATGAGAAAAGGGCTGGTAGATATTGAACGTTGATAACATCAATACTTTTCGTGCTGATTAACGCCTCCACTGGGGCAAGATAATTACAAAAATGCGATTTAAGCTTAGTAAAGAGATTTGTTTCATTTATAGGAAATCTAATTATTTTAAAGTCTTTAACCGTACTCAATTCACCTTCATTAATGAAAAAATTTGATTTTCTGCTAATTTCAGGCACGATGCATGTGACCTGATGTCCCATTGAACATAAAACCTTGCAGTGTTCATATACAAGACGATGCGAGCCACCCATTGAAAATGGATAAATCCCATCAGTTATAATTAATATATGCATGAATAACCTCTTAAATAAGAATTCATTTCAAAATAAAAAATACTCGGATTTTCAATTTTCTCGCACTTCATGCTGCTACTTCAGGCTTCAATACTGAGTAATACTGACGGCTTACACGACGAATTACCAAAGGTATACCAAATATCATTCCAACCAACCAACCGGTACCAACACTCGCTATGTTTGTCTCTACGTTGCCTATTAGTAATACCGAAAAAAACAATATCAGCGATGCGAAAGAAAACCGCTGTAGCTCACTTGAAATAGGTTGTCTCAACATTGCAATGCGAAATTTCATAGCATAAACGAATAGAACTATAAAAGTAGCAAGAAAAGAACCAAGACCAATCACTCCACCAGAATAAAGAATATGCAAATAAATATTATGTGTATTAGTAAAAACCTCGTCTGCAATAGGATTATAAAATTGATACGTTCCATATCCATTGCCAAACATAGACACCCAAAACCCTGAGAAAGATTTCTGAATCACATCATCAATAACCACGAAACGCCTACTATTTAAATCATTATCTCCGATATCCATGATTCTCTGAAGAATCAGTGGGTCGGCATCAGATAATATAAAAGCAGAAATTATTGCTGAAATTATTGCGGAAATTGAAAGTATTCGATATCGATTAAAGTTCAAACCAAATATGTAAATTATCGATGTTAATATTAATACAAGCAGCGCACTCCTCGACATACTTAACGCTAAAAGAACAACGTAAAAGGTTTTCACAAAGCTTCGGACAAATCTATTAGAGAAAAACTCACTAAGAAAAAACCCGGCGATTAATTGCATTACGTAATCTGTGGGTGATCCGCACAAGCCCTTAACTCTAAACCAATCACCCGCGGCGATCAATACAAATCCATTTTCTGCAATCCATATAAACGTCTGAATTGCTCCAGCAATGGCATTGAATCCGAGCCCAATACTTAACGCATGCAAGAGTGATCTTATTTCACCGTAATTCGTCAGTCTAAAAAAACTAAAAAAAACAGCACAGTAAAATACAAGAATCTGACTTGAATACTTTAACGCCTGAAAATCACTATTAGCCCACAATGAAAATATTATTGATGCGATAAAAAGTAACGTCCATGCTGTGAAAACGGCTGGTAAAGCAAGCTTTCTATTTATGAGAGCTTTGAAAAAGGCCCCGAGCAATAATATTAAAAGTATAAAGTGCGATATATATAAATGCTCGCCAATAGTCTGACTGCTAAGCAACAGCATTACTGGTATAAAAATAAGAATGTCAAAATTCTTAAGTTTCATATTTTATTATAGATTCAATATATGTACTATATTCTATCAGAGGAGTAATAACTTAGATATCCTGTCTTTTTCTTTAGGACCTTAGCAGCAAAATCATATATAAATTTAATGATGACTTTAGGCAATATTGCGATCATGATTAATGGTATCGGAAACACCATAGCAAGCCATACCGGATAGTTGCGGAATCCTGCTTGAGAGAATTTCAAAACTGACTCCGGAGACCCCTGTAATTTAGCGACAATTAACGAGATAATAACACCTCTTGGCCTTAAATAATATCTCCATTCATTGCGGATTAATTTTCCTAACATTTTTTTTGTCGGTTTTTCTATATTAATATTTTGTAAATATCCAATTCCAAGAAAAACTGGAAGTATAGACAATCTTTGACCGATACTAATATTCGCCATCTCACACATGATAGTCTTTCTTTTTAAATAGAAAAAGCTATTGATATTACTTAATAAAATAAGCAATAGTTGGGGGGCAAAGCACCCAAGGCTTAATCGAGCATACGGAAGTGCTTGGGTAATGCTTTCTGAACGAATTATCGCCAAGGGGGCAAACATTAACTTTCTAAGCGGTATCGATCCACAAAATATGGTATTTGAATTGTAATAGCCTTGCTTTAAATTCAGCTCTGGATGATCTCCCGCATCAGAGTCGAAAAGCAAACAATCACATGGATTAGCTATCAAGGATTCTATTATGTTTGAAATTGAATCAGGGTACAAGCGATCATCGTCACCTAAAAACCAGACATACTCACCCAAGGCATTTTCATAAATACGAATAACGTTTTCTTGTCCACCACAATTTTTTTTGTTATTAATAATCGTCACAACGTAGCCAGACTTAATAAGATTTTCCATACAAATAGATATATCCAGATGCGGGCCATTATTAATTATTAAAACTTCACAATTTTCATAGGGAATACAAACTGAAATATTCATCAACAGTTCAGTTAAACTCTTTTCTCTAAGAAAAGTTGGAATACCAATTGTCAAGAAAATTTCTTTATTCATGGCTATATTCATATCTTTTTTTAACGAAGATTAATGTCCCGAAAATTAATCCAATAACGAGCACGACAAACAAATAGGAAATTACTGCACCATCAGCACCATATCTTGGAATTGATATTGCCGAGAGAATCGAAATAGCCACGCCACTAATTACCGAAAGGGGCATGAGTGGATCTTTTTTGTACGAACGCAGATACGCTCCCTGGGCCCCTGAAACATGATTAGCTAGAGCTGCAATACATAAACAAGTCATTAAGTTAAACGGCAGAATACGTTCTGAATACCTTGGGACGAATGTTTCTAAATACCAAAGCAAGGTTAAACCCAGGCTCACACCGGCAAAAAGCGTTAAGAATGATTGCTTCAGACCTCGATTGAATAAAGAATCTAGCTTTTTTAACTCTTTTTGTGCGATTAATTTACCGTAAGTCGGTGTCTTTGTCGTTATCCAAGTTATAGCTAGTCCATTCATAGCGCCTACAATTTGTAGACTCATACCCATTCTGCCGGCAACTACAGGTCCATAAGTAGCGAAAAGCAAAGGATTAAAAATTTGAAAAGAAAGATATCCACTCATCCAACTGATCGCTATGCGCCACTGAAAAGGCCAAATTTCATTGCGCCAATTCATTCCTGTCAATTCTGAACGGTGTACTAAAAGATCCTTGAAAAATGTTTTATAGTTACCCCACAACCATACAATACCTAGTAACGTCACGATCAAACTATTTGCCACCAATGCATATAAATGGCCGCCAAGGCTCAGAACAGTCCAGACAAGGACAGAGGATGAAATCGTCTGGGCAAGTCGTAAAATAGCCATTTCTTCGACTTTTCCACAACCCTCAAGTACTGCAACTGCTGCGGTAATGATTAAATTTATTGATGCGAAGACTACTACAAAGATCCATGGCGCGGCAATAGCCATATCGGATGAGTTTTGGCTTGAAATTACACCGAAGAAATAAAGCCCTAGGGGCAGTAGTATTGCGATCAATAAAAGACCCGCTACACTAAACCAGATGAGTGTAAAGTGCACTAACGACTGCAAACGCCGTTTAGATTTAGGATCCCCTAACAAACGTCCATCCGTTGACCATGTAAGGTGGGCCATTTCATGACTAGCAAACTGAACGATGGCATAATTTAATCCTAGCTCAGCAAATACTTGCAATGCAATAATACTATTAAAAGTGTAGTAATACCCTTGTTCTTCAGGGGAAATAAACTTGGCAAGAAAAAATATTGTTAACAGTCCAGCTCCAGCACCCCATCCTCGTGCCAATATCGTAAAAAAAATAGGTCTGTCGACACCTAGCTTATTCAAGAATTGCCATAACTTCAATGACACTAAATTCATCATTCCTTCACCATTGAAAGACCACCTAGTTCGTTAAGCATACTCTGAGTTCCTACCATCCCACATACTTTAGAATCTAGTGCTCTAACTATTACTCTACTCATGAATTGAGGTGAATCTTCCAATGATTCTCTTAACCATGAACCAAATCCACAGTCTGCCAGATGATCTTCAATTGTAATAACTGATTTCCAGTGTGCAAGCTGCCTCGCTTGCTTTAATTTAGTAGCCATGCTCCAAAGAGGCATAGAGTGAAGTGCAAAGCCTTGATATCTAGATGATGATAACCACTTCTCTGCCATTCCTAATACTGCACCTGTCGTAAGTAAAGTCTGGCAGCTATCATCTCCGTTTTTTATATTCAACCAGTAACCAGGCTCAATATTTGGTACATTGGGATGCAAACAATGCTCGCCAGCTTTACCGAGTCGCAAATATGACGTTTGCGGATTAGCTGACAAGTAGCGCATACACGCCCTTACCTCCATGGGATCACCTGGTGCAGCTATAAGCATATTTGGAAACATGCGCATGAGTCCATAATCTTGTATGGCATGGTGCGAATATCCCATATTGCCGTAAGCTAGGCCGCCCCCAACTGACACCACTGTTACTGGCAATTTGTGATAATCAACGTCATTGCGAATCTGCTCTGCGCAGCGAAAAGTAGGGAAGTTTGCAATTGAATAAACGAACACATGATAGCCCTCCGACGCCATCCCGGCAGCCAATCCCATCATATTTTGTTCGGCAACACCGGCATTAATGAAGCGTTCTGGAAAACGGTCAGCAAATGGTTCAACAACTGAATATCCTAAATCCCCCACAACCAAGGCTACTTTACTATTTTCGGAAGCGTAACTGACTAACTCCTCCACAAAAGCATTACGCATGATTCAACTCCAACTCCGCTATTGCCGCGGCCAGCTGTTCTTTATTAGGACTGCGATAATGCCATTCAACTTTATTTTCCATAAAGCTAACACCCTTACCTTTTACTGTGTGCGCAATTAGTACGCACGGTTTACCCGCTTCCCAAGGCAAACTACTCAATGCTAAATTAAGTTGGTCATGATTATTACCGTCTACTTGTTTCACCGCCCATCCAAATGAATGCAATTTCTTCTCTAATGGCTCTAGTCCAAGTGTTTTAGCAACTGTAGCAAGGCTTTGCAATTTGTTATAGTCAATGATTGCAATCAGGTTATCTAGGGCGTGATGAGCAGCAAACATAAATGATTCCCAATTACTACCCTCATCTAATTCGCCATCGCTCAGTAAAGCAAACACTTTCCATTTTGAGCCTTGGTTTTTCGCTGCCAAAGCTTTGCCTGTAGCAAACGGTAAACCGTGCCCCAGTGACCCTGTAGAAAATTCAACACCTGGAATTTTGTGACTTATATGAGCCATTAATTGTGATTCATCATGTCCGTAGGTCTCAAGCCTCTCTAGTGGCATGAATCCCTTGAGCGCTAGCGCGGCATAAATAGCGGCCCCAGCATGCCCTTTACTTAATATGAATCTATCGCGCTCCGTCCAATTCGGCTCTTCAGGTCTTAGATTAAGGGATGCCCCATATAAGACCCCGACAATATCTGCGATTGATAAACATGAGCCTACATGGGATGCTTTTGCATTATGAGTCATCCTTAACACATTGATTCGGATTTGTTTTGATAGCTCTATGGTTGTCATGTTCATGATTTATGCTTTGAATACCAATCAACAGTTCTTTCTATACCTGTGTCGAAATCGAACTTGGGCGACCAACCAGCTAGTAATTTTAATCGCTCTATGTTGGCCTCTAAATGCATAACCTGATCCGATCGGTATGCTACTTCGCCAAAACCTAAGGGCAAATCTTGATTAATGAGATTTCTAATTTTTTCAATCATTGCTCTTAAACTTAGCGCACGGCCAGAACCAAGATTAAAAACCCCTGTAGCCGCACTACTTTTTAATACAGCTGCAATAGCTGAAGCGACATCCTCAACATAAATATAATCCCAAAGCTGTTCTGCATTTGTTAACCGTGGTTTTCCATTTGCAAACAACGTTTTTATTAGGTACGGAATCAGCCAATCAGAATTGTCATTGGGGCCAAACGATGAAAACAATCTCAACCAAGCATGCCTTAAACCGAGCTCTTGACATAAGCGCTCACTGAGATTGCATGCTGCTAGTTTTGATACGCCATATAAGGTAGTTGGGCTTGTTTTTTCTTTCTCATCTATTTTATTTTGGCAAGGCCCATATTCAGCTTGAGAGCCAAGCCCAATCCAGTCTTTTGCACCGACCTTTGAAGCCATTTCTACTAATTCAAGTGTCGCTGTAATATTACGCCATTGGATTATTGCGTTTCTATCGCGCCCCATAACACCATTCCAAGCCAAGTGCACGAATGCCTCTGGCTTAAACTTTTTTACTTCTTTTTCAAAGTTTTTTTGATTATTGAGATCGCCACGAATGATATTTGTTTGGTTAAGAACGTCGACTATACGCACAGCTCTCTCCGGTGCCCTCAGAAGAACAGCCACATCATGCTCACCAGAAGCAAGTATCTCTCTCAAGAAAAATGAGCCAACAAACCCAGATGCACCTGTCAAAAATACTCTCATGAAACACTCTCACTAACAGGAAAGAAATCAGCAAGTGAAACAATTTTATCTGAGCTAAACCCCTTTTCTGTTAACTGTTTTTTTATTTCATCAAAGTAACCAAATGAAAAAATAAGACAATGCGCACTACTGAAATCCGACCAACCATCCGGACCAACGATAGGAATTCTTGTCTTTGGTGTGAAGTAGCGTTCACTTTGATAATTTGAATCGAACAGTGCCTTGAATCGCTCACTCTTTCTAAGTGCAGCCAATGTCATTACACCGCGGCCGCCGGCCCCAAAACCAACCAAATCACTGTTTATTGGAAGTGAATCTACCCAATCATCTATTCTTGCTATTGTTGTTTTAATTCGCTGATCAAGGTCATTTAATAAAGGGTTATGTAGGTTATTATTCTTGTCGTGTTCACACGTATCTATTCTAACTTTTTTCGCCATGACAATAAGAGAATTACCTCTGACCTCATTATTTGAAAGTGGGTTTATTGAAACCACCTCAAATCCTAGCGATCGAATCAAGCTTCTTGCGTTATCAGGGGTTAGGTATATTGTGTGCTCATGCTCAAGAAGACAATATTCGGTTCGTTCGATAATTTTTTCTAAATTATGAACTTCGAAGGTTAATATACCCCCCTCGTTCAGTAGTGCATAGGCTGTTTGTAAGTAATCGATTGGACTCCGAACATGGTCTAACGTGTAAGATGATAAACATATATCAAAGGTTTCATTCAGTTTTTGTTTTGTATGCGCACCAAACAAATCTACTTGAGTCGGAATGTCAGATTTAATAGCAACTTGTGCCAAATACTCACTTGGTTCTATACCCAATACTCTTGCCACCGATAAAGTCTTGAACTGCTTTAACTGCTCGCCATCACCTGAACCTATCTCAAGTACTGATGCCGGTGGCTTAGCATTTATTTTTTTATAAGCGTCACAAACAGCCGCGGCGTAGCGTTGCATGAAATTTTGCACAAAGGCTGAATGACCGCTACTATATTGATAATCTTGATAGTATCCTTCATGATCAAAGTCTGCAGGGTTTTGAACCAATCCACACTGCTGGCATTCTGATATATTTATATCTCTTAAGTATTCCTTTCTATCTTGGTTTTCGATAGAAATGAAATCATCAGTAAGGGGCATATTTTCTAATAACACCACGCACTGAAGATCGGCGCCACCACATGCTCGACATTTATACTTCATTCATATATCTCCTGAAATTTGCTTGGAATAATAATTTTTATTAAACAAGATTAAATTTACCAAAAATCGTGGTGCATAATTCATCAGTTTTGAGTTGATGTTTGATATGTACGTATTTGATTCATTGTTAGCTCGTGTATGTCATCACCGGCTTGTCTTTGCTTTGACCAGCTAATGATCAGTTTCAATGCATCTGGAAGACGAAGAGCAGGATTCCAGTTCAAATTACTACGCGCCTTTGAAATGTCTAGCTTTAGATAGTTGGCCTCATGCGGATGCACGCTCATATCGATTTGCCACTTAGCGTTGCACCCCCACAGCAACGCCATTTCTTCGACTATCCAACCAACTGACTTGCAATCCTCGTCATTTGGGCCGAAGTTCCAAGCTTCAGAAAAGCGGGGGCCCTGTTCAAAAAGATTTTCTGCTAAGGTAAGGTAGCCACGCAAGGGTTCAAGCACATGCTGCCAAGGACGGATGGCGTTGGGGTTGCGAATATTAAGCAGCTTGCCTTGCTCGAAGGCGGAGAGGATATCGGGTATCAAGCGGTCAGTTGCCCAGTCTCCACCACCAATAACATTGCCCGCCCGGGCCGTTGCTATGGCAACGCCATGATCAGAGTAACTATCGGAATTAAAATAAGATGATCTATACGCAGAGCTAACCAATTCTGCGCAGCCCTTGCTATTGCTATAAGGATCATAGCCACCCATAGGCTCGTTTTCACGATAACCCCAGACCCATTCGCGGTTTTCATAACATTTGTCAGTTGTGATATTAACAACCGCCTTGACACCTGGCGTATTTCGAACCGCTTCAAGTAAATTCACGGTCCCCATCACGTTTGTTGAGTATGTCTCGATTGGATTCTTGTACGAATAACGCACCAACGGTTGTGCTGCCATGTGAATGACGATCTCAGGTTTATGCTCCGAAAATACAGCTTGCATTTTAGGCAAATCGCGGATATCGCCAATAACACTGTTCATACCCTTGCCGACTTTAGCCGCTTCGAACAAGCTCGGACTGGTCGGCGGATCAAAAGCATACCCCACTAACTTCGCACCCATTGATTGGAGCCAGAGTGAAAGCCAACTGCCCTTAAAACCGGTGTGACCTGTGAGCAGCACACGTTTACCCTTCCAGAATATAGGCTTCACGACCACACCCTCCAAGGTGCTTTTCCGGATTGCCACAACTCCTCGAGGTGTATCTTATCGCGAAGAGTGTCCATGGGTTGCCAAAACCCGTTATGCGGAAAGGCAACCAATTCGCCTTCTTGCGCTAAACGTTCTAGTGGTTCGCGCTCCCAAATAGTATTGTCATCTGCGATGTAATCGATGACCTTCGGAGATAAAACAAAGAAACCGCCATTAATCATGGCACCATCACCTTTCGGCTTCTCCAAAAATGTGGTGACTTTATTTTCCATTAGATTCAAGGCACCGAAACGGCCAGGCGGAATTGTTGCGGTTAGAGTCGCCTTCACTTTTTGCGATCTGTGGAAGGCAATCAACTCGGTGATGTTGACATCACTCACGCCGTCCCCATATGTCATACAAAATAATTCATCATCCTTGACATAATCAGCAACGCGCTTTACACGACCAGCAGTCATCGTGTTTTCACCTGTATCTACCAGAGTAACGCGCCAAGGTTCAGCGCTCCGATGGTGCACTTCCATGCTGTTATTGGTCATGTCGAAAGTAACGTCGGACATGTGCAGAAAATAATTAGCGAAATACTCCTTGATGACATAGCCTTTATAGCCACAGCAGATCACAAAGTCATTAATTCCATAGTGGGAATAAGTCTTCATGATGTGCCACAGAATAGGCTTGCCACCAATTTCGATCATCGGCTTTGGCCGAGTTGATGTCTCTTCGGAGATTCGCGTTCCAAGCCCTCCGGCCAGTATGACAGCTTTCATAGTTCTCTTTTTCACTTAATTTAACAACTGGATTCTGCGAGCAACATGCGACGCAATGTATCTTCTAGATTAATTTCAGGCAAAGTCTTTGCGTGTCTCAAAAATAAGCTTCTAAGTTTATTGATGTCACCAAACAGCCGTTGAACTTCATTTGCGCGTACGAATGCAGAGCTAACTTCCACATTGATTTGGTGTCCAGTAATACGAACAAGCTCGTCAATTACATATTGGAGTGTGTGTGGTCGACCAGTACCAACGTTGTACACCTCTCCCGCCTCTCCATGCTGCAGTAAATGCAAATAAGCACAGCAAACCATCTGAACATCATTAAACTCCCGTTCGACGTGAAGATTGCCTAGCAAAATAGACGGTGCTCGCCGTGCGAAATGATGCACTAATTTAGGTATGAGAAAATTTACCGCCTGCCCGGGCCCAGTATAATTGAATGGACGTGTGGTTATTATTGGTAAACGATCTGTATATGCTCGTGACATGAACTCCATGGCCAGCTTGCTCATAGAATAGTGATTAACAGGCGCAGGGAACTGGCTTTCCAAAACAGGTGATTCCGAACAATTCCCATAAACATTGGCACTACTAGCCAACAGCACACGTTGCGGCGTTACAGGCAATTTAACCAATGCTGCCAATAAGTTGATGGATCCGACCACATTAACAGCATAAAACGCACTATCATCCGCATGAGCTACAAAACTGATCGCAGCAAGATGCACTACAGAGTCTGGCATTGTTGCTAGGACCTCTCTCTCCAATTCCTGGGAATCCCTCAAATCAGACAATAAAGGCACCACATCGTGCCCGTGGGCGCGAGCCAAGTCGGCGAAGTGCCGTCCAGTAAACCCATCTGCACCCGTCAAAAGTATTTTCAAAACGTTAACCCGCTTTGGATGCGGCGCAAATCCGCTTCTACCATCATCTGGCAAAGCTGCTCAAGTGAAGTTTTTGCCTCCCAGCCTAGTTTTGTTTTTGCTTTGGATGAGTCACCGATCAGGAAATCAACCTCCGTAGGTCGATAGAACCTAGGATTAACCTGCATGACTGTCTTTCCAGTAGCAGTATCAATTGCCAACTCGTTTTCAAACGTGCCTTTAAAATCCACAATAATTCCAACAGCTTTAAACGCCATCCGCACAAAATCCCGAACGGTCTCTGTCCTATTGGTAGCCAACACAAAAGTATCTGGCTCATCAGACTGGAGCATGAGCCACATGCCCTCTACATATTCCTTAGCGTAACCCCAATCGCGCTTAGCATCCAAGTTACCCAACTCAAGTACATCTAGTTTTTCAAGCTTGATCTTTGCAACGGAATCGGTAATTTTACGTGTAACAAACTCGCGACCGCGCAGTGGGCTTTCATGGTTAAAAAGAATCCCACTACTACCGAAAATATTGTAACTTTCACGGTAGTTGATCGTCATCCAGTGAGCATATAGCTTGGCAACACCATAAGGACTGCGAGGATAGAAAGGGGTATCTTCTTTTTGGGGTATAGCCTGGACTTTGCCAAACATCTCGGAGGTGCTGGCTTGGTAGAAACGAATTTTAGTGTTTACTAATCGAATCGCCTCCAGCAGATGCAGGGCACCAATCCCGGTAATCTGTGCAGTGGTACTAGGTTGTTCAAAACTCACGCCAACAAAACTTTGAGCTGCCAAATTATAAATTTCATCCGGCATCACCTTCTGCACGAGGGCAATATTTGCACCAAGGTCAGTCAGGTCGTATTCTACCAAATGAAGATTTTTATGATTTTGAACGCCTAGTTCGTCCATTCGCCAAAAGTTGACAGAGCTTGTACGACGATAAGCGCCATAAACTATATAGTCTTTTTCCAACAATAGCTGGGCTAAATAAGCACCATCTTGGCCGGTGATACCTGTAATCAATGCTGTTTTATTTTTCTTATTAACCATTTTTTAAATTTTTCTATATATTTTTAAATCACACAATGTGGTCTTCACATGAATAGCTTCCTAACTAAACCTAAATGAGATAAGGCCCGCTAACCACCAATACCGGGACTTGATCAGTCCTAATTACGCCTCACACTCCATGCCTGCTTTAGCAATAACAGTTGCGTCCCGCCAGACTGCGTCGCTCTGCGCAATGCCCGGCGAACAAATGCAATCAGCACTCCTAAAAACAAACCAGCAAATGCAGCCACCAATACGATGATGGCTCGCTTAGGCTTCGATTTACGCTCTGGTGCCATCGCCACATCAACCTCTTGCAGCAACGGCCCTTCTTTGGCCTCGTCCACACGCGCCAGCTCATACTGTTTGATCAACACCTCCAGCATGGCCTCTTGCACTTTGACGTCTCGGTAAGACTTGACCGCCTGCTGTTGGTTAGGTGACCCTTGCACGTCCCCTCCGCCGCCTTGTTCTAGCTTTGACAGTTGGCCACGCATGGCCGACAGCTCGCTGCTGATGCGCTGCATGTCTGGGTTTTGCGCTGTGGCAAAACGGCTCATGGCTTGCAGCTGCACCTCACGTGCGGCAATTTGCCCACGCAGCTCGGCACTGGCGCGCACACCGCTCTCAGCCAAGACAGCGGTCACTTGCATGCCCGATTTTTCTTTGGCTTGTCTAAAGCTTTGTTCAGCAGCAGCCAGCTCTTCTTGCACTTTTTTGATTTGCTGCTCATAAAACACGCGCCTCTGTTGAGCGTCGGTCACCGCCAGGCGGCCCAGCAGGTTGCGCAGCTCTTCTACGTGAATGTTGGCCAGCTGGGCAGCAAAAGCCGGGTCTTTGTCGTCTGCCTCGATGGTGATGAGGCCAGATTTTTTGTCTGGAGAAATTTTGACTTTCTCTTTCAACTCAGTGCGCGTGTCGGTGAGTGTTTTGGCCTCGTAACGCTCTTGCAAATTCAGCCGCTTGATGACGGCGTTTTGCAGGCCTTCGCTTTGCATGAAAGCCACATACATTTCATCGGGGCTTTTGATGCCCGCCGCGGCCCCGGCCAAGCCCGCCAAGCCACCCAAACTGGCCAACGCAGAGGCTGCGCCACTTTGCTGCTGCTGAGGCGGCATCATCACCGTTTTGGCAGTGAAGATGTGCGTCATCAACAAGCTCGCCACAAGTGCCAGCGTGGTGGTGATGGCAGGCACTGCGAAAAGCGTTTTCTTTTCTTCACCCAATGCAATAGCAAGGTCGATGAGGCTGATTTCGTCGTCTTCAGACTCTACGGGGTTGGCTGTAGTTTGGTTCATTTCAGACATCTGCAATCCTTAATAGCCCAATGCCTTCAAACCGGCTGCGCCCAAGCCCAGCTGGTAGAAAATTTGGGTGATGTCTTTGGTGTTGCGAATGGCAGAGCTCCAGGTGGACTCCATGTCCACTTTGTCGGGCACCACAATGGCGTCACCGGGCATCAGCTTGACATTGTGGACCGAGGTGCCAAACCACGAGTTGTCGCTGGTGAAGGCCGAGCCATCGGCACGCACCACAATGACAGCATTGCGGTCAGCGGACATGCCCACGCCCGAGCGTTTGAGGTAATCGGCCACGGTTTGATCGGCACGATAAATCAAGGCTGATTCGGTATTGACTGCCCCGTAGATGTACACAAAGTCTGGACGGCTTGGAACAACCAAGCGGTCTCCGTTTTGCACACGAATGTCTGGCAACTTGTTGGTGTAGTTGTACACATCGGGCTCCAACCCCAAGGCAATGCGCCCGTCTGGACGAAGGGAACGAACGCGTTCTAGTGCTTGGCGTTGCGCAGTTTGGGCTGCCAGCATGCGGGCTTGGGCCAAGTTGGCGTCTGAGCTGGCACCGGTGCTTTGGCTGAGTTGCGCGATTTGCGCACCAGACTCTGCTTCTAAGCGACGCATGAGTTTTTCTAGGTTTTCAGTTTGGCTTTTACGCACTTCGTCGCGGTAGAGGCCAGAGCCAAACAGATAGGCGTCATGCGTTAAGCCACCGGCACGCTCAAGCACAGAAGACAAGGTTTCACCCGGCTTGGCTTGATAAATGCCTGGCTGGCCCACTTCGCCCTCCACCCGCACCATAATGCGGCGTTTGGAGATGGGCACACGCAGATCGTTGACTGAAAAGACGGTCACCACATCGCCGGCTTGCAGCTTTAAATTGTCTGCCGATTGGGCGTCAGCCAAGGCTTTGGACAGGCTAAAGGGCAGCAGACTAACGCTGAGGTCTTTGCGGTTGATGCGCTCAACCACGGCATAGTCCCAGTTGATTTCGTCGTAAAGGTTGCCTACGGAGCCAGCAAGCCACATGTTGGCAGTAGCAGTTTGCGAAAAACTGCGCATTTGGCGCATGTCTCGAAACGACTCTAAGGAGGTTGCAACTGTAGCTGTTGTAGGTGTTGCAGTTGTTGCAGTTGTTGCAGTTGTTGCAGTTGTTGCAGTTGTTGCAGTTGTTGTCGGTGACCGTAATGGCGCGCGTGGGTCGCGTGGGGCAGAGCCATTCAATTCGGAATCGACCAGCAAATCTTCTGGAATCATCTCGCGCTCACGCTGGGTGCGCTCGCGCTGGTTGACATCAAACAAGGCTTCGTTTTGGCGGCGAATCGAGTCGCGGCTGATGAGGGCTTCTTGGTTGGGTATGAGGTCGCGAATGCGCATGCCTTCGCGGTAGGCCAAGCGTGCAGGCTGGGCCACATTGCCACGCAAGGTGACGGCGTTGGCCAGCTCAGGGGTGATGGCTTGCACGGTGAGCAAGTCGCCATTTTTGAGCGGTGTTTGTAGGCCTTGCGCATTCAACGCAAAGTCTTGCACGCTGCGGGGCTGGCTGTTGCTGGGGGTGAGGCGCTCTAAGGTCACACGGCGCGGGTCGGCCACCACGGGCAGGCCACCGGCCACGGCCAACAGTTGGTCAAGTGTTTCGCCTGCGGCTTTGAGTTCATACACCGCCGGGTTGTTGACCTTGCCAACCAAAGCGACATAACCCAGAACGGGAGGAATGACGATGACATCGCCATCGGTCAACTTGATGTCGCCAGCGCTATCGCCACGGGCCAAGAAGCTGTAGAGGTCAAACTCGGCAACACTTTGCCCTGCACGCTTGAGTTCAACCCGGCGCATGGAGCCCGAGGCGTTGGGCCCACCCGTTGCCAGAAAACCACTGGACAAGGTGGACATGCTGCTGAGCGAATAGCTGCCGGGACGGCGGGCTTGGCCCACCACATACACGGTGATAGAACGCAGCTGGCCGAGGGTGACACTGAGCTGAAAGTCTTTGTAAAACTTGCCCACGGCATTGCGCAGCACGCCCTCGGCTTGGGCGGCTTTGACGCCCGCCAAGGACACAGAGCCCACGCGAGGCAGGCTGACCATGCCATTGCGGTCAATCACGGCGCGCACATCAATGTCTAACGAGCCCCAGCCACGAATGAACACTTGGTCGCCAGGGCCCAACAGGTAGTCGTTACTGACGGGCGCGTTATCAACAGGTGCAAAGCCCGCTCCTAAGAGTGGGTTGGCTTGCAGGACTTGAGCGCTGCGCTGCTGCGAGAACTGTAGGTTGTCAAAAAAGGCTTGGCCATAAAGGGGCAGTTTGTTGCCTGTGGTTTCGAGCACAAACTTTTGAAAGTCGTTAGGCTTTAAAGGCTCAAGCGGTTGGGCCACACCGAGACTGGACTGTGCCGCTGGTGGGGGGGTGGGCGAATCAGCAGCGCGAATTGAGGGCGCACCACCAGTGGTCATACCGCCCATGGTGGCACCTGTGGCAACTGTGGCTCCAGCACCCAAACCCGTGCTTGCAGCTTGCGGCACTTGTTGCGCAACAGCAGAACCGACCAAGCACGCTACCGCCAGCCAACGCACATGCTGTGCTTTGGCCATAGACGTCAAAAGACTCATTGGGAAATCTTTCCTCTAAAACGAATCAACATCGCAAGTGCGACGGTGATGATGTGTTTTAAATTGATGAAACTTATTGTAGAGCGACATATCGCCGCTCTTGATCGAGCAAAGCTATTCAGCGCTGATGTTGACCTCGTAGCCATGCTTTTTCAGCAACGCCATTCTTTTGGCCTCTGAAAGATCAGTTTTCACCATCTCAACACACATGTCTTGCACGGTGATCTCGGGCGTCCAACCCAACTTTTGTTTGGCTTTGCTCGGGTCACCCAACAAGGTCTCGACTTCGGTGGGACGAAAATAGCGCGGGTCGATTTTGACGACCCTATACCCTACCCTCACGGCAGGAGCATCATTGCACTTGATCGCAGCCATAACGGCTGTTTCTTTTACGCTAGCCCCTTGAAACTTAAGGGTGACACGCGCTGTGCTGAACTTCTGTGGCGACGACAAATCTTCGACCAAGTCTTCCTACAACACGAACTATTGCATGCGCACATAGTTTTTGGCGTTACCCCAGTTACACAGTGCGTCTATGCTAACTATGTAGAGACATTGCTCTAGGCTTTAGGTGGTGTTGATCAAGTCACAAGGATTTTGCGGGCAACAAAGGCGCGGTGTGCCCGTACCCCAAATGCTGACGCTGGGCGTATGGTTAACCTTGGCCTCATGAAAACGCCGAATCAGCGCAGGTATGACGTGGCTGTTTTGTGGGTGGTAGTTATCGCCTGGGCCATACAAATTGGTGGGCATGACGCTTCGGTAGTCGACCCCGTGACTGGCGCCGTATTGACGGTTGTAGCTTTCACACAATTTGATGCCAGCGATTTTGGCAATGGCATAGGGCTCGTTGGTGGGCTCTAGGGTGCCAGTGAGCAAGGCGTCTTCGCGCATGGGCTGTTCAGCCAACCGGGGGTAGATACAGCTAGAGCCCAAGAACAACAGCTTTTTGACGCCAGCACACCATGCCTGATGAATGACGTTGGCTTCCATCATGAGGTTTTGGTAAATGAACTCAGCGGGAAACGTGTTGTTGGCGTGAATGCCACCTACTTTGGCTGCGGCAAGATAGACCTGATCGGGCTTTTCGCTTTCGAAAAAAGCGCGTACAGCGGCTTGGTTCGTCAAGTCAAGTTCAGCATGGGTACGGGTGACGATGCTCTGGTGGCCTTGCTGTTGCAGTGCACGAACAATGGCGGAGCCCACCATGCCGCGATATCCAGCAACGTAGATTTTTTGTGGTGATGTCATGTTCTGGTTCAGGCAGTCACGGCTCCAAAACGCCGCTGGCGGCTACCAAACCACGTGAACGCTTTGTCGAGTTGCTTTTCATCAAAATCGGGCCACAACACATCGGTGAAGTACAGCTCGGCATAGGCGACTTGCCAGAGCAAAAAGTTGCTAATTCGCGACTCACCACCGGTGCGAATGAGCAAGTCCACCTCGGGCATACCAGAGGTGCTGAGGTGTTGAGTCAAGTCTTGCTCGGTCATGCTTTGTACTGAAAGGCCTGGATTGGCATGACCCCAAGACTTCACCGCGTTCACGATGTCCCAACGGCCACCATAGTTGGCGGCTACGTTGAGCGTGATGGCATGGTTATGGACAGTTGCGCCTTGAGCCGCTTCGATGCGTTCTTGTAGCTCTACAGGGAAGGCGCTGATGTCGCCCAATACCCGCAGGCGAACGCCTTCAGCTTGCATGGCCTTCATTTCTTTTTCAAGGTACTGAATGAACAGGCCCATGAGGGTAGACACCTCGTCACTGGGGCGGCCCCAGTTCTCGGTGCTGAAGGCAAACAAAGTGAGGTATTCAACGCCATGGTCAACACACGCTTGCACCAGAGCCCGAACACCAGCAGCGCCCCTGGCATGGCCCACAGTGCGTGGCATGTGGCGTTGTTTGGCCCAGCGGCCATTGCCATCCATGATGATGGCAACGTGACGTGGTGTGTGGATGGGGGTGTGGGGTAAAGCGCTGTTCACAGTGGGCAATTATGAAAGAACAAAATGAACGCGCGGGCTCAATGGCTGACGGCCAATGACTCAATGGCGAGTTTGAGTTTTTGGGGTTGCCCCAACAAGTCCACCAACACAAACGCGCGGGTTTCGCCGTCATGGGCTTGGTACACGCCTTCTAAGCCGGCCAATGGCCCATAGGCAATGCGCACGTTATCTCCGGGCTCGAACAAACGCGCAACGGTGGTGGGGGGTGCCTCACGCAGAAAGTCGATGAACTGCGCAGGCACCTTGGCTGGCACATGGCCGAAGCTCACCAATTTGCTCACGCCCAAGGTGGAACGAATGGGCGACCAGTTGTGGTTGACGTCATTGAGCCGAATGAAGAGGTAGCGGCTGAACATGGGCTCGCTGATGCGCGCCACTTTTTGGCGACGAACTTTTTCAACTTCCATGATCGGCAAAAAACACTCAAAGCCTTGGTTTTCAAGGTTTTCAAGGGCCCGAACTTCTTGGCGCGGCTTGGTGTGGACGGCGTACCAAGCGGAGGAGGACATGTCTGCGATGGTCATTTCTCTACTTTTGATGAGAGTTTACCCTGAGCACGGAGGGCTCAATTAAACCGTATTTGTTAATTTTGGCAAAAAAATTAACATCCCAATCAAAAAAGCCGCAAAACTTGCCAATAAAACACCGGCCGCCGCCACGTCCTTGGCCTTGCCCGCCAAAGCATGCCACTCAGGGGACGCCAGATCGACCGCCAACTCAATGCCGGTGTTGAGTGCCTCAGCCACCCACACCATGGCCATCGCCAACAACAAGGCCACCCACTCCAAACGCGTGACTTGAAAGTAAAAACCAGCCAACACCACGACCACCGTAGCGAGGGCATGAATGCGCGCGTGAGGCTGCGTGGTCAACAGCACGCGCAAGCCTTGCACCGCAAAGCCAAAGCTGCGTAAGCGGCGGGCCCAATATCCCATGGCCAGATCAGTTCAAAGGTTGTTGAAACTGCAAAGAGGCTGAGCGCCCGGTCCAGCTCATGCCAAGTCGACGGCCAGTGTTGGCGTCGGTGAAGTAATAGGTCGTCAACATGCCTGTGGCGGCACCTGCAGCCACATCGCGCCAGTGGTGCTCACGCGCATCCACCCGGGCCCAGGCCACATAACTGGCAGCCAAGTAGGCGGGCACACCGTATTCCCAGCCACCTTTCATTTGCATGTACTGCGCGGCCGAAAAGGCCACCGCCGCATGCCCAGAGGGAAAGCTTTTATCGTCTTTGCCATTGGGTCGCATTTCGTGGGTGGTCGACTTGAGTACCTCCACAATGCCCAAGGTCACGACCTCTGACTTGACCAACTGCACGACACCGGCTGTATCGTCATTCAAAAAACTCATACCAGCTGCAAAAGCGGGCAAACCAATGGTGACCAGATTGGCATTGCGCGTGGTGCTGTCAAGTGCGTGTGCTTGCAACGACAACACGGCCATGCTGCCAAGGAGGATAAGCTTGGAGAGAAGTTGTTGCATGAGATGCGCCTTTCGATCAAATCATTCTATATAGCGATTGTGAAGATTCGCATTTAGACAAACGACGGGCTTCACGTTAAAGTTGTCGAAACGTTTTATGAAAGCACTCTATGTCCACCAAACCACACTTTGACCCTGCCGCCATGACCGACAACGTGAAAGAGCAAGCACAACAAATTTGGTTGGCAGGCCTGGGCGCGTTTTCTAAAGCACAACAAGAAGGCACCAAAGCGTTTGAGAAGCTGGTGAGTGACGGCATCACCATGCAACGCAAGGCGCAAATTACCGCCGAGGAAAAGCTGGCTGAAGCCACCCAAAAAGTGACTCAAGTGGCGCACCAGTTCAACGAGCGTGCCACAGGGCAATGGGACAAGCTGGAAAACATTTTTGAAGACCGCGTGGCCAAAGCGTTAACGCGCTTGGGCATTCCTTCTGCCGCCGAGTTGCAAGCCTTGCACGCACGCATTGCCCAGTTAGAAAAGCAATTGGGCACACCAGCCAAACCAGCCGCGAAAAAGACGGTTGCCAAAAAAGCGCCAGCTAAAAAAGCTGTGGCCAAAAAGAAAGTGGCCAAGTAATACAGGCACTGACCTTCATTCACCATGGCAAAGAAGGCGCCCCGCCGCACCGCTGAGCGAATTTTAGAAGTCACGCTGGAGCTGTTCAACCGGTTTGGCGAACCCAACGTGTCCACCACGTTGATCTCGGCTGAACTCAACATCAGCCCCGGCAATCTGTATTACCACTACCCCGCCAAAGAGGAGTTGGTGAATGCGCTGTTCATGCGCTACGAGTCAGCGTTGCAAGAATTGCTAGGCGCTGCACCCGGCGTGCACGATGTAGAAGACGCATGGTTCTTCATGCACACCTTGTTTGAATTGGTCTGGCAATACCGCTTTTTGTACCGTGATCTGAACGACCTACTCAGCAAAAACCGACGCTTAGAAACGCACATCAAAGACGCACTGCTGCACAAGACCACCGCGTTTCGCGCTGTGCTGGACGGCCTTGAGCATGCCAAAGCGCTGTCGATGAACGCTTCAGAGCGCGAAGTGACGGCGACCCACATGGTGGTGATGCTCACGTGGTGGTTGAGCTACGAATATGTGCGCGATCCACGTCACGCGCTGGAGCCCGAAAGTGCAGAGAAGTCGTTGCTCAGAGGCGCCAAACATGTGCTGGGCTTGTTGCTGCCCTACGCGACAGGTGCACACAAGCAGCACTTGGCAGCGTTACTCGCCGCCTATTGAAATTAATTGGGTTCTGACCCCAATTAACTCTGACCCCAATTAACTCAGCCACTGTTCAACGAGGCGTACCCAGTAGGTGCCGCCTAGTGGGATGAGTTCGTCGTTGAAATCGTAGTTGGGGTTGTGCAGGGTGCACGGGCCTTCGCCATGGCCCATCTCGCGGTGCACGCCGTCGCCATTGCCGATGAAGCAATAAGCGCCAGGCACAGCTTGCAGCATGTACGAAAAGTCTTCAGCCCCCATGGTGGGCTCTTGCACCAGCACACCCGACTCACCGACGATGCCGGCCATCACTTGCTGAGCAAATGCGGTTTCAGCGGGATGGTTCACCGTGGGTGGGTAATTGCGCTCGAACTCAAAGGTGCAAGTGGCACCAAAGGCGGCGCAGGTGTGCTGGGCCACGTCGCGCATGCGTTGCTCAATGAGGTCTAGCACTTCCAGGCTGAAGGTGCGCACGGTGCCTTGCATTTCACAGTGGTCGGGCACCACATTAGTGGCTTCGCCGGTGTGGATCATGGTGACCGAAATCACACCCGCATCCACAGGCTTTTTGTTACGGCTGATGATGGTTTGAAAAGCCTGCACCATTTGGCACGCAACAGGCACCGGGTCCACACCGTTGTGTGGCAATGCAGCATGGCTGCCTTTGCCGTGGATGGTGATTTTGAATTCGTTGCTGGAGGCCATGACAGGCCCTGGGCTCAAAGCAAACTGCCCCACTGCCAAGCCAGGCCAGTTGTGCATCCCAAACACGGCCTGCATGGGGAACGCGTCAAACAAACCGTCTTGCATCATTTCACGCGCGCCACCACCGCCTTCTTCTGCGGGTTGGAAAATGAAATACACCGTGCCATCAAAGTTTTTGTGTTGCGACAGATGTTGCGCTGCCGCCAACAGCATGGCCACGTGGCCGTCGTGGCCGCAGGCGTGCATCTTGCCGGGATGCTGGCTGGTGTGGGCAAACTGGTTGAACTCTTGCATGGGCAAGGCATCCATGTCGGCACGCAGGCCAATAGCACGGTTGCTGTTGCCGTTTTTGAGAATGCCGACCACGCCCGTTTTGCCCATGCCACGGTGGATAGGGATGCCCCATTCGGTGAGCTTTTGCGCCACCACATCGGCAGTGCGCAACTCCTCAAAGCTGAGTTCGGGATGGGCGTGGATGTCGCGGCGCAGAGCGCTGATGCTGGCCGCTTGTGTGACCAATGAATCAAGGACTTTCATGCTGCCAGTCTAGCCGCTCGTCCAGCCATTTGCCACGCAGGGCTATTGCCTATTCAGAGGTGATGCCCCAAGCGATGGCGTGCAATTTCAAGCAAGCCATCAAAAATAAGGTTGTCGATCAACTCAAACTGCACCGACATGCTGGGCGCCATTTTCCAGCCTGCGCCCCCCGTCATGTAACAAACCGGTTCTGCACCGCAGTGTTGACGAACATGCTGCACCATGCGTTCCACCGCCCCCGCAATGGCAAAGGTGCCACCACTGGTGAGTGCGTCGCTGGTGTTGGTGGGGAACTCGGTCACATCGCCCGTGGGAACACGCAAGCCCGCCGTGCCCGACTCCAGCGCACGCAGCATGATGCCGTGCCCGGGCAGAATGATGCCGCCCAAAAATTTGCCGCTGGCATCGATAGCCTCCACCGTCACCGCCGTGCCCACCATCACCACCACCAAGGGTCGAGGTGGTGCGTCAGGGTATTGGCGCAACATGCGTGCGCGGGCACCAATCATGGCCACCCACCGGTCGGCCCCCAAACGGGTGGGATGGTCATACCCATTGGTGACTCCTGCTTCAGCAGAGGATGACACCGCCCAATGGGGCGTGAAGTCCCACAACTCCAACTGCTCTTCCACGCGACGGCGAATGGCTTCACCTGCCACGATGCAGCCCAGCATATGGGTGGGTTCTGGCAAATGCCGCCAATCTTCATCTGACAAGCGGTCAATGTTTTCTAAAAATACGGCACCGTGCCCAAGCAAGTGCGCCCCGGGTGCCGGGTTGTCGTACAAGGCCCATTTCAGTCGGGTGTTGCCGACATCGAGTGCGAGAAATGTCATGGCGTTTGCACGACTCAGTTTTGCTGCCAGGGCAAGTTGCGAAAGCGCCAGCCGCCTATGCGCCCACGGTGGGCGTGCGCATCTGGGTCGCCCTCGAAGCCTTCCAGAATGTTGTAGGCCTCCACCCCAAGTTCCGTGGCGCGCTTGGCCGCAGCAATAGAACGCACGCCACTGCGACACAGCAACAGCACTTTTTTGCCTTGTGCTGCGGCACGCACACCGTCATCGAACAGCGGGTTCATGGCCATGCCCGGCCATTGCTTCCAGGCCAAGGGCACCGCACCCGGCACAAAGCCCACCCATTCGCGTTCTGCGTCGGTGCGCACATCCACCAGCACAGCCTCGCCCGACAGCACCCATTGGTGGGCCAGTTGTGGCGACACATCACCGGCATATCCCTGTGCGGGAACAGCGTGGTGAAGGCCTGGTTGCTCGGTTTTGGTCATGGTCGAACGTATGCTTTTTAGAGTGAGACGAAGTATAGAGACCAGCAACAAGACTCCAAGGCGACAGATCGAATGAATTAGATGAATCTGGCTAGTGAAAACCCGCCTATCAGGTTTGTGAAAAAGCCCAAAAATGAAAGTGTCTATTCAACGTTGAAGACAAACAATCAGGAGACAACTGCATGACCGAGAGCAAGAAAACAACTGCCCGCCGTAACGTACTGAAGGGTGCCGCTGTCGCAGCAGGCACCATGTCTGCACCCATGGTGTCGCGCGCACAAACCACCTCGTTGCGCTTCCAAAGCACCTGGCCAGCCAAAGACATCTTTCATGAGTACGCCAATGACTTTGCCAAAAAAGTCAACGACATGGCCAGTGGTCGTTTGAAAATTGAAGTGTTGCCCGCTGGTGCGGTGGTGCCAGCTTTCCAGTTGCTGGATGCGGTCAACAAGGGCACGCTCGACGGTGGCCACGGCGTGCTGGCTTACCACTACGGCAAGAGCACCGCCTTGGCGCTGTGGGGTTCGGGCCCGGCCTTTGGCATGGATCCCAACATGGTGTTGGCATGGCACCAGTACGGAGGCGGCAAACAGCTGCTGGAAGAAATTTACAAGTCGCTCAACATCGACGTGGTGTCGTATGTGTACGGCCCCATGCCCACCCAACCACTGGGTTGGTTCAAAAAGCCTATCGCCAAAGTGGCCGACCTGAAAGGTCTGAAGTACCGTACTGTGGGCTTGGCGGTCGACATCTTCACCGAACTGGGCGCTGCGGTGAACCCACTGCCGGGTGGCGAAATTGTGCCGGCCCTCGACCGCGGCCTGATTGACGCGGCAGAGTTCAACAACGCGTCGTCAGACCGCGTGTTGGGTTTTCCGGATGTGGCTAAAAACTGCATGCTGCAAAGCTTCCACCAAAGCGGCGAACAGTTTGAGATCTTGTTCAACAAAGGCAAGCTCAGTGCACTGCCCGCTGAACTCAAATCCATCATTGATGTGGCCGTGTCGGCGTCTTCTGCCGAGATGAGCTGGAAAGCGATTGAACGCAACTCCAAAGACTACGAAGAGATGAAAAAGCAAGGCATCAAGTTCTACAAGACACCTGATGCCATCCTCAAAGCCCAGCTGGATGCTTGGGACAAGGTGGTGGAGAAGAAGTCTGCCGAGAACCCCCAGTTCAAGAAGGTCATGGACTCGCAGCGCGCGTTTGCGGCACGTGCGGGCCAATGGCAGAACGACTACATGGTCGACTTCAAAATGGCCTACAACCGTTACTTCAACGCTAAAAAGGCCTGATCACGGCCTTCACCTGCTCAACCCATTCGGCAACCCCGGATGGGTTTTCTTCTTTTCTGAACGGTTGATATGAACACTCTCAAACTGCTGCACACAGCAGACCACATCAGCACCTGGGTGGGCAAAGCCTTCTCATGGCTGATCGTGGCCTTGATGCTTTTGGTGGTGGCGGAGGTTTTCAAGCGCTACGCCTTGAATGCCCCCACCGCTTGGATTTTTGACGCCAGCAACATGATGTACGGCACGCTGTTCATGATGTGCGGTGCCTATACGTTGAGCCAAGATGGCCATGTGCGTGGCGACTTCTTTTATGGCAGCGCTAAACCGCGCACGCAAGCGTCGCTGGACTTGGTTCTGTACATCTTGTTCTTCATTCCTGGCGTGATCGCCTTGACCTGGGCAGGTTGGACCTACGCCGCGGACTCGGTAGCAATTCGCGAACACACCTTCAATGCCGACCCACTGCCGCTGTACCCCTTCAAAGCCATCATCCCTTTGGCTGGCTTGACGGTGCTGATGCAAGGCGTGGCTGAAATCGTGCGCTGCGTGGTGTGCTTGCGCACCGGCGCATGGCCCGAGCGCTTGAAAGATGCCGACGAGATTGACGTGGTCGAGCAACAACTGGCCAACAGCATTTATGTGGACGACGATGCCAAGCGCGATGCCATTGCACGCGCCAAAAGCATTGACGAGGAAGCCCACCAAAGGGGCTCATCGACTGGAGGTCAGCCATGAGCGATCCCGCACTCGGCCTGACCATGTTGGGCCTCATCGTGGTGGTGATCATGATGGGCTTTCCAACCGCCTTCACCCTCATGGGTTTGGGCATGGTGTTTGGCTTCACCGCTTTTTACGACCCCAGCCAACCATGGCTGGACAACAAGGTGTTCAACCTGATGGTGCAACGCACGTTCGGAGCGATGACCAACGACACCTTGCTGTCGATTCCGCTGTTCGTGCTGATGGGCTATGTGATGGAGCGTGGCGCACTGGTGGACAAAATGTTCCACAGCGTGCAGCTGGCGTTCCGCCGTTTGCCAGGCTCATTGGCGGTGGCCACCTTGGTGATTTGCACCTTCTGGGGCATTGCCAGTGGTTTGGTAGGCGCCGTGGTGGTGCTCATGGGCGTGATTGCCATGCGCCCCATGCTCAACGCAGGCTATGACACGCGCTTGGCAGCAGGCGTGATCACGGCTGGTGGCACGCTGGGCATTTTGATTCCGCCGTCGGTCATGATCATTGTGTACGCCGCAGTGGCTGGTCAGTCGGTGGTCAAGCTATACGCAGCGGCCATGTTCCCCGGCTTCTTTTTGGCGTTCTTGTATTTGGTCTATGTCATTGGCTGGGTGCTGATTGACCCCAAGATCGCACCCAAGTTACCTGAAGAGCAATTGCACGCACCGGTGTCGCCCTGGATTCAAAAACTCACAGGGATGTATTCAGAGCGCATGTTGCCCACCTTGATCAAAGCCACGCTGGCACCCAGCCGTGCGTTGCAAATTCAAGTGGCTGAGTTGCGCGTGAGCTGGTCACTGTTGTTCAAGAGCTTGATGATGAGCCTGGTGCCCGTCTTCATGGTGATCGTCAGCTTGGGCGCTGTGTGGTGGTACGTGGTGATTTACTCGCAAGCCGACAACAACGCGGCTGCGCAAGCGAGCGTGGCCCAAGTTGCAGCACCTACAGTCGCCACCACCGAGCGCGTGGCCGCACCGAGTGGCGGCTTAGCAGAACCACCCGGGGCCCAAGAGCCCAAGAGCACAGGTGGTGTGTCCGAACCACCAGGCAGTGAGTCGGTGGCGCAAGCCTCGGGCGATAACGGTGTGCAAGCCCCTCCGGGCGCTGAAGCCGACACACCGGCAGAGGCCGAAACCGACGCCCCGTTGCAAGCCCTGGGCGACGGCGACACCTCAGACGCGCCTAAGACCGAACCCGTACCCGATAGCTTTTACACGGGGTTCTGGATCGCCGCCGCACTGCTGGTGCTGCTGCTGGCGTGGTACTACAAGGGGTTCAATGGCGAACAGTTTGAAATCTTGAACATGCTGGTCAAGTCGGTCATGCCCTTGGGCGTGCTGACCTTGGTGGTCCTGGGGGTGATTCTGCTGGGCATCACCACCGCCACCGAGTCTGCCGCTGTGGGAGCGGCAGGCGCTTTCTTGATGGCGTGGGCTTCGGGCTCGTTGAACTTTGAGCGCATCAAAGAAGCGGTGTTCTTGACCGCCAAGACCACCTCCATGGTGTGCTGGCTGTTCGTGGGCTCGGCCTTGTTTTCTGCGGTGTTTGCCATCTTGGGTGGCCAACGCTTGGTGGAAGAATGGGTCATGGCCATGAACCTGTCGCCGATTCAGTTCATGCTGCTGTCGCAAGCCATCATCTTTGTGCTGGGTTGGCCGCTAGAGTGGACCGAGATCATTGTGATTTTTGTGCCTATCTTCTTGCCCCTGCTCAACCACTTCCAGATTGACCCCATGCTGTGGGGCGTGTTGGTGTTTGTGAACTTGCAAGCAGCCTTCTTGTCGCCACCCGTGGCCATGTCGGCGTTCTACCTCAAGGGCGTGTCGCCGCCACATGTGACCATCAATCAGATCTTCGCGGGCATGATGCCCTACATGTTGATCGTGATCTTGTGCATGGTCTTGATGTACATCTGGCCCGGTCTGACCTTGTGGTTGCCAAATTACTTGTACGGCGGCCGATAACTTGCACCGACCTTTCAAGCCGCGCCCAGGGCGCGGCTTTTTTTATGCGCCGCATTGGATGCATTTTTCAGATACGACGCTATGATTGACGTTTACGTAAACGTAAAGCACGGAGACACCCTATGACCGACCTGTCCGCAGAATTCAAAGCCCTGGCCAACTACAAGCCCACGCACAAAGTGCGCTTTGTCACAGCAGCCAGCTTGTTTGACGGGCACGACGCCGCCATCAACATCATGCGCCGCATCTTGCAGGGCATGGGCGCTGAAGTGATTCACCTGGGGCACAACCGCTCGGTCGACGAGGTGGTGACAGCGGCGCTACAAGAAGACGTGCAAGGCATTGCCATCAGCTCGTACCAAGGCGGCCATGTGGAGTACTTCAAGTACATGGTGGATTTGCTCAAAAGCCGTGGCGGCGCACACATCCAGGTGTTTGGCGGCGGCGGCGGTGTGATCGTGCCACCCGAAATTCGCGAGCTGCAAGCCTATGGCGTGACGCGCATTTACAGCCCTGAAGACGGTCAAAAAATGGGCTTGCAAGGCATGATCGGCGAAATGATCATGCGCTGCGACCAAGATCTGTCGAGCTACGCACCCAGCGAGGTAAAGGCCATCCAAGGCGATGACGAAATGGCCTGGCGTGCGCTGGCCCAAATGATCACCGCGCTAGAGAACGGCAGCCTGGACGCCAAGTTGCTGGACGCTGTGCGGCAAGAAGCCAGTCAACACAAAGTGCCTGTGTTGGGCATCACGGGCACGGGTGGTGCGGGCAAGTCGTCGTTGACCGACGAGTTGGTGCGGCGCATCCGTTTGGACCAAGACGACAGCCTGCGCATTGCGGTGATCTCCATCGACCCGTCTCGCCGCAAGAGCGGTGGCGCTTTGCTGGGCGACCGCATCCGCATGAACGCCATTGGCCCGTGGCGCAACGGCGCACGCGTGTTCATGCGCAGCCTAGCCACGCGTGACTTTGGCAGCGAAATCAGCGCGGCCTTGCCCGATGTGTTGGCTGCCACGAAGTGTGCGGGCTTTGACTTGATCATTGTCGAAACCTCCGGCATTGGCCAAGGCGACGCCGCCATCGTGCCGCACGTGGACGTGCCCATGTACGTGATGACGCCCGAGTTTGGCGCCGCCAGCCAGCTGGAAAAAATTGACATGCTCGACTTTGCCGAGTTTGTGGCCATCAACAAGTTTGACCGCAAAGGCGCCAGCGATGCCCTGCGCGATGTGGCCAAGCAAGTGCAACGCAACCAGGAGGCCTGGAACACCCCCACCGAAGAAATGCCGGTGTTTGGCACCATGGCGGCGCGCTTCAACGACGACGGCGTGACCGCGCTGTACCAAGCCCTGAAGGTGCGGCTCTCGGCCTTGGGCCTGAACTTCAAGCCAGGACGTTTGCCCGTGGTGGGCGTACGCCACAGCACCAACCAAACGCCGGTGGTGCCCGCAGCGCGCACGCGCTATTTGGCCGAAATCACCGACACCGTGCGCGGCTACAAAAAGCGCGCGCGTGCGCAGGCCAAACTGGCCCGCGAAATTCAGCAACTGCGTGAAGCCGCGCGCATGCTGGCCGAGGGCAAGCCAGGCCGTGCCAAAGCGTCTGAAGCCGCCACCGATTTGGCATTTGCGCGTGAAGAAAACTTAGGAACCACAGAGCGCAAACTGTTGGCGCAGTGGCCCGACATGCAAGCCGCCTACGCGGGTGACGAATACGTGGTGAAAATCCGCGACAAGGAAATTCGCACCGCACTCACCACCAAGTCGTTGAGTGGCACCGCCATCCGCAAAGTGGCCTTGCCGCAGTACGAAGACCACGGCGAAATTTTGAAATGGCTGATGCTCGACAACGTGCCTGGCAGCTACCCCTACACCGCCGGCACCTTTGCCTTCAAGCGCGAGGGCGAAGACCCCACCCGCATGTTCGCCGGTGAAGGTGATCCGTTTCGCACCAACCGCCGCTTCAAGCTGCTGTCCGAGGGCATGCCCGCCAAGCGCTTGAGCACCGCGTTTGACTCGGTCACGCTGTACGGCAACGACCCTGACTTGCGCCCCGACATTTACGGCAAAGTGGGCAACTCGGGCGTGAGCGTGGCTACGCTCGACGACATGAAGGTGTTGTACGACGGGTTCGATTTGTGTTCGCCCACCACCAGCGTGTCGATGACCATCAACGGGCCTGCGCCTTCGATCTTGGCGATGTTCATGAACACCGCCATCGACCAACACCTGGCCAAATTCAAACTCGACAACGGCCGTGAGCCCACCGACACCGAGACCGCCAAGATCCGTGCCTGGGTGATGCAAAACGTGCGCGGCACGGTGCAAGCCGATATCTTGAAAGAAGACCAAGGCCAAAACACCTGTTTGTTCAGCACCGAGTTTTCGCTCAAGGTGATGGGCGACATTGCCGAGTACTTTGTGCACAACCAAGTGCGCAACTTCTACAGCGTGTCGATCAGCGGCTATCACATTGCCGAGGCGGGGGCCAACCCGATTTCGCAACTTGCGTTCACCCTCTCCAACGGCTTCACTTTTGTGGAAGCCTATTTGGCGCGTGGCATGCACGTGGATGACTTTGCACCCAACCTGAGCTTTTTCTTCAGCAACGGCATGGACCCCGAGTACACCGTGATGGGCCGCGTGGCACGCCGCATCTGGGCGGTGGCCATGAAAGAGAAATACGGCGCCAATGAACGTTCGCAAAAACTGAAATACCACATCCAAACTTCAGGCCGCTCGCTGCATGCGCAAGAGATTCAGTTCAACGACATCCGCACCACGCTGCAAGCGCTGATTGCGATTTACGACAACTGCAACAGCTTGCACACCAATGCGTTTGACGAAGCCATCACCACGCCCACCGAAGACTCGGTGCGTCGCGCCATGGCGATTCAGCTCATCATCAACCGCGAATGGGGCTTGGCTAAAAACGAAAACCCCAACCAAGGCGCGTTCATCATCGAAGAACTCACCGAATTGGTGGAAGAAGCTGTGCTGGCGGAGTTTGAGAAGATCGCCGAGCGTGGCGGCGTGTTGGGTGCCATGGAGACGGGTTACCAGCGCGGCAAGATTCAAGACGAATCGATGACGTATGAAATGCTCAAGCACACGGGCGAGCTGCCCATCATTGGCGTCAACACCTTCCGCAATCCGCATGGCGAACAAGTGATGGACAAGCTAGAGCTGGCCCGCTCCACCGACGACGAAAAGCAAAGCCAGCTGCAACGCTTGAACGACTTCCACCGCCGTCACCAAGCAGAGGCTGCGGTTCAACTCCAACGTCTGCAACAAGCCGTGATCGACAACGCCAATGTGTTTGAAGTGATGATGGACGCGGTGCGCGTGTGCTCACTCGGTCAAATCACCCACGCCTTGTTTGAGGTGGGTGGGCAGTACCGGCGCAATATGTAGAAAAATTATCCTTGCATTTTAAATGTGGCATGTTTAATATGCAAGGATGTTTACTCGAAAATCTTCGCAAGAAATTCGCAATCAACTGTCTTGGAGTCCAGCAGTTGCCATTTTGGGCGCTCGCCAAATCGGCAAAACCACACTGGCACAGCAAATTGCGACTGAATTCCCGCAGTCCATCTACCTCGACTTAGAAACGCACCAAGCACGCGCCAAACTGGAGCAGGCGGATGTTTTTTTTCAAGCCAATCGCCATCGGCTGATTGTTTTGGATGAAATTCAAAACGCCCCAGAATTGTTCAGCACGATGCGCGGTGAAATCGATGCGGACCGCCGCAATGGCCGATTCCTTATTCTTGGCTCGGCTTCGTTCAAACTGCTTCAGCAATCGCAATCGTTAGCGGGCCGTTTGGCTTTGGTCGACATGGCTCCTTTGCTATTGAGTGAAGTGCATCAAGAGTTTGCAGATATCCAAACCTTGTGGCTGCGCGGAGGGTTTCCAAATAGCTACACAGCCGCTGGCGATGAGGCATCTTGGCTTTGGCGCGATGCTTTTGTCAGACACTTTCTGCACACAGACCTACCAGGGCTCGGAATCAACGTTGAGCCAGAACTGATGCGACGCTTTTGGCGCATGGTGGCGCACTTGCATGGCCAGTTGTTCAATGCATCCAGCATTGCGACGTCGCTTGGCGTATCCGCACCCACCACGACACGGTACCTTGACCATTTGGTGCAAAGCCTTATGTTGCGCCGACTAGAACCGTTTCATGCCAACCTCGGTAAGAGGCTGGTGAAATCACCCAAAATTTATGTGCGTGACAGCGGATTGCTCCATTACCTCATGGGCATACGCGACACTCATGACATGATGGGTCACCCAATCACAGGCGCCTCTTGGGAGGGGTTTTGCATCGAGCAAATTTGCAACCATCTGCCCGTCGGTGCCAGCGTTTCTTTTTATCGAACAGCTGCTGGGGCAGAACTTGACGTGGTGGTCGAAACCGGCAGCCAAACCATTGGGTTTGAAATTAAATTTTCTTCTGCGCCTAAGGTGAGCAAAGGCTTCTGGCAAGCCTGCGAAGACATCGGCGTTGACAAAGCCTATGTGGTCGCGCCTGTCAAAGAGGGTTGGACGATGGCCAACCATGTGGAGGTGATTTCACCCTTGGCCATCCCTGCGTATCTCAGCCGTTCAATCAACGGCCCTTCGGCCACAAGAAAAGATTGAGCAACTTCACGCCAAACGGCTTGTCGTCCACGATGTCGTCACATGTCAGCTTTAACATCAGAGCATGAGCATTCGCCCCCCTTTCATCGCCCCCACCCGTCACACCGACGCCGACAGCGCACTGGCACAAGTGCAAGCGCTGTACCAAACCAGCCTAGACCATTTGCGTTTGGCCATGAAGCAGTTCGTGGCAGGCCAAGATTTCCCACAGCGGGTGCGCGCCTATTACCCGTTTGTGCGCATCCACACCCAACAAGGCGCCTTGAAAAAAGGCAGTGACAGTGCCCATCTGAGTTACGGCTTTGTGGCCGAACCAGGACGCTACGAAACCACGCTGACGCGACCTGATTTGTTTGCCGACTATTACCGCGAACAGTTTCGCTTGCTGTTGCAAAACCACGATGTGCCCTTGGAAGTGGGGGTGAGCCACCAGCCAATCCCCGTGCATTTTTCGTTTGCTGAGAATGACCACATCGAAGGTGAGATGAGTGCTGAACGGCGCCAGCAAATGCGCGAGGTGTTTGACTTGCCCGACCTCACCGCCATGGACGACGGCATTGCCAACGGCACGTTTGAAGCCGCTGCGGGCGAGCACCAGCCCCTGGCCTTGTTCACCGCAGCACGCATGGACTATTCGCTGCAACGCCTGCGCCACTACAGCGGCACCAGCCCCGAGCACTTTCAAAACTACGTGCTGTTCACCAACTACCAGTTTTACATTGACGAATTTGTGCGCCTGGGTCACGCCGCCATGCAAGACCCCAACAGCGACTACGTGGCCTTTGTGGAACCCGGCAATGTGGTGACACGGCGTGTGGGTATGTCTGTCGAAGCGAACGATGCACTCGGCAAAGTTCCCCCGCGCTTGCCGCAAATGCCGGCTTACCACTTGGTGCGCCCAGGCCACGCGGGCATCACCATGGTCAACATTGGGGTGGGGCCTGCCAACGCCAAAAACATCACCGACCACATTGCCGTGCTGCGCCCCCATGCGTGGCTGATGTTGGGCCACTGCGCGGGCCTGCGCAACACACAACAGTTGGGCGACTACGTGTTGGCCCACGGCTATGTGCGTGAAGACCATGTGCTGGACGAAGAGCTGCCCCTGTGGGTGCCCATTCCTGCGCTGGCCGAGATTCAAGTCGCGCTGGAGCGCGCCGTGGCCGATGTCACGCAGTGCCAAGGTGCAGAACTCAAACGCATCATGCGCACCGGCACGGTGGCAAGCACCGACAACCGCAACTGGGAGCTGCTGCCCAACAACACGCCCCAGCGGCGCTTCAGCCAAAGCCGCGCTGTGGCGCTGGACATGGAAAGCGCCACCATTGCCGCCAATGGTTTCAGGTTTCGGGTGCCCTACGGCACGCTGCTGTGCGTGAGTGACAAGCCCTTGCACGGCGAGATCAAGCTACCCGGTATGGCCAACCACTTTTACCGCGAGCGTGTGGACCAGCACCTGCGCATTGGCATGCGCGCCATTGAGCTGCTGCGCGAGCAAGGCCCGGCACAACTGCACAGCCGCAAGTTGCGCAGCTTTGCAGAAGTGGCGTTTCAATAAGCGGCCGCGTCGCCCATCTTCTCGCCCAAACGCACAGGGCGTGCAGCTTGCCAGTCGGGGTTGAGCGCCATGGTGTTCTTGGGCCAGAGCAAGACAACGGTGGAGCCTAACAAAAAGCGGCCCATTTCTTCGCCTTGACGCAAGTGGATGTCTTGGTCGTTGTAGCTCCAATCGCGGACTTTGCCTGAGCGTGGCGGGTTGACCACCCCATGCCAAGGCGTGGCCATGCTGCCCACGATGGTGGCTCCTACCAGTACCAACACATACTGCTGTGGCTTGGCACCCAGGGCAGCCGGCATGTCAAACACACACACCACGCGCTCGTTGCGTGCGAACAAGCCAGGCACACCGCGTGCGGTGGCCGGGTTGACCGAGAACAAATCGCCCGGCACATGGATCATGCGGCGCAAGCGCCCTGCACTGGGCATGTGGATGCGGTGGTAGTCCTTGGGGCTGAGGTAGATGGTGGCGAACTCGCCATCCGCAAACTGCGCGGCCAATGCTGCGTCGCCCCCCACCAAAGCCTGGGTGCTGTAGTGATGCCCCTTGGCTTGAAAAATTTGGTCGCCCTCGATGTGCCCGAGCTGGCTGATGGCGCCATCCACGGGACACACGAAGTCTGCGTTGGCCAAAGGGCGAGCGCCGGGTTTCAGGGCGCGGGTGAAGAAATCGTTGAAGCTGGCGTAGTGCGTGATGTCGGGCTGTGCAGCCTCGTCCATGTTGACGTGGTAGCGCCGCACAAACCAACGAATCAAAGCGTGGGTGAAACGTCCGCCTTGGGCACGGGCCACAGTGCCCGCAAACACGGTCAAGGCTTGTTTGGGCAGCAGGTACTGCAAGAGCACGGTGAGGGTTTCGTTCATCGTTCGGATTTTAGGTGGCGGCCAAGACGGCTCTGAAAAGCAGCCAAGCACCTGAAAGTGCCACCATGCACGGCACAATGTTTGTCATGAAACCTCTGTTTGAATGTCAGCACTTGATGAAACGCTACGGCGACAACACCGTGGTCAACGATGTGTCGTTTCGCATCGCCCCCGGCGAATGCCTCGGCGTGATTGGCCCCAACGGGGCAGGCAAAACCACCACACTGCGCATGTGCTTGGGGCTGGCCACACCGGACAGCGGCAGCGTGAACGCATTTGGTCTGGCCATGCCTGAGCATGACTTGGCCATCAAGGCCCGCCTGGGCGTGGTGAGTCAGTTTGACACCCTCGACCCAGATTTCACCTGCGCCGAAAACCTGATGGTGTTTGGCCGTTACTTTGGTTTGAAGAAAGCTGACATTCAGGCGCGCATTCCTGAGTTGCTGCGCTTTGCCGCCTTGACCCACAAAGCCGATGCCAAGCCAGGCGAGTTGTCAGGGGGCATGAAGCGACGCCTAAGTCTGGCGCGCGCCCTCATCAACAACCCTGACTTGCTACTGCTCGACGAGCCCACCACTGGCCTCGACCCCCAAGCGCGCCACCTGATGTGGGAGCGTTTGCAGCAACTGTTGCAACAAGGCAAGTCGATTCTGCTGACCACCCACTTCATGGACGAAGCCGAACGCTTGTGTCATCGGCTGCTGGTGCTCGACCACGGCAAAAAAATTGCCGAAGGCGCACCACGCGATTTGATTGCCCAACACCTAGAACCTGATGTGGTGGAGGTGTACGGCAATGGCGCCTTGGGCTTGGTGCACAGCCCGCTCAAAGACTTGGCACAACGGGTCGAGACCAGCGGCGAGACCGTGTTTTTTTACACCCACCAAGCAGGCCCCTTGTTGCAGGCCTTGGCCACACACAGCGGTCTGCGCACCCTGCACCGACCGGCCAATTTAGAAGATTTGTTTTTGAAATTAACCGGGCGCCAGATCCGGGAAGAGGGCTGACACCATGCACACCTACTTTCGTTTTTGGCCCGTGTTTTTGCGCAATTTATTGGTGTGGCGCAAGCTTGCCATTCCCAGCCTGGTGGCCAACATCGCCGAACCCTTGATGTGGCTGGTGGCCTTTGGTTACGGCATGGGCGCATTGGTAGGTGAAGTCAATTTGGACGGCCAACGCGTACCCTACATTTTGTTTTTAGCCAGCGGCTCGATTTGCATGAGCGCCATGAACGCGGCCACGTTTGAAGCGCTGTACTCCGCCTTCTCGCGCATGCATGTACAAAAGACCTGGGACGGCATCTTGAACGCTCCCATGCGCTTGGACGATGTGCTGCTGGCCGAAATGCTGTGGGCTGCGTTCAAGGCTTTGTTCACCATCACCGCCATCTTGGGCGTGATGATGGGTCTGGGCATCACCCACAGCTGGAAGCTGCTGGCGGCTTGGCCCATCCTCTTGTGCGTGGGCATCACCTTCAGTTGCATTGCGCTGATCTTCAATGCGCTGGCCAAGGGCTATGACTTTTTCACCTACTACTTCACCTTGTTCCTCACGCCCATGATGTTCTTGAGCGGCGTGTTCTTTCCGCGCGACCAGTTGCCGGATCTGGTGCGCGAGGTGTCCGCCTGGCTGCCCCTGACCCAAGCCATTGCCTTGGTGCGCCCGTTGTTCTTAGACCAATGGCCCGCGCAACCCCTGTTGCATTTGGGCGTGTTGGCGCTGTACACCGTGGTGGCCTGGCGCATAGCGCTGCACCTGACGCAAAAGCGCTTCAAGGCTTGAGCCAAGTCAGCCAATCGCAACCCTTCACCCGCTAATATTCTTCTATTCCATCCAAGCAACAAGGGAAATTTCAATGAGCATTCAAACCGTAGGCATCATTGGTGCGGGCACCATGGGCAATGGCATCGCACAGGCATGCGCCGTCTCAGGCGTGAACGTGGTCATGGTCGACATCTCAGAGGCCTCGGTGGCCAAAGGCATCGCCACCGTCGCGGGCAGTTTGGACCGCCTGATCAAGAAAGAAAAAATCACCGAGGCCGACAAGGCAGCCGCCTTGTCACGCATCCAAGGCAGCACAAACTACGACGACCTCAAAACCGCACAACTGGTGATCGAAGCGGCCACCGAGAACTACGAACTCAAAGTCAAGATCTTGAAGCAAGTCGATGCGCTGCTCGGAGCCGAGGTGATCGTGGCATCGAACACCTCGTCGATCTCGATCACCAAACTGGCCGCGGTGACACAACGCGCCGACCGCTTCATTGGCATGCACTTTTTCAACCCCGTGCCCATGATGGCCTTGGTCGAAATCATCCGTGGTTTGCAAACCAGCGACGCCACCCATGATGCCGTGCACGACCTGGCCACCCGACTGGGCAAGAGCCCCATCACCGTGAAGAACGCCCCCGGCTTTGTGGTCAACCGCATCTTGGTGCCCATGATCAACGAAGCCCTGTTTGTGCTGGCCGAAGGCTTGGCCACGCCCGAAGACATTGACGCGGGCATGAAGCTCGGTTGCAACCAACCGATTGGTCCGCTGGCTTTGGCTGACATGATTGGCCTGGACGTGTGCTTGGCCGTGATGGAGGTCTATTTGAACGAGTTTGGTGACAGCAAATACCGCCCTTGCCCACTGCTCAAAGAAATGGTGGCGGCGGGGCACCTGGGCCGCAAGACGGGACGCGGCGTGTACGTGTACTGAGCGACTGAGGCTGCGCCATGAAGTACGCCCTGCTGTCTGACATCCATGGCAACTTGCACGCGTTCGAGGCGTGCTTGGCGCATGCCAAAGCACAGGGCGCAGAGCGCATTGCCGTGCTGGGCGACTTGGTGGGTTACGGCGCGTTTCCGGCAGAGGTGGTGACACGCTGCCAAGACATTCAAGCGCAGGGCGGCATTGTGCTGCGTGGCAACCACGAAGAGCTGGTGCAAACCCACAGCGTCAACGACGCCAGTGCCAGCTTGTCGTTGGGGGGGCAAACCGCGCAATGGACGCATGACCAGCTGTCGCCGGCACAACGCTTTTGGTTGGAAATTTTGCCCCTCACCGCCTGTGAGGACAGCGTGCTGTTGGTGCACGCCAGTGCCGATGCCCCCGAGCGGTGGCGCTATGTAGAAGACGAGCGCACGGCCAGCCTGAGTTTGGATGCGGCCATACAAGACCCCGCTGTGCGTTATGTGTTTGGGGGTCATGTGCACCACCAGTCCTTGTTTTACCGGGGCACAGGGCGGCAGCTGATGCGCTTTGAGCCCTCACCGGGTGTGGCCATTCCGACCCCGAAACACCGCCACTGGATTGCCACCGTAGGCTCGGTGGGCCAGCCGCGTGATGGCAACCCGCGCGCCATGTACGCCTTGTTTGACAGCAGCGCAGCCAAGCTGACGTTTCACCGCGTGGCCTACGACCACATGGCCGCTGCGCGTTGCGTGCGTGAAGCAGGCTTGCCTGAGTTTTTTGCCGAGAGGCTGGAGACTGGCCGATGAAGCGTCTTGAGCCAGGCACTGAGTTGGACGGCTTTTGCATTGGCAATTGCTTGCACGCCGGTGGCATGGCTCACATCTATGAGGTGCGCTACGCCGACCAGCGCCCGGCCCCGTTCCCCATGGTGATGAAGGTGCCGCGCATGACAGCAGGCGATGGCGCCGAGAACATTGTGGGCTTTGAGGTAGAACATCAACTCTTGCAAGTGCTGCATGGCCGCCATGTGCCACGTTTTGTCGCCGCAGGCGATTTGGTGACGCTGCCCTACTTGGTGATGGAGCATGTGCCGGGGCAAACCTTGCAGCACCTGCTTGATGCACACACCGAGCAGCGCACCCGCCCATCCCCCCAAGAGATCGCCCAACTGGGTGCTGCCGTGGCACGCGCTGCCCACAGCTTGCACCAACAAAACGCCTGCCACCTCGACCTCAAACCCGCCAATGTGCTGATGCACCCCGACGGCCACGCCGTGTTGCTGGACTTCGGTTTGTCCTGCCACGCGCACTACCCCGACTTGTTGGCCGAAGAGCTGCGCAAGGCCGTGGGCTCGCCCGCCTGGATTGCGCCAGAGCAAGTGGTGGGGGTGCGCGGCGACCCACGCAGTGACATTTTTGCCATTGGCGTGATGCTCTACGAACTGGCGACCGGCGAGCTGCCGTTTGGCAACCCGGCCACAGACGGCGGCATGCGTCAGCGTTTGTGGATGGACCCAGCGCCACCACGCCGCTTGCGACCCGAAACGCCAGCGTGGTTGCAAGAGGTGGTGCTGCGCTGCTTGGAGCCCGTGGCGGCGCAACGCTACCCATCGGCGTCGCATTTGGCGTTTGATTTGGAGAACCCTGAACACGTCAAGATCACCGCACGCGGCCAACAACTCAAAGGCACCTCGTTCTTCACCCACCTCAAACGGTGGGTGCGCGCCGCGGGCATGCAGTACCAGCCCAGCCCCTTGCCGTCGCAGCAAATTGAAGAGGTGCCAATTTTGATGGTGGCCGTGCCACACCACGAGGCGAGCGACGCCACGCTGTATTCGTTGCGGCAAGCGGTGGCACGTTCATTGGGTTTGCGCCCGGGTGCAAGGTTGGCGGTGGTGACGGTGATTTCGCCCAACCAAACCAGCAGCACCGAGAGCGCCAGCAGCGAAACCTCGCTGCACCGCCAATACCTGACCCTGCTGCGGCAGTGGGCACAACCACTGAATTTGGAAGGCCACCAAACCTCTTACCACGTGCTAGAAGCAAGCGATGTGGCCAATGCCTTGGTGCGCTACGCCGAAGGCAACCAAGTGAGCATGATTGTGATGGGGGCAGCCACCCACGGTTTGCAAATGCAACGCTTCGTCGCCACCGTGCCTATCAAGGTGGCGATGGACGCGCCTTGCACCGTGATTTTGGTCAAGCAAAGCCTGCCGTTCTCTGCCTTCGAGGCCTTGCCCGAACAAGCCGGATAAACCTCTGTGCACGCGTTGCGTCGGCATCACCGACGCAACACCGGTGCATCAGTCCACTTTGGCGCCAGAGGCCTTGACCACCTGAGCCCATTTTTTGTGTTCGCCGTCAATGAACTTGGCGAACTCGGCCGATGTGTTGCCACCAGGAATAGCCCCTTGGGCCAACAGTTTTTCTTTGATCGCTGGTGTGCTCAACGACTTGGTGACTTCTTGCTGGATGCGGTTGACCACGTCCACTGGCGTGCCAGCAGGAGCCAACAAACCAAACCACGAACTGGCCTCGTAGCCTTTCAGGCTCGGGCCGCCCGCTTGCTCCACCGTTGGCACATCGGGCAAGGCGGCAGAGCGCTGGGCGCTGGTCACGCCCAAGGCCTTGAGCTTGCCTGCTTTGATGAGCGGCATCGACGATGGCAAATTGTCAAACATCACATCGGTCGAGCCCCCCACCAGATCGAGCAAGGCCGGGCCAGAGCCACGGTAGGGAAAGTGGACCATGAAGGTGCCACTCATGCTCTTGAACAACTCACCCGCCAGGTGGATCGAGGTTCCGTTGCCGCTGGAGGCCATGTTCAGTTGTGCCGGATGGGCTTTGGCATAGGCCAGGAAATCGGCCACGGTGTGGATGTTGCGCTCTTTGGCGCGCTCGGCATTGACCACCATCACGTTGGGCACGCCCGCCACCAAGGTGATGGGCACAAAGTCTTTGATCGGGTCGTAGGGCAGTTTGTCGTACAAGGCGCGGTTGATGCCGTGCGTGCCCACCGTGCCCATGAGCAAGGTGTAACCATCTGCCGGGGACTTGGCCACGATTTCGGCCCCCAGGTTGCCCCCAGCGCCTCCTTTGTTGTCCACAAAGAAGGGCTGGCCAAAGGCCTTGGTCAGCTCAGGCGCGACGGCGCGCGCCAAGATGTCGGTGGTGCCACCCGGTGCAAACGGCACCACGATGCGCACAGGCTTGGTGGGCCAGCTTTGGGCGCTGGCGTGCAAACCACACACGGCAGCAACGGCCAACAGAGCCACTTGCGCGGCGGTTTTGAAAACGGTGCGACGAATCATCATGTCGGTCTCCTCATCGAATAGCCCAGGCGCTGCGGCCTAGGTCGAATAAAAAAGCCACCCGAAGGTGGCTTGTCCGGGTGTGTTCATCAGTCGGCGTAGATGCCAGCGGCCTTGATGATCGGACCCCACTTGGCAATTTCAGCAGCGACAAACTTTTTGTGTTCAGCGGGGGAGACGCGCTTGTCATTCACCACCACAGCACCCAAAGCTTCTTCCTTCTTGATGAACTCTGGGTCTTTGAGCGCCACCTTGAGGGCATTGTTGATTTTGGTGAGCACATCCGCAGGCGTGCCTTTGGGTGCGTACAAACCGTGCCAAATGGTGACTTCAAAATCTTTCAAGCCAGCCTCTTGCAAGGTGGGCAAGTCTTTCAGAGCCGGTGTGGTCAAACGCTTGGTGGTGGTCACCGCAAAGGCTTTGACTTTCTTGCCTTCGATCTGGCTGGTGGTGTTGGTGGTTTGGTCGCACAGCAAATCGATTTGACCGCCCATCAGATCGGTCATGGCAGGCGCCGTGCCTTTGTAGGGCACCGTGGTCATGTCGATCTTCATGGCGCTTTGGAACAACAAACCGCACAGGTGGGACGCAGCACCCAAACCTGCATTGCCCAAGTTGACGTTGCCTTTGTTTTGGGCAATCCAAGCCGACAACTCTTTGAAGTTGTTGGCAGGGATATTGGGGCGTGCGATCAAGGTCATGGGCACTTCGTTGACCATGCCCAAATACTCAAAATCTTCCAAGGTGTCATAAGGCAACTTGCGGTACAGCGCAGGCGACGTGGCCATGCCAATGTGATGCAAGAACAAGGTGTGACCATCGGGCACTGCCTTGGCAACTTTGTTCGAAGCAATCGTGCCACCCGCCCCGGCTGCGTTGTCAATCAGTACGACCACGCCGCCCAAGGGCTTGCGCATGGATTCGGCCAAGTCGCGCGCCACACGGTCTGTGGGTCCACCAGCGGCAAAGGGCACGATGATGGTGATGGGCTTGTCCTTGATGGGGAAGTCGGCGGCTTGCGCACCTCCGGTCAGTGCGGCCAACGCCAACAGGCTGAGTGAAAACAGTTTTTTCATGAGGTCTCCTAAATAAAAGTCATCGTAAATGACACACGCTCTAAAAAGGCTACGGTCATCACGTAGGCGGGCTATAGCTTACCCTGATCACACTCACTGATAGGTGCGCGCGTCTTCAATGACCTTGCCATCATTGGGCAAACTGCCGGGCGCCACGAACGCCACCTCGGCTCGAAGTTTGGTGATCTCACGAACGGCTTCACCAATTTTTTGCGCCAACCCATCGGCGGGCTGCGCTTCAACTTGCAAACCCATTTGGTCGTTGGCCATCTCACCCGTCACGACCAAGCGTGCACGCGCGATCTCGGGAAAACGCTTCACCACCTCGGCCACTTGTCCCGGGTGCACAAACATGCCACGCACTTTGGTGGTTTGGTCTGCACGTCCCATCCAGCCCTTGATGCGGGTGTTGGTGCGCCCCGTGGGGCATGTGCCAGGCAACACAGCTGACAAGTCGCCCGTGCCAAAGCGGATCAAAGGATAGTCAGGGTTCAAGCTGGTGACCACAAGTTCACCCACTTCGCCTTCAGATACCGGGTCGCCCGTGCCCGGACGCACGATTTCCACAATCACGCCCTCATCCAGCACCAAGCCTTCGCGGGCAGACGTCTCGTAGGCGATCAGACCTAAATCGGCTGTGGCGTAGCACTGGTAGCCCGCGATGCCGCGCTCGGCCAACCAATCGCGCAGGCTAGGGGGGAACGCCTCGCCCGACACCAAGGCCTTGCGCACACTGGGCAAGGCCACGCCCATCTCGGCAGCTTTTTCAACAATGATTTTCAGGAAGCTGGGCGTGCCGATATAGCCAGCAGGCTTGAGCTCGGCCATGGCTTGCACTTGCTGTTCGGTTTGGCCTGTGCCACCTGCAAACACGGTGCACCCGATGGCGTGGGCGCCGGTTTCCATCATCGAGCCCGCAGGGGTGAAGTGGTAGCTGAAGCAGTTATGAATGAGCTCGCCTTCGTGAAAGCCTGCGGCATACATGGCGCGGGCCATGCGCCAGTAATCGGCACGTGCACCTTCGGGTTCGTAAATCGTGCCAGGACTGGCAAACACACGGGGCATGGCTTTGCCAAACCCAATGGCGGCAAAGCCACCAAACACATTGACGGCACGCTGTGCTTGTTGTTGCGCCAGCAGTTCGTACTTGCGGATCACAGGCAACTTGGCCAGTGCAGCGCGGCTGCAGATCTGCTGCGCATCAATGCCTGCCAAAGAGGCGGCAAACGCGGAAGAGTTTTTTTGCGCATGCGCCACTTGTGTGGGTAAGGCGGCCAGCAAGGCCGCTTCGCGTGCGGCAGGCGTGCGGGTTTCGAGGGCGTCGTGGTGTGTGCTCATGGTGTGTGCTCCGATCAAGCCAACCAACGTTTGCGACGCTTGTAGCTCTTGGCTTCTTTGAAGCTCTTGCGCTCACCGCCGCCCACACCCAGGTAAAACTCTTTCACGTCTTCGTTGTTGGCCAGGTCAGATGCCGCACCGTCCATCACCACGCGGCCCGACTCCATGATGTAGCCATAGTCGGCATATTTCAGGGCCATGTTGGTGTTTTGTTCGGCCAGCAAGAAGGTAACTTTTTCTTTGTCGTTCAAGTCTTTGACGATGTTGAACACCTCTTCCACGATTTGCGGCGCCAGCCCCATCGAGGGTTCATCCAACAAGACCATGTTGGGGTTGGACATCAAGGCGCGGCCAATGGCGCACATTTGCTGCTCGCCGCCTGAGGTGTACGCGGCTTGCGAGGTGCGGCGGGTTTTGAGACGAGGGAAGTAGTTGTAGACCTTCTCCAAATTCGCAGCCACCTCGCCTTTGTCGGAACGGGTGTAGCTGCCGGTGAGCAGGTTTTCTTCGATGGTCAGGTGGGCAAAGCAATGACGCCCTTCCATCACCTGCACCACACCGCGCTTGACGAGGTCAGCAGGTGTGAGGTTTTCAATGCGTTCGCCACGAAACTCAATACTGCCTTTGGTGACAGCCCCACGCTCGCCTTGCAACAAGTTGGAGATGGCGCGCAAGGTGGTAGTTTTGCCCGCGCCGTTGCCACCCAAGATAGCCACAATGCCGCCTTCTGGCACTTGCAGCGACACACCTTTGAGCACCAGGATCACATGGTTGTAAATAACCTCAATGCCGTTGACGTTGAGAACGATGTTGTTGGCGCTCATGATTGACCTTGCTAAAAAAACATTGCGGGTTTGACCAAACCTCAAACCACAAGCACTTGTAGGTTTGAGGTTTGGCGGCTCAGAAAGAGCCGCCAAACAATCAGCCGACACGCTGCGTGCGGCTGATCTGACACGTCATCAGGACTGGCAGTCGGCAGGTGAGCGACGCGTGACTTTTTTCTCAGCGGCGTATTTGTCAGCAGCTGCTTTGACCATGGGCTTGATGATTTGCTCATCCGCCTGGTACCAGTCAGAAGACCAGTTGAAACGCACACCATCCCAGGTGTGCATGCGTGTCCAGGCGGCCCCCATGTGGTCTTGGCAGCTGGTCGACAAGGGACGCAACACGCCTTTGAAGCCCAACGAGTCGAGCTTGGCCTGGGTCAGGTTCAAGTTCTCGTAGCCCCAACGCGCTTGCTCGCCGGTCATGACTTTGCCTTTGCCAAAACGCTCTTGTGCGGCGCGCACCCCTTCAATGCCATACATCGCAGCTTGCACACCACGCATGTAGAGCACGTCGCCCACTTCTTCTTGTGGGCCTGTGCCTTGGCCTTTGCTGTGCAACTTGGACAAAATTTCTTTGACCACGTCCGCGTTCTTCTCAGCGCCGTGCTGCATCATGACCGCGTTGTAGCCCTTGGCACCTTGGCCCACGTCTTTGACGTCGGGCTCAGCACCGGCCCACCACACGCCATACATCTTCTCGCGTGGGTAGCCCGTGGCTTGGGCTTCTTTCAAAGCGGTGGAGTTCATCACGCCCCAGCCCCAGTTGATGACGTAGTCGGGGCGGTTTTGACGGATCTGCAACCAGGTGGACTTTTGTTCGACGCCAGGGTGGGTGACAGGCAGCAAGCTCAACTGGAAGCCGTGCAGCGCAGCGCGCTCTTGCAACATGGGAATGGCTTCTTTGCCGAAGGGGCTGTCGTGGTACATCAAGGCGATCTTCTTGCCTTTGAGTTTGTCCAAGCCACCTTCTTTTTTGCCAATGTCTTGGATGATGGTGTCAGCGGCCACCCAGTAGGTGCCAGCCAGGGGAAAGTTCCATTTGAAGACGCCACCGTCTTGCGATTCGCTGCGGCCCAGGCCCGGGGTGAGCACGGGAATTTTGTCGATAGGGGCTTTTTCTGTCAGCGCAAAGGTGATGCCGGTGGACAGTGGTTGGAACACGGTGGCGCCGCCGTGCTTGCCTTTCAGGCGCTCGTAGCATTCCACGCCGCGGTCGGTGGCATAGGCGGTTTCGCATTCTTCATAAATCACCTTCACGCCGTTGATGCCCCCACGTGCGTTGGTCAGTTTGAGGTAGTCAATGAACCCGTTGGCAAAGGGCACGCCATTGGGTGCATAAGCGCCGGTGCGGTACACCAGGGCCGGGAAGAATTGTTCTTTGGCTTGTGCAGCCGCCTGGGTGCTGACAACGCTGCCGGTGATGGCTGCTGCGACCAAGGTCACTGCCGTTGTGATGTGACGAAACTTCATGGGTTGTCTCCTGTTAAAAGTTTGAAAGGTCAAGGAACTCAGTGTGGGAAAGGCCACAGACGAAGTTTTTGTTTGGCAATCGACCACAGCTTGGCCAAGCCGTGTGGCTCAACAATCAAGAACCAGACAATCAATGCGCCAAAAATCATGGACTCCACGTGCGCCACAGTGGCCGTCGAGATGGTGACGCCCACCATGTCGCCCATGGCGGGCAAAAACTGGTTCAGAAAGATAGGCAAAACCACAATGAAAGCTGCGCCAAAAAAGCTGCCCATGATGGAGCCCATGCCACCAATGATGACCATGAACAGCAACTGAAAGCTGCGGTCAATCGAGAACGCCGCAGGCTCCCAAGAGCCCAAATGGATGAAGCCCCAGAGCCCACCCGCCACGCCGACGATGAAAGAGCTGACGGCAAAGGCACTGAGCTTGGCGTAGACGGGGCGGATACCGATCACGGCAGCGGCCACGTCCATGTCGCGAATGGCCATCCATTCGCGGCCAATGGCTGAGCGCACCAAGTTTTTGGCCAGCAAGCCAAACACCACCAAGAAGCACAAGCAAAACAGGTACTTCTCGACGGGTGTGCCAATGGGCAAGCCCATCACATTCAGGTTAGAGACCGAGACCGAGCCCGAGGCGTTGTAGTTGGTGAACCAGCCCAAGCGCAGAAAAGCCCAATCGCAGAAAAACTGCGCCGCCAGTGTGGCCACCGCCAGATACAAGCCTTTCACACGCAGACTGGGAATGCCAAACAGAATGCCCACCAAGGTGGCAAAGAACCCGCCCGAGAGCAAGGCCACGATCAACGGCACGCCCTCGATGCGGATGTAGGTGTTGTAGGCCATGTAGGCACCCACCGCCATGAAAGCGCCTGATCCCAAAGAGATCTGACCGCAGTAACCGACCAAGATGTTCACGCCCAAAGCAGCCAGCGACAAAATCAAAAAGGGAATCAGGATGGCGCGGTACAGGTACTCGTCGACCAGGGCCGGGATGCCGATGAATGCAAAAGCAACCAAGGCCAGAATCATCCAGCGGTCTTGGGTGATCGGAAAGATCTGCTGATCTTTGCGGTAGGAGGTTTTGAATTGACCGTTTTCTCTGTAAAACATTTTTTATTCCTCTTACACGCGGTCGATGATCTTCTCGCCAAACAAACCTTGCGGACGAAACAGCAAGAACACCAAGGCCAGCACGTAGGCAAACCAAATTTCAATTCCACCGCCCACCATGGGGCCGACGTACACCTCTGACAGCTTCTCGCCCACACCGATGATCAAGCCACCGATGATGGCGCCTGGCACCGAGGTGAGTCCACCCAAAATAATCACAGGCAAGGCACGCAAAGCCACGGTGGTCAGTGAGAACTGCACACCCATCTTGGAGCCCCAGATGATGCCGGCCACCAATGCAGTGACACCGGCCACAAACCACACGATCACCCAAATACGGTTGAGTGGAATGCCAATCGACTGCGCGGCCTGATGGTCATCAGCCACCGCACGCAGGGCGCGTCCGGTGCTGGTCTTTTGAAAGAACAAAGACAAGACCACCACCAACAAAGCAGCCACGCAGGCGGCATAGACGTCCTCAAGGTTGATCATCACGCCGCCTTGAAAAACGGAATCAAACAAGAAGACCGGGTCTTTGGGCATGCCCACATCGATCTTGTAGATATCGCTGCCAAAAATAGTTTGACCCAATCCATCCAAGAAGTACGTGATGCCCAGTGTGGCCATCAGCAAGGTCACCCCCTCTTGGTTCACCAGGTGGCGCAACACCAAGCGTTCAATCACCCAAGCCAGCACAAACATGCATGCACCGGCGATGACAAAAGCCAGCACATTGGCCAGCACCTTGCTGTCCGTGCCCAACCAGCCAGGAATCCACTCGGAGAAACGTGCCATGGCCAAGGCCGCAAACAAGACCATCGCGCCTTGGGCAAAGTTGAACACCCCCGAGGCTTTGAAGATCAGCACAAAGCCAAGTGCCACCAGGGAATACAACATGCCAGCCATCAGGCCACCAAAAAGAGCTTCCAGAAAAAACGCCATGTTCTTGTCCTCAGTGTGAAGTGCCGAGGTAGGCGCGGATGACCTCCTCGTTGTTGCGCACCTCGTCGGGAGCGCCGTCGCCAATCTTCTTGCCGTAATCGAGCACCACCACGCGGTCGGAGATGTCCATCACCACGCCCATGTCGTGTTCGATCAAGACGATCGTGGTGCCAAACTCTTCGTTGACGTCCAAGATGAAACGGCACATGTCTTGTTTCTCTTCCACGTTCATTCCCGCCATCGGCTCGTCAAGCAGCAGCACCTGTGGCTCCATGGCCAAGGCACGGCCCAGGTCCACACGCTTTTGCAAGCCATAAGGCAGCTGCCCCACAGGCGTTTTGCGGTGGGCTTGAATTTCCAGGAAGTCGATGATGTGTTCGACAAATTCGCGGTGCGCTTCTTCTTCACGTTGTGCGGGCCCAATGCGCAAGGCCTGCATGAACAGATTGCTTTTGATGCGCAGGTTGCGTCCGGTCATGATGTTGTCGATCACGCTCATGCCCTTGAATAAGGCCAAGTTTTGGAAGGTACGCGCAATGCCCATCTCGGCCACTTGACGACTGTCCATGTGGGCAAAGGTTTGACCACGGAAGGTGATGGAGCCTTCTGAAGGGGTGTAGACACCATTGATGCAGTTGAGCATGGAGCTCTTGCCGGCACCGTTGGGGCCAATGATGGCGCGCACTTCGTGCTCGCACACATTGAAAGAAATATCGGTCAGCGCTTTGACACCGCCAAAGCGCAGGCTGATGTTTTTGACATCGAGGATGACGTCACCAATTTTTTTAGTCATGCGGCTTTCCCCACGGGGGCGAAGGTTTTGGCGTCCGAGATCTTGAGCGTGGCGCTCACGCTGCCGGTACGGCCATCTTCAAATTTGACTTGGGTTTCAATGAACTGCTCGGTGGCACCGCCGTACAAGGCGGTGACCAAGGCGTCGTATTTTTCAGCGATGAAGCCACGGCGTACTTTGTTGGTTCGGGTCAACTCGCCATCGTCGGCATCCAGCTCTTTGTGCAGCACCAAGAAGCGGCTGACTTGGCTGCCCGCCAGCAGCGCGTCGGCGGCCAAATCGGCGTTGACTTTTTCCACGCACTCTTGGATGAGGCCATAGACCTCGGGCTTTTGCGCCAAATCGGTGTAGCCGGCGTAGGGCAAGTTTTTGCGCTCCGCCCAGTTGCCCACCGCATCGAAGTCGATGTTGACCATCACGCAAACCTTGTCGCGCTGGTCGCCATAAGCCACCACTTCCTTGATGTGCGGAAAAAACTTGAGTTTGTTCTCCACGTACTTGGGCGCAAACATGGCGCCATCGTTGGCACCGCCTTTGATACGGCCCACGTCTTTGACGCGGTCGATGATTTTCAAGTGACCGTGCGCGTCCAAGAACCCGGCGTCGCTGGTGTGGTACCAGCCGTCGGCGGTGAGCACCTCGGCGGTGGCTTCTGGGTTTTTGTAATAGCCCTTGAGCAAGCCTGCGGACTTGACCAAGATTTCACCGTTGTCGGCCACTTTGATTTCCACCCCCGCACAGGGCACGCCCACGGTATCTGCACGGGCCTCGTGGTCGGGTTGCAAGCAGACAAATACAGCAGTTTCGGTGGAGCCATAGAGCTGCTTCAAATTCACGCCAATGGCGCGGTAGAAGCTGAACAAGTCAGGGCCAATGGCTTCGCCTGCGGTGTAGGCCACACGCACGCGGCTCATGCCTAAGTTGTTGCGCAAGGGGCCATACACCAAGAAGTTGCCTACGGTGTAGAGCAAACCGCCGACCAGGCCAATGGATTTGCCATCCATCTTGGTGGGGCCGTATTGGCGCGCCACGTCCATGAAGTAATGGAACATGTGGCGCTTCAAACTGCCCGCGTCTTCCATGCGGATCATCACGCTGGTGAGCAAGCCTTCAAACACACGCGGCGGTGCAAAGTAGTAGGTGGGGCCGACCTCTTTCAAGTCGATGGTGACGGTGGCTGCCGATTCGGGGCAATTCACCACGTAGCCACAGTAGAGCCACTGGGCGTAGCTGAAAATGTTTTGACCAATCCAGGCCGGCGGCAAATAGGCCAACACGTCTTCGCTGGCGGTGAGGTGGTCAAACTGGGCGCCCGCTTCTGCACGGTTGATGAGTGAGTTGTGGGTGTGCACCACACCCTTGGGGTTGCCCGTGGTGCCCGAGGTGAAAAACATCGCCCCCACGTCGTCGGTGTGAGCCTTGGCAATTTCGGCGCGGAAGAACTCGGGGTGCTGCTTAGCAAAAACCGCTCCTGCCGCTAGCAACTCTTCAAGAGAACCCAAGCCAGGTTCGTCATATTTGCGCAGACCCCGTGGATCGTCGTAGTAGATGTGGCTGATTTGCGGACACTGCGCACGGATTTCCAGCAGTTTGTCAACTTGCTCTTGGTCTTCGACCACACAAAAGCGCACCTCGGCATTGTTGAGTGGAAAGACACATTCGGCCCCCACCGCATCTTGGTACAGCGGCACAGGAATCGCGCCCAACGATTGCGCCGCCAACATAGTGGCGTACAGACGAGGACGGTTGGAGCCAATCACCACCAAGTGTTCACCCCGTGTCAGTCCGGCTTGGTGCAGCCCACAGGCCATGTGCTCGACCATCTGCGCCAGCTCGGCCCAATGGATGGTTTGCCAAATGCCATATTCCTTCTCGCGCATGGCAGGCGCATCGGGGCGCTCGCTGGCGTGTTTCAGTAACAGTCGGGGAAACGTGGTCTGCATTGCCGAGTCCTTGCGTGAACGTGCTGTGTCGCTTGAAACCTACCTTCACAGGAAGGCAAGTTGTCATCTTGATGGGCATCGTAGGATTAGGTTTGACGTCAAGTTGTCGTTTCAACGACAATTGAGGGAAGACCCTTGACAGGACTTACCCGAATTTTTTTGACCACGTGGGCGCTCTTGCATGACCCAACAATCCAGTGTTTATCAGCGCCGTCGGGCGCCCAGCCCCTCTGAGTTGGCGCAAATTCCCTGGCTGAATTTACTTGCAGAAGACGCACGCACGCGCATCCTGCCGCAACTTGTGGTGAGCGACCCCTTGCCTGGCGATCACGTGTGCCGCATGGGGCGTCCGGTGACGTTTTGGTTTGGCGTGATTGACGGCTTGCTCAAGATGAGCACCGACAGCGCCAGCGGACGCACCATCACCTACACCGGGGTGCCGCCAGGCGGCTGGTTCGGAGAAGGCACAGCCATCAAGCGCGAGCCCTACCGCTACAACATCATGGCCCTGCGTCGCAGCGTGGTGGCCGGCTTGCCGATTGACGACTTCCATTGGCTGCTGGACCACTCGATTGGCTTCAACCGCTTTGTGATGAACCAGCTCAACGAGCGCTTGGCGCAATTCATTGAAGCGCGCGAAATTGACCGCTCGAACGACCCCGATGTGCGGGTGGCGCGCAACCTGGCAGCGCTGTTCAACCCGGCCTTGTTTCCTGGCGTAGGCGAGATGCTGCGCATCACGCAACAAGAGCTGGCGTACTTGGTGGGCTTGTCGCGCCAGCGTGTGAATGTGGCACTCAACACCTTGGAGCAACAGGGCGCTATCCGCATCGAATACGGCGGCATGCGCGTGTTGAACTTACCCGCCCTGCGTGCTCACGGCACGACTGGCTAAACTCTCTCTCCTCCATGTCTGACCAACCGATGCCTGACTCAACCACCGACCTCGTTCGCCTGAACAAACGCATGGCCGAGCTCGGCTTGTGCTCCCGCCGCGAAGCCGATGCCTGGATTGAGCAAGGTTGGGTGCTGGTCAATGGCCACCCTGCCCCCATGGGTGTGAAGGTGCGCCCCTCGGATCGGGTCGAAATCGACCCCCGCGCCAAAGGCCACCAAAGCACACAAGTGACGATTCTTTTGCACAAGCCCATGGGCTATGTGAGTGGCCAAGCCGAAGACGGTCATGAGCCAGCCATCACGCTGATTCACGGGCGCAACCACTGGCGTGAAGACACCTCGAAGAACCGCATCCAGCCCAGCCAACTGCGCGGCTTGGCCCCAGCGGGTCGGCTAGACATTGACTCGGTGGGCCTGCTGGTGCTAACCCAAGATGGGCGTGTGGCCCGTCAGCTGATTGGCGAAGACAGCCACATGGAAAAAGAGTATTTGGTGCGCGTCACTTACCAAGGTGAAGCGCTGAATGTGCAAAAGGTGTTTCCGCGTGAACAGCTCGCACGCCTGCGCCACGGCTTGAGTCTAGACGGCAAGCCTTTAAAACCCGCCCAAGTGGAATGGCAAAACCCCGAGCAGCTGCGCTTTGTGCTGACCGAGGGCAAAAAACGCCAAATCCGCCGCATGTGCGAGCAAGTCGGCTTGTTGGTGGTGGGCTTGAAACGCATCCGCATGGGCCGCGTGGTATTGGGCAATTTGCCCGTTGGCCAATGGCGCTACCTGGGTGCCCACGAACGTTTTTAACCGGACTTGAAATACCGCCAGACGCCCCACATCTCGGGGCGTTCTTTTTGTTTTGACTTCTTTGATTTTTAGCCACCATGACCAAACACACCCATTCATTCCAAGCCGAAGTGTCACAACTGCTGCACCTCGTGACGCATTCGCTGTACTCCAACAAAGAAATTTTCTTGCGCGAACTGGTGTCCAACGCATCGGACGCCTGCGACAAACTGCGCTACGAAGCCTTGAACAACGACGCCTTGTACGAAGGATCGTCCGAGCTGGAAGTTCGGGTGAGCTTTGACAAAACCGCCCGTACCTTGACGATTGCCGACAACGGCATTGGCATGAGCGAGCAAGAGGCCATTGCACACCTGGGCACGATTGCCAAGAGCGGCACCCGTGAATTCATGGGCAAGCTCAGCGGCGACCAACAAAGCAGCGCCAAAGACCAAGGCGCCTTGATTGGTCAATTTGGCGTGGGCTTTTATTCGGGCTACATCGTGGCCGACCGCATCACGGTGGAGTCCCGTCGCGCGGGACTGAAAGCCGAAGAAGGCGTGCGCTGGAGCAGCACGGGCACGGGCGACTTTGAAGTCGAGACCATCACGCAAGCCGAACGCGGCACCAAGATCATCTTGCACCTGCGTGACGATGCCGAAGAATATTTGAGCGCATGGAAACTCAAGTCGGTGATCAACAAATACTCCGACCACATTTCTTTGCCCATTCGCATGCGCAAAGAAGAGTGGAAGGAAGGTGAAAACGATCAACCCGGTGAGATGGTGCTCACGGATGAATGGGAAACCGTCAACCAAGCCAACGCACTGTGGGCGCGGGCCAAGAAAGATGTCACCCAACAGCAGTACGAAGAGTTCTACAAACACATCAGCCACGACTTTGAGGCACCCCTGGCATGGACGCATAACCGCGTAGAAGGCAGCACCGAGTACACCCAGCTGCTGTACATCCCCGGCAAAGCGCCGATGGACTTGTTCAACCGAGACACCAAATCCGGCTTGAAGCTGTACGTGAAACGCGTGTTCATCATGGACGACGCTGAGGCCCTGATGCCTACTTATTTGCGCTTTGTCAAAGGCGTGGTGGATTCGGCCGATTTGCCGCTGAACGTGAGCCGCGAGTTGCTGCAAGAAAGCCGCGACGTCAAAGCCATTCGTGAAGGCAACACACGCCGGGTGCTGGCGGTGCTGGAAGACTTGGCCAAGCGCGATGTGCCCGCAGCCGACGCGAGTGAAGAAGACAAACAAGACGCTGGCAAGTTCACCAAGTTCTATGGCGAATTTGGCGCCGTGCTGAAAGAAGGCTTGGGCGAGGACATGGCCAACAAAGACAAGCTGGCCAAGCTGCTGCGCTTTGCCAGCACCAGCAGCGACACGGTGAGCGTGTCGTTTGCCGACTACAAGGCGCGCATGAAAGAAGGCCAAGAGGCCATCTACTACATCACCGCCGACACACTGGCAGCCGCCAAGAACAGCCCGCAACTGGAGGTGTTCCGCAAGAAAGGCATTGAGGTGTTGCTGATGACTGACCGTGTGGACGAGTGGGCGCTGAACTTCCTCCACGAGTTCGATGGCACACCTTTGCAGTCGGTCGCTAAGGGCGCGGTGGATTTGGGCAAGCTGCAAGACGAAACAGAGAAGAAAGCAGCCGAAGACGCTGCTGAAGCCTTCAAACCTGTGTTGGCCAAGCTTAAGGAAGCACTCAAAGACAAGGCCGAAGACGTGCGCGTGACCAGCCGCTTGGTGGATTCACCTGCATGTTTGGTGGTGCAAGACCACGGCATGTCCACACAGCTGGCACGCATGCTCAAGCAAGCGGGTCAGGCTGTGCCCGTGGTCAAACCAATCTTGGAAGTGAACGCAGAACACAGTTTGGTGAAAAAACTGGGCGCAGATGCCAACCCGCACTTCAACGATCTGGCGCACATCTTGTTTGACCAGGCCTTGCTGGCAGAAGGTGGCTTGCCGGAAGACCCTGCCGCCTATGTGAAACGCGTCAACGCCTTGTTGGTGTAAAACACGGTCCATGCATAACATGGACACTCTCAATCGCGTGAAGGCCGACACGAAAGTGTTGGCCTTCGATATTTTTGGCACCGTCGTCGACTGGCATGGCAGCATCGTGCGTGAAGTACAGGCGCTCTACCCGCATGTGGACGCCAACGCGTTTGCACTGGCTTGGCGCGCCGGTTACCAACCCGCCATGGCACGGGTGCGCTCAGGCGAGCTCGGCTGGACTCGCATCGATGAGCTGCACCGCTTGATCCTGGACGGTCTGTTGCCTCAGTTTGGATTGACGCATTTGAGCGAGGCTGAGCGCGTGCACTTGAACCGCGTCTGGCACCGACTCGACGCTTGGCCCGACAGCGTGGCGGGGCTGACGCGCCTCAAGCAACGCTTCACCATTTGCTCGCTCTCTAACGGCAACCTGGGGTTGCTGACGAACATGGCCAAGCGGGCTGGACTCCCGTGGGACTGTGTGTTGTCGGCAGAGGTGTTTCGCGCTTACAAGCCTGACCCTGCCACCTACCTTGGCGTGGCACAGGTGTTCGACCTGTCTCCCCATGAGGTGATGTTGTGTGCGGCGCACCACGACGACTTGGCCGCAGCACGCAGTTGCGGCTTGCACACGGCCTACATTGAACGTCCCATGGAGTTCGGTGCGTCGCAGATCAAAGATGTGTCACCCCAAGCCGGCAATGACGTGCATGCGCGTGACTTGATGGCCCTGGCAGATCTCCTGGGCTGTTGATGAAAATGTTGCGCTGAATACGCTGGTGCCACTCAAACGATGAGAGGGGGCTCTTGCATGGCCTCACACTGTTCGACCAGCATATGGACTTGTCCGGCCCAGTAGTCCGAGGTGCCAAACCAAGAAAAGTTCTGGATGAATGCGGGGTCATCACGACGCCGCGCCAACCAGGCGCTGTAGTGAATCAAGCGCAAGGTTCGCAAAGGCTCGATCAAAGCCAACTCCCGGCGATCTAGCTCGCGCATTTCCTCATAGCCATCAACCAAGACGCCAAGCTGGCGTGTGCGTTGCGCACGGTCGCCGCTGAGCAACATCCACAGGTCTTGGATGGCGGGCCCCATGCGGGCATCATCTAGGTCGACAAAATGTGGGCCGCCCTGGGGCAAGTCAGTGGGGGTCCACAAAATGTTGCCGGGATGGCAGTCGCCATGCAAACGCAGGCTTTGCACTGGCGTGTTTTGCATGGCTTGGCGCACCATCTCCAAAGCCTGGTTGCACACATCCAACCATGCATGTTGTTGGTCCATAGGAATCATCTGCTGGCCCAACAACCAATCACGTGAGTCTTCACCAAAGGTGGTGACATCCAACGTTGGACGTGTCTCAAACGGTCGGCGTGCCCCCACGTTGTGCAGGCGGGCGATGAAGCGTCCAATCCATTCCAGCACCTCGGGATCATCCAACTCAGGAGGCCGGCCACCACGTCGCGGGCTCACGCTGAAGGCGAAACCATGGGCATGGTGCAAGGTATTGCCATGCAACATCAGGGGGCCGACCATGGGAATTTCTTGCGCCATCAATTCGGCGGCAAACGCATGCTCTTCCAGAATTTGCGCATCGCTCCAGCGCTCGGGCCGGTAGAACTTGGCCACCAAGGCTTGGTCATCATCGAGCATGACTTGGTAGACGCGGTTTTCGTACGAACTCAATGCGGTGAGTCGGCCGTCTACTGCCAAATCTAAATCAGACAGCGCATCAAGCACCACATCAGGGGTCAGGGTTTCAAAGGCGTGCGGCACACGCGACGCTTCAAACACCCCAGACCACGTCGACGTTTTCGGCATGCGCGCGCTGCAACATGTCGATGAACGGCACCACACGTTGGCGCAAGCTGATGTGGTGTGCGCTTGATTTGTGCGCTGTCTCTTGTGCCGCTTGATCTTGCGTGGCCTGTTGCGCAGCTTCTAGCTCGGCCTCTTCACGAACCACCGCCTCTTGCAAGGCTTTGATGGCTTGGGGCATTTCAGACGCCAACACGATGCCTTTTGCACTCGGCTCTTTGCCCATGATTTGCAAAATTTGTCGGCCTTGTGGCTCAAGCATGATCAAGTCGCCGGTCGCTTTGGATTTGAATTTGTACAACATGGTTTCATTGTGCGCCGATGTGTTGGCAATCACCAGTTTTATTGACTCTGTCTCACAGGATTTGGCCCAACACGCGGTGGAAAGCATCCGCTTGTTCATAGGCGACCCAATGGCCTGCGTGGGCAATCACATCAAAGCTGTTGAGCCGATGCAGTATTTCTGGCACACGGTGCAAATTGCTCTGATACAGCGCATCTTTCGCGCCCCAGATACCGTGCACCGGACACTGCCATTGGCTTTGCACCCGAGCCAACACATCGGTTCGTGCAATACGCCGACGACGCATGCGATCACGCGCCACATTGGCCTCTTGCATGTCAATCACTTCGTCGGTGATCACCGCATCGTCACTCAGCATCATCACGCGCAGATTGTGTCGATGCACGTCACGTTGTTGTGCGGGTGTCATGTCAGCCAGCATGCCGCGCATGGGCAAAGATTCACGCATCAAGCCAAGCCCAGGCACGCCCACCAACAGCAAACGGGCGACCAATTCGGGCCGAGCAGCCGCCAACAATCCAGCAGTAAGGCCACCAAACGAAAACCCCATCACATCCACCGCCTGGCCATGGAAAGCAGCCTGCAGCACCTCCCCGACATAAGGCGCAAGGCTGTCTGCATCGCGAACCTCGGGAGGCAACGCCGAGTCTCCAAAACCTGGCAAGTCGAGTGCCCAAACAGGCCTGTCCGACGACAAATGAACCACATTACGAACCCAATGAGTCCAACTGCCCGATCCCCCGTGCAGCAGCACCAAGGGCGTTTGCTGGTGCAACTGTGCTGCCCCCCAGACATGCCAAACCACATCGCCCCAGGTGTGGGTTTGGATGATGCGTTGTGATCGCTCTAAAACGTTTTCTGTGCGTGTCATAAAACACCAAGAAAAAAGCCCGCTGAAAATTCAGCGGGCTTTTTGATCTGGTTGCGCGAGCAAGATTTGAACTTGCGACCTTTGGGTTATGAGCCCAACGAGCTACCAGGCTGCTCCATCGCGCGGTAAGAGGGTTATTGTAGCTGATTAAGCGCTTGCTTGCTCTTGATCAGCATCTTTAATTTCAGGACGATCCACCAGTTCAACAAAAGCCATCGGTGCATTGTCTCCAACACGGAAACCCATTTTCAAGATGCGTGTATAGCCGCCTGGACGGGTTTTGAAACGTGGGCCCAATTCATTGAAGAGCTTGACCACGCTGTCACGATCACGCAAGCGATCAAATGCCAAACGACGATTGGCCACGGTGGGCTCTTTCGCCAAAGTGATCATCGGTTCGATGACGCGGCGCAACTCTTTGGCTTTTGGCAAAGTGGTTTTGATGGCTTCGTGCTCAATGAGCGAGTTCATCATGTTGCGCAACATCGCCAAACGGTGTGATGTGGTGCGATTAAGTTTACGTAGTCCGTGTCCGTGACGCATGGTGATTTCCTTTGATGTTTTGCCGGCCGCCGTATCAGGTACGGCCAGGGGACTGTTGAGTCGGGTTAGTTATTTTAAATTCAACGACGCTCTAGACCAGCAGGTGGCCAGCTCTCGAGCTTCATGCCCAAGGTCAAACCACGTGAAGCCAGAACTTCTTTGATTTCGTTGAGTGACTTGCGACCCAGGTTAGGTGTCTTGAGCAACTCGTTTTCGGTGCGCTGAATCAGGTCACCGATGTAGTAAATGTTTTCTGCTTTCAAGCAGTTGGCGGAACGAACGGTGAGCTCGAGCTCGTCCACAGGGCGCAACAACAAGGGGTCAAACTGTTGCGAGCTGCCAGCGGGTGTATGTGCACCGCCAACAGCGCTGAACACATCGCCTTCCAGTTGTGCAAACACGGCCAGTTGTTCAACCAGAATTCTGGAAGAAGCACGCACAGCATCTTCAGCGGTGATGGCACCGTTGGTTTCGATTTCCATGACCAAACGGTCCAAATCGGTACGCTGTTCCACACGGGCGTTTTCAACGCTGTAGCTCACTCGGCTAACGGGTGAGAAAGATGCATCCAACACAATGCGGCCAATCGACTTGCTTGGCTCTTCACCGTAGCGACGCACAGTACCGGGCACATAGCCACGGCCCGTTTCCACCTTGAGTTGGATATCAATCTTGCCGCCTTGCGACAAATTGGCAATCACGTGCTCAGGGTTGATGATTTCAACGTCGTGAGGCGTTTGGATGTCAGCAGCCGTCACAGCGCCTTCACCGTCTTTGCGCAAGCTCAGGGTGACTTCATCACGGTTGTGCAACTTGAAAACCACACCTTTGAGGTTCAACAAAATGTTGACCACATCTTCTTGCACGCCATCAATGGACGAGTATTCATGCACCACGCCGGCGATGGTGACTTCTGTCACGGCATAACCCACCATGGAAGACAGCAAAACGCGACGCAGTGCGTTGCCCAGCGTGTGACCATAGCCACGCTCAAAAGGTTCCAAAGTGACCTTGGCCTTGTTGTGGCCCACTTGCTCGACGTGAATATTTTTTGGTTTCAGCAAATTAGTTTGCATTCAGATTTCCTCTCAATACCCCCGGCTCGTTACACCGGTAAGGCAGGCTGTCTGGACCACGCTGCGCGAGCAGGCAGCGTGGGGTGCGTTCGGTTGAAACTCAACCAGGATTAACGCGAATACAGTTCGACGATCAACGATTCGTTGATGTCAGCCGCGAATTCGTCGCGGTCGGGCGACTTCTTGAAAGTGCCTTCGGCTTTGTCTGCGTTGACTTCCACCCAAGCTGGCATGCCAACTTGTTTGGCCAACTCCAAGGCTTCCAAAATGCGGCCTTGTTTCTTAGACTTTTCACGCACAGCAATCACGTCACCGGCTTTCACCAAATAAGACGGGATATTGACTGGGTGACCGTTCACAGTGATGGCTTTGTGAGACACCAACTGACGTGCTTCAGCGCGTGTAGAGCCAAAGCCCATGCGGTACACCACGTTGTCCAAACGCGTTTCCAAAATAGTCAGCAGGTTGGAACCTGTGTTGCCTTTTTGGCGGTCAGCAGCAGCAAAGTAACGACGGAACTGACGCTCCAACACGCCGTACATGCGTTTGACCTTTTGCTTTTCGCGCAATTGCAAGCCGAAGTCAGACGTGCGCTGACCCGAGGTGCGGCCATGCTGGCCAGGCTTGGTATCAAATTTAGACTTGTCTGCAATCGAGCGGCGCGCGCTCTTCAAGAACAAGTCTGTGCCTTCGCGGCGGGAGAGTTTGGCCTTAGGGCCTAGGTAACGTGCCACTTGAATTTCCTTCTTTGATCATCTGCTCACTGAAAGTGAGGAGCCGCTGGTGCAATACCAGCGGCGGTGGGCTTGTGGTTAACAGTAAAAAGCGAAAACGCTTAGATACGACGACGCTTTTGTGGACGGCAACCGTTGTGGGGCACCGGTGTCACGTCAGCAATCGAGTTGATGCGAATGCCCAATGCGGCCAAGGCGCGCACCGAAGATTCACGACCAGGACCTGGGCCTTTGATTTCGACGTCCAGGTTCTTGATGCCTTGGTCAACAGCAGCACGACCCGCGACTTCCGATGCCACCTGGGCAGCGAAAGGTGTGGATTTGCGTGAGCCTTTGAAACCTTGACCACCCGACGAGGCCCATGACAAAGCGTTGCCTTGGCGATCGGTAATGGTGATGATGGTGTTGTTAAACGAAGCGTGCACGTGCGCGATACCGTCAGCAATGTTCTTGCGAACTTTTTTGCGGACACGTTGTGCGGCGCTGTTGGAAGGTGATTTAGCCATTGTTGTGCCTCAATCCGATTATTTCTTCAATGCCTGGGCTGCTTTACGTGGGCCCTTGCGCGTACGTGCGTTGGTACGCGTACGCTGACCACGCATGGGCAAGCCACGGCGATGACGGAAACCACGGTAGCAACCGATGTCCATCAAACGCTTGATGTTCATGGTCGTCTCGCGACGCAAGTCACCTTCAATGGTGAAGACAGCGATCTGGTCGCGGATCTTTTCGAGATCTCCGTCCGTCAGATCTTTGATCTTCTTTGAATATTCAATGCCACAAGCTTCGCAAATTTTGCGAGCGCGTGTGCGACCAATGCCGAAAATAGCTGTCAAGCCAATCTCTGCGTGTTTGTGCGGCGGAATGTTAATGCCAGCGATACGTGCCATGTGCGTCCTCTTTAAACCAGTTCAATCAGCCTTGACGCTGTTTGTGGCGTGGATCTGTACAGATCACACGAACCACGCCCTTGCGGCGGATGATTTTGCAGTTGCGGCAAATTTTTTTGACCGAAGCCGAAACTCTCATTTCACTCTCCTAAAACTCATTTTATCCGGCACCAACCTAGGCACCGAACGCGACTCTTTGTTTCTCGATCGCCGGGCTATCAACCCAGCGTTGTTTTGAAACTTGCCTTCTTTAACAGCGACTCGTACTGCTGACTCATCATGTAGTTTTGTACTTGGGCCATGAAATCCATGGTCACCACCACAATGATCAGCAACGAGGTACCACCGAAGTAGAAAGGCACGTTGTATTTCAAAATCAGAAACTCAGGTAACAAACAAACGAATGTGATGTACACCGCACCCGCCAATGTCAGTCGAACCAAAATCTTGTCAATGTATTTGGCGGTTTGATCTCCTGGACGAATACCAGGAACAAACGCACCGCTTTTCTTCAGGTTGTCTGCGGTCTCACGGCTGTTGAAAACCAGTGCCGTGTAGAAGAAACAGAAAAACACAATCGCAGCGGCATACAACATCACATAGACGGGCTGTCCAGGTGCCAATGCCGCAGAAATATCTTTCAACCACAACATGCTATCGCCAGAGCTGAACCAGCTCACCACGGTTGCTGGCAACAAAATGATGGACGACGCGAAGATGGGAGGAATCACACCTGCCATATTCAATTTCAGTGGCAAATGTGAGGATTGACCCCCATACACTTTGTTGCCCACTTGGCGACGCGCATAGTTCACCAAAATTTTGCGTTGGCCACGCTCGACAAACACCACAAAGTAGGTCACCAAGGCAACCACCACCACAATCACCAGAGCAACCAAAATGCTCATGGCACCTGTGCGCACCAGCTCCAACAAGCCACCGACTGAATTGGGCAAACCTGCCGCAATACCAGCAAAAATCAGAATCGAAATACCGTTACCCAGCCCACGTTCGGTGATCTGCTCACCCAGCCACATCAAGAACATCGTGCCCGATGTCAAGGTAATCATGGCTGTCATGCGAAAGCCAAAGCCCGGTGCATTCACCAAACCAGCAGAAGCCTCCAGCGCCAAAGCGATGCCCATCGATTGGAACAAGGCCAGACCCAAGGTGCCATAGCGGGTGTACTGCGTGATCTTGCGGCGACCTGCTTCGCCCTCTTTCTTGAGCTGCTCAAGCGCTGGCAACACATAGGTCATCAGTTGCATGATGATCGATGCGGAGATGTACGGCATGATGCCTAACGCGAACACGGTGAAACGCGACAAGGCGCCACCAGAGAACATGTTGAACAAGCTCAAAATTCCGCCTTGCTGACCCTTGAACAGCTGCTGCAGCTGATTGGGATCAATGCCAGGCACAGGAATGTGCGCACCCACGCGGTAAACAACCAAGGCGAGCAGCAAGAAGATCAAGCGACGACGCAAATCGCCGAACTTGTCGTTGTTACCCATCGATGAAGGTTTCGTTGCCACGAGGTGCTATTCCTAAACAGTCAGACCTTAGGCGACCGAGCCGCCAGCGGCTTCAATGGCAGCCTTTGCAGCGGCTGTCGCACCAATGCCGTTGAGCTTCACCGCTTTGGTGATCTCACCCGTCTTGATCACTTTGACCACGCGAGCAATATGAGCCACCAGACCAGCGGCCTTGAGGGAGTTCATGTCCACTTCAGCAGCACCGAATTGCTCCAGAGCAGCCAGCGTCACTTCCGCGTTGTATTTCAACGTGGTGGACTTGAAGCCGCGCTTGGGCAAGCGGCGTTGCAAAGGCATTTGACCGCCTTCAAAACCCACTTTGTGGTAACCACCCGAACGTGATTTTTGACCTTTGTGGCCACGACCTGCGGTTTTACCCAGGCCTGAGCCAATGCCACGGCCCACGCGACGCTTTGCGTGCTTGGCGCCATCGGCGTGTTTGATGTTATTGAGTTCCATCTTCAACCTTTACAGCACTTTGACCAGGTAGCTGATCTTGTTGATCATGCCGCGCACTGCGGGCGTGTCTTGCAACTCGCTCACAGAGTTGAGTTTGCGCAGACCCAAGCCACGAACGGTGGCACGGTGCGATTCTTTGGTACCAATCGGGCTGCGAACCAGTTGGACTTTGACAGTTTGTGTATTGCTCATCGAATGCTCCGAGATCAAGCGAAGATGTCTTCGATATTTTTGCCGCGCTTAGCAGCCACTTCCGAAGGGGTGGTGCAGTTCTTCAAAGCATCCAACGTGGCGCGAACCATGTTGTAAGGGTTCGACGTGCCATGGCTTTTCGCCACGATATCGGTGATGCCCATCACTTCGAAAACAGCGCGCATTGGACCGCCTGCAATGATGCCGGTACCCTTTGGGGCTGGAATCATCATCACATTGGCTGCGCCGTGGCTGCCATGCACCTTGTGGTGAATGGTGCCGTTCTTCAGAGACACTTTGATCATGTTGCGACGGGCTTCTTCCATCGCTTTTTGCACAGCAGCAGGCACTTCTTTTGACTTGCCCTTGCCCATGCCAACGCGACCATCATCGTCACCCACCACGGTGAGTGCGGCGAAACCGAGAATACGGCCGCCCTTGACGACCTTGGTGACGCGGTTCACCGCGATCATCTTCTCTTTCAGACCGTCTTCAGGACCGTCACTCTTGGTATTTGCCTGTAATTTAGCCATTTGTAATATCCAATTCGATTAGAACTGCAAGCCAGCTTCACGAGCGGCATCAGCGAGTGCTTTGACACGGCCGTGGTAGGCGAAGCCGGAGCGATCAAACGCCACCTTCTCAACGCCAGCTGCTTTTGCTTTCTCAGCAATGCGCTTGCCAATCACTTGGGCTGCATTGACGTTGCCGCCTTTGCCAGTCGCGCCAAGCTCTTTGCGCACATCGGCTTCGGCCGTAGATGCGGCTGCCAACACCTTGGTGCCGCAACCAGAAATCACGCTGGCGTAAATGTGCAAATTGGTACGGTTCACCATCAGACGCGCAACGCCTTGATTGGCGATACGGATACGTGTCTGACGGGCCCGGCGAAGACGCTGCTCTTTTTTGGTCAACATGTTGCAGCTCCTTATTTCTTCTTGGTCTCTTTGATCGTGATCTTCTCATCCGAATAACGGATGCCCTTGCCTTTGTAAGGCTCAGGAGGACGAATTGCACGAATCTCAGCGGCCACTTGTCCCACGCGTTGACGGTCAGCACCTTTGATGATGATTTCCGTTGGCGCAGGCGTTTCAACCTTGATGCCCTCAGGCATGTCTTTGTTCACGGGGTGAGAAAAACCCACCGCGAGATTGAGCTTAGAGCCTTGTGCTTGGGCCTTGTAGCCCACGCCGACCAAAGTCAACTTCTTCTCGAAACCCTTCGAGACACCCAACACCATGTTGTTCACCAACTGGCGCAATGTGCCGCTCATGGCATTCGCTTCACGCGACTCATCTACTGGGGTGAAAGTCACCTTACCAGCGTCGTTGACAACCTTCACCAGCGCATGAGAAGCCACCGACAGCGAACCGCCGGTACCTTTGACATTGATGTTGGCACTGTTAATTGACACGTCCACACCTTGGGGGACGATCACAGGCATTTTTCCAACTCGGGACATTTCAGTCTTTCCTTTAGTCGGCGTTTAAGCGACGTAGCACAACACTTCGCCACCGACACCGGTAGCGCGTGCTTTGCGATCTGTCATCACGCCCTTAGGCGTGGTCACGATTGCCACACCCATGCCATTCATGACTTGGGGGATGGCGCCGCAGCCTTTGTACACACGCAGGCCTGGACGGCTCACGCGCTCGATACGTTCGATCACTGGACGACCTGCGTAGTACTTGAGAGAAATCTCAAGCTCAGTCTTGCCAGCGTCTTTTTTGATTTGAAAACCGTCGATATAGCCTTCGTCTTTCAACACTTGCGCGATGGCGATCTTCACTTTGGAAGAAGGCACCAAAACAGTAGGTTTAGCCACCATTTGCGCATTGCGAATACGGGTCAGCAAATCGGCGATTGGGTCACTCATGCTCATTGAATATCTCCTGCCCGATTACCAGCTGGCCTTGGTGATGCCGGGAATATTGCCTTGGAAGGCAAGTTCACGGATCTTGGCGCGGCCGAGGCCAAATTGGCGGAATGTGCCGCGGGGACGACCGGTGATTTCGCAACGGTTGCGTTGACGCGTAGGGTTCGCGTTACGGGGAAGCTTTTGCAGACCCAAACGGGCAGCTGCGCGCTCTTCGTCGCTACGCTTGAAGTCATTAGCGATAGCCTTCAGTTCCGCATGCTTAGCTGCGTACTTAGCCACCAGCCTGTCTCGCTTGAGCTCTCGCTCGATCAAAGCTACTTTAGCCACGTGCCACCTCAGTTCTTGAACGGGAAACGGAAGCCTGCGAGGAGCGCTTTGCACTCGTCGTCGGTCTTGGCCGTCGTGGTGATGCTGATATTGAGGCCGCGCAGTGCGTCGACTTTGTCGTACTCAATCTCAGGGAAAATGATCTGCTCTTTCACGCCGATGTTGTAGTTACCACGGCCATCGAAAGCGCGACCAGAAATACCACGGAAGTCACGCACACGCGGCAAAGCGATAGTCACGAAACGATCCAGGAATTCATACATTTGCACGCCACGCAAAGTGACCATGCAACCAATCGGCTGCTGCTCGCGAATCTTGAAACCAGCGATAGCTTTCTTAGCCTTGGTCACCACGGGCTTTTGGCCTGCGATCTTGGTCAAATCACCCACGGCGTTGTCCATCACCTTTTTATCGGCAACCGCTTCGCTCACACCCATGTTCAAGGTGATCTTGGTCAGACGGGGGACTTCCATTGGAGACTTGTAACCGAACTTAGCGGTCAACTCAGGGACCACTTTTTCGCGATAGTGTTGTTGCAGTCGTGCCATGCTTATGCCGCCTTGATTTCTTCGCCGCTGGACTTGAAGACACGCACTTTGCTGCCGTCTGCCAGGGTCTTGATACCAACGCGATCAGCCTTGCCGGTCGCCGCGTTGTAAATCGCCACGTTGGACTGATGGATAGGCATGGTCTTTTCAACGATGCCACCCTGCGTGCCAGCCATGGGGTTGGGCTTGGTGTGCTTTTTCACCAAGTTGATGCCGTCCACCACCAGGTGTGCGTCATCTTTGCGCAGCGACACAACGCCACGCTTGCCTTTGTCACGCCCAGCGAGGACGATGACTTGGTCGCCTTTGCGAATCTTGTTCATGGTCTGACCTTACAGAACTTCAGGAGCCAAAGACACGATCTTCATGAACTTCTCAGTGCGCAACTCACGCGTCACTGGGCCGAAGATGCGGGTGCCAATAGGCTCCAACTTGGCGTTGAGCAACACAGCTGCGTTGCCATCGAATTTAACGAGCGAACCGTCGCCACGACGAATGCCCTTGGCAGTACGAACCACCACAGCACTGTAGACCTCGCCTTTTTTGACGCGGCCACGCGGAGCGGCTTCTTTAATGCTCACCTTGATAATGTCGCCAACACTTGCATAGCGACGCTTAGAACCGCCGAGCACCTTGATGCACAAAACGGATTTCGCACCGGTGTTGTCGGCCACATCTAACCGAGATTCAGTTTGGATCATTTCAAATATTCCCAACTTGCACCAAATCTCCATGCAGCAAAGCCACACAAAGAGTCGATCAGTCTTGGGCCCGTCATCCACGCCACGAACCACTCGCGACGCTTCAACTTGGGGCAGATAAACCCCGCTTTTTCAGCGGAGCCGCAAATTATGCCACAGCTTTGGATCACTTGGCAAATATTTTTTCAAACCGATCTGACTGGCCCGACAATGCCCCCCATGTCGACACACCACACCCCCTCCCAAACCCTGGCTTTCATTGGCGGCGGCAACATGGCCAGTGCCATCATTGGCGGACTGATTCAACAAGGCACGCCGGCCCAACACATCGTGGCGGTGGAACCTTTTGAAGCAACACGGCAGCAACTGGAAGCCAAATTTCAAATTCGCACACTCCCTCAAGCCAGCCCGGCCCTCGAAGAAGCAGGGCTGGTGATTTGGGCCGTCAAACCCCAGGTCTTCAAAGAAGCCGCGCACACCGCACAGGCATTTTGCAAACACGCTTTGCACCTGAGTGTCGCGGCAGGCATCCGCAGCGACAGCATTGCCGCTTGGCTAGGTACGCAGCGCGTGGTGCGCGCTATGCCCAACACCCCCGCCTTGGTGGGCCTGGGGCAGACCGGCTTGTTTGCCCGCCCCAGCGTGAGCGCCGCCGACCAAGCGTGGATTGAGCAGGTGGTCGCCACCACAGGCCAATACCTGTGGGTCCAAGAAGAGGCATTACTCGATGCAGTCACGGCTATCTCAGGGTCAGGCCCTGCCTACGTCTTCTTCTTCATTGAAGCCATGGTCGAAGCAGGTGTGAAGATGGGGTTGACACAAGCGCAAGCCCACCAACTCGCGGTGGGGACCTTTGTCGGCGCCTCCGAACTTGCCCGAAGCGCCAGCGAGTCACCCGCCGTCTTGCGTGAACGCGTCACCTCCAAAGGAGGCACCACCTATGCCGCCATCACGGCCATGCAAGAAAGCAAGGTGCAAGCCCTGTTCCAAGCCGCGCTAGAGGCCGCCCGGGCACGTGCGCACGAACTCGGCGATGCATTTGGCGGCTGAACCGGCCATCACTTGGTGAGACAATCTTGATGTCACGCTTTCGAAAGACTTTTTCATGAACAAACTACTGATCTCTTTGTTGTCTGCGGCCACCATGGCCTTCTCTATGGCTGTTTCGGCTCAAACCGCAGCCCCAGTCGCTCCGCCTGTCGCGCCAGCAGTCCAGGCAGCCCCAGCTGTTGCACCTGCCGACACTGCAACCACGCCCGCCAAGGCAGACAACAAGGCCAAGAAAAAGAAACTCAAGAAAAAATCGAAAAAGCACAAAGCCAAGTGATTGGCTCACGGCTGAAACAAAAAGAGCTTGGCATGCCAAGCTCTTTTTATTTGGGCAAATGAATCACCGCAAAGCGTAGCTCACAGCAACCCCTGCAAATAGCGTCGCCCCCAACCAATGGTTCAAACGAAAGGCTTGGAAGCAGCCTTCGCGTGTACGGTCTTTGATCAACCGATAGTGCCAGCCCGCCTGAACCGCGGCCAAGACCAGTGCCGCATACCAGGGCCATGCCAACCCTTGGTCGTACAGCAACACCCCCCAGCCGGCCACATGCAAGGCGTAAAACGACATGACGGTCGCCACATCCCAACGCCCCAGGGTAATGGCTGAAGTCTTCATGCCAATGCGCAAGTCGTCATCGCGATCGACCATGGCGTACTCGGTGTCATACGCCAACACCCAAAACAAATTCACCGCCAGCATGGCCCAAGCAAAGCCTGGCACCGCCCCCCATAAAGCAGCCCCGTCAAGATCACGCCAGGACAGGCCTTGCCCCTGCACCACCGCAAACGCCATCGGTATGCCAAAGCTGAACGCCACCCCCAACACCGCCTGCGGCATCGAGACATGGCGTTTGGCATAGGGATACACCAAGGTCACCGCCAGCGCCGCAAAAGACCACAGCACCGCCGTCACACTGGTGGTCAGCACCAATCCAAACGCGAGCAGTGCCAGCACAGCCCCCACCCCTAAAGCCTCGCGCACTGACACCGCGCCGCGAGTCACAGGACGGTTGGCAGTGCGCTTGACGTGTCGGTCAAACTCACGATCCGCCACATCGTTGATGCAGCAACCTGCGCTGCGCATCAAGATCGTGCCCAGCACGAACACCCCCAGCAAATGCCACCCGGGCCAGCCCTGTGCAGCCACCCACAACGCCGACAGCGATGGCCACAGCAACAGCAGCCATCCTGCGGGCCGGTTCCAGCGGATCAAATCCAAATAAAGGGCCAGACGCTCGCGCATGCGTGCCCCCTCAAGACAAACGCTTCACACCTGGCAACTCGCAGGCGTAAATGGCATTGCGCAACGCAGCAATCGCCTCGTAGCGGGTGAAACTGCGCCGCCATGCCAAGACCACGCGACGCATCGGCGGCTCGCCTCCGTCAGCATCGGCAATAGGCACGTAGCGCACATAAGTCTCTTCGCTTTTTTTGCGCTTGGCCTGGCTGTCCAGCGCCTCTTTGGGCACGCTCAGGCGTGGCACCAACGTCACACCCATGCCTGCGGCCACCATGTGTTTGATGGTTTCCAAAGACGAGCCTTCAAAACTCTTGCGGATGCCCTCGGTGCTGCTCGAGAAGCGTGCAAACTCAGGGCACACCTCCAACACGTGGTCTCGGAAACAGTGGCCATTGCCCAGCAACAGCATGGTCTCGCTCTTGAGTTGTTCGGCACTCACGCGCTTGAGGCTGGCAAAGGGATGGTTGCTCGGCACCGCGGCCATGAATGGTTCGTCATAAAGCGCTGCGGTGGCCAAGCCCGTGTCCGGAAAAGGCTCGGCCATGATGGCGCAATCGATCTCGCCGGTACGCAACATCTCCAGCAACTTGACCGTGAAATTCTCTTGCAACATCAGCGGCATTTGCGGTGTCTTGGCAATGGCCTGACGCACCAAGCTCGGCAACAAATAAGGACCAATGGTGTAGATCACACCCAGCTTCAAAGGTCCGCCCAGTGGGTCTTTGCCGCGCTTGGCAATTTCTTTGATGTTGGCCGCTTGCTCCAACACGCTTTGCGCTTGACGCACGATCTCCTCACCCAAGGTGGTGACCGTCACCTCGTTGGCGCTGCGCTCGAACAACTTCACATCCAACTCTTCTTCGAGTTTTTTGATGGCCACCGACAGCGTGGGCTGCGACACAAAACACGCGTCAGCCGCGCGGCCAAAGTGCTTTTCACGCGCCACAGCCACGATGTATTTGAGTTCGGTCAGGGTCATGGGTTCATGCTTTCAAGAAATCTGATTTTCCACCCAACCAGCGCGCTACATGACGCTCGGCCAGCTCGGGGTACTGATCGAGCATCTTGGGCGCCAACGCGCGCGCCCAATCGAGCAAAGCCACGTCTTCCACCAGATCGGCAAAGCGCAACAAAGGCGCGCCGGACTGACGGGCCCCTAAGAACTCACCGGGCCCACGAATCTCTAAGTCACGGCGCGCAATCTCAAACCCGTCTGAGGTCTCCACCATGGCACGCAAGCGCTCGCGTGCGGTTTCACTCAAACGCCCGTGCTCGCCGGTGGAATACATCAGCACACAAGCCGATGCCGCAGCACCCCGCCCCACACGCCCACGCAGCTGGTGCAGTTGGCTCAAGCCAAACCGCTCGGCATGCTCAATCACCATCAGCGAAGCGTTCGGCACATCGACCCCCACCTCAATCACCGTGGTGCTCACCAACACGCCCATTTGGCCACTCTCAAACAGCGCCATCTCTGCTTTTTTGTCCGCCGGTGCCATGCGCGAGTGCAGCAAGCCCACCCGCACCGCCGGCTGCCCATCACGCGCTTGCAAGGCCTCGCTCAGCAAGGCATGTGTTTCTGTGGCGTTGGTCAAGTCCAAGGCCTCGCTCTCTTCAATCAGCGGGCAGACCCAATACACCTGACGGCCTTGCGCCAACTGGTGACGGATGCGTTCAATCAATTCGTCGCGGCGGTTCTCAGACACCAACTTGGTCACCACGGGTGTGCGCCCAGGCGGCAGCTCGTCGAGCGTGGACACATCCAAGTCGGCGTAGTAACTCATGGCCAGCGTGCGCGGAATGGGGGTGGCGCTCATCATGAGCATATGGGGCTCTTGTTGTGTGCCGGGGGAGGGGGAGGGGCCAGATTCGGCTCCGCGCTGCGCTTTTAATGTCGCCAAATCTGGCCCCTCCCCCTCCCCCGGCAACGTCTGGGTCTGGGTCTGGGTTTGCATTTTTTCGCGCAGCGCCAGACGCTGCGCCACGCCAAAGCGATGCTGCTCATCGATGATGGCCAAGGCCAAGTTCTTGAACACCACCAGCTCTTGAATCACCGCATGCGTGCCCACCACCAGCGCCGCTTCACCGCTGGCGATCAGGCCCAGCATTTCGGTGCGTTCTTTTTTCTTTTGGCTACCGGTCAGCCAGGCCACACGCTTGCCCAGCGGTGTGAGCAAAGGCTCCAGCCAGCCAATGAGTTTGCGAAAGTGTTGCTCGGCCAAGATTTCTGTGGGTGCCATCAGCGCGCATTGCCAGCCACTGTCCATGGCCACCGCAGCGGCCAGCGCAGCCACCACGGTTTTGCCCGACCCCACATCGCCCTGCAGCAAGCGGTGCATGGGCACTTGGCGCATCAGGTCACGGGCAATTTCTTCCCCCACGCGGCGCTGTGCGCCGGTCAGCCCAAAGGGCAGCGCTCCTAGCAATTGCTCGTGCAAGCCCCCCGCTTTCAGCGTCAAGGCCGGAGCCCGCAATTCATCGCGCTCGCGCTTGGCCTGCAACTGCGACAGTTGCTGCGCCAGCAACTCTTCGGCCTTGAGCCGTTGCCAGGCAGGATGCGTGCGATCCTCCAACTGGGTCAACGACACATTGGGTGCAGGGTGATGCAAAAAATGCAACGACGCTTCGAGCGCCCAGCTGTGCGGGGGCAGGTGTTGGGCCGGAATGGTTTCTGAAAACGCGCCTTTGCGACCCGCATGCACCAAGCCACTGTGCACCGCACGGCGCAAATACGCCTGAGCCAAACCCGCCGAGGTGGGATAGACCGGCGTCAACGCTTGCGGCAACGGCGTGCCTGCGGCCTGGAAGTGCGGATGCATCATGGTGCGCCCCATGAAGCCCCCGCCTCGCACCTCCCCGCGCACACGCACACGGTTGCCAACCGCCAAGGCTTTTTGCTGCACCGGGTAAAAACTAAAGAATCGCAGCGTGCACGTGTCAGACCCATCGTCCACCACCACCAGCAATTGACGCCGCGGCTTGTAAGTGATCTCGCACGACACCACCGTGGCCTCCACCTGCACCGAGTCGCCATCGCGGGTATCCGCCAGGCGTCCTAAGCGCGTCTCGTCCTCGTAGCGCAACGGCAAGTGCAGTGCCAAATCGATGTCGCGATCCAGCCCGAGTTTGCGCAACGCTTTTTGAGGTGCGGAAAGAGGGGTAGAAGCCGTCTTGGCTTGCGGCGCAACGGCAGACTTGGAAGCGGGTGGCATGGCGCCAGATTGTGCCCGCGCGCAACCCGAGCACGCGCGCATTACAATTGCATCACACGTTTTTTGGAGTCTCGCTTTGAAAACTTCCACGCTACCAGCGCTACGCGTCAAACCTGAGCTGCGCGAAGCCGCGGAGCGCGCTTTGCGTCCCAACGAGACCTTGTCCAAACTCATGGAGTCGTCACTAGAAAGTTTCATCGCACACCGCGCCGCAGAAGATGACTTCATTGCGCGTGGCCTGCGTGCCGCAGACACGGCACGCCAAACCAACCGCTATGTCAGCGCCTCCGATGTGCTGGCCAAACTCGACGAACGCATCGCCACGGCCAAACGCAAATGACGCGTTATGCCCTGCGCTTCACAGAAGAAGCGCAAGAAGACTTGCTTCGGTTGTTCGACTTTTTGCTGCAATTCGACCTCGATGTGGCCTTGCGTGCCCGCGAAGCCATGGAGGACAGCCTCAAACTCTTGGAGCAATTTCCATTCACCTGCCGCAAAGCCGCCAACGGCGCGCACGGCCCCAGGCTGCGAGAACTCGTCATGTCATTTGGGGCGACGGGTTATGTGGCCCTGTTTGAAATTGACGATGCCACCACCGTCACCGTGTTGGCCATCCGGCACCAGCGCGAAGAAGACTTTCACTGAATCGGTTCGTATCAAACAGCCGTGCCAAAATCGCGGCTGTTTTCACTTGGAACGGGCCCGTCCGGCCCTCAAGCACATGCCCCAGACCTACACGCTCAGCGACTTCGACTTTCACCTCCCCGAAGCCCTGATTGCCCAGCACCCCGCCCCTGAACGCAGCGCCTCACGCTTGCTCGACGGCCGCAGCAGCCCCTTCATCGACCGCACCTTCAAAGAGTTGCCCAGCCTGCTGCGCGCCGGTGACTTGCTGGTGTTCAACGACACCCAGGTGGTCAAAGCTCGCTTGTTTGGCGAAAAGCCCACCGGCGGCAAGCTTGAGCTCTTGGTCGAGCGCGTGCTCACCCACCACGAGGTGGTGGCGCACATGAAGGTGAGTAAAAAGCCGCCCGTGGGCACCGTGCTGCACATGACCGGCGGCTTCCAGGCCACCCTGCTGGGTCGCTGGCCCGATGACAACGGCCAGCTGTTTCGCTTCCAGTTCAGCGACGAGCCGCACACCCTGATGCAGCAACATGGTCACATGCCGCTGCCACCCTACATTGAACGTCACCAAAACACAGCAGATCCACAGCACGAAAGTGACGCGGACAAAGCCGAAGACGAAGCGCGCTACCAAACCGTGTTTGCCAAACACCCAGGTGCTGCCGCTGCGCCCACGGCTGCGCTGCACTTTGACCAAGGCGTGCTCGATGGCTTGGCCGCCCGTGGCGTCGCCACCGCCAGCGTCACGCTGCATGTGGGGGCGGGCACCTTCCAGCCGGTCAAAACAGAGAACTTGTCTGAACACCGCATGCACAGCGAGTGGTACAACATTCCCGCCGCCACCGTAGAAGCGATTGCGCACACCCAAGCACACGGCGGTCGTGTGGTGGCCGTGGGCACCACCAGCGTGCGCACCTTGGAGAGTTGGGCACACAGCGGGCAGACACAAGGTGACACCCAGATCTTCATCACCCCAGGGTTCGAGTTTCGGGTGGTGGACGTGCTCATCACCAACTTCCATTTGCCCAAAAGCACGCTGCTGATGCTGGTCAGCGCCTTTGCTGGCTTTGACCCCATGCATGCGCTGTACCGCCATGCCATTGCACAACACTACCGTTTCTTCAGCTACGGCGATGCCATGCTGCTAGAAAAAAACTCTGAAAGAAAGACGCCCCATGCTGACGTTTGATGTCTTGGCCACCGACGCCCCTTCTGCCGACGGGTCTTACCTAGGCACCCACGCCCGCCGAGGCCAACTCACGCTCAACCATGGCGTGGTGCAAACCCCCATCTTCATGCCTGTGGGCACCTACGGCACCGTCAAAGGCGTGATGCCGCGCAGCTTGGAAGAGATGGGCGCGCAAATCATTCTGGGCAACACCTTCCATTTGTGGATGCGTCCTGGCTTAGACGTGATGCAAAGCTTTGGCGGCTTGCATGGCTTTGAGCGTTGGAACAAACCCATCCTCACCGACAGCGGCGGTTTTCAGGTGTGGTCCTTGGGTGCCATGCGCAAGATCACCGAAGAAGGGGTGACCTTTGCGTCCCCCGTGAACGGCGACAAGCTGTTCATGTCACCCGAGGTGAGCATGCAAATTCAAACCACGCTCAACAGCGACATCGTGATGCAGCTCGACGAGTGCACGCCCTATGAAACCAAAGGCCACCTCACCACCGAGGCCGAAGCCCGCAAGTCCATGGAAATGAGCCGTCGCTGGGCGGTACGCAGCAAGGCTGAATTTGCACGCTTGGAAAATCCCAACGCCTTGTTTGGCATTGTGCAAGGCGGTATGTTCACCAACCTGCGCCAAGAGTCGCTCGACGCCTTGGTGGAGATGAATTTTCCGGGCTACGCCATTGGTGGCGTGAGCGTGGGCGAGCCCAAAGAACAGATGCTGGAGATCATGGCGCACACCCCGCACCGCCTGCCCGCACACAAGCCGCGCTACTTGATGGGCGTGGGCACACCCGAAGACTTGGTGCAAGGCGTGGCAGACGGCGTGGACATGTTCGACTGCGTCATGCCCACCCGCAACGCCCGCAACGGCACCATGTTCACGCGTTTTGGGGATTTGAAAATTCGCAACGCCCGCCACAAGGCAGACCACGGCCCGCTCGACAGCACCTGCAGCTGCTACACCTGCCATGGCCACACGCGCGCCGATGGCAGCGTCAGCGGTGGCTTCAGCCGCGCTTACTTGCACCACCTCGACCGTTGCGGCGAAATGCTCGGCCCCATGCTCACCACCATCCACAACCTGCACTACTACTTGAACCTGATGCGCGAAGTGCGTGAGGCCTTGGAGGCAGGTCAGTTTGGCGCGTTTCGCACCAAGTTCAAACAAGACCGGGCACGCGGTATTTGAGCCGCAAGCAGATCAAGCCTCGGTGGTGAACACCGTCAACACACCGGTGTAGCCATACAGGTTTTGGTGCGCAATTTCGCCGCCGGCAAAAAAGCCCACCAGCGGCACATCGCCCAAGGCACGGCGCACGATTTGCAGCTCGGCACTGGGCCCGCCAAAGTGCGGGCCGCCGCGCCCCGCGCAGCTGACATACACCGCACCCGCCATGCGTCGGGCAGGATGCGGGCTGGCCGAGGTTTCAGCGCTCAGCACACCGGCCAGTTCTGCTGTCATTTCTTCGGGCTCTAGCGCTTCACGAATTTCAGCGCCAATGCGCATCAAGTCGGCCCGCGCAGCAGCCATGTTGCGTTCGCAAAACGTCAACCGCATGCCCACCTCTACTGGCTGGGCCACTGCCACCGCACGCTGCGCAGGGTCTAAGCCAATGATGTGGCGCACCAGCACCGCATCGTCAAACTCGCCGGTGCGTTTGATCGCTGCGTCATGCGCGGGTGCCAGCCCCACCAAGGTGGCGCGCACTTTGGTCAGGGCCTGTTGGCGTTGTTCCAGGTCAATGTGCAGGTCACGCACCAAGACATCCAAGGCGGGTTCGTCGTCCAGGGTCAGCACCACATGGTTGTCCACCGACGTGATGGTGTGCACCGGGCCAATGGGCAAACACCCTTGCGTCACGCGCGACACCATGGCCACTTCGGCATCAAAGGCCACACCGCTCAAGCCGCCCGAAAACACGCCATCGGCCTGGCCCTGTCCGGCCATGTTGCCGTCGCCGCGCTGGGCAAACTGCACCACCTGTTGGCGGCTGGAGGCCAAGCCACCAAACACATGGCCACTGACCGTGCGTTGTGCCAGTTCGGCAATCAGCTCTGGCACGTCAGGCGTTTGGGCATCGGCGTGCAACAGCGCGGTGTGCGGCACAAAGTTGCTGCCGCCTTGTCCGCCTTGCGCCAGCGGTGCCACGCCGCTGAACACGCGGTAGTGCTCGGGCGAAATGTCGCACAGCATCACGCTCAGCGCGGGCTCGTCAAAATATTCCACGTTGTTGGCTGCCACGCCCACGCCCACGGTGCCAGCCCAGTCAGTGACTTCGGGCAGTTCGGCGCTCAAATAGCCCAGCAATTCTTTGGCGTGCGGCGCGTAATGGTCGGTGATGTAGAGCAGGCCCAAAGGCGGCGCACTGGCGTACTCGGGCAAAGCCATGTGGGCACGCAGTTGCGCCAGCACCAAACCGGCGGCCATGCGCCATTGCGGATGGGTGGCGTGGCCGTAGGGGAAGAGCTTCATCAGGCTTTGCGTCGTGCAGCCGTTTTGGCCGTTGCTTTGGACGCGGTTTGGCGCGTTGTCTTGCGTGCAGCTTTTGGCTTGGCCGGGGCGCTGGGCGCTGCGGCTTTTTTGGCAGGTGCCCCTGCATGTGCGGCGGCGTTGTGCGCCATGTCGTGCATGGCTTTGTTGGCAATGTGTTGAAACTGATCGGTCAACGAACTCCACCAGTGCGCGGGATCCACTCCAGCAGAAGCGCTGGCGGTGGGCTTGCTCTGCGGTTTCGCGGCTTTCGCGGCTTGTTGCGCTGCGGCCTGCTCTGGCGTTGGCTCAGACGCCGGGGCAGGCTCAGACGCTGTAGGCGTTGCATCCGGTTGGGGTTTGACCTTGAGCGACTCGGCCAGCTCTGCAAAGCTCAGGTTCATGCCTTGCAAGGTAGCCAGGGTCATGCGCTGCACCTCCAGCGCCTGGATGGTGGCACTCACCGCCTTGGTGTTTTGGTCCAACCAGAAATGCACCGTCTTCAGCTCTTGAATGCGCTTGTCCAACTCTTCAGGATCCAGCGTAGGCGCCACCCAGCCTGGCGCAGCCGTTGAGGCCGCGCCCGCACCAGGGGTGAGGTTTTTCAAAAAGTCAAAGCCCGGAACGAACTTGGTGAAATCAAAACCGCTGGGGTTGCTCATGGGTGTCTCCTGGTGGAAGTGTGTGCTGGGATTAAACCAAACCCGAGCGATCACGAAACTGACAAATCAATGCTTGTGATCGCCGTGCTGGTGCTCCATGCCCTGCCCCATCATCGGCGTTTGTGCGCTCACGGGCAGCTTGAGCTCAAGATTTGTTTTGACGCCTTTGGCATCTTGAAACACCAAGGTCACGGGGACCGTGCTGTCTTTGGTCAAGGGGGCTTTGAGGTCCATCAACATCACGTGGTAGCTGCCCGGCTTGAGCTCCACCACCTTGCCAGCAGGCAAGTCCAAGCCATTGGGCAAGGCCGCCATCTTCATGACGTCCTTGTCCATCTTCATTTCATGAATCTCGGCCACGCCGGCAGCGGGGCTGCTCACCCCTACGAGCTTGGCGCTGTCTTTGGCGGTGAGCTTCATGAAAGCACCGGTGGCTTTTTGACCGGGCACGGTGGCACGGGCCCAAGCATCGGTGATGGTGACGTTTTGCGCGAAAGCGCTGGCAGCCAACACCGTGGTGAGCGACACGGCAATCAAGCATTCAGAAAATTTCATAGGAACTCCTTGGGATCAATGGTTGTGGTGTTGGGCCGGGGCGAGCTGCACATCCAGCAAAGCGGCTGGCAGTTTCAAGCCGCGCGTCGATGTGCCGTGGGCCGGAATATCAGACCAATCATTTTGACCGCTCTCGCAGGTCTGCAAAACTTTGACCCACATCGGACCGGCAAGGTCGGGCAAGCGGCCCATGAAGGCAAATTCATCAAACTGGTCATCGGGCAACGCCGCCTCTCGGGTGCTCGCAGCCCAACGCAACTCCACCACATCGTCGGTCACGGTTTTGCCGTGGCTGGTGTAGGGCTGCGCCAGCTTGGCGGTACGCGAGCTCAAGCTCCAGCCGGGTTTGGGTTGAGGCTTGGCACCTTCAAAACCCGTGGGCACTTGCACCGCCAGGCTGGTGGTGGCAGACCCATTGCAGCCGTGCCCCACACGCAAGGTGGCTTTGTAGTAAGTGCCCGCGACCGCTTGAGGCTCGGTCAACACGATGTGCGCTTGGGCTGCTTGCGCAAGTGCGAAAAGTCCGCTGCAAAGAGCCCCTATCAGATGTTTATTTGTCATGGTTCAACTTTCAAAATTCATACAGCGCGTGGTGTTACGTCAAGTCGTACTTCAGTTCAGCAAAGAAGGTGCGCATGGGATACAGGTGGTAATTCCAATATTTGTAGTTGTTCAGGTTGTCGATGCCGCCTGCCACCGTCCATTGCCGGTCAACTTTGTAGACCGCGCGCGCATCCACCACAAAGAACTTGCTCACGCCCGTGTAGGAATAGCCATTGCTATCGGCGTTGTTCAAGCTTCCAAACTGGTGACCGCTGTAACGCGCACCGATGGAGGTGCTGAGCGTGTCGTCCCAGCGGTAGTTGGCCAACACATTGCCACGCCATGCAGGCACGCGCGGCTGGTATTGATTGATCGTATCGCCTGCACTGACGACATAACCATCGTTTTCTTTGATGCGTGAGTCCACATAGGTCACGCTCCCCAACAAGTCGAGGCCACGCGTGAGGACATCGTTGCCAGCGTAGGCCACTTCCAAACCGCTGCTCTCTATGCGCTTGATGTTTTGCACAAAGGTGCGACTGCTTCCGTCTGAGAAGGTATTGGTTTGCGAATAGATGGCGTCGCGCGTGTTTTCAAAGAACGCGGTCACACGCCACAAGCCCGAGCCTGAGTCTTTTTCCGCCGTCAACTCGCTTGTCCATGAACGCTCGGGCCGTAAATTGGGATCGTTCAAGAACGTGGTGGTCGAACCAGACAGCGAGGTGTTGCCATACATCTCTTGCGTGGTGGGCATGCGCAAAGAACGCCCTGTGGATGCCTTCAACAACAGATCAGGCGCCCACTGGTGTGAGATGGCCGCCTTGGGAGAAAAGTGCGTTTCCTGCCGCGACGCATAGCTGCTGCTCGACGTCGCCGTGGCCACATCACCACTGTGGGCTTTCCAGTCTTCTGCACGCAAGCCCAGCACCGTTTTCCAAAGCGGCGCAAAGCGCCACGCGTCTTGCGCGTACAAACTTTGCATCTCAGTTTTGCCACCGGCTTTGCTGGCCAGGCTTGCTGGTGCCGCTGCCTCCCAGTTGATGCCCGTGTTTTGGGTGAGTGTCTTGAGCGTGTAGTGGTCTTGCTGCAAGCCAAAGTCCACCACGTGCGTGCCCTTCACACCCTCGGGTCGCCAGGTGCCTTTGAGCGCTAGGTTGTTCCAGCCTGTGCCGCTTTGGTCGGTGATTTTTCCTGCGCTTGAATACGTTGTGTCGCTGCTTTGGGTGCCTGAGGCCCGGTTCAAGTCGGTTTGGTAGTTGTACAAACTCGCCTTCATTTCCCAATCAAAAACCCCTTGGGTATTGGACTTGAGCGATAGCCCGTGCATGACATGTGTCAGCGCCTCTTGTGACGCCGTGAATGCAGGAACCGAGTAGGCGTTGACACCGTTATTCACCGTCCCGGTATAGACAGCGGCACCCGTGGACGCATCGCGCAGATATGTTGCCGGGCTGCCATTGCTTGTGTTTTGCCAGTACCCCAGCGTGTACGAGGCGCGCAGGGTGGACGACAAGTCGTAGGCCAGTTTCAACTTGGCATGGTCTTGCACGGTGTGGTACTGGGTGGTGGTGCCCAACACATCCAAAGCTGTCCCCGTGGTGCTCAAGGCGCTGACGATGCCATTGACGCGTGTACCCGTCACCCCCGTTGTGGGCGTTGCACGCACAAACACCATGGGCTGACCGCTGCTGTCCAAGCGGTTCACGTTGAACCAGTAAGACCAGTCCCCCGCCTTGCTGCCCAAGGTCGCGCTGGCATTGGCACCCCCGAAGTGGCTGTTGGTGTTGTAGGCGTCAAAGTGTTGGTTGAAGGCACTGACCTTCATGTGCGCCTCAAACGCCGTGGGCATGCGCGTGACGTAGTCGACCACCGCCCCCACCGAGTTGCCAGGATAGGCGGCAGAGAACGGGCCGTACATCACGTCAACCCGCTCAATTTCTTCTGGCGTCACCAAGCCCCAACGCGGCGCATTGGTGGCGGAATTGCCCAAGTAGTTGGACAACAAAATGCCATCGGCATACACCGCGCTGCGCGCTGGGTTGTTGGCCCCAGACGCACGGCTCGCCAACACGGCATGGTTGTAGTCGCCGATATAGCGCTTGCGCACCGACAAGCTGGGCAAATACTTCAGGGCGTCTTCGCTGTCGGTGGCGTTGATGGTTTCGGCGATCTGTTTGGCCGTGACCGACTCCATCGTGGTGGGGATGTGTGTGGGCAACGATGAAGGGTGACCCGATGTCACCACCACCACGCCCAGCTCTTTGGTTTGAGAGGCATCTTGCCCCATCGCTGCACCTGAAAGCGCCAGCGCAAGTGATGCGCCGAAAAAACCTCGCCTGAGGTGTTTGTCTTGTTCCATGAAAAATTTTCCTGCTCACGCGAAGGCTTGACGACGCGCAAAGCGTCACAGTCAATCCAACGAAAAAGGTCCGAGCGCTAGCGCCCGAGACCCACGTCAACGGTCAGAGGAAAAGTGCAGGCGGCCCGCGCGACGGCAGTGGCGGGGCGGTGACAGACGCGATGTGCGCGGCTTCAAGGGCAAGCAGCGCATGCGCCAGAGGAGAGGGCTGGGTCAAGCCCGTGTTGAACGCGGGCGGTGGTGCCACGACAGAGGCACACAAGGGGCAATCCAGGGTGTGGCTGGTGGTGGCGTCATCGTCGCCCTGCACCACCAGCTTCATGCTGCCGCTGCTGGTACACACCAAGTCCATGGCCTTGGGGCTCACCATGGGCGAGGCCACGGCCACACCAACCGACAACACAAACCACACCAGCACACAGCGGGTGAGGAGGATGGCGTGGCGCAGGTGTTGCATGGCGACGGATTCTAACGAAGCACTTTCACCAGCTTGCCCAAGTTCAACCTAAACGCGATTTCAGCGGGTTTGCATTTCGCGCACACGCGCCACATCAAACTCGGTGACCGCGCCTGCTGCGTTGCCCCATTGGGTGCGAATGTGGGTCAGCACATCGGCCATGTCACGGTCGCTCAGGGTCAACACAAACGGCGGCATGCCAAACGGCTGTGGTTGGGCAGATGTAGTGACCGAAAACCCGCCGTACATGACGGTTTGCACCAGGTTGGTGGTGTGGGCCATTTGCACCGCCAGATTGCCTGCCAAAGCGGGATACGCCTGCGCTACGCCCTGGCCTTGCTTGCCGTGGCACACGGCACAGTGGTCGTCGTACAAGGCCGCGCCGCGTTGGCTGGCGCGCAGGCTGGGCGCGCGCGGCGTGGGGCGTGGCACGTCATCCGCTCGCACATGGGCACGGGCACGCGCTTGCAAGTAGGTGGCCATGGCCGTCAAGTCAGCCACGCTGAGGTGTTGGGTGCTGTTTTGCACCACCTCACGCATGGGCCCATTCACCCAGGCGTGTGGGGCATGACCGGTTTGCAACAAGCGCACCGTGTCTTGCACGGGCACATCGCCCAAGCGCGTTTCACGTGCGCTCAGCAGCGACGGCGCGTACCAGTTGACCACGGGGATCAAGCCACCACTCAAGTCATCCAACGCGCCGCTGCCACCCAAGTCGTCACGCGGGCCATGGCAGGCGGCACAGTGGCCCAAGCCTTCGACCAAATAGGCTCCACGGTTCCATTCGGCGCTGTGCTGCGGCTGCTCCGTGAAGCGGGCTGGCTTGAAGTACAGACTGCGCCACACCGCAAAGGCGGCCTGGGTGCCAAAAGGCCAACGCAGCTCAGCAACGGGGGTAGCCTGTGCCACAGGCGCCAGGCTTTTGAAATAAGCGAACAAGGCGTCGGCATCGGCACGCGTGACCAAGCTGGTGTGGTTGTACGGAAACGCTGGGGCCAGCAAGCGCCCGTCGTAGGAGCGGCCATGGTGCAACGCACGCCAGAAGTGCTGGGCATTCCAGCGCCCCAAGCCGGTGGCGTCATCCGGCGTGAGATTGCTGGCGTAGACCTTGCCAAAGGGTGTCTCAATGGCACGTCCTCCCGAGAACGGCACTTGGCCCGGCACGGTGTGGCACGACATGCAGTTGCCCGCACGCGCCAAGTAAGCGCCTTGGGCTACCTGCTGTGCACCGTGCGTCAAGACTGGAGACATGTTGGCAGCAGGGCCCACATCCACACCGTCGGCATAGTTGTCAAACACCACCCAAGCGGTGGTGGCTAGGCACAGGGCCAGCACAAGGCCCAACACACGTTGCATCATGGCTGCCCCTTTGCCAGTGGGGCGCTGCCACAGCGCCAGGTGTCGCTGCTGCTCAACAGTTTGGCGCGCACGGCACCTTGTGCCGCAGCAGCGGGGGTGGCGTCGCTGGGCAGCACTTGCCGCACCAGGTAGTTGGCCACGGCCATCACGTCATCTGGGCTCAAGCGTTGCACTACCTGCGCCATGCAGTCTGGCGCGTGGGCGCGGCGTTGGCCCGACTGCCAGGCACCCAGCTGTCCGTTCAAATAATCGAGTGGCAACCCCAGCAAGCCGGGCACCGCAGGCGCTACCCCAGTGAGCTTGTCGCCGTGGCATGCCACGCAGGCCGGCAAACCTTTGCTGGCGTCGCCCTCACGGGCCAGCACTTGACCACGCGCGAGCAACGCAGGCGAAGCACTGTTGGCCTGCAAGGCTGGCGCTGGGTAGGGCACCTTCAAAGCAGAGAAGTACTGCGCCATGTCTTGCAAATAGGCGTCAGACAGGGGGTCGATCAAGCGCGCCATCAGGTCGTAATGGCGTCGCCCTTGTTTGAAGTTTTGCAACTGGTTGTACAGATAACCCGCAGGCTTGCCCGCCAAACGCGGGTAATAGCCATCGGGCCCGGCTTTGCCCTGCTCGCCATGGCAGGCGGTGCAGGCACGGGTGCGCTCGGCCATGGTGTTTTCAAAGCCATGCGCAGACAGCACCACGCACACCATCAGCCAAGCAGACAAAAATAATTTCATGGGGGGATTGTTTCAGATGCCTGCCTGACAGCACGGAGCCCCTTTTTGTTTTGACTGAAAATCCAAGACACTCGCTTTCCTCATGCTGCGCAAACACCCCTTTTTCACACACCCACAGACAAGCCTGCTGGGTGGCTTGCTGTGTCTATGTCTGGGTGCGCGTGCGGATGGTGTGTCGCTGACACCCCCCCTTTTGCCGCTGTTGACCGAGGTCGAGGTCACCGCCGAGCGCCGCAACGCCTTGGGCACCAGCGAGGCGGCGTCGCAAGGTGTGATTCATGCGCAACAACTGCAAGCCGGTGCGCTGCTGCGCCCGGCCGATGTGCTGGAGCACATCCCCGGCATGGTGGTCACACAACACTCAGGCGACGGCAAAGCCAACCAGTATTTTTTGCGCGGCATCAACCTGGACCATGGCAGCGACTTCGCCACCACCGTCAACGGTGTGCCTGTCAACATGCCCAGCCATGCCCATGGGCAGGGCTACAGCGATTTGAATTTTTTGATCCCTGAGCTGGTACAGCGCGTGGACTACAGCAAGGGGCCGTACTTCGCTGAGCAGGGCGACTTCTCGTCCGCAGGCTCTGCCAACTTTGTCTACCGCACGCGGCTGGACCAACCCTTTGCGGACCTCACAGTGGGTCAACGCGGCTACCGACGGGCACTGAGCGCCGGCTCCAGCCAGGTCGGCGACGACCTGCACTTGCTCAGCGCCATCGAAGTGCTCAACCACAACGGGCCGTGGACCGTGGCCGAGGGTTTGCGCAAGCGCAATGCGCTGCTCACGCTGAGCGGCGGCAGCACCGCGCGTGGCTGGTCCACCAGCTTGACGGCCTACAGCGCCCACTGGACAGCCACCGACCAAGTGCCACAACGCTTGATCGATGCAGGCAGTTACCAAGGCCTGCCCTTTGGTCGCTTTGATGCCATGGATGCGAGCGACGGTGGCAGCACCTCGCGCCACAGCCTGTCGGGCGAATGGCATGACCGCGACGCCGAACAAGCCACGCACATGAGCTGGTATGCCATGCGCTACGACCTGGACTTGTATTCCAACTTCACCTACCAAACCGCGTCCAATGGCAACGGCAACAGCGACCAGTTTGGGCAACGGGACCAACGCACGGTCTATGGCGGCAAAGCCTCACAGGCCTGGTCACTGGAGGGCGTGAATCACACCCCCATGGTCAACACGCTCGGCGTGCAGGTGCGGCAAGACCTGATTCGGGTGGGCTTGTTTGACACCACGCAGCGGCGCATCACCCACACCGTGCGCGATGACACGGTGCGACAACAACTGCTGGGCGTGTATGGGCAAAACGACAGCAGCTGGCACGACACCCTGCGCACCGTGCTGGGTTTGCGTGTGGACCAATTCACAGCCCATGTGGACAGCCGCTTGCAGGCCGAAAACTCGGGCGTCAGCAGCAGCTACCAGGTGTCGCCCAAGCTGTCGCTGATCTTGGGCCCGTGGGCGCAAACCGAGGTGTTTGTCAACGCAGGGCGTAGTTTTCACAGCAACGACGCACGCGGCACCACGGCGCGTGTGGACCCACGCACAGGCACCGCTGTGGACATGGTGCCCGGCTTGGTGAGCTCGCGCGGTCATGAAGTGGGGCTGCGCAGCCAAGCCACGCCACAGTGGCAAACCGCGTTGGCCCTGTGGCGTTTGCGCTTTGACTCAGAGCTGGTCTACGTGGGAGACGCAGGCACCACCGAAGCCGGGCGACCCAGCGTGCGCACGGGGCTGGAGTGGAACAACCACTGGACGCCCAGCGACACGTTCTGGCTGGACGCCAGCATGGCCTGGACACGCCCCCGCTACAGCGACAGCAGTTCAGAAGGCAACGCCATTCCCAATGCCGTGCGCAAAGTGGCGCACGTCACAGCGGCAGTGCGCCAGCTGGGCCCGTGGTCGGGCAGCTGGGGACTGCGCTACATCGGGCCGGCAGCGCTGACCACCGACGCCAGTGTGTCGTCGCGTGCCAACATCACCAGCAACCTGCGCCTGACACGGCACATGAGCGCCGCGGTGGACGTGTCGCTCGATGTACTGAACCTGGCCAACCGACACAACAACGACATTCAATACGCCTATAGCTCGCAGGTGGCGGGCGAGTCAGTGGCCGTCACCGACAGCCACGTGCACCCGGCAGAGCCACGCAGTGTCAGGCTCAGCACACGGATTCGTTTTTATTGACTTGATGAAGCGCAATGACAGCCGCCCATGATGGGCGCATGATGGGCTTGTTACAACAGGAGATAAACACATGGACGCATCGCATGCCAACGCTTTCAAGCAAGCCCTTGAAACACTGCGCACCAATTTATTGACCCAAATTGCCGAGCAACGTGGCGGCACCATAGGCCGCGCCGAAGTGGCCACCGAGCACTTTGCCCACAGCGAAGACTCCACGGCACAAGTGGCCACTGAGCGGGAGTTGGAATTCGCGCTCAATGAACGTGAAACCGAAGAGCTGACTGCCCTCGATGCGGCCTTGGCACGCATTGCAGCAGGCACCTACGGTCGCTGCATTGCCTGCGACGCACACATTCCGCAAGCCCGCCTGGAGGCCACGCCCGAAGCCGCGCGCTGCATCCCCTGCCAAGAAAAAGCAGAACACACCCGCCACTGAGGTCAACTGGTATTCTTGGGCGCATGAAAAGCCTGTTTCATTTCGCCTTCAACATCACCGACCTCGACACCGCACGCCGTTTCTATGGCGGCGTGCTCGGCTGCAAAGAGGGACGCAGCACCGACACCTGGGTGGACTACGATTTTTTTGGTCACCAAATTTCCATGCATTTGGGAGAACCCTTCCTCACGGCCAACACCGGCCATGTCGGAGACACCTTGGTGCCCATGCCGCACTTTGGCTTGGTGCTGAACTTGCCCGACTGGAACGCGCTGGCCGAGCGCCTGCGCGCCGCTGGCACGCAGTTTGTGGTGGAGCCTCATTTGCGCTTTGAGGGTCTGCCAGGCGAGCAATGGACCATGTTTTTCCGCGACCCCTTTGGCAACCCGATCGAGGTCAAAGGGTTCGCGTCGCTCGACACGATTTACAACGCCTAAAGCGCTGCCTGCCCGTCAGGCCAGGGGCACAATTTTTTGATCGATGGCACCAAACACGCTTTGGCCATCTTTGCCCTTCATTTCGATGCGGATGGTGTCGCCATAGCGCATGAACTCGGTGCTGGGCTGGCCGTCCAGAATGGTCTCGATGGCGCGCTTCTCGGCAATACAGCTGTAGCCCTTGGGCCAGTCTTTCTTGCCCTTGACTTCTACCCCTTGGTTGCTGATGGTGCCGCTGCCCACGATGGAGCCTGCACGCGCGCGGCGGGTTTTGCAGAGGTGTGCAATCAGTTGACCAAAGTGAAACGTCATGTCGGGCCCGGCATCGCACATGCCCACCTTGCGACCGTTCCAAGTGGATTGCATGGTCAGGTGCAAACGTCCGCCATCCCAGGCGTCGCCCAACTCGTCGAGCGTCACGGCAACGGGGCTGAAGGCCGTGGCGGGTTTGCTTTGAAAAAAGCCAAAGCCCTTGGCAAGTTCATTGGGAATGAGGTTGCGCAATGACACATCGTTGGCCAGCATGAGCAAACGAATGCCTTCGAGCGCTTGCTCAGGCGTGGCTTGCATCGGCACGTCACCCGTGATCACCGCCAGTTCGGCTTCGAAGTCAATGCCATACGACTCACTGGGGCACACCACATCGTCGGTGGGGCCAATGAAGTCATCGCTGCCACCTTGGTACATCAAGGGGTCGGCGTAAAAGCTCTCGGGGACCAAGGCATCACGTGACGCACGCACCAACTCCACATGGTTGATGTAGGCCGAACCATCTGCCCATTGGTAAGCGCGCGGCAGCGGTGCCATGCACAAGTTGGGGTCAAAGGGGAAGGCGTGGCGTGCTTTGCCCTGGTTCAAGGTTTCATAAAGGTCTTGCAGCTGGGGGGCGATGAAGCCCCAATCGTCCAGCAGCTGTTGCATGCGACTGGCAATGCCCGTCGCATAATGTGCCGTGCTGAGGTCGCGCGAGACCACCACCAATTGGCCGTCGCGTGATCCGTCTTTGTAGGTGGCCAGTTTCATGGCTTTCTCCAGGTTAGTCCGCCCAGGCCAGGCGGGCCCGAGACACATCAGATAATTACGTATAGGTAAACAAATTTAACTAAACGTAATTTTTAAACCTGATTCTATAAGATACTTAGACGCATGAAAGAACGTGCTGGCATCCAATCGGTCGAAGTCGGTTTTGCACTGTTGGCGGTGCTGGCCAAGTCGGAAGGCGCGCTGATGCTGCGCGACCTGGCGAGTGCTGCGGGCATGAGCGCGGCCAAGGCCCACCGCTATTTGGTGAGTTTTCAGCGCCTGAACCTGGTGCACCAAGACCACGCCAGCACTCGCTACGACTTGGGGCCTGCCGCCTTGCAACTGGGCTTGGCCGCCCTCACCCGTCTAGACCCGGTCAAGTTGGCCCGTGAGCGCATGGCCCCGTTGATGGCCAAGATTGGCCACACCGTGGCACTGGCGGTGTGGGGCAACCAAGGCCCCACCATCGTGCACTGGCAAGAGTCACCCCACGCCATGACAGTTTTGCGCTTGGGCGATGTGATGCCCTTGCTCACCTCTGCCACGGGGCGTTGCTTTGCCGCCTACATGCCGCGCGACTTGACTGGCCCCATGCTGAAGGCCGAATTGGCACGCGCACAAAAAATGAAACGCCACGACGTGCCCCTGACCCAAGCCGACGCAAAAGCCATGCTGGACGAAGTGCGTGAGCGCGGACTGGCGCGCGTGGTGGATGCGTTGCTGCCTGGCGTGGCTGGCTTTTCTGCCCCGGTGTTCGATTCAGACGGGCACTTGGCATTGGCCATGGTGTCGCTGGGGCCCACCTCCAGTTTTGACGCGTCGTGGGACGGCGCCCCGGCCAAGGCGCTGCGTCATGCAGCCCAGCAACTGAGCGCCGAGTTGGGCCAAGTCACCGCTGGCGCTTGACGCGGCCCGCCATGCGCCGCCCTGCACAGACCATCTCACCACGCTGGTGGTCACGCACACACCCATTCGTGTTGGTGGCTGGCGTGTTGCTGGTGCACCTGTGGTTGCTGGGCGGCAGCGCACGGTGGTTCTCGCCCACCGCACCCCAAACCACCACAGTCAAAGTGTTGACCACCCGCCACGTTGAAGTTGAAACCCCAACACCACGCGCACTGCAAAAGCCCACACCTGTCGCCGCGACCTTGGCACCCACAACGCCAGCGCAGTCCCCCGCTCTGGCCAGCGAACCGGTGCACGCACGCCCCCCCGTGGTCACCCATGCGTGGGCCTCAGCCCAAGAGTTGGAAGACTTGCATGCCCAACTCACCGCTCCGGTGGCGCTGCCAGCGCGCAGCGCAGAAGCGGTGGATTTGCCACCGTTCAACCGGGTCGCTTCTGACGCATCAGGCCAGACACAGATGACGGCGTTCAAGGCGCCAAACTCGGCCCGCTTGCAGTACGACGTGAAAGGGCAGGCACGCTTCATCGGGTACTCGGCCTGGGCCGATTTGCGCTGGCAGCAAGATGGCCAACATTACGAGGCCCGGCTGGAGGTTGGCGCGTTTTTGCTGGGCTCACGGGTGCAAACCAGCACCGGACTGCTGGGCGCCGAGGGGCTGATGCCGCTGCGTTTTGGCGACAAGTCGCGCAGCGAGTTGGCGGCGCACTTTCAGCGCGACAAAAACATCATCAGCTTCAGCGCCAACACGCCCGATGTGCCGCTGCTCAAAGGCGCGCAAGACCGCCTGAGTGTGGTGCTGCAACTGGGTGCCCTGCTGGGGGCAGAGCCAGATCGTTTTCCGCCTGGCACCATGCTGTCGTTTCAAACGGTGTCCCAACGTGAAGCGGAGATGTGGCAGTTTGTGGTGGAGAAAGAAGAGCTGCTACGCCTGCCCTACGGTGAGCTCCACACCATCAAGTTGAACCGCAATCCACGGCGCGAGTTTGACCAGCGCATTGAGTTGTGGCTGGCCCCCAGCCTGGGTTTTTTGCCGGCACGCCTGCGCATCACCAACGCAAATGGCGACTTTGTGGACCAGTTGTTGCGCACGGTGGATGCGCCAGGGTCTTGAATTCGTGGGTTTCGAGCCGATATGTTGTGTCACACTGGCACCAAAGCCTTTTGACTCGGATCGACACCATGGACATGCTCTACAACTCTGATACTTTCTCTGTGATGCACCTCAAAGGGCAGGACGAAGGCTTGGAGCCTGCACGTCCTGATGTGCCGATGCTGTCGCGCCACGGGTTTGAAATTGTCGACAAGCGCTCGGGCAAAGAGGTCTACCTCGAAGGTTCGTGGGCGGAGCTGTTTCAGGCCCATTTGCGCGCATGGCAAGAAAACTCCCCCTCGCAAGAAGAGGTAGAAGACACTCTGGCTGGTTACGCCGAGTTGGCGCAAAACCCGGTGGTGGTGCACTGATCGTCTGCGCCCGCGCGACCCCGCGCAAGGTGGGTGCTCATGCGCAAACCTACAATCGCGGCCATGACTGCTTACATCCTCAACCTGTCTTGCCCTGACCGCCAAGGCATCGTGCACGCTGTGTCTGGCTTTTTGCTGGAACGCCAAGGCAACATCGAAGAAGCCGCCCAATACAACGACCATGACACCGGTCTGTTTTTCATGCGGGTGCAGTTCGCATGTGACAGCCTGAGTCAAGACGATTTGCGCACGCAACTCGCCGCCTTGGCCGACACCTTTGGCATGCGCTGGACCTTGCATGACACCACGCAGCCCATGCGCACCGTGATCATGGTCAGCAAGGAAGGCCATTGTCTTAATGACTTGTTGTTTCGCTGGAAGAGCGGTTTGCTGCCTTTGGACATTCGTGCCATCGTCAGCAACCACCGCGAGTTTTATCAACTCGCGGCCAGCTACAACGTGCCGTTCCACCACATTGCGGTCACCGCAGCCACCAAGGCACAGGCGGAAGCCAAGCAGTACGAGATCATCCAAAGTGAGGGTGCAGAGCTGGTGGTGCTGGCGCGCTACATGCAAATCTTGAGCGATGACTTGTGCCAAAAACTGAGCGGACGTGCCATCAACATTCACCACAGTTTTTTGCCCAGCTTCAAAGGTGCCAAGCCCTACTACCAGGCGCACGACCGTGGCGTGAAGCTGATTGGTGCCACCGCGCATTACGTGACGGCAGACCTGGACGAAGGCCCCATCATTGAGCAAGACGTGGCGCGCGTGGACCACAGCAAAACCGTGGAAGACCTGACCACCCAAGGCCGTGACACCGAAAGCCAGGTGCTGGCCCGCGCCGTGAAGTGGCACAGCGAACACCGCGTGCTGCTCAACGGCCACAAAACCGTGATCTTCAAATAAGCCGGCATGACCAGCCGCATCCCGCCCATTCAGTGCTTGCTGACGTTCGAGGCGCTGGCCCGGCTGCGCTCGGTCACCCAAGCGGCCGAAGAACAATGCGTGACACCCAGTGCGGTGAGCCACCGGGTGAAGCAACTTGAACAGTTGCTGGGGGTGAAGTTGTTTGGGCGGGCAGATTTTTCGCTCACCACCGAGGGCAGCGAATACCTGGCGCATGTGCGTGAAGGGCTGTCGATCCTGGAGCGTTTTCCAGGCAAAGATGGCAGCAGCAACGGCGGCAAACGCAAGCTGCGCTTGGCGGTGACGCCCACTTTTGCGCGTTCCATCTTGATGCCACGTTTGCGCCACTTTGCCGAGGCCTACCCCGAGATCGACCTGACCTTGCAAGTGACCATCCCGCTGTTGGATGTGGTGGCAGAAGACGCCGATCTGACCATCCGTTTTGGCACCGGGCGCTATGCCGACGTGGAACACGTGTGCGTGATGAAAGACGAAGTCACGCCCATGGCATCACCCGCGTTCATCCGTGAAAACGGACCTTTTGAAACCCCGGAAGACTTGGCCGACGTCACGCTGCTGCGCAGCCCCTTAGAACCGTGGCGCACCTGGTTTGCCGCCCACGACCTGGACTGGCCGGAGCCCGTGGATGGCTCGTGCTTCAACGACATCGGTCTGATCTGCGATGCCGCCGCCCAAGGCCTGGGGGTGGGTCTGGTGCGTTTGAAGCTGGGCGCACCTTGGCTGGAGAACGGCACCTTGGTGCGTCTTTTCCAGCGTCAGGTGCCCAGCCCGCATGGGCATTACCTGTGTTGGCGCACCGGCGCGATGGACCGCTGGGAATGTGCGGCATTTGCCGACTGGCTCAAAAAGTCGGTCTCCTGAGCGCATGTAATCCGCCTCAAACGAGGCTGTAACTTTCTTCACGCGCCGGGCACCACTTTTGCCGTAAAGTGCGCCCATGAACGCACCACTCTCACCCGAACAGACGCAACACATGCAGCGCGCCGAACGACAGCGCCAAGTGGTGCAAGCTTTGCTGCATGTACTGCCTACACATGCCCTGCTCTACACCGCCGAGGACACGGTGCCTTATGAGTGCGATGGGCTCACCGCCTACCGTGCGCGCCCCTTGTGTGTGGCCCTGCCAGAAACCGAGGCTCAGGTACAAGCGGTGTTGAAAACCTGCCACACGCTGGACGTGCCCGTGGTGGCGCGTGGTGCGGGCACCGGCTTGTCGGGTGGTGCCATGCCGCACACCGACGGGGTGACACTGTCGCTGGCCAAGTTCAACCAAATTCTCAACCTCGACCCCGTGGCACGAACAGCGGTGGTGCAGTGTGGTGTGCGCAACTTGGCCATCAGCGAAGCCGCCGCGTCACACGGCTTGTATTACGCACCAGATCCGTCGAGCCAAATTGCCTGCACGATTGGCGGCAACGTGGCCGAAAACTCAGGCGGTGTGCATTGTTTGAAATACGGGCTGACGGTGCACAACGTGCTGCAAGTCAAAGGCTTCACCATCGAGGGTGACCCGGTGACGTTTGGCAGCGCCGCACTCGACACCCCGGGCTTGGACCTGCTACCAGTGGTGGTGGGCAGCGAAGGCATGCTGGCGGTGACGATGGAGGTGACGGTCAAGCTCATTCCCAAGCCCCAGTTGGCACGCTGCATCATGGCCAGCTTTGACGATGTGCGCAAAGCCGGTGACGCGGTGGCGGCGGTGATTGCTGCAGGCATCATCCCGGCAGGCTTAGAAATGATGGACGGCCCCATGACAGCGGCCGTGGAAGACTTTGTGCACGCGGGCTACGACCTGAACGCGGCCGCGATTTTGCTGTGCGAGAGCGATGGCACACCCGAAGAAGTGGAAGAAGAAATTGGCCGCATGAGCGACGTGTTGCGCGGCTGCGGTGCCACGGCCATCACGGTCAGTCGCGATGAAGCACAACGCCTGAAGTTTTGGAGTGGTCGCAAAAATGCGTTTCCCGCCTCAGGCCGCATCAGCCCCGACTACATGTGCATGGACAGCACCATCCCACGCAAGCGCGTGGCCGACATCTTGCAAGCCATCTCAGAGATGGAAGACAAATACCAGCTGCGTTGCTTGAACGTGTTTCACGCCGGTGACGGCAATTTGCATCCGCTGATTTTGTTTGATGCCAACGACGCCGATCAAATGCACCGTTGCGAGCAGTTTGGTGCCGAAATTTTAGAAACCAGCGTGGCCATGGGCGGCACGGTGACAGGCGAGCATGGTGTGGGCATTGAAAAAGTCAACAGCATGTGCGTGCAGTTCAGCGCTGACGAAAACGAGCAGATGTTTGGCGTCAAACGTGCGTTTGACAGCAAGGGCCTGCTCAACCCCGGCAAGGTGATTCCGACCCTGCACCGATGTGCCGAGTACGGCAAGATGCTGGTGCGCGCCGGGCAAATCAAGCATCCGGATTTGCCGAGGTTTTGATTTGGCTTCGGTCTAACGCGAGAAATCACGCGGCACGTTTCTTTGACTCACGCTGTTAACAATGTGCAGCGTTGAATTTTTGCCAAGGCCTCCCCCATTTTTTCGCGTGCAACGACTGTGTCGTAGTTGGTCTGCCCACGCAACCACCAACCATCGCTCAAGCCAAAGTAACGACACAAACGCAGATCTGTATCCGCAGTGATGGACCGTTTGCCCGCCACGATGTCGCCAATGCGTTGAGCAGGCACGCCAATTTCTTTAGCCAATCGATATTTGCTCAAACCTAAAGGCTTGAGGAATTCTTCTTCCAGCATTTCGCCGGGTGTTACGGGTGCAACTTTTCTCATGTCATTTCACCTCAGTGGTAGTCCACGATTTCCACATCAAACGCGCCTTCAGCACGCCACATAAAACAGACGCGCCATTGGTCGCTGATGCGAATGCTGTATTGACCTTTTCGATTGCCCTTCAATGCTTCCAGCCTGTTTCCGGGGGGCGCACGCAAATCATCCAATACCAGTGACCAATCCAGCTGTTCCAACTTGCGCAAAGCAGGGCGTTCAATGTTGGCCCAACGCGCAACGCGTTTGCCATCAAACAGCTTTTGTGTGTCTAAGCATTTGAAAGACTTGATCGCCATACGCGGATAGTAACGAGGCGCGTGATTAATGTCAATGACTACGCATCAAACTGAGTAAGTACGCCCGCCAAAGATCGCCGTGCCCACCCGCACCATGGTGCTGCCAGCGTGGATGGCGGCTTCCAGGTCGCTGGTCATGCCCATCGACAAGGTGTCGAACTGCGGCAAATTCAAAACAACCTTCATCTCGTCAAACAAGGCGCGCGCTTTGTTGTGTACGGCCACTTGTGCCTCAAAGCCATCAGCAGGGTCAGGAATGGTCATCAAGCCGCGCAGGCTCAGTCTGGGCAGCTTGGCCACGTCGAGCGCCAGCGTCAACACGTCGGCGGGCGCGACACCAGATTTAGTGCCACCCCCATCGATGTTGACCTGCAAACACACTTGAAGTGGCGGCAAATGCACAGGGCGCTGGTCGTTCAAGCGTTGTGCAATTTTGAGGCGATCGATGGTGTGGACCCAGTCAAAATGTTCGGCAACCAATTTTGTTTTGTTGCTCTGAATGGGGCCGATGCAGTGCCAGACTAAGGCGGGGACGTGAGGGTCAGCGCGCAGGGCCACGATTTTGTCGACCCCTTCTTGGATGTAGTTTTCACCAAAGTCACGTTGGCCACAGGTCGCCACGGCACGCACGTCGTCGGCACTGAAAGTTTTGGACACGGCCAACAGCTTCACGCTGTCGGGGTGGCGATCACACGCCACGCAGGCAGTGGCGATGCGTGTTTGCACGGTATGGAGGTTGTCGCTCAAGCTTGTCATCTTGTGGCTGACTTTAACAAGACGGAGGTCTTCATTTGATCCGTTGCTTGGGTGACAGTCTGCGCATGTGCGCACCCCCTATGATTCAGCGCACATTCCACAACCTTTGAGACAAGACATGTCCAGCATCAACGCCAAAACCTACGAATCCGCCCCCTCCACCCATGTGGCCTTCATTGGCATGGGCGTGATGGGCTACCCCATGGCCGGGCACCTGGCCAGTGCAGGGCACGCCGTGACGGTGTACAACCGCTCGCCCGCCAAGGCCCAAGCCTGGGTGAGCGAGTTTGCCAACAGCAAAGCCCCAAAAAGCGCAGCCACACCGCGTGAAGCTGCCAAAGACGCAGACATTGTGTTTTGCTGCGTGGGCAACGATGCAGATTTGCGCTCGGTGATTTTTGGTGCCGATGGCGCGCTGGCAGGCATGAAGCCGGGCGCAGTGTTGGTCGACCACACCACCGCATCGGCTGACGTGGCACGCGAGATTTACACGGCCGCCAAGAACATTGGCATCCACTTCATTGATGCGCCCGTTTCAGGCGGACAAGGTGGCGCACAAAACGGCTTGCTGACCGTCATGTGCGGCGGGGACGCGCCTGTGTTTGAACGTGTCAAACCCGTCGCCATGGCCTTTTCGCGTGCCTTCACGCTGATGGGTGAACCCGGCGCTGGTCAGTTGACCAAGATGGTCAACCAAGTGTGCATTGCCGGTTTGGTACAGGGCTTGAGCGAAGCCGTTGCCTTTGGCCAACGTGCCGGTTTGGACATGAACCTGGTACTGGATGTGATTGGCAAAGGCGCCGCACAAAGCTGGCAACTCGACAACCGTGGCAAGACCATGGTGGCCGACAAGTTTGACTTTGGCTTTGCCGTGGACTGGATGCGCAAAGACTTAGGCCTGGTGATGGACGAAGCCAAACGCAATGGCGCTCGCTTGCCGGTGACGGCACTGGTCGACCAGTTTTACGCTGACGTGCAGCAAATGGGCGGCAAGCGCTGGGACACGTCGAGCTTGATCAAGCGCTTGAAATAAGCCGTCACTCGCCACAGCAAAACGGCCCGCAAACTTGCGGGCCGTTTTGTATGGGCGACCCTCTTGTCAGAGGGTATGTGTCATCACTTGATCGGCGTTGCAACGGGCACGTTGGAGGTGACGGGCATGCCTGAACCCGACATCACTGGCATCGGTTGGGTCGGCTCTGCGGTTGTCGACTTGGGACGCAAGGCTTGCAACTCGGCATCGGTGATGTATTCGAACACGCGCACCACGCGCTTGACGCCACTGACTCCGCGCGCAATATCGGTGGCACGGTTGGCTTCACGCTGGGTCACACGGCCCATCAGATAGACCGTGCCACGCTCTGTCACCACTTTGTAGATGGAGGCAAACACGTCTTCGCTGTCGACCATGGCGGCTTTGACGCGCGCAGTGATCAAGGCATCTGCAGAACGGTCGCCAATGCTGGAAGCCGGGCCCACTGCGAGTTCATTGACCACGCTGCGCACGTTCTCGACGCGACCGATCAATTGTTCGATTTGCTGGCGTTCGCGTGCTGTGGGCACCTCACCTGTGATGAGCACTTGGCGGTTGTAGCTGGTGAAGTTGGCGTGCACATTGCTGCCAAAGTTTTCGCGAATGGCGCTGGCGCTGCGCATCTCAATGCCTTCGTCTTCGACTTGCGCACCAGAGGTGCGGCGATCCGACGCCACCATGACACCGCCCACCATGCCCCCAACCATGACGGGTGCACACGCCGACAAGCCGAAGCTCAAAACCAATGCGGCCAACAGGCCCTGGGTTGAAGTGTTCAATTTTTTCATTCGCTACTTTCTTGATCGCCAAGCAATTGGGTGTCGACACCATCGCACATGCAATGGATGACCAACAAATGCACTTCTTGAATACGGGCCGTGCGGTCGTGCGGCACGCAAATGTGCACATCGGTTTCGCGCAAGGCCTGGCCCATCTTGCCACCGCCCTTGCCGGTCAAAGCCACCACCGTCATTTCGCGCTCATGGGCAGCTTGAATGGCGGCCAACACATTGCTGGAGTTTCCGCTGGTGGTGATGGCCAACAAGACATCGCCCGCTTGACCCAGCGCACGCACCTGTTTGGAGAAGATGTGGTCGTAGCTGTAGTCGTTGGCAATGGCCGTCAGGATGGAGCTGTCGGTGGTCAAGGCAATGGCGCCCAGCTCTGGGCGCTCACGCTCAAAACGTCCCACAAATTCAGCAGCAAAGTGCTGTGCATCTGCGGCCGAGCCCCCGTTGCCACAGGCCAAGACCTTGCCGCCACTGGTGACGCTCGCCAAGATGGCCGAGACCGCAGCAGCAATGGGTTTAGACAGCACTTGGGCAGCCTGGTATTTCAGGTCGGCGCTGTCGATGAAGTGTTGTTCAATGCGTTGTTCGAGCATGGGGCAATGATACCTGCGCCACCTTTAACTTGCGTCAAAGGCGGCAGGGAACCATTGCAGGCCTTGAGGCTCGCAAGCCACCACATCAAAGCGGCAAGGCGGCTCATGGGCCAGGCGCATGAGGAAGTGGCGGGCCGCAAAAATAATGCGTCGTTGCTTCCCCGGTGTGATGCTGGCCAGAGCACCGCCATGGTCGATGCGACTGCGCTGGCGCACTTCGACAAACACCAAGGTGCCTTCAGCGTCGCGCATGATCAGGTCAATTTCACCGCCGCCTCGTCCAGGGGTCCGATAATTGCGCTGCACCAGTTGCAGGCCTTGGGCTTGCAGATGGCGCAACGCCAGGTCTTCTGCCGCATCCCCCGTTTGCTTGGTGGTGGCGTGACCTGTTTTTTGCACCTTGAGGTTATCCATAGTCCCCTTCGTGATGAGCGCCAACTTTGACTCAGCCTTGTCGGCCGCGCATGCGGCGGCTTCGGCACAACATTATCCGACCGGGGCCCTCTATGTCGTGGCCACGCCGATTGGCAATTTGGCTGATATCAGCCTACGCGCCCTGCATGTGCTGCAACTGTGTGACACCTTGGCCTGCGAAGACACGCGCCACACGCAAAGCATGGTGCGCGCTTACGGCATCGACAAAGCCTCGTCGCAATGGTTGGCGGTCCATCAGCACAACGAGGCTGAAGCCTCGCAAGAGGTGGTGCGACGCCTGCAAGCAGGTCAACGCGTGGCCTATGTCAGCGATGCGGGCACACCTGCGGTAAGCGACCCAGGCGCACGCTTAGCGTGGCAAGTGCGTGCTGCCGGTTTGCGTGTGGTGCCTCTGCCAGGCGCGAGCAGTGTGACAGCGCTGTTGAGTGCTTGCGGTACCCCGGCACACGATGCTTCTGGTTTTGTGTTTGTGGGTTTTCTCTCCAGCAAAGCCACGGAGCGCCAACATGCGGTGCAAGCCCTGAGCGAAGACCCACGCACCCAGGTGCTGCTGGAGGCACCCCATCGCATCGAAGCACTGGCCACTGCACTTGGCGTGTTGGGCGAGCGACCCATAACGGTGGGTCGCGAGCTGACCAAACAGTTTGAAGAAATTGCCACCATGACCGCACAAGACTTCAGCGCTTGGCTCGATGCGAACCCGCAACGCTTGAAAGGTGAGTTCGCCTTGGTCGTACATGCCCGCGCCGAGGTGTCTCCAACGGGTCAAGACCATGACCGTGTGCTGCGCGTGTTGTTGGCTGAACTGCCACTGAAAACTGCGGTCAAACTCGCCTCAGAGCTGACAGGCGAGGGACGCAATGCGCTGTATGAGCGCGCTCTGGCATTGAAAAACGCCACTTGAGATGGTGCGGCTGGCGGGGATCGAACCCACGACCCTTGGCTTCGGAGGCCAATACTCTATCCACTGAGCTACAGCCGCATCGTTGAGCCAAGCTATTGTAGGGGGCACCGCTATAATTTCGGCTGTTTTGAAGACATTCCAAGAGGATCTATCCATCATGAGCGACCATTCACACGACGAAGACCACACAGGCCCGATCAAGACGCCCAAGCAATTGCTGCTGGCTGTGTTTTATTCGTTTGTTCTTCCGGTGTTCATCATCATCGGTTTGGTCTTTTACGTGACCTCTGCCAACAAACCACAAGCTGGTTCGTCCAACGCACCTGAGGCAGTGGCTGAGCGCATTCAAAAGGTGGGTTCGGTTGAAATCCGTGATGCCAACCGCGCCATGAAAACCGGCGAAGAAGTGTTCAAGGCGCAATGCACAGCTTGCCACACAGCAGGTGCTGCTGGCGCACCCAAGTTTGGTGATGCCAGTGCTTGGGGCCCACGTATTGCGAAGGGCTTTGATACCTTGTGGAACTCTGCTCTCAAAGGCAAAGGCGCCATGGGCGCACAAGGTGGTGGCGATTTTGACGATATCGAAATCGGCAATGCGGTGGTCTATATGGCCAACGCAGGTGGTGCCAAGTTCAAAGAACCCAAGAAGCCTGAAGCTGCCAAGTGATTGACGCTTTCTCCAAAAAACCGGCCTAGGCCGGTTTTTTTATGCCTGCTGTTGAAGCGCGTTCTGTGGGCTCAGGACAAAACCAAATCGATGCGCCATATCTTGTGTCTGTATGTGCTGCGGCACCCACAGCCCCGTTTCAACGTGCTGCGCCGCAACGCCCACATCTTGGCTGTGGACGAGGCCAAAACCAACATCGGTTTCTAGGTACACATGGCCTTGTTCGTCGACAAAGCAACGTTGCGGGCACACGGTCTGCCCTGTGTGTGCCTGCACCGAGCCATCGGGTTGCAACAACCACACCCACGGTGTAATTTCTAGTTCCACAAAGACACGCTGCGGACCGTTTTGAAAATACCACCGCCCTTGTGCATCGGCCAAATAATTGCGTGCAATGAAGGCCTTGAGTTTGTCGTGCTGAAGCTTGGAGCCTTTGTTTCGTGAAAAAGGCCCCAAGGCTTGTACGCTGTCGTCACGCATGTACCAGTCACCGCGTGCATCGAGCCCGAGCCAGCCATAGCAGTCGGGTACGTTGGGCCATTTGGCCATGGCTTGTTTGACCAGTTCGTCCATGTCTGTCTTTCAGGGCAACGTCGTTTGCAACCAGTCGAGGACGGCGCAGGGCATGGCGTCCACATGGGCAGGGAAAGGCCCTGCGGGAAAACCGACATGGCCGCCAGTCTGCGGTTGCCACAGTGTCACGCAATTGCTGACTTCATTCGCCCGCGGCAAACACCAAGCAGGCACAAAGGGGTCGTTGCGCGCATTGAGTACCAATGCGGGGACACGGATGTCCGCCAGAACGGGTTTGGCTGAGGCGCGCAGCCAATAGTCATCCGTATCTTTAAAACCGTGCAGTGGCGCAGTGAAGACGTTGTCAAACGCGTACAAGGTGTGTGCTGCCAGCAGTGCATCGCGGTCAAACAAGCTCGGGTATTGCACCAGTTTTTCCAAAGCACGTGGTTTCATGGTTTGCAAAAACATACGCGTGTAGACCCACCGGTTGAAGCCTTGACCCATCGCTTGTCCACTGGCGGTCAAATCTAGCGGTGCGCAAACAGATGCTGCGCCCTGAATCATGTGGTGTGCCGCATGCCCTGCTTCTCCGGCCCAACGTAGCAACGCGTTACCGCCGAGCGAAATGCCTGCGGCCAGCAAAGGGCCCTGGTGTAACTGTTGGCACTGCTGCAACATCCAATCAATTTCTTGAAAGTCTCCCGAGTGGTAAGCCCTCGGAGCCAAATTGATTTCACCGCTGCATCCTCTGAAATGCGGCAGCGCCATACGCCAACCACGCTGTTTGGCCTGTGCTGCAAAGGATTGTGAGTAATGGCTGCTTGAAGAACCTTCCAAGCCGTGAAAGAGCACCAGCAGCGGCCTGGGTCCAGTCAGGTCGCGATTGACCCAATCCACATCCACAAAGTCGCCGTCAGGTGTGGGCCAGCGTTCGCGCTGCCAGGCTGCATCTGGCAATGATTGTGCAGTTGCCAGTTTGGCGGCATAGATGGTTTGGAGGTTGCCCCCAGGCAGCCACCCAGGAGATCGGTAAGCCCAAGTCAATGCAACACCTGAGGTACGCCCTGTGTATCGGCCACACCCGCCGCCGTGCCTGGACTGGCGTGGTGGGCGACCATGCGCCAACCTTGTGGCGTGCGTTGGTACACATTGGTCGCGACAACTAGCGCCTCTTGCGCGCCTTCATTGGTCAGAATGGCAATGCGTTCAACCACGTTGTGCATGGCACTGGTCAAAGACTCCACCTTGCACACCTGTTGGGGCTTTGCGTTGATGGTGCCATTTGCAAACATGGCCTCAAAAGCTGTGCGTATGGCTGTACTGCCAATCAAACGCGGCCCGCCGGGGTGAACACAGACGATGTCATCGTCATCGGACCAGCAAGCCATGAGTTTGTCGAGGTCGCCGGTTTGCAGCGCCTCATAGAACGAAGATTCGATCTCATCGGCAGAACCGCCAACTGTGGCTGCGCGTAATTTGGCTTTGGGCATAGCTCAAATTGTCTCTTGATTTCGTGCCTCCATGAAAAAAAGCCCCAGTCCAAAGACGGGGGCTTTTCATATTCAGCGTTGAGGTCGGTTATCGTTTGCCGCGATAGCGACGCAAGGCAGCCAGCTCAGCAACCAAGATGCTCAATTCAGAACGCGCACGCGCCATATCGACATCGCTTTTTGCATTCTTGATGGCTTCTTCTGCCGCTTGCTTGGCTAGGTTGGCTTTTTCTTCGTCCAGGTCTTTGCCGCGCACCGCAGTGTCAGACATGACCGTGACGCAGTCAGGCTGCACTTCAAGAATGCCACCAGCCACGAACACGAATTCTTCGCCACCATCAGCCGTTTGGATGCGCACCGAACCGGGTCGAATGCGCGTGATCAGTGGCGTATGGCGCGGATAGATACCGAGCTCGCCAGCTTCGCCTGGCAAAGCCACAAAAGTGGCTTCGCCAGAGAAGATGGACTCTTCTGCACTGACGACATCTACGTGGATGGTACTCATAGGATCTCTCAGATCTTTTTAGCTTTTTCGAAGGCTTCGTCGATGGTGCCGACCATGTAGAAGGCCTGCTCTGGCAGGTGGTCACACTCGCCGTTGGTGATCATCTTGAAGCCACGAATTGTTTCAGCCAAAGTCACGTATTTACCGGGCGAACCAGTGAACACTTCTGCGACGTGGAAAGGCTGTGACAAGAAGCGTTGAATCTTACGAGCGCGGGCAACGGCCAGCTTGTCTTCGGGAGCCAACTCATCCATACCCAAAATTGCAATGATGTCACGCAATTCTTTGTAGCGTTGCAAGGTGCCTTGCACGGCACGCGCAGTGGCGTAGTGCTCTTCACCAACAACCAGCGGATCCAACTGACGGCTGGTGGAGTCCAAAGGATCCACAGCGGGGTAGATACCCAGTGCAGCAATGTCACGGCTCAACACAACCGTTGAATCCAAGTGAGCAAAGGTGGTCGCAGGCGATGGGTCGGTCAAGTCGTCAGCTGGCACGTACACGGCCTGAATGGACGTGATCGAACCCACTTTGGTAGACGTAATACGCTCTTGTAAGCGGCCCATTTCTTCTGCCAATGTAGGCTGGTAGCCCACAGCAGAAGGCATACGACCCAACAATGCTGACACTTCGGTACCAGCCAAGGTGTAACGGTAGATGTTGTCCACGAAGAACAACACGTCGCGGCCTTCGTCACGGAAGGACTCGGCGATGGTCAGACCCGTCAAGGCCACGCGCAAACGGTTACCAGGTGGCTCGTTCATTTGACCGTACACCATGGCCACTTTGGATTCACCCAAGTTTTCCAGGTTCACCACGCCAGAGTCAGCCATCTCGTGGTAGAAGTCGTTACCTTCACGGGTACGCTCACCCACACCTGCGAACACGGACAAACCGCTGTGCGCTTTGGCGATGTTGTTGATGAGCTCCATCATGTTCACGGTCTTGCCCACACCGGCGCCACCAAACAAACCGACCTTACCGCCTTTGGCGAACGGGCAAACCAAGTCAATCACTTTGATGCCGGTCTCAAGCAACTCTTGCGAGGGGCTGAGTTCGTCATAAGCAGGTGCCTTGCGGTGGATCGACGCGCTTTGCGTCATGTCAACAGGACCACGTTCGTCGATGGCGTTACCCAACACGTCCATGATGCGGCCCAGCGTGGCTTTACCCACAGGAACCGTGATCGCAGCACCGGTGTTGGTAACCATCAAACCGCGACGCAAACCATCAGAGGTTCCGAGTGCGATGGTACGGACGATACCGTCACCCAGTTGCTGCTGCACTTCCAGCGTCAGGGCCGTGCCCTCGAGCTTGAGTGCGTCATACACCTTGGGCATGTGGTCGCGTGGGAACTCGACGTCCACCACAGCGCCAATACATTGAACTATCTTGCCCTGAACGCCAGCGTTCATGTGGGTGGTCTCATGAGCCATACTCTTTGCTCCAAAAATTAAAATCAGACAGCAGCCGCACCAGCGACGATCTCGGAGAGTTCCTTCGTGATCGCTGCTTGACGCGTCTTGTTGTAAACCAGTTTGAGTTCGTTGATCACGTTCCCAGCGTTGTCGGTCGCGGACTTCATCGCCACCATGCGTGCCGACTGCTCGGACGCCATACTTTCAGCCACGGCTTGATAAACCAAGGCCTCTACGTAGCGAATCAACAGCTCGTCAATGACGACATGTGCATCGGGTTCGTAGATGTAATCCCAGCTGCGCTGGCCTTCGTGCACCTTGAGTTTGTCCGCAGACAAAGGCAGCAATTGCTCAACAACGGACTCTTGCTTCATCGTGTTGATGAAACGCGTGAAGCACAGGTACACCGCGTTGATTTCGCCGTTCACATAGGCATCCAACAACACTTTGACGGGGCCAATCAGCTTGTCCAAGTGAGGCGTGTCGCCTAATTGAGTGGCCTGCGATACAACTTTGACGCCTGAGCGGTTCAAGAAACCCAAGCCCTTGTTGCCAATGGCCACAGCTTGTGCTGACATGCCTTCCGCTTGCAAGTCACGCAACTTGTGCGTCACAGCGCGCAGCACGTTGGTATTCAAACCACCGCACAAGCCTTTGTCTGTGGTCACCACGATCAGGCCTGCAGCCTTAGCTTGGTTGATCTCCATGAATGGATGCACATACTCAGGATTGGCTTTGCCCAGGTTGGCGGCCACGTGACGAATTTTTTCGCTGTACGGACGCGCAGCACGCATCCGGTCTTGCGCTTTTCGCATTTTGGACGCGGCCACCATTTCCATGGCCTTGGTGATCTTCTTGGTGTTTTCCACCGATTTGATCTTGCCGCGTATTTCCTTACCTGCTGCCATCAGAGGCTCCTTGTATGGTCAGGTAAGTTCAAGCAAAAGTTTTCTTGAATGCGGCAACAGCTGCATTCAATTCAGCTTCAGCGTCTTTGTCCATGGCTTTGTCGGCTTCGAGTTTGGCCAACAAAGCGGCATGCTTGTCTTTGAGGTAAGCATGCAACTCATGTTCAAAGTGCAGCACTTGCTTGACTTCAACATCATCCAAAAAGCCTTTGTTCACGGCGAACAACGTGGCACCCATCAAGCTGATCGGTTGCGGGCTGTATTGAGCTTGCTTGAGCAGCTCAGTCACACGCGCACCACGGTCGAGCTGTTTACGTGTGGCTTCGTCCAGGTCAGAAGCGAACTGCGCAAACGCGGCCAATTCACGGTATTGCGCCAAGTCGGTACGAATACCGCCGGACAAATTCTTGATCAGCTTGGTTTGAGCCGCGCCACCCACACGAGACACCGAGATACCGGCGTTGATCGCAGGGCGGATACCAGCGTTGAACAACGAGGTTTCCAAGAAGATTTGACCGTCAGTGATCGAAATCACGTTGGTTGGCACGAAGGCGGACACGTCACCGGCTTGGGTTTCAATGATAGGCAATGCCGTCAATGAACCTGTTTTGCCTTTGACTGCACCTTTGGTGAAAGCTTCGACGTAGTCGGCGTTCACACGGGCAGCACGCTCCAGCAAGCGGCTGTGGAGATAGAAAACGTCGCCAGGGTAAGCTTCGCGGCCTGGAGGACGACGCAACAGCAAAGACACTTGGCGGTAAGCCACGGCTTGTTTGGACAAATCGTCGTACACGATCAGGGCGTCTTCACCACGATCGCGGAAGTATTCGCCCATCGTGCAACCTGAGTAGGCTGACACGTACTGCATGGCAGCAGACTCAGAGGCCGAGGCCGCCACCACAATGGTGTATTCCATCGCGCCAGCTTGTTCCAAGGCACGCACCACGTTTTTGATCGATGAGGCTTTTTGGCCAATCGCAACATAAACGCAGGTCATGTTCTGACCTTTTTGGTTGATGATGGCGTCAATCGCGACAGCGGTTTTACCAGTCTGACGGTCACCAATGATCAATTCGCGCTGACCGCGACCCACGGGGACCATGGAGTCAATGGACTTCAAACCCGTTTGCATGGGCTGGCTCACTGATTCGCGAGCGATCACACCAGGCGCCACTTTTTCAATCACGTCGGTCATCTTGGCGTTGATGGGGCCTTTGCCGTCAATAGGCTGACCCAATGCATTCACCACACGGCCAATCAGCTCGGGGCCAACAGGCACTTCCAAGATGCGACCGGTACATTTGACAGTGTCGCCTTCGGAGATGTGCTCGTACTCGCCCAAGATCACCGCACCCACCGAGTCACGCTCAAGGTTGAGGGCCAGGCCAAAAGTGTTGTTTGGGAACTCCAACATCTCGCCCTGCATCACATCAGACAGACCGTGGACACGGACGATACCGTCGGTCACCGACAACACGGTGCCTTGGTTGCGAACATCGGCGCTCGACGTCAGACCTTCAATACGGGTCTTGATAAGTTCAGAGATTTCTGCGGGATTGAGTTGCATGACTCTTTCCTTCTTTCTTGTTAGGGTTGACGCTCCTGAAGCCGGCGGCTCAGGCGGTCAACGCCACTTTCATTTGATCCAGACGGGCTTTGATAGAAGTGTCCAACACCTCATCACCCACCACCACACGAATACCACCAATCAGCTCAGGCTCCAGCTTGACGGACACGTTCAAAGCACGCCCAAAACGCTTTTGCAAAGCGTCGCTCACTTGAGCAAGAGAGGCTGCATCGATGTCGTATGCGCTGTAAACCACGGCATCTGACGAACCATTTTGTTTGTTCAAATGCTCGCGGAACTGAGCTGCGACTTCTGGCAATGCGCTCAATCGACCGTTGTCGATCACGGCACGCAAAAAGTTTTGCGCAGTTGTTGGCAGTTTGGATTTGGCAATGCCAGAGATCAGCTGAAACACTTGCTCAGCGGTCACTTTAGGATTGTCAGCAAACTGTAGCAACTGAGCGTTGGCGCCAATCGCTACCAGCTCATCAAGCCAAACAGCAGTGGCGCTCAAGTCAGACAGCGAAGCTTTGTACAAGGCTTCCGCGTAAGGGCGGGCAATGGTGGCAAGTTCGGCCATGTCTTCCTCTTACAGCTCAGTCTTGAGACGGCCCAACAAGTCGGCATGGACACTGGCGTTGACTTCCTTACGGAGAATCTGCTCAGCACCTTTGACAGCCAGCACGGCAACTTGCTCACGCAAGGCTTCACGGGCTTTCACGACTTGTTGCTCGGCTTCCACCTGAGCAGCAGCAACAATTTTCTTCGCTTCTTCCGAGGCGCGAGCCTTGGCTTCGTCGATCAAGTGTTGCGCGCGGCGCTCAGCGTCAGCCAACAAAGTAGTGGATTCATTGCGGGTTTCAGCCAGCTTGAGTTCCACCTCTTTGTGTGCATTAGAGAGTTCAATCTTGGCATGTTCGGCCGCAGCCAATCCATGGGCAATTTTTTCTGAACGTTCGTCAAGCGCGTTTGCGATTGGGGGCCACACGAATTTCATCGTGAACCACACCAGAACCGCAAATACGATCATCTGGACGAACAGGGTTGCATTGATGCTCACGGCAACACCTTTCTTATGGTTGTTGCTGGATTACTTCAGGACGAAGGGGTTCGCGAAAGCGAACATCATGGCGATACCAACGCCAATCAGAAAAGCCGCGTCAATCAGACCAGCCAGCAAGAACATTTTGGTTTGCAATTCGTTCATCAGTTCAGGCTGACGAGCGGCTGCTTCGAGGTATTTGCTACCCATGATGCCGATACCGATACAAGCGCCGATAGCGCCCAGACCAATGATGAGACCGGCTGCGAGTGCGACATAACCGAGGACGTGTTCCATTTTTGTTGCTCCTATGAATGGATGAGTGAGAAAGTTAAGAAAAGGAAATCAGTGGGCGTCGTGCGCCTGACCCACATACACAAGCGTCAGCATCATGAAGATGAAGGCCTGCAATGTGATGATCATGATGTGGAAGATGGCCCAGATAGAACCAGCGATGACGTGCCCGATAGGCAACAATACCCCCGGCAAAGTGGCCGCCGCAGCGCCCCCCATCAAGGCAATCAGCATGAACACCAGCTCACCAGCGTACATATTGCCGAAGAGTCGCATGCCGTGCGAAACGGTCTTGGCCGCAAATTCAATCATCTGCATGATGAAGTTCACAGGCCACAACAGGGGATGCGCACCAAAGGGAGCACAGAACAGTTCGTGGACCCAACCACCAATGCCTTTGATCTTGATGTTGTAAAACACACAAACCAATAACACCGAAGTTGACAGGCCCAAGGTCGTTGACAGGTCAGCCGAAGGCACCACGCGCATGAACGCATGATGCGCATCATGCCCTGCGGCACCGTAAATCATTTCCCAGATTTTGGGAAACAGGTCCACGGGAAACAAGTCCATGGCGTTCATCAGGAAAATCCAGACAAACACCGTCAAAGCAAGAGGCGCCACCATTTTGCGACTCTCCGCGCTGTGAATGATGCCTTTGGCCTGGCTGTCCACCATTTCGACCAAGATTTCAACAGCTGCCTGGAAACGACCCGGCGCATGAGCCGTTGCGCCGCGCGCAGCCTTCCACATGAAAAAGCTAGCCACAAGACCCAGCACAACCGACCAGAAGATAGAGTCAAGGTTGTACACAGAAAAGTCAATGACGCCAGCCATCGGCTTGTTTTGCAGATGGGTTAAGTGGTGAACTATGTATTCACCAGCGGTCGGACCATGTTCAACTGACATTCGTTCGCTCTTTTTAAGTTGGACTCGTTGGATAAAACACCCGGCGCATGCCAAGTGCCAACCAATACACCTTCATCGTCACCACCAAGCCCACCAACATGGCAGGCCAGCTCAAATCTTTCACCCAGTGAGGGGCCGCAAACAATATTGCAAGCGTCAGGCCAATTTTGACCAACTCCCACAGGAAAAAACCAAACACTGCAGCTCCCGCGTTGACCGATGCCACCGGACTGGTTAAGCCCCTGGCAAACAACGCAGCAGGAAGAATGACCGCAAACGCGCCGCAAGCCGCCGAGTAAGCGACCGCCTGGCGACCAGAGATCCACCAAGCCAATAGCGCGACCAAGACACCCACCACCACCTGAACACCCACCACTCGCCACACGGACAAGAGAGGCTGACGCTCCCGTAACTGCTGGACTTGTTCAGCCGTTAGCGGCTCGAACACTTCTTGGTTTGCATTCTCTTCATCTTCGGGAAGCATTCTGGCCATGTTTGTTTACGCCCAGGTTACATCCACGCGATACTGCAAAGCCTGCCATTGTACGTGATAACACATACGTTTTGATGGATAAACACACCAGAGAGGATAATTGAGTACATGACATCCCCTCCCTTGCCCCCGGGCACCTCGCGCCAAGACTCGTTGATTGAATACCCATGCCGCTTTCCCATCAAAGTCATGGGCAGCAAAGTGGACGGATTTGTCCACGCCATGACTCAGATTGCTGAGCAATTTGACCCCAGCTTTGATGCCTCGACGTTGGAGTTGCGCGATAGCAAAAACGGCAATTACCTAGGGATCACCCTGATGATCACCGCAACAAGCCGCGAACAACTTGATGAGTTGTACCGCACGCTGTCCACGCACCCCATGGTCAAGATCGCTTTATAAAACCAACATCACCCCTAGTTCATGCAAATCGACATGCGCGGCCTGACGCCCTACCTGCAGACCTACCAGGCCATGCAGGACTTCACGGCCACCCGCACCGCTCAAACGCCAGACACTCTGTGGGTTTGCGAGCACCCCCCCACTTTCACCCAAGGCTTGGCCGGACAGGCTAGTCACTTACTGGCACCAGGCGATATCCCCATCGTGGCAACAAATCGGGGCGGGCAGGTCACATACCATGGCCCGGGTCAAGTGGTGGCGTATCCATTGATCGATTTGCAACGTGCAGGCTATTACGTCAAAGAATATGTCCACCGCATTGAAGAAGCGGTCATTCGAAGTTTGCTGCACTTCGGGGTCACGGGCCATCGCGTGACGGGAGCGCCGGGTATTTACGTACGCATCGACGACCCAGCCAGTCACGCTCTCTTACCACAGCGCCCTCAAAAAGACGCCGCGCAGCCCCCCAACTTTCAAGGCCTTGGAAAAATTGCAGCCCTAGGCATTAAAGTCAGCCGTCACTGCACGTACCACGGCGTTGCCCTCAACGTGGCCATGGACCTTTCCCCTTTTCTGCGCATCAACCCTTGCGGCTATCAGGGCCTACAAACAGTCGATCTTTCTACAATCGGCGTATCGGTCAGTTGGCAAGAAGCCTCTGATGTTTTGAGTCAAAAACTCGCCACTTACTTGGCCCCATGAACCGGGCCTGACAACAGGTTTACTGCCATGCCCACCCCTGACAACCGCGTCGTGCGCGACGTACAAAGCGTCGACACATACAACGCATCCGATAAACAAAAAGCCGCAGCCAAGCTGTCACGCATTCCGGTGAAGGTGGAAGCAGGTGAAGTGTTGAAAAAGCCGGATTGGATTCGCGTCAAAGCGGGCTCTCCCTCCACGCGTTTTTACGAAATCAAAGACGTGTTGCGTAGCAACAAATTAGTGACCGTGTGCGAAGAAGCCTCCTGCCCCAACATTGGCGAATGCTTTGGCAAAGGCACGGCAACGTTCATGATCATGGGCGACAAATGCACACGACGCTGCCCATTTTGCGATGTCGGCCACGGACGCCCAGACCCATTGGATGTGAATGAGCCTGAGAACTTGGCCAAAACCATTGCAGCACTCAAACTGCAATACGTGGTGATCACCAGTGTCGACCGTGACGATTTGCGCGATGGCGGCAGTCAGCATTTTGTGGATTGCATTCGTCGCACACGTGAGCTCTCGCCTCAAACACAGATCGAGATTTTGGTGCCTGACTTCCGAGGCCGCGATGACCGTGCCCTAGAGATTTTGAAAGCTGCGCCACCCGACGTCATGAACCACAACATGGAAACCGTGCCGCGTCTGTACAAAGAAGCGCGCCCCGGCAGCGACTATGCATTCAGCCTGAACTTGCTCAAGAAGTTCAAAGCCTTGTTCCCCCATGTACCTACCAAAAGCGGTTTGATGGTGGGCCTGGGAGAAACCGATGAAGAGATCTTGCAAGTCATGCAAGACATGCGGGCCCACCACATCGACATGCTCACGATTGGCCAATATTTAGCGCCCAGCACCAGCCACATCCCCGTTCGTCGCTATGTGCACCCAGACACTTTCAAAATGTTTGAAGCCAAAGCCTATGAAATGGGATTCAGCCACGCTGCCGTAGGCGCAATGGTCCGCTCGAGTTACCACGCGGACCAACAAGCGCATGCAGCGGGTGTTTAAAAAGAGCTTGTGCAGCGACGTTAGACACCCATCAACTCTGCAGGCTCTTCGCTGGCGAGCACTTGCTGAGCCCAAGCTTGCAGGCGGCTAGTATCTGCACGCAGCACTTCTTGCTTGACCGCGAGAATTTGGGTGGGATGCATTGAAAAGCTGCGCAACCCCAAACCTAGCAATAGACGAGTGAGTGCGGGGTCTCCAGCCATTTCGCCGCACACACTCACGCTCTTTCCTTGAACGCGGCATTCGGCCATGGTGTCGGCAACTAGCCGCAGCACCGCCGGATGCAGCGGGTCATACAAATGAGCCACTGACTCATCCGCACGGTCGATGGCCAAGGTGTATTGAATCAAGTCATTGGTGCCAATCGACAAAAAGTCGAAGTAGCGCAAGAACATTTTCACGCTCAGTGCGGCGGCGGGAACTTCGATCATGGCCCCCACCTTGAGCGGACCAAACGCTTCGCCGCGGGCATCCAACTGAGCGCGTGCTTGCTCAAGCAAGGCAAAGGTTTGCTTGATCTCGCGGGCGTGCGCCAACATCGGAATCAACAAGTGCACTTGCCCATGTGCCGCAGCCCTCAAAATGGCGCGAAGTTGTGTCAAAAACATCGCTGGATCAGCGAGGCTCCAACGGATAGCACGCAAACCTAAGGCGGGGTTGAGATGCGACTCGTCTTTCAACGATCGGTCCAGGGGTTTGTCCGCGCCGATATCTACGGTTCGAATGGTCACGGGCAATCCCTTCATGCCTTCTACTGCACGACGGTAGGCCAGGTATTGCTCTTGCTCATCAGGCAGTGATCCGACTCGCCCCATGAACAAAAACTCGCTGCGGAACAAGCCCACGCCCACAGCACCCACATCCAGCGCAGCCGGAGAGTCTTCGGGCATTTCAATGTTCGCCAACAGCTCCACCCGTTGCCCATCCAGGGTCACAGCAGGCGTATGTCGCAACCGGGAAAGGCGCTCGCGCTCCAACTCTGCCTGGCGTTGCTTGAAGCCGTATTCAGCCAAGATGATGGGCGAGGGATTGACGATCACCACGCCCGCGTCACCGTCGATGATGATCCAGTCATCTTGCCGCACCAACTGACTGGCAGTACGCGCACCAACCACGGCAGGAATATCCAAACTGCGCGCAACGATGGCTGTATGCGATGTTTTACCGCCCACATCGGTTACGAATCCGGTAAACACACTTTGCTTGAATTGCAGCATGTCAGCCGGCGACAAGTCATGTGCCACCAAAACCAATGGCACATCCATGCTGTCTTCAAGCTGCAAGTCTTGTTGCCGCGATGCACCTTGGCGCTTGTGTGCCACCGTAGGCACCACGTGATGTGCCACGCCTTTGATGTGCCGCAACAAACGCTCGACCACTTGTTCTAAATCACCCTTGCGCTCACGCAAGTACGGGTCGTCCATCTCGTCAAACTGACGCGCCACCACATCCAGTTGCGAGGTCAGAGCCCACTCTGCGTTGTAGAGCCGGTCTTTGACCCAGTGTGTAACACCCTCAGCCAACATGCTGTCTTGCAGCAACATGAGGTGTACCTCCAAGATAGCCGCCAGCTCTGGTGGCGCATCTTTGGGCAAGGTGTCGTGCAGGGTTTGCAGCTCAGATTGCACCGCCATGCGTGCTTTGGCCAAACGACGCAACTCTGCGTCTACCTGCGTAGGTTCAATGAAATAGTGTGCGACATCCACACGACTCGACGCCACAAGAACGGCGCGTCCAATGGCAATGCCGCGTGCAACTGCAAGACCGTGAATGGCAAATGTCATGCGAGAACCTTACTCACCTTCACCAAACTTGTCGTTGATCAAAGCCAACAAAGCATCCATCGCTTCTTGTGCTTGCTCGCCGTCGGTTTCGAGCTCCACTTCGCTGCCTATTCCGGCAGCAAGCATCATCACACCCATGATGCTTTTGGCATTCACGCGGCGGTCGCCTTTGCTGATCCATACCTCGCACGGAAAACTACCGGCCAATTTGGTGAGCTTGGCAGACGCACGGGCATGCAAGCCTAATTTATTGCTGATGGTCGCGATGGTTGTGATCATGGGTTCTACGGTTCTGATTCTGATTCTGAGGGGCGGTGATGGCCACTTGCATGACGCCTTGGGTGCCACCGGTCAAGGCACGCGCCACCAAAGCATCCAAGGGCTCATGCCTGTAGCAAACGGTTCGAAAAAGCATGGGCAAATTCACACCGGCAATGAGCTTGGCATGGCTGCCCGCCACCAGCTTTTGCGCCACATTGGCAGGCGTCGCACCAAAAATATCGGTCAACACCAATACGCCCTCGTCTGCAACATCAGCAAGTGCTTTGCGAGCGGCCACCAAGGTTTCTTCCGGCTCGGCGTTGGGCAACACATCAATGGCAATCACCGATTGAGCGCACTCCGGATACACATGCAAAGCACAATCACGCAGGGCCTGAGCCAGGGGTGCGTGCGCGATGATAAAAATGCTGTTGCTCATAAACGAGATAGACGGTTACAACAGATTATCGACGGTCTGACTTATGTTTAAGAAAGTACGCATAAGCAACAATGCAACAGACCAGAAAAACTGCAATGGATGCCCTGAACGCTTGTGGCTCATCGAGGCCGCCCGACTTGAATGCATCGATCATCAAGCCGATCCCCCATTGCACAACAAAGACGCCCAAAAACAACACCAAGTTATAAGCTGACAAAGCACGTCCAGCCAATGCCGGGGGAAATGACAGGCCCACGGCAGGTTGGGATAGCGCAACGAAGCTGCTGCTGATGCAAAACAAGGCCCAGGACAAAGCACCTGCATCTGCGCCAGACAAGATGATGTAGAGCTGAACGCAAAAATTGATGGGTACGCCATAAGTCATGAGTTGATTGGCCGTAAAGCCACGCGCATACAGACTCGGTGTCACCAACCCCCACAACCAAAAGGTGACCAACATCGAGACGTTCACCCAAAAGAGACCTGTTGCGGCTTCCAAAGGGGTGTAGCCTGCGACCTTGACCATCCAAGGCCCGGCCCACAGGGTTTGCATTGCAATCAACCCGCCGTAGCTAAAAAAGCCCATGGGCACCAAACTTCTGAAATAAGGCGTCTGCCAAACTTGGCTATAACTCGCCAAGATCCCTTTGGACGCGGGTCGACTTGCAGCGTGGTCATCGGTGGTATGCGACGGTGCCGTGCGCCACTCGGGAACTTGCCAGCGCATCAACCACATGGAGAGCACCAGCAAAAAAGCCAACCCCACAAACATCCAGCGCCATCCGGTCAAAGGCAGCAACCACTGCACGGGCAAAGTAGAGGCCAACATGCCTAAAGAGCCGGTCATCAACATCCAAGAATTTGCTCGTTGTTGTTTGTCCAATACCAGCCAGCGTCGATAGCCCGTCAAAGGCGCCATCAAGCAGGCGCTGACACCAACGCCAATCAAAACACGCGCCAACAACAAACCGCTAAAGCTGGTTGACCAGGCAAACGCCAGGCAGCCGAGCACGGCAACGCCCAAAAAAGCTTGCACGACTTTTTTGGGTCCTCGCTGATCCAACCAATGCCCCATCGGCAACTGAGTGGCAGCAAAGCCCAAGAAATAGCCCCCAGCCAACAACCCCAAGTCTTGGGCGTGTAGGCCAAACTCAACGGTCAGTCCAGGCGAGAGTGTGGCAGTGATCGCACGCAAGAGCGCTGACAAAAAGTAAGCCGATGCAAACGCCACAAACACCCAGACAGCCGCACGACGCGGCAACACATCGTTGTTCATTGCAATTTAATTCCTGAAAAATAAACGTCTGCGGTTTCGTCGAACGACTTCGTTTTGGCCGCGCCATACATCGCTACTTGGTACAGCTTGTTGCCATGCATGAACCATCCAAATTCAACTTGAAGCGCGGCTGTTTTGACCCGACTGCGTACCGCCTGAGGCGCTGATACGGCGCCAGCCAAAGCCCAGGGCTGTGTGAGCGCGTCCTGTGTACGCACACTCAAAGGTGTCAGGCTGGCTTGTTGCCAGGCGTTCAACATCACGTCTGGCAAAACTCCTGCGGGCAATGCGATTTGCCCCAAAGTGAATTGCAAGTCACTGGCTTCACACCCCTGCAGTTGCAGACTGGCTGGAAGGGCATCTTGTCCTGACTGCAACAAAATATTGCGCACGGCTTGATCCGGTTTGCATGGCATCAACACGACGACATCCCCTGCGTCAAACCGTACCTCACGCCAATTCAAAGCCGGAGTACAGGCGGTGCAAACACACACAGCCATGGCACATAGCAAGTAAACCCAACTTTTTGTCATAGCGCACATTATCTGGTGCGAGTGATACAACCAACTGCTCACAGATGACATGTGAGACTGCTGAGAGCCGACAAGACAAAATTTGCCCGACAATTTGCACATGAACTCACTTGAAGGCATTCGCATCTTGGACTTGTCGCGCGTACTCGCGGGTCCTTGGTGTACACAAACTTTGGCCGATTTAGGCGCAGACGTGATCAAGATTGAGCGCCCCGGCGCAGGCGATGACACACGTGGATGGGGCCCTCCTTTCCTCAAGGACCCATCGGGTGCGGATACCCGAGACGCTGCGTATTACCTAGGTACCAACCGCAACAAGCGCTCGGTCACCTGTGACATCGCCACCCCTGAAGGGCAAGCCTTGATCCGCAAGCTGGTCATGTCTTGTGATGTGTTCATCGAGAACTTCAAAGTGGGCGATATGGCGCGTTATGGGCTGGACTACGCCTCGTTGTCCAAGCTGCATCCGCGTTTGGTCTATTGCAGCGTGACAGGTTTCGGCCAAACGGGCCCTTATCGTGAACGCGCAGGGTACGACTACGCAGTACAAGGCATGGGCGGCTTGATGAGCATCACGGGCGAGCGTGATGACTTGGGCGGTGGGCCCCAAAAGGTAGGGGTGGCTGTTGCCGATTTGTTCACTGGCATGTATGCCACCGTGGGCATCTTGGCTGCATTGCGTCATGCCGAAAAGACAGGGCAAGGTCAGTATGTTGACATGGCCTTGCTCGACACCCAGGTGGCGATGCTGGCTAATCTGGGCGCCAATTATTTGGTAGCCGGACAAAAGGAAGGCAAAGTACCAGGACGCTCTGGCAACGCACATCAAAACATCGTCCCCTACCAAGTCTTTGAAGTGGCCCCCGCCGAAGATGGCCACAAAGACCATTTGATTTTGGCTGTCGGCAACGATGGTCAATTCGCCAAGTTCTGTGCTGTCGCGGGTCATCCGGAATTGACCAGTGATCCAAGGTTTGCTAAAAATGCAGATCGCGTGCGCCACCGCGACATCTTGGTCCCACAACTGGAAGCGATTTTCATGACGCGCCGCAAAGCCGATTGGCTCAGCGCGCTAGAAGCCGCGAAAGTTCCTTGTGGGGCCATCAACAACTTGGCTGAAGTATTTGCCGATCCCCATGTACGTTCGCGAGACATGGTGACCACGTGGCAACACCCCGCCAGCGGTCCAGTTGAGTTGGTATCGAGCCCTATCAAACTCAGTGCAACGCCCGTGCGCCGAGACATGCCTCCACCTTTGCTGGGACAACACACCGAGCAGGTGTTGCAAGAGGTTCTGCATCTGAGCGCCGATGAGTTGGCTACGCTGCGTAACAAACACATCATTTGAAGTAGGTACACCCATGGCAAATTTTGTCTTGGTTCATGGTGCCTGGCATGGCGCCTGGTGCTGGCGACGCGTGACAGAGAGACTCACACAACAAGGGCACCGTGTCCACGCCGTCACATTGACAGGTGTCGGTGAACGCGCGCATTTGTTAACGCCGGACATCCACCTGAGCACACATATTCAAGATGTCGTGTCCACAATTGACACCGAAGAGCTCAACGATGTTGTGCTGGCGGTTCACTCTTATGCCGGCATGGTGGGGACTGGCGTTGCAGATGTCATGCATGAGCGTCTGCGCCATTTGGTGTATGTTGACGCCATGGTTCCCAAGCCAGGAGAAACTTGGAGTGCGACACACACGCGTGCCACGCGTGAAGGCCGCTTGGCTGCTGCCAAAGCCAGCCCGACCTATAGCTTTCCTGCCCCAGGTCCTGAGTTGTTTGGTTTGAGTGGCGATGACGCCGATTGGGTCGGTCGTCGACAAACACCCCATCCTGGTCATCCTTACACCGACGTCTTGAACTTTTCACCCGAACGGGTCGCTTCTGTCCCACGAACCTACATTCGCTGTACGAAACCGAGCTTGGCAACAATGGATGCCATTTGGCCTCGTGTCACGGATCCCGCGTTTTGGGATGGGTTGTGGTTACCTGGTTCGCGTACGGTTGAAATGGCAACGGGGCACGACCCAATGGTCAGTGCCCCGCAGGAGCTCACGCAAGTACTCTTGGACTGCGCTACGCTGTGATGATTGAAACTCTATTTATTTAGCTCTGAAATCATCGTGACAGGCCTTGCAAGTGCCTGCTGTTGCGCTAAATGCAGATTTGAATGCATCTTCTTTTCCTGAGTGTGCAGCAGCAGCCAATTTCACAGACTCTGCTTGCAACTTGTCTGCGGCCTCTTTGAACTTAGCAGATTGTTTCCAGATTTCTGGTTTGGCCTTGGTATCGCCTGAGTCAGATCCTTCCACAAAGCCAGCCCAAGGCAGTTTGGCCATGCTCGCCACAATATCAGCATTGTCTGCAGCGACCTTGGCATCAAAAGGCACCTTGCCTTGAGCCATGGCACCTAGACGACCGAAATGGGCCCCCATCACCGTCAAGGCTGATTTGCGGTACTTGATGGCATCTTCCGGTTTTGCAAATTGTGCTGCGGCAGATACGCTGAATGTAGCGGCGCTTACTACCAACAGAGCGAGGGTCAACTTCTTCATAGGTGTCATCCTTTAGGTTCAAAATAGGGGATTGTTCGACGGCACTAAGTTTACGGACTTTGTGGCGTTTTGTCTTACGCGCACATAGGAATGGTAATTGCCATGAATCACACCACATCAGCGGTTCGGATTTGGGATCTGCCCACACGCCTTTTTCACCTCACCCTTGGTTTGTCAGTCGTTGGACTCATCATCACTGGCGAAGTTGGTGGTGACGCCATGCGCATTCATTTTTGGCTAGGCTATGTGGTTCTTACCCTGGTTTTCTTTCGCATCGTCTGGGGAGTGTTTGGTGGCCATTGGTCTCGGTTTGTCAATTTCTTTCCTTCGCCACAACTCGTGCAAATTTATGTTGCAGCATTGCGCCGCAAAGAACAGCCTAAGTCCATCAGCCATAACCCGCTGGGAGCACTGTCCGTGTTGGCGATGTTGACCATCTTGTTGCTGCAAGTAGCGAGTGGGCTGATCAGTGATGATGAGATTTCAATATCAGGACCATTGACGTCACTCGTGTCTGGTGCCTGGGTATCCTTTGCTACGAATTACCACACGGAAGTCGGCAAAGTTTTGCTTATTTTTCTACTGGTTTTGCATGTTGCTTCTATTTTGTTTTATAAATTTTTCAAAAACGAAGATCTGATTACGCCCATGATTGACGGTGATAAGCAACTGCCTAGCACCACGCACCCTTCCCGCGACAGCATCACGTCACGCGCATTTGCTCTTGGTGTTTTGGTTGCTTGTGCTTATGCTGTCTACCGACTTGTGCAGCTTGGCGGCTGAGTCCTTAGTGAATGAAAAAAAGCCGCGCATTGCGCGGCTTTTTTATTGGGGCACCAGGACTCAAGCTTTTGCCAAACTCAGCATGGTGTCAGCATCACTGACTTCAAATTTACCAGGTGCCTCTACATTCAGTGCAGCAACTTTGCCGTCTTTGATCAGCATCGAATAACGATTACTACGCAAGCCCATCCCGCGTCCAGACAAATCCAGCGTCAACCCTGTTGCTTTGGTGAAATCGGCACTGCCATCGGCCAACATGCGAACTTTGCCGTTGGACTTTTGATCACGCGCCCATGCACCCATGACAAATGCGTCGTTCACACTCACGCACCAAATTTCATCGACGCCAGCTGCTTTGAGTTGGTCAAATTTTTCCACGTAACCAGGCACGTGCTTGGCTGAGCAAGTCGGCGTGAAGGCACCTGGCAATGCAAACAATGCAATGGTTTTTCCAGCAGTAGCTTTGGCAACATCCACTGCATTGGGGCCAATGCTGCAGCCCTCACCCTCTACCTCAGAATATTCCATCAGTGTGGTGTGAGGAATGGTGTCTCCGACTTTGATCATGGGATGCTCCTATCAATTGAAATGGGATCAGGAAAAAGAAAAGCGACCCACATTGTGGGTCGCTTTCAGAGGTCTTGCAGAACCTAGGTCCTAAAGACTTAAACCGCAGCAGCCTTTTGAACCAAACGGGTCGCAACCCAGTTTTTGGTTTTGGAGATGGGTTTGCTTTCGGTGATTTCGATCAGGTCGCCCAGATGGTATTCACCAGTTTCGTCGTGCGCGTGGTACTTGCTCGACTTGGCAACGATCTTGCCGTAGAGCGCGTGCTTGACGCGGCGCTCGACCAACACAGTCACTGTCTTCGTACGTTTGTCGCTGACCACCTTGCCAATCAAGGTGCGCTTGAGGGATTTCTTAGCTTCCGTCATGTGGGCTCCTTTACTTGGCGGCTTGCTTTTCAGCAAGAATGGTTTTGGCACGTGCGATGCTGCGACGGGTAGAACGCAGTTGTGACGTGTTGTTGAGTTGTTGCGTGCCTTTTTGCATGCGCAAGCCGAAATGGGCTTTTTGCAGCTCTTTGACTTCGGCTTCGAGGCCTGCAACGTCTTTTTGGCGCAGTTCAGCAGCTTTCATTTCTTATTTCTCCTGAATTTACTGGCCGATCAAGCGAGCCACGAACGTGGTACGCAAGGGCAACTTTGCAGCGGCCAAACGGAAGGCTTCACGGGCCAACTCTTCAGGAACGCCTACGATTTCGTAGAGGACCTTGCCGGGTTGGATCTCTGCCACGTAGTACTCGGGGTTACCTTTACCGTTACCCATACGCACTTCAGCAGGCTTTTGAGAAATCGGTTTGTCAGGGAACACACGAATCCAGATACGACCGCCACGTTTGACGTGGCGTGAGATCGCACGACGTGCGGACTCGATCTGGCGGGCCGTCAAGCGGCCGCGATCGGTGGACTTCAGACCGAAATCACCAAATGCCACGGTGTTGCCACGAGTAGCGATGCCGGTGTTGCGGCCCTTTTGTTCTTTGCGGTATTTACGGCGTGCTGGTTGCAGCATGCTTATTCTCCTGTTCCGTCCGCAGCCGTGCCAGTGGATGCGGGCGCGGCAACCTTGCGGACGCGCTTGACGGCAGTTGTAGGGGCACCAGCGGCTTCAGCGGGTTTATCGCTGCCATCCGTTGGTGCGGCATTGGTCCCTGCAGGACGGCGTGCGCCGCTGCGTGCTGGACGATCGCCTGTGGGGCGAGCATCACGGCGAGGACCGCGAGGACGACGCTCTTCTTCAGCACGGGGTTCCACGGCGGCCGGCAGATCGTTACGACCCAGGGTATCGCCTTTGTAAACCCACACCTTGACACCAATGATGCCGTAGGTGGTTTTAGCTTCAGAAGTAGCGTAATCGATGTCTGCACGCAGGGTATGAAGTGGCACGCGACCTTCACGGTACCACTCGGTACGTGCGATCTCAATGCCATTCAAACGACCTGCCGACATGATCTTGATGCCTTGGGCACCCAGACGCATGGCGTTTTGCATGGCGCGCTTCATGGCGCGACGGAACATGATGCGCTTTTCGAGCTGTTGGGTGATGCTGTCAGCAATCAATTGAGCATCGATTTCAGGCTTACGCACTTCTTCGATGTTCACGGCAACAGGCACGCCCAAGCGAATGGCGAGTTCTTTCTTCAAGTTCTCGATGTCTTCGCCTTTCTTGCCGATCACCACGCCCGGACGAGCCGAGAAAATGGTGATGCGTGCGTTTTTGGCAGGACGCTCGATCAGCACGCGAGACACAGCGGCGTTTTTCAACTTCGCTTTGAGGTACTCACGCACTTTGATGTCTTCAGCCAGCATGCCGGCGAAGTCACGGTTGTTGGCATACCAACGGCTTGCCCAGTTGCGGCTAACTGCAAGGCGAAAGCCTGTGGGGTGGATTTTCTGTCCCATGTCTTTCTATACCTTTCAGTTGCCAACCGTCACGTACACATGGCACGTGGGCTTGCTGATACGGTTGCCGCGGCCTTTGGCGCGGGCGGTAAAGCGCTTGAGCGTGGCACCTTGTTCGACGTAGATGGTTTTCACCTTCAACTCGTCGATGTCAGCACCATCGTTGTGTTCAGCATTGGCAATCGCAGATTCCAAAACCTTCTTGACGATACCTGCAGCTTTTTTCTGCGTGAACGTCAGGATGTTCAGAGCCTGGTCAACTTTTTTGCCGCGAATCATGTCGGCTACCAGACGGCCTTTGTCGACCGACAGACGGACGCCCCTAAGGACTGCACGTGTTTCCATGGTCTTTCCTTATTTCTTCTGGACTTTTTTGTCCGCGGGGTGACCTTTGAAGGTGCGCGTCAAGGCGAATTCGCCCAGCTTGTGGCCCACCATTTGGTCGGTGATGTAAACAGGGACGTGTTGTTTGCCGTTGTGCACAGCAATGGTCAAGCCGATGAACTCGGGCAAGATCATGGAACGACGCGACCAAGTTTTCACTGGTTTTTTGTCTTTGTTGGTGACAGCCTTGTCGACCTTGGCCACCAAGTGATGGTCAACAAACGGACCCTTTTTGAGAGAGCGAGTCATTTGTTACCCCTTACTTTTTGCGACGCGACACAATCATCACTTGTGTGCGTTTGTTGTTACGGGTACGGTAGCCTTTGGTCAGGTTACCCCACGGATCGACTGCATGACGGCCTTCACCGGTGCGACCTTCACCACCACCGTGTGGGTGGTCGACTGGGTTCATAGCAACGCCACGCACGGTTGGGCGAATACCCATCCAGCGCTTGACACCTGCTTTACCCAATTGGCGAAGGCTGTGTTCTTCGTTTGCAACTTCACCAATGGTGGCGCGGCATTCGATGTGGATTTTGCGGACTTCACCTGAGCGCATACGCACTTGAGCGTAAGTGCCTTCACGCGCCAACAAAGTGGCCGAAGTACCTGCCGAGCGGGCGATTTGAGCGCCTTTGCCGACTTGCAATTCGATGCAGTGAATGGTGGAACCCACAGGAATATTGCGGATGGGCAATGTGTTGCCTGCACGGATCGGGGCTTCCGAACCGCTCATCAACGATGCGCCAACTTCCAAACCACGGGGAGCAATGATGTAGCGACGCTCGCCGTCTGCATAACACACCAAAGCGATGTGGGCAGTACGGTTAGGGTCGTATTCGATGCGTTCCACTTTTGCAGGAATGCCGTCTTTTGTGCGACGGAAATCCACCACGCGGTAGTGGTGCTTGTGGCCACCACCCTTGTGACGGGTGGTGATGTGACCGTTGTTGTTACGACCCGATTTTTGGTGCTGGGGTTCCAGCAACGGAGCGTAGGGCTCACCTTTATGCAGGTGATCACGGGTAACCTTCACCACGCCACGTTGGCCTGGTGAGGTAGGTTTCATCTTGATGACTGCCATGATTAAGCGGCCTCCCCAGAGATGTTCAGTTCTTGACCGGCTTTGAGCGTTACATAGGCCTTGCGCACGTTGTCGCGACGACCGATGGATTTGCCAAAACGCTTGGTTTTGCCTTTGGTGTTCACCACAGAAACGCCTTGCACTTCGACCTTGAACATCAGCTCAACAGCTGCTTTGATCTCGGGCTTGCTGGCGTCTTGCAGCACTTTGAACGTCACGGCATTGCTTTTTTCAGCAACCATGGTGGCCTTTTCAGACACCACGGGTGCGACCAGCACTTGCATCAAGCGACCTTCGTCAAACTTGGTTTTTTTGTGTCCGTGGCTCATGCGAACATCTCCTTGAGTTTGTCGATGGCAGCCTTGGTCACGAGCACCTTTTTGTAGTGCACCAGAGACAGAGGGTCTGCGTAACGAGGCTCAACCACCAGCACGTTAGGCAGGTTGCGCGAGGCCAAGTACAAGTTGTCATCAACTTCATCAGCAATCACCAGCACCGACTCAAGGTTCATCGCCTTGAATTTGGCCGCCAGTAATTTGGTTTTGGGGGCATCAACTGTGAGCGAATCCACCACAGCCAGACGACCTTCGCGGGCCAACTGCGAGAAGATCGAAGCCATACCAGCGCGGTACATCTTCTTGTTGATCTTCTGGGTGAAGTTCTCTTCGGGGCTGTTCGGGAAAATCCGACCGCCGCCACGCCACAGAGGCGAAGACGTCATACCAGCACGAGCGCGACCCGTACCTTTTTGTTTGAACGGCTTCTTGGTGGAGTGCTTGACCTGCTCACGGTCTTTTTGGGCACGGGTGCCTTGACGCGCATTCGCTTGGTAAGCCACCACGATCTGGTGAACCAAATCTTCGTTGTATTCACGACCGAACACAGTTTCAGGCGCATCCACTTTGGAAGCGGCCAAACCTTGGTCGTTCAGGAGTTCGAGCTGCATCAGTTCGCTCCTTTAGCTTTGACGGCAGGACGCACAGTCACGAAGCCACCGGCCGAACCAGGGACAGCGCCACGGATCAACAACAGTTGGCGCGCTTCGTCAATGCGAATCACGTCGAGGTTTTGAGTGGTCACGATGTCGGCGCCCAAGTGGCCTGACATGCGCTTACCTGGGAACACGCGACCAGGATCTTGTGCCATACCAATCGAGCCAGGCACGTTGTGCGAACGGCTGTTACCGTGCGATGCGCGCTGTGACTTGAAGTGGTGACGCTTGATGGTGCCAGCAAAGCCTTTACCAATGGTCGTGCCTTGCACGTCCACCTTTTGGCCCACAGCAAACACATCTGTCACCGGCACAGTGGCGCCCATGGCGTACTTGGCAGCGGTGTCAGCGGACACTTGAAATTCTTGGATAATTTCGCCGGCTTCGACGCCTGCTTTCGCAAGGTGGCCAGCCATAGGCTTGGTCACGCGCGAAGCTTTGCGCGAACCGAATGTGACCTGCAAGGCCACATAGCCGTCGTTTTCTTGGGTTTTCACCTGGGTCACGCGGTTGTTGGACACATCCAACACCGTGACAGGAACTGCGTCCCCATCATCAGTGAACAGACGCATCATGCCCACCTTGCGGCCCAGCAACCCCAAACGGATGCTTTGACTCATTGTTTTCTCCAAAACTCTCACCGTAGCCACTTCAATTGGCAGCCACGTTTTGATGTGAAAGACGGTTGATAAATCCCCACACAATATGTGCAGAGCCCGCGAGTATATCGCGAAAGTCGCACCAAGGGCAACTACCCTTGTGTGCGACTGCTGGGGCAGGCTTTAGACCTGCCCCAAAATTGCATTACTGCAACTTAATTTCGACGTCCACACCTGCTGGCAAGTCGAGCTTCATCAAGGCATCCACGGTTTTATCCGTAGGGTCCACGATGTCCATCAAACGCTGGTGTGTACGAATTTCGAGCTGGTCACGGCTGGTCTTGTTGACGTGCGGTGAACGCAAGATGTCAAAACGCTTCATGCGGGTTGGCAAAGGCACAGGACCTTTGACAATTGCACCTGTGCGCTTAGCCGTGTCAACAATTTCAGCAGCCGACTGGTCGATCAGCTTATAGTCAAATGCTTTGAGGCGGATGCGGATTTTTTGCTTAGAGGACATGGTGATTCCTCAATTAAGCAATGATCTTAGCAACCACACCGGCACCAACCGTCTTGCCACCTTCACGGATAGCAAAGCGCAAGCCCTCTTCCATCGCAATCGGGTGGATCAACTTCACCGTGATCGACACGTTGTCACCTGGCATCACCATCTCTT
>NZ_NESA01000001.1 GCF_002778315.1 Limnohabitans sp. JirII-31 | reverse complement strand
TGTGAGCTGATGGATGTGGTGATCAGCGTGGATACCAGCGTGGCACATTTGTCTGGAGCCTTGGGGCGACCGACCTGGGTGTTGCTGCCCTACGTCCCCGATTGGCGCTGGTTGTTGGACAGAGAGGGCAGTCCTTGGTATGGCTCGGTCAAGTTGTACAGACAAGAAACCGATCGAACTTGGTCTACTGTGCTGAAGCGCGTCGCGACCGATTTGCTCCGCTTGAGTTGATCCATGCTGGCGTGTCAACGCCGCAAGGGATAATCCCCACATGTCTTCTTCCCCCAAAGTTCTGTTCGGCTTTCATGCCGTGGGTGTGCGCCTCAAAACCGCACCGCAATCCATCATCGAGATTTACTACGAGCCCACACGGCGTGACGCGCGCATGCGTCAGTTTTTGGAGCGTGCCAACGAAGCCGGTGCGCGCTTGATCGAAGCCGATGGCCTGCGTTTGGCCAAACTGGCTGGCAGCCATGGCCACCAGGGTGTGGCAGCACGTGTGAGCCCATTGGCCGTGGTGCATTCTCTAGACGAATTGCTGGAAAAAATTGAACCGGTTGAGGCGCCACTAATTTTGGTGCTCGACGGCGTGACCGACCCCCACAACCTGGGTGCTTGTTTGCGTGTGGCCGATGGTGCCGGTGCGCATGCCGTGATCGCGCCCAAAGACCACGCAGTGGGCATCAACGCCACGGTGGCGAAAGTGGCCAGCGGCGCGGCTGAGACGGTGCCGTATTTCATGGTGACCAATTTGGCACGTACCTTGAACGAACTCAAGGAGCGCAATATTTGGATCATTGGCACCAGCGATGACGCGCCCAAAACCTTGTACCAAGTGGATCTCAAAGGCCCCACCGCTTTGGTGCTGGGCGCAGAGGGGGACGGCATGCGTCAGCTCACACGCAAGACCTGCGACGAACTCATCAGCATTCCTATGAAGGGCGCTGTGGAGAGTTTGAACGTGTCGGTCGCCAGCGGTGTTTGCTTGTACGAAGCACGCCGCCAACGCGGTTAACGCGCTTTAAACAAAACCCAGGGCGCCCAACACAGCGCCGATGGCCAGCAACACCAATAAATGGGTTTTGGTTTTCCAAACCACCAAGGCCGTCACAGCGCTGAGCAGCCACATCGGCCAATTTTGGGCCGGATTGTCGTGGCTACCGGTCAGCAGCCATCCTGTCGACAGCAACAGGGCAATCACGATCGGTGCCATGCCAGCTTTGAACGATCGCACCGCAGGCAGGTCACGGTTGCGGTGCCCCCAGCGTGACGCAAAGTAGGCCAGCGTGGTCGAGGGCAGCAGCATTCCGAGCATGGCCAGCAGCATGCCCCACAGTCCTAACGAGATTCCCGTCCAGCCAGAGGCAAAGCCACCGCCCGCATTCAGGCCCACGTTCCAGCCAATCAAACCAATGAACAGCACATTGGGCCCCGGCGCACCTTGTGCCAAAGCGATGGAGGAGGTGAACTGGATGTCGTTGAGCCAATGCTGTTCGTCCACCACATAGCGGTGAATATCGGGTGCGGTGCTGATCGCGCCACCGATAGCCAGTAGCGACAAAGACGCAAAGTGCGAGAAGAAGGCCCACCAGTCCAGCATCGACAAGGTTGAACTCATGCTGCACCTCGTTGTTTCAGTTGTCGCCAAGCCCACACGCTGGCCAAGGGGCCCAGGGTGAGCAACACCCAGGCCAGTGGCACGCGCAGCAAAGCCACAGCGATGAAGGTGATGACCCCCAGGATGGCACATGTGGTGCGCCCCATTGGGTTGCTTTTGAGGGCTGGCGTCATCTTCAGGCCAGTCGCCAGAATCAGGCCCACGCACACCGCGCCCATGCCTCGCAAAGCACCTTGTGCAGCCACGTTGTGTTCAATGCCGGCATACAACACGGCAATCACCAAGATCAGCAAACTGGGCACGCACAAGATGCCCGCCAAAGCGACCAACGCGCCTTGCAAGCCAAAGTGGCGACCGCCAATCATCAGCGACAAATTGAGCACATTGGGGCCAGGCAAAATTTGTGCGACGGCCCAGTCCTCCACAAACTCTTCGGTGGTCAACCATTTCTTTTTTTCCACCAGTTCGCGTTGCACCACCGACAACACGCCGCCAAAGCCTTGCAATGCCAGCAAGGTGAACGAGATAAACAGGTCGGTTTTAGAGCGAGGGCCAGGGCGCAGTTCAGGTGTCTCACTCATACCGTCATACCGCCTGACACTTCAAGCACCGCACCGTTCACGTAGGCCGCCTCATCGCTGGCCAAGAAAGCGTAGACATTGGCGATGTCTTCGGGCTGTCCCAAACGTTTGAGTGGCACGCGGTGCACCATGTCTTCAATCACTTTCTCGGGCATGGTCGACAAAATGGGCGTGGCCACAAAGCCAGGCGCTACGGCATTGACGCGAATGCCTTTGGGCCCCAATTCACGACTCCAGGTTTTGGTGAACCCGATCACGCCAAACTTGGTGGCTGCGTAATTGGTTTGCCCAAAGTTGCCGTAAATACCCACCACCGAAGAGGCATTCAAAATCACGCCACTGCCTTGGGCCACCATGGCGTCGGTGACCGCTTGAGCGCAGTGGAAGACGCCACGCAAGTTGACATCGATCACCCGGTCAAACTGTTCCAGCGTCATCTTTTGTAAGCGTGCATCTTGGGTGATACCTGCGTTGTTGACCAACACATCGATGCGGCCATATTGGCTCAGCACAGCTTGGACCATGCCATCCACCATGTCACGTTGGGTCACATCCACCACATACCCACTCGCTTGCGCGCCCAAGGCCCGGCACTCGTCCACCGCCGCATCCACAGCGGCTTGCTTGACATCGCAGACCACCACGATGGCACCTTCACGGGCAAATTTGAGGGCGGTGGCCAACCCAATGCCTTGGGCTGCGCCGGTGATGATGCTGACCTTGTTGGCCAGTCGTTGAGAGGGGGTCGCGCTGGATGTCGTCATGGGCCCTGAGTGTAAACACCCGGTTTCTCAGGTGCTGTCACGCACGATCAATTCATAACCAACGTTGATGTGCGGGGTTGGCACTTCTTCCCCCTTCATCAAAGACAGCAGCATCTGCGCGGCAGCTTGGCCAATGTCTCGGCGTGGGGTGCGGATGGTGGTCAGAGCAGGCCACATCAAGGCACTGCCGGTGAGGTCGTTGAATCCGGCAATGGCCACACGGTCAGGGACTGCCACCGACAGACGAGGCGCGGCCAACAAGGCGCCTTGTGCCAAGTCATCGTTACAGAAAAACACCGCGTCAATGCCGACATCGGCTTGCAACATCTGCTCAAACATCTGGCTGCCCAATGCCATGGATGAAGGGGCCGGGTTGAGCCACTCTAAACAGGGGTCATGCAGGCCTGCGGCTGAGAGACAAGCGCGCCATCCGTCCAAGCGTTGCAATGTGCGTGGGTCAAGTTGTGCCGCTGCAAATGCAATGCGCTTCTTACCCCGTGACAGCAGGTGTTGGGTCATGGTCCTGGCCGCGTCGGTTTGTGAAAACCCCACGCTGTAGACCTCCGGACTTTGAGCCAACTCCATCATGTGTACGCAGGGCACTCCGCTTTTCGCAATCAGCTCGCGCGCCATGTCGCTGTGGTCCAGTCCTGTGAGCAACACCCCTGCTGGACGGTGCTGCAACTGCTCGCGCAAAAGTTGCTCTTCTTCGCGGGTGTCGTAATGCGTCACGCCCATCAAGGTTTGGTAGCCTGCTGCGCGCAAAGCCCCTTGGGCGGCTTCCAGCACGTCCACAAACAAGTTGTTCGACAGCATCGGGATCAGCATCGCCACGTGGTCACTGTGGCGTGAGGCGAGGGCGCGTGCAGCTGGGTCGGGGCTGTAGCCCAGTTGCTGCGCTGCCTTTTTCACCCGTTGCGTCAAGTCATCTCCCACCGCACGTTCTCCCCGTAGAGCGCGTGACACCGTGATGGGGCTCACCCCTGCAAGATGTGCAACATCTGCCAGGGTGATGCGGCCTGTGGCTCTTGATCGCGGAGTTTTGCTGGCCATAAGAGATAAGGGTTTTTACGGGCATGACGATGGATTAGCCTCTTTATGATAGCGCTATCCAAGAGTGATGCAAACAGTTCTTCCCATGCATGACTCTTTCTTTTTAACAAAATGGGATAGCGCTATCCAAATGCGAGATGACATGAACGGACCCTTGGTGATCATGGGCGTGGCCGGTTGCGGCAAATCCAGCTTAGGTGCCGCTGTGGCTGCACAACTGGGCTGGCAATTGGTGGAAGGCGATGAGTTTCATCCTCCCAGCAATGTCGACAAAATGCGTCAAGGTGTGGCTTTAACCGATGCCGACCGCACAGGTTGGCTCGATGCGTTGGCCGCAGCGTTGGAACAACGTGGCAGCAACACCGTGTTGACTTGCTCCGCGTTGAAGAAAGCCTACCGTGACCGCTTGCGCCAAGCCGTACCTGCGCTGTTGTTTGCACACCTGACTTTGACCAAAGAGCAAGCACGTGCGCGCGTGACACAACGAGCCAGCCACTACTTCAACGCCAATCTGGTGGACAGTCAGTTTGCTGATCTTGAGTCACCCGTCGCAGAGACAGGGGTTTTGACATTGGATGCCTGCGAGTCTCTGGCGCAATTGCGAGAACACGTGTGCAGCTGGCTGCAGAGCAAGGAGTTGGTATGAAAAAACTAGTGCAAGGTTTGATGGCGGCCTGCTTGGGCGTGATGAGCGTCGCTGTCTTTTTCAACGTGGTGTTGCGCTATGGGTTTGGCAGCGGCATCGCAGCGAGTGAAGAGCTGTCGCGTTTGTTGTTTGTCTGGATGGTGTTCATCGGTGCCACTTCGGCTTACCCGGCAGGTGAACACATGGCCTTTACCAGTGTGGTGGCGAGTTTTCGTAACCGCCCACGCGTGATGGCGTGTTTGACGGTTCTCATCCGTATCTTGGTCATCCTGACGTGCGTGTTGCTGGGCCATGGTGCATGGCAACAAGTGGTGGTGGGCATGGACAGCCAATCGGTGGTGCTGGGCTACTCCAGTGCCTTGCTGCCATTGCCCGTCTTGCTGTCGTCACTGGCCATTGGCCTGATGGCAGGCAAAGAATTGATTCAAAACAAGCCGATGGACTTTGACCACGGCGTGGATGTGGAGTAAGAAGCATGACCGCAGAAGCACAAGCTTTCGTTGTTTTCTCGGGTGGCATGTTGCTGCTCATGGGCATGGGCCTGAACATGGCCTTTGCCTTGGTTCTCACAGGCGCAGGCATGGCCTGGACGCTCGACTTTTGGGACACCCAGTTGCTGGCCCAAAACCTGGTCGCCGGGGTGGACAGTTTTCCGTTGTTGGCGGTGCCCTTTTTCATCTTGGCTGGTGAGTTGATGAACAGCGGGGGCATCAGCCGTCGCATCATCGACATGGCACAGGCCTGGGTGGGGCACATCCGAGGTGGTCTGGGTTTTGTGGCCATTGGTGCAGCGGTGTTGATGGCCAGCATGAGTGGCTCGGCCCTGGCCGACACAGCCGCCTTGGCCACTATCTTGTTGCCCATGATGAAGCGCCAGGGTTATCCCATGCACACCTCGGCAGGCTTGATTGCCTCGGGCGGCATCATCGCCCCCATCATTCCACCGTCGATGCCATTTGTGATTTATGGCGTCACCACCAACACCTCCATCTCATCGCTGTTTTTGTCGGGCATCGTGCCCGGTTTGATCATGGGCGTGGGGCTGATCTTCGCGTGGAAGCTAGAGCTGCGTCGCATCGACTTGCCACAGGGCGAGCCGCTGTCACTCAAAGAGCGTTTGAATGCCACGCGCAAAGCCTTTTGGGCCATGCTCATGCCTCTCATCATCATCGGGGGCATGAAGTCGGGCATCTTCACCCCCACGGAAGCTGCTGTGGTGGCCGCGTTTTATGCGCTGATCGTGGCGCTGTTGGTACACCGGGAAATGAAGCTGGCCGAAGTGCACGAAGTGCTGGTGCGAGCGGCCAAAACCACCTCCGTGGTGATGTTCCTGTGCGCCGGTGCCCAAGTGGCCAGTTACATGATCACCCTGGCCGATCTGCCGACCGTGTTGACCGGCTGGTTGGGTCCGCTGGTGGAAAGCCCGCGTCTGCTGATGGCCGTGATGATGGTGGCTTTGGTGATCATCGGCACGGCTCTGGACTTGACGCCCACCATTTTGATTTTTGCGCCCGTCATGCTGCCCATTGCTGTGAAAGCGGGCATTGACCCGGTGTACTTTGGCCTGATGTTCGTGCTCAACGGCGCGATCGGCTTGATCACCCCTCCCGTGGGCACGGTGCTCAACGTGGTGGCGGGGGTGGGGCGTTTGTCCATGCATCAAGTCATCAAGGGGGTGAATCCTTTCTTGGTGACCTACTTGATCATCCTCACCACCTTTGTTCTTTTCCCGCAGATCGTGACGTTGCCCGTGCAGTGGATGCGCTGACCGTAACGTGATGAGATTTTTCAAAACCTACCCCTTCCAGGAGACTCGCATGAACACCCTTCGTCGTACCTTCGTGGCCGCCATGGCCATCACCACGCTGGCCGCGTCTGGCGCCTTGATGGCTCAAGACATCAAGCCACGTTTGATTCGTTTTGGCTACGGCTTGAACGAGCAAAGCAACCAAGGCCGTGCGGTCAAGGTGTTTGCCGAGCAGGTCGAAAAAGCCTCCGGCGGCAAAATGAAAATTCGCGCCATTGGCGCTGCGGCATTGGGCCCCGACACCCAAATGCAACAAGCCTTGATTGGTGGCGCGCAAGAAATGATGGTGGGCTCAACCGCCACCTTGGTCGGCATTACCAAAGAAATGGCTTTGTGGGACACCCCGTTCTTGTTCAACAACGCCAAAGAAGCCGATGCGGTGCTGGACGGCCCCATCGGCAGCAAAGTCATGGACAAGCTACAAGACAAAGGTTTGGTGGGCTTGGCCTATTGGGAAAACGGTTTTCGCAACCTGACCAACAGCAAGCGTCCGGTCAACAAACTCGAGGACATGAACGGCATCAAGTTGCGCGTGATGCAAAACAACGTTTACCTCGACAGCTTCAAGCTGCTGGGTGCCAATGCGGTGCCGCTGCCTTTCTCTGAGTTGTTCAGCGCACTGGAAACTGCCACGGTAGACGGCCAGGAGAACCCTTACAACACCATCTTGTCGAGCAAGTTCTACGAAGTGCAAAAGTACCTCAGCATCACCAACCACGTCTACAGCCCCTGGGTGGTGACGGTGAGCAAAAAATGGTGGGACGGCTTGAGCAAGGCCGAACAAAAAATCTTGGCCGATGCCGCCCTTGTCAGCCGCGACTTTGAACGCAAAGACACCCGTGAAGAAGCGGCCAAGGCCTTGTCTGACTTGAAAGCCAAAGGCATGCAAATCAACGAACTGCCCGCGTCAGAAGCAGCTCGTATGCGCGACAAGCTGACCCACGTCAATGCCAGCATCGCCACCAGTGTTGGCATGGACCTGTGGCGCGACACACAAGCTGAGTTGGCACGCTTGCGCGCTAAGAAGTGAGCCCAGCCTCAACCGGTATTGCGTAAACCTGCTGCAATGCCGTTGATCGAAATGTGAATACCCCGCTGGGCCCGCTCGTCGCGGTCTTGCGGGCGTTTGCCTTCACGGTAGCGGCGAATCAGCTCCACCTGCAAATGGTGCAGCGGGTCGATGTAGGGGAACCGGTGACGCATCGAGCGCTCAAGCGCCGCGTTGTTGACCAAGCGTTGTTTTTCACCGGTGATCAACCTCAAGGCATGCGAGGTGCGGTGCCATTCGGCTTCGATCAGCGCAAAAATCTTTTTGCGCAAACGTGTATCAGGCACCAGATCGGCATAACGCGAAGCCAGCCCCAAGTCGCTTTTGGCCAGCACCATGTCCAGGTTGGACAACAGCGAGCGAAAGAACGGCCACTGCCGCTGCATTTTTTGCAGCAAGGCCAAAGCCTCTTTGGGTTTGAGTCGTGGGTGGTGGTGAATGAACTGGTCCACGCTGGAACCAAAGCCCAACCAACCAGGCAGGGTTAAACGGCACTGGCCCCAGCTGAATCCCCATGGAATGGCACGCAGGTCTTCGATACGCGGTGCGCTTTGACCGTCTTTGGGGCGCGTTGCCGGACGTGAGCCGATGTTGAGTTCGGCAATTTCACGAATCGGCGTGGCCGCAAAAAAGTACTCGGTGAAGCCCGGTGTTTCGTATACCAAGCCACGGTAAGCCGCCATGCTGGCTTCGGACAAGTGTTGTGCTGCGTCCAGAAAAACTTGGGGTGCTGACTTCGTGGCTTGCAGCAGGGTGGCTTCCAGTGTGGCGGCAACCAGAGTCTCCAAGTTGCGTCGGCCAATTTCAGGGTTGGCGTATTTCGAGCCAATCACCTCGCCTTGTTCGGTCAAGCGAATTTGCCCACGCACCGTGCCCGGTGGCTGGGCCAAAATGGCTTGGTAGCTCGGCCCACCGCCGCGTCCCACCGTGCCGCCTCGACCATGGAACATGCGCAAGGTGATGTCGTGCTGCTTGAACAGTTGGTCAAACAATTCGACCAAGGCCATTTCCGCGCGGTACAGCTCCCAGTTGCTGGTGAAGATGCCGCCATCTTTGTTGCTGTCCGAGTAGCCCAGCATGATGTCTTGCTCAGCCCCGCTGCGTTGCACCAATCCAGCCACACCGGCCACGCCATACAAGCCGCCCATGATGTCGGCAGCGCGACGCAAGTCGTCGATGGTTTCAAACAACGGCACCACCACCAAGTCGCAGGTGGATGTTGGGCTGCCCAGGGTGCCGCGCATCAAGCCTGTTTCTTTTTGCAGCAACAGCACTTCCAGCAAGTCGCTCACGGTTTCGGTGTGGCTGATGATGTAGTGGCGAATGGCGTCTGCACCAAAGGTTTTGCGCATCTCACGCGCGGTCTCAAAAATCGCTAGTTCTTTCATGGTCAAGGCGCTGTAACTTGCGCCCATCACGCGCAAGGGGCGTGCGTCGTGCAGCAACTGTGTCAGCACAGCCACACGGGCGTCTTCGTCGAGTTGGCGGTAATAGGCCTGCACACCTGCGGTGGCTAGCAGTTCTGCCACTACTTGTTCGTGCTGGTCCGAGCTTTGGCGCAGGTCCACCGTGGCGAGGTGAAAGCCAAACACCTCAACAGCACGCATCAACGGGGTCAGACGTTGGGCCATCAACGCGCTGCCGTGCTGCGCTTGCAATGAATGGGCGATGGTGTGCAGATCGGCCAGGAGTTCTTGCGCCGATGCGTAAGCGTTTTGGGGTGCTACGGCGTGGCGGGCCGCATCGCCCCCTGTCAGGTCTTTCAGGCTGGCAGCCAAGCGGGCATACATGCCCGTCAAGGCGCGGCGGTAGGGTTCGTCCTGGCGGTGCGCATTGGTGTCAGGTGAGCGCTCAGCCAATGCTTGCATCTCAGGGGTGATGTTCACCAGCATGGCCGACATCGACAACTCGCTGCCAAGAAAATGCAGTTCTCTCAGGTAGTGACGCAGTGCCACCTCGCATTGGCGCCGCAAAGCAAAGCGCAGTGTGTCGGCGTTGACGTTGGGGTTGCCATCGCGGTCACCACCAATCCACTGGCCCATGCGCAAAAAGCTGTGCACATGGCTATGGCCTAACGCGGCTTCCAAGTCTGCGTAGAGCTTGGGAATTTCGCTCAAAAACGTGGCTTCGTAGTAGCTCAGTGCATTTTCAATCTCATCCGCGACGGTGAGCTTGGTGAAGCGCAGCAAACGGGTTTGCCACAGCTGCAACACGCGGGCACGCAATTGCTGTTCATTGGCTGCCAGCTCGCGTGCCGCCAAGGCGTCGGGTTTGGCCTGGCGGTGCAGTGGCCATCCAGCCCTTGACTGGATGTCATCGCGCTGGGCCAGCAACTGGGCAATGTCGCGTTCTGCGTCCAAGATGCTTTTGCGTTGGACTTCGGTGGGGTGTGCCGTGAGTACGGGCGATACATGGCTGTGCGCCAAGGTTTGCACAATGCTTTTGGGGGCAATGCCCGCAGCGCGCAAGCGGCTGAGCGCCAGCGACAAACTGCCATCTTGGGTATGGCCCGCACGTTCGTGCACAGCACGACGGCGAATGTGGTGTCGGTCTTCGGCCAAATTGGCCAAGTGGCTGAAATACGTGAATGCACGAATCACCCGTACCGTGGCTTCACCGCTGAGTGAGGCCAGCAGTTTTTTCAGCGCTTTGTCGGCATCGGCGTCGGCATCTCTTCGAAATGCCACCGACAACTTGCGCACCTGCTCGACCAACTCGTAGGCTTCGCGCCCTTCTTGCTCGCGGATCACATCACCCAAGATGCGTCCCAGTAGCCGAATGTCCTCGACCAAGGGCTGCTCGTTGCGTTTGGTTTGCGCCTGGGCTTTGGTCGATGTTTTGGCAGAGGCCGGGGGTTGTGGCATGTGCGCTTTCTTGGCTGGACTGAGTCAGTGGACGGGGGCTTTGTTCTGAGATGTTTCTATGTCTTGGGCCATTTTTTTGCCCAACTCCACGCCCCATTGGTCGTAGGCATGAATGCCCCAAATGGCGGCTTGGCAAAACACCTTGTGCTCGTACAGGGCCATCAAAGCGCCCATGCTGCGTGGGGTGAGGGCGTCCACCCAAATGGTGGTGCTGGGCACATTGCCGGGGTAGCTGCGATGCGGTGCCAGACGCTGCACGTCGGCTTCGTCCATGCCGCTGTCACGCAAGGCTTGCACGGTTTCTTCGGGTGTGCGGCCCAAGGCCAAAGCTTGTGCTTGGGCTTGCATGTTTAGCAGCACCACACGGTGGTGTTCGGCGGCAAAAGGCAGCGGGCTGCGTTCGGTGCGCAGACCAATGAAGTCCATGGGCACCAAGTGCTTGCCCTGGTGGATCAACTGAAAGTAGGCATGCTGACCGTCAATGCCCAGGCCGCCCCAAATCACCGGGGCGGTCGCCACCTCGACAGGGCTGCCGTCGACATGCGTGCGCTTGCCGTTGGACTCCATCTCCATCTGCTGCAAGAACGAGGCGAACTTGCCCAGCGGTGACGCATACGGCGCAATGTTGTGGCTACTGGCGCCCAAGAAGTTGCGGTTCCACACGCCAAACAAGGCCATCAGCAAGGGCAAGTTTTGGTGTGCCGGTGCAGACATGAAATGTTCGTCCATGGCGCGCGCGCCCAGCAGCATGTCTTGGAAGGCAAAGGCACCAATTGAGATGGCCAAAGGCAGGCCAATGGCTGACCACACCGAATAGCGTCCGCCCACCCAGTCCCAAAACCCAAAGGTGTGCTCAGCGCTGAAGCCTTGGGCTTGCGAGATGTGGGGGTTGGCCGTGACCGCAATCAAATGCTGGTGCAACTGGTCTGGCGGGCAGCCCGCATCCAGCAACCAGCGCTTGGCCGATGCGGCCAAGGTCATGGTTTCTTGGGTGGTGAAGGTTTTGCTTTGCACCACAAAGGCGGTGCGTGCAGGGTTGAGCGTGGCCAGTGTGGTGTACAGGCTCCAGGCGTCCACGTTGGACACGTAGTGCACCCGCACCTTGTTTTTGAAGCTCTCGCGCGTGAGGTGGCTCAAGGCTTCGGTGGTCATGCGTGGCCCCAGGTCTGAGCCACCAATGCCCAGATTCACCACATCGGTGATGGCCTCGCCTTCATGGCCTTTGAGTTGACCTTCGCGCACCTTCTCGGCAAACATGCACACGCGCAGCAGTTCCTGCCCCACTTGTTTTGAAATCTCGGCCCCCCAGGGCGGGTTGGGTACATGGCTGCCACGCAGGGCCACGTGCAGCACGGCGCGTTGTTCGGTGGTGTTGATGGGCTCGCCGCGAAACATGGCCTGGGCCTGGGCCATCACGGCAGATTCATCGGCCAGCGCCAAGAGCTGTTGCAGCACCTCTGTGTTGATGCGTTGGCGTGCGTAATCGAGGGTGATGCCAGCGCCACTGGCGTGGAATTGGTCCACACGGCGGGGGTCTTTGAGCAAATCGCGCAGGTGCGGTTGCGGGCTGTCTGACAGAGCTTGAAGCGCTTTCCAAGCGTGGCGGTGTTGTGGCGGGACGAAGGTGGTCATGCAGAGATTTTCGTCAAATTTAGAGGGGTTCTTTAAAGGCCGTTGGCGATGCTGCTGGCTTCACGTGCCAAGCGGGTGATTTCGGCCCAGTCGCCGCGTTGCACCACATCCAGTGGCGTCAACCAAGAGCCGCCCACCATGGCCACGTTGGGCAGCTTCAAAAACTCACCCATATTCGTCAGCGACACGCCACCTGTCGGGCAAAACTGCATGTCGCCCAAGGGGCCTGCCAAAGCTTTGAGCATGGCCAACCCACCGGCTTGAGCGGCGGGAAACAGCTTGACCAGTGAGAAGCCATGGTCGCGCGCGGCCATCACCTCACCGGGCGTCATCACGCCTGGCATGAACGGCAAGCGGCACGCCATGGCGGCTTGCACCAAGGCGTCGGTCATGCCGGGCGAGAGGGCAAACCTCGCGCCCGCTGCTTGCACGCGGGCCATCTCGTCGGCGCGGGTGACCGTGCCTGCCCCCACGTGCATGTGCGGCACATGCTTGGCGACTTGCTCAATGGCAGCCAGGCCTGCCGCATGGCGCAAGGTGATTTCCATCACATCCACACCGCCTTCAAGCAAGGCATGTGCCATCGGCACGGCTTGGTCGGGGTGGGTGATGACGATGACGGGCACCACGCGTGAGGTGAAGGCGGGGCTCTGAAAGGTGGGGTGTGTCGGCTGGGTCATGATGTGTCTTGGTATCAGGCGTGGTGAACATGTGAGAGCAGCGGTGAGGCACCGTCTTCGGCATGGGCGGCGTGGTCACGGAACAGGGCAAACAAGTCACGTCCAGTGCCGCGTTGGTTGGCCGACAGGTCAGGTGTGGGCGCCACACGCGCGGCCAGTTCGGCATCGCTGACTTCCAGTTGCAAGATCTGCGCATCGCAATCCAGGGTAATCATGTCACCGTCTCGCACCTTGGCAATCGCGCCACCGTCCACGGCTTCGGGGCTCACATGGATGGCGGCAGGGACTTTGCCCGACGCCCCCGACATGCGCCCATCGGTGACCAGCGCCACTTTGTAGCCCTTGTCTTGCAGCACACCCAACACGGGGGTGAGCTTGTGCAACTCGGGCATGCCGTTGGCTTGTGGACCTTGGTTGCGCAGCACCGCCACAAAGTCGCGCTCCAGTTGCCCCGCCTTGAACAACTCTGCGAGTTGTTTTTGATCGGTCATCACCAGCGCCGGCGCACGCACCAGGCGGTGTTCGGGCTTGACCGCTGAGACCTTGACCACGGCGCGCCCCAAGTTGCCCTTCATCAGGCGCAAACCGCCGTCTGCACTGAAGGGGCGCGAGGCAGGGCGTAACACGGCTTCGTCGCCCGATTGGGTGGGCACTTCGCGCCAGGCCAGTTGTCCCTGGTCGAGCCAGGGCTCCACGGTGTAGCGCTGTAAACCGTGGCCCATGAGGGTGTGGACATCGGCGTGCAACAAACCCACGCCAAGCAACTGCGCGATCAAAAATCCCATGCCGCCTGCGGCCTGAAAGTGGTTCACATCGGCGCTGCCGTTGGGGTAGACGCGGGCCAGCAAAGGCACGCAGGCCGACAGATCGGAGAAGTCGTCCCAGTTGACGATGAGGCCCGCTGCACGCGCCATCGCGATCAGGTGCATGGTGTGGTTGGTCGATCCTCCGGTGGCCAGCAAACCGACGATGCCGTTGACGATGACCTTGGCATCGATCTGGCGGCCCATGCCCGCGTTGGGGGTTTGGCTGAGTTCCACCGCACGCTGGACCGCAGCCGTGGTGAGGGCTTCGCGCAGGGGCGTGCCCGGGTTGACAAACGATGCGCCTGGCAAGTGCAAGCCCATGATTTCCATCAACATTTGGTTGGAGTTGGCGGTGCCGTAGAAGGTGCAGGTGCCAGCGCTGTGGTAAGCCGCTTGCTCAGCAGCAAGCAAAGTGTCACGGTCGACCAGACCTTGGGCGTATTGCTGCCGTACCTTGGACTTGTCGTCGTTGGACAGACCCGACGTCATGGGCCCAGCTGGCACAAACACGACGGGCAAATGGCCAAACTGCAAAGCGCCCATGAACAAGCCCGGCACGATTTTGTCGCACACGCCCAAAAACAAAGCGGCGTCAAACACGTTGTGCGACAGACCCACGGCTGTGGCCAAGGCAATCACATCGCGCGAGAACAGCGACAGCTCCATGCCGTCTTCGCCTTGGGTCACACCATCGCACATGGCGGGCACGCCACCGGCCACTTGCGCGGTCGCGCCCACGGCCCGTGCTGCGGTGCGAATTTTTTCTGGGTAATGCTCATAGGGCTGGTGGGCTGAGAGCATGTCGTTGTAGGCCGTGATCACGCCCACGTTGGGCTGACGTTCTTGGCGCAGCACCAGTTTGTCGTTGGCGGGCATGGCGGCGTAAGCATGGGCGGCATTGGCGCAGCCCATGCCACCGCGGTACGGGCCGGGTTTTTTGGCTTGTGTCAGCACTTGGAGGTAGGCCGCGCGGGACGCCACGCTGCGTTGCTCAATGCGCTGGGTCACCGCGCTCAGGGTGGGGTTCAAGGATGTGGTCATGACGAGATCCAAAGAGAAACAGGGGTGTGGGTTTGGTGCAGCAGGTGCGACACCGGATATGCGTTGCTGCGTTGCTGCCAAGCCTTGCGCAAAGTGTTGAGCTTGTCCGCGCCGCTGATCGGCAGCACGATGTGGCGTGCGCGCAGCAGTTGCGCCAGTGTTTGTGTGATGCGCGGGTAGGGCGCATTCGCAGGGGGCTGTGCGAGTGTGACGCCTGCACACACCTGTGTGTTGTGCAGGTCCAGCATGTCGGGCAAATTGGGTGCGTCGGCAAACAACGACGCGATGTGCCCGTCCGCGCCCATGCCCAGCACCATCACGTCGGGGGTACCAGCCGCTTGCAGTGCAGCACCGGCGGTTAGAACCAACTGCGACAAGGGGGGCAGCGGTTCAGCGGCTTGGCTCACCATGGGCACCCAGCGCGCGGCATGCGCCTGGTCTTGCAGCAAATGCGTGGTCACCAAGTGGGCGTTGCTGTCGCCATGGGTGCAGGGCACGCAACGTTCATCGGCCAGCGTGATGCGTACCTGGGCCCATGCAATGGGCAGAACGCGCAACGCATGAAACAAAGCCACCGGCGACTTGCCACCCGACACGCCCAACACCGCCACGCCACGCGCGTCGATGGCAGCGGTCAAACGCTGGGCGATGTCTAACGCCAGGGCTTGTGTCAATTCAGTCGTTGCACCGGTGTGCGCCGTGATGTTGGCACGAGGTGCGCTGAGCCAAGGGGCGGTGGATGTCACATCGCTGGACATCAGATTTCCTCGAACCACGACAGGTTTTCGCGTGCCATCAGCGCCGACGATGCGGCGGGCCCCCAACTGCCGGCCGAGTAAGCACGGGGTTTGTCGTCCAGGGCTTTCCAGCCCTCCAAGATGGGTTCGACCCACATCCACGCGGCCTCCAATTCGTCGCGGCGCATGAAGTGGGTCAAACGGCCCTTGATGACGTCCATGAGCAAACGTTCATACGCTTCGGCGCGGCGCTTGTCGGAGGACTGTTGCAGGTCTAGCCCGAGTTTGACCGGGTGCAAGGTCATGCCAGAGCCGGGTTCTTTGACCATCATGCCCAACTGAATGGATTCTTCGGGCTGCAAACTGATGATCAAACGGTTGGGTTCGTGTTGGGCCGTGGTGCCAAAAATGGAGAAGGGTTGATCGGCGAACTCGATGATGATTTCGGATTGGCGCTTTTGCATCCGCTTGCCGGTACGCAAAAAGAACGGCACGTTGGCCCAGCGTGCGTTGTTGATGTGCGCGCGCAAAGCCACAAAGGTTTCGGTTTTGCTGTTGGGCGGCACGTTGTGTTCTTCTTGGTAGCCCACGACGGCCACACCTTCAGAGGCCCCAGCGGTGTACTGGCCGCGCACGGTGTCACGTTTGATGTCGGCCAAGTCCATCTTGCGCAAGGAGCGCAGCACCTTGAGTTTTTCATCGCGCACATCGTCTGCATCGAGCGAGATGGGCGGCTCCATGGCCACGATGCACAACAGTTGCAGCAAATGGTTTTGCACCATGTCACGCATGGCACCTGCACCGTCGTAAAAACCGGCTCGGCTGCCCACGCCCACGGTTTCGGCCACGGTGATTTGCACGCTCTTGATGTACGGCGCGCGCCACAAGGGCTCGAAAATCGCATTGCCAAAGCGCAGCACCATCAGGTTTTGTACTGTTTCTTTGCCCAAGTAGTGGTCGATGCGGTAAATCTGCTGTTCGTCAAAGTAGCGCGCCACATCCGCGTTGATGGCGCGTGCCGAGGCGAGGTCGGTGCCGAGTGGTTTTTCAAGCACCACACGTGCTTGCGCATCCACCAAGCCAGCCTCTGACAGGTGGGCGCAAATTTGTGTGAACAGGTTGGGCGCTGTGGCCAGATAAAACACACGCAGTGCCTGCGCAGTGCAAGCCGCTTTGAGCTTGGCGTAGTCCTCCGCGTGTGTCACGTCCAGGCTGACATAGCTCAAGCGCGCCAGAAAGCTGTGCCAGTCGCCGGGGGTGAGGGTTTGTTTTTCAATGAAGGCGGGGGAGTGGCTATCGACGAAGTTCAGGTACTCGTCACGGCTCCAGGGTTGACGTCCCACGCCAATGATGCGGGTCTGGGCATCGAGCTTGTCATGCAAGTGGGCCATGTAGAGCGCGGGCAAGAGTTTGCGAAACGACAAGTCGCCCGCACCGCCAAATATCACGATGTCTTGTGCGCCTGCGTCAGAAGGTGTGGTGTTCATGTGTAACGTTTGTCTAACAGGTTGTGTTTCATGCTGCGCAGCATGGGCTGGAGTTGTGCACTGCCCAGGCGCAAGGCCACGGTGGTGGCCAACACGTCGATGATCATCAAATGCAACAAGCGCGACACCATGGGGCTGAAGCGCTCATAACTTTCGGGGTGATCGGCGGCCAAATGGATCTGCCCCGCTTTGGACAGCGGCGAGCCCGATGCGGTGATCACCACAGTGGTGGCACCGTTTTTACGCGCAATGTCACAGGCATCCAGCAAGTCGCGGGTGCGCCCTGAGTTGGACACCAAAACCAGGCAGTCGCCCGGTTTGAGCAGCGATGCACTCATGATTTGCAGGTGACCGTCGCTGTGGGCGATGGTGTGAAAGCCCAAACGAAAAAACTTGTGTTGCGCGTCTTGCGCCACGATGCCTGAGTTGCCCGCGCCAAAAAACTCCAGGCGTTTGTTTTTTTTGTGGGTCAGCACAATGGCTTGCGCCGCTTGCTCGATGGCAGATGTGGAAGCGTCGTTGCGGTATTTCAAAAATGCAGCCACGGTGTTATCAATCACTTTGACCAACACCTCCGAGGTGCTGTCTTGCGCGCCCACGTTGCGGTGGATGAAGGGCACGCCTTCGCTCAAGCTACCCGCCAACTTGAGTTTGAAGTCGCTCAGCCCGTCGTAGCCCAGACTGCGACAAAACCGCACCACGGTCGGTTTGCTCACCTGCGAGCGTTCGGCCAATTCGACCACTGGCAATTTGGCAAAAGCCCGTGGGTCACGCAGCAGCAATTGGCCCACGCGTTGCTCGGCAGGGGGCAAGGAGTTGAGTTGACTTTCGACGCGTTCCAGCATGTGTGCGGGGTTGGATTTGTAACTTGGTTACGTAATTTTAATGGATTAAATGACTTTTATGTAACTTTGTTACTTTGTGGCAAGCGCCTACCGATGCGCCTGGGCGAGAATCAGCGCTCTTGCTTTTTCAACCCATGTCGACGCACCACCCCACGCCTGAGCCGCTGCCTGTTTTTGACCATGCCATTGGCGTCTTTGACTCTGGTGTGGGCGGGCTGTCGGTGTTGCGCGCCATTCGCGAGGCTTTGCCGGGGGAAGACTTGGTGTACGTGGCCGACTCCGGGCACGCGCCCTATGGTGATCAAAGCGAAGCACACATCACACAACGCACGTTGACGGTCGGTCAGTGGTTGGCCCAGCAGGGCGTCAAAGCCATCACCATTGCCTGCAACACCGCCACGGTGGTGGCTGCACGCAGCTTGCGCGAACACACCCATTTACCGGTGGTGGCGATTGAGCCGGCCATCAAACCCGCTGTGGCCTTGACGCGTACAGGTGTGGTGGGCGTCTTGGCGACGCGCCAAACGGTGCAAAGTGAGAGCGTGGCCAGGTTGTGCGCGCAGTACGGCGAAGGCAAACGTATCTTGTTGCAAGCCTGCCCTGGTTGGGTGGAGTTGGTGGAGCAAGCCAATTTGCACGGTCCTCACACCGAGGCGCTGCTGCGCCAGTTCATCGCGCCTTTGGTGGCGCAGGGGGCCGACACCTTGGTGTTGGGCTGCACGCATTACCCGTTTTTGCGCGACACCATCCAGCGTTTGGCGGGTGAGGGGGTGACCCTGATAGACCCCGCAGAGGCCGTGGCACGCGAGCTGGTGCGCCGTTTGGGCAATAACTTGCACACGCAGGGCCATGGGTCGACACGGTTTTTCACCACCGGGGACGTGGCCCAGGTGCAGCGCGTGGTGGCTCATTTGTGGGGTGACAGCGCCACAGTGCAAGCGCTGCCATCCTGATCCAGGGACTTGGGGCCCTGAAAGACCTTGCGTCAGCCCGAATTCGGGCAAACCCGTAAACTCGGGGGCTCATGAATGCCTACGCCGACGTCTCTTTTTTCCCCCGCAACGCCAAGCCGCTGACCAGTTACCGCAAGTACTGGGCGGCCCGCTTCGGCACGGCCCCGTTTTTGCCGATGAGCCGCGAGGAAATGACCCAGTTGGGTTGGGACAGTTGCGATGTGATCATCGTCACGGGTGACGCCTATGTGGACCACCCCAGTTTTGGCATGGCCGTGATCGGGCGCATGCTGGAGAACCAGGGCTTTCGTGTGGGCATCATTGCCCAGCCCGACTGGCAAAGCGCCGACCCGTTCAAGGCGCTGGGTAAACCGAATTTGTTTTTCGGCGTAACCGCTGGGAACATGGATTCGATGATCAACCGCTACACCGCGGACCGCAAAATTCGCAGCGACGACGCCTACACGCCCGGCGATGTGGGGGGCAAACGCCCCGACCGAGCAGCCTTGGTGTACAGCCAGCGCTGCAAAGAAGCCTACAGCGATGTGCCGATTGTGTTGGGCGGCATCGAGGGTTCGTTGCGCCGCATCGCGCATTACGACTATTGGTCAGACAAGGTGCGTCGCTCCATCGTGGTCGACAGCAAATGCGATTTGCTGCTGTATGGCAATGCCGAGCGCGCGATTGTTGAAATTGCCCACCGCTTGGCAGCCAAAGAACCGGTGCAACAGATCACCGATGTGCGCGGCACCGCCTTTGTACGCCGTGAAACGCCTGAGGGTTGGTACGAAATTGACTCGTCGAGCATCGACATTCCTGGCCGCGTTGAAGCCCACGTCAACCCGTATTTGATGGTCAGCGAGCAAGCCAAGGCCCAAGGCCAAAGCTGTGCCCGTGAAGACGAAGCCCAAGCTGTGGCCGATGCCGCCAACGGGCCCGGGGCACAGGCCACGGTCGCGCCCCTGAACTTTGTGCCCAACCCCAACATGCCAGCCTTGCAGGGCAAGGGCAAACTCAAAGTGCCGCCGCGTGACCGCAGCGTGATTCGCTTGCCCAGCTACGACCATGTCAAGTCGGACCCCGTGCTGTACGCCCACGCCAACCGTGTGTTGCACCTGGAAACCAACCCCGGCAACGCCCGCTGTTTGGTGCAGTCGCATGGCGAAGGCGTCACCGCACGCGACGTGTGGATCAACCCGCCGCCCATTCCGCTGACCACTGCCGAGATGGACCTGGTGTTTGACTTGCCCTATGCCCGCAGCCCCCATCCGGCATATGCCGACGAAAACGGCGGCCACGACGCTGCCACCAAGATTCCGGCCTGGGAGATGATTCGCTTTTCGGTCAACATCATGCGTGGTTGTTTTGGCGGTTGCACGTTTTGCTCCATCACCGAGCACGAAGGCCGCATCATCCAAAGCCGCAGCGAAGACTCGGTGATTCGTGAGATCGAAGATATTCGCGACAAGGTGTCGGGCTTCACGGGCGTCATCAGCGACTTGGGGGGGCCCACCGCCAATATGTACCGCATTGGTTGCAAGAGCCCGGAGATCGAGGCTGCCTGCCGCAAGCCAAGCTGTGTCTACCCAGGCATTTGCCAAAACCTCAACACCGACCACAGCTCACTCATTCACATGTACCGCCGTGCGCGGGCTTTGAAGGGCGTGAAGAAAATTTTGATTGGTTCTGGCTTGCGCTACGACTTGGCGGTCAAGTCGCCCGAGTACGTCAAAGAGCTGGTGACCCACCATGTGGGCGGCTACCTCAAGATTGCGCCCGAGCACACCGAGGGCGGGCCACTGTCCAAGATGATGAAGCCCGGCATTGGCAGCTACGACAAGTTCAAACAGATGTTTGACCGCTTCTCTGCCGAGGCGGGCAAGAAACAGTTCTTGGTGCCGTACTTCATTGCGGCTCACCCGGGCACGCGTGACGAAGACATGATGAACCTGGCCTTGTGGTTGAAGAAAAACGGCTTTCGTGCCGACCAGGTGCAAACCTTCTACCCCAGCCCCATGGCCACGGCCACGGCGATGTACCACTCGGGCAAAGACCCCCTGTCACGTGTGACACGCACCAGCGAGGCAGTCGACATCGTGCGCGGGGAACGCCGCAGGCGCTTGCACAAAGCCTTTTTGCGCTACCACGATGCCAACAACTGGCCCTTGTTGCGCGAAGCCTTGAAAGCCATGGGACGTGCCGATTTGATTGGCAACGGCAAACACCACCTGATCCCGACGTTTCAGCCCCTGACCGATGGGGGCTACACCAGCGCTCGGCGCAAAAACAGCACCGTCACAGCTAAACCTGGTGCGGCCAAAGCGGGTGTGGCGAAGACGACGATGCGCAACGAACCCACCAAAGGCCGGGTACTCACCCAACACACAGGCTTGCCGCCACGGGTGACCGGCTCCGCCAAGCCAGCGGGAGCCAAGCCCAAAACAGGTCGTTGAGTGCTGCTTTATTTGTGGCGACTTTTCATGGCGCGCTCGACCTCGCGTTTGCCTTCGCGGTCTTTGATGGTGTCGCGTTTGTCATGCTCTGCTTTGCCCTTGGCCAGGGCAATTTCACATTTGATCTTGCCGTTCTTCCAGTGCAGGTTGATGGGCACTAGGGTGTAGCCCTTTTGCTCGACCTTGCCGATCAGACGTTTGATTTCGTCTTTCTTCATCAGCAGTTTCTTGGTCCGCACCGCGTCAGGGCTGACGTGGGTGGACGCGGTGTGCAAAGGGTTGATTTGGCAGCCAATGACGTAGAGCTCGCCATCGCGAATCACCACATAGCCGTCGGTGAGTTGCACCTTGCCTTCGCGTGCGGCTTTGACCTCCCACCCCTGGAGCACCATGCCGGCTTCAAACTTTTCTTCAAAGAAATAGTTGTAGGCGGCCTTTTTGTTGTCGGCAATGCGGGTTGAGGTAACGGGTTTTTTGGTGGCCATGGTGCTTCTTACAATAGCGCCTATTCTATGAAAACCGTTCACAAGTCCGTTCTCATTTGGTTCAGCGCTGAGGAAATGTTTGCCTTGGTCACCGATGTGCCCCGTTACCCCGAGTTCTTGCCGTGGTGCGACCGTGCGTCAGTGCTGTCGCAACACGGCGATGAGATGACTGCAGAGATTGGCATGGCGTTGGGTGGTTTTCACAAAAGCTTCTCCACCCGCAACCAACATGTGCCCGGACGTCAGGTGAAGTTGCAACTCATCGATGGGCCTTTCAAACATTTAGATGGCACCTGGGACTTCCACCCCCTGACCGATCCCAACACCCAGGCTCCACAACGCGCGTGCCGCATTGAGTTGACGCTGAACTACAGCTTTGACAGCATGTTCGGCGCCTTGGTGGGGCCTGTGTTTGACAAGATTGCATCCACCTTGGTGGATGCGTTTGTCAAGCGGGCAGAGCAGGTGTACACATCTTGACGTCCCGCACCCCACCCACTGCCGTCTTGCACATTGGTGTGATGGTGTCGCCCGCGCCACGTGTGGTGCATGAACGCCAGCTGACCTTGCCTACTGGTAGCACGGTGCAACAGGCGCTGCAGGCCAGTGGTTTATTGATCGACTTCCCCGCACTTGACCTGAACAACCACAGTCTGTGGCTGTTGGGTGTGTGGGGGCGCAAGACCACCCTTGGTCATGTGTTGCGTGACTTGGACCGGGTGGAGTTGTATCGTCCCTTGACGGTGGACCCCAAGGTGGCGCGACGTGAGCGTTTTCAAAAACAAGGCACTCAACGCGCGGGCTTGTTTGCCAAGCGCCGAGCAGGTGCCAAAGCAGGTTATTGATTCATGACACATACCCTTTGGCCGACGAGTGGCTACGATTTGTTGAGCACCAATGCGCAAGGGCATCTGCAGGTGACAGACGACTTTTTGCGTTTTTTGTTGGAGCGGCCAGAGTTGGCCCCCATCGCCACGTCATGCTCGGCAGAGCTGACCTTGCACCACAGCTTGATGGACAACCCCAAGCGTGAGGTGACGTCTGATGAGTTGGCGCAATTGCAAGATACCGATGCGGCTGAGAACTACGCGGTGTGGTTGCGGTTCAGGCAGCGCATCGTGGACAAGCCGACGCTAGAGGCTAGCTACTTGGCGCTGTTTCAAGGCGATGGCGTGGATGTACCGCCTTTGCTGGTGCAGCAGATCACCCACATCTTGCTGCGCCACGTGCTGGGTGAGACGCCGACTGCCTTGCAAGCGCGTGCGGCAGAAATGTTGATGCGGCCCCAAAAGATCACGGTGCTCGAAGATGGCGCGGTGATGGCGGCTGACGATGACACCGTGGAGCGCCATGCCACCCAAAGCAGCTTTGGCTCGTTGGGTGAGTTGTTGACACAAGGGGGTATCAAACTGCGCAGCGTGGATCTGGATGTGCTCAATGCCGACAACCAAGAGGCCTATTGGCCACGCAGCGAGAGTTTCGACTGGGTGTTGAGTCTCAACCGGGGGCAGCCAGGCTTGGACGCTTTGTGCGAGGTGATGGCCCGCTGGGTGCAACACTTTTTGGGGGTTGAGGTGCGCATTCAGACAGAGCGCGAGATCGACGATGACCAATGGGTGTGGCATGTGGGCTTGGATGCGCAAGCCAGTGGCGTGCTCAACGACCTGTACCAAGGCCTCGACGTGGCGCCTGAGCGCATGGAGCGTCTATTGTGTCTGTTCAAACTGGAGTTTGTCGACCCCAGCGCCATGCGTGCCGAAGTGCGCGGCAAGCCGGTTTACTTGGCGATGGCGGTGGACGGCGAGCAGCGACTCAAGCTCAAGCCGCAAAATTTGCTGCTGAATTTGCCGCTGTCGGTTCAGTAGGACCCGCAACCGATTTGTACAAAAACACGGCACGTGTGATGTCGGTGACCCACACCAGGCCATCGCCGATTTGGCCGATTTGTGCGGTCTGAACGATCAAGTCAACGATGCTGTCGCAGATCTCATCAGGCGCCACAATTTCAATGCGCACCTTCGGGGTGTAGTCGGTCAGCTCCTCTTTCACATTGGCCGGGTTGTGCACACTGTTGGCGGAACAGCCTTCGGCTTTGCTTACCGTCATGCCAGGAAAGCCGGGCAGGGTGCGAAGCTTTTCGCGCACTGTCGGCAGCTTGGAGGGACGAATGATGGCTTTGATTTCTTTCATACGGGTCCTTCACTCAAGCTTCTGGTTCTGCATCATCAAACCAGTGGTAAATCGTTGGCACAACGACCAGGGTCAACAAGGTACACGTGATCAAGCCCCCAATCACCACAATCGCCAAGGGGCGTTGAACTTCAGAGCCCGGGCCGTCTGAGATCAAAAACGGAATCAGACCCAGCATGGCTACCGTTGCGGTCATCATCACGGGGCGAAAGCGCTGGCGAGCGCCTTCCATCACGGCATCTTTGACCGACATACCGCCCTCACGCAAGCTGCGGATGTACGACACCAACACCACGCCGTTGAGCACAGCAATGCCCCACAGTGCAATGAATCCAACCGAGGCAGGCACAGACAAATACTCGCCTGAGATGAACAAACCAATCACACCACCAATGGAGGCAAAGGGCAGCACGGTGATGATGAGTGTGGCGAATTTGACCGAGTTGAAGAGCAAAAACAACAAGAAAAAAATGGCACCCACCGTGATGGGGACGATGACCTTCAAATGTCCCAATGCACGCTCCATGTTCTGGAACTGGCCACCCCACTCAAGGTAATAGCCTTCGGGTAGTTTGACTCTGTCAGCCACTTTGGCTTGTAGTTCGGTCACAAAGCTACCCAGATCTCGGTCTTTCACGTTGATGCCCACCACGATGCGACGTTTGGCCATTTCGCGAGAAATTTGCGCCGGACCATCCACCACATGAATTTTTGCCATATCCGCCAAGCGGGCTTGCGCGCCATTGGCTGAGTTCAAAATAATGTTGGAAATAGCTTCAATGTTGTCGCGAAATCGTTCGGGTAAACGCACCACGGCAGAGAAGCGACGCTCGCCTTCAAACACGTCAGATGCCACTTTGCCACCAATGGCGGTTTCGATCAGGTCGTTGACATCAGAGACGTTGAGGCCCATGCGTGCAATGGCTTGGCGGTCGATGTCGATTTGCAGGTATTGCTGACCCGAAATACGCTCCACACGCAAGTCTTGCGCGCCTTGTATGTTTTGTGCCACTTTGGCAATTTGATGAGCCACAACTTTCAGCTCATCCAAGTCATCGCCAAACACCTTCACGGCAATGTCCGAACGCACACCGGTGACCATTTCGTCAACCCGGTCCGAGATGGGTTGAGCCATCACAATTTGTACGCCAGGCAAGACTTTGAGTTTTTCACTCATGGCGTTCGTGATGTCGGTTTGGTCCCAGCCCGATGGCCACTCGCTGCGAGGTTTCAAGCTCACTATGGGCGTGGACTCATTGACGCTTTGCGGATCGGCGGGCGATTCACCACGGCCCAAGCCCGAGATGGCGGACTTCACCCCCGGCACGGTCATGATCAAGCGCATGGCCTGCATTTCCATCTTGATCGACTCATTCAGAGAAATATTGGGGACCCGGTTGATGCCAGGGACCACGGATCCCTCTTTCATTTCTGGAATGAATGCCGTGCCTAAAAACGGCAGAACCAACACCGCCAGTGCAAAGGAAGCCAGAGACATTTGCACGGTACGCTTTTGATTCAACATGGCCACGTTCAGTAATTTCAAATAGCGTGACTTGAGCGCTTTGATGAGGGGCGTGTCGTGGTCGCCATCACCGACAGGTGGCTTGAGCAAGTACGACGACAACACCGGTGACAAGGTCATGGACAAGACCAGCGACACGGCCAGCGCAATCGCAATGGTGTAAGCCAAAGGCGCAAACATCTTGCCTTCCATGCCTTGCAGCGTCATCAAGGGCAAAAACACCAAGATGATGATGCCCACCCCAAAAATGACAGGTGTGGCCACTTCAAGCACGGCATTCAATATGCCGCGTACTTTGCTCTCGCCAAGCTCGGCGGCGCGGCCCAAACGTGCATAGGCGTTTTCGACCACCACCACAGATCCATCCACCATCAAACCAATGGCAATCGCCAAGCCTCCTAAGGACATGAGGTTGGCTGAGATGCCCAGTTTGTTCATGGCCATGAAAGTGAGCAGGGGGGTGAGCACCAAGGTAGCCACCACGATGAGCGAGGAGCGTACATCGCCCAAGAACAAAAACAACACAATGACGACCAACACCACGCCTTCAATCAGCACTTTGGTGACGGTCCACAAGGCCGCATCGACCAATTCTGAACGGTCGTAATAGGGCACCACTTTCAAGTCACCTGGCAGCATGCCCCGGTCGTTGATTTGTTTGACACGTGCCTTGATACGGCTGACCACCTCTTTGGCGTTGCCGCCCGTCATCATCATCACAATGCCACCGACTGCTTCGGTGGTGCCGTTTTTGATCACGGCACCTTGTCGCACGTCATGGCCGAGTTTGATTTCTGCCACATCACGCATGTAAACAGGCGTGCCGTTGATTTCTTTGAGCACGATTTGACCCAAGTCTCCAACGCCTTGGATGAGTCCTAAGCCTCGAATCAGGTATTGCTCTGCTGCTTGGGGCAGCACGCCGCCGCCAGAATTGGCGTTGTTGCGCGAGACGGCTGTGTAGACCTCTGACAGGCTGATCTTGTAGTGACGCAAACGCTCAGGATTGACCAAAACGTGGTACTGCTTGACGTAGCCACCTTGTGAGTTGATTTCTGCAACGCCTGGAATTGAACGCAACAAGGGGCGCAGCACCCAGTCTTGCACCACACGGCGCTGCATGAGTTCTTCTTGACTCAGTTCGCGGTTGCCATCGCTGGGATGCTCCAGGGTGTATTGATACACCTCGCCCAAACCTGACGATACGGGGCCTAGCACTGGCGTCATGCCCGTGGGTAAACGGTGGCTCGCTTCCATCAACCGTTCCATCACCAGTTGGCGGGCAAAGTAAACATTGGTGTTGTCGGTGAATACCAAGGTGATCAGGGACAAGCCCGGCTTGTTGAGTGAGCGCAGCTCCGTCAAACCAGGCAAGCCAGTCATGGCCACCTCAATCGGTACCGTGGCAAATCGTTCCACTTCTTCTGGCGAACGGCCAGGAGCTTCGGTGGCAATTTGCACCTGCACATTGGTCACGTCGGGAAAAGCATCGACTGAGAGTTTGGTGGCGGCATGCAGGCCAAAGCACAGCAAGATGATGGCAATGACAGACACCACCAAGCGCTGCTTGAGTGCTGCGCGAACAAGTGACTCCAGCATGGGTTAACTTCCGTTTTTCATGTCGGCGAGATTGCGGTGGTTGTTCAGGTGAAAGGCACCATCTGAGACGATGCGCACACCAGGCTTGAGCCCCTCAAGAACGACGCGCTGGCCGTTTTGCTCCGCCGCCAGCTTGACAGGCGTGAGGCGGAAATAGCCGTTTTGCTCTTCTACAAACACATAGTCCGCATCATCTTGGCGTACCACGGCTGTGATGGGTACAGCCAGTCGTTGCACGGGTACTGATTCGATCAGCATAGAGGCCAACATGGAGGGTTTCAGGCGCCCGTGCTTGTTGTCGAGTTCGGTGCGGACCAGAACCGTGCGTGTTTCTGAGTTGACAGTTTGGCCAACGTAGATGAGCTTGCCAACCAACTTGTCGTTCTCAAGTGCAGGCACTTCGATGCTGACCGATTGCCCAACTTTGACTTGACTGATTTGTTGTTCGGGGACTTGAGCGACAGCCCAGACACGGCTCAGGTCTGCAACGGTAAAGAGCACATCCGAGGGCTGAACCACCTGACCTGCTGCAATTTTTCGTTCTACCACGACCCCTTTGATGGTGGCGACCACACTGGCCACAGAATCAATCGCTCCCGTCGCTGCCAGGCGATCCATCGCTTTGGCACTCACGCCCAAGACACGCAGCTGGTCTTGTGCCGCACGCGTTTCTGCGGAGGCAATTTCGTATTCGTTTTCACGTCGTTGAAGTTCTGCCGCACTGATCACATCTGCATCAAACAGTGTTTTGGCGCGCTCGACATTGCGGCGGTGAAGTTCTCGTTCGGAACGTGCTTTAAGGTAAGACAGTTGCGAGCCTGACAGTTCGCTGCTGTTGATCAAGGCTAGCGTGTCACCTTTGTCGACGACTTGGCCCAGTGATGCATGGATTTGCGTGACGCGACCCGTGACACTGGCGCCAATACGGGTGAGAGCTTGCTCGTCAAAGTCAATTTGACCTGCGACACGCAGGATGTCTGAGGATTCAAGGCTCAGCACTTGCGCCACTTCAATTTGTGCTTTCAAACTGTCTGGCGCGAACACGCGCATGGTGTCGTTGTCTGTGCGCGTGGCTTCTTCGATGCTTGCTTTTTTACAGGCAGACAAAGCCAAGGCACAGCACAACACAGCAGTGATCAGTTTGGGGACTTTGAGAGTGTTGAGTTTCATAGAGTTTTTAATCATTGGCTGTGTGCCCGTAAACGTTCAATCTCGGCCCATGCACTGGCCAAGTCAAACTGTGCCGTGATGAGTTCGTTACGGGATGCACGGTAGACGCGCTGTGCGTCGATCACATCTAAAAAGCTCTTTTCACCAGCCTTGTAGGCCAACTCGGCAATGCGCAGGGCATTGGCAGCTTGGCGCACGATGCCCCCCTCAAGGGCCACCACTTGGGCGTTGACGATGTCATATTGCTGGTAAGCCGCTTCAAGGGATTGAAGAAGTGAAAACTCTTGGTAAGCCAACAGGTTGTCTGATTGTGAGAGCTTGGCTGCGGCTTCACCCACTGGTCCGCCACGCCAGTCCCACAAAGGCAGGTTCATGGCTACGCCAATGCGCCTGCTGCGCCAATCTGGGTCCGTGTCTTGATCTGCGCGCAGTGCAAATTTGGGAAATCGCAAGGCTTTTTCTTCGCTCAGTTTGCGATCAAGTTGTTGTCGCTGTGCGCGTGTGCGTTGCAGTTCTGGATTGCTTTTGAGCACTTCGTCGCGGATGTCACTCAGGGGAGGTGGGGGTGCAAACATGTGTGTTTGCTCTTGAATTTCAAAAGCTTCTGACAATTCAACGCCCACCAAGGCACGCAAAGCCCCGCGAGATTGGCGAACACGCAGGCTGGCAGACTCTTGCATTTTTTGTGCATTCAGTAACTCCGCATTGGCTTTGACCAGTTCGAAGCGCGCTTTTTCTCCAGTTTCAACTTGCAGTGCGATGCTTTTGTGAATGCCTTCCATCAACTTGACGTCTTCACGTGCGGCACGGTTTTCGGCTGTGCGGCGTACCAAGTCGTAATAGCGCACTCGCAGTTGCGCACGCATGTCTGATTTGAAGGATTGCTCGTTGGCCTGGGCAGCTTGGAGTCCTGCAACGGCACCTTCCACGCGTGGCAAGCGATGCCAGGGCATGTCGAGGTCTTGGGTCAGGCTGATGGATTTCAGGTTTCCATTTGCCTCTTGTATGCCAGGGCGCGGTTTGCGCATGCCGTTCATGACTTCGATGTGGGGATTCGCGATGGTGCGTGCTGTCTCTACGCCAGCTCGTGCCGCATCGACTGCACTGGCTGCACTGCGCAAAGCTGGACTTTGGCCAAACATCATGCCTTCTAGATCAGGAAGGCTGAGTTTGGTGGGTTCGGCATAGGCCAAGGGTCCTAACACCACATGAATACACAAGAGAAGGGTGCCTAATTGTTTTTGATGACGACCTGGCAAATGAATCACCCTTATAAGATATTAATCAATCTGAATTTCATTTTGCTACACGAAGAGATGTCCTCCTTTTTCTAAGGAATAGCTCGGTGGTGCCCTGTATACAAGGCCTTATGACCCCCTACGTACAATAGTTTTTTTGGAGCCATGACTATGCGCCTTCTCGGCAAAGCACTCACCTTCGACGACGTGTTGTTGGTGCCAGCCTACTCTCAAGTCCTACCCAAGGACACCTCTCTCGCGACCCAATTCACCCGCAATATCCGCTTGAACCTGCCCTTGGTGTCTGCCGCCATGGACACGGTGACAGAAGCACGCTTGGCGATTGCCATTGCGCAAGAAGGTGGCATTGGCATCGTCCATAAAAACCTGACCGCGCAAGAGCAAGCGGCGCAAGTGGCCAAGGTCAAGCGCTATGAGTCGGGTGTGCTGCGCGACCCTGTGGTCATCACGCCTGAAACCACGGTGCGCCAAGTCATGGCCTTGTCTGAAGAACTGGGTGTTTCAGGATTCCCTGTGTGCAATGGGGGCCAAGTGGTGGGCATCGTCACCGGACGTGATTTGCGCTTTGAGACCCGTTACGACCAAAAGGTCAGCGAGATCATGACACCACGGGAGCGTCTGATCACGGTGCCCGAAGGCACCACGCCCGAACAAGCCAAGGCACTGCTCAACAAGCACAAGCTCGAACGCCTGTTGGTGGTCAACGATGCCTTTGAACTCAAGGGCCTGATCACGGTCAAGGACATCACCAAGCAACTCAACTTTCCTAATGCAGCACGTGACGCCGCAGGCAAGTTGCGTGTCGGTGCTGCAGTGGGCGTGGGTGAGGGCACCGAAGAACGTGTTGAGGCGCTGGCCCGTGCGGGCGTTGACGCCATCGTGGTGGACACGGCCCATGGTCACAGCAAAGGTGTGATCGACCGCGTGCGCTGGGTCAAGCAAAACTACCCACACATCGAAGTCATTGGCGGCAACATCGCCACCGGTGCTGCCGCGCTGGCGTTGGTGGATGCTGGTGCAGATGGTGTCAAGGTCGGCATCGGCCCTGGCTCGATTTGCACCACGCGCATCGTGGCGGGTGTGGGCGTGCCGCAGATCATGGCGGTCGACAACGTGGCGACTGCCCTGCAAGGCACTGGGGTGCCCTTGATTGCAGACGGCGGCATTCGCTACAGCGGCGACATTGCCAAAGCCATCGCCGCAGGTGCCGGCACGGTGATGATGGGCGGCATGTTCGCTGGCACCGAAGAGGCACCGGGTGAAGTGATTCTGTTTCAGGGCCGCAGCTACAAGAGCTATCGCGGCATGGGCTCCATTGGCGCGATGCAGCAGGGCAGTGCGGACCGCTATTTCCAAGAGTCGAGCACCGGCAACCCCAATGCGGACAAATTGGTGCCCGAAGGCATTGAAGGTCGGGTGCCCTACAAAGGCTCTGTGGTGGCCATCATTTACCAAATGGCCGGCGGCTTGCGTGCCAGCATGGGGTATTGCGGCTGTGCCACCATCGAAGCCATGCACAACGAGGCTCAGTTTGTTGAAATCACGTCGGCTGGTATTCGTGAGAGCCACGTGCACGATGTGCAGATCACCAAAGAAGCGCCCAATTACCGCGCTGAGTAAGAAAGCGCTCATTCCCCAAACCACCCTCCGGGGTGGTTTTGTTTTTTGAGACAATAGCGTCAGGCCACTGAATGGCCTTTTTTATTTATGTCGCACCAAAAAATCCTCATTCTCGATTTCGGCTCCCAAGTCACCCAGCTCATTGCCCGCCGCGTGCGTGAGGCGCATGTGTTTTGCGAAGTTCATCCTTGTGACGTGAGCAGCGACTGGGTGCGCGAGTACGCCAAAGATGGCAACTTGAAAGGCGTCATCTTGTCGGGCAGCCATGCCAGCGTGTACGAGGTCGATGACCGCGCCCCTGATGCGGTGTTCGAACTGGGTATTCCCGTGCTGGGTATTTGCTACGGCATGCAAACCATGGCCACCCAGTTGGGCGGCAAGGTAGAAGCGGGTCATACCCGCGAATTTGGCTATGCCGAGGTGCGGGCCCATGGGCACACCGAATTGCTCAAAGGTATTGAAGACTTCAACACACCAGAAGGCCACGGCATGCTCAAGGTGTGGATGAGCCATGGTGACAAGGTCACGCAACTGCCCGAGGGTTTCAAGGTCATGGCCTCCACGCCGTCTTGCCCAATTGCGGGCATGGCCGACGAAGCACGTAAGTTTTATGCGGTGCAGTTCCACCCCGAAGTGACGCATACCGTGCAAGGTCAAGCCTTGTTGAACCGTTTTGTGCTGGACATTTGCGGGACACGCCCAGACTGGATCATGGGTGACTACATCGCTGAGGCAGTGGCATCGATTCGCCAGCAAGTGGGCGACGAAGAAGTGATTCTGGGTTTGTCGGGCGGTGTGGACTCGTCCGTGGCCGCAGCCCTGATTCACCGTGCCATTGGCGACAAGCTGACCTGTGTGTTTGTGGACCATGGCCTGCTTCGTCTCAACGAAGGCGATATGGTGATGGACATGTTCGTGGGCAAGTTGCACGCCCATGTGATTCGTGTAGACGCCAGTGACTTGTTCTTGGGCAAACTGGCGGGCGTGAGCGAGCCAGAAGCCAAACGCAAGATCATCGGTGGTTTGTTTGTGGATGTATTCAAAGAACAAGCCGCCAAGCTCAAGGCGGGTGACGGAGGCCACAAAGGAGCGACCTTCTTGGCGCAAGGCACGATTTACCCTGATGTGATTGAGTCGGGCGGTGCCAAGAGCAAGAAGGCAGTGACGATCAAGAGCCACCACAACGTGGGCGGCTTGCCTGAGCAACTGGGCCTCAAGCTGCTGGAGCCTTTGCGCGACTTGTTCAAAGACGAGGTGCGTGAGTTGGGCGTGGCGCTTGGGCTGCCTCGCGAGATGGTGTATCGCCACCCGTTCCCAGGCCCAGGCTTGGGGGTGCGTATCTTGGGCGAGGTGAAAAAGGAATATGCCGATTTGCTGCGCCGTGCGGACGCGATCTTCATTGAAGAGCTACACAACTTCAAGGATGAGGCCACTGGCAAAACCTGGTACGACCTGACCAGCCAAGCGTTCACTGTGTTCTTGCCCGTCAAGAGCGTGGGTGTGATGGGCGACGGCCGCACTTATGACTATGTGGTGGCCTTGCGTGCGGTGCAAACCAGCGACTTCATGACCGCAGATTGGGCCGAGTTGCCTTATGCGTTGCTGAAAAAAGTATCTGGCCGAATCATCAACGAAGTGCGCGGTATCAACCGTGTGACCTATGACGTGTCAAGCAAGCCGCCTGCCACGATTGAGTGGGAATAAGCACCAAAACCAAACGGCCTACAATTGAGGGTTGTTTGAGTGGTTGCCCGTCTTGGGCTTGATTTTTAAATTAGAGAATACTGAGTACATGGCAAAAGAAGAAATGATCGAAATGAAGGGTGTGGTGACCGAGGTCTTGCCCGACTCGCGTTACCGTGTCACCCTGGAAAACGGTCACTCCCTGATCGCTTACACCGCCGGCAAAATGCGCCTGCACCGCATCCGCATCATTGAAGGCGACAAGGTGACGGTTGAGCTCTCTCCTTACGACATGAACAAAGCCCGTGTGACGTTCCGCCACATTGAAGGCAAAGGCCCAGGCGGCCCTGTCAAGCGTCGTTTCTAACGCACGTGCGCTTTGCGTGGTGCATTGACCAACATGTACCTACCCCCTCACTTCAAAGCCAAAGATGAAGCCCATGCGCTGGCTGTGATGCGTGAGCATCCGCTGGCGAGCTTGATCAGCCAAGACGATGAGGGCTTTCCTTTTGTTTCCCATATCCCTTTGCATTTGACCCAGCGCGACGGTCAATGCATCTTGCTTGGTCACTGTGCCAAAGCCAATCCGCATTGGCGCTATTTGCAGGCCAGGCCTCAGACTCTGGTCACCTTCATGGGGCCGCAAGCTTATTTGTCACCTCAGGTCTACCCAGACCTGGCACGCGTGCCCACGTGGAATTATTTGGCGGTACATGCCCGTGTAGAAGCTACTTTGGTGGATGACCCACAAGCCAAAGATCGCTTGCTCAAGCAATTGATTGCTGATCACGAGCCTGCTTATGCCGCACAGTGGCGCGGTTTGGATGGTGCATTTCAAGAAAAAATGCTTCACGGCATCGTGGCGTTTGAGTTGCGCATCACTGAGTTGCAGTGCAAGCTCAAACTCAACCAACATCGCCCTGAGTCGCACGTTGCTTTGTACGCCATGTATCGGCAAGGTACGCCTACCGAACAGGTGTTGGCCCGCTGGATGGTTCGCCTCGGCTTGGTGGAGCCCACATGAGCGCACAAGATACGTCTGTTGACCATGGCTTCATGCAGTTGGCTTTGGTGCAAGCGCAAGCTGCGGCTCAAGCGGGGGAGGTGCCTGTAGGCGCCGTGGTGGTGCACCAAGGACAAGTGATTGCCAGTGGCCACAACAGCCCGGTGTCGAGTTGTGACCCCAGTGCCCATGCAGAAATGAATGTCTTGCGCGCAGCAGCGCTTGCCCTCGGGAATTACCGCTTGGACGAATGCACGTTGTACGTGACCTTGGAGCCCTGCGTCATGTGCAGTGGTGCGGTCTTGCATGCCCGTTTGAAGCGTGTGGTGTATGGCGCAAACGAACCAAAAACCGGAGCGGCCGGGTCGGTGCTGAATGTGTTTGAGCATCCTCAGCTGAACCACCATACCCAGATCACACGGGGTGTTTTGGCCGCAGAGTGCGCAGCCTTGTTGCAAATATTTTTTGAGCAACGACGCCATGAAGCGAATGCGCAACGTGTGCCATTACGTGAAGATGCGCTGCGTTTGAGTGAGTCTGCCATGGCTGCGATGCAGAGCCTGGGGCTGCCACCTCAATGGTCCCGTTACACGCAAGAACTGCCTGTTTTGAATGGCTTGCGACTGCATTGGTTAGACAACCGCGATGAAGCCAGGCCTTCATCGCAGGATGTTCACGTTTTTTTGCATGGGCCGCAGAGTTGGAGCGCGGCTTATCTTGATGCCCTGACCTCCAACACGCCCAGTGTGGCCATCGATTTACCCGGGTTCGGCTTGTCTGACAAACCTAAAAAGCAAAGCGTGCACAGCATGGTTTGGCATGCTCAGGTCTTGGCTGAGTTCATGGTGTCGTTGCATGCCACCGCTCTGAGCGTGCATGCGCCTGCCAGCATGCGGCCTGTGTTGACGCAGCTACAACATGTGTTGAACTTGCCTCTGGAAGTGCATCTTGATGTACAAGAGGTGCACATGCCTTCTGCGCTGCACATCGCGCCATACCCTGATCGAGGCCATGAAGCGGGTCCACGCGCACTGCGTGCTTTATTGGCAGCCCCGCCACCGTTGCGACGCTGAGCATGCAGCTGCGGTCGTCGCAATCTCGCGCTGAGGCGCTGTGACCGACAATGTGTCCATGGCTCACATCTATATCTATTCCCCCAGTGGCGCGGTGCGCGACAAAGCAGCATTCAAACGAGGTGTTTCTCGTCTTAAACAACTTGGCCATGAGGTCGAGCTAGACGCTGACACCCTCACACGCCAAACCCGGTTTGCCGGCGACGATGCCACCCGTTTGGCCGCCATTGAACGCGCGGCAGCCAGCGGTGCCGATGTGGCGTTGATCTCGCGCGGTGGCTATGGTCTGACGCGCATTCTGCCGAACATTGCGTACAAAGCAGTGGCGAAAGCCATTGCAAAAGGCACGCAGTTTGTGGGCGTGAGCGACTTTACGGCGTTTCAAAATGCGCTTCTCGCTAAAACGGGCGCAGTGTCGTGGGCTGGGCCCGCGTTAGGCGAAGACTTTGGCGCCCCGCTACCTGACGACATCATGGAAGCTTGCTTTGACGATCTGGTGAGTGGGCAGGGGGAGGGCGCAGGCTGGCGTTTGTCTACTGCGACTTGCCATGCCCTTCAGACGCGTCGTTCGGGCGTATGGGCCAAAGATGCTGTGTTGTGGGGCGGTAATTTGGCCGTTTTGACAAGCTTGTTGGGCACGCCGTACTTTCCGCAGGTGCAAGGTGGGGTGTTGTTTTTGGAGGATGTCGGTGAGCATCCTTACCGCATAGAGCGCATGTTGACGCAACTGCTGCACGCGGGTGTGTTGGCCCAGCAAAAAGCGGTGGTCTTGGGGCAGTTCACCAGCTACAAACTCACCCCACATGACAAGGGCTTTAAGTTGGCCAGTGTGGTGGATTGGCTGCGCAGTCAGCTGAAGGTGCCTGTGTTAACTGATTTGCCATTTGGTCACGTTGCCACCAAGGTTTGTCTTCCTGTTGGAGCCAAAGTCAGTTTGGTGGTGGAAGACCGCGATGCGCTGTTGCTTTGGGCGCACAACGATCACTGAGTTTTCATGACCAATTAGATGCACTCCATTTCCAGACCTATTGGTCGAAAAATGTACTATATTGCATCTTTGTAACATGAATCTGGGAGATCGCCTTGAAGCACTACGACAGCCACTACATCAACGGTCAATGGGTCAAGGCCCAATCGTCAAAAGTTTTTGAAGTGCATGACTCGAGCACAGAAGAAGTGTTCGCTACCGTGCCACAAGGCAGCCGGACGGAGGCAGAGCAGGCCGTGATGGCTGCGCGTAAAGCGTTTGACAGTTGGTCGCAGCTTGCGGTGGAAACACGCTGTGGCTACATCGACAAGATCGTTGAGGGATTGAAGGCGCGGACAGATGAAATGGGGACGGTGATTGCCCGTGAGGTTGGGATGCCGATCAAACTGGCCAAGATGATTCAAGTGGGTGGTCCAGTCTTCAATTGGGGGAATGCGGCCAAGGTGGCACGTCGCTTTGTTTGGGAAGAGCGCGTGGGTAATTCGCTGGTGGTGCGCGAGCCGATAGGTGTGGTGGGCTGCATCACGCCATGGAATTTTCCGCTCAATCAAATCACTTTGAAAGTTGCGCCAGCCCTGGCTGCAGGTTGCACGGTGGTGCTCAAACCCAGTGAGATAGCACCCGTCAACGCGATGCTTTTGGCCGAGATCATTCACGAGGCAGGTTTGCCCCCCGGTGTGTTCAATTTGGTCAATGGCACAGGACCTGAAGTGGGTGAGGTGCTGGCCAGCCACCCTGAAGTGGACATGGTGAGCTTCACAGGGTCCACCCGCGCTGGCAAGCGTGTGGGCGAATTGGCAGCACAAACCGTCAAACGCGTGGCGTTGGAGCTGGGGGGCAAATCTGCCAGTGTGATATTGGCTGATGCTGATTTGGAAGCTGCGGTGAAAGGCAGCATTGGCGCGTGTTTGCTCAACAGTGGTCAAACCTGCTCAGCTCATACCCGTATGTTGGTGCCAGAGTCGAAGTATGAAGAGGTCAAGAAGATGGCCCAAGCCGTGGTGGCGAAGTACACCCTAGGCCCAAGCCTGGACGAATCCACCCGACTTGGTCCGTTGGTGAGCGCAGCGCAGCGTGACCGCGTGATTGACTTCATTCAGCTGGGTCTGAAAGAGGGCGCTGAATTGGTGGCCGGTGGCTCGGAAAAACCCAAATTTGCCAGCGGCTACTTTGTGCAACCCACGGTGCTGCGCGTCAAACCTACGGATACCTTGGCCAAGGAAGAGATTTTTGGCCCCGTGTTGGTGATCATCACCTACAAAGACGAAGCGGAAGCGATACGCATTGCCAATGACAGTGTTTACGGTTTAGGTGGTGGCGTATGGAGTGCCGACGAAGCCCATGCCACGGCTGTTGCCAGACGCATACGAACAGGGCAGGTCGATATCAATGGCGCACCGTTCAATGGCAATGCGCCTTTTGGTGGTTACAAGCAGTCAGGCAATGGCCGTGAAAACGGAAAATACGGCTTTGAAGAGTTTTTGGAGTACAAAGCATTGCAATTTAAGCCAGAGCCCAAGTAATTTGGGGCACTAGGCTGTAAGATTTGCTAATGCATAACAGTTATCGCAAATACATCCAAGGTTCTTTGTTTTTCATATTTTTGGTGTTTTTGGGTGTGTCGCATGCGCAAAATACGGCCCAGCATCTAGAGCGTGTGTTGTTAGAAAAAAAAGTACATGTCTGTATTTGGCCTGACTACTACGGCATCACACTGCGCAATCCCAAGACTCAAGAGCTGGAAGGGGTGGATGCCGATCTAGCGTTAGAGCTGGGCAAAGACCTGGGGGTGAATGTTGAGTTCGTAGACAGTTCATTTGCCACCTTGATCACTGATGTGACTTCGGACAAGTGCGATGTGGCGATGTTTGCCGTGGGCATCACGCCGCAACGCGCTCAAAAGTTACGTTTCACGCAGCCCACGTTGGTGAGCGATGTATATGGCATCACCACGCGCAATAACCGACGCATCAAGTCATGGGATGACATTGACAAACCAGGCGTTGTGGTGACCGTGATCAAGGGAACATTGCATGAGCCTTTGATGCGAGAACGACTCAAGGCCGCGACATTGCAAGTTGTGAACTCATCGATCGAGCGTGAACAGGAGGTGATGTCGGGCAGGGCAGATGTGTTTATCACCGACTTTCCTTATAGTCGGCGCATGTTAGAAACGACCGATTGGGCCCGTTTGGTGGCGCCTGCCACGCGTTACCAAGAAACGCGCTATGCCTATGCCGTCGCTCCAGGAGATGAGCGATGGGCTAACCGGCTAGAGCAATTTGTGCGCGATATCAAACAAGATGGTCGCTTGCTCAAAATTGCAGCACGTTATCGACTCGATCCGATTGTTGTGAAGCGCTGATCAGATGCCCGACAAAGCTTACGCCAGCCTCACTGCCAGTGCTTATTCGCGTCTGGCATATGGGTTTTTAGCCTTGTTCATGGTGGTGGTGCTGACGGGCGTAAGTTACCTCAGCCACAAGGACCGTGAGTCGCAGTTGGCCTTTGAGCTTCAACGTGCTCAGAGCAATGCGTTGGTGATGGAGGATCAGGCAACACAAACCTTGCAACTGATCGAAAATATGATTCGAGCCTTGCCTGAGTTGTCGGGGACACCTTTGAACAAGGCTTCTCCGCAAGAGCTCAACAGCCTGTTGTTGAGGATGCAATTCAGCCAGCCCGCGTTGCGGTCGCTGTCAATCATGACGGAGCAAGAGGGCATTCGTGCGAGTACCCATATGGCCAATTTGGGCCTCAAGCCGCCTTTGTATACCTTCACTCCCAACGACTCAGGAGCAGGGGCTTCATCGGTGTTGCGATTGGGGCCTGTGTGGGAGGGGCGGGACCTGTACAACGGTCGTATCACCAGTGCCAAGCAGCCTGGTGCAGCAAATTCGCCATATTTCATTCCTTTGGTTCTTCGACTTGGCGCAGGTCGCGAGCAAGTATGGGTCGTTGCGACGCTCAATCCTGACTATTTGTTGAACCGGTTTTCACGCTACAGCCAATCTGAGACAGATGGTTACGAGTTGGTGCGTTTTGACGGCAACACCTTACTTACCTCTGCCGAGCTGCCTTTGGGTTCGGTGTTTAGCCTTCCTGCTTTATTGCCAGAGATCCAGCGTCAAGAAATTGGTACTTACATGGGAGAGTTGTTGACTGCTTTTAGGGCTTCATCACGCTACCCATTCTTTGTTCTGTCTCATGTCCGTCGTGATTTGGTTTTATCGCAATGGGTCCACCGAACGTGGGAGTTGATGGGATGGACGCTGGCTGCCTTGATTGCTGTTTTAGGCATCACGATGTACCTGACCCACAGACTCAAAGTGAGTGAACGTGCAGAAAGGCAGCAACGTTTCGACTTGGCACGATCAAGAGACAAAGCTGAAGCTGCCACACGCGCCAAAAGCGATTTCTTGGCCAATATGAGTCATGAAATTCGCACTCCCATGAATGGCATCATCGGCATGACCCAACTGGCTCTGGAACAGCATTTGGCACCGCAAGCCGATACCTATGTTCGAGGTGCTCATACAGCCGCTGTGTCGCTGTTGGGTATCTTGAACGACATCCTTGATTTTTCAAAGATCGAAGCGGGAAAGTTGCAAATTGAATCGGTTGATTTCAATCTGAAACAGTTGATCGATGAAGTGTTATCGATTCAACGCATCGCGGCGCAGGCCAAAGGGCTGGAGGTTTCTTGTCGGATCGACTTGAATGTTCCGCGCTGGATCAAGGCCGATCCACTGCGTTTGTCTCAAGTACTCAACAATCTCATTGGCAACGCGGTCAAATTCACGCCGCGTGGCGCCGTGCGTGTTTTGGTTTCTCTGGCTGATCACTATCGACTGTGCGTCGAGGTTCAAGACGATGGCGTCGGAATGAGCGAGGAACAGTTGCTGCATCTGTTTCAACCGTTCAGCCAAGCTGACACATCCACCACACGTTTGTACGGTGGCACGGGCTTGGGACTGGCGATCAGTCAGCATTTGTCCGAACACATGGGTGGACACATTGATGTCAAAAGCACGCTAGGACAAGGCAGCCAATTCACACTTGAGTTGCCTTTCAAAGTTGCAGAAAAAGTTCCAGCTGTTTCGGGGCCTCAAACAGCAGATTCAGACAGTCCTTCGCACTTGGCAGGGGTCCGTGTGTTGCTGGTTGAAGACCATGCACTCAATCGTCAGCTGTTACTTGCATTGCTCAATCGTGTGCACGTTCACACCGAGTTTGCTCTGAATGGTCAAGAAGCGATTGATAAATTGAACGCCAGTCCTGACGGCTTTGATTTGGTGCTGATGGATGTCCAAATGCCTGTGATGGATGGCATCACGGCCACGCGACAATTACGCGCAGATTCTCGTTTTTCAAATTTACCCATCATTGCCGTGACTGCTAACGCCATGTCAGACGAGCGTGGCGACTGTTTGGATGCTGGGATGCAGGATTACTTGGTCAAGCCGATTGATCGACACGTGTTGTATCAAACCATGGCACGTTGGGTGGTTTTGAAGAGCTGAGTCTTTAAATCATGAATGAGTTGGCATGCTTTGATTGATACGATGTATATTATGTAAAGTTAAATAATCCAAATGAAATGCGGGTATTTGCCCCTCAGTTGGAAACGCCTTCGGCCCTATATTGAGCAGCCCTTCAAAATCAACAAATAAGCTTACCCAACCATGAGTTCAACAGACACAACATCCAAGCCTGTCCCAATGGACGTTCAGTTTGAATGTCAACAAAATTTAATCACGTTCATGGGCCACTTTGACATGGACGAATTTCAAGCCATGGAGGCTTATTTGGCCCCAGATGCTGTGTGGGTCCGTGCGGATGGTGTTTTGCATGGCCCGCAAGAATTGCGTGCATGGGCGGCCAAGCGACAACCCGGCATTTTGGTGCGTCATGTGCTTTCCAACTTTCGCTGCCGAGCCATCTCAGATACCGAGGTGCATGTTGACTCTTACGCCATGGTCTTTCGAAAAGACATGCAGCCTGGCGACAAAACTCCCGCGGGCATGGCTGGACCCGTGTTGATGGGCCGCTACGAAGATGTCATGCGCAACGTAAATGGGCGCTGGCTGATTGCCCATAAATCAGTTCAACTCGATTTCAAACTGGTTTAAGGGACACACACCATGCTGCCAGATTTGAAACTTCGCCACATGGGCATGTTTGTGTGGGACATTGACAAAATGGCCCAGTTTTACCAAGAGGTATTGGGTTTCTTGGTCACCGACAAAGGCTTTGTGCGTGACCACCATGTGGTCTTTTTCAGCCGTGATCCCAAGTCGCACCATCAGTTGGTCATGGAGACTGGGCGTCCGCCCGGCTCGGGACCGGGTTATGGTTTGCAACAAATCTCGTTTCAAGTGAATGATCTGAAAGACCTGCGGCTAATGCATGACTTGGTCAGCACGCGAGACGATGTAACCCTCATTCAAACCGTCGATCATGGCAATTCATGGTCTTTGTATTTCCGTGATCCCGAGGTCAACCGTGTCGAGATTTACCTCGACACGCCATGGCATGTTGAACAGCCTTATCTCGACATGCTCGATCTGACTTTGAGCGATGAAGCCATTCACCAAGTCACTGAACAGCGTTTGCGTGATAACCCATCGCGTAAGCCCATGCAGCAGTGGCAACACGAAATGGCTGAACGCATCACTCTGCTGTGACGTTGTAGCGGTTCACGGCGCTCACCCAGCGTTCAATTTCATCGCGCAAATAGTTCTGTTGCTGCGCGGCTGGTATGTTCAGCATGCGGCCTCCATCGCGCTCAACCTTGGCTGAAAAGTCAGGCTGTGCGTTGATGTTGGCCAAAGCTTCACGCAGTTTGGCCACCACAGGTGCTGGTGTGCCCGCAGGGGCAAAAATGCCAAACCAGCTCTCCCCTTCAAACTTCACCAAGCCAGTTTCGTTGACGGTCGGGACGTTAGGCAACTGAGGGCTGCGTGCGGCTGACGACACCACCAAGCCTTTGAGGCGACCCGACTGCACGTATTGCTTGGAGGCAGACATGTTGTCAAACATCACATCCAAGCGCCCACCCATCATTTCTTGGTGTGCAGGAGATGCGCCTTTGAAAGGAATGTGCAACATGTCTAGTCCCAAGCTGCTGGTCAAAATAGCACCCCACACATGTTGCAGCGTACCAATGCCTCCTGAACCGTAAGTCAATTTACCGGGACGTTCTTTGGCATAAGTCACGAACTCGGCCAAGTTGTTGACGGGCAAATCTGCACGTGTCAACAACACAAACGGATAAGCCGAGACATAGCCAAGACTGACGAAGTCTTTCTCGGGCGCATAGGACAAATTCTTGATGAGCGCTTTGTTCATCACCATGTTGAAGATGCCACCCACCATCAAGGTGTAGCCATCGGCAGGGGCTCGCGCCACAAATTCGGTGCCAATCAGTGAGCCTGCCCCTGTTTTGTTTTCGACCACCACGGGTTGACGCAAGATGTCAGAGAGCTTTTGTGCCACGCTGCGCCCCAAAATGTCGGTGCCTCCGCCTGGAGGTTGCGGCACCACCATGCGAATCGGCCGATTGGGATAGTCTTGTGCTTGCGCATGCGCACTGAACAACATCGCCATCGCAATGCATGCGAACTGACAACGGTGAAAGATATTTTTTAGCACGCGCATCCCAGTCTCCTTGTGTTTAAAAAAATCCTAACACTGGAAATTTTTAATACACCGGGCATCTTCCCCAGTGCAGTTTGTCACTCAAGCGTCACAGCAATATCTGTGCTGAACCACAGAATATCCAAAACTATTTTTAAATTAACACCGGAGTCAGGGATGAAACTTGCAACTGTCGAGATCAACGGCCAGGCACACTTTGGTGCCATCACTGCACAAGGGTTCATTGACCTGGGTGAGCGTTTAGGGGCGCGTTGCAAGGACTTGGTCGAATTGTTGAGTCGTGATCTGTTGCAAGAAGCCTCTCAGATCGTGGCCAACACAACCCAGGCCGACCACCCATTGGCCAACTTGAAATTTTTACCAGTCAACCCTCGCTTAGACATGCGTATGTTTGCGCTGGGTTGGGCTTACAAGGCCCACCAACTAGAGGCCGGCAAAGAAGATCTGCTGCATCCCAATATGTTCAGCAAACACCCGCAATCCTTGGTCGGGCATGACCAACCGATCGTTTTACCGAAGGTCTCGGATCGTTTTGATTTTGAAGGTGAAGTCGCCATCATGATTGGCAAAGCAGGCCGACACATTGCCGTCAAAGATGCCATGTCGCACATTGCGGGTTACAGCATCGTGATGGATGGCTCACTGCGCGACTACCAAAAGCACAGCGTCACAGCAGGTAAAAACTTTGATGCCAGCAGCTCGTTTGGCCCCTGGTTAGTGACGCGCGATGAAATTGACGACCCCAAGAGCATGGTGCTCACAACCCGCCTGAATGGTGCAGTGATGCAACACAGCGGGTTTGACTTGATGGCTTGGGACTTGGCTGAACTGGTGCACTACATCTCGGGCATTTGTCGCTTAGAGCCCGGTGACGTGATAGCAACCGGAACTCCAGGCGGTGTGGGCCACCGACGTGACCCCCAAATTTTCATGAAAGCTGGCGACGTGCTGGAGGTTGAAGTTACCCCCTTGGGTATCTTGCGCAACCAAGTCGTCGCTGAATGAGCTTTATTGCCCCAACTCTCTGATTTCCCAGGCAACGGTGAATGCGCGAATGTAAAACGCGCTTTGCGTGCGCTCCGCTTTGAGCGCCAGGTCCAGCGCGTTCACGTGCAATTGATTGCGCGGTGTGGGATCGGCGCCTTCCTCTAGCAAAAGTTTCACCGACAGTGGTGTGCCGTAATACGCTGCCATCATCAAGGGTGTCGTGCCATTGGGAGATTCCGCATCGATGTAGGCATTGTTGTCTAGCAATAAACGCATCATGGCGGTATGACCTTTGGTCGCTGCGTAATGCAGTGGTGTCCAGCCTTTGCGGTTGACTTCTGCCCCCCGATCGATCAGTACCTGTGCCACGTCGAGTTGGTTGTTCAACGCAGCCAGCATCAAGGGGGTTTCGTCCACAGAATTCACCACATTGACCTGAGTCTTGGGGTGTTGCGCCAACAACATGGCCGATTTGGCCGCCCCCAAACGAGTGGCAACTGCGAGCGCAGGTACGCCGTTTTCATTGGGCGTGTTCGGGTCCATGCCACGAGACAAGAGTCGTTGAATTTCTTGTGCGTTGTCAAACTCAAAGGCCTTGAAAAAATCTTCGTAGGCCCCGGCATGGGCCCATGACACGAGCAGCCACAAAGCAATGCCGCAGAGTAGGCGAGAAAAACTTTTCATTTGGTAACGGCTGAAAAAAGACGGTCAAAGTTCTCGCTGGTGATGCGCGCCACCTCTTCTACCGCGAGGCCACGGATTTGCGCAATTTGTTGCGCCACAAAAGGCACATACGACGGGTTGTTGGTTTTGCCACGGTGTGGCACGGGTGCCAAGTAAGGGCTGTCGGTTTCAATCAGGATACGCTCCATCGGCACAAACGCTGCCACGTCGCGCAAGTCTTGGGCGTTCTTGAAAGTCAAGATGCCCGAAAACGAAATGTAAAAACCCAAATCCAACCCAGCACGCGCGACTTCTGCCGTTTCTGTGAAACAGTGGAACACCCCCCCTGCACTGCCGGCTGACCCGTCTTCGCCTTCTTCTTTCAACATGCGCAAGGTGTCTTCTGAGGAGCTGCGGGTGTGAATCACCAGAGGCAATCGGGTCTGCTGTGCCGCACGAATGTGAACTCTGAAGCGCTCACGCTGCCATGCCATGTCGGCCACGCTGCGCTCACCCAATCGGTAGTAATCCAGCCCTGTTTCGCCAATGCCCACCACACGTGGCAATTGCGCACGGGTGACCAAGTCTTCGACGGTGGGTTCTTGCACGCCCTCGTTGTCAGGGTGCACGCCCACCGTGGCCCAAAAGTTGTCGTACTGCATGGCCAGGTCGTGGACTTGGGGGAACTTTTCCAGCGTGGTGCTGATTACCAAGGCGCGCGTCACCTGGGCCGTGGCCATGTCAGCGCGAATAGCGCCCATGTTCTCAGCGAGTTCAGGGAAATTGATGTGGCAATGGGAGTCGGTGAACATAGGTACTCAAGATTTGGCGCGCAAAGCCAGTTGTGCGCGCGCCACCAAGGCTTCAAACATCAGCCCCGCGTTGAACGGATGCTCGGCGGTGCGAGCCGCTTGCATCAGATCACGCGACCACTGGCTGAGCGATGCCACGCTGCCTGCAGCAGGCAAATCGGCGGGCATGAAAAAACGAGGCGCCGCGCCGGTACGCATGGCCAACAAGTCGTGACAGAGTTTTTGCAACATGGCAATGGCTTGAGCCGGGGTGCCGTCAGACACGGCCGACACATCGCCACGCGCAATCGCTTTGGGCAAGGCGGCCCAATGGGCCGCTTTCAAACCGCTGCCTGCCAATGCCAACGCGTCTTCAGTACGTCCGCCAGCGGCACGCAGCAGCACAGGGGCATCGGCATCCGACACGCCCTGCCCTTGCAACCAGGCCAGGGATTCGTCCACATTGGGCCACACCATGGTGTGGGTTTGGCAACGGCTGCGAATGGTGGGCAGCAACATGTGGGCGGCTTCACTGGCCAGCACAAAGCGGGTTTCGCCCGGTGGCTCTTCCAGAGTTTTCAAGATGGTGTTGGCCGTGATGTGGTTCATGCGCTCTGCCGGATACACCAGCACCACCTTGGTTTTGCCACCCGAGCGGGTTTGTTGGCTAAAGCCCACCATGTCGCGCGCGGCTTCTACCCGAATTTCTTTGCTGGGTTTGCGCTTTTTATCGTCCAGGTCTTTCTGGGTTTTTTCGTCCAGCGGCCAACGCAGTTCCAGTGCCAGGGTTTCAGGCATCAAGGTGCACAAGTCGGCATGGGTGCGCACATCCACGGCGTGGCAACTGCGGCATTGATAGCAAGCGCCATGGGCCGTGGGCTGATCACACAACCATGCGCGTGCCAACTCCAAGGCCAGGGTGTACTGACCCAAGCCAGACGGGCCTTGCAACAACCACGCATGGCCTTGGCGCGCCAGCAAGGTGGTGAGTTGACCTTGCAACCATGGGCTGAGTACAGGGCGGGTGTGGGGAGATGTTTCGCTCACGCAGTTAACCATTTGTGTTGCACAAACTGCTGGTGCAGTTGTTGCCAGACTGCATCGCGTGTTTGCGCGGCGTCTAAACGCACAAAGCGTTGTGGATCGCCTTGTGCACGCTGTGCGTAGCCGTCGGAGACCTTTTGAAAGAACGCCACAGGCTGAGACTCGAAGCGGTCTGGCACACGGGCCCCGGCCAATCGCTCAGCAGCGATGTCGGGTTGGAGTTCAAACCACACCGTCACATCGGGTTGGCGCAAGCCTGTGGGCGTGTGCTGCACCCAGGCTTCCAGTTGTTGCAACACGGTGATGTCAAAGCCACGGCCACTGCCTTGGTAGGCAAAGGTGGCATCGGTGAAACGGTCGCATAACACCACCTCACCACGGGCCAGAGCGGGCTCGATGATTTGCTGCAAATGGTCACGACGTGCGGCAAAAATCAACAAGGCTTCGGTCAGTGGGTCCATGGCGTCGTGCAACACCATGTCGCGCAACTTTTCGGCCAATGGCGTGCCGCCAGGCTCGCGGGTGAGCGTGACGTGACGGCCCTGCGCTTTGAACGCCTTGGCCAGTCCGTCAATGTGGGTGGACTTGCCAGCGCCGTCGATGCCTTCAAAACTAATGAACAAACCGGTGTGTGTCATAAAACCTTCAGAGCCGCTATTTTGCCTGCGTCGCTGTGGCACCCAGACGTTGGTAGCGGTTGACTGCGGCGTTGTGGGCATCCAGCGAATCGCTGAACTGACTGCTGCCGTCGCCCCGCGCCACAAAGTACAGCGCTTGGCTGCTGGCCGGTTGCACCGCCGCTTTCAGGGCGTTGCGTCCTGGCATGGCAATGGGGGTGGGGGGCAGGCCTTTGCGGGTGTAGGTGTTCCAGGGATGGTCGGTACGCAAGTCTGATCGGCGCAAATTGCCGTCAAACGACTCGCCTAACCCATAGATCACGGTGGGATCGGTTTGCAGCGGCATGCCAAGGCGCAGACGGTTGTGAAACACGCTGCTGATCATGGTGCGGTCGCTCTCTCGGCCAGTTTCTTTTTCCACAATGCTGGCCAGAACCAAGGCCTCCTCGGCGTTTTGTAGTGCCACATTGGGGGCGCGCTGGGCCCACACGGCGGCCAAATGTTTTGTCATGGCCTTGGCGGCACGCTGCATCAGGTGCAACTCGGAGCTGCCTTTGCCGTAGGTGTAGGTGTCGGGGTAGAAGCGTCCTTCAGGTGCAGTGCCAGGCAGGCCTAGGGCCGTCATCACCGCTTCGTCTGCCAACCCTGCGCTGTCGTGTTTGAGGCCTTCAGCCTTGGCCAAGGCTGCCCTGAACTGCCGCCACGTCCAGCCCTCCACCAGGGTCACGGCCTTGAGGCTTTCTTCGCCCCGACTGAGTTTGCGCAGCACATCGAGGGCGGTGTTGCCTTGGGTGATTTCGTAGCTGCCAGCGCGCAGCTTGCGCGACTGGCCACTGGCTCTGAAAAACACATACAACACATCGGGGTCGATGTTGACGCCCGACGCCACCACCACTTGTGCAATGCCTCGCACCGGCGTTTGGGGCTCGATGGACACATCCACCGTCGCCGCAGTCAATGGCAAAGGTCGCAACACCCACCAAGCGGCGGCACTTGCAGCCAGGACCAGCGCGCACGCCAATGTCCAGAAGATCCGTTTGACATGCCTTGTCACAACCCTGTTCCCGTCTCGATGTTGAAGCGGGCATGATAATTCAGCCATGCCTTTGACCCCTTCCCCCCTGCCCCACGGCGTGAGCCCGCTGCCTGACCTCGGCGTGATCCGTGTCAGCGGTGCCGACGCCGCCAACTTTTTGCACAACCAACTCACGCAAGACGTGCTGCTGCTGGATGCGCAGCATGGCCGCTTGGCGGCTTACTGCAATGCCAAAGGCCGCATGCAAGCCAGCTTTGTGCTGTACAAGCGTGCTGCCGACGAGGTGTTGTTGGTGTGCCGCCGCGACTTACTGGCTCAAACCCTCAAACGCTTGTCGATGTTTGTGCTGCGCGCCAAAGCCAAACTGAGCGATGCCACCGCCGAGTTCACGTTGCTGGGCCTATCGGGCGATGTAGTGCAACACGTGTGCGGTCCTCATGCATCCACGGCTCCCTGGTTGCGTCATGTGGTGAACGAGGGGGCCGACAGCGCCGATGTGCTGACCCTCTACCCCTCACAGGATGTGACACGTGCCTTGTGGCTGGCCCCGGTTAACAGCGTCGCGTCCTCTGCGTTGACAGGTTTCGCCACGTTGACGTCAGAGTCATGGCATGTGGGCGAGGTCATGAGTGGCGTGGCTTGGGTTGAGCAAGCGACCTTTGAAGCCTTTGTGCCGCAGATGCTCAACTATGAGTCGGTGGATGGGGTGAACTTTAAAAAAGGCTGCTACCCCGGCCAAGAGGTGGTGGCGCGCAGCCAGTTCCGTGGCACCTTGAAGCGCCGTGCCTTCATTGTGCAAGCCGATGTGCCCATGCGTGCGGGCCAAGAAGTTTTTTCCAACGCAGACGCCACACAGCCCTGTGGCTTGGTGGCTCAAGCTGCGACCGATGGCGACTGTCATGTGGCCATCGCCGAGTTGCAGCTCTCAGCCACCCAAGGGCACAGCCTGCATTTGGGCGCTGCGCAAGGTTCCCTGCTGCACTTGTTGCCCCTGCCCTATCCGCTGCGCGACGACATTTGAGCAAACGACACTTGCTCGCTACGCGTCAGTGTTCTATCTGCTGAATCGTGTGATCGTGGCCAGTGCGATGGCAACCAGATTGGATTTGCCCTGAGTCACAGCATAGACGTTGGCCATGCACACCAAGTTGCGGCTCGCTGATTTCAGCACCCGACCTTCGGCTCGCAACTGTTCTCCGATTCCGGGGGCTATCAGATTGAGTTTGTATTCCGAGGTCACCACATTACCCACCACAGACGCGGCTGCCCAAGCACAGGCACTGTCTGCCAAGAAACCGATCACCGCACCATGCGCGAAACCCATGTGCATGGTCAGATCAGGCCGAAGCGTCACCGAAAGGTGGGCTATGCCATCACCGTACTCTCCCAACTCAGCGCCTAGCATCTGCGCGAACGGCGTTATTTTGATCACGGCTTCAAGGTCAGCGCGCGCCAGTGGTGTCAAAGCGCTTACGTTGTTTTCCTGTGTCCGATGCATGATGGTCTCCTGTTGATGCAGGTTAACTGTGCGTCGCGACGCCGACCTCAACAAGCGCATGTGTGACATCCAGACGCTGCGTTCGTGCAGCGCGTTCACACCAAGCTGCGGCGCATCTCAATGTGGGGGATGCCCACCTCGTCAAACGGCTCGCCATACGGCTCAAAGCCTTGGCGTTTGTAAAAACCTTCGGCGCTGCGTTGCGCATGCAAACGCACTTCGGTGTCTCCGCGTGCCAGCGCGGCTTGCACCAACGCCTCTAACAACTGGTGGCCAAAGCCCGAGCCGCGCATCAGCCGCGTCACGGCCATGCGACCCATCTGCGCCACACCCGCTTCGGGTTGTAGCAAGCGCGCCGTGCCCAACGGCACACCGTAGCGGTTGCTCAGCACGGCGTGCACGGCGGTGGCGTCGGCCGCATCCCATTCGTCTTCGGGGGCAATGCCTTGTTCGCCCACAAACACATCGGTGCGCACGGCTTGGGCAGAGGCTTGCAGCACATCCCAGGCGCCCACTTGGCAGGTGGTCATGGCTTCACCGACTTCAAAGCCCTGAAAAATGGCACGCAAGCTCTCGGGCACAGGCAGCGAAGTTTGCGTGGCTGGGTTGGCATACACATAAATTAGCTCGCCTGTGATCAGCAGTTGGTCACCACAAAAAATACCACCCACAAATTGAATCGATGAATTGCCAATGCGTTGGCATTTCAGACCCACGTCCAGTTGGTCGTCGTAACGGGCTGAGGCGTGGTATTCCACGCTGGCTTTCTTCACATACAAGTCGCCGCCCAAGGCATGCATGGTCTGCTCATACGGCAAGGCCAGCGCGCGCCAGTAGTCGGCCATGGCGGTGTCAAAGTACATCAGGTAGTGGCCGTTGAAAACAATTTTTTGCATGTCCACCTCGGCCCAACGCACGCGCAGGCGATGCAGCAAGCGAAAGTCGTTGCGAGTCATAGCTGGTCTCCAAAGGCATGGCGCAGGGCACGTGCCGCATCGGCATGGGCGCTCAACGCCTCAGGGATGACGCGGCCCATCTGGATGAAGCTGTGCACCACGCCCTTGTAAATTTCCAAGTCCACCGACACGCCTTGTGCCCGCAAATGGTCGGCATAGGCCACGCCCTCGTCGACCAGCGGGTCGCACTCGGCCAATCCCAGCCATGCGGGAGCCACGCCTGAAACGTTGTCTACCAACAGCGGCGAAAACCGTGGGTCGCGTCGATCGGCAGCGTTGGGCAGGTAGTGCTTGTAAAAGTAATCGATGCTCGACTTCTCCAGCAGAAAACCTTTCTCGAACGTGTGTGCCGAAGCCATGTGGTCGGGCGAGCAACCGGGGTAAAACATCAGTTGCAGCTTCAGATCAATGCCCGCATCGCGCGCTGCGATGGCGGTGGCAGCCGTCAATGTGCCCCCTGCACTGTCGCCACCAATGGCCATGCGCGTCGGGTCAAGCCCCAGCTCTGGCGCGTGCTGCACCAACCACTGTAAGGCGTCGAAGGCGTCGTGGTGCGCGGTGGGAAAGGTGTGTTCGGGTGCTAGGCGATAGTCCAGCGACAACACCGCGCACTGGGCCAAATGGGCCAGGTGTTTGCACAAGGCTTCATGGGTTTGCGGGCTGCCCACCGTGAACCCACCGCCATGAAAGTAGAGCAACACGGGCATCTGAGGCTTGGGGTGTTGCGCCCACAACTTGGCAGGCAGCAATGCGCCGTCGCGTGTGGGGATGTGCAAGGTGTCGTCACGCGCCATTTTTTGCGGGTCAGGCTCCAACACACCCGCGCCAGCGGCATAGGCCTCTTTGGCTTGTTGGGCGCTCAACATGGCGATGGGCGGGCGACCGGCTTTGGCAATGGCGTGCAGCACCTGGCGCATGGCGGGTGTGAGCAGACTTTGAGGGTTGCGAGGGTGACTCATGGGGCGTGCATTTCGTGAAAGAGGCTTTTATAGTTTGCCATGGCTCAAATTCTCTACCTCACGAACATTCAGATCGACTTTGGCGTGCTCAGCACCTTGGCGGCTGAATGTCAAAAAGCACACATCCTGCGCCCCCTCATCGTCACCGATGCCGGTGTCAAAGCGGTGGGCATTTTGCAAAAAGCGCTCGACGCCTTGCCGGGTGTCGCGGTGGCGGTGTTTGACCAAACCCCTTCCAACCCAACCGAGGCCGCCGTGCGTGCTGCTGTGGCGGTGTACCACGCCCACCAATGCGATGGTCTGATTGCCCTGGGTGGCGGCTCGTCCATCGACTGCGCCAAAGGCGTGGCCATTGCGGCCACCCATCCGGGCCCGCTCAAAACCTACGCCACCATCGAAGGCGGGTCACCCAAAATCACGTCAGCCGTGGCCCCGTTGATTGCGGTGCCCACCACTGCCGGCACCGGCAGCGAGGTGGCGCGCGGCGCCATTGTGATCGTGGACGATGGCCGCAAGCTCGGCTTTCATTCATGGGACCTGATGCCCAAGGCGGCGCTGCTCGACCCCGAACTCACCCTGGGCTTGCCGCCCCTGCTCACCGCAGCCACCGGCATGGATGCCATCGCCCACTGCATGGAGACCTTCATGGCGGTGCCCTTCAACCCGCCCGCAGACGGCATTGCGCTGGACGGCTTGACCCGAGGCTGGGCCCACATCGAACGCGCCACGGCCAACGGCCAAGACCGCGAGGCACGCCTGAACATGATGAGTGCCTCCATGCAAGGTGCCATGGCGTTTCAAAAGGGTTTGGGCTGCGTGCACTCGCTGAGTCACAGTCTGGGCGGCGTCAACCCACGCCTGCACCACGGCACCTTGAATGCCATGTTCTTGCCTGCGGTGGTGCGCTTCAATGCGGCCGCCGAGTCGGTGCAGCGCGAGCGGCGCCTGCAGCGCATGGCCTATGCCATGGGGCTGGGCAGCATCGGGGATGCCTCGACATCCGCCGCCTCAGCCGCTCAGGCTGCCGAGGCGGTGGCGCAGGCCATCACGGCCATGAATGCACGCCTGGGTTTGCCCCAGGGGTTGGCGCAGATGGGCGTGGCGCGCGCTTGTTTTGACGCCGTGATTGAAGGTGCGCTGGCAGACCATTGCCACAAAACCAACCCTCGCCTAGCGAGCGCTCAGGACTACCGAGACATGCTGGAAGCTGCGCTGTGATGTTTCACCCAGGCCACGTATTGGTTCATCCAGCCTTGAAGAAACTTTTGACTGCCCTCGCCAATTCCACCATCGGGGCCAAACAGCTCCTCTTTGGCTTGAATGAATGCTTCAGGTTGACCCAGTGTTGGGACATCTAAATAAGCCAGAACATTGCGCAAGTGTTGTTGTGCCAATGCGGTGCCAATCGCTCCTACCGAAACACCCAACACGCCAGCAGGTTTGCCTGCCCACGCACTTTGACCGTAAGGGCGCGACGCATGATCGATGGCATTTTTGAGCACACCAGGGATGGATCGGTTGTATTCAGGTGTGACAAAGAGCAGTCCATGCGCCATCTTGATGTCCGCTTTCAGGCGCAAAACAGATGCGGCCTGTTGGGCATCATCGTCTTGGTTGTAAAGCGGCAGATCGTTGATTTGCGCCTGCTTGAACGAAAAGTCCGGTGGTGCTAGCTTAGCCATGGCAGTGGCCAATCTTCGGTTGAAAGAATCTTGACGCAGGCTGCCAATTAAGACGGTGATCTGATATTGACCCATCACGTTCTCCTATCAATGACGAAGTGTCTGAGCTTACGCAATATGCCCAGCGTAAGCAATCCACCCGCCGCTTCACAGTCTATGCAGGGTTTGGGTATGCGGCCGGTCTAGCCAGTCGGCCAACTCATCGGCCAATTGCTGACTCGCCGATGCAGCCTGTTGCCAAACCTTCACGCGTGTATCGAAGTCATGGGCGTAGGTCACAAAGTCGGACCGGTCTGGTAGTTTGCCGTTGGGCAGCGTGCGCACCCACTCGGGGTTGGGCGCCAACACCACAGCATGGTCTAAAAAAGCGCTGGACCGATGGCGCCACTTCAGCGCCTTGTCCAACCAGCCAGGCACCACAGCCTGCTGAAAGTGTGGATACAGCACGATGGGGCTGGTGGACGACGGTGTGTAGTTCAGGTGCAAGTGGTAGTCGGTGATGCCGCCATCCCAATACGCCCCTCGGGGTGCGCCAGGAATGTCATGCACAGCTTGCAATACAAACGGGATCGAGCAACTGGCCTGCAAGGCGGGCATGAAGTTGACCTCCGTCAGTGCCACCTGTTGCGTTGCAAAGTCGTTCGTACCAAACGGCAAATCCAGCCCATGCCTTGTGCCCTGTGCACTTTTGTGGGGGCTTGAAAATACCACCCGCTCCAGCCACCAGCCCATGGCTTTGCGTTGTACGGCATTGCACACATACGCTCCCGCATAGCCCATCGGCGTGAGCCATGCGTGTTCGCGGTGCAGAAGGTGACGCCCGTGAGAGGTCATCACATGCAAGCGATAGCGTGGGTGATTCAACACCTCCGTCATGCGCCCTTCATAAAAGGCCTGCAAGCTCTGCCTAAAAGCCTCACTCACTTGTTGCGGGCTGAGGCGCTTTTGGCCCGGGGGTGGTTCATAGCGTTGCTGGATGTAGTCGTGCTCCAAACGCTCAAAGCCTGCCACCGCTTGGTTCAAGCATGCGGTGGCCATGCGCCAGGCGCCAATGGAGGCGCCGACCAGGTCAATGGGTTGCGTGCTCTGGGGTAACCATTCGCCAAAGATGAAGCGGTCTAAGGGGCCCAGAATCAAACCCTTGGGTCCACCTGCTGCCCCTGGAATCACACCCACATGTTCTGGAAGCAAGCCGTGTTGCGCGATGTGCGCACGTGCTTTGGGGCCTGCGTAAAGGTGAAGGGCCTTCATAGACGACAACTGCGCTCAAAGCTGACTGGGTATGTCGCGCAAAAACACCGGCAAGTCCATGACCGGCGGTCGGACACCGCACTGGCAGATCATGTCGGCCACAACGCCTCGGTGATAGGTTTTGTGGTTCACCACATGCAGCAATATGTCGTCTCGGGTCATCTGGCCGTGGCCACCATCGACAAATTCAAAGCTCAGCAGTTCGTCATGTGCGGCGGGTGTCAATTGATCGGCGTAGGCGATGTACCACTGGTCTAGGGCCGTTTGAGCTGCGGCCAAGGCTGTCAGCAACATGTCTTGTTGTGGCACTCGGGAACGCATGCCATGTGGCATACCTTCAAGGTGGGCCTTCCAGATCACATCCACCACTTGCGCATGTTGCAATGTGTTGGCCATGTTGCCAAACACCGTTGGACGGGGCGCCATCACCGCGTCTTCGGGCAACTCGGCCAGAGCAGCAAACAACACCTGATTGGCCCAGGCGTTGTAGCGGGTGAGCATGCGGATGTTGCGGGTGATGGACATGAACTGAGCTTACTTCTTGAGACTTTGCAATTTAGCGAAGGCACTGGCCATGGCCGAGCCTTGTGCCGCTTGTGGCGGTGCGGTGTAGCCACCGCCACCACGCGCCCGGTTGTCTCTGCCTGCATGTTCAAAGCGGTTGTCGCGTGTCCCATCGCGTCGTGCAGGTGCGGCATCCAGCTTCATGGTCAGGCTGATGCGCTTGCGGGCCACATCCACTTCCAGCACCTTGACTTTGATGATGTCACCCGTTTTGACCACTTCACGCGCATCGCTGATGAACTTGTTGCTGAGTTGGCTCACATGGATCAGGCCATCTTGGTGAACACCCAAGTCCACGAAGGCGCCAAACGCCGCCACGTTGCTGACTGTGCCTTCGAGCACCATGTCGACCTTGAGGTCTTTGATGTCTTCCACCCCGTCTTGGAGCTTGGCTACTTTGAAGTCGGGGCGCGGGTCACGACCTGGTTTTTCCAGCTCGCTCAAGATGTCTTTGACGGTGATCACCCCCACCGTGTCGTTGGCAAACAGCTCTGGCTTCAAGGTTTTGAGCATGTCGGCACGGCCCATCAGCTCGTTCACGGGTTTGCCGGTTTGCGCCATGATGCGCTCGACCACCGGATAGGTTTCGGGGTGAACCGCGGTCATGTCCAGGGGGTTGTCGCCGCCACGGATGCGCAGAAAACCTGCGCTTTGCTCAAAGGTTTTGGCACCCAAGCCGGTGACTTTGAGCAGTTGTTGTCGGTTGGCAAACGCACCGTTGGCTTCGCGCCAGCGCACCACGGCTTTGGCGGTGGTGGTGGACAGGCCCGACACGCGGGTCAGCAGCGGCACGCTGGCGGTGTTGAGGTCCACGCCCACCGCGTTCACGCAGTCTTCCACCACCGCCTCCAAGGTGCGCGCCAGCTCGCTTTGGTTCACATCGTGCTGGTACTGGCCTACACCAATCGACTTGGGGTCGATCTTGACCAGCTCGGCCAATGGGTCTTGTAAGCGCCGCGCAATGCTGGCGGCACCCCGCAGGCTCACGTCCACATCGGGCATTTCTTGGCTGGCAAATTCACTGGCGCTGTAGACCGAGGCCCCGGCTTCGCTGACCACCACTTTGTCGATGGTTTTGGCGGCATCGTGCCGGGCCATGAGTTTGATCAACTCGCCTGCTAGTTTGTCGGTCTCGCGGCTGGCCGTGCCGTTGCCAATGGCGATCAGGTTGACGCCGTGTTTCTCGCACAACTTGGCCAGGGTGTAGAGCGACCCGTCCCAGTCTTTGCGCGGTTCGTGGGGGTACACGGTGGCGGTTTCCACCAGCTTGCCGGTGGCATCGACCACGGCCACTTTCACGCCGGTGCGGATGCCGGGATCCAAACCCATCACCACGCGCGGGCCAGCGGGCGCGGCCAGCAACAGGTCGCGCAGGTTGTCGGCAAACACCTTGATGGCCACCTGTTCTGCGTCTTCACGCAGGCGGGTGAACAAGTCACGCTCGGTGGACAGGCTGAGCTTGACGCGCCAAGTCCAAGCCACGCATTTACGAATCAAGTCATCGGATGGGCGGGCTTGGTGGCTCCAGCCCAGGTGGATGGCGATCTTGCCCTCGGCCAAACTCGGTTTGCCAGGCTCGGGCTCCACGGGCAGGACCAGTTTGGCATCCAGCATTTCCAGAGCGCGGCCACGAAAGACGGCCAGGGCCCGGTGCGAGGGCACGCGGCCAATGGGCTCGTCGTAGTCAAAGTAGTCGCGGAACTTGGCCACATCGGGGTTGTTTTCGTCTTTGCCCGTGGCCAATTTGCTGCGAAACAGACCCTCGCTCCACAACCACTCGCGCAAGGCTTGCACCAAGCCGGCGTCTTCTGCCCAGCGCTCACTCAGAATGTCACGCACGCCGTCCAAAACCGCAGCCACGGTAGAAAAGTCGGCCCCTTCGATCTTGCCTGCCGGCAACACAAAAGCCTCGGCTTCGGTGCTGGGGGTCAACTCAGGGTTGGCAAACAGCTTGTCAGCCAAAGGTTCGAGCCCTGCCTCTTTGGCGATCATGCCTTTGGTGCGGCGTTTGGGCTTGAACGGCAAGTACAGGTCTTCCAGTTCTTGCTTGGTGGGCGCCCCTTCAATGGCTGCGCGAAGTTCAGGGGTGAGCTTGCCTTGGTCCTCAATGCTTTTGAGCACAGTGGCTCGGCGGTCTTCAAGTTCACGCAAATAGCTCAAACGTGCGTCGAGTTCACGCAGTTGGATGTCGTCCAAGCCCCCTGTCACCTCTTTGCGGTAACGGGCAATGAAGGGCACGGTGGCGCCACCATCCAGCAGTTCAACAGCGGCCTTGACTTGCGATTCCGAGACTTTGATTTCGGCAGCAATCTGCCGGGTTATTTTTTGCATTTTTAGGAGATCAATTCTTCAAAGCGGGCGAGTTTGCCACATGCGGCAACGCACAGACAGCGGTTAAATTTTGCTTAAGACTTAACTTCTTTTTAAGTGAAATTCGGTTTAGTATTTGATAAATCTGTCGATATCAACAATATCAAAAGATAAATCGATATATTTAACAAAATGTCTACCGCTACCCAAGCACTCTTTGGCCGCGCTTTGGTTTTCTTGACCGTCATGTCGTTGTCGGGCTGTTACACCATTGCCTCGACCGAGTATGCAGACTTTGCCGCGCAATCCCCGGACAAGCGTGTGATGAACAGCGTCAATCTGAGTTGGGAGATTCGGCCCGATGCGGCCGAGTATTGCGCGCAGATATCCGGCAAACGGGGGGCTGGCATGGCCACACCTGCTGTGGCGTGTGCCACTTGGTCCGCAGAGTCCAAGCGCTGCACCATCATCACCACGCCCAACCCCAACCACGTGGTGATTGGCCATGAAGTGCGCCATTGCTTTGAAGGTCACTTCCACTGAGTTTTGTGGACAGATTGCCAGCGCTCAAGCGCGTAACTGCGTTCGCAGTTGTTGGCCCACATCAGGCCGTGCGGCAAACGGGTCCGGCGGTTGGCCTTGCGACACGATGGCTTGCATGCGCAATTGCACATTGCCCAACGCGTGGGGATGGCTGTAGATGTAGAACTGCTCGGTCGCCACGGCGTCAAAGACCTTTTGTGCCACCTCTGCCGCACTGACTTTGCCGCTGTCTACCGCCTTATCCAGCATGGCTTGGCTGATGCGCTGGCTGGACGTGATTGGTGCTGTCTGCAATGCATCGGGTCGATTGCGTTGACTTTGACTGATGCCTGTGGGCACAAAGTACGGGCACAAAACACTGGCACTGACCTGCTCAGACACCAGCTGAAGGTCTTGGTACAAGGTTTCCGTCAAGGCCACCACCGCGTGTTTGCTCACGTTGTAAACCCCCATGTTGGGTGGTGTGAGCAAGCCAGCCATGCTGGCCGTGTTGACGATGTGACCTTGGTAAAGCGGATCTTGCTTGGCGGCTTGCAACATCATGGGGGTGAACAAACGCACACCGTGGATCACGCCCCACAGGTTGACGCCAAGCACCCATTGCCAATCGGCCAGTGAGTTCTCCCACACCAAACCGCCAGAGCCAACCCCTGCGTTGTTGAAGACCAAATGCGGTGCGCCCAATTGGGTGTACACGTCGTGCGCCAAAGTTTGCATTTGGTCGGCGTTGGAGACATCAACACAACGTGCAATCACCGTCACCCCGGTGGCCGTGAGTTCTGCAACGGCCGCATCGAGCGCGTCACGTTGCACATCGACCAACACCAGATTCATGCCCAATTTGGCCCCGAGTCGGGCGCACGCCAAGCCAAAGCCAGATCCTGCGCCGGTCAAAACGGCTGTTTTGCCTGCAAAGTTTGAAATCATGCGGTGCAGCCTTTAAACCAGCTGGACCAGTTGTTTGCCAAAATTCTTGCCCTTGAGCAAACCCAGAAAGGCTTGTGGCGCAGCTGCCAAGCCTTGCGCCACGGATTCACGAGGGCGTAACTGACCACTGCCGACCAAGTGGCCCAACTCCTTGAGCGCTTCGGGCCACACCTCCATGTGTTCGCTGACGATGAAGCCTTGGATCTTCAAGCGGTTGACCAAAATCAGCGCAGGATGGGTCATGGGCAAGGGGGCGCCGTCGTAGCCCGCGATCATGCCGCACAGGGCGATGCGCGCGAAAGCGTTGGTGCGCAGCATCACGGCATCGAGCACCATGCCACCCACGTTTTCGAAGTGACCGTCAATGCCGTTGGGGCAGGCTTGCCGCAAGGCTTTGGACAAAGACAGATAGTCACTGTGCTGCTTGTAGTCCACACAAGCATCAAAGCCCAAGCTGTTGACCACGTAGTCGCATTTCTCTTGACCGCCTGCAATGCCCACCACACGGCAACCGCGCGCTTTGGCGAGCGCCCCATAAGCGCTGCCGACGGCACCGCTGGCCGCACTCACGGTAACGGTTTCGCCTGCTTGAGGCTCAATGACCTTGACCAAGCCATACCAAGCGGTGACCCCAGGCATGCCGACGGCCCCCAGGTAGTGGCTCAGCGGCACATGGGTGGTGTCGACTCGGCGCAGCATGCCAGGGGCATGGCCATCGACCACGCTGTAGAGTTGCCACCCTCCCATGCCCACCACCTGATCACCAGGCTTGAACTTGGGGTGGCGGCTCTCCACCACCTCACCGGCGGTGCCACCAATCATCACCGCACCCAACGGCTGCGGTGCAGCGTAGCTCTTGCTGTCGTTCATGCGCCCTCGCATGTAAGGGTCCAAGCTGAGGTAGTGGTGGCGCACCAAGACCTGGCCTTCTTCAAGCGCTGGCGTTTCACAACTGACGAGTCTGAAGTTGTCAACCGTGGCTTGGCCTTGTGGCCGGTTGTCAAGCAAAAAAGATTGGTTCAGCGGCATGGCACATCCTGGCTTGTGGGTTCAATCGGTGGAGATATCGGAGACCGGATGGCTGGGGTCTGGCGCTTTGGGCACGTATTTGAAAGTGCCTGTGGCGTGCGCACAAACTTGACCTTGCGCGTCATACACCGTGCCTTCGGTGAACGCCATGCTGCGCGACCGGTGGATCAGACGCCCCTTGCTGGTCAACACGCCACGCGCAGGCTGCATGAAGGTGGTTTTCATTTCAACCGTGACCACGCCAGATGTCCTCTCCACACTGCGTGCGGCTGTGGCCAGGGTCACATCCAGTAGCGTCATCAATGCGCCACCGTGGGTGACATTGAATGAATTCATGTGTTCGGGCTCGGGCTCAAAGCGCAGCTCGGATTGTCCGTCGTCGAAGAAGACCATCTCGAAACCCAAGTGGTCGACAAACGGAATGTAGGCACCAAAACTTTCTTGCATGGCTTGTTCCTTGATTAAAAAGCGTCTTCAGGCATGTTGGCACAGGTCATGTCACGTTGTGCGACAACTTGTAGCCAGGCACTGATTTTCGGTAGTTCGTAGCGAAAGAAAAATTGAGCCGCTGTGCGACGGCCCAAATTTTCGGACCCGGCACCTTGGCTGACCCGTTCGACCTCAAGCCACATCCATGACAGCACCATGTGTCCAAACGCTTGCAGATAAGGCACGGCGTTTGCCAGGGCCTGAGTTGGCGTACCCTCTTGCCAAGCCATGTCTGTGGCACGTTGCACGTGTTGCAGCGCATCGGTCAATGCGTGGGCATGGTCTGCGATGTGACCGGCTTGATCGGTTTGTTGCAGGGCCTGCGCCACCGTGGCATGAATGCGCTGTGTCAGCAAGGTCATGCCCTGCCCGTCTTCCATGCGCACTTTGCGTCCCAGCAAGTCCATCCCCTGGATGCCGTGTGTGCCTTCGTGGATCATGTTCAAGCGGTTGTCGCGCCAGTACTGCTCCACCGGGTAGTCACGGGTGTAGCCATAGCCGCCATGCACCTGAATGGCCAGTGAGTTGGCCTCCAAGCACCACTCGCTGGGCCAGCTCTTGGCGATGGGCGTGAGCACTTCGAGCAACAAACGCGCTTCGTTGGCGGCTGTGGCCTCGCCCGTGCGTTGCTCGTCCACCAAGCGCGCGCAATACATGGCCAGGGCCAAGGCACCCTCGCCATAGGCCTTTTGGGCCAGCAGCATGCGCTTGACATCAGCGTGTTCAATGATGCGAATTTGTGCCGATGCTGGGTCTTTGCCCGCAGCGGTCATGGCGCGTCCTTGCGGGCGTGCTTTGGCATAGTCGAGTGAGGCGTAATAGCCCGCCAACCCCAGCATGGTGGCCGCCATGCCGACCCCAATGCGTGCCTCGTTCATCATGTGGAACATGCAGCGCAGGCCCTCGCCGGGTTGGCCCACCAAATAGCCGATGGCACCCGCTTGTCCTTGCGCATCTGGGTATTTGCCTTCGCCAAAATTGAGCAAGGTATTGACAGTGCCACGCCAGCCGCATTTGTGGTTTAGGCCAGCCAAGGCCACGTCATTGCGTTGGCCCGTGAGCTTGCCTTGTGCATCCACCCGGTGCTTAGGCACCACAAACAAGGAAATGCCTTTGACCCCGGGAATTGGCATGCCGTCAGGCCCGGGAATCTTGGCCAAGACCAGGTGGACGATGTTCTCGGTCAGTTCGTGGTCGCCGGTTGAGATCCACATCTTGTGACCCTTGAGCCGATAGCGCGAGCCCAGTGGATCGCTGGCAAAGTCTTCGCCATCGGGTATGGCGCGGGTGGTGATATCGCTCAATGACGAGCCCGCTTGCGGTTCAGACAAACACATGGTGCCGCTCCAGCGGCCTGAGAATTCATGGTGCGCAAACACCTGCTTTTGTGTCTCGCTGCCATAAGCCATCAGCAAGTTGGCGTTGCCTACGGTCAACATGCCACCGCCAATGCTCACCGACGCACACGCAAAAAATGCATTGGCCGCAGACTCGACCACATAGGGCAGTTGCATGCCGCCAATGTCATAGTCTTGCGCGGCGCTCAGCATGCCCGAAGCCGCATAGGCTGCATGGGCATCGTGGGTGGCTTGCGGCAGGATCACGCGTTCGCCATCGAACTGCGGTTCTTGCGTGTCGATGGTGCGGTTGTACGGCGCAAATTTGTCGCGTGCGATGCGCTCGCAGGTGTCGAGCACCGCATCAAAAGTTTCTCTTGAATGGTCTGCGAAACGTGAACGTTGATTCAGTGCCTCGGCTTGGAGCCAGTCGTACAGCAAAAAATCAACGGTGTCTCGCAGCGCCATTTACAGCACTTCAAAAATACCCGCAGCGCCCATGCCGCCGCCAATGCACATGGTCACTGCCACGCGCTTGGCACCACGGCGTTTGCCTTCGATCAAGGCATGTCCTGTCAGGCGTTGACCGCTCATGCCGTAGGGGTGTCCTACGGCAATCGCACCACCGTTGACATTGAGGCGATCGTTGGGAATGCCCAGTTTGTCGCGGCAGTACAGCACTTGCACCGCAAAGGCTTCGTTGAGTTCCCACAGGTCAATGTCATTCACAGTCAGCCCTAAACGCTTGAGCACTTTGGGTACGGCAAAGACAGGGCCAATGCCCATCTCATCGGGCTCGCAGCCTGCCACTGCAAAGCCGAGGAACCGACCCAGGGGTTTCAAACCACGCTTGCTGGCCAGCTCTTCGCTCATCACCACACAGGCTCCTGCCCCGTCGGAGAACTGGCTGGCATTGCCTGCCGTGATCAAACCGCCTGGCATGGCCGATTTCAAGCCGCTGATGGCTTCAACCGTGGTGCCTTCACGCATGCCTTCATCACGGCTGACCGTGACTTGTTGGGTCATCAAGCCCATCACTTTGTCGACCACGCCCGCTTTCACGGTGATGGCTGCAATCTCTTCGTCGAACTTGCCTGCTGCCGCTGCAGCGCAGGCTTTTTGCTGGCTGGCTGCGCCGTACTCATCCATGGCTTCACGGCTGATGTTGTAACGCTTGGCTACGTTTTCAGCGGTTTGCAACATGTTCCAGTAAATCTCAGGCTTGATCTTGTTGAGGTTGGGGTCGATGAACATGTGCATGTTCATTTCTTGCTGCACGCACGAAATGCTTTCCACGCCGCCTGCCACATACACATCGCCTTCACCGGTGATGATGCGTTGTGCCGCCAAGGCGATGGTTTGCAAACCCGACGAGCAAAAGCGGTTCACCGTGATGCCGCTCACGCTCACGGGCAAGCCACCCGCCAAACCGCATTGGCGGGCAATGTTCCAGCCTGTGGCGCCTTCGGGGTTGGCGCAGCCCATGATGACGTCTTCCACTTCAGCGGCATCAATGCCAGCACGCGCGACGGCGTGCTGAATGGCGTGTCCACCGAGCGTGGCGCCGTGGGTCATGTTGAAAGCACCTTTCCAGCTTTTGGTCAGCGGGGTGCGGGCGGTTGAAACGATGACAGCGTTGGTCATAGGAATTCCTTAAATGGGGTTCAGTTGAAGGTCTTGCCTTCGGCGGCGAGACGGGCCAACAAAGGTGCTGGTTTCCAGAACTCGGCGTCATCGAGGGGGTTGGCGGCAAAACGATGCATGGCTTGCACCACATTGAACAAGCCCATTTGATCAGCGTAGAGCATGGGGCCGCCACGGTAGATCGGAAATCCATAACCCGTGATGTACACCATGTCGATGTCGCTGGCCTTGGCGGCAATGCCTTCTTCCAAGATGTGTGCAGCTTCGTTGACGAGTGAATACACCAGGCGTTGCACGATTTCTTCGTCGCTGATTTTGCGTGCTGTGATGCCCAAAGAAGCACGGTGTTGAACCACCATGGCCTCCACCTCTTTGTTCGGTATGGCGTCACGCTTGCCGACTTGGTAGTCGTACCAGCCCTTGCCCACTTTTTGGCCAAAGCGCCCCATCTCGCACAACAAGTCGGCGGTTTTGCTGTACTTCATTTGGGGCTTTTCAACATAGCGGCGTTTGCGGATGGCCCAGCCGATGTCGTTGCCTGCCAAGTCGCCCATGCGGAACGGTCCCATGGCAAAGCCAAATTTCTCAACCGCTTTGTCCACCTGCTGTGGGGTACAGCCCTCTTCCAGCAAGAAACCGGCTTGACGGCCATATTGCTCAATCATGCGGTTGCCAATGAAGCCGTCGCACACGCCCGACACCACGGCGGTTTTTTTGATCTTCTTGGCCACAGCCATGACTGTGGCCAGCACGTCTTTGGCGGTTTTTTCTCCGCGCACGACTTCGAGCAACTTCATCACATTGGCGGGGCTGAAAAAGTGCATGCCCACCACGTCTTGGGGGCGCTGGGTGAAGTTGGCAATGGCGTTGACGTCCAAGGTCGAGGTGTTGGAGGCCAGAACAGCGCCAGGCTTCATCACGGCATCGAGCTGTTTGAACACGGCTTCTTTGACGCCCATCTCTTCAAACACGGCCTCAATCACCAAGTCGGCATCTTTCAAATCGTTGTAGCTCAGCGTGGTGCTGAGCAAGGCCATGCGCTGGGCGTATTTGTCTTCTTTGAGCTTGCCTTTTTTGACTTGCGCTTCGTAATTTTTCTGGATCGTGGCAATGCCACGGTCCAGGGCCTCTTGCTTGGTTTCCAGCAGCTTGACCGGCAAGCCTGCATTGAGAAAGTTCATCGCAATGCCGCCGCCCATGGTGCCGGCCCCAATGATGGCCACCGACTGGATGTTGCGCACCGGGGTGGTGTCGGGCACATCGGCAATTTTGGAAGCCGCGCGTTGGGCGGTGAACAAGTGACGCAAGGCACGGCACTCGGGCGTCCACATCAGGTTGATGAAAAGCTCGCGCTCGTAGGTCATGCCATCGGCAAATTTTTTCTTGGTGGCGGCTTCTACGGCGTCCACACACTTGGGTGGTGCGGGGTAGTTTTTGGCCATGCCTTTGACCATGTTGCGGGCGAACTGAAAGTAGGCATCGCCTTGCGGGTGCTTGCAGGGCAAATCGCGCACTTTGGGCAAGGGGCGCACATCGGCCATTTGACGGGCCAAGGTCAAGGCTTCGTCCATCAGTGACTCAGGAGAAGCCGCCATTTGATCGAACAGTTTTTGACCGGGTAGCATGGCCAGCATCTCGCTCTTGATGGCTTCGCCGCTGACGATCATGTTCAACGCGGGCTCTACGCCCAAGGCACGGGGCAGGCGTTGGGTGCCACCAGCGCCTGGAATCAAACCAATCTTGACCTCAGGCAAGGCGATGTTGGCACCTGGTGCCGCGATGCGGTAGTGGCAACCCAAGGCCAGCTCCAAACCACCACCCATGGCCACGCTGTGCACCGCAGCGACCACAGGCTTGCTGCTGTTTTCTAAAACAGAGATAACGCTCAACAAATTGGGCTCTTGAATCGCCTTGGGCGTGCCGAATTCACGGATGTCGGCACCGCCAGAAAACGCCTTGCCGTGGCCGGTGACCACCAAAGCCTTCACCGCAGGATCCGCCAGTGCCTGTTCAACGCCCGCCACGATGGCTTGGCGGGTGGACAAGCCCAAACCGTTGACCGGTGGGTTGTTGAGCGTGATCACGGCCACGTCGCCATGAACTTTGTAGTCTGCACTCATGCGATTTCCTTGTTGGAACAATGAAAGGACAATAAAAAGAACGATCGTTCTTTTTTGATTCTAGATCAAACTTCTAACCATTCCTTGCGGGTGTAAACGTCATCGCGCAGCGCCTGGGGCGTGCCTGAAAACACAATGCGCCCATGACCCATGACGAGCACCCGGTCCGAGATGTCCATGGCGATGGTGAGCTTTTGTTCAATCAGCAACACCGAGATGCCGCGTGCTTTGAGGGTTTGCAAATACTGCCCCACCAACTCAACGATCTTAGGCGCCAGGCCCTCGGTGGGTTCGTCAATGATGATCAGGTCGGGGTCACCCATCAGGGTGCGGCATAAGGTGAGCATTTGCTGTTCGCCGCCCGAGAGCACGCCCGCTTCGGTGTGCTCACGCTCTTTCAAGCGCGGGAACATGGCGTACATGTCGTCAAACGACCAGCGGCTGCCCTGCCCGTTGCCCTTCTGTCCAAGCAGTAGGTTTTGTTGCACCGTGAGCTTGGGGAAAATGTCGCGGTTCTCTGGCACATAGCCAATGCCCAGATGGGCAATTTGGTAAGGCTTTTTCTGCGCAATGTGTTGGTCGTTCCATAGCACCGTGCCTTGGCAATCGACCAGGCCCATGATGGCGCGTGCTGTGGTGGAGCGGCCAGAGCCGTTGCGCCCGAGCAAGGCCACAATTTCTCCGGCTTGTACTTCAAAAGACACACCATGTAAGACATGGCTTTTGCCGTAAAACGCGTGAAGGTTGTCGATCTTGAGCATCACATGTTCTCGCGTGTGTCAGGCCGCCGCTTGGTGTTCGGCCACGGCCGAGCCCAGATAAGCCTCTTGCACCCGTGCGTTGGCACGCACGGCCTCGGGGGTGTCAAAAGCAATCACTTCGCCGTAGACCACCACCGCAATTTTGTCGGCCAGTCCAAACACCACGCCCATGTCGTGTTCGACGGTGAGCAGTGTTTTGCCCTCGGTCACTTCGCGAATCAGCTGAATGAAGCGCTTGGTCTCGCTCTTGCTCATGCCTGCCGTGGGTTCGTCCAGCAAGATCACGTCCGAGCCGCCTGCGATGGTGATGCCGATCTCCAGCGCGCGTTGTTCGGCATAGGTGAGGTTGATGGCCAACACGTCGCGTTTTTTGTCCAACCGGATGCGCGCCATCAGCTGTTCAGCGCGCTCGTTGGCGTCATCCAGATTGGCGAGGAACTTCAAGAAGGTGTACTTGTAGCCCAAGGTCCACAACACGGCGCAACGCAAGTTTTCAAACACGCTGAGCTTGGGAAAGATGTTGGTGATTTGAAAGCTGCGTGACAAACCCAGTCGGTTGATCTCGAACGGTTTCTTGCCATCGATGCGGTGGGCGCCTAACCAAATTTCACCGCTGGTCGGCTCAAGCCGTCCACTGATGAGGTTGAACAAGGTGGATTTGCCAGCGCCATTGGGGCCAATGATGGCCACACGCTCGCCCGCTTGGACTTCCAGATCAACGCCGCGGATGATTTCGGTTTTGCCAAAGTTTTTGCGCACGTCTTTGAGTTGCAAGGCAATCACAGGGCCTCCCGACGTTTGATTTCTTTCTCAATGAAGGCCTGTGTCTCGTCCCAATCGTTCACGTACTGGCGACGCGCCAGTTCAAACAGGCCCAAACCGGTGAGCATGACAAAGGCCGCGCCAAACCAGCTACCCAGGGATTGGGCATCGAGCACCACGCCCGCAAAGTGCAGTTCGGGTCCTTGGGAGGTGTTGAGTTGCAGGTGGTAGATCATCTCGATCATGGCCGCCGCGCCAGCCAGGCCTAGCAATGCCGTGATGCCCAAGCCCACATAAGCCACCCACAGTTGACGCAAACGGCCAAATGCGGCCAAGCGCAGGTTCATCATGACCAAGCTGGCGATGCCGCCAGGGGCGTACATCACCATGAACAAAAAAGTCAGACCGAGGTAGAGCAACCAAGCTTTGGTGAACTCCGACAGCAGCACAAAAGCCAACACCATCAGGATGGCACCGATGATGGGACCAAAGAAAAAGGTGGCGCCACCTAAAAAGGTGAACAGCAAATAGGCGCCTGAGCGGCCAGAGCCCACCACTTCGGCCGTGACAATTTCAAAGTTGACCGACGCCAAACCGCCTGCGATGCCGGCAAAAAAACCCGCGATGATGAAAGAGAAATAACGCACATACTGGGTGTTGTAGCCAATGAACTCAACCCGCTCTGGGTTGTCGCGCACCGCGTTCAAGATGCGCCCCAGCGGCGTACGGGTGAAGGCATACATCAGGGCCACGCACACCAGCGTGTAGGCCGCCGTGAGGTAATACACCTGAATGGCGGGCCCGTAGGTGATGCCCCATACCGCCTGCCCCACCACGCGGTTGCCCGCCACGCCAGCTTCGCCACCGAAAAATTCAGAAAACATCAGCGACATGGCAAACACCAATTCGGCCAATCCCAAGGTGATCATGGCAAAGGTGGTGCCTGACTTGCGCGTGGTCACAAAACCAAACAGCACGGCGAAACACATGCCGCCTAAACCCCCAACCAAAGGCACCAAACTGACGGGAATGGCCAATGCCCCGCTGCTCGCGGCATTGAGCGCGTGCATGGCGGTGTAGGCACCCAGGCCTGTGTACACCGCATGGCCAAAGCTCAACATGCCACCTTGTCCCAGCAGCATGTTGTAGGACAGACATGCCACCATGGCGATACCCATTTGCGACAACATGGTGACCGACAAGTTGCTCGAAAACACGCGTGGCGCTAACAGCAGCACCAAGATGAAGGCGCCCCAAATCAGCCAGCGCGCCACGTTGTAGGGCTTGAATACGTAATGGGTGTTGGATGCACGCATGGCTCAGCTCTCCCGTGTGCCCAAGAGCCCTTTGGGGCGGAAGATCAAGATCAGTACCAAAAACAAATACGGCAAGATGGGCGCGACCTGAGACAAGGTGAGTTTGAGCACCGAGTTGTCGCGCATGGCGCTGCTCACCTGCAGCCCCAGGTTTTGTAGCAGCAGCAAGACCGAATAGTCAAACGCCACCGCAAAGGTTTGCACCACGCCAATCAACAGCGAGGCCAAAAAAGCCCCGGCCAACGAGCCCATGCCACCGACCACCACCACCACAAAAATCACCGATCCCACCGTGGCCGCCATGGCCGGTTCGGTGACAAACGTGCTGCCGCCAATCACCCCGGCCAGGCCTGCCAGGCCCGTGCCTACACCAAACACCATCATGAAGACACGTGGCACGTTGTGACCCAGTGACTCCACGGCCTCTGGATGCGTGAGTGCCGCCTGAATGACCAGCCCCACGCGGGTACGGGTGAGCAGAGCCCACAAGCCGACCATCATCAACAAAGCCACCAGCATCATGAAGCCGCGTGTGGCGGGAAACGGCGAACAGACCACGCGCACCGCGGCATCGCTGGCGTTGCACAGCTCGGGGGCGGCGGCCCCCCATACCAGCGACAAACCATGCAAGGAGTTTTGAATCAGTGTGAATGCAGGCCCCTGCAACTGAGGCGGAGGCACAAACTCCAAAGCCGTCCGGCCCCAGACCAATTGCACCAACTCAAGCACGATGTAGGACAAACCGAAGGTCACCAGCAGTTCTGGCACGTGACCAAATTTGTGAACTCGGCGCAGACTCAGACGCTCGAAAATGGCACCCAATGCGCCGGTCAGCAAAGGCGCGATGAACAAGGCGGCCCAAAACCCCAGTACGCCGTTGAGCGAATAGCCCAGATAAGCCCCCACCATGTAAAAGCTGGCATGGGCGAAATTGAGCACGCCCATCATGCTGAAAATCAAGGTCAACCCAGAGCTGAGCATGAACAACAACAGACCATAGCTCAAACCATTGAGCATGGAGATCAAGAAAAACTCCATCAATTACCTTGTCTTTGCCGCATCTTAAAAATCAAGGCGGTGTGTTGGAGGCACACCGCCTTGCACCTTATCCCCACGCTTAGCTTGGGCGTTTCATTTGGCAACTGGTGGGTGTGCTGGCCACATAGGGCTCAAAGGTTTTGACGGGCGCCAAGGTCATGCCTGTGTTCTCTGGGCTATAAGGGTATTTTTTGTCGGCTTTTTGCCAGACCGTCAAGAACAAAGTCTGTTGAATTTGGTGGTCGGTTTTACGCAACTCGATCTCGCCGTTGAAGCTGTTGGTTTTCAAGCCTTCCAAAGCAGCAGCCACTTTGACCGGATCGGTTGATTTGGCATTTTTCATGGCGATGGACAACGCGGTGAAGATGTGCGGCACCGAGCCGGTGAACATGTCGTCGTTGTAGCGTTTCTTGAAGTCGGCCATCCACTTCTCCATGGGGCCACCCATGTTGTAGTGTTGGTAAGCAATTTGGTAGACGCGCCCCGCACCACCCGTGCTCAAGGCTGTGGGCGTGCCAGTGACGCCGGTGTAGTAGGTGTAGAACTTGCCGTTGTAACCGCCTTCGTTGGCAGCTTTGACCAGCAAGGCCAAATCAGAGCCCCAGTTGCCCGTGATCACTGTGTCGGCCCCAGAGGCTTTGATCTTGGCAATGTAGGGCGAGAAGTCACGCACCTGGGCCAGCGGATGCAGGTCTTCGCCCACCACTTGAATGTCAGGACGCTTGCGGCTGAGGTTTTCTTTCGCAAACTTGGCCACTTGTTGGCCGTGCGAGTAATTTTGGTTCAGCAGGTAGACCTTCTTGATGTCGGGCTGGTCTTTCATGAAGGTGGTCATGGCCTCCATCTTCATCGAGGTATCCGCATCAAAGCGGAAGTGCCAATAGCTGCACTTGCTGTTGGTGAAATCGGGGTCCACCGCGGCGTAGTTCAAAAACAGCACCTCTTTGCCAGGGTTGCGCTCGTTGTGTTTGTTGACGGCATCGATCAACGCCCCCGCCACAGAAGATCCGTTGCCTTGCGCGATGTAGCGAATGCCTTGGTCCATCGCTGCTTTCAGCGCATTCAAACTCTCGGCGGGGCTGAGCTTGTTGTCAAAGCCCACCACCTCGTACTTCACGCCCGCGGCATTGCTCTTGGTGAAGGTGTCGGCAAAGAATTGAAAGCTTCGGAGTTGGTTCAAACCCAAGGGTCCCATCAACCCGCTTTGCGGGTCAATCAGCGCAATCTTCACCGTTTCGCCGCTTTGCGCAAATGCCGCACTCCCGACTGCGGCCAGGATAGCCAGGCTCACCAGTTGTTGTTTGAACTTCATGTCTGTCTCCTTTGGATTTCTATTGACATTCAAGCGTAACGACTTTGGTGACACCCACGTTCAGGGATTGCCCTTAACGTGGTGGCACAAGCAGCCAGCCCTCAGACACCGGGCAACACATAGTCTTTGAGCTGTTCACGCAACTTGGTTTTCAGCATCTTGCCGGTGGCCCCAAGGGGGATGCTGTCGACAAACACCACATCGTCTGGAATTTGCCACTTGGCGGTTTTACCTTCGTAGAACTTGAGCAAGTCTTCGCGGCTGATTTCGGCCCCGGGCTTTTTGACCACGGCCACGATCGGACGTTCGTCCCACTTGGGGTGCTTGACGCCAATGCACGCCGCCATCGCCACCGCAGGATGCGCCACTGCAATGTTTTCAATGTCGATGGAGCTGATCCACTCACCGCCTGATTTGATGACGTCTTTGCTGCGGTCGGTGATTTGCATGTAGCCGTCCGGGTCAATCGTCGCCACGTCACCCGTGGGGAACCAACCCACACCATCAGCGTCTTTCACCAAGGGGCTGCCGCCCTCGCCTTTGAAGTAATCGGCCACCACCCAAGGCCCTTTGACCAACAGATCGCCATAGGCTTTGCCGTCATGTGGTTGTTCATGGCCCGCGTCGTCGACGATCTTCATGTCAATGCCAAAAATGGCTCGGCCTTGTTTGAGGCGAATCTTCATTTGCTCCTCGGCTGGCAGCTTGAGGTGCTTGTTCTTCAAGGTACACAGCGTGCCCAAGGGGCTGAGCTCGGTCATGCCCCAGGCATGCAACACGTCGACGTTGTATTCATCGCGGAAGGCATCAATCATCGCGGGCGGACAAGCCGAGCCGCCAATGACGGTGCGCGTCAGATTGGAAAAGCGCAATCCAGCGGGCTTCATGTGACCCAGCAACATTTGCCACACGGTGGGTACCCCGGCCGCAAAGGTCACGCCTTCACCTTCGATCAATTCGTAAATGGATTTGCCATCCATGCCCGGGCCAGGAAACACCAGCTTGGCACCGGTCATGGCAGCGCTGTACGGAATGCCCCAGGCGTTGACGTGGAACATCGGTACCACCGGCAAGATGGCGTCTCGTGCCGAGATGCACATCACATCGGGCAAGGCTGCTGCGTAGGCGTGCAAGATGGTGGAGCGATGGCTGTACAGCGCCGCTTTGGGGTGGCCCGTGGTGCCGCTGGTGTAGCACATGCTGGAAGCCGAGTTTTCGTCCATCGAGGGCCAGGTGTAGGTGCTGGACTGTTGGCCCATCCACGCTTCGTAGCTGATGAGGTTGGGGATGCCGCTGTCGGAGGGCAGCTTGTCCGCATCACACATTGCCACCCAATGGCGGATGGTGGTGCACTTGGCATGCACCGCCTGGATGATGGGCAAGAACGTCATGTCAAAGCACAGCACCTGGTCTTCGGCGTGATTGGCAATCCAGGCAATTTGTTCTGGGTGCAAGCGTGGGTTGATGGTGTGCAACACCCGACCGCTGCCGCTGACACCAAAGTACAGCTCCAAATGGCGGTAGCCGTTCCAGGCCAACGTGGCCACACGGTCGCTCATGTCGAGCTTGAAACCGTCCAGTGCATTGGCCACTTGCCGTGCGCGTCGCGCCACATCGCCCCAGGTGTAGCGGTGGATATCGCCTTCCACACGGCGTGACACGATCTCGCCGTCCCCGTGGTGGTGTTCGGCAAAGTCGATCAGGTTTGAGATCAACAAGGGTTGGTTTTGCATCAAGCCCAGCATGGCAAGCTCCTGTGTGTTTATCGTTTTGGCACGGTCGTGCTATTTGTCTCAAAGCATTGTGCCAACAACTTGCTGACGAATTGCGAAGACTTATGAAAAACAGGCCTATGGATTTCCCCAGACAATCTTGACTTATGAACACCAGTGCCCTCCCTTTGCCGACCAACGCCGCCTATCACTGGCCTTGGCATCCGAGCTTTGGTCGATTGGGCGACGCTTTTCAGCGCCTGTGTCCACCCACGCCTTTGGCGCCTTCTCATTGGGTGGCGTGTAACCACCACTTGTTGACGCAACTGGGCTTGCCCGCCGAACTCTGGTTGTCACAAGACGCGTTGGATGCACTCAGTGGCAATGCTTTGTTGCCGGGCAGCACGCCGCGTGCCAGTGTGTACAGCGGCCACCAGTTCGGCGTCTGGGCAGGACAGTTGGGAGACGGCAGGGCCATCAGTTTGGGCGAAATCGACACGCTGCTGGGGGTGCAAGACATTCAGCTCAAGGGCGCCGGGCCTACGCCGTACTCACGCCGTGGCGATGGTCGCGCCGTGCTGCGCTCCAGCATTCGCGAGTTCTTGGCCAGCGAGGCCATGTATGGTTTGGGCATTCCTACCACCCGCGCCCTGTGTGTCACTGGCTCGCCTACACCGGTCTACCGCGAAGAACCGGAGACCGCCGCCGTGGTCACGCGTGTGGCTCCCAGCTTTGTGCGCTTTGGCCATTTCGAGCACTTTGCTGCCAACGGGCAAACACAAGAACTGAGGGCGCTGGCAGACCATGTGGTGCAAAGCCACTTCCCTGAGTTGTTGCCTTTGCAAGACACTGCGCGTTACTGTGCCATGTTGCAAGAGGTCACGCGACGCACGGCAGGTCTGATGGCGCAATGGCAAGCCGTGGGCTTTTGTCATGGCGTGATGAACACCGACAACATGAGCGTGCTTGGTTTGACGCTCGACTACGGCCCCTTTCAGTTCATGGATGGGTTTGATCCGGGGCATATCTGCAACCACTCTGACACGTCGGGCCGTTACGCCTATGCGCGCCAACCTCAAGTGGCTTACTGGAACTTGTTTTGTTTGGGCCAGGCCTTGATGCCCCTGATTGACGCGCAAGAGCCTGCACTGGCTGCACTTGAGACCTACAAAACTTTGTTTCCAGAGACTTTGGACCAACGCATGCGCGCCAAGCTCGGCTTGGCAGATGCACACGATGGCGACCGCGCTTTGGTGGAAGCGCTGTTGCAAGCCATGCAGCAAGACCGCGTGGACTTCACCGTACTGTGGCGTCGCTTGAGCCACGCCGTGTACGAGTCGGCCCACCTGAGCCATGCGTTTGAACCGGTGCGTGATTTGTTCATGCACCGTGAGGTGTTTGATGCTTGGCGCATCCAATACGAAGCACGACTCGGCAGCGCAGATCGCCGCAGCGTGGGTCAACAGATGCTGCGCACCAATCCCAAATTCATTTTGCGCAACCACTTGGGCGAAATGGCCATTCGCCAAGCCAAAGCAGGCGACTTTGGCATGGTGCAAGCTTTGTTGAATGTGCTGCACAGCCCCTACGACGAACACCCAGCCCACGAGGGGTGGGCCGGTCTTGCGCCAGAATGGGCGTCATCCATTGAAATCAGTTGTTCCTCATGACCTTGAAAAAAACCGACGCCGAATGGCGTGAAATTTTGGCCGCCAAACAGGCGGAATCTGTGGCGTTTGATGTGACCCGCCGTGCGGCCACCGAGCGCCCTTTCACGGGCAAGTATGAAAGCCATTGGGCTGACGGCTCGTACCACTGCATCTGTTGCAACGCCAAATTGTTCGACTCTGTGACCAAGTTTGACGCGGGTTGCGGTTGGCCCAGTTTTAGTCAAGCGGCTGATGAATCGGCGATTGCTGAACACCGCGACATCAGCCACGGCATGGTGCGGGTAGAGACTGTGTGTGCCCAATGCGGCGCGCACTTGGGTCATGTGTTTCCCGATGGCCCAGCCCCTACAGGCTTGCGCTATTGCATGAACTCGGCGTCATTGGACTTTGTGCCTAAAGATTGAACGCCACATCATGAAAATATTTTTTGACTTCTTCCCCATCATTTTGTTTTTTGCCGTGTTCAAAACATGGGGTATCTATGCCGCGACCTCAGTGGCCATCGTCGCCACCATTGGACAAATTGCCTGGCTGTGGCGCAAAAACGGATTTGTCGAGCCCATGCAATGGGTGAGCCTGGGTGTGATCGTGGTGTTTGGTGGCGCTACCTTGATCACCCAAGACGAAACCTTCATCAAATGGAAGCCCACCGTGTTGTATTGGCTGATGGGCGGGGCGTTGTGGGTGGGGCACCTGGTGTTCAAGCGCAATTTGTTGCGTCAACTCATGAGTGCCCAACTCACCCTGCCCGACCATGCATGGCGCGTACTGCTGCACAGCTGGGCAGTGTTTTTCACAGGCATGGGTTTTTTGAATCTGTGGGTTGCCAATCACTTTGACACTGACACCTGGGTTAGCTTCAAGCTGTTTGGTGGTTTGGGCCTGATGCTGGTGTTTGTGCTGGTACAGGGCTTTTATTTGAGTCGATTCATGCAAGAAGACAAGGAACAAGCGTGATGCAGATCACAGCCGCCTTACTCACAGCACGTCTTCAAGAACAACTGTCGCCCACTTTCGTGGAAGTGCTGGACGAGAGTGCCGGTCATGCGGGGCATGCCGGGGCCAACGGCACAGGCCAAGGTACCCACTTTCGGGTGCGTATTCAAAGCGTCCAATTCACGGGCAAGCCACGCGTGGCGCGCCATCGGCTTGTGTATGATGCGCTGCAAGAATACATAGACCAAGGTTTACATGCCTTGGCCATTGAAGTTTTAGAAACCCCATCGAGAGAGATTTCATGAAGAAGCAAATGGTTTGGAGCGTGGTGGCAGCTGCGGTGTTGGCCTCGTTGAGCATTCAGGTGTCGGCACAAAACATTGCCATCGTCAACGGCAAAGCAGTGCCCAAGGTACGTGCCGAAGCACTGGCTGAGCAAGTGGCTCGCTCGGGACGCCCCATCACACCGGAAGTTGAAGCCCAAATCAAAGAAGAAGTCATTGCCCGCGAAATCTTCATGCAAGAAGCCCAAAAGCGCGGCCTGGACACAACGGACAACTACAAAAATCAGCTGGAACTGGCACGTCAGACCATCTTGATTCGTGAACTGTTCAACAACTTCCAAGAGACAGCCAAAGTCACCGACGCCGATGTCAAAGTTGAGTACGACAAGTTCGTGGCGGCCAACGGTGGCAAAGAGTACCGCTCACGCCACATCTTGGTGGAAACCGAAGCCCAAGCCAATGCCATTCTGGCCAGCTTGAAAAAAGGTGCGAAGTTTGAAGACCTCGCCAAGAAGCAATCCAAAGACCCAGGTTCGGGTGCCAAAGGTGGCGACCTCGATTGGGCCGCGCCTGGCAACTTCGTCAGAGAATTCTCGGACGCCATGGCTGCCCTGAAAAAAGGCGAAACCACGGCCAAACCAGTCAAGAGCCAATTTGGTTTTCACATCATCCGTCTGGATGATGTGCGTGATGCCCAGTTGCCCAAGCTAGAAGAGGTCAAGCCTCAAATTACCCAGCAACTTCAGCAACAACGCATGGCCACGTTCCAGCAAGAAATGCGCGCCAAAGCGAAAGTTGAATAACGCTTTCATCAGTTCAGCACAAAGCGGCCTGCGGGCCGCTTTTTTTAATGGATACGGCCATGTCACTGCTGTCTCATCAAATTGAACTTCTCGCCCCGGCCCGCGACGCCGATATAGGCATCGCCGCCATCCACCATGGGGCAGATGCGGTCTACATCGGCGCGCCTGCCTTTGGTGCCCGTGCCAGCGCCACCAACACCGTACGCGACATTGAGCGCTTGTGCCGCGAAGCCCACCGTTTCAACAGCCGTATCTTCATCACCCTCAACACCATCTTGCGCGATGACGAGTTGGAAGGTGCCCGCCAAATGGCCTGGGACGTCTACAACGCTGGCGCCGATGTGTTGATCGTGCAAGACATGGGTTTGTTGGAAATTGACTTGCCGCCCATCCAGTTGCACGCCAGCACCCAGACCGACATTCGCACGCCCGAGAAAGCCCGCTTTCTTCAAGATGTGGGTTTCTCGCAAATCGTGTTGGCCCGTGAGCTGACTTTGCCGCAAATTCGTGACATCCACCAAGCCTTGGATGCCGAGCGTTGCAAGCTGGAGTTCTTTGTGCACGGAGCCTTGTGCGTGGCCTACAGCGGCCAGTGCTACATCAGCCATGCCCACACGGGGCGCAGTGCCAACCGAGGGGATTGCAGTCAAGCGTGCCGCCTGCCTTATCACGTGACTGACAGCCAAGGCCGGTTCATCGCGCACGACAAACATGTGCTGTCGATGAAAGACAACAACCAGAGCGACAACCTGGAAGCCCTGATTGATGCCGGTGTGCGCAGCTTCAAAATTGAAGGCCGCTACAAAGACATGGCCTATGTCAAAAACATCACAGCGCATTACCGGGTGTTGATCGATGAATTGCTCGAAGCGCGTGAGCATTCGACCGACCCGATGCGCCCTCCCTTGAGCCGCGCGTCCAGCGGCCAGACCACGCTGTTTTTCACACCCGACCCCAACCAGAACTTCAACCGCGAATTCACCGACTACTTTGTGCAAGGGCGCAAAGAGGACATTGGTGCCTTTGACTCGCCCAAGAACCCTGGCATCGCCTTGGGCGAGGTACTTGCCACAGGCCCCAACTGGATTGAGTTGCAACCCTTTGACAAAGCCGCTGTGCTGCACAACGGCGATGGGCTGTGCTACTACGACCTGCACAAAGAATTGGTGGGCGTCGCCATCAACCGCGCCGAAGCCACGGCCAAAAAGGGTGTGTGGCGCGTGTTTCCCAAAGACCCGATGGCGGGTTTCAAAGACCTGCGTGCCGGCACGGTGCTCAACCGCAACCGCGACATGGACTGGGTACGAGGCCTGGAGAAAACCTCCAGCGAACGTCGTATCGGCGTCTGGTTGGCGTTTGCCGATACAGCCCAAGGCTTCTCCCTCACCTTGACCGATGAAGAAGGCAACAGCGCCAGTGCGTTCCTGAGTTGCGACAAAGCGCTGGCCAAAGACCCGGTGCGCAACGACGCCAGCTTGCGTGAACACCTGGGCAAGTTTGGCGCCACCGCTTTTGAGGTGCTGAATCAGCAGGTCTCGCTCAGTCAGCCCTGGTTTGTGCCCGCTTCATCGCTCAATGCCTTGCGTCGCGAAGCGGTGCAAAACTTAGAACGGGTACGCGAACAAGCCTACCAGCGCCCTTCCCGCGCCCACGCTGTGGAGCCGCCCGCCAGCTACCCCGAAGACACCTTGACCTACCTGGCCAATGTCTACAACGACAAAGCCCGAAGTTTTTATGCCAAGCATGGCGTGCAGATGGTGGCGGCGGCGTATGAGAGCCATGAAGAGTTGGGCGAAGTCAGCTTGATGATCACCAAACACTGCGTGCGTTTCAGCATGAGCTTGTGCCCCAAACAAGCCAAGGGCGTGACAGGCGTGCAAGGCACGGTCAAGGCCGAACCTCTCACCCTGATCAACGGCAGCGAAAAGCTCACGTTGCGGTTTGACTGCAAGCCCTGCGAAATGCATGTGGTGGGCCACATGAAAAAATCGGTGCTCAACCAGCGCGTGCGCGACATGGCTGAAACACCGATGACGTTCTACAAAACACGCCCCACTGCTGGGGCGCGTTGACCCGTCAATCCTCAGTCGATCTTCGCCCCTGAAGATTCGACGATGCCCTTCCACTTGGCATAGTCAGCCTTGAGCAAGTTGGCAAACTTGGCTTGGGTCATGGCTTCAGGTTCAGCACCTTGGGCATGAATGGCGTCACGCACCTCGTGGCTGCCCAACAGTTTGTTCACCTCGGCATTCAGTGTCGCCACCACATGGGCTGGGGTGCCTGCTGGGGCCAATACCCCGTACCAGGTGCTGACATCAAAGTCCTTGAATCCTGACTCTGCCACCGTTGGCACATCTGGCATGGAGGAGCTGCGTTTGGCCGAGGTCACAGCCAGTGGACGCAACTTGCCCGACTTGATTTGACTCATGGCTGAGGGCACCGATGACACCAGCAAATCCACGTTGCCTGCCAGCGCATCCATCATGGCGGGGTTAGACCCTTTGTAGGGGATGTGGCTGAGTTGAATATTGGCGGCTTTTTCAAACAACTCGCCCGCCAAATGAATCGATGTGCCGTTGCCAGGCGAGCCGTAGCTCACTTTGCCTGGCGCGTTGCGTGCGGCCTGGATCACGTCTACCAAGGTTTTGAACTTGGAGTTGGCGCTGGTGGCAATCACCACGGGCGTGTAAGCGATGTGCGCCACCGCCACCAAGTCGCGGGTCGGGTCCCAGGGCAAGTTTTTGTACAGCCACGGGCCAATCACCAAATTGTCTTTTTGGCCCATGACCAGGTCATAGCCCGTTGGGGCAGCCTTGACCGCTTCTGTGATGCCAATGGTGCCGCCAGCGCCCGCACGGTTGTCCGCAATGACGGTCCACTTGAGCTGTTCGTTCAACTTGGTCGCGATCAAGCGCGACAAGATGTCGGTGCCCCCACCCGGCGGGAAAGGCACGATCAGACGAATCGGTTTGGTGGGGTAAGCGTTAGCCGGTGCTTGGGCTTGTGACACCCCAAGCACACAGAAAAAAAGCACCAGAAAAGAAAAGAGTTTGAGAGAGTTTTTGTTAAGCATGAGATTGATGAGTTACCACGTGTTACCGCACTCCGGCGCGTACCCGTAGCCTGTGGAGTCCACTTTGCCATCGGGGGTGACCTCTACCTGGAAGACGCGGCAAATTGAGTTGTTGAATGGGTAGTTCCATACCCGGTGGTTTTGAGAGCCGACACCAAAAGCGGATTTGGATTCGCCAATCAGAAACTCAACCTCGCTCACAGGCATGCCAGCGATGATTTTGTCGAAATTCTCGGTCTTGAGCACATTCTCCCAAGCTGTGACTTTGCCACTCGCGTCCAAGAAGACGAAATAAGTGCTCTTGCCAAATGGGCCACGAGGGTACTCCAGGCGTGACCCGCCGGGTAATTGTCTTTCACGCGAAGGCGGGCCCATGTCTGCAATCACGGCGGCTCGATCTCGCCCGAGCAAACTGCGGTCCGGCGCAAAGCTTGTGCATCCCACCAAAAGCAATGTCAGCACGCACAGCAATTGAAGAACTGATCGCATGGTGATCTCCTCAGTCCGAAGACTTGTTGATGGACGTCAAGCTTAGCAACTCACTTGCTGGCTATCAACCCACCCACTTGCGCGCATTGCGCCACATGCGCATCCATGGACTGAAGGCGTCGATGCCCCCTGTGGCACCCAAATCAGTCCAGCTCATTTGAACGTTGCGGAACACGCGTTCAGGATGCGGCATCATGGCCGTGAAGCGGCCATCGGCGGTGGTCACGGCGGTCAGACCGCCCGCGCTGCCGTTGGGGTTGAAGGGGTAGGTTTGTGTCGCCACGCCGAAGTTGTCGACAAAGCGCATCGCGGCCACCACCTGGGCGGCGTCACCGCGTTGGCTGAAGTTGGCATAGCCCTCGCCGTGTGCCACGGCAATGGGCAAACGGCTGCCTGCCATGCCTTGCAAAAACAGGCTCGGAGACGGCAACACCTCCACCATCGACAAGCGTGCTTCAAAGCGCTCACTCTGGTTGGTGGTGAAGCGCGGCCAAGCCGCAGTGCCCGGAATGATGTCGGCCAATTCGGCAAACATTTGGCAGCCGTTGCACACGCCCAAACCAAAGGTGTCGGTACGGCCAAAGAACTGCTGGAACTGTTCAGACAACACGGGGTTGAAGGTGATGGAGCGTGCCCAGCCAATGCCAGCACCCAAGGTGTCACCGTAGCTGAAGCCACCACAGGCCACCAAGCCCTGGAAATCTTGCAGCTTGGCACGCCCGGTTTGCAGGTCGGTCATGTGCACGTCATAGGCTTCAAAACCCGCTTCGGTGAAGGCATAGGCCATCTCCACGTGCGAGTTGACGCCCTGCTCGCGCAACACAGCCACTTTGGGTTTGGCACTGTGGATGAACGGAGCTGCCACGTTGTCGCACACGCCCGCAGGCAGATGCACATGCAGGCCGGGGTTGAGCGGGTCGCCCGCACTGGCGTGCTCGGCATCGGCGCAGACGGGGTTGTCACGTTGCTGGCAAATCTTCCAGCTCACGCTGTCCCACACCTGGTGCAGGTCGGCAAGTTTGGCGCTGAACACCTCTTTGGCATCGCGCCAGACACTGACCTCGCCTTGGCCCTTGGCGATGGCCGACGACGCAGGACGCGTCTTGCCCACAAAGTGGCTGTGTTTGGACAGCCCATGCGCGCGCAGCGTTTGCATGACCGCGTTGCGCTCGGACGTGCGCACTTGCAACAGCACACCCAGCTCTTCGTTGAACAGTGCCTTGAGCGTCAACTCTTCGCGCCGTGCGCTCACCTGAGCGGTCCAGTTCTTGGTGTCCCCGTATTCAGCGCGGCTGTCGCTGATGCCGTCGCCCTCGGTGATCAACATGTCCACATTCAGCGCCACGCCCACTTGGCCCGCAAAGGCCATTTCACAGGCGGTGGCCATCAAGCCGCCATCGCTGCGGTCGTGGTAGGCCAAGATTTTTCCTTGCGCACGCAAGTCGTTGACCGCGTGGACCAGTTGCACCAAATCTTGGGCGTGGTCCAGGTCAGGCACGGTGTCGCCTGCTTGGCCCAGCACTTGGCCCAAGATGCTGCCCGCCATACGGTGCTGGCCGCGGCCAAGGTCGACCGACACCAAGGTGGTGTCTTCTTCGGTGGCGTTGAGTTGGGGGGTGAGCGTGCCACGCACGTCGGCGATGGAGGCAAACGCACTGACGATCAAGCTCACCGGTGAGGTGACCTTTTTCGTGGCGTCACCCTCGCGCCACTGGGTGCGCATGGACAAACTGTCTTTGCCCACCGGGATAGAGATGCCCAAAGCGGGGCACAGTTCCAGCCCCACAGCTTGCACCGTGTCGTAAAGCGCAGCATCTTCGCCGGGCTCGCCACAGGCCGCCATCCAGTTGGCACTGAGCTTGACACGGGGCAACTCGATGGGGGCCGCCAGCAGGTTGGTGATGGCTTCAGCCACCGCCATGCGACCCGAAGCCGGGCCATGCAAGGCGGCCAAGGGCGTGCGTTCGCCCATGCTCATGGCTTCGCCTTTGAAGCCTTGGTAGTCAGCCAGGGTCACCGCGCAATCGGCCACCGGCACTTGCCAGGGGCCCACCATTTGGTCACGGTGGGTCAGGCCACCCACAGCGCGGTCGCCGATGGTGACCAAAAAGCGCTTACTCGCCACAGTCGGGTGGCTGAGCACCTGAATCACCGCGTCTTGCAGGCGCACACCGGTCAAATCCATCGCGGGGCTGACGCGCTGCACGCGTTGTACGTCACGGTGCATCTTGGGCGGCTTGCCCAACAGCACGTTCATGGGCATGTCCACGGCGCGATCGGCGCTGGCAAGATGGCTCTCTGCGGTGACCGCAGCGTCTTCGTTGGCCACGATGAGATGGCGTTCTTCGGTGGCCACCCCGACCACGGCAAACGGACAGCGCTCACGCTCACAAAAGGCTTTGAATTGCGCCAGCGACTCGGGCGCAATGGCCAGCACATAGCGTTCCTGGCTTTCGTTGGACCAAATCTCTTTTGGGGCCAGGCCTGATTCTTCTAGGGGCACGGCACGCAAATCAAAGCGGGCACCGCGTCCGGCGTCGTTGGTCAACTCTGGAAACGCGTTGGACAAGCCGCCTGCCCCCACGTCGTGGATGGCCAGGATCGGATTGTTCTTGCCCTGCGTCCAGCAATGGTTGATCACCTCTTGCGCCCGGCGCTCGATCTCGGGGTTGCCGCGTTGCACCGAGTCAAAGTCCAGCTCAGCCGCGTTGGTGCCACTGGCCATGGAGCTGGCGGCACCGCCTCCCATGCCAATGCGCATGCCGGGGCCACCCAGTTGAATCAGCAAGGTGCCCGCAGGAAATTCGATCTTGTGGGTTTGCGTGCTGTCAATCACCCCCAAACCACCGGCGATCATGATGGGCTTGTGATAGCCACGTGTCACGCCCGCCACCTCTTGTTCGTACTCGCGGAAATAGCCCAATAGGTTGGGACGGCCAAACTCGTTGTTGAAGGCCGCGCCACCCAGTGGGCCTTCGGTCATGATTTGCAGTGGGCTGGCCATGTGCGAGGGACGACCCAAGCTGCTGTCCCACAACTTGGACACGGTGAAGCCCGACATGCCCGCTTTGGGTTTGGAGCCACGTCCGGTGGCGCCTTCGTCGCGAATTTCGCCCCCGTTGCCGGTGGACGCGCCGGGATACGGCGAAATGGCGGTGGGGTGGTTGTGCGTTTCCACCTTCATCAACACATGGTGGGTCGCGGCCACTTTGTCGTAGTGGGGCAAGTCGGTGCCGTTGTTCGTGGCCACAAAGCGTTCCACCGCATGGCCTTCCATGATGGAGGCGTTGTCCGAGTACGCGACCACGGTGTACTGCGGGTGGGTCTTGTGGGTGTGGCGAATCATGCCGAACAGGCTGTGCGGCTGCGCCACGCCGTCGATGGTGAATTCGGCGTTGAAGATTTTGTGGCGGCAGTGCTCGCTGTTGGCCTGCGCAAACATCATCAACTCCACATCGGTGGGGTTGCGTTGCAACTGGGCAAACGCGGTCACCAGATAGTCCATCTCGTCATCGGCCAAAGCCAGGCCCCAACGCGTGTTGGCGTCTTGCAGTGCGGCGCGCCCTCCGGTCAGCACATCGACATGCTCCATGGGGGCTGGATGCAGTTCGGTGAACAGGTTGAGCGCTTCATCGCGGGTGCGCATCACCGACTCGGTCATGCGGTCATGCAGCACATCGGCCACCGCCGCCAATTGCTCAGGGCTCAGGCTGCCTTTGCTCAGCAAACCGTCTTTGAGCAAGATGCGAAATTCGGTGATGCGCTCGATGCGCTTCAGCCCCAAGCCACAGTTGTGCGCAATGTCTGTGGCTTTGGAAGCCCAGGGCGATACTGTGCCAAAACGTGGGGTGACCACCAGCGCGACACCATCTGTCCCAGGGTGTGCCGGCTCACCGTAAGTCAGCAGTGCGGCCAGGGTGCGCTGCTGGGTGGCATCCCATGCTTCTTCGCTGGCGGCCAAATGTACAAAGCGTGCATTGAAGCCTTTGATCTGTGGCGCGATGGCGGCGAGTCGGGGCAAGAGTTGTTGAACACGGAAATCGCTGAGGGCGTTGCCGCCTTCGAAAATGCTGAGGTGCAGGGACACGGATGGCCTTGAGAAAAAGACGGGGAAATCGTTACGCCGGGCCGCTGACTGGGGCTGGTCGGCACTGGTTGGATTTTACGTGGGCACTGGCCACAGGTTGTACACAATCGCCCCACGTGATGAGCGTCCGTTTTCACTGACCAGGGGATCCAATCGGATGTTCAAGAATGTATTGCTTCAGCGCTGCATCTATGCGTGTTTGCCAACCTTCTCCAGTGGCACGAAATTGAGTGACAACGTCTCGCGACAAGCGAATCGTGATGCGCTCTTTGGTGACTTCAGCTGGCGGACGCCCTATGCGCGCAGTGGGTTTGACTTTCTCCCACTCTTCATCCGTTAAAAACCACGTGTCAGGGTCTGCATCGATCCCTTCTTGAATCTGGGCATCTTCTTTGGGTGTGGGGCTGATATGGCCAAGTTTAAGTTTGGGCATAACGTTTTACCTCTCTGAAGTTAGCTTTGCGTAGGCTGATGACCCTTCGCTCATTTTCACGGTCTACAAAAACGACAACAAACAAACGGTTGTTCAAAATGCCAAAAGCAATGACTCGATGCTCACCATAGTCACGACGTTTATCTTTGATGTAAACCGCTTCACACCAATCAAAGTCAACGGCTTCAATCAACGACACGCCTTGATGTTTGATTTGATTCTGTTTGTCTTTTTCTGGATCAAAAACAATTCTTAACTTATTGTACATACGAAAAGTATGAGTTTTGTCGAAACTTTGAGCTTAGGTGTTTGAGCCAAACCGCATGTGAGCATTAGAAGGAAAAACTGCGATCAGCAAGGGCTTGTGCCCCAATGGGATAATTCCAACATGACGATCACTTACAAAGACGCCCAAGGTATTGAGGGCATGCGTGTCGCAGGCAAACTGGCCTCCGAAGTTCTGGATTTCCTCACCCCGCACGTGGTGGCCGGGGTCACCACCAACCAGTTGGACAAGCTGGCCTATGACTACATCACCCAGGTGCAAGGTGCCATTCCTGCCCCGCTGAACTACAACCCGAGCGGCGACAACCCTTACCCCAAGTCGATCTGTACCTCCATCAACCATCAGGTCTGTCACGGCATTCCCAACGACAAACCGCTGAAAAAAGCCGACATCGTCAACATCGACATCACGGTCATCAAAGACGGTTGGCATGGTGACACCAGCCGCATGTTTTTGGTTGGCGAGTCGTCCATTGCCGCCAAGCGTTTGTGCAAATTGACCTATGAGGCGATGTGGCACGGCATTGTCAAAGTCAAGCCTGGCGCACGCTTGGGCGATATTGGCTTTGCCATTCAACGTTTCGCTGAAAGCCACGGCTTTTCGGTGGTGCGAGAGTTCTGTGGTCATGGCATTGGTCAGGTGTTCCACGAAGAGCCGCAAGTGCTGCACTACGGCAAACCCGGCACGGGGGAAGAGCTCAAAACGGGCATGACCTTCACCATTGAGCCCATGATCAACGCGGGCCGCAAAGATATCAAAGAGCTTGGTGACGGCTGGACGATCGTCACGCGCGACCACTCGCTGTCGGCGCAATGGGAGCACACCATTTTGGTCACTGAGACCGGATACGAAGTGTTGACCCTGTCCGGTGGCAGCCCCGCCCTGCCCGAGTTTGTGACCACCACCTGTTGCTGAAGGCTCTGCCATGAATGCCTTGGCCCAACGCTATCGCTCGGACAAGGCCGCCCTGCTGCAGGCCATGTCTGACCGTCCAGCTGCCACCCGGGGTGTGCGCGGCGTGTTGAAAAATCTGAGCCATTTGACCGACCATATGCTGGTCGAGTTATGGCGCAACGCTGGCTTTGACGACGACTTGGCCCTGGTTGCCGTGGGTGGGTTCGGACGCGGCGAGCTCTACCCCTACTCTGATGTGGATGTGTTGCTGTTGCTGCCTGAGGGGCGATCGGCGGACAGCGATGCCCAACTCAAGAGTCAAATTGAAACCTTCATCGGCAGTTGCTGGGACACAGGCCTAGAAATTGGCTCCAGCGTGCGCAGTGTGGACGAGTGCATCCAAGAGTCGAGTGCCGATATCACCGTGCAAACCTCTTTGCTGGAAGCCCGTCTGGTGGTTGGCAGTGCCGCGTTGTTTCACCATTTTCAGCAACGTTTCGATGCGGCGATGGACCCCAAGGCCTTCTTTGTTGCCAAGACCTTGGAGCTGCGTCAGCGCCACACCAAGTTTGAAAACACACCCTATTCGCTGGAGCCCAACTGCAAAGAATCGCCCGGTGGCTTGCGCGATCTGCAAGTGATCTTGTGGGTGGCCAAAGCGGCTGGTTTTGGCAACAGCTGGCATGAGTTGGCGCGCAAAGGTTTGGCCACCTCGTTTGAGGCGCGCCAAATTCAGCGCAACGAAGACACTCTGGCGCTCATTCGCACGCGCCTGCACATTGCTGCCAAACGGCGAGAAGACCGGCTGGTGTTTGACCTGCAACACGCGGTGGCACAAAGCATTGGCCTGGGATTTCAAGAAGATGGCACGTTGGACGCGCGTGCTGCCAGCGAAGCGCTCATGAAGCGCTACTACTGGGCCGCCAAGGCCGTGACCCAGTTGAACCAAATTTTGTTGCTCAACATCGAAGAGCGGCTCAATGGCGACACCCAGACCTTGCGTCCCATCAACGAACGCTTTGCCGACAAAGCGGGCATGTTGGAGGTCACCAGCGATGACTTGTACCTGCGCGAGCCGCACGCCATTTTGGAGACCTTCTGGCTGTACGAGTCCACCGTGGGCATCAATGGCCTGTCAGCACGCACCTTGCGCGCGTTGTACAACGCACGCAAGGTGATGAACGGCGCGTTTCGCGCTGACCCGGTCAATCGCGCCACCTTTTTGCGGATTTTGCAAGCGCCAGAGGGCATCACCCATGCCATCCGCTTGATGAACCAAACGTCGGTGCTGGGGCGCTATTTGTGGGTGTTTCGTCGCATCGTGGGTCAGATGCAGCATGACTTGTTTCACGTCTACACCGTAGACCAACACATCCTGATGGTGCTGCGCAATGCGCGGCGCTTTTTCATGGCCGAGCATGCCCACGAGTACCCGTTTTGCTCCCAACTCGCCGCAGGCTGGGACAAGCCGTGGATTTTGTACGCGGGTGCGCTGTTTCACGACATCGCCAAAGGCCGAGGCGGCGACCATTCGCAACTCGGGCGCGCTGAAGTGCGGCGCTTTTGCAAAGACCACAGCATCGGCAAAGACGATGCCGACTTGATCGAGTTTTTGGTGGCCGAGCACTTGACCATGAGCCACATTGCGCAAAAGCAAGACCTGAGCGACCCCGATGTGATTCAAGGCTTTGCCAAACGTGTGGGCAACGAGCGCAACCTGACCGCCTTGTACTTGCTGACAGTGGCCGACATCCGTGGCACCAGCCCCAAAGTCTGGAATGCCTGGAAAGGCAAGCTGCTGGAAGACCTGTACCGCTACACCTTGCGTGCCTTGGGTGGCCGCGCGCCCGACCCGGATGCCGAAGTGGAAGCCCGCAAGCGCGAAGCCTTGACCATGCTGGCCTTGTACGCCCTGCCGTTTGGCGCGCACAAAGACCTGTGGGACACCTTGGATGTGGGCTATTTCATGCGCCATGACGCGTCCGACATCGCTTGGCACACACGCCAGCTGTCGCGCAGTCTGTCGCAGGCAAAAGCCCAAGAAAAATCTGTGGGGGTGATGGTGCGTGCGCGCATGTCACCCGTGGGCGAAGGCTTGCAGGTGATGGTCTACGCACCTGACCAAGCCGATTTGTTTGCCCGCATTTGTGGCTACTTTGACCAAGCCGGTTTCAACATCTTGGATGCCAAGATCCACACGGCCAGCAACGGCTATGCGATTGACACTTTCCAAGTGGTGGCTTCACGCCTGCAAGACCATTACCGCGAACTCATCAACATGGTGGAGTCGGGTTTGTCGCAAACCATCGAAGCTGCGGGCCCCTTGCCAGCACCAGGGCGTGGCCGTGTGTCACGTCGTGTGAAAAGCTTTCCGATTGCCCCGCGTGTTTCGTTGCAACCTGACGAGCGGGCGCAAAAATGGCTGCTCAGCATCTCGGCCAGCGACCGCGTCGGCTTGCTCTACAGCGTGGCGCGGGTGCTGGCCAACCACAAGGTCAACTTGTTTCTGGCCAAGATCAGCACCTTGGGCGAGCGGGTGGAAGACACCTTCCTGATTGACGGTGCCGCCTTGCAACAAAACAGGGCGCAACTGGAAATTGAAACCGAGTTGTTGAACGCCTTGCAACAGGCTTGAGTGCGACGATGCAGCGAAGCAATCGTCTCGCTGCGTTGGGGCTCAATCGTCGGTTGCGTCTAGGCCTGGAAACAGCACCTCAGTGAAGCCAAAGCGTGCAAAGTCACGCACGCGCATGGGATAGAGCACGCCCATCAGGTGGTCGCACTCATGTTGCACCACACGGGCGTGAAAGCCCTCTACGGTGCGGTCAATCGGCTGGCCCTGCGGGTCAAAGCCTTGGTAGCGCAAACGTTTGAAGCGCGGCACCACACCGCGCAGACCGGGCACAGACAAACAGCCCTCCCAACCGTCTTCTTGCTCGTCCCCGAGCGGGGTGAGCACCGGGTTGATCAACACGGTACGCGGCACCACGGGTGCCTCTGGATAGCGCGGGTTGAATTCGCCCGAGCCAAAGATCACCACCTGTAAGTCCACCCCAATTTGCGGGGCGGCCAGGCCGGCACCGTTGGCCGCGAGCATGGTGTCGCTCAAGTCTTGTAGCAAGCCTTGCAGTTCAGGCGTGTTGAAGTGCGTCACGGGCTGGGCCACGCGCAGCAAGCGCGGGTCGCCCATTTTCAAGATCTCTTGCACGGCCATGGCGGTGTCTTTCAATTCGGTGTGTCGTGGTCGCTGGCAGCGGGGGCATGCGATGCCAGCAACGCCAGCAAGCCTGCTTCATCGAGCACAGGAATGCCCAGTGCTTGCGCTTTGTCGAGTTTGCTGCCCGCCTCTGCACCGGCCACCACGCAGTGGGTTTTTTTGCTCACGCTGCCAGCCACTTTGGCGCCCAGCGCTTCCAGCATGTCTTTGGCTTGGTCGCGGCTGAGTGTGGGCAAGGTGCCGGTCAGCACAAAGGTCTGGCCTGCCAGCGGCAAACTGGCACCCGCCGTGGCCTCACCCTCCTCCCAGTGCACGCCACAGGCGCGCAGTTGCTCCACCACTTCGCGGTTGTGTGCTTGGTCAAAAAAGGTGCGCAGGCTTTGCGCCACGACTGGCCCGACATCGGCCACTTGCAGCAGTTGATCGAGCGTGGCATCCATGATGGCGTCGAGCTTGCCAAAGTGACGCACCAGTTCTTTGGCCGTGGCTTCGCCCACATGGCGAATGCCCAAGCCAAACAAAAAACGGGGCAAGGTGGTGTGTTTGGATTTCTCAATGCTGGCCAACACGTTGTTGGCCGATTTTTCAGCCATGCGGTCCAAGCTTGCCAACGCGGTGAACCCTAAGCGGTAGAGGTCGGGCAAGGTGTTGACCACACCTGCATCCACCAGTTGCTCCACCAGCTTGTCGCCCAGGTCTTCAATTTCTACCGCGCGACGGTGGGCGAAATGCAGGATGGCTTGCTTGCGCTGTGCGCTGCAAAACAAACCTCCCGTGCAGCGGTGATCGGCTTCGCCCTCTTCACGCACGGCGGCACTGCCACACACCGGGCAGGTGTGGGGCATGGTGAAGATTTGGGCTTCGTGCAAGCGCTTTTCGGCAATGACAGACACCACCTCTGGAATCACGTCTCCGGCACGTCGCACCACCACGGTGTCGCCCACCCGCACGTCTTTGCGGCGTGCTTCTGTTTCGTTGTGCAAGGTGGCATTGGTCACGGTGACGCCACCCACAAACACCGGGGCCAACTTGGCCACGGGGGTGAGTTTGCCGGTACGCCCCACCTGCACTTCAATGGCTTGCACGGTGGTGAGTTGTTCTTGCGCCGGGTATTTGTGGGCCACCGCCCAACGTGGCTCGCGGGTGACAAAGCCCAGTTGGCGCTGCCAGTCGAGCCGGTTGACCTTGTAGACCACGCCATCGATGTCGAATGGCAACGCATCACGCGCTTGCCCCATGCGCTGGTGAAACGCCACCAAGCCCGCCGCACCTTGCACCGTGCTGGTTTGTTCGGCCACCGGAAAGCCCCAGTCACGCAGCGCCATCAGCAACTCGTAGTGGGTGTCAAAGTGGGGGCCACCTTGGGACTCGGGCGTCACTTCGCCCAGCCCATAGGCGAAAAAGCTCAAAGGCCGCTCAGCGGCAATGGCCGGGTCCAGCTGACGCACGGCACCGGCTGCGGCATTGCGTGGATTGACGAAGGTTTTTTCACCTTTTATACCTTGTGCAATGCGTGCGCGTTGGCGCTCGTTCAACGCCTCAAAGTCGGCCCGGGCCATGTAGACCTCACCGCGTACTTCCAGCACATCAGGGACTCGCAAATCCACATCGTCAAACAACGAATCACTGGGCGGCGGGGTGTGCAGCTTGAGCGGAATTTGCCCAATGGTGCGGATGTTTTGCGTCACATCCTCGCCCATTTCGCCGTCGCCGCGCGTGGCCGCCTGCACCAGCACGCCCTGTTCGTAACGCAGGCTCATGGCCATGCCGTCAAACTTCAACTCGGCCACATAGTCCACCAAGGGGTCTGACTCGGTGAGGGACAGCTCTTTGCGAATGCGGGCATCAAATGCTTCGGCCCCAGAGGCTTCGGTGTCGGTCTCGGTGCGAATGCTCAGCATGGGCATGGCATGACGCACGCTGACAAACGCATCCAAAGGCTTGCCGCCCACGCGTTGTGTGGGGGAGTCGGGGGTGATTAGCTCTGGGTGAGCCGCTTCAAGGGCTTGCAACTCTTTGAAGAGGCGGTCGTATTCAGCGTCAGGAATCGTAGGTGCATCCAGCACGTAGTACAGATGGCCGTGGTGGTGCAACTGCGCTCGCAGTTGCGCAGCTCGGGCAGCGGGGGGAGTGGTTGTCATAGGCCCGCAGCGGGCTTAACTGAACAAGCGTCGCGCCTGCGGCGATCCCGCCGACAAGTCGCGCGCATCCAGCGTGTCGTACAAGGCCTGCAAATCGCGGGCAATGCCCCCAATGGCGGCTTCTGACAAACGCTGGCCGTTGTCGTCGGTCACCGTGCCATCCATCACGCGGGCCAACTCGTGGGCGGTTTGCACCATGCGGGCAAACGGCTCTTCTTGCCGGTCGACCTGAGGCACATCCAAAGACAAGGTGAGCTCACGAATGGCCGACTGCGCTGGGTCTTCGGCCATCGCTGCTTGGGTGTCAAACATCAAGCCCAGCACAGGGGGCAATCCCACCGCAGGTGCGGGTACCACCATGCGGCCAGGAATGACGCCCGCCACAAAGCCCAAGCGCGCGGCGTTTTGTTGCACATAGCCCGGACTCCACGCCGCCTTGGTGGCCTTGAGGGTGAAGCTCAGTTGCGCATCATGGGCGCTGGCAAAGCTGTCGAGTTCGCGTGCACGCGCCACCTCTTCGAGCATGTCGGGAAACTCAGGTGCGCCGTTGATGGCGTCGGCAAAACTTTGGGTTTTGACCACGAACTCTGAGAACTCAATTTCATTGAGCGGGCCCATGCGGTTGGCCAATTGCACACCGGCCTGGAAAGCGCTGTAGCGTTGACCATTGCGGGGGTGCTCCCACAAACCTGTCTCGGCATTCAAACCTTCCACGGTGAACAGCTTGTTGCCCACGCGACGGCTGGGAGGCAATGCAGCCAGTGTGGCCTCACCCGACACAGGGCTGTCAATTTCAACCGGTGCCAGCACGTCGATCAGCGCGTCCAGACTGAGGCGCTTGTCAGTGGGCAATGCCATGGACGAGGCGTCATCCATGACTTTGGCAATCATGGGGGCTAGGCCTTGGTCGTGGGTGTCGGCGGTGTGCTGCATGGCACGCTGCGCATTCACGCGTGCGTCGGCCGCGCGGTCAGCGGCTTTTTCTGCGGCCAGTCGTTGTAACTCCGCTTCATCAGGCACACGCTGGGCGTGCTGGGTGGCTTGCTGCATCATCACGCGGGCCATGTCTGCCACAGGATCGTCGCTGTGAGGCTGGGCCACGGGCTCGTCGTGGCCTGCGTGGTGATGGTCGTCAAACGTGGGCTCTTGGGGATGGCCACGTTCGGCGGGGCCGGCATGGTCGCTCGGCGATGGGCTCGCATCGACCAGCGGCTCGGCTTGACGTGGTTTGTTTTTGCGCGACGTCCAGGTGCTGTGGGCCACCACACCTGCCAGCACCACGCCCCCGGCGATGGCTAAACCAATTTGAAGACTGCTCATGGGTTACTTTGAGATCAAGCGGCTTCGACCATGGACACGGCCGACTCCATATCGACGGCCACGATGCGAGAAACACCTTGTTCTTGCATGGTCACGCCGATGAGTTGTTCTGCCATTTCCATGGCGATCTTGTTGTGTGAAATAAACAGAAACTGGGTCTCTTTGGACATGCTCGACACCAGCTTGGCATAGCGTTCGGTGTTGGCGTCGTCCAGCGGCGCGTCCACCTCGTCGAGCAAGCAAAACGGTGCCGGGTTGAGTTGAAAAATCGCAAACACCAGCGCAATGGCGGTGAGTGCTTTTTCGCCGCCTGACAACAGGTGAATGGTCTGGTTTTTCTTGCCCGGTGGCTGCGCCATCACCTGCACGCCGGAATCCAAAATTTCTTCGCCGGTCATCACCAAACGCGCATTGCCCCCGCCAAACAGTTCGGGGAACATCTTGCCAAAGTGTTCGTTGACAATTTTGAAGGTGCCGCCCAACAGTTCGCGGGTTTCGCCGTCGATCTTGCGGATCGCATCTTCCAGGGTGTTCATGGCCTCGTTCAAGTCCGCAGATTGGGAGTCCAAGAACGTCTTGCGCTCGGTGGCCGAGGCCAATTCGTCCAGCGCAGCCAGGTTGACTGCGCCCAAGGCGGCCACTTCGCGGTGCAGGCGGTCGATCTCGCCTTGCAAGCCGCCCAAGCGCACATTGTTGAGCTGGATAGACGCGGCCACTGCCTCCAAGTCTGCTTGCGCATCGGCCAGCAGTTGCGTGTATTGCTCCAGCCCCAAGCGTGCCGCTTGCTCTTTGAGCTGGAAGTCGGTGATGCGTTGACGCAAAGGCTCAAGCTCACGTTCCAGCTGCAAACGGCGTTCATCGCTGGCACGCAGCTTGGTGGTCAAGTCGTCGTACTCGCTGCGTTTGGCGCCCAGGGTGGCTTCGCGTTCGAGCTTGATGTTCAAAGCGTTTTGCAAGCCCGCTTGTGCCGCAGCGTCGGTCAAGCGCGTCAAGTCTTCTTGCACGCGCTGCTCTTCCACCGACACGTTGGCCATTTGTTGGGTGGCGGTATCGATGATGCGTTTGAGCTCAGCCTCACGCGTGGCCAAGCTGCGTTGTGTGAACTGGGCTTCTTGGGCCTGGCGTTCTAAGCTGCGTTGTTGTTCGCGGCTGTCGTTCAAACGGCGCTCGGCATTAATGACGGCTTCGTCCAACTGGGCATGCCGCTCTTGGCTGTCGGCCAACTGCATGTCGAGTTCTTCAAAGCGCGCTTCGGCATCCACGCGGCGCTCTTGCAGGTCGGCCAGTTGCGCTTCGACTTCGCCCAAGTCCCCGCTGATTTGTTCGCTGCGGGCGCGGGTTTGTTCGGCCAGTTGCGACAAACGCAAGGTCTCTACTTGTAAGGCGTGGGCGTTGGTTTGTGCGGCCGAGGCTTCGTTGCGGATGCTCACCAGGCGTTGCGAAGCGTCGCTGTAGGCGGCTTCGGCACGCACCAGGGCGTGGCGGGCTTCGTCGCTGATCAGGGCTTGGGCCTTGGTGCTCTTGTCGAGGTTTTCAATTTCTTGGGCACGCGCCAACAAGCCCGATTGCTCGCTGTCTTGCGCGTAAAAGCTCACGCTGTGGGCGCTGATGGCGTGGCCCGTGGGCACATAAATCACTTGGCCAGGTTGCAAGCTGCTGCGCTTGGCCAGCGCTTCGTCCAGGTTGGGTGCGGTAAAGCATCCACTGAGCCAATCGGTCAACAGCGCTTTTTGACCGGCGTCGTTGAGACGCAGCAAATCAGACAAACGCGGCAAGGACCCCGCAGCTTCTGGCACGGCGGCCAGCGGGGGCGTGTAGAACGCCAGTTTGGCGGGAGGGGCGTCGTTGCTGAACGACCGCACCATGTCCAGACGGCTGACTTCCAGCGAGGCCATGCGTTCGCGCAAGGCGGCCTCAAGGGCGTTTTCCCAACCTGTGTCGATGTGGATGCGGCTCCACAACGCTTGGAGACCATCCAAGCCGTGCTTGGCCAACCAGGGCTTGAGCTTGTCGTCGGTTTGTACTTTTTCTTGCAGCGCCTTGAGGGCTTCCAGGCGGGCCGAAATATCGGCTTGCTTGGTTTGCTCGGCGTTGACGGCCTGCTGTGCTTGGCGACGCGCATCGTCCAACAGAGGCACGCTCAACTGCAACTCTTCGAGTTGCGCTGCGGTGACATCGGCCTGGGTTTGTGCTTCTTGCAGCTGCGCTTGCAAGTTGCTCAGACGGGCGTCGTCGGGAGCCGCCAAGGCGTTGCGGTCGGCGCTGAGACGCTCATGACGGGCGTTGAGTGCGCGCGATTGCTCTTCGATGTTGCGCTGGTCAGCGGCCAGCACCTGGATTTGCTGCTGGACTTGCACCACACTGCCACGCTGCTCGTTGCTGCGTTGTTGGGCGGTGCGCAGGGCCTCTTCCAGCTCGGGCAGTTGCATGGCCTGCTCTTCCACCTGCGCGGCCAGCAGCATGGCTTGCTCTTCACCGTTCAAGGCGTGCTCGGCCAAGGTTTCGATTTCTTGCTGTGCCTGCTCGCTTTGCTGGGCCCAGTGGGCAGTTTGTTCTTTGATTTGCACCAAACGCGCTTCGGCGCGCTGGCGTCCTTCCACCACAAAGCGGATCTCAGCCTCCAAGCGCCCGACTTCGGCACTGGCTTCGTACAACGCACCTTGGGCTTGGTTGACTTGGTCGCCAGCGGCGTAGTGCGCTTGGCGCACGGTTTCCAAGTCAGCCTCGATGTGGCGCAAATCGGCAATGCGCGACTCCAAGTCGTTGACGGCTTTGTCGGCTTGGGTTTTCAGGCCCACTTGGTCAGCCTCGGCCTCGGCACGGCGCAAGAACCACAGCTGTTGCTGCTTCAAGGTCACATCGGCTTGCAGCGCGTGGTAACGGTTGGCCACCTCGGCTTGCTTTTCCAGCTTCTCTAAATTGGCGTTGAGTTCGCGCAGGATGTCTTCCACCCGGGTCAGGTTTTCCCGCGTGTCGCTCAGGCGGTTTTCGGTCTCGCGGCGGCGCTCTTTGTATTTGGACACGCCAGCGGCTTCTTCCAAAAACAAGCGCAGTTCTTCTGGCTTGGATTCAATGATGCGGCTGATGGTGCCTTGGCCAATGATGGCGTAGGCGCGTGGGCCCAAACCGGTGCCCAAGAACACGTCTTGCACGTCGCGACGACGCACTGGCTGGTTGTTGATGTAGTAGCTGCTGGTGCCGTCGCGGGTCAGCACGCGCTTGACCGCGATCTCTGCAAACTGGCTCCACTGGCCGCCGGCGCGGTGGTCGGCGTTGTCAAACACCAGTTCCACACTGGATCGGCTGGCCGCTTTGCGGGTGGTGGTGCCGTTGAAGATGACGTCTTGCATGGACTCGCCGCGCAGCTCGCTGGCTCGGCTTTCGCCCAGCACCCAGCGCACGGCGTCCATGATGTTGGATTTGCCGCAACCGTTGGGGCCCACCACACCGACCAACTGGCCAGGCAACAGGAAATTGGTGGGTTCCGCGAAGGACTTGAAACCCGATAACTTGATGGAATTCAGACGCACCGAAAAGCCTCTTGAAACAGAGGGGGGATCATAAACGGCTGGACCAGGCGCGGACCTCGGCCAGCAAGGCCTCTAGATGGGGCAAGATCGACTCAAAAATGCCACGCGTGGTGTCCAAAGGCTGGTGGCGGCTGTTTTGGTACAGCTCGGTGACTGCCTGAGCCAACATGGGATGTGCGAACAAAGGCATGAAACCTTTGAGCGCGTGCAGAGAATGCTCCACCTTCACCGCTTCGTTCTGTCCCAAGCCGGTTTGAATCGTGGCGATTTCTTGGGTCAAACTTTCTAGGAAAGTGGCCATCAGTTCGCGCATTTGGACATCGTCCATCGCGAACTCTTTGGCCCCGCTCAAGTCAAGGAAGGAAGAAGGAGGTGTGGTGTGGGTATTCATAGGCTGGCCCAGAGATAATAGCAGCCATGAATCCCCTGCTTTCTCGTCTCCAGCCCTATCCTTTTGAGCGGCTGAAACAGCTGTTTGCCCCTGTCACACCGAACCCGGCTTACCCTCCCATCAGCTTGGGAATCGGTGAGCCGCGCCATGCCACGCCTGCGTTGGTGCTGGATGCGCTGGCCCATGCCACCCAAGCCTTGGCCGCTTACCCCGCCACGGCTGGCCTGCCGGCCTTGCGTGATGCCTGTGCCGGCTGGATGCAACGCCGCTACGGTGTGGTCTTGAACGCCGCCACCCAAGTGTTGCCGGTGAATGGCTCGCGTGAAGCCCTGTTTGCCTTTGCTCAGACCGTGATTGACCCGACCCGTGCGCAGGCCACCGTGGTGTGCCCGAACCCGTTCTATCAAATCTACGAAGGTGCTGCCTTGTTAGCCGGAGCGACACCTTATTACGCACCGAGCGACCCGGCCCTGAACTTCAACGTCAACTGGGACAGCGTGCCAGAAGCGGTCTGGGCCAATACCCAGTTGCTGTTTGTCTGCTCACCGGGCAACCCCACTGGCTCAGTCGTGCCCATGGCCGACTGGGAAAAACTCTTTGCGCTGAGCGACCGCTACGGTTTTGTCATTGCCAGTGACGAGTGCTACAGCGAAATTTATTTCCGCGACGAGCCACCTTTGGGCGGTTTGGAAGCAGCCGTCAAGTTGGGGCGCTCTGACTTCAAGAACCTGGTGGCTTTCACCAGCTTGTCCAAGCGCAGCAATGTGCCGGGCATGCGCAGCGGTTTTGTGGCGGGTGACGCCAACATCCTGAAACAGTTCTTGCTCTACCGGACCTACCACGGCAGCGCCATGAGCGGCATGGTGCAAGCCGCCAGCGTGGCCGCCTGGAACGACGAGGCCCATGTGGTGGCCAACCGGGCCATGTACCGTGACAAATTTGCCGCCGTCACGCCCTTGTTGGCGCAGGTGATGGACGTGCGTTTGCCCGATGCAGGCTTTTATCTGTGGGCCGCAGTGCCGGGTGGCGATGACGTGGCGTTCGCACGGGATTTGCTGGCTCAATACAATGTGACCGTTTTGCCGGGCAGCTACTTGGCGCGCGAAGGTCACTTCATTGGCGATGCCAAGGGCTTCAACCCTGGTGCAGGCCGAATTCGCATGGCCCTGGTGGCCGAAACCGCCGAATGCCTGGAAGCTGCGCAACGCATTGTGGCGTTCATCCGAAATTCCAATCCTTAATCCATCCAAGAGAAGACAACCATGGCTCAACACCAACTCCAACACATCATCGACAACGCCTGGGACAACCGTGCCAACATCAACGGTGCCAACGCCACCGCCGAAGTGCGCGACGCCGTGGAGCATGTGATTGCCGAACTCAATGCCGGTCGCCTGCGCGTGGCCACCCGTGATGGCGTGGGCCAATGGACCACACACCAATGGCTCAAGAAGGCTGTGTTGTTGAGCTTTCGTTTGAACGACAACGAAATCATCAAGGCGGGCGAGCTGGGCTTTTACGACAAAGTGAAAACCAAGTTTTCTCACCTCAGCGACGACGACATGAAAGCCGCTGGCGTGCGCGTGGTGCCACCTGCTGTGGCGCGTCGTGGCAGCTTCATTGCCTCAGGCGCGATTTTGATGCCCTCTTACGTGAACATCGGCGCTTATGTGGACTCCGGCACCATGGTTGACACCTGGGCCACCGTGGGTTCTTGCGCACAAATTGGCAAGAACGTGCACCTGTCGGGCGGCGTGGGCATTGGCGGCGTGCTCGAACCCCTGCAAGCCAACCCCACCATCATCGAAGACAACTGCTTCATCGGCGCGCGCTCTGAAGTGGTGGAAGGCGTCATCATCGAAGAAAACTCTGTGCTGGGCATGGGCGTGTTCATCGGCCAAAGCACGCCTATCTTTGACCGCGCCACCGGCGAGATCAGCTATGGGCGTGTCGCCAGCGGTTCCGTGGTGGTCAGCGGCAACCTGCCTAAAACAGCGGCCAACGGTGCGCCTTACAGCATGTATGCCGCCATCGTGGTCAAGCGCGTGGATGCACAAACCCGTTCCAAGACCAGCATCAACGACTTGTTGCGCGACTGATCGACTGTTCTGACAAAGCGCTCCCATGTCCCGCACGCTGCAACTCACCGAACACCTGATCTCCCGTCCCTCGGTCACCCCCGAGGATGCCGGGTGTTTGGAGCTGATCGCAGCACGGCTGAGTCCGTTGGGCTTTGCCCTTGAGCGCATCGACAGCGGGCCCGAGAGCTTTCGGGTGAGCAACCTGTGGGCGATTCGACGCAGCACACAGCCGAACGCCAAAACCCTGGTGTTTGCCGGTCACACCGATGTGGTGCCCACCGGGCCAATTGAAAAGTGGACCCACGACCCGTTCACGCCCACCCACCGCAATGGCATGTTGTATGGCCGTGGCAGCAGCGACATGAAAGCGTCGCTGGCCGCCATGGTGGTGGCGTCTGAAGAGTTTGTGGCCGCGCAGCCAGCGCCTTTGATCAACATCGCCTTCTTGCTCACCAGCGATGAAGAAGGCCCTGCGTTGGACGGCACGGTCAAGGTCTGCGAGGCGTTGAAAGCCCGGGGTGAACGCTTGGACTGGTGCATTGTGGGCGAACCCACCTCGGTGCAACGCACGGGCGACATGATCAAAAACGGGCGCCGTGGCAGCATGAGCGGCAAGCTCACGGTGCAAGGTGTGCAAGGTCACATCGCCTACCCGCAACTGGCCAAAAATCCGATCCATGTGTTGGCACCGGCTTTGGCTGAGTTGGTGGCGATCGAATGGGACCGGGGCAACGAATTTTTCCCGCCCACCAGTTGGCAGGTCAGCAACATCCACGCAGGCACGGGCGCGAGCAACGTGATTCCAGGCACTTGCGTGGTTGACTTCAACTTTCGCTTTTGCACCGAGTCCACCCCCGAGCACTTGCAGCAACGCTTCAAAGCCGTGCTGGATCAGCATGGCTTGCAGTACGACCTGAGCTGGACCATCAGTGGCCTGCCCTTTCTCACCCCGCGTGGCGACTTGGTGGGCGCGGTGCAAACCGCCATCCGAGATGAAACCGGCATTGAGACCGAACTCTCCACCACCGGCGGCACCAGCGACGGTCGCTTCATCGCTCAGGTGTGCCCGCAGGTGATTGAGTTGGGCCCTTGCAACGCCACCATCCACAAAATCGACGAATGCGTGGCCGTGGCCGACATCGAGCCCCTGAAAAACATTTACCGCCGCGTGCTGGAGCAGCTGCACCAGCTATAAACCTTGACGCTGGGAAATTCAACCTTGTCATACAATCAAGATGTTTTGTATGACAAGGAGTCGCCATGCTCTCGGTTCGCCTTTCCCCCAACATTGAAAAAAACCTCAACGCTTATTGCAAACACATGCACATGACCAAATCGCAGGTGGTGCAAGAAGCTGTTGAGAAATGGCTCAACACGGCCAAAACCCAAGTTCCCCCCGCTGCTGATGACTTGTCATTTTTGTCACCGGATGACCCGATTCGTGCATTCATTGGCATTGCCAAAGACGGCATGAGCACTGACGAGTTGATGCGAATGACGCGTGGTGAAGACTGGAACAAACCATGATCTTGGTGGACACCAACGTCTTTGTAGATGTGATCCATCACGATCCCATCTGGCTCAATTGGTCCTTGCGGGAGCTCAGCAAAGCCAAACAAAAAAATCAACTGGTCACCAACTTCGTGGTCTATGCCGAGCTGCACACACACAACACCGCAGGTCCTCACATTGACGCTTTTTTGAACAAGCTGGAGATTGACCTACAAGACTTGACGCGGCCCGCTGCACAACTGGCTGCCTCTGCATTTCGTACCTATCGCCAGCGAGGCGGCAACAAAACCGGGGTGCTGCCTGATTTTTTCATCGGTGCCCATGCACAAGCAGAAGGTTTCAAGCTGCTCACGCGCGACGCGGGGCGCTACAAAACTTACTTTCCCAAGATCAAATTGATTTGCCCTTGAACCCTCGTGACCATGACCCTCATCACACTGTCTGAACTCATACAAGCTATCGCGCAGCGGCTTGCTGACGCCCATGTCGCGTTCGGTCAGGGCACCACCAACGCCGACGATGAGGCCGCATGGCTGGTGTTGTGGCGACTCGGGTTGCCACTGGACATCGATTGGGCGGACCCAGCTTACGACGTGGCGCTGTCGCCTCAGCAAGTCGCCGATGTGCAAGCCTTGATTCAACAACGCATTGATTCGCGCCAACCTGCGGCTTACCTCACACAAGAAGCATGGTTGCAGGGCGTGTCGTTCTACATTGACGAGCGCGCCATCGTGCCGCGCTCACTCATTGCCGAGGTCCTGGCTGAGGGCAGCATCGACCCCTGGCTTGATCCGCACACAACCCGCGTGCTTGACCTGTGCACGGGCAATGGCAGCCTGGGCATTTTGGCCGCCTTGGCGTTTCCGGACATCACCGTGATGGGTTTGGACTTGTCACAAGACGCGCTGGAGGTGGCACGCATCAACATCGAACGCCATGGCTTGCAAGCGCGCATGACACTGGCCCAGTCCGATGGACTGCGTCAGGCCGAGGGACTGTTTGATTTGATTTTGTGCAACCCACCCTATGTGAACAGCCAAAGCATGGCCACCCTGCCCGCTGAGTTCAAGGCTGAGCCCGCCCTCGCGCTGGCCGGTGGCGACGACGGCATGGATTTCATCCGACAATTGCTGCGCGACGCGCCCGCACACATGAGTGAACACGCGGTCTTGGTGCTTGAAATTGGCCACGAACGCGATTACTTTGAAGCAGCCTTTCCCCATTTAGATGTCGTGTGGCTATCGACCAGTGCTGGTGACGACCAGGTCTTACTCCTCACACACACCGCGTTAACGCAAGGCGCCCTTCCCCAATGATTACTTTGAAAAATGTCACCTTGCGCCGCAGCGCCAAGGTGTTGCTCGACAGTGCCTCGGTCACCCTCAATCCCGGAGAAAAAGTAGGCTTGGTCGGCCGCAACGGTGCGGGCAAGTCGTCGCTGTTTGCTTTGCTCAATGGCGGCTTGCACGAGGATGCGGGCGAATACTACATCCCCGCCCAATGGCGTATGGGCCAAGTGGCCCAAGACATGCCTGAGACCGACCAAAGCGCCACCGAGTTTGTGATTGAAGGCGACACCGTGCTCACCGACGCGCGCATCGAAGTGGCCGCTGCCGAAGCCTCCGGCGACGGTGACCGCATGGGGCACGCCTACATGGCGCTGTACGACGCGGGCGAACACGACGCCGCCTCGCGCGCGCAAGCCTTGATCTTGGGGTTGGGTTTCAAAACCACTGAGTTGAACAACCCCGTCAACAGCTTTTCGGGTGGTTGGCGCATGCGCTTGCAACTGGCGCGCGCGTTGATGTGCCCCAGCGATTTGCTGTTGCTGGACGAACCCACCAACCACTTGGACTTGGATGCTTTGGTGTGGCTGGAGGCTTGGCTCAAGCGCTACGAAGGCACGATGGTGGTGATCAGCCACGACCGTGAGTTCTTGGATGCGGTGACCAATGTGACCTTGCACATCGACGCGGCCAAGCTGGTGCGCTACGGTGGCAACTACAGCAAGTTCGAAGACATGCGCGCCGAGCAAATGGAGCTGCAACAAAACGCATTTGCCAAACAGCAAGACAAGATTGCCCATTTGCAAAAGTTCATCGCGCGCTTCAAAGCCAAGGCCAGCAAAGCCAAGCAGGCGCAAAGCCGGGTCAAAGCACTTGACCGCATGGAGAAAATTGCGCCGCTGTTGGCCGATGCCGACTTCAACTTCGAATTCAAAGAGCCAGCCAACCTGCCCAACCCCATGCTGTCCATGCAGGGCGTGAGCTTTGGCTACCCAGCGCCCGACGATGCGCCAGCGGGCACACCGCCGACGGTGATTGTGCAAAACGTCAGCCGCTCGGTGCTGGCAGGTCAACGCATTGGCATCTTGGGCGCCAACGGTCAGGGCAAATCGACCTTGGTGAAAACCATTGCGCGTGACTTGGCGGCCCTAGGCGGTGAAGTCACCGAGGGCAAGGGCCTCAACATTGGGTACTTCGCGCAACAGGAACTCGATGTGCTGCGCCCGGCGGACACGCCGCTGCAACACATGATCGACTTGGTCAAGAAGCTCACCAGCGAAGGCAAGATTGCGGGCCAAGCCACCCGCGAGCAAGACCTGCGCAGCTTTTTAGGTCAATTCAATTTCAGCGGCGACATGGTCAAACAAGCCGTGGGCAGCATGAGCGGTGGCGAGAAAGCCCGCTTGGTGTTGTGCATGCTGGTGTGGCAACGCCCCAACCTGCTGTTGATGGACGAGCCAACCAACCACTTGGACTTGGCCACCCGCGAAGCCTTGAGCATGGCGCTCAACGAGTTTGAAGGCACGGTGATGTTGGTCAGCCACGACCGCGCTTTGCTGCGTGCTGTGTGCGACGAGTTCTGGATGGTGTCACGCGGTGGCGTAGCCCCCTTTGATGGCGACTTGGACGACTACCAGCGCTATTTGTTGGACGAAGCCAAGCGCTTGCGCGCCGAGGCAACGGCCGCTGCCAACTTGGCAGCAAAAGCGCCTGTCTCTGTGGCCGTGTCTGCCCCTGTGGTGGCAGCAGTGGCCCCGCCGCAGGCCAAAGCACCGATCGTTTCGCGCGACCAACGCAAAGACGATGCCCAACAGCGCAAAGAGATCAATGAGAAAAAACGTCCGCTGAAAAAAGAGCAGGACGGCATTGAAAAAACCATGGCCACTCTGGAAGCTGAAAAGCAAAGCCTGCACGACAAGCTGGCCAGTACGCTGGCACCCGCTGAGATTGCCGAAGCAGGCAAACGCCTCAAGACCGTCGAAGACGAATTGGCCGCACTGGAATTGCGTTGGCTAGAGCTGACCGAGGCGATGGAGCAACTCGAGAGCGCGGTTCACTGAAACTGGGTGGCACACCAGAGGATGGCGGGAAATGACGCCAACCAGGCCCAGAAAAAGCGGTTCAAGCCAAAGAACCAAAACACCAAGAAGTGAAACACCGCAGCCACGCCACAAAACAGCGTGGCGAGCTTGAGGTTGAGCAAGGCCAAGGGCGCGCAACACTCCCAGACGATGAAGGCCCACGACCCCAACAGGGCCATGCCACGGTTGCGCAGCGGATGGCGAGGTGACAAAGGTCCGTAAATGGCGGCGTTCAAAAAAATGGTCATGGCTGCCCCACTGCGCCATTCGCGCCGCAGCATCTTGACCCATCCCGACATGAAGTACGACGTGATGGCTTGGATGGTGATGTACCACAGCCCGGCTTGCCATCCCAACACCACATCGCCCCAAGCACCGACCACCTGCGCGATCAGCAAACCCGTCAACACCACCACCGTCAAAAAGTCGCTGCCGCCGTTGAAGGCCCCTCGCCAGCGGATCAACACCAAGATGTTGCTGGCAAACAGGCCCGCCACCAAGCCCAGCGAGCTGCCAGACAGCGCCAGCCACAGCGCAGCAGCCAAGCGCAAACACAGATGCACGCGATGCACCGCAGGTGCAAACACACCGTCAAGTACCCGCCGCATCCACCCCTGTGGAATGTCGGCACGTTGCAGCGTCCATGACCACAGGCCGTCGCTGGCAGTGGCTGTACCCATGCGCAAAAACTCCAGTGTCTGAATGGCCAGGCTCCAGGCAAACAAGATTTCCAGGGCCCGAATGGCCAGCGCCATGGGCGTGTCGATCAGCATGTGGCCACCGGTGCGGTCATCATCACTTGGGTGTCGACCACGTGGGTGCGGTCAGACAACACCATGCGCAACTCGAACTGGTATTGGCGCATGTCGGGGTGCTGCGCACGCAGGACCTGCTGCGCCAGGCGCGACACCATGGCGTAAGTCACCAAGCCTCGTGGGTCAGCCCCTTCAGGCAAGTCATACAAATCGGCCCAAAAGTGATCGACCAGATTTTGTTGTGCGAGCCCCAGGTTGGTGTCGGGGTTGTGCAGCAGGTGGTGCCAGCGCCGGGTACGGCGCGGATAAATCAACCCCCACTCTGACCACACGGTATCGCCTGTCTGGGTGCGCACCGCCGCGCGCGCAAACAGCTGGGGCACATGCCCGACAGCGTGAAAGAACTTCCAGTTCGGAAAGAACGCCCGTAGCAAAAACAGCCACGGGCCTTTGACGATCGGGGTTTTAAATACCAGCGTCGCCAGCAAGACGACGAAATAAGCGACAAACAAGACTTCGGTCATGGGCCTATTTTGCCGTCCAACCACCTCCCAGAACCTTGTAAAGGTTCACCAAACTTTGTACCTGTTGGACTTGCGCCAGCACAGTGGCTTGTTGCGTGGCAAACAGCGAACGTTTGGCATCTAGCAACTCCAGGGCGTTGGAGGCACCATGGGTGTAGCGCAGGTCGGTGAGTTGCAAGCGTGTTTCTTCAGCTGCAAGTTGTGCGCTTTGGGCACGCACTTGTTCGTTGTAGGTGTCACGTGCAACCAAGGCGTCTGAGACCTCGCGGAACCCCACCTGAATGGCTTTTTCATACTGCGCCACGGCGATGTCTCGGCCCAATTTGGCAGTGTCCAGGTTTGCTTGGTTACGACCGGCATCAAAGATGGGCACCAATACCTGTGGCGTGAACGACCACGCAGCGCTGCCATTGTTGAACAAGCTGTTCATTTCGCCGCTGACCAAACCAGCGCTGCCCGTCAAGCTGATGCGCGGAAAAAACGCGGCGCGTGCAGCACCTATGTTGGCGTTGTTGGCCAGAAGCAGTTGTTCGGCTTGACGCACATCGGGGCGGCGCAACAGCAACTCTGCGGGTGTGCCTGCGGGCAAGTCGGGCAGCAAAGCTTGTTGTGTCAGTGGCAAGCCCTCAGGCAAATCGGCGGGCAGGCTTTGGCCGAGCAACAAGACCAGTGCGTTGTCGTCTTGCGCGCGCTGACGGGTGAATTGCGCCAAGCTGGCTTTGGCACCTTCCAACAAGGATTGGGCCAAGCTCAGCTCAAGCTGCGACGCAGCTTCGTTGTTGAACTTGAGCTGCGTGAGTCGCAGCGACGCTTCGCGTGACGCCACGGTGTCACGGGCAATCTGCAGCAAGGCCTCATCGGCACGCACATTCAAGTAGGCATTGGCCACTGAGGCGACCAGGGCGATGTGCACGGTTTTGCGCGCTTCTTCGCTGGCCAACAACTGTGCTTGTGCAGCCTGACTCAAGGCGCGCACGCGACCAAACAAGTCCACCTCGTAAGAGGTCACACTCAAGCCAGCCGTGAACGTGCTGGTGATGCTGGCCGATGAATTTGGGACGCGTGAACCGGTGACACCAGCATTGACGGTAGGCAGCTCATCGGCACGTTTGACTTGGAGCAAGGCACGCGTTTGCTCGATGTTGAGCACTGCCACACGCAGGTCGCGGTTGTTTTGTAACGCCAGTTCAATCAAGCGTTGCAGGCGTGTGTCTTTGAAAAAGTCTTGCCAGGCGATGTCAGCGGCGGCAGGCTGTTGTGACCCCGCTTGGGCGGTGTCGTTGGCAGACGAAAAATGGGCGGGTACCGGAGCCACAGGGCGCTCGTAAGTGGGAATCAGGCTGCAGCCCGCCAAGCCCATCACCGCCAGTGTCGCGATCCAACGCACGGGTTTGTGCCCGCTCAACGGTTTGGCCTTACTCATGCGTGTCGACTCCCAGTTGGTGACCATGTTCCACATCGAACCGATGCTGGCGTTCGCTGCCTTTGAAGACGCTGCGCACCACCACAAAAAAGACCGGCACGAAAAACACAGCCAATACTGTGCCGAGCAAACTGCCACCGATCACGCCGGTACCAATGGCACGTTGGCTGGCAGAGCCTGCGCCATTGGCAATGGCCAAGGGCAGCACGCCCAGCATGAAGGCCATGGAGGTCATCAAGATGGGGCGAAAACGCATGTGCGCGGCCGCCAATGCTGACTCCACCAAGCTGTGGCCTTGAGCATGCAAGTCTTTGGCGAATTCGATGATCAAAATCGCGTTCTTAGCCGACAAACCGATGATGGTGATCAAGCCCACTTGGAAGTACACATCGTTGGCATAGCCGCGCATCCACGTGGCCAGCACCACGCCGAGTACGCCCAACGGCACCACCAAAATCACAGACAGCGGGATGGACCAACTTTCATACAAAGCGGCCAGACACAAAAACACAGCCAGCACAGCAAACCCATACAAGATGACGGCTTGCGAGCCAGCCAATTTTTCTTCGCGTGATTGCCCGGTCCATTCAAAAGCAAAGCCTTCGGGCAGTTCGGTCATGAGGCGTTCCATTTCTTCCATGGCAGCGCCCGAGCTGTAACCTGGCGCTGCGGCACCGCCAATGCGCATGGCGGGGTAGCCGTTGTAGCGCACGGTTTGCATGGCCCCTTTCACCCAGCGCGTGCTGGCAAAGGCCGACAGGGGTACCGGTTTGCCTTGCGCATTAGGGGCACTCAGACGCAGCAACTCATGCGGCTGCATGCGCGCCGAGGTATCGGCCTGAACCACCACACGCTGCAAGCGGCCCTGATTGGGAAAGTCGTTGATGTAGGCCGAACCCAAGGCCGTGGAGATGGTGGTGTTGATGGCGTCAAAACTCACGCCCAAGGCGTTGGCTTTGTCACGGTCAATGTCGATTTGCAGCTGAGGGGCATCTTCCAAACCATCGGGGCGGATTTGTGTCAACACTGGGCTCTTGGCGGCCAAGCCCAGCAGTTGGTTGCGCGCCGCCACCAAAGCCTCGTGGCCTTTGCCAGCGCGATCTTGCAAGCGGAAGGTAAAACCCGAGGCCGTGCCCAACTCGGGAATGGGCGGCGGACTCAAGGGGAAGATGAAGGCATCACGCACGCCCATGAGCGCACCAAACGCACGCCCTGCGAGTGCTTGTGCCGACTGCATAGGGCCTGAGCGTTCGGCCCAGTCTTTGAGTGTGACAAAGGCCAGACCTGCGTTTTGGCCTTGGCCAGAAAAGCTGAACCCCAAAATGCCGACCATGCTTTGCACTTCGGGTTGCTTCAAGACAAAGCCTTCAACCTGCTCCATCACCGCCTGGGTGCGTTGTTGGGTGGCACCGGGTGGCAACTGCACGTTGACCAAGATGTTGCCCTGGTCTTCACCGGGCAAGAACGAGGTGGGCAAACGCAGGTACATCACGCCCACAGCGACGATGATGGCCAGATAAATCCACAAATAACGCGCAGCACGTTGCAGCATGCGCCCGACCCAGCTTTCGTAATTTTTGGCAGTGCGCGTGAAGCCTCGGTTGAACCAGCGAAAGAAGCCTGTCTTGGCGTGGTGGTGCCCTGCTTGGACCGGCTTGAGCAAGGTGGCACACAAGGCTGGCGTGAGTGACAAAGCCATGAACGCCGAGAAAGCGATGGCGCTGACCATCACAGCCGAAAACTGGCGGTAAATATTGCCGACCGAACCTTTGAAAAAAGCCAAGGGCACAAACACCGCAATCAACACCACGGTCACGCCGATGATGGCGCCCGAGATTTGCCCCATGGCTTTGCGGGTCGCCACCAGCGGTGACAGCCCCTCCTCGCTCATGATGCGTTCAACGTTTTCGACCACCACGATGGCGTCGTCCACCACGATGCCGATGACCAGCACCATGCCGAACATGGTCAGCACGTTGATTGAGAAGCCCAAGGCCATCAAGGTGGCAAAGCTGCCCATCAAGGCCACGGGCACCACGATGGTGGGGATGATGGTGTAGCGAAAGTTCTGCAAGAACAGGTACATCACCAAGAACACCAGCACGATGGCCTCGACCAAGGTTTCTGCCACTTGTGCAATGGAGATCTTCACAAAGCGTGAGCTGTCATAAGGAATGGTCCAGTGCACGCCTTTGGGGAAATAGGCTTCCAGCTCGGCCATGCGCTCGCGCACCGCTTGTGCGGCAGCCATGGCGTTGCCGGTGGGTGAAAGTTGCACGCCAATGCCTGCAGCAGGCTTGCCGTTCAAGCGCGCGGAGGTGGCATAGGTTTGGGCTCCCAGCTCAATGCGGGCCACATCTTTCAAGCGCACGGCAGAACCGTCGGTGTTGGCGCGCAAGATGATGTTGGCGAACTGCTCGACGCTGTTGAGCTGCCCGTCCACGATCACGGTGGCCGACATGGATTGGGTGTTGAGGTTGGGCAAGTCGCCCATGGTCCCCGACGACACTTGCGCGTTTTGTGCACGGATGGCGTTGTTGACATCGGCAGCCGACAGGTTAAAGCCGGTCAGCTTGGCTGGGTCGATCCAGATGCGCATGGCGCGTTCGGTGCCAAACAGCTGTGCCTGGCCCACACCAGGTAAGCGCTGAATTTCGGGCAAGACATTGCGTGAGCCAAAGTCGCCCAACGCCACGATGTCGAAGTCGGGTGAGTCCGACGACAGCATGATGAAGACCAAAAAGTTGGTGCGTGATTTTTCAACCCGAACGCCTTGCTGTGTGACCGCCGCAGGCAAGCGGGGTGCGGCACGCGACAGGCGGTTTTGCACATCAACCTGTGCCAAGTCTGGGTTGGTGCCAGGCTCAAAGCTGATGGTGATGGTGCCGGTGCCGTTGGCTTGTGCGACCGATTCCATGTAAATCATGCCGGGTGAGCCGTTCATCTCGCGCTCGATCACGCTGAACACGCTGTCTTCCAGTGTTTGTGCCGATGCGCCTGGGTAGCCTGCGGTGATCAAGATCGATGGAGGTGCCACAGGTGGGTACTGTGAAACAGGCAACTGGGTGATGGCCAAGCCACCGAGGCCGAGGATGAAGAGCGAAATTACCCATGCAAAGATGGGACGGTTGATGAAGAACTGCGCCATGGCTGCGGCCCTTTACTTGCTAGCCGCAGAAGCTGCGGCCGATGCGGTGGCCGAGACTGGCGCTGTCGCAGGCGACATAACCTTTGCATCCCAAGGCACAGGTTTGACAGGTGCACCGGGTACCATCATTTTCTGAAAGCCGTCAACGATGACTTGTTCACCTGCTTGCAATCCCTCCAGGATCAGCCATTGGTTGTTTTGTGCAGCACCCACTTTGACCGAGCGCGGCACAGGCTTGCTATCTGGCCCCACCACCAACACGGTGTCGCCTTGCCCCGTGCGCGTCACGGCTTGTTGAGGCAACAAAATGCCTGATGGCAACTCGGCTTGTGACAAACGCACCCGCACATATTGGCCAGGCAGTAACAGCCCATCGCCATTGGGCACTTCAGCCCGCAAAGTGACTTGGCCAGAGGTCGGGTCCACGGTCAAGTCAGTGAACAACAGCTTGCCTTTGCGCGGTAATTCGCTGCCATCTTCCAACACCACACGCACAGCCACGGAGCCATCGGCGGCGCTGCGCACCTGCTTGGCTGCAATTGCTTTGCGCAAGTTCAACACGTCGGTGGTCGATTGGGTGAAGTTCACATAGACCGTGTCGGTTTGTTGAATCAAGGCCAGTTGGGTGGCTTCGGTTTGACTCACCAATGCGCCCTCAGTGACCAAGGCTTGACCAATGCGACCCGAGATGGGGGCGGTCACGCTGGCGTAATCGAGGTTGATGCGCGCACTTTGGAGTGCTGCTGTGGCGGCTGCCACATCTGCCTCTGCCTGCTTTTGTGCCGTCACCACAGAGGTGAACTCTTGTTGACTCACCGCATTGGCTTCGACCAATGGTTTGTAGCGCACCACCTGTGCGTTGGATTGCAATAAATTGGCTTGTGCCTTGACCAGGCTGGCTTGCGCGCTGTCGTGTGCGGCTCGATAAGGCGCTGGATCGATTTGAAACAGCACTTGGCCTGCCTTGACTTGACTGCCTTCTTTGAATAAACGTTGCAACACCACGCCATTGACGCGTGCACGCACCTGCGCCACGCGGATGGGGCTGACACGCCCTGGCAATTCGGTTTGCAGCGCCACCACTTGTTGATTCACGGTGACCACGCCGACCGCAGCAGGCGGTGGCCCTGCGTTGGCGCCAGCAGGCGCACCTTCTTTTGCACCACAGGCGACCAAGGCCATGACAGCAGCTAAGGCAACAAACTGAGAGCTGCGAGCCAAGGTATGAGAGACAAGGGATACGGGGCTTGTTGTAAGCATGGTGCAGCGTCCTGGATGAGGTATGAATTCAAAAGCACAAAGCCACGTTGCGCGTGAAAACAAGGTGGCTTTGAACAGATGTGATTCAGAAGATGGGCTTGAAGCTATTGTGCCTCAGGCTCTAATTTTTTATTCTGTCAATGATGACAAGTACCGACGAAGGCATGGCTACTTTCAACGCGTCTCTAATGACTGAAGAAATGATTGGCATGCATGGGTAGCTTGACCTGCGCGTTATTGAGAGGTTCTTTGAATTTCAAGCGGCATGCCTAAAGTAAAAAAGCACTTTGTACTTGCGTACAAAGTGCTTTAAAACTTGGTGGGACCAGCGGGGGTCGAACCCACGACAAACGGATTAAAAGTCCGCTGCTCTACCAACTGAGCTATGGTCCCATCACGCTTTGCAAGTGATGTTCACTGCATCGCGAAGACTCAAATTATAGCGCTATTTTTTTGACTTTTCCAGAGCGCCCAAAGAAATTTGATCAATCACCCAACCCGCAGCACATTGACCAAATGTCGCCGTCACACTGACCACAGATCCGTAACCGTGACAGTTCAAGCTGCCATCCCCCTCTAGTGCGCAACTGGCATCTGGAGGTGCAACAGATTCGCGGCTAAAGACGCACGGCACGCCTATCTTTTTTCCGTCTCGCGCGGCGCCATGCTCACGACGCAAACGATATCTCAGTTGTGCCAATAAGGGGTCATGGGTGGTGAGTGACAAGTCGTCGATATCGACTTTGTGCGCCAAGCGTTTGCCACCTGCGGCGCCCACACTGATGAACAAGGCTTTGTGTTTGAGTGCCCAGGCTGCCATGCTTGTTTTGGCTTTGACCTGGTCGCATGCATCAATCACCGCGTCGATGGGTCCACCCAAGATCGCGGGCCAGTTGTGAGGATCGACAAACTCTTCCACACATTGAACTTGGCAACTCGGATTGATATGCGCAATTCGGTCGCGCATGGCCAACACTTTGGCTTGTCCCACCGTGGTATCAAGCGCCTGAATTTGACGGTTGATGTTGGACTCGGCGACGTGGTCCAGATCGACCAGGGTCAAGCGCCCTACTCCACTGCGAGCCAAGGCCTCAGCAGCCCAGGACCCGACACCTCCGATGCCGATGATGGCAACGTGCGCATCACGAATGCGTTGGGCCCCTGCAACGCCATAGAGACGCTCAAGGCCGCCAAAGCGGCGCTGTAGGTCAGCGCCCTCAGTCACGCGAGGCTGCGCTCCAAGCGCGCCACTTGGTGACGAATGGACAAAACCGCACCGGTCACGATGGCGGCTACAGCCACGAAAGAGTTGAGGCTCAGGGTCGATATGCCGCTAAGCCCTTGACCGAAGGTGCATCCCATTGCGGTGACACCCCCCACACCCATCAAGACACCACCCAAAAGGTGTTGTGACAAGTCCTCCACGTTGGCGAAGCCTTCCCAACGGAATGTTTTTTGCTGCAATGCTGACGCAGCAGAGCCGACGACGACGCCCACCACCGACATCACACCCACTGTCAACACTTTGGACTTGTCGCTGAAGAACATCAACCAGTCGAGGCTGTGTGCCAAGGGAGCAACAAAGCTCATGGCTTCAATGCGGCCCGAGTTGGTGCCCAAATAAACAGGTTCCAGCGTTTCAGGGTGTTCAGGTAAAAAACCGAAATGCCCACTCACCCACCACATGGCAACGATCAAGGCACCGATGCCAACGCTTGCCAACAAATTCTCAACGGTCCAGAAGTCAGCATGGCGCAGTACCCACAACACCAACACAGTGCCCAACGCATAGCCACTCCAGATGGCCGTCAGTTTGGAGGTGTGGCCGGTTACAGCTGCAATCAAGGCGCCTAAGTCGGCACCATTGGGCATGCTCAGCGCCACAGCGTCGACGGTGTTGACACGAACCACAGCGGTGATGCCTTTGAGGGTGGCAAAGGCGCTCAACCCCAAGACCAAAAATACCACCAGCGATTTGAGGTTGCCAGCGCCTATGCGCACCAAGGTTTTGTTGCCACACCCCGAAGCCATGACCATGCCGTAACCAAACATCAATCCACCTACCGCAGAGGACAACCACATGAAGCGGTTGTTGGCGTAGAGGGTTTTGCTTGCGTCAATCAGGTCCAACTGAACCAATGCGGCAAAACCAATCATGGCCACACCGATCGCCAACATCCACTGCCGTGCGCGGGTCCAGTCGCCCATGTTGACCACATCGGCAATGGCACCCATGGTGCAAAAGTGGGTCCGCTGGCTGATGACCCCAACGGCGACTGCGATGATGAAAAAGGCCAGCAGGACCTGTTGGGTCAGAGTGGTGACGTCGTTCATTTCAGTTTGCTCAATCGTTCACGGGCCGCACCGGCTGCTTCGGACTGTGGGTAGTTTTTAATCAGATCGTCCAGCGTTTTGCGAGCAGACTTGATGTCTTTGAGTTCCAGCTGGCAATTGGCAATTGAAAGCATGGACTCAGGCGCACGGGGATGCTCGGCTGATTTGTTCAGCAATGCACTGAAGTTACGTATGGCTTCTTTGTAGTCGCGATTGGCATACTGGGCATTGCCCAGCCAAAACCAAGCAGAAGCTGCATAACCACTGCTGGGATAGCGTCTGAGAAAGTCTGAAAAGACCAAGCTGGCATTGACGAAGTCACCTTGTCGGAAAACAGCCAGGGCTTGCTCGTACGCTTTGATTTCAGCAGGTTCAGCCAAAAACTCCACGCCATCGAATTTCACTTTGACGGGTTCAAACTTGCGCAAGCGTTCTTCCAAGACTTGTGTGACGATCTTGGAGGCTTCTTGTTGTTGACGCAACTCTTGAGAGAGTTGCTCTTTTTCACCGCGCAAACGGGCGATCTCCGAGCGCACGGCCTCGAATTGATTTTGCTGTTCCAGCAAGCTGCGCTGCACTTGCTGCATTTCTTCATTTTGGCGTTCCACACGTTGGCGCAAATCCAAAATGGCTCGGCGCGCCTCGTCGTCCTCAAACAAAGCGGCGTTGGCGCTGGGCATCAACAGACAGGCGATCGCCCAGCCGATGGCGTGGGCCTTGAGTGCGCGTGGTGTAGTCATCGGTAGCTGATCTCAGCGCGGCGGTTTTTGGCAAATGCCGACTCGTCCATGCCTTGGACGGCAGGCTTTTCTTTGCCAAAGCTCACGGCTTCAATTTGACTGTCAGGCACCCCTAAGACGGTCAGCGCACGACGCACAGCTTCGGCGCGCTTTTGCCCCAGGGCCAGGTTGTATTCACGGCCACCACGTTCGTCGGTGTGTCCTTCAATGGCAGCTTTGCGGTTTTTGTCCGCGCGCAGGAAACGGGCATGTGCGTCGAGCATGCTTTGAAACTCAGGCTTGACGCTGTAGCTGTCGTAGTCGAAGTAAATGACGGTTTCCACGCCAGCAGGACCCGCTTTGACGATGTTGCCAACGCCGCCAAGTCCGCGGGCATCCAGCCCAGCGACACCGGCATTGCCTGACGCGGCAGAGCCCGAACCCGAGCGTTCATCCACGGGCACGTCGTCGAGCTTGACGCCCGAAGCGCAGCCAGCCAACAGAGCTGTTAAAGCAAAAAGTAAGAGGTATTTTTTCATGGTGATGAAGTTTGAAGAAGATGAAAATTTTAAGGTTGCGCCTTGGCGTAAGGGCCCCAGTGCGGTTCACGCAGGTCCCCCCCTTGTCCTGACAGACGTGCCTTGATGCGACCATCCAAGGTGGTTGTCATCAAGGCTTCGCGACCGCCTTGTTGTGTGGCATAGACCAGCAAACGACTGTTGGGGGCAAAGCTAGGTCGTTCGTCGGCAGTGGTGTCTGTGATGGCGGTTGCGTTGCCACTGGCCAAGTCCATCACGTACAGCTTAAAAGCCCCACCCACGCGCGAAATGTAAGCCAGCCATCGACCATCGGCACTCAGTGCGGGTGAAATGTTGTAAGTCCCGTTGAATGTGACGCGGTTGGCCGGCCCTCCCATAGCTGGCATGCGGTAGATTTGCGGCGCACCGCCACGGTCACTGACGAAATAAATGGCGCTGCCATCTGGCGAAAACACCGGTTCAGTGTCGATGCCAGACGATTGGGTCAACCGGCGTGGTTCGCCACCCTGCGCATCGATCATGAACAGTTGCGAACCCCCATCACGGCTGAGTGTGGCCGCCAATGAGCGACCGTCTGGCGCCCAGGTTGGCGCACTGTTGGAACCCCGGAAATTGGCCACCACACGACGCTTGCCGGAAGACACGTCGTGGACATAAATGACGGGTTTGCGCGACTCGAATGAGACATAGGCCAACTGACTGCCGCTGGGTGACCAGCTTGGCGAAATGATAGGTTCTGGGCTGGCAAGTGCCGACTGTGCGTTTTCACCATCCGAGTCAGCTACCCACAAGTTGTAGCGCGCACCGGCCTTGGTCACGTAGGCAATACGTGTCGAAAAAATGCCGCGATCACCGGTGAGTTTTTCATACACAAAGTCTGAAATACGGTGCGATGCGAGGCGTAAGTCGCCGGCTACCACCACGTAACTCATGGCACCCAAGTCTTGGCCTCGCACCACATCCCACAGTCGCAAGCGCACATCAAAGCGGCCATCGGCCATTTTTCCAACGCTGCCGGTTAACAACGCATCGGCGCCGAGTTGACGCATGGCACTGAGATCAGGGCGTTCAGTTTCATCGATGGTTTTGCCTGAAGCCAAGCCGCGAAATTGGCCGCTGCGCTCCAAATCGGCCTGCACGATGCTGGCTATTTTTTGCGGTGAGGACTCCTCGCCACGAAATGGACCAAACGCAATGGGCACTTGGGTCAAGCCAACGCCGGATACTTCCACACGAAACTGCGCCATTGCAGGCAAGGCGGCGATTCCAAAGAGCAGCGCGCCAAGCAGCATTTGCCAAACATTACGTCGAGAAAAAGTCATGGTGAATTTTGGATTCGCCTAAAAGGCGTTTCTTAAGGATGGGGCTGAATTTTAGTGGCTATACGAGTGGCGATAATGCTCAATTTGCTGTCCTGACAAACACCCCCACCATGACTCTTGCCCCCTCATCCGTTGCATCGGCTTCTTTGTGGCAAAGATTGCGCCGCGTGGCGCCTTGGTTTTCAGGACATCCCGGCACCATGGCCTTGGCGATTGTGGGTATTTTGATCGGATCGGCTACCGAGCCTGCGATTCCAGCGTTGATGAAACCGTTGTTGGACAACGGTTTTCAGCAAGGAGCTTTCGCGCTTTGGCAAATTCCAGTGGTGTTGCTGCTGTTGTTCGCTGTGCGCGGTGTGGCCGGTTTTGTGGCCGCTTATTGTTTGGCACGTGTGACCAATGCCTCGATGGAGCGGATTCGCCAGCGTTTGTTTGAAAAGTTGCTGAGCGCCGATCCGCAGCTATTTCAGACCCAACATGCGAGCGGCCTGACAAACACCATGGTGTATGAAGTCAACAACGGTGCGTCGTTGCTGGTATCGACCCTGCTGTCGTTTGCCAAAGATTTGGTCACATTGATTGCCCTGATGGGCTATTTGGTGTTTTTGAATTGGAAACTCACACTGATTGTGTTTGCCATCGTGCCACCCGTGGCCTGGGTGGTCAAACACCTGTCTGCTCGCCTCGACCGCGTGACCCGCGCCAGCCAGGATGCCACCGAAGAGCTGGCCTATGTGGTGGAAGAAAACGTGCTGGCTTACCGCATGGTGCGCCTGCACAACGCCCAAGATGACCAAGCGCAACGATTTGCCTCATTCAATGAAAAGCTGCGCCAGTTAGCGTTGAAGGCGGTGGTCGCCAATTCAGTCATGACACCTTTGATTCAAATGCTGGCCGCATTGGCACTGTCGACTGTGATCACAGTGGCGCTGTGGCAAAGCACCGCCAGTGGTCACGCCGACGCCGTGACCGTGGGCAGCTTTGCTTCGTTTATCACGGGCATGTTGATGTTGATTTCGCCCATCAAGCATTTGTCCGAAGTCACGGGCATGTTGACGCGCGGCGTCACCGCACTAGAACGAGGACTTCAACTGTTGGACAACACCCCTGACGAATCACAAGGCCGTCACACCAGCACACAAATTCGAGGCGAGATATGTTTCGACGACGTGCGTTTGCAATACCCTTTGGCGACGCAGCCCGCCTTGGACGGCGTTACCCTGCATATTCAGCCCGGGCAAACCGTGGCCTTGGTGGGTGCATCGGGCTCGGGTAAAACCACGCTGGCCAATTTGTTGCCGCGATTTTTAGAACCCAGCTCGGGACGTGTCACGCTGGATGGCGTGGAGCTCAAGGAATGGTCTTTGGCAGCTCTGCGTCAGCACATGGCCTATGTCAGTCAAGACGTGGTGATGTTCAATGACACCGTGGCCCACAACATTGCATTGGGTGCCAAGATTGATCATGGGCGTATCTGGCAGGCTTTGGAGGCCTCAAACTTAGACGCTTTTGTGCGCAGCCTACCTCAGCAAGAAAATACCTGGGTGGGTCACAACGCGACGCAGTTTTCGGGCGGGCAACGTCAACGCTTGGCCATTGCCCGTGCCATTTATAAAAATGCACCAATTCTGATTTTGGATGAAGCCACATCGGCTTTGGACACGGCATCCGAACAAGCCGTGAAGAGTGCGCTCAAAGTGCTGATGGAGGGGCGTACCTCATTGGTCATTGCACACAGGCTCTCAACCATTGAGCATGCAGACATGATTGTGGTGATGCAACACGGTCGCGTGGTTGAGATGGGGTCACATCAAACGTTATTAGACATGAACGGTATGTACACAGCGCTTTACCAGACATCCAGCAAATCTACAGAGGCAACCTTTTTAGAAAGTACCAAGCTATGAGTCTTGTTTCCATCAGCGGCTTCACCTTTATTCGCAACGGAGTTGAGTTGGGTTTTCCCTTTGAAGAATCGATCCGATCCTTGTTGCCTTTGGTCGATGAGTTTGTCATCGCAGTGGGACGTAGCGCTGATGACACCTTGGCTCGCATTCATGCAATAAAAGATCCCAAGATTCGGGTGATTGAAACCATTTGGAATGAACGAATGGCTGATCGCGGATTTGTTTATGCACAGCAAAAAATGATTGCGCAATACGCATGCACAGGTGATTGGGCGTTTTATTTGGAAGGCGATGAGATCATTCATGAAAACGATCTTCCTAAAATTCGCGCCAGTGTTGAAAAGCATCACCAGAACCCGCAGGTAGAAGCATTGGTATTTGACTATCTGCATTTTTATGGCTCACCACAATGGGTAGCCAATAGTCCGGCATGGTATCGGCGTGAATGCCGGATGATCCGTAACACCATTCGAAGCTATGCCCCTGACGGTCAGTATTGGCTAGTGACTAAGGAACACAAAAAAGGCCGTAACCCTCAGGCTGCTTTAGCCAACGCTTATATCTACCATTACGGATGGGTTCGCAGCAATGAATCAATGCAAAAGAAATTAGATCAAGTCAGTAAATTTTGGTCAAAAACCTCGACGCCTGTGAGATATAGCAATTTCGATGCGCGTGTCTTGCAACCTTTCAACGGGCAACACCCAAAGTTGATTCAAAACTGGTTAGAAACCAGCGCTGAAAAGGAGTTCCACATCGCTTCTAATTACCAATTGACCTCAAGGGAGCGGAGGCATCGATTGCTAATGAAACTGGAAAAAATGTTCGGGTGGGATTTCAGCCGAAAACATTACAAATTAGTAGCCTAACGCTTGAACTCATAACAGCACGATGTCGTATTGCTCTTGCGCCATGGCCATTTCGCTGCGCAAGGAAATAGGTTTACCGATGAAATCGCTCAAACCGGCCAGGTGCTGACTTTCCTCGTCCAGCAGCACATCGATGACGCTGGGTGCGGCAATGATGCGAAATTCTCGAGGGTTGAACTGGCGTGCCTCACGCAAAATTTCTCGCAAAATGTCGTAGGTCACCGTGCGTGCAGTTTTGACGCTGCCTTTACCTTCACACACAGGACAAGGTTCGCACAGCATGTGCGCCAAGGATTCGCGGGTGCGCTTGCGCGTCATTTCAACCAACCCGAGCGCCGAATAACCACTGACCATGGTTTTCACGCGGTCACGGGCGAGTTGTTTGCGAAACTCGTTCAAAACTGCATCGCGGTGATCTTCTCGCAGCATGTCGATGAAGTCAGCCACGATGATGCCACCCAGATTGCGCAATCGCAATTGCCGTGCGATGGCACCTGCTGCTTCCAAATTGGTTTTGAAAATTGTCTCGTCAAAATTACGTGCCCCGACAAAACCACCCGTGTTCACATCCACGGTGGTCAAGGCCTCGGTTTGGTCGATGATGAGATAACCACCTGACTTCAAGTCAACGCGTCGACCCAGCGCACGGGCGACTTCTTCGTCAATGCCAAACAAATCAAAGATGGGGCGCTCACCTTTGTAGAGTTGCAACTTACTCGCTGCAGCAGGCATGAACTCGGCACCAAACGCTTGCAGCGCATTGAACTGTTCGTTCGAGTCAATGCGAATGGTTTGTGTGACATCACTGACCAAATCGCGCAAAACACGTTGCAACAAACTCAAGTCTTGATGCAGCAAAGACATGGGTGGTAAGCGCATGGAGGCTTCTTTGATACGACTCCATGTTTTTCGCAAGTAGGCCATGTCTTCACCCAGCTCGGTATCAGTGGCGTCTTCACCATTGGTACGCAGGATATAGCCACCAGTTTGACCATTCGGAGATGCTTCTTCGGCCAGTTTTTGCAAACGGCGACGCAAGTTATCACGCTGTTCGGCGGGTATTTTTTGTGACACCCCAATGTGTTGATCTTGCGGCAAAAACACCAGCAAACGTCCAGCAATGCTGATTTGCGACGACAAGCGAGCGCCTTTGGTGCCAATCGGGTCTTTGATGACTTGCACCATCAAGGACTGACCTTCAAACACTTGCTTTTCAATGGGGATAGCGGTCGCCACTGCACCACCATCTGTTTCTGCATGACGGGCAGCCACACTGCTCATCAAGTCCGCCACGTGCAAGAACGCTGCACGCTCTAAGCCGATGTCGATGAACGCCGACTGCATACCTGGCAACACGCGTGAAACGCGCCCTAAATACACATTGCCAACTAGGCCGCGTTCCAGGGTTCGTTCGACATGGAGCTCTTGCACGGCGCCACTCTCCACCACGGCGACGCGGGTTTCTTGTGGCGACCAGTTGATCAGAATGTCTTGTTGCATGGCGAGCCTAGAGGGTTACACCTTGAAACCGAACTCACGCAACAACTGCGCGGTCTCGAACATGGGCAGTCCCATGATGCCAGAGTAGCTGCCGCTGATGTGCTCAATGTACGCGGCAGCTCTGCCTTGCACGGCGTAGGCCCCTGCTTTTCCGATGGGCTCGCCACTGGCAACATAACTTTTAATTTGTGTGCGCGTCAACGTTGCAAAACGCACGTTTGAAACGCTCAATGCCTGAACGTGTTTCCGCGCAGAACCAATAGCGACAGAGGTCAGGACCCGATGCGTCTGACCACTCAAGGAGCCCAACATCTGTTGGGCATGGTTGGCATCGTCGGGTTTGCCAAGAATAGTGCGCCCCAACGCGACGGTGGTGTCTGAGCACAACACAGGTGCGGCTGGTAAGCCGCGTCGCTTCATGCGAGTCAATGCTGCTCCAAGCTTAAGCAATGTCACGCGTTGCACATAAGCCTTTGGGGTCTCAGAGGGCAGAACTGCTTCTAAGGCCTCGGCATCTTCTGTATCGTCGGGCAACAGCAACTCATAGGCCACCCCCAATTGGTCGAGCAATTGGCGACGTCTTGGACTTTGGGAAGCTAAATAAACAAAGGGGGGCACGGACATCAGATCACTCGCGATGGTAGGGGTGATTGGCGTTGATGGACCAAGCGCGGTAGAGCTGCTCGACCAACAAGACACGGACCATCGCATGCGGCAAAGTCAAGTCTGAGAGGCGAATGCGCTCGTGGGCCATCTTTTTGAATTCAGGATCTAAGCCATCTGGGCCACCAATGACCAAAGCGACGTCGTCTGCTTCAAGTTGCCAGTGTTTGAGTTTTTGCGCCAAGTCGAGCGTGGTGAGATTCGTGCCACGCTCATCCAACGCCACGATGCGACAACCACGTGGAATGGCCGCTTCAATGCGTTCGCGTTCAGCCGCATACAGCGTCTCTAAGGTTTTGGAGCCACGCGGTTCTGTTTTGACCGCTTTGAGCTCAAGTTTTAATTCAGACGGAAAGCGTTTGGCATAGTCATCCCACGCCGTTTGCGCCCAGTCGGGCACACGCTGGCCGACTGCAACCACCCACAGCTTCATGCCTTGCGTGCAACAGTCTTTTTAGCCGCAGATTTCTTCGCTACAGGTTTGGCTGTGGTTTTTCGCGCAACAGGCTTGCCCACCACTTTGGTCACAGGCTTAGAGATAGGTTTGATGCTGGATTTACTAGCAGTTTTGGTGGCAACAGATTGCGACGCCCCAACTTTTTTGGCTGTGGTTTTTTTGGCAGGTGTTTTTTTAGCCGCTGGCTTTTTCGCAATTACTTTCGGCTCGACCACAGGTGCAGCAGGTTTAGGCGCACCAAACTTCAAACGCACAGGCTTTTCGCCCCAAATTTCTTCCAAGTTGTAGTACTGGCGGATGTTGGGCTGCATCACATGCACGACCGCAGCGCCACAGTCCACAATGATCCACTCACCATTGTCTTCGCCCTCAATGCGTGGCTTGGGAAAACCCGCCTCACGCACTTTGTCACGCACGCTGGCTGCCAAGGCTTTGGTTTGGCGGTTGGATGTCCCTGAGGCGATGATGACGCGCTCAAACAAAGACGACAAGTGCTCGGTGTCAAAAACAGCCAGGCCTTGCGCCTTGACGTCTTCCAAGGCATCGACGATGCATCGTTGGAGTTTTTGAACATCTTTTTTAGCGGTGGATTCAGTCATTGGCGTGTGTTGTATAGAGGCGATGTTGGTCAATGTAGCGCTGCACAGAGGCAGGTAACCACGGAGGCATGGGCGCTGCGTTGGCAAGGTGTGACCGGATCTCGGTCGCACTCACAGCCATAGGCTGCATATCCAAGCTTTGCACGTTGGCAGGTACTCCATTGTGCCATTGAGCTGCGCGGCTAGATTTTTCGGCATCCAACAAGCCTGCACGTTGAGCGACAACCACCGTGGCCATATCAAGAATCGCAGGCCATTGGTGCCAAGTTTTAAACGCAAGCGCCTGGTCCTCGCCAATGAACAAATAAAACATGGCTCGCGGATGCTCGGTTTTGAGCGCCGTCAATGTGTCGACCGTGTAGGTGGGGCCATCGCGGTCAATTTCTCGGCTGTCCACGTGGACCTTGTCGATCTCATCAAACGCCAAATGAGCCATGGCCAAGCGGTGCGTGCCGCTGGAGAGTGATCGGCTCTTGTGCCACGCCGATCCCGTAGGGATCACGCGCAGTTCGTCTAAGTGAAACTGAGCCACAGCGGCACGCGCCAGGGCGATATGGGCGATGTGTGGCGGATCGAATGCCCCACCAAAGATGCCAATGCGTGTCACGTCAGCCAATCACGACGTACCAAAAATTCATGTGTCAATGCGTGCTCCGGGGTGCCTGGCTCGGCTTGGTGTTGGTAGGACCAGCTGACCAGGGGAGGCATGGACAACAAGATGGATTCGGTGCGTCCACCCGACTGCAAGCCAAAGTGTGTGCCACGGTCCCACACTAAGTTGAACTCCACATAACGGCCACGACGATAAAGTTGATGGGCTCGTTCACGCTCGCCATAAACCATATGCTCACGCCGTTCGACGACCGGCATGTAGGCAGGCAAGAAAGCATCGCCTACGCTGCGCAGCATGGCAAAACTGTCGTCAAAACCCAACTCCGAAAAGTCGTCAAAGAACACCCCGCCAACCCCACGCTGTTCGTTGCGGTGCTTCAGGCAGAAGTAGTCGTCACACCAGCTCTTGAAACGTGGGTAAAGCTCGGCTCCAAAAGGCTGCAAGGCCTCTCGGCAAGTCGCGTGGAAATGCACCGCATCCTCTGTAAAGCCGTAATACGGCGTCAGGTCCATGCCCCCGCCAAACCATGCCACCGGGTCACCGTTGGCGGGTGTTGCCACAATCATGCGCACATTCATGTGGACTGTTGGCACATAGGGGTTACGTGGATGAAATACCAAGGACACCCCCATGGCCTCAAACGGTGCGCCAGCAAGTTCAGGGCGGTGTTGGGTGGCTGAAGGAGGTAGCTTCGGACCACGCACGTGAGAAAAGCCACAACCTGCACGTTCAAACGCAGCGCCGTTTTCTAGGATTTGGGTGATGCCATGGCCTTGGAGTTGTTCAGTCGGTCCTTTCTCCCAGGCATCAGACACAAACATACCGCCGTCTTTTTGGGCAATGGTGCCGACGATACGGGCTTGCAAACCCATCAGGTATTCGCGCACAGTCGCGGCTATGGGAGTCATGGAGAAATCCTTGTTGTGGGGGAAGACAACTGCTTGAGCGGTTGAATGGGTGCAGCTTGTGCTGCATGAAAGCCGATCACACCCTCGTAAACGCGAGCAATCTGTGCATAGTCTGCCGCCTCATCGCCAGTCAAATGCATAAAGTTCGAGAAGTGCACCGTTTTTTGGCCGTAGTCAATGCGCACCAAACACAAGGGTACGCTGGCTAACAAAGCCACTTGATAAAACCCACTGCGCCAACCCTCGGTGAGGCGGCGTGTGCCCTCGGGCGACAATGCCAACCAGAGGTATCGGTTGTCTTGTTGATGCTGCTTGAACATCGCGACCAAATGAGCGACCAAACCTTTCGATGAAGAGCGGTCAATGGCCACGCCACCTAGCCAAGCCAGCCATCGACCAAATAAGGGCACTCGAAAGAGACTGTCTTTGGCCAAAAATTGAATTGGCAGACCGATGCCCCATTTCACCAAGACCATCACCACGAAATCCCAATTGCTGGTATGAGGATAACCAATGATGACGCCTTGCAAGCTTGGCAGACCTTCAAAGGTAAAGCGCCATCCCCCTAGCCACAACAGAGCACGGGCGAGGCGGCTACCTTTGAATTGAATGGGCAAAGGCAAAGTCAAGGTTTGCGTCATGCGTTGGCTACGCGTAGTTCAGCGAGCAATGGCGCGATAGCCAATGTCGCGGCGGTATTGCTGTCCATCAAAGTGAATGTCTTGTGCGGTCTCGTACGCAAGCTGCTGAGCTTGTTTCAAGGTGCCACCCAACGCCGTCACACAAAGCACCCGTCCACCCGAAGTACGCACGTGACCACCACTCATTTCTGTGCCGGCATGGAACACCACCACATCGTCAGCGTCTTGTGGGAGGCCTGAAATGACGTCGCCTTTGCGTGGATGCATGGGGTAACCATGTGCTGCCATGACCACGCCAACCGCGCTGCGACGATCCCACTCGAGCTCTAAGTCGTCGAATCGAATCTGTGCATTCGGGTCCGTGGCAGCCATCAAGACATCCACCAGATCCGTCTTCAAACGCATCATGATGGGTTGGGTTTCGGGGTCACCCATTCGGCAGTTGAATTCCAGTGTTTTGGGTTTACCTTGGGCGTCAATCATCAGGCCCGCGTACAAAAAGCCTGTGAATACGATGCCGTCTTTCTCCATGCCACGGATGGTTGGCAAAATGATTTCACGCATGGCGCGCGCATGCACCTCTGGCGTGACGACAGGTGCTGGAGAATACGCCCCCATGCCGCCGGTGTTGGGCCCTTCGTCGGCATCCAGCAAGCGTTTGTGATCTTGACTGGTGGCCAAAGGCAACACGTTTTTACCATCACACATCACGATGAAGCTGGCTTCTTCGCCTTGTAAAAACTCTTCAATCACGACACGCGCGCCACCCGCATTGTGGGTGACGCCCAAAGTGTTGTCGACCAGCATGAAGTCAATCGCTTCATGGGCCTCTGCCAGATTCATGGCCACGACCACGCCCTTGCCTGCAGCCAAGCCATCGGCCTTGACCACGATGGGGGCGCCTTTGGCATTGACATAGTCGTGCGCAGCGGCGGGGTCTGTGAAGGTTTCGTATTCCGCGGTGGGGATGTTGTGACGCTTCATAAAGGCTTTGCTGAAAGCTTTAGAGCTTTCCAGCTGGGCCGCTGCTTGCGTGGGACCAAAGATACGCAGGCCATGGGCGCGAAACTCATCCACCACGCCAGCGGCCAATGGCGTTTCTGGCCCCACCACGGTGAGCTCGATGCGTTCTGACTGAGCGAATTCACGCAAAGCCTTGACATCCGTCAGGGCCACGTTTTGTAGCCGCTTATCGCGTGCTGTGCCTCCATTGCCAGGTGCGACATACACGGCTTGAACTTTGTGTGACTGGGCAAGTTTCCAAGCCAGTGCGTGTTCGCGGCCACCGCCGCCAATGACCAATATTTTCATAGTTCGGCGTTGTGATAGACCTCTTGCACATCGTCAAGGTCTTCCAACACATCCAGTATTTTTTGCATTTTGATGGCGTCGTCGCCGTTGAGTTCAATCGTGTTTTCAGGACGCCAGGTCACCTCAGCCACCTCGGGCTTGAGACCCGCAGCCTCTAGCGCTTTTTGTACCGACTCAAATTCAGTAGGAGCCGTCAGCACTTCGATCGCGCCGTCATCACCCGTGATCACATCGTCGGCACCTGCTTCTAGCGCGATTTCCATGATCTGATCTTCGTTACTTCCGGGGGCAAAAATCAACTGACCGCAGTGTTTGAACTGGAAGGATACCGAGCCTTCGGTGCCCAAGTTACCGCCGTGTTTGCTGAACGCATGTCGCACCTCAGCCACGGTGCGCACCTTGTTGTCGGTCATGGTGTCCACAATGATGGCGGCGCCGCCAATGCCATAACCCTCGTAGCGAATCTCTTCGTAGTTCACGCCTTCCAGGTTGCCGGTGGCTTTGTCAATATTGCGCTTGATGTTGTCCGCAGGCATATTGGCCGCTTTGGCCTTTTCAATGGCCAGTCGCAAGCGCGGATTGATGTCCAGGTCAGCACCACCCAAGCGGGCTGCCACCATGATTTCACGGATGAGTCGGGTCCAGATGCGGCCACGCTTTTCGTCTTGTCGCCCCTTGCGGTGCTGAATGTTGGCCCATTTGCTATGTCCCGCCACGTGATGTCCTTTGCAGATTGAAACTGGGTACGATTTTACGTGACCAGATCTTGTGAAAAGCAAAGAAAAAGCGGCTGTTGCCAGCCGCTTATCCGTTGTGCGTCGCCCAGGTTCAACCCGCAGCGGTTTCTTCTGACGAGTTAGGCTCAACTTTTGCGCCTTTTTCTTTCTTGGGCAAAGGCTGAATGTCTAGCAACACCTCGTCTTTGTCGTCAATGTCCACACTCAAGCGGCCACCTTCGGTCAAGCGACCAAACAAAAGTTCATCGGCTAAGGCGCGACGAATGGTGTCTTGAATCAAACGCTGCATCGGACGGGCGCCCATCAAGGGGTCAAAGCCTTTCTTGGCCAAGTGTTTGCGCAACTTGTCGCTGAAGGTGACATCCACTTTCTTTTCTGCCAACTGGGTTTCCAATTGGAGCAAGAACTTGTCGACCACACGCATGATGACGTTTTCGTCCAGGGCCTTGAAGCCCACAATGGCATCCAAACGGTTGCGGAACTCCGGCGTGAACAAGCGTTTGATGTCGCCCATTTCATCGCCCGCTTGCCGTGGGTTGGTAAATCCAATGGTGGCCTTGTTCATGGTTTCAGCCCCCGCATTGGTGGTCATGATCAAGATCACATTGCGGAAATCGGCTTTGCGGCCATTGTTGTCAGTCAACGTGCCATGGTCCATCACCTGCAACAACACGTTGAAGATGTCCGGGTGAGCCTTCTCGATTTCGTCGAGCAACAACACGCAGTGCGGCTTTTTCGTGACGGCTTCGGTCAGCAAACCACCTTGGTCAAAGCCGACATAGCCAGGAGGCGCACCAATCAGTCGACTCACTGCGTGGCGCTCCATGTACTCAGACATGTCAAAGCGAATCAAGTCGATACCCATGATGTAGGCCAACTGCTTAGCAGCTTCGGTTTTACCCACGCCGGTGGGGCCGCTGAACAAGAAAGCACCGATCGGCTTGTCGTTTTTACCCAGGCCAGAGCGCGCCATCTTGACCGCAGAGGCCAGTACTTCCAGCGCTTTGTCTTGGCCGAAGACGACGCTCTTCAGGTCGCGCTCCAGTGTTTGCAACTTGCCGCGATCGTCGTTGGACACGTTGGCCGGTGGAATACGGGCGATCTTGGCCACGATGTCTTCAATCTCAGCCTTGCTGATGGTTTTCTTGCGTTTAGACACAGGCAAGATACGCTGAGCCGCACCCGCCTCGTCGATCACGTCAATCGCCTTGTCAGGCAAATGGCGGTCATTGATGTACTTGGCGCTCAACTCAGCCGCCGCTTGCAAGGCGGCCACGGCGTACTTGACGTTGTGGTGTTCCTCAAAGCGTGACTTCAGCCCTTTCAAGATGTCCACCGTTTGCTCGATGGTAGGTTCCACCACATCGATTTTTTGGAAACGACGGCTCAGAGCTGCATCTTTTTCGAAGATGCTGCGGTATTCGGTGAACGTGGTGGCACCGATGCACTTGAGTTGACCACTAGACAACGCAGGCTTAAGCAAGTTGGACGCATCCAGAGTACCGCCCGAGGCAGCGCCTGCACCAATCAAGGTGTGAATTTCGTCGATGAACAAAATTGCGTTGGGCTTGCCTTGTAGTAACTTGATCACGCCTTTGAGACGTTGCTCAAAGTCCCCACGGTATTTGGTTCCAGCAAGCAGTGCCCCCATATCCAGGGAATACACCACGGCTTCAGCCAAGATCTCGGGCACATCGTTTTGTGTGATGCGCCATGCCAAGCCTTCGGCAATGGCGGTTTTACCCACGCCAGCCTCACCCACCAAGAGGGGGTTGTTTTTGCGACGACGGCACAGGATTTGGATGGCGCGCTCGACCTCGTATTCACGGCCAATCAACGGATCAATCTTGCCGTCTTTGGCCATTTGGTTGAGGTTTTGAGTGAACTGCTCCAAAGGGGATGCTTTTTCATTCCTTTCGGGCGCCCCCCCTTCTTCACCCTCCCCTTGAGGGATGTCTGAGCCTTTGACTGGCTCGGGCGGGTCTGTCTTTTTGATGCCGTGGGCAATGAAGTTCACGACGTCAAGTCGCGTGACACCTTGCTGGTGCAAGTAGTACACGGCATGCGAGTCTTTTTCACCAAAAATAGCCACCAGGACGTTGGCGCCTGTGACTTCTTTTTTGCCATTGCCCGTGGATTGCACGTGCATGATGGCGCGCTGAATCACACGCTGGAAACCCAAGGTGGGCTGCGTGTCGACTTCTTCGGTACCTGCGACCTGGGGCGTGTTGTCTTTGATGAAGTTGGCTAGCGACTTGCGCAGGTCATCGATGTTGGCAGAACAGGCACGCAGTACCTCTGCGGCACTGGGGTTGTCGAGCAAAGCCAACAACAAGTGTTCAACTGTGATGAATTCATGGCGCTGCTGACGGGCCTCTACAAAGGCCATGTGCAAGCTGACTTCAAGTTCTTGGGCAATCATGTGTTTTCCTTCCGGCTTGCAACTGTGCTTTGACTGTATATGGAAACGAAAGCCATTTATTCAACAGGCTCACTCAAACATTGCAGTGGATGACCCGCTTTGCGGGCGGCATCCATGACTTGCTCCACCTTGGTGGCCGCAACGTCTTTGCTGTACACCCCGCAAACGCCTTTGCCGTCCAAGTGAATCTTGAGCATGATCTGCGTCGCACTTTCGCGGTCTTTCGAGAAAAACTCTTGCAACACCATGACCACGAACTCCATCGGTGTGAAGTCATCATTGAGCATCACCACCTGAAACATTTGGGGTGGCTCGGTGCGTTGGGTGCGACGCTCTAAAACAACCGAACCGCCATCGTCGCGGTCGGGCAATTGAACTTTGGGCGTTGGTTTTTTGCTGGGCATGGGGTGATTCTATCGATGCCCCTGTGGCAAAAAGCCCCGCCTAGGCAGGGCTTAATTGCTTTGCTAAAACGCACAAGGTTTAGATGTGGTCAATCATGATTTGGCCAAAGCCTGAGCAGCTCACTTGGGTGGCACCATCCATCAGTCGCGCAAAGTCATAGGTCACCCGTTTGGCTGCAATGGCGGCCTCCATGGCGTCAATGATGCGGTCTGCTGCCTCGGTCCAGCCGATGTGACGCAACATCATTTCAGCCGACAAGATCATGGAGCCCGGATTGACGTAATCCTTGCCGGCGTACTTGGGCGCGGTACCGTGAGTCGCTTCAAAACAGGCCACGGTGTCAGACAGGTTGGCGCCCGGCGCAATGCCAATGCCCCCCACTTGCGCGGCCACCGCGTCGGAAATGTAGTCGCCGTTCAGGTTCAAGGTTGCCACCACAGAGTACTCGGCAGGACGCATCAGAATTTGCTGCAAGAAAGCATCCGCGATCACGTCTTTGATGATGATGCCTTTGCCCGTTTTAGGGTTGGTGATGCGGCACCACGGCCCGCCGTCGATCAGCTTGGCGTCGAATTCCTTTTGCGCCAAAGCCAGCGCCCAGTCACGAAAACCGCCTTCGGTGAATTTCATGATGTTGCCCTTGTGCACGATGGTCACACTGGGTTTGTCATGGTCAATCGCGTATTGGATGGCTTTGCGGATGAAGCGCTCTGTGCCCTCAATGGACACGGGCTTGATACCAATGGCCGAGGTGTTGGGAAAACGAATCGTGGTAGCCCCCATCTCCTGGTTCAAAAACGCAATCAATTTCTTGGCTTCTACGCTTTCGGCTGCGTACTCAATGCCCGCATATATGTCTTCAGAGTTCTCTCGAAAAATGACCATGTTGGTCTTTTCAGGCTCCTTCAATGGGGACGGAACGCCTTTGAAATACTGAACAGGGCGCAAACAAACATACAAATCCAAGGCTTGACGCAAGGCCACATTCAATGAACGAATGCCACCACCCACGGGGGTATTGAGTGGGCCTTTGATCGAAACCACGTAATCGCGTAAGACTTGGGTGGTTTCGTCAGGCAGCCACACATCGGCGCCATACACACGTGTTGACTTCTCGCCGGCAAACACTTCCATCCAATGGATTTGCCGCTTGCCGCCGTAGGCACGCGCCACCGCAGCATCCACCACCTGGCGCATGACCGGGGTGACGTCTTGCCCCACACCATCGCCCTCGATAAAAGGCACGATGGGTTGATCAGGCACATTCAACGACATGTCGGCGTTGACCGTGATTTTTTGACCTTGGGTTGGCACTTGAATGTGCAAGTAAGACATGGATAGCGCTCCGAATGGTGAAATTTCGGCCTGATTCTAGTGACACGACTCACGACATCGACTTACAGGACTCAGCTTTGGCGACACTAGACCACCAGATAATGAGCACATGAAACGCCTCATCCATATTCTCCTGATCACCTTCACAAGCTTGGTTGCGATGGCCCAAGATGGGCCACAAACCAACTTGCCCCGCATCAAGTTGCAGGCAGGCATGTACCAAATTGACGCGCAGGTGGCACAAACGCCTGAACAACGCAGCATCGGGCTGATGTACCGCGCGGAGATGCCTACACACGAAGGCATGTTGTTTGTGTTTGAGCAGCCCAGTGCGCAGTGCTTTTGGATGAAAAACACGCTGTTACCTCTTACCGCGGCTTTTGTCGCCGATGACGGCACCATCGTGAACTTGGCTGATATGAAGCCACAAACTACCGACGCGCACTGCTCAACCAAGCCTGTGCGTTTCGTGCTGGAAATGCACCAAGGCTGGTTTGCCAAAAAAGGTTTCAAAGCCGGCACTCGCTTGGGTGGTACACCGTTCAAACCCTGAAATAAGTTGCCACAACAAAAAAGCCGACCCTTGAGTCGGCTTTTTTGTTTCTAAATACGCAGAATTTAGGCGAAGTTGCTCTCAGCAAAACTCCAGTTCACGAGTTTGTCGAGGAAGGTTTCAACAAACTTAGGGCGCATATTGCGGTAGTCGATGTAGTAGGCGTGTTCCCACACGTCCACAGTCAACAAGGCTTTATCAGCACTAGTCAGCGGGGTACCTGCTGCGCCCGTGTTGACGATGTCCACAGAGCCGTCGGCTTTTTTGACCAACCAAGTCCAGCCTGAGCCAAAGTTACCGACAGCGCTCTTGACGAAAGCTTCTTTGAACGCTGCATAGCTGCCGAACTTGGCGTTGATGGCTGCAGCCAAAGCACCTGTGGGCTCGCCGCCGCCTTGTGGTTTCATGCAGCTCCAAAAGAAGGTGTGATTCCAGATTTGGGCGGCGTTGTTGTAAATGCCACCGCTGGATTTCTTCACGATCTCTTCCAGCGACATGCTTTCAAACTCAGTACCTTTTTGCAGGTTGTTGAGGTTGACCACATAAGCGTTGTGGTGCTTGCCATGATGGAACTCCAAGGTTTCTTGAGAGTAATGGGGAGCCAATGCGTCGATGGCGTATGGCAATGCGGGGAGCGTATGTTCCATGAAGTCCTCTGAGGTGAAAAAAACGGATTGTAAAAACTATATCTCACGTGATGCAGTGACCTGCAATTCAACCACGCCATCCGCAAGGGTTGCTTGCAAGGGCTGCCCAATCTGGGTTTGCTTGACGGATGTGACGGCACGCCCATCGGTGTTGCTTAACCAGGCAAACCCACGTTGCAGCACCAATTTAGGATCCAATAGCTCAAGCCGCAAAGCGGCACGCTGCAAGCGCTCGCGCGCTTGATGTGGTGCTTGCTCCAGACTTCGGTTGAAACTGTTTGCCAAGTTCGTCAAGGCGTGCTGCTGGCGTTGTAGATGATTTTGCAAACCTGTTTGTAGCCTTTGCTGCATGCCCAGCAATTGCATTTTTTCGTGTGTCAGACCTTGTGAAGGCCGTCCCAGACGAGCTTGCGCCCTGTCCAAGCGTTGTGTCTGGGTGTCCAGTTGGCGTCCCATCAGGGTCTGAATGACGTTTGCCCAAGCTTGTAAATTGTCCAGTAATTCTTGGCGTGAGGTGGCGCACAATTCGGCGGCAGCTGTCGGCGTGGGGGCACGTAAATCAGCGCAAAAGTCGGCAATGGTGAAGTCTGTTTCGTGCCCTAGACCCGCAATCACGGGGATCGGACTTTGCGCAATGGTGCGTGCCAAAGTTTCATCATTGAAAGCCCACAGGTCTTCAATTGAACCGCCGCCTCGAACCAACAAAATCACATCCATTTGGGGGTGCTCAATCAAGGCTTGAATAGCGCGAACCAAACCAAGTGCCGCTTCAGAGCCTTGTACGGGCGATGGAGCAAGCAGCACCGGAATGTGTGGCACCCGTCGTTGCAAGGCTGTCGCCACATCATGCAAGGCCGCTGCCCCCAACGAGGTGACAACCCCAATACAGCGCGGCTGGCTGGCAATCGCACGCTTGCGATCTACAGAAAACAAGCCCTCCGCCTCCAGCTTGGATTTGAGCCTCAAGAATTGCTCAAACAATGCACCTTGGCCCGCGCGGCGCATGTTTTCCACAATCAGCTGCAATTCACCACGTGGCTCATACACACCCAGGCGACCACGCAACTCGACCAACTCACCATCTGCTGGAGAAAAATCCAACAACTGGGCGGCGCGTTTGAACATGGCACAACGCAATTGACCCTGTCCATCCTTGAGCGAAAAGTAGCAATGCCCGCTGGATGCGCGTGTGAAGCCCGAAATCTCTCCGCGTACCGCAACTGGATTGAAACGCGCTTCCAAAGCATCAGCAATGGCGCGGCACAGCGCGCCAACCGCCCAAATTCGCGGCGTCAAACCGATGGTTTCCGGACCTGACAAGCTGAACTCATCCACAGAACGAAACCTTGAGTGGATGAGAGATCAAATCGACCAACAATGTCGAGCTGTCGGTGTAAGTTTTTGATTTCATTGGCATTTTTTGCGCTGAAAATTCAATCATTTTGTAGGAAACGGCCATTCATGCGGCTTGTAGGCGCTTGCATTGAAACTTACCCACAAAGTTATCCACAGTAAATGTGCATGAAACGGTGGGCGATAATCGCGACGTCGTTTCATTGGAGTTGCGCATTGCTGTCGATCATACAAGCGGCTGGTTGGCCGATTTGGCCCCTATTAGGCTGTTCCGTGGTGGCCCTGGCCCTGATCATCGAACGATTGCTCAGTTTGCGCGTGCATTTGGTGGCACCGCAAGGGCTACTCGACCAAGCTATTTTGGCCTCGCAACACAGTCTGCCCAGCGTCGATGTGATGGCTCAGCTTGAGCACCACTCCTTTTTGGGCCAGGTCTTGGCCAGTGGTTGGCATGCCTTGCAAGCTAATCAAAGTATCAATGATGTAGATTTACGCTACAGCATGGAGGTTGCGGGTCGTCAAGCTGCGCACGAACTGGATAAAAACCTCTCCGCCTTGGCCACCATCGCTTCTGCGGCACCGCTGCTGGGTTTGTTGGGCACAGTGATTGGCATGATTGATATTTTTGGCGCACAAACACCAGGTGGCAGCAACCCCGCGCAACTCGCGCAAGGTATCTCGATGGCCTTGTACAACACAGCTTTTGGTTTGATCGTGGCCATTCCCAGCTTGATGTTTTGGCGATATTTACGTGCGCGCGTGGACGCTTATGTCTTAGGGCTTGAACTCGATGCCGAGCGCTTTGCCCGCCATTTGCTCTCCTTGCGCAACAAACTCCGTTGAGTTCGTGAACGCCGCATGAAATTTCATCGATCTAACTCTCCCGAACCCGAGATCAATCTGATCCCGTTCATTGATGTGCTGTTGGTGGTCCTTATTTTTTTGATGCTGTCCACCACCTACAGCAAGTTCACTGAAATGCAGTTGAACCTTCCTGTCGCCGACGCTGCACTGCAAAAAGACCGTCCTAGCGAAATTTTGGTGTCAGTGAGTAGCGATGGTCGTTACAGCGTGAACCGAACCCTAATTCCTGGGCGCGATGTGCAAAGCCTGAGCCAAGCACTCACGCAAGCAACGCAAGGTTTAGAAAGCCCGATGGTCGTCATCAGTGCAGATGCCCAAGCCAGCCATCAGTCTGTGATGCTGGTCATGGAGGCAGCGCGTCGCAACGGCTTGAGCCAACTCACTTTTGCCGCCCAGCTGGCTGGCAAATCCGATTAAAGACCACATGCGCAAGGTCCTGACACAGGTATGGCTCAAGCGAGGGCTTTTAGCCTGCATCTTGTGGCCCATATCTGCCTGTTTTGGATGCCTGGTCAGGAGTCGGCAGTGGCTTTATCGCTTGGGCGTTTTCAAATCCCAACACTTACCCGTGCCCGTCTTGGTCGTTGGCAATGTCTTGGTGGGAGGCGTCGGTAAAACACCGGTGGTGATGGCGCTGGTGGAGCACTTGCGCCAACGCGGTCTCCATGTCGGCGTACTGTCGCGCGGTTATGGACGCACAACACGCGATCAGCGAGAGGTTCACGCCAGTAGTCAAGCGCAAGATGTGGGTGACGAGCCACTGCTGATTGCCCGCCGCTGTGGCGTGCCCGTTTGGGTCGCTGCTGACCGCGCAGCAGCTGGCGAAGCCTTGTTGCAAAAATACCCAAACATCCAAGTGCTGGTGTGTGACGACGGTTTACAGCACCTGGCCTTGGCACGCGATATTGAGGTGTGTGTGTTTGATGAACGAGATGTCGGCAACGGCTGGCTGCTGCCTGCCGGCCCTCTGCGTGAGCCATGGCCGCGTGCTGCTGCGCTTGATGTCAATCGGTTTGAACTCACCAGCGCTGCCACGCCCTCTTCGCCGCGCTACCAAGTGCGCAAGCAACTGGCTCACTTTGCGGTACGCGCAGACGGCACGCAGCGCAGCTTGCAAGATTTGCGGATGACACCTGTGCAAGCCATTGCGGGTATTGCCAAACCTCAGGTCTTTTTTGACATGCTCGCGGCGCAAGGCCTGTCGTTGACGAATACCCAAGCGCTGGCAGATCACGCTGACATGCGCGACGTGGTTATCAATGAGCGCTTAGGTGATGTGTTGTGCACAGAGAAAGATGCCGTCAAGCTATGGCCCTTGCATCCCACCGTTTGGGCCGTCCCGCTGCTCACGACCTTGCCACCCGAATTGCTGCAAGCCATTGATGCACGCTTGGACTCAAAGTTATCATCGCACCATGGACTCCAAACTACTTGAACTGCTGGTCTGCCCTGTGACCAAAGGCCCACTCGACTACAACCGCGAGCGACAAGAGTTAATTTCTCGCAGTGCCCGATTGGCTTACCCAGTGCGCGATGGCATCCCTGTGCTGCTTGAACATGAAGCACGCGTATTGACCGACCAAGAGCTGGAATCCTGAATGTCTTTTTGTGTTTTGATCCCAGCTCGCATGGGCTCTTCACGCCTGCCCGATAAACCCTTGGCAGACATTGCGGGCTTGCCCATGGTGGTTCGTGTGGCTCAAAGAGCCACACAGTCCAGTGCTTCACGGATTGTGGTTGCCGCTGATGATGAGCGCATTCGGTCTGCTTGCGCATCACATGGCATCGAAGCCATCCTGACCCGCGACGATCACCCTTCTGGGAGTGATCGCCTGGCAGAGGCTTGTACGCTGTTAGGACTGCACGACCAAGACATCGTTGTCAATGTGCAAGGTGATGAGCCTCTGATCGATCCAAGCTCTGTCGATGCCGCCGCGGCCCTTCTCCAATCACGTCCAGATTGCAGCATGAGCACGTTGGCGCACGCCATCGACACTGTTGACGACTTACGTAACACCAATGTTGTCAAAGTAGTGCTGGATGCACGCAATACGGCGCTGTACTTCAGTCGTGCCCCCATTGCTTGGTGGCGTGATGGCTTCGCACAAGGAATCACCCGCCTGCCTGATCCCGCACCTTTGCGTCATGTGGGGCTTTATGCTTACCGGGTTGGTTTTTTACGCCAATTTCCTACATTGAGCCAAGCACCGATTGAGCTTACGGAGTCCTTGGAGCAGCTGCGGGCCATGTGGCACGGCCACAAAATTGCAGTCCACGTCACCACGGACTCACCTGGACCGGGTGTTGACACGTTGGAAGACTTGGCTCGCGTTCGTGCTCTTTTTGAGAGCGCCGCGTAAGACTTTGCAAGGGGATCGCATGCTATCCTCACCAGAGAACAAACAAGCAAATTCTAGGAAGAAGCATGAGACTGATTTTGTTGGGCGCCCCAGGTGCCGGTAAGGGCACACAGGCCACCTTCATTTGCCAGAAATATGGCATTCCCCAAATTTCAACCGGTGACATGCTTCGTGCTGCCGTCAAGGCGGGCACCCCATTGGGTATTGAAGCTAAAAAAGTGATGGACGCTGGCGGCTTGGTCAGTGACGACATCATCATTGGCTTGGTCAAAGAGCGCATCACGCAGGCCGATTGCGCCAAAGGATTTTTGTTCGATGGCTTCCCACGCACCATTCCTCAAGCTGACGCAATGAAGGCTGCTGGCGTCAAACTTGATTACGTGCTAGAAATTGATGTGCCATTTGACGCCATCATCGATCGCATGAGCGGACGTCGTGCCCACGTCGCCAGTGGACGCACTTACCATGTCAAATTCAACCCACCCAAAGTTGAAGGCAAAGACGATGTCACGGGTGAACCACTGATCCAGCGCGATGACGACAAAGAAGAAACTGTCAAAAAACGTCTCGATGTCTACAGTGCCCAAACGCGCCCCTTGGTCGACTACTACGCCAACTGGGCTAAAACGGGAGACGCTGCGGCACCTCAGTACCGCGCCATTGCCGGTATCGGTTCAGTAGACGAAATCAAAGAGCGTGCGTTCGCAGCCTTGGCCAGCTAAAACCTGTGCTTGACCCCGCTCAAGGCCGCTCTTAAGCGGCCTTTTTCTTGGCAATCAAAACCAACATTAAAGCTACGCGAGCCTGCACCGCAGTCAATGTGCCGGCATGTGCAAACACATCATCCGTTCGGTCTTGCACGCCCCCCAATGCACATCGTGACGCACGCACAACCATGGCTCCTCGGGTGTGTGCTTTTTCCAATGCAGCTTGCAAGGCTTTGTGGACGGTGCCGTTGCCTGTGCCCGCAACCACCCAACCATCGGGCGGCTGGCTGGCAAGCACAGCCTCCACCATCTCGCCTGTCACGCCTGCGTGACTCAATACCAAGACCACACGAGGCCAGGGCGCACAGGCCAGAACATCACTCAGCGTGGGCATGGCCCCCTGTTCGGCGGTCACGCACACATCACGCAATCGCTCGAAGCGTCCCGCTTGCATGCGACCGATCGGTCCTAATTCACCCGAACTGAATGGGTTCAAGCGCTGGCTGTGCAGCTTTTGAACCTCCTGCCCGGCGTGCACTTCACCAGCGCATACGACCAGCACACCGATCGCACTTGGACTTGCGGCCAAAGCGATGGCATCTTGTAGATTACGAGGACCATCGCTGTCTGGCGCGTTGGCTGCTCGCATGGCACATGTCAATACCAACGGCTTTGTAGGGCGCAACAGAGTTTGCAAAAAATAAGCTGTCTCCTCCAAAGTGTCTGTGCCATGCGTCACAACGACCCCTTGCACATCGGACTGCGCCAGCCAATGCGCGGCACGTTCAGCCAGGCAGCGCCACAACTCATCGTCCACGTCTTTGCTGTCTATCTGGGCCAGTTGTTCAGAGACAAGGGTATGAGCACTCGCCTCGAGTTTGTCTAGCAATTGAGCCACTCCGATCTGTCCTGCCCGGTAGTTTTGTGCTCGATCGACATCGTCTGCCCAGCCGGCAATCGTCCCACCTGTGGCCAAAACCACGATTTTTTTGCTTTTTTTCACATTCATCGCTTGCCAAACCTAAAAAGCTGGTTAAAAATACAGTTACTGGATATGCAGACAGTTGTATTCAAGACACTCACATTGTGCAGGAGCCGCATCGATGAATGACACGCCAAAACTCACCCCACGACAGCAACAAATTTTGGAGCTGATTCAATCGGCTATTGCCAACACGGGATCACCTCCTACGCGGGCTGAAATCGCCAACGAGCTGGGATTTAAATCTGCCAACGCAGCCGAAGAACATCTGCAAGCTTTGGCTCGTAAAGGCGTGATCGAATTGGTAAGCGGCACTTCGCGCGGCATTCGCCTGAAAGGCCAAAACCTGCGCTCCATGCAAAACTCTTTGTCTCAGCAGTTCACCCTGCCCTTGCAAAGTTTGGCCCAACTGGCCCTGCCTTTGGTCGGGCGAGTTGCTGCAGGCTCGCCGATCTTGGCCCAAGAGCATGTGGACCAAACTTATTACGTTGAGAGCAGCTTGTTCCAGCACAAACCAGACTACTTGCTCAGAGTCCGTGGCATGTCCATGCGAGACGCCGGCATCATGGATGGGGATTTATTGGCAGTGCAATCTACGCGTGACGCAAGAAACGGGCAAATTGTCGTGGCCAGACTTGGCGATGAAGTCACGGTGAAACGTTTTCGCCGTACAGCCACTCGCATCGAGCTAGAAGCAGAAAACCCCGACTACCAAACCATCGTGGTCGAACCTGGTGAGCCCTTTGAAATTGAAGGTCTCGCTGTCGGATTGATTCGTAACACCATGTTGATGTAAAGAGAGATCTACCATGAGCCTTGCCCTCTTTGGCGCTTACCGCCTGCTGAACCCGCTGCAAAACACTGTCCGAAGCTTTTTGCCTGCACAAGCTTTGCAAAGCACCCCCTCCGCCAAACGTCCTCTACCACTGCGCGTGGCACGCGTGATGGAAGCCCAACAAAGCCGCCACAACGCAGGCCGCATGGTCATTTCTGGTCGCATGGCCGATGTATGCGCTGAACTTGACCGCTTGGCCGAATTAGAAAACAGACATTGAACACACTCACGCACTGGGATGAAGCTTGGCGCTCCCCAGAAGCGTGTGACTCAACGGCAATCAGGCATTTGGGCCAAGCAAGTAATCAGCCTTGCCAAGGTCCACACCGTTGTGTCGCAAGATCGCATACGCCGTGGTGACATGGAAAAACAAGTTGGGCAAAGCCCAATGCTTGAGATAGTCTTCCCCGGTCATGGTGCGTGTTTTGTCCTTGCCTACTGGAAAGGTGATGCTTTTGAGCTCACTGCCATCTAGCGCAGAGGCAGGCACTGTTTTGATCCAATCGATGGTCTTTTGGATACGCACCATCAACTCAGATAAAGTGGTCTCGGTGTCGTCAAACTTCGGAGCTTCCAAGCCCGACAAACGCGCAACGCACAACTTAGAGGCATCGCAGGCAATCAAAACCTGTCGCGTGAACGGCAACATGTCTGGAGCCAATCGGTACTGGGTCAAAACAACGGGATCAAATTTTTTTGTTTCCGCATAGGTTTGGGCTTTGGCCAGCAAATGGCTCAAATTGGTCAACATCGTTTGAAAAACAGGCACGCTGGCAGAAGACATAGAAATAGACATGGAGTACTCCGAGCGACAATTGCCCCATCGAGTGACAAGGCACAATTGCAACATGAACATCGTTATCCTAGACGACTACCAAGACGTCGTCCGCAAACTGAACTGCGCGTCCAAGCTTGACCCGTATCAAGCCAAGGTCTACACCAACACCATCAAAGGCATCGGCCAACTCTCCGTTCGTCTCAAAGATGCTGAAATTTTGGTCCTCATCCGTGAGCGCACCCAAATTACACGTCAATTGATCGAGAAGTTGCCTAACCTCAAACTCATTTCACAAACAGGCAAAGTCGGCAGCCATGTTGATGTGGCCGCCTGTACCGAGCGTGGCATCGTGGTCGCCGAAGGCTTTGGCTCGCCCGTTGCGCCTGCTGAGTTGACTTGGGCCCTGATCATGGCCGCGATGCGTCGCATTCCTCAATACATCAGCCACTTGAAGCATGGTGCTTGGCAGCAAGCAGGGCTGAAAGCTGGCTCTATGCCAACCAACTTTGGCTTGGGCCAGGTGTTACGCGGAAAAACTCTGGGCATATGGGGTTACGGAAAGATTGGTCAACTACTGGCTGGCTATGGCAAAGCTTTTGGTATGCGCGTTTTATTGTGGGGCAGTGAAGCTTCGCGCGAACGTGGTTTGAAAGAAGGCTTGAACGTGGCCGCTTCACGTGAAGAGTTTTTTGCCGAGTCGGATGTCGTCAGTCTGCATCTGCGTCTGAATGAGGCCACACGCGGAATTGTCACTGCCGCCGACTTGCAACGCATGAAGCCTACCGCCTTGCTGGTCAACACCTCACGAGCCGAGTTGATTGAACCCGATGCCTTGCTCGCAGGACTCAATCGAGGCCGACCCGGTATGGCCGCCATCGATGTGTTTGAAAGTGAGCCTATTTTGCAAGGCCATGCATTGTTGCGTTTGGAAAACTGCATCTGCACGCCGCATATTGGCTATGTGGAACAAGACAGCTACGAGTTGTATTTCGGTACTGCGTTTGACAACGTGGTGAACTTCATCAAAGGCACGCCCACCAACATCGTCAATCCAGGCGCACTGCAAGTTCGGCGTTGACCATGAATCGCGCCACGCCGGCCGTTTTGTGGTGTTTCCTTTTCGGAAATTTTGTCATCGGGTTGGGTGTTCTGATGGTTCCAGGTTCCCTGAACGACATCAGCCATGACCTGCAAATTTCAGTGGCGCAGGCCGGTTTTCTGATCACCGCAGGCTCAGTCTTGATGTGTTTGAGTGCACCTGTATTTGCCACCATTTTGGGTAAACGTGATCGACGACAACTGCTCGGCTGGGTCATGTTCTGGTATGGACTCGCCCATGCACTGTGCGTGCTCATGCCAAGTTTTCAATACATCTTGTGGATGCGTGTGTTGGCCATGGTCGCCCCAGCCATCTTCACCCCTCAAGCTGCGGCATGTATCGGTCAATTGGCGAGCCCTGCAAACCGTGGTCGAGCCATCACATTCATCTTCATCGGTTGGTCTGTCGCTTCCGTGGTTGGCATGCCGACAGCAGCCTGGGTTGGCGAAGTCTATGGCTGGCGAGTCGTGTTTGGCTTGCAGTCATGCTTGGCTTTGGTCAGCGCGATTTGGGTCTGGCTCGTGATACCCAAAGGCTTGTCACCGCCCGTTATGTCTTTGTCGGCATGGCGCCAAACCTTCGGTTCCATGCCGTTGATGATGACCGTTGGTGTCACTGTCTTGAGCGCTTCCGGGCAGTTTGTTCTGACCGCTTACTTCGCGCCCTATTTCAAACAAACTTTAGCAACCAGCCCCAACGAGTTGAGTGCCTTGTTTGCTTGTTTTGGTGCCTGTGGCTTGCTGGGCAACATGCTCATTTCGCGTCACATTGACCGCATGGGTAGCGCACGTGCCGTGAACCTGTGTTTGCTCTTGATGTCGGTCAGCCTATTGCTTTGGTCGTTAGGCAGCACCGTATGGTTGGCGGCTTTGATTCTGGTGCCCTGGGGTTTGGGTATGTTTGCTTGCAACTCAGCACAACAAGCTCGGTTAATTCAACTTGCACCTTCTTTGGCTTCCGGCTCTGTTGCCCTCAACACCTCGGCCATTTACCTGGGACAGGCAATTGGTGCCGCAGGCGGGGGTTGGCTCATCAGCAACCACGCCATAGAACAACTTCACTGGTTTGGCTGGTCCGGCATGGTGCTGGCCTTGGTTCTGAGCTTTCAAGCCGCACGTGCTGCGCACCGGACAACCACACGCTGAGCTGATTTCTCAGGACGCAGGCTTGGCGTAGCGTGCAGCCATCAACTCTGAACAGATTTTTCTGTCTGCATTGACTTGCTGCACCGAGGTTCTTTCCGCCATGCGTTTGCTGTATTCCTTGACAGGTAATCCTGCCAACAAGTCTTCGCCCAATACCAACTTGGTTGCCAACGACACCACAGGCAAGTGCACGATGGCTGAGCAATCGGCCAATGTGAAGCTGTCACCCGCCACATAAGGCGAAAATTTGGTGAGCTTGGCAAAGCCTTCGACGCCTTTGGTCAATTGTTTGCGCACGCGCTCTTGGGTTGCCTCATTGACTTTGCCGCCAAAGAAGGCCTGGCCATACAGCTCACGTGCCACCAACTCAATGTGCAACTCCAAATAAACAATCAACTCACGCACTTTGGCTGCCGCAAAGGGGTCCGTGGGCAACAGAGGTGACTGTGGATAGGCCGACTCAATGTATTCGGCACACACCACCGACTCCGACAGGCAGCCTTGAGGCGTCTCCAAAAAAGGGACTTTTCCCATCGGCGATCGACGATAGGTGTCTGGATCGACCGGATTCACCCACACCAATTCCTCCTCAAACGAAACGCCTTTTTCAAGAAGCTGAATTTTGAGTTTGTTGTAGTAATTACTGACTGAAAAGCCGCACAGCTTGAGGGTCATAGATGTCTCCAAAATTGACTTTTTACTTGAATATTCTTGCACAGACATCAAGAGGAGATGGGTAGGTAGACCAAGCTCATAGCCTCTTTTTCCAGCGCAGAGAGGGGCGTCGGCTCGGTCATAATCTTGCGCATGAATCCGATTTACAAAACTGTAGGCGTCGCCGGCGCCGGAGCCATGGGGCGCGGCATTGCGCAAATTGCGGCACAAGCCGGCAGCCGCGTCAAACTGTTTGACATGCAGGCCGATGCTGTATCCAAAGCCATCGCTGCCGTAGGGGCTCAATGGGACAAGCTGGTCGAGAAACAACGACTCAGCCCTGAACAGGCAACTCAGTACAAACAAGCACTTCAACCCGCCGCGCAACTGACAGATTTGGCCGATTGCGATTTGGTCATTGAAGCCATTGTTGAACGTTTGGACATCAAGAAATCATTCTTCGCTGAGCTTGAATCTTTGGTGCAACCCACCACAGTGCTGGTCACCAACACCTCGTCTTTGTCTGTCACGGCCATCGCTTCTGCGCTGAAGCATCCAGAGCAATTTGCGGGTTACCACTTTTTCAACCCCGTGCCTTTGATGAAAGTGGTTGAAGTCATTGCCGGTATCAAAACCAAGCCCGCTGTTTGCCAAGACTTGGCCAAATACGCAACCCAGATGGGCCACAAAGCTGTACACGCGCAAGACACGCCGGGTTTTATCGTGAACCACGCGGGTCGGGGCTACGGCACCGAAGCTTTGCGTATCGTGTCCGAAGGCATTGCCGACTTCGCCACCATCGACCGCATTTTGAAAGACCAAGTGGGATTCAAACTCGGCCCCTTCGAGTTGATGGACTTGACCGCACTCGATGTGTCGCATCCCGTCATGGAGTCGATCTACCAGCAGTATTACGACGAGCCGCGTTACCGCCCCAGCGTCATCACCGCCCAACGCTTGGCTGGCGGGATTGTGGGCAAAAAAGTAGGAGAAGGCTTCTACAAATACATCGAGGGTGTGGCACAAGTACCCCCCGAGCCAGCCGTGCCTGTCGTGTCCGACATGCCTCCTGTGTGGGTCTCTACCCGCGCCGTGCGGCGCGCCGAGTTGTTGCAATTGCTCAAAGACTTAGGCGCCAAGATTGAAACGGGTGCATCTCCCTCGGCACAAGCCCTGTCCATCGTGGCACCCCTGGGCTTTGATGTCACCACAGTCGCTATCGTCGAGCGGCTTGACCCAGCCCGCACCATTGGCATTGATTTCTTGATTGACGATAAGGTCACCAAGCGCCGTGTACTGGCGACCAACCCCGCCACCCGAGCCGACATGCGCGACGCCGCGCACGCCCTCTTCGCGCGCGATGGCAAGCCTGTCAGTGTGATCCGCGACAGTGGTGGATTTGTGACCCAACGCGTGGTCGCCACCATCGTCAACATTGCCTGCGACATTTGCCAACAAGGCGTGTGCACACCACAAGACTTGGAAACTGCAGTCACACTAGGCTTGGGTTACCCCATGGGCCCCTTGATGATGGGGGACAAGTTCGGTCCGACCGAGATTTTGGAAGTTCTGTTCAATGTGCAGACCGTCTACGGCGACCCACGTTATCGCCCGAGCCCTTGGCTGCGTCGACGCGGTGCGATTGGACTCAGTCTGAGCCACGTCGAGTCTTGAACTCTGTATTGCGATGACTGCACAACTCAAAAGCACCAGCCAAGGTCAGACCCTGATCTTGACCCTGTCCGATCCCTCGCTGCGCAACGCGCTAGGGCCAGAGATGTATGCCGCTGGCATAGAGGCGCTCAATGTCGCCGAGACCAACCCCGAAATACGCAGCGTCATCATCACGGGCGAAGGCGCCAACTTTTGCGCAGGCGGCAACTTGCAACGCTTGCAAGGCAACCGCGACAAAGCGCCTGAAGTACAAGCCCAAAGTATTGAAGGTTTGCACAGCTGGATTGAGGCCATCCGCACCTTCCCCAAGCCTGTGATCGCAGCCGTTGAAGGCGCGGCAGCAGGTGCTGGTTTTTCCTTGGTGCTGATGTGCGATTTGGTGGTCGCTGCACGCGACAGTATTTTTGTCATGGCTTACAGCAGCATCGCCTTGTCACCCGACGGTGGCGGCAGCTGGAGCTTGGCTCAGGCACTGCCGCGCCAATTGGCGTCGGAAATGCTCTTGCTGGGAGAGCGCATTGGCGCTGAACGCTTGCATGCACTTGGCGTGGTCAATCAAGTGGTCGACAGTGGCAACGCGCTCGATCAGGCGCTGCAATTGGCTGAGCGTCTCAATGCACGCGCACCCAACGCCATGTCTAGCATCAAGGAATTGCTCAACGATGCCAGCACGCACAACATGACGGTGCACTTGTCTCAAGAACGAGATCACTTCGTGAAGAACTTACACCACGCTAACGCGGGCATCGGTATCGCCGCATTTCTTCACAAAGAAAAACCAATCTACAAATCTTGAACAGGTCGCCCGAGCGACAATTTATCAACATTAGGTCACACACAAGACAGTTTATGGACGATCCCATTCTTAATATCGAAGAACGCGAGTCAATCAACGCAGGTCGTTGGTTCTCATCTCTTTCTCCTTCACTTCGACACGACATTCTTCGATGCGCTTACGTCAAACGATGCAAAGACGGCGACCTGATCGCAGCGCGCGGCGATGCGCCCGAAGAGTGGATGGCCTGCGCCAAAGGCGCCGTACGAGTGAGCTCAACCTCACTGTCGGGCAAGCAAATCACCTTCACTTATGTGGAGCCTGGCATTTGGTTTGGCGACGTGGCAATTTTGGATGGCGATCGTCGCACCCACGATGTGTACGCGCATGGCGACACCACCATCTTGTGTGTGGCCAAAGCCGACTTCCAAAAAATCTTGACGCAACACGTCGAGTTCTACGAAGCCATGTTGCGTTTGCAAGCGCGTCGTATTCGCCAACTCTTTGGTTTGGTGGAAGACCTCAACACCCTGCCCTTGCGTTCGCGCTTGGCCAAGCAACTGCTGCACCTGGCTCGCAGTTACGGTGTGCCTTGCCTGACCAACGCACAAGAAACGCGCATTGGTTTGCACCTGGCACAAGAAGAACTGGCTCAATTGCTGGGTGCTTCGCGTCAACGTGTCAACCAAGAGCTCAAGGCCATGGAGCGCGAAGAAGCCATTCGCATCGAAGCGGGTGGATTGGTCATTCGCAACCGAGAAGCTTTGCTTCACATCAGCGAAGCCGATCACTGAATAAGGCCGTCGTATGAGCCGGGATGACGCATTTGTCGGCACCCGTGCTGTCAGCGATGCCCACAGCTTTGATGTGGGCACCTTACAAACTTGGCTAAGTCAACATCTGCAAGGCTTTGCAGGTCCTTTGAGCGTGGAAATGTTCAAAGGCGGCCAATCCAACCCTACTTATAAACTCATCACCCCCAGCAAAAGCTACGTGATGCGGGCCAAGCCTGGCCCAGTGGCCAAGCTACTGCCCTCAGCCCATGCGGTCGAGCGTGAGTTCAAGGTCATGGGCGGTCTGTATGGCACCGATGTACCCGTGGCCCAAATGCATGTGTTGTGTGAAGACGAGTCCATCATCGGGAGGGCGTTTTATGTCATGGAGTTTGTGCAAGGGCGCGTGCTGTGGGATCAAACAATCCCCACCATGAACCGCCAAGAGCGTGGCGCCATCTATGACGAAATGAACCGTGTCATCGCGGCACTCCACACTGTGCCTTTTGCTGAACGGGGCCTGGCCGATTACGGCAAACCCGGCAATTACTTCGAACGTCAAATTGGTCGTTGGAGCAAACAATATGTGGCCTCTGTCACGCAGCCGATTGCAGAAATGGATCAGCTGATGGCTTGGCTGCCTGCGCACATGCCTGCCAGCGCCTTGGATGCCAGCAAAGTCAGCATCGTGCATGGCGACTACCGTCTCGACAATTTGATGTTCCACCCCACCGAACCCAAAGTGTTGGCTGTGTTGGACTGGGAACTCTCCACCATTGGTCATCCCTTGGCTGACTTCAGCTACCACTGCATGGCTTGGCATATTCCACCGGGCACCTTTCGTGGCATTGGCGGCGTTGACGTCGCCGCCTTGGGCATTCCCACCGAATCTGAATACATCCATCGCTATTGCGACCGCACAGGGTTAGCCAAACCACAAGATCTGAAAACCGACTGGAATTTCTACCTCGCCTACAACATGTTTCGCATTGCAGCCATTTTGCAAGGCATTGCCAAGCGCGTGGAAGCTGGTACCGCCTCCAGCACACAAGCCAAAGCATCGGGCGCTGGCGCTCGACCCATGGCCGAGTTGGCCTGGAAATTTGCACAACAAGCGTGATCACGCACAACAAGACAACACCAAGGAAATCACCATGAATTTCGACTACACCGACAAAGTCAAGGGCATGCAAGCACGCCTACTCGCATTCATGGATGAACACATCTATCCCAACGAAAAACGGTTTTATGCTGAGATTGCACAAAACCGCGCCAAGGGCAACGCCTGGGTACCCACCCAAATTGTGGAAGAGCTCAAACCCAAGGCCAAAGCCGCAGGCTTGTGGAACTTGTTCTTGCCGCACAGCCCGCGCGCACCCCAAGGCTTGTCCAATCTTGAATACGCACCTTTGTGCGAAATCATGGGGCGGGTGCCTTTTGCTGCTGAAGTCTTCAATTGCTCGGCACCCGATACGGGCAACATGGAAACCTTTGAGCGCTACGCCAGTGAATCACTCAAAGACCAATGGCTGGAGCCTTTGCTGCGGGGCGAAATTCGTTCGGCATTTTTGATGACTGAACCCGAGGTCGCATCGTCTGACGCCACCAACATCCAGTGCCGTATTGAGCGCGATGGTGACCACTACGTCATCAATGGCCGCAAATGGTGGAGCTCCGGCGCAGGAGATCCTCGTTGTGCGGTTTACATCGTGATGGGCAAGACCGACCCTGAGGCCCCACGTCACTCACAACAAAGCATGATCATCGTACCCAGCAACAGCCCTGGCGTCACCGTTGAGCGGCCCCTGACCGTGTTTGGCTACGACGACGCACCACATGGTCACATGGAAGTGGTCCTCAAAAATGTTCGCGTGCCTGTGGGCAACTTACTACTGGGTGAAGGCCGTGGTTTTGAAATTGCGCAAGGTCGCTTAGGACCAGGACGCATTCATCATTGCATGCGCACCATTGGTGCTGCCGAGCGCGCGCTGGAGTTGATGTGTCGTCGACTCAATAGCCGTGTCGCCTTTGGCAAACCTGTATCGGCGCAAGGTGTGTGGCATGAACGAATTGCCGACGCACGCATCATGATTGAGCAAGCTCGCTTGTTGACCCTCAAAGCCGCCTACATGATGGACACCGTGGGCAACAAAGTGGCGCGTGCTGAAATCGCCATGATCAAAGTCATTGCCCCAACCATGGCGACACAAATCATTGACTGGGCCATTCAAGCGCATGGCGCTGCGGGTGTGTCAGATGACTTTCCCCTCGCCTACTCTTATGCTCACCAACGCACGCTGCGTTTGGCCGATGGCCCCGATGAAGTGCATCGCAACGCCATCGCTAAACTCGAACTGGCGAGACACATTGTCTCGGCACCCCAGGAAGTTGAAATGCCCATCACCCGTGGCTGTTAAGGAATTGAAATGATCGACGTTTACTCATGGCCTACCCCCAACGGACACAAGGTCCACATCATGCTCGAAGAATGTGGGCTCAAACTTGGACGTGACTGGTTGGCCCATCCTGTCAACATTGGTCAAGGTGACCAATTCAAGCCGGAGTTCTTGAAGATCAGTCCAAACAACAAAATTCCTGCATTGGTCGATCCACACGGTCCCGACGGTAAACCGATCAGCCTCTTTGAATCAGGCGCCATCTTGCTGTACTTGGCGGCAAAGACGGGCAAGTTTTTACCCAAAAGTGACCGCGCCAAATACGAGGTGTTGCAATGGCTGATGTTCCAAATGGGTGGTGTGGGTCCCATGCTGGGCCAGGCACACCACTTTCGAATTTACGCACCCGAAAAAATTGAGTACGCCGTCAACCGTTACACCAACGAAGCCAAGCGTTTGTATGGTGTGATGAACAAGCAGTTGGGAAAAACCAAGTTCATCGCTGGCAACAGCTACAGCATTGCCGATATCGCCATCTTCCCTTGGCTGCGCAGCTGGCAAAACCAAGGCATCGACTGGGCAGACTATCCGCACCTCAAAGACTGGTTTGACCGTATCAGCGCTCGTCCTGCCGTGCAACGCGGTGTTCAGGTGTTGGCCGATTTGCGCAAACCCATCACGGATGACAAATCGCGTGAGGTGTTGTTTGGCAGCACCCAATACAAAGCGCGCTGAAAATCGTTAAGTCAACGAGGCTTTCAAAATAAAGTTGGTGGTCTCAGGCGTCGTTGCACTGACACACGGACCATTGCTGACATACAAGCTGCCGCTACGGATGGCAACACCCGTTGCGGCACAGAGACCATCCGACGCTGATAGATACTGAGAAACAACCCCGGCGGGGGTGATTTTTAAAAGACTGCTTGAGCCAGAAGTTCCCTGATTCACGACATACACATTCCCCGTTGCAGGATCAACGGCTATGCCGTTGGGTCGATCCAGTTGGCTCGAATTTACAAAGTCACTGACCGTGTTGGTCGTGTTGTCTATTTTTTTAATGACGGGATTGACACTGCTGTCAAACAGTGTGGTGTATGTAAAACCGTTGTTGATCGATAAGCCCGTTGGCACGCCCACCACGTCCAGGCTTGCGACAGCGCCTGCACTTGAATAAACGTTCACCTTTCGGGTGGTTAAGTCTACGGCGTACAACCGACCTGTGCCAGATGACAAATGGACGCCAGCAGTCGCGGCGACACCGTAGCAATTACAAGTCGCGATCAAGGCGCGCAAACTGCCACCATTGATGGTGAAGGGATAAATACCAAGTCCGGTTCCCGAAACCGTACCTGTGACAAACAAGTCCTCACCATCCGTTGCAACGCCAAATGGGTGTGAGATACCTGTCATGCGAACAGACTGAGCACCTGTGCTGTCAATCTTCACAATGTTATTGCCGCCGTAATTGGCGACATAAAGATCGGTGCCATCAAACACCATGTGCCGAGGCTCACTCAATAAGTTGCCAGCAGCAAACACACTCACGTTCACACTAGCACCTGTTGCACCAGGTGTGGAGACTGTGCCACCGCCGCCGCCGCCTCCGCACCCAACCAAAGCCAGAAGCAAGAAGGCATATCCCCAGATTTTTGTATTCATGATCTTGTTGATCGGTTTGGCATCACTTTACTTGAGTTGCACTCGGCACATGCGTCGATGCTGATAAAGTTGACCTTCTTACAACCGATAACTCCCACTATGTTCAAGAAGTTTTGCCTGCTGACCTGTTTGCTCCTGACGGTATGGACAACTGCCTTCGCACAAGACAAACCCGAACCTAGATACAAGCCTTATACGATCAAAAAGGGAGAGGAGTCCACCAGTTCCGAACCCAATTTCAGCAAGCCGGCCCCGCCCACTGCCTCGCGCGCATTGCTGGCACGCCCACCCCAGTCGGGTAAAGAACCCATGCTGCTGCTGGGCCCTAAAAATAGGCCTTACACCGAGGCCATCGCCCACACCATCAAACTCGAATACTTCGAGTGCGAGGGCATCGTCGCACCTTGGTTTCGCGAGCTTGTCGTCGCTGAAATGAACTACTTTGCAGAACTCAATGAAATTCCTTTTGTCAAAGGCGATGCTTGTGTGGTCAGTATTGGGACTGCGAAGAGTTTGACCCCCGGTCGTATCAGCATCCACCTCTACACCAACAATCAGCGCTTGACGGCTTGCGTACGCAACGAGCAATGCCCTGTCTTTCGCAGCATCACCTTGATTCCTAAGGGTGAAGTCTTGTACCGCTCCTACTTTCTCTCCGACATGTCACGCAAACTCATTGCACAACACTGCGTGACGGACAAGGGCAAATTGCACAGCGACACCACCTGCTACACCGTTGACTGAGCACTTTATTCATCCCCTGCGTTAAAGCCTGCTCTTGAGGTGTCGATCTTCTGGGGATAAGCCCTGTTTGGTATGAAGTTGTCGACCTATTTCTCCCCCCTTGCTGTTGCCTCTTGTCTGATCGCTTTGATAGGCTGTCTGAGCACGCCATCCTGGGCCAACGACCCCAAGAAGGCCGAGCCTGTCAAGGAAGAAAAGAAATTCAAGTACGTCGATGAAGAGGGAGAAACCGGACGCGGCTACACCTACAAACGGGTGATCAAAGAAGCTTTTGAAGAGCCCAAACCCGTTGCCAAAGAAGAACCGAAGCCAGCCCCCAAGGCCGAATCCAAAGATGCGCATGGCAAAGATCCGCACGCCAAGCCAGAAGAAAAAAAGAAAGACGATGGTCATGGCGGGGATGACCACAAAGAGCCTAAAAAAGAAGAAAAGAAGAAAGATGACGGTCATGGCGGCGGCCATGGCAATGCACATGGCAAAGAAGCCAAAAAGGAAGAACCCACCGTCAGTGCGCTCTATGACAAGGCCATCATCAAGCTCGATGGCAACAACCGCCCGTTCACGACTGTTTCTCGCACGACCAAGACCGCTGACTATTTTTTATGTCGCGATGTCGTGAGCACCAAATACCGAAAAACCGTTCTCGGCGAAATGAACACCTTCGCCGACCGCATGGGCTTGCCCCATGCACAAGAACTACCCTGCATGGTCAAAGTGGCCAAACCGAACACCAAATTTCCAGGGGCGGTTTACCTAGAGTTCTATGTAGACGACAAAGCGGCTGTGCAATGCATGCAAAAAGGTGAATGTGGTGCGACACGTCTTGTGATGCTGTTCCCCAAGGACAAAACCGGCAAACACAGCAAAGAGATTTATCGTTCTTATGTTTTGACGGATCAGCACAAATACCAACGTGGCTCGTTTTGCGTCTCGCCAGAAGGGCAACTGTTGGGTGAAAAGAACTGTTATGTCGCGTTGAACCCTGATTGGTTGTTCAACTGAATCAAGACGCTTGGCCTGCCCGGAGGGGATCGAACCCCCGACCCACAGCTTAGAAGGCTGTTGCTCTATCCAACTGAGCTACGGGCAGTTACCATGAAAAAAGGCCCCGTGAGGGGCCTATTTCATGAATGGTCGGGGCGATAGGATTCGAACCTACGACCCTCTGGTCCCAAACCAGATGCGCTACCAGACTGCGCTACGCCCCGAAGCTGACTATTGTAGCCTGAGTTGACCACGGGGAAACCACGATGAAATATATTGCCGAAATTAGATAAAGTTGCAATTTAGTGCAGGAGACACCATGCAACCCCTCGTCAACATACCTCATTCATACAACGCAGCCCAGGATCTGCTGGCGCGTAACACCTCACACCCTCACAAAGTGGCTTTCATCGACGCCCTGTCTGGTCAGACGCTGACCTATGGCGAACTGACCGAACAAGCTCACCGTTTTGCCAACGCCCTGCGTTCGCAAGGCTTCGCACCAGAAACCCGGCTCATGCTGTGCATGCTGGATACACCAGCTTGGCCCGTGGTGTTTTTGGGTTGCATCCTGGCTGGCGTGGTGCCAGTTGCTACCAACACATTGCTGACAGCCAAAGATTTTGAGTACATGCTGCGTGACTCCCGCGCACAAGTCTTGGTGGTATCGAGTGCTCTTCGCCCTGCGTTTGAGGGTTTGATCGGCCAACTCCCCGACTTGAAAACTGTCATCGTGTCCGGCGAAACATATGCTGGCGCAGATCAGTCATTGGAGTCACTCATTGCCCAAGCGGATGCCACACCTTCTTGCTTGAACACCTGTGCTGATGACATGTGCTTTTGGCTCTATTCGAGCGGATCAACAGGCGCCCCGAAAGGCACCGTGCATCTGCACAGCCATTTGATTCAAACCGCCGAGTTGTATGGCAAAGGCGTTTTAGGCATCCAAGCTTCAGACGTTGTTTACTCAGCCGCCAAACTGTTTTTTGCCTACGGTCTGGGCAATGCGCTGACATTTCCCATGGCCGTCGGAGCCACCACCATCTTGCTGCCTGCCCGCCCCACAACAGCCGATGTATTTGGCATCTTGACCAAGTATCAACCGACCATTTTTTACGGTGTGCCTACTTTGTATGCCTCCTTGTTGGCAGACCCACAACGCCCGGCCAAATCGGCTTTGAAGCTGCGTGTGTGCACCAGCGCAGGCGAGGCCTTGCCCGCAGAGATTGGCAAAAAATGGACGGCTGAATACGGCAGCGAAATCTTGGACGGCATTGGTTCCACCGAAATGCTGCACATCTTTTTGAGCAACCGTCCTGGTGAGGTGCGCTATGGCACCACAGGAAAAGCTGTGCCGGGTTATGCCCTGCGCATCGTGGGGGAAGATGGCCAAGAATGCCAAGACGGTGACATTGGGGAACTCCAAATCAGCGGCCCCAGCGCTGCCCTCATGTACTGGAATAACCGGGCCAAAACCAAGGCCACCTTTGCGGGCGAGTGGACGCGCAGCGGAGACAAATACATCCGCGACGCTGACGGCTACTACACCTACAGTGGTCGCAGCGACGACATGCTCAAGGTCGGTGGCATTTACGTATCACCCTTCGAAGTCGAAGCTTCGCTCATGACGCACCCCAGCATTTTGGAAGCTGCGGTCGTGGGCTTGGCCGACACCGATGGGTTGATCAAGCCCAAGGCTTTTGTGGTTCTCAAATCGGGGCAGCAGCTCAGCGCCGATGATTTGAAACAACACGTCAAATCGCAATTGGCACCCTACAAATATCCCCGTTGGGTTGAGTTTGTCCACGAGCTGCCCAAAACGGCTACGGGGAAAATTCAACGCTTCAAGCTGCGCGCCTGATCACTCACAACAAAGCACGCAACTCTTGCGCAGCTCCTTGCAACAAGGGCAAGAATTGCTGCCGTATGTGGGCCGCTGTCATGACATGGGACGGCAACACCACGTTCAGCGCTGCCACCACTTTGCCCTGTGCGTTGCGCAAAGGCACAGACATGGCACTCACCCCCAGCTCGTGCTCTTCACAGCTGATGACGTAATCGTTGATTTGCGCCTGGGCCACCTGCTCACGCAGGGTCTTGGGGTCTGTGACCGTGTGGCCTGTCAAACGCGACAAACTGCGTCCCTTCAGCCAGGCATTGAACTCCGTCTTTGTTTTACCTGCCAACAACACGCGCCCTGTGGACGTGGCATGCACGGGTAGACGTGCGCCCAAGTGCAAGCCATACGCCAGCACACGGGCCCCGTCACTGCGGGCAATGATGACCACCTCTTCTCCATCTAGCACCACGGCTGAAAACGAATGTTGCGCTTGGGCCGCCAAACGGTTCAGGGTTGGCTGTATCACACGTGGCAACCGTGACGAAGCCAAGTAGCTGCCCGAAAAACGCATCACCTTGGCAGCCAACCAGAAGTAGCTGCCATCGGATTCCAGATAACCCAAGTGATGCAGGGTCAACAAGTGTCGACGTGCAGCAGCGCGCGTGATGCCTGCGCGTTGTGCCGCCAAGGTGGCGTTCAGCCGCTGGCGTTCTGTGTCAAAACTCTCCAGCACAGCCATGCCTTTGACCATCCCCTCAATCACATCCGCTTTGGCTATCGACATACACCGTCCTCTTTGCGCGACTATCGCACAATCAATCCAATCATCGCACAAAGCTGACTTTGCATGACATACACAAGAGGCCGCAGCACTTTATGCTTTGCTGCATTCAAAACGGAGACACACCATGCGTACACAAGTCGCCATCATCGGTGCCGGCCCATCAGGCCTTTTGCTCGGAGCCTTGCTGCACAAAGCGGGCATCGACAACATCATCCTAGAGCGCCAAAGCGGTGACTATGTCCTGGGACGTATCCGTGCTGGAGTGTTGGAGCAGGTCACGGTCGACTTGCTCGATGAGGTGGGTGTGAGCAAACGTTTGCACCACGAGGGTCTGGTGCATGGCGGCATTGAATTGCTGTTTGCAGGCAAACGCCACCGCATCGACATGAACAAACTCACCGGTGGCAAAAACGTGGTGGTCTATGGTCAAACCGAAGTCACCCGTGATTTGATGGATGACAGGGCCACCAAAGGGCTGACCACCATCTACGACGCACACGACGTCCATGTGCACGATTTCGACAGCGCCAACCCCCGTGTGACCTACACAAAAGATGGTCAAAGCCACACCTTAGAGTGTGATTTCATTGCGGGCTGTGATGGCTTTCACGGCGTGTGCCGTGCCAGCGTGCCCGAAGGATCCATCACCGAATACGAAAAGGTCTACCCCTTTGGCTGGCTGGGCATCTTGGCCGATGTGCCGCCCGTCTCTCATGAACTGATCTATGCCAACACCGACCGTGGCTTCGCCCTGTGCTCCATGCGCAGTGCCACTCGAAGCCGCTACTACGTGCAGGTGCCTTTGACCGACAAGGTGGAGGAGTGGTCAGACGAGCGCTTCTGGGCTGATTTGAAAAACCACCTCGACCCTGAGGCCCAAGCCAACTTGGTCACAGGCCCCTCAATTGAAAAAAGCATTGCCCCTCTGCGCAGCTTTGTGGCTGAGCCCATGCGTTTTGGCCGCATGTTTTTAGCAGGTGACGCCGCCCACATCGTGCCCCCCACGGGCGCCAAAGGCTTGAACCTGGCCGCCACCGATGTGAAGTACCTCAGCCACGCCTTGACCGAGTACTACGCCGAGAAAAGCGAAGCCGGCATTGACCACTACTCGCAACGCTGCTTGCGTCGTATTTGGCGGGCCGAACGTTTTTCGTGGTGGTTCACCTCACTCATGCACCAGTTTCCAGACACCGCAGGGTTTGGTCAAAAAGTGCAAGAGGCTGAGCTGGACTACTTGGTACACAGCGAGGCCGCCTCTCACTCATTGGCGGAAAACTACGTCGGGCTGCCCCTGAACTTTGGCGAATAAATTCAAGTTCAGCGTCAGTCGGGGCGAATATTGCCTTCGCGGATGATGCGCCCCCACTTGAGCGTCTCAGACTTGATGTACTGACCAAACTCCTCAGGCGTTGACCCCACCGGGTCGGTGCCCATGGCCAGCATCTTGTCGCGAATCTCGGGCAGTGCCATCACCTTGGCAATCTCTTGCTGTAACTTGCGAATGGTCTCCTTGGGTGTGCCTGCGGGTGCCACCAAGCCATACCAATTGAGCACCTCAAACCCCGGCACCACTTCTTGCACCGCAGGCACATCGGGCAAAAAAGCGACGCGTTTGTTACCCGTCACACCCAAGGCCTTGAGTCGACCTGCTTTGAGCTGCTGAGCGCCCGCTGCTGCGGCTTCAAACGTCATCTGCACCTGCCCGCCCATCACATCGCTGATGCTGGGTGCGCTGCCCTTGTAGGCCACGTGGACCATCTTCGAGCCCACGGCGGAACTGAACAACTCACCCGCCAAATGCGGCAAGCCCCCTGCCCCGCTGGACGAGTAATTCAGCACGCCTGGATTGGCCTTGGCGTACGACACCAACTCAGACAAAGTGTTGGCAGGAACCGCTGGGTTCGCAAACAAAACAAACGACAACGAAGCCACCTCGGTCACCGGCACAAATTGTTTGTCCACATTGAACGGCAAGTTGGCATAGAACGAAGGGTTGATGCTCAAGTTGCCCAACGTACCCAAAAACAAGGTGTAACCATCGGGCGCTGATTTGGCCACGTGGTCCATCGCGAGCACACCGTTGGCGCCCGGACGGTTGTCCACCAGCACCGATTGCCCAAGCGACTCAGACAGCTTGGGCGCCATCAAGCGAGCCACCATGTCGATGCCACCACCGGGCGGAAAACCAATCACCACGCGCACCGGTTTTTGAGGAAAGGCTTGTGCGAAAGCGCCCAGCACACACCCCAAAAATAAGGCCCCTCCAACTCCCCATTGTTTGATCTTCAGCACGGCTGTCTCCTTCATGACGGTTGCAGTTTTTATAGTCTCTATCATCCAGCGCACGCAATTTACCACCCCGTGCAAGGCTTGAACTGAGTATGAATTTGCAACCGCATGTCTATGTCGGCACCGCTGGGCACTCAGCTTGGTTCAGCGAGGACGGTGGCCTGAACTGGGTGCACCCCAACAGCCATTCGGGCATGTACCTCGAAGCCCGTGTGTGGAGTTTCGCCAGTCACCTAGAGCATCCCGACTGGCTGCTGGCTGGCACCGACATGGGTTTGTTCCAATGGCACGAAGCCAGTGCGCGGTGGACCGCCATTGCGTCGCCGCTGCAAGACGTGTGGGTGGCCGCCATCCACCCGCAAGACCCTCAGTTGTGGTTTGTCGGCAGCCGCCCAGCGGGCATTTGTCGCAGCCGTGACGGCGGTAAAACTTGGCAAGCGCTCCAAGTTCCAGGCTTGCAACAGTTCTCCACCATCAACATGGGGGCCACGCGGGTCACGCAAATTTTGTTTGATCCCCTGGACGTTCACACGGTGTGGCTGAGCGTTGAAATTGGCGGCATCTTTGTCAGTCATGACGACGGTGACACCTGGCATGCACGCGATCAAGGACTGATTTCTGCGGATGTGCATGGCATCGCCATCCTCGACCAACCCAATCACCAACGCCTGATGTACGCCACCACCAACCAAGGCCTGCACCGCAGCACCGATGGCGGTTTGCATTGGGAGTTCCAAGCCATCGACTCGCCCTGGCAATACACCCGCGCCATCGTGCCCCGGCTCGATCACACCGGCGTGGTGTTTCTCACCAACGGCAATGGCCCTCCGGGCAACCGGGGACGCCTGCTGATCAGCGAAGACTACGGCGCACACTGGCAAGAGGTGCTCTTGCCCGGCACCGTCAACAGCACGGTCTGGACCGTGGCCACCCATCCCTTACAACCCATGCATCTGTGGGCCTGTACCAACTTGGGCCAGGTCTTCGCCAGCCAAGATGGCGGTTGGCATTGGGAGCGCTTGCCCCAGGAGTTTGGCGAAATCCGTGCCCTGCACTGGCGACCTTTGCGTCCAGGCATACGCCAACAAGACCACTCCCTCACCCGTCGTATCGAACCTGTATGAACAACCCACTCCACATTGCGTTGATGGTTCCCATCAACAACACCACCATGGCCACCGAGTTGGTGGGCTGGCTGCCTTCAGGCACCGATTGTCAAACGCTGAAGATTCCGCGCGGTCAAGGTCTGCTCACGCGTGAGACCATTCCGGCCTACAAAGCCCAAGCGCTGGCACTGGCACAGACTTTGGTTGGGCAGCCCATTCAGGCTTTGGCCTACGGTTGCACCGCCGCCAGTTTTTTGTCTGGTGCGCAAGGTGACGCCGAGTTGTGTGCAGAACTTACCCAGTTGATTGGCAAGCCCGTCGTCACCACAGCCAGTGCCATGGTGAAAGCCTTGCAAGCGCAAGGAGCCCAACGCATTGGTTTGGTCACTCCTTACCACGACGAAGTCAATGATCAGCTCAAACGCTTCTTGGCCGATGGAGGGATTGATGTGGCGTCGTTTGACAGCTTGCGCGCCCCCAACGTGGACGCATTGGGGCGCATCACCTCCACCGAAGTGGCGCAGATGGCACGCCAAGTCATGACCGATGGTTGCGATGCCATGTTCATTGCCTGCTCGCAACTGCCCACCTTCGATATCTTGCAGGGCCTGAGCGCCGAATTCGGTCGCCCTGTGTTGTCTTCCATCCAGGCCACTGCCCAACAGTTGCGCGCCACCCTCCACCTTTAAATCATCAGGAACACCATGCACCGTTTGATGTTGCGCGTTTTTCATGTCGCCCTCGGCCTGCTGCTGATGCACAGCGCCATGGCGCAAAACACCTGGCCCAGCAAACCCATTCGCATCATCGTGCCGTTCGCTGCCGGCTCATTCACCGAAACAGCGGCGCGCACGCTCGGCGCGGAACTGACCAACCAATGGGGGCAGCCCGTGATTGTCGAAACCAAAGGCGGTGCAGGCAGCACAGTAGGCACCGACATGGTGGCCAAGTCAGCCCCCGATGGTTACACCTTGCTGGTCACCGACAACTCGTTTGCGGTGTCGTCTGCGCTCTACGACAAACTGCCGTATGACCCGGACAAAGACATCGTCAAAATCAGCACCATCGCCGAAGCACCTGCGGTGCTGATGGTCAAAGCTGACGCGCCTTACAAAACCTTGAAAGACTTGGTGGACCAAGCCCACAAGAGCCCGAAAACCTTGACCTATGGCTCAGGCGGTCAAGGCTCTTCCGCGCACTTGGCGACTGAACTTTTTTTCATCCAAGCCAATGCAGAACTCACCCATGTGCCCTACCGGGGCGTCGCCGCCGCCTTGCTCGACTTGATGGCCGGCCGCATTGATGTGGGTTTGTCCAGCGCAGGTTCCGCCGCACAGCACATCAAAGGTGGCAAGTTGCGCGGCCTGGCGGTGGTGGGCAAGGAGCGTCACCCACTCATCCCCGAGGTGCCCACCTTCACCGAAGCCGGCTACGGCAGCTATGAGATGGTCTATTGGTTTGGCCTGATGGCCCCTGCTGGTTTGCCGCCCGCCGTGCTGGCGCGCATTCAGCAAGGCGTGGCGCGTGCTGTGGAGCAACCCAAAGTGATCGAGGTGTTTGCCGCCACAGGCGCGCGCGCCGTGGCACGCAGCAGTACAGATTTCAGCAAGAAAGTTCAAGACGAATCACGCCTCTGGAAAAGCGTGGTGACCAAATCTGCCATCAAAGTTGAATAACCCGAAAGAAGAAACTGTCATGACCACACCAGCCTACCAAAATAAAGCCAAACAAGCCCTGCTCGCCGACCAACTGGTGTTGTGCATGGGTTTGCGCCAAGCGCGTACTGCAGACATCGGCCCGATGGCCGCTTCGTGCGGCTTTGATGCCATCTACGTCGACATGGAGCACAGCGCCATTTCGCACGACACCACCTCCGCCATTTGCGTGGCCGCTATTGGCCACGGCATCACGCCCTTCGTGCGTGTACCCGGCCACTTGGCCAGCGACATGAGCCGCGTACTCGATGGAGGTGCGCAAGGCATCATCATTCCGCACGTCAACACGGCAGAACAAGCCCAAGCCATCATCGCAGCTTGCAAATTTCCACCCATCGGACACCGCTCGGTCATGGGCGCCAACCCGGCCTTGGGCTACCAAGCGATTCCCCTGGCCGAGAACAACAGCCGCCTCAACCATGACACGGTGGTCATCGTGATGCTGGAAACGCCACAGGGCATTGAAAACGCCGAGGCCATTGCAGCCGTGGAAGGCGTGGACATGCTGTTGATTGGCTCCAACGATTTGTGTACCGAGATGGGTATCCCCGGACAGCTCAAGCACCCCAAGATCAAAGAAGCTTACGAAACCACCGCCGCAGCGTGTCGCAAGCATGGCAAGTTTTTGGGCGTTGGCGGTATTCGCGGTGACTTGGAATTGCAAAGCCAACTCACCGCACTGGGCGCGCGCTTCATCATTGCTGGCAACGACGTGGCGTATCTGATGTCCGCCGCACGACAAGACGTTCAGGCACTGCGTAAGGCCTGCGTAAAATAATTAGCATGCTTACACATCACGACGCAGAACCCGCGTTTCAGTCTCCCGCACTTGCTTGCGATGCCCATTTTCATGTGTTTGGACCGGCCGAGCGCTACCCCTACGCGGGTGGCTTGCGCTACACGCCACCCGTTGCTGAGCTGAGCGATTACCTTGGCTTGGCCGAGTTGCTAGGCATGAAACGCTTTGTGTTTGTGCAGCCCTCGGCCTATGGCCGTGACAACAGTTGCATGTTTGACGCCATGCGTCACATGGACCCTGCGCTGCGACGCGCCATTGTGGATGTGGACGAGCACATCTCAGACGCAGAACTCGCTGTCATGAACGATTTGGGCGTGCGGGGTGTGCGCATCAACGTGTCGCCTGTGCACCCTTACGAAGAAGGTTTACTAGAGCACATGCTGCCGCGCATTCAGCGCCTGGATGCGCGCTGCGCCGAGCTGGGCTGGCACCTCGACTTTTTGCTGCCCGGCTGGTTGACCCACAAAATGTTGCCCACCTTGGCGCAACTCAAAGTCGACCACAGCTTGGCCCACATGGGCATGTTCTTGGGTGCGCAAGGCCCACAGCAAGACGGCTTTGTGCAGTTGCTCGATTTGCTGAAAAACGGCCCTGGCAAAACCTGGATCAAGTTCACCGGCACCTACCGCATGGCCACGGCCCCTGCGTTTGACGACGCACTGCCGATGGCACAAGCCATCTTGGGCGTAGCCGCAGACCGCGTGATCTGGGGCAGCGACTACCCGCATTTGTCGTTCGCTGACAAAGTGGGTTCGGTGGCCTTGTTCAATTTGCTCAAAGACTGGGCCCCCGATGCCGCGACGCGGCAAAAAATTCTGCAAGACAATCCAGCCCGACTGTTTGGCTTTTAAGGACGAGGGATGAGTACCGATGTACTGGTGATAGGCGGCGGCAATGCCGCCTTGTGCGCAGCGCTGATGGCTGCAGAAGCGGGAGCCAGCGTGACCTTGCTGGAGGCTGCTCCCAAAGAATGGCGTGGCGGCAACTCGATGCACACACGCAACTTGCGTTGCATGCATGACGCCCCGCAAGACGTGTTGGTCGAGGCCTACCCCGAAGAAGAGTATTGGCAAGACCTGCTCAAAGTCACGGGCGGCATCACCAACGAAAAACTCGCCCGCTTGGTGATTCGCGCATCGTCTAACTGCCGCGACTGGATGCGCCAACACGGCGTGCACTTTCAGCCACCGCTATCAGGCACGCTGCATGTGGCCCGCACCAACGCGTTTTTCATGGGCGGGGGCAAAGCCCTGGTCAACGCCTACTTTCGCAGCGCCGAAGAACTGGGCGTGAAGGTGCGCTACAACGCCCCCGTCGACCACATCGAGATGGAAGATGGGCGTTTTGTGGCGGCCTATGTGGGCCAAGAACGCATCACCGCCAAAGCCTGCGTGTTGGCATGTGGCGGCTTTGAATCCAACCGTGAGTGGCTGCGCGAAGCCTGGGGTCAAAACGAATGGGGCGAATGGACAGCGGACAACTTTTTGGTCCGTGGCACCCGCTACAACCAAGGCCTCATGATCAAAGACCTCATGGCCCATGGCGCTGACATGATTGGCGACAAAACCCAAGCCCACATGGTGGCCATTGACGCACGTGCGCCGGAATACGACGGCGGCATTTGCACCCGCCTAGACTGTGTGTCGCTCGGTGTGGTGCTGAACCAAGAAGGCAAACGCTTCTACGATGAGGGCGAAGACTTTTGGCCCAAGCGCTACGCCATCTGGGGCCGCTTGGTGGCGCTGCAACCAGGGCAAATTGGCTACACCATCATCGACAGCAAAGCGATTGGTCGTTTCATGCCTCCGGTATTTGACGGCATCCAAGCCGACACCTTGCCCGAACTGGCCGCCTTGCTGGGCTTGCCTGTAGACACTTTCATGCACACCATCACCGAATTCAACCAAGCCTGCCGCGTCGGCACCTTTGACCACAACGTGCAAGACGACTGCCACACCGAAGGCATTACCCCTGCCAAAACGCATTGGGCACGTCCTATCGATACCGGCCCCTTCTATGGTTACGCATTGCGCCCTGGCATCACCTTCACCTATTTGGGCCTAAAAACCGACGAGACGGCCGCTGTGCGTTTCCAAGACAAACCCAGCGAGAACTTGTTTGCCGCGGGCGAGATCATGTCGGGCAATGTGCTGGGCAAAGGCTACACAGCCGGTGTTGGCATGTCCATTGGCACGGCCTTTGGCCGCATCGCAGGCAGCAACGCGGCACGCGCGGCGCTCGGCCACACACAAGGGGCAAACCATGCAAACGCTTGAAGCCCTGACCCAAGAAGCACGCGCTTTAGCGCAAGGTGCTCTGCCCCTGTCCACCGCCGAAGCCGAAGTGGCGCGGCAGCTGCAAATCTGTAATGCCTGTCGCTACTGCGAAGGGTTTTGCGCGGTGTTTCCTGCGATGACCCGCCGCCTTGAATTTGGCAAAGCCGATGTTCATTACCTGGCGAATCTGTGCCACAACTGTGGTGCCTGTTTGCATGCCTGCCAATACGCACCGCCCCATGTGTTTGCCGTCAACGTGCCCCAGTCCATGGCCCAGTTGCGTGGCCAAACCTACACCGACTACGCCTGGCCACCGGCCCTGGGTGCGCTGTACCAGCGCAACGGCCTCACGCTGTCGTTGGCGTTGGCGGCTGGCTTGACCTTGTTCTTGCTGCTGGCCTTGCAGTTCAATGGCACGCTGACAGCCCAAGGCTTGGGCGGCAACTTTTACAAAATCTTCCCGCACAACCTGTTGGTGGGTTTGTTTGCGCCCGTGTTCTTGTTTGCTGCACTGGCGTTGGGCTTGGGTGTGCGCCGTTTCTGGCGGGAAGTCACCCCAGCCACCAGCGGCGCGGCGCTCACACCACCCGCCACCGCCGAAGCCGCACACGATGTGCTGCGTCTGAGGTACTTAGAAGCTGGTCACGGCCAAGGTTGCAACAACGAAGACGACGCCTTCAGTCTGTCGCGTCAACGCGCCCACCACTTGACCTTCTATGGATTCATGTTGTGCTTTGCGGCCACCAGCGTGGCCACGCTGTACCACTATGTGCTGGGTTGGCAGGCACCGTATGACTTGCCCAGCTTGCCCAAAATTTTGGGCGTGGTGGGCGGGCTGAGTTTGCTGCTGGGCACGGTGGGCTTGTTCAAACTCAAATGGCAACGTCACCCCATGCACGGGGACGCCGCACAAAAACCCATGGACTATGGCTTCATCGCCCTGTTGTTTTTCACCAGCTTGACAGGCCTGGCCCTGTGGTTGGCGCGTGACAGCGCGGCCTTGCCGGCCTTGCTGGCAGCTCACCTAGGCGTGGTGATGGCCTTGTTTGCCACCCTGCCCTACGGCAAGTTCGCGCATGGCGTGTTTCGCACCGCCGCGCTGCTGCGCTATGCCGTGGAAAAACGTCAACCCAAAACCATCGGCTTGAGCGGCGAGTAAGCTCTCGGCTGTCATGACTGTCACGAAAGTTCCCATGATCACCACCACACGTCGCCATCTCAGTCTGTGCTTGCTCAGCGGTCTGCTGGCCTTCTCGGCAACCGCGCAAGACTTCCCTCCCAAAAAATCGATCACCATGGTGGTCGGCTTCGCTGCTGGTGGTGCCGCCGACACAGCGGCACGCATCATTGCCAAGAAGCTCGGCGAGAACATCGGGGCCTCGGTCGTCATCGACAACAAGGGCGGCGCTGGTGGCAACATTGCGCACCAATACACGGCCACAGGCCCCACCGATGGCAGCTTGATTTTGTTTGGCTCGGTCGGCCCACTCACCATCGCACCACACTTGGTGAAGTTGCCTTATGACCCGGTCAAAGACTTGGCCCCCATCACCATGGGCGTGAACTTTCCCAATGTGCTGGTGGTCCACGCAGGCACAGGCATCAAGACTTTTGCCGAGTACATTGCCTATGCCAAGAAGAACCCCGGCAAGCTTGACTACGCATCCACCGGCCCAGGTTCCGCATCACACCTGGCCGGCGAACTGCTCGACGACATGGCCAAGATCGAGACCGTCCACGTGCCCTACAAAGGCGGTGCGCCGGCCCTGCAAGACTTGTTGGGTGGTCGCGTGTCGTCTTACTTCTCGACCTACTCCACCTCACAGGCCTACATCGACAACGGCAAACTGATTCCCTTGGCCAGCACAGGCACACAACGCCTGCGTTCGTTGCCCAATATTCCGACCATTGCCGAGTCGGGCTATCCAGGCTTCAGCGCCACCAACTGGTACGCGTTCGTTGCTTCCTCCAAAGTGCCTACGGCCATCTTGGACCGCTGGAATGTGGAGTTGGTCAAAGTGCTGAAGTCTCCGGATGTGGTGGAGCAACTCAACAGCCACGGCCTGACTCCGCTGCCCGGTACGCGCAATGAATTGGCTACTTACATGGCCAAAGAAACAGCCACCTGGGGCCGTGTGATTCGCGAGCGCAAGATCACTGCCGAATAATTTTTCATTGACCAAATCGAGACACACCATGAACCTCCGTTCTTTCTCTGCTCCTTCGTTGACGCGCCGCTTAGGCCTGCTTGGCCTGGGTCTGTTTGTCTTTGCAGCCCAACTGGTGCACGCCGCAGAAATTCGCGTCATCACCTCCGGCGCATTCACCGAGGCCTACAAGCAACTGGTGCCCATGTACGAACAGGCTTCCGGCAACAAAGTCATCAGCGCGTTCGGTGCGTCGGTGGGCAATGCGCCTGACTCGATTCCCAGCCGCTTCGCGCGTGGCGAAAAGTTTGATCTGGTGATCTTGTCCGAAGGTGGCCTGGAAGCCCTGATGGCGCAAGGCAAATTGGTCAAAGGCAGTCGCGTTGACTTGGCCCGCTCGCAAATCGGTGTGGCTGTGCGCAAAGGCACGCCCAAGCCCGACATCAGCACCGTCGAAGCATTGAAGAAAACCTTGCTCGAAGCCAAATCCATCGCCTACTCGGCCAGCGCCAGTGGCACCTATTTGTCGACTGAGTTGTTCCCCAAGCTGGGCGTAGCTGAGCAAATGAAGGTGACTGCCAAACGCATCATGAGCGAGCGCGTGGGCGCGGTGGTGGCACGCGGCGATGCCGAGCTGGGCTTTCAGCAAGTGAGCGAACTGATTTACTTCAAAGAACTCGACTTCGTGGGCACCTTGCCCGATGCGGTGCAGCAAACCATCTTCTTCTCGTCAGCTTTGGTCGAAGGTTCGCAAGAGCAAGAAGCGGCCAAGCACTTGGTGCGTTTTCTGAGCTCTGCCTCGGTGGCCAAGCTGGTCCGTGAGACCGGCCTCGATCCTGCCAGCCGCTGATTCGCCGCAGATAATTGGGCGCATGACGCTGCCCACTTCTGCCGATTCCAAGCCCCGCCCCCTGTCCCCTCTGAAGGGGGTGCGCATTCTCAGTCTTGCGCTCAATCTGCCAGGTCCTGCAGCGCTCATGCGCTTGCATGGCATGGGTGCCCACTGCACCAAGCTCGAACCGTTGGCCCCAACAGGAGCCGCGACTGCCGACCCGATGGGGCTGTACAAACCGGCGGCCTACGAGGCCATGCACCAGAGCGTGCAGGTGGTGCAAGCTGACTTGAAAACCGAGCGCGGTCAAGCCCGCTTGCACAAGCTCTTGGCACGCACCGATGTGCTGATCACCTCGTTTCGTCCCTCTGCTCTGACCAAACTTGGACTCGGCTGGAGGGCGCTGCACCGCCAATACCCGGCCCTGTGCATGGTCAGCGTGGTGGGTGCTTTGGGTGCGCGGGCCGAAGAACCCGGACACGACCTGACCTATTTGGCCGAGAACGGCTTGGTCAATGGCTTGGACATGCCTGCCAGCCTGTATGCCGACATGGGCGGCTCTTTGTTGACCACCGAAGCGGTGTTGCAAGCCCTGCTGATGCGCCAACGCTCTGGGCGTCTATTCGGTCGCGGCGTGTTTCAAGAGATTGCCTTGAGCGATGCGGCGGCTTATTTGGCCCTGCCACGCAGTTGGGGCTTGACCACACCAGACGGGGACGTGGGCGGTGCCCATGCGGGCTACCGTATTTATGCCTGCAAAAACGGCCGCGTGGCTGTGGCAGCCCTAGAGCCTCACTTTGCCGCGCGCTTGTGCGAAGCCGCAGGCTTGCCTCAAGGGGCCGCACAGCAGATGCACAAACGCAGCACCCACCAAGCTTTGGCAACATTTTTTGCCAACCAAACACGGCAGCAACTGGATCGGCTGGCCAATGCCAAAGATATTCCGCTGCACACCTTGCCCATGTAAGCCTAAAAGGCTGGCAATGACTATTTAAACTTAAAAGTAAACTTAATAGTTATTTATTGACTAGAATTCATCAAAATGAATTCTTTAATGTCAATTTATTAACTATTATGAATTTTAACAATTCGAAGTGTCAAAAGCTGTGTGTGTGGCTAGCACTGCTGACATGCTCGATTGGGGCCGTGTTTGCGCAAACAGCTCCTGGCATTGGCAGCATCTTGCAGCAAGTGCGTCCAGGCCCAACACAGCCAACGACCAGTCCGTCCTTTTCTTACCACCTCCCCCCCCTTCAAGATGCGATAGCACCTGGCGGACCACAACTTGAAGTGCTGGCAATCACATTCACAGGCAACACCGTCATCGACAACGACAGCCTGACGAAAGCGGTAGGTCTGACATCCGGTGCGCGCTTAGACCTTGCCGGCCTGCACAACTTAGCCGCTCGGATCACGCAGTTGTATCAAGCCCTTGGCTACCCTTTCGCCAGTGCTCAAGTTCCTGAGCAAACGGTCAACGATGGTGTCGTTCGTCTCGACATTACCGAAGGGCGCTATGGGCAAATTCAACCTCAGAGCACTGAACCAGAATTAGCCGAACAAGCACAGCCCTTTCTCAGCGATTTGCAAAGCGGTGAGGTAATTTATGGGCCCAGCTTGGAGCGGGCTAGCTTGATCTTGTCTGACCTGCCCGGCATCGGTATCAGCCCGGTCATCAGCCCTGGCAGTAAGGCTGGTACGGGTGACTTGGAGGTACAAGTCTCACGTGCGTCTGCCGTCAACGGCAGCCTTGGCTTAGACAACTACGGCAACCGTTACAGCGGCCAAGCCCGCACGCGCGGCAACCTGTCAATCAATAGCCCATTTGCGCTGGGCGATCAAATCAACCTCTCAGGGCTTTACACGCAAGAAGACATGTGGCTTGGCAATGCCAACTACAGCCGCCCCTTGGGTGGCAGTGGTTTACGCGCCACCCTGGGCTACGCCACCACCAGCTACAAACTCGGCAAAGAATTTGCGAGTTTGAGTGCCTATGGAACTGCCAAGATCAACAGCGCTGGGTTGACTTATCCGTGGCTGCGCTCTCAACAATCCAATGTCAACCTCAACGTCAGCTATCAACACAGCCGACTCAACGACAACACAGAAATCACCAGCACACACAGCAGCAAAAGCAGCGAAACCATTCCTTTGAGCCTGCTGTTCGACCACCGAGACAGTTTGGGACAAGGCGGTGTGACCTACGGCAACCTCACCTGGACATCGGGCAAGTTGTATTTGGACAGCACCCTAGCAGCCAACGACAGTGGGCAAACCAGAGGAAGCTTTAAAAAAGTCGTGCTCGACGTCAGCCGCGTTCAAAACCTGCCCGAATCGTGGAGCTTGTTCACTCGACTGAATCGCTCTTGGGCAGGCAAAAACCTCGATTCATCTGAAAACTTTTCACTTGGTGGCCCAACGTCCGTGCGCGCCTATCCAGTGGGCGAAGCACCAGGCGATCAAGGATTCTTCACACAGGTTGAGCTGCGCTACGGCCTAGCGCTGTGGACTCCTTTCCTCTTCTATGACATGGGACGAATCAAGGTCAACGCCAAACCTGAGCTGCTCAGCACACCCAGCGCAGACAAAGTTCGTGCAGGAGGCGGCATTGGCGTGCGCTATGCCGATGGGCAATTCAGCGGCGATGCCTTGTTGAGCTGGCGCAGCCAAGGTGGCACCCCTCAGGCGGACACCAGCAGCGATCCAAGACCACGCCTGTGGGTCAGCCTTAACCGTTACTTCTAAGCACCTCAAAAGACCATGAATCACATCTATCGCGTCATTTGGAACGCCTCGCAAGGCGTATGGCAAGCTGTCACGGAAGCCGCCACAGCACGTGGCAAGTCCACCTGCGTCAAAGCTGCTGGCACCGCCCCGGCAGTGAACCCTCAGCATCTCAATCTATGCATTGCGCGCTCAGTCTTGTTGTTCAGCATCGCTTGCTTGAGTGCCCATACACAGGCTCAAACCTTGCCCACGGGGGCCAGCATCGTGGCGGGCCAGGCCAGCATCAGTCAAAGCGGCAAGACGATGACCATCACCCAAAGCAGCGACAAATTGGCCACCAACTGGCAGTCATTCAACATTGGGCAAAACCACACCGTCAACTTTGTGCAACCCTCGGCATCGTCTGTGGCGCTCAACCGCGTCACAGGGGCTGACGTGTCCACCATTCAAGGTGCGCTCAATGCCAACGGACAGGTGTTTCTGATCAACCCCAACGGCGTGCTCTTCACCTCCACCGCGCAAGTCAGTGTGGGCGGACTGGTGGCCTCTACCTTATCGTTGAGTGACAAAGACTTCCTCAACGGCAACTACCAGTTCAGCAACAGCGGCAGCACATCAGCAGGTGCGGTCATCAACCAGGGGCGCATCACCGTCAATGGCGATTCAACGGGCGCGGGGGGAACCGTGGCTTTGATCGCGGCCAGAGTGGTCAACACAGGCAACATCACCGCCGACAAAGGCAACGTATTGATTGGCGCAGGCAATGCCGTCACGCTGGATTTGGGAGGCCCCGTCAAAATCAAGGTCAGCCAAAGCAGTGTGGATGCACTGATTGAACAAGGCGGTGCCATTCAAGCCGATGGCGGACTGATCTACCTCACCGCGCAAGCCGCAGGCGACTTGGTGGCCAGCAGCATCAAGCACACAGGCACCAGCCGCGCACAAACCTTGACCACAGGGGAAAAAGGCCAAATCTTTTTGATGGGCAGCAAGCAAACCAACCGCATTGACGTAGGCGGCACCTTAGACGCCAGCGCCCCCAACGGCGGAGACGGCGGCTTTGTAGAAACCAGCGCAGCGCAAGTACACATCAACGACAACACCAAAGTCACCACACTCGCAAGTGGCAACGCTGCCAGCGGTACTTGGCTGATTGACCCCACCGACTTCACAGTCAGTGCGGGCACAACTGGCCAGACATCATCTGGCATAGGGGCTACCACACTGCAAAACAACTTGGCCAACGGCTCGGTGTCGATTGCCACCGACAACGTGAATGGAATAGACAGTGGCAACATCAATGTCAACAGCGATGTGACGTGGAGCAGCACCAGCAACCTGACACTCAGCGCCTACAACAACATCTACATCAACGCCAACATCAAAAACACAAGTAGCGGCTCGCTCAACCTTGAATACGGTCAAGGCTCTGCCAACGGCACGATCAACGGCACTGCCGCCAGCTACCGCGTGCTCAATGGGAGCACCGTCACGCTCAGCGCGGGCAACCATTTCTCAACCCAACTAGGCAGCAATGCGGCTAACAAGAAGACGTACACCGTCATTACTGATGTAGCCAGCTTGCAAAATGTCCGCAACAACTTGTCTACCAACTACGCAATCGGCATGGATATCAATGCCAGCGCGACTTCTGGTTGGAATTTAGTCAGTGGCGTATACCAAGGCTTTAACCCTATTGGCACAAGCGGAACAAATGCTGGTTATGCAGGAAATTTTGCAGGTCTGGGGCATACCGTCAGCAACTTGACCATCAACCGCCCTGGTTCATCGTCCATCGGGCTTTTTGGCAAGCTTGAAAGCACTGCAAGCGTTCAAGATATAGGACTGACTTCGCTCAACCTATCGGCCAATAACACGGCCGGAGGATTGGTCGCTACCAACTACGGAGCCATCACCAACTCTTACGTCATAGGCACTTTAAATTCGTTAAACGGCACATTAGTCGCTGGGCTCGTAGGAGAGAACTTTGGAACGATCAATCGCAGCTACGCCAACATCGCACTCACAGTCACAAGTTCTGGCACTTACTACACAGCTGGCTTAGTAGGAAAAAACAACGGTGGAACGATCAACAACAGCTACGCCCTAGGGTCTTTGACTCTTAATGCTGTGGGTAATGGATTTGGTGGCTTGGTGGGATATAACACGGGAGTTATTCAACGAAGCTACGCAAACCTCACCCTCAAAGTTGTAAATAGTGGTGCCAACTACGGAATTGGCGGTCTTGTTGGAAACAATACCGGAGGAACTATTTCTAACAGTTACTCTTTGGGTTCTTTAACTGTCAACAATACGGGTGGCAACGCTTACGGTGGCCTCGCTGGCTACAACCAAAACAGTGCGAGCATAAGCAATAGTTATTCAGAGGTCGCTGTAACAGCACCCGCTTCTCAGCCCAGTTATGGGGCGGGTTTGGTTGGTCTAAATTCAGCCCAAATTTCAAACTCTTATTCGACAGGCTCTGTGAGTGGCAACCAGGCAGGTGGATTGGTTGCATCAAACAGCGGGGCCATCACCAATAGCTATTCAATAAGCTCCGTGACCGGGACTGGCAGTAACGGATTGGTTGTCATAAACGGTGGAACAGTCACCAACAGTTATTGGGATACCACCACTTCAGGCAAATCAACGAGCGCTGCAGGCACGGGCCTAACAACTGCGCAATTCAAAAGCATTGCCAATTATTCTGCGTGGACTACGACCAGCCAAACTGACGGTAGTGGCTGGGTCATGGTCGATACCGCTGGTGCGATCAACAGTGGAAACAACCTAGCCGGTCGACCCATCCTAGCGATGGAGTATTCCAATCAAATACGCACGACCAACCAACTCCAGCTCATGGCGTTGTCGCCAACGTCTAGCTACACCCTGTCTCAAACCATCAACGCCAGCAGCATGGGCAGCCCTGTCTTGCTGCAAGGTGGCGCACTCGACTTGGGTGGCTACGCCCTCACCACCGCCAATTACAAACAAACATCAGGCACATTGAGCAACGGCACGTTAACCGCCAGCAGTGGTTTTGATTTACAAGCCGGCACCGTAAGCGCCAACTTGACTGGCGCGGCGGCTCTGAACAAGTCGACCAGCAATACCGTCACCCTCAGCGGCACCAGCACCTATACAGGCGACACGACCATCAGTGATGGCACGCTGGTCCTGTCTGGTACAGGCAGCATTGCGGCCTCGTCGGGCGTGACAACCTCCGGCTCTGGTGTTCTGGATATTTCTGGCACCACCAGTGGTGCCAGTGTGGCTTCGCTCTCGGGTACTTCAACCGCCACCACCGGGGTGGTGCTTGGCAGCCAAACCCTCACGCTGAGCAATGCGTCGGGCACTTACGCTGGCGTCATCGGTGGCACGGGTGGCCTCACTTTGACAGCGGGCCTAGAAGCACTCTCGGGCACCAACACCTACACCGGCGGCACCACCATCAGTGGCGGCACGCTGCAAGTCGGCAATGGCACAGCAGGCTCGCTCAATGCCACAAGCGCGGTGACAGTGGCCAGCGGTGCCACGCTGCGCCTCAACGAGGCGACGGGGTCGAGCTTTGCGAATACGGTGACCGACAACGGGACGGTCGATTTTGCGCAAAGCGGCACGCTGACTGCTTCGGGTGTGATCTCAGGCGCAGGCGCACTCACCCAGTCGGGCACGGGCACCACCACCCTCACCAATACCAACACCTACAACGGCACCACCACAATTTCTAACGGAACGCTCGCCCTGTCTGGCACAGGCAGCATCGCTGGCTCGTCGGGCGTGACAACCTCCGGCTCTGGTGTTCTGGATATTTCTGGCACCACCAGTGGTGCCAGTGTGGTTTCGCTCACGGGGACTTCAACCGCCGCCACCGGGGTGGTGCTTGGCAGCCAAACACTCACGCTGAGCAATGCCTCGGGCACTTACGCTGGCGTCATAGCTGGCACAGGCGGCCTTACTTTGGCTGCGGGCCTAGAAGCCCTCACCGGCGCAAACACCTACACCGGTGACACCACCATCAATGGTGGAAAGCTACAGCTAGGAAATAACACTGCTGGTTCACTCTCTGGGTCGAGCAAAGTGATGGTAGCCAACGGCGCGACATTCTTGCTTTACCAAGCAACGGGTGCAAACTTTACGAATACAGTGATTGATCAGGGCACAGTGACATTCACTCCAAGTGGGACCTTGACAGCTTCGGGTGCAATTTCGGGCTCGGGTTCACTCATCCAGTCTGGCACAGGCACCACAACACTCACCGGTGCAAACACCTACAGCGGCAGCACCACGGTCAATATCGGCACCCTGCAAGTCGGCAATGGCACAACAGGCTCGCTCAATGCAACAAGCGCGGTGACAGTAGCCAGCGGTGCCACGCTGCGCCTCAACGAGGCGACAGGGTCGAGCTTTGCGAATACGGTGATCGACAACGGGACGGTTGATTTTGCGCAGAGCGGCACGCTGACTGCTTCGGGTGTGATCTCAGGCACGGGTGCACTCACTCAGTCGGGCACGGGCACCACCACCCTCACCAACACCAATACCTACAACGGCACCACCACAATTTCTAACGGCACGCTGGCACTGTCTGGCACAGGCAGCATTGCGGCTTCGTCGGGCGTGACAACCTCCGGCTCTGGTGTTCTGGATATTTCTGGCACCACCAGTGGTGCAACCTTGGTCTCTTTGACGGGCACTTCAACCGCCGCCACCGGGGTGGTGCTTGGCAGCCAAACACTCACGCTGAGCAATGCGTCGGGCAATTACGCTGGCGTGATCGGTGGCACCGGTGGCTTGACCGTGGCTGCGGGCAGCGAGACGCTCTCGGGCACCAACACCTATCAAGGAAGCACGAGCATTACGGCTGGAAGTTTGATCATTCAAAACGATAACCCCAGCACAGCAAGCAGTAGCTTTTCTGGCTCCGGAAAATTGGTGATCGAGTCCAGTAACAGCAGTTTTGCTAATAGCTTTGACAGCAGTAGTTGGGCACTTGGTTCTTTAGGCGGCTTACGTATTGGTAAAAGTGGCAACACTGCCGACTTGACGATCAATCGTGCGTTGAGCATGACAGGTGATATCAACCTCTTCGGTGGCAACGTCAGCATCAACCAAGCCATCACCAACCCTAACAACACGCTGTCGATCACGGCCGCGGGAAATGTCACGCAAAGTGCTGCACTGGTAAGTAATACGCTGGTGATTTTGGGTGCTAACACAGTGACCTTGAACAATTCAAACAATCAAGTCAATACATTGGCAGCCACTGGCGTGGGCACCTTTAACTTTTTAAACAATGGCGCATTGAGCATTGGCCAATCAGGCGGGGTAAGCGGAGTTGCATCTAGCGCAGCGGTGAACATCAGCACCCGGACAGGCGATCTGAGCGTCAACGCCAACATCACCACAACAGACAGCAGCACAAGCGCTGTCACACTCAACGCGGGCAAGGATGCAATAGCAGGCACAAGCAGTGGCGGCAACTTACTGATGGCTAATGGCAAAACCATCACCGTCGGTACTGGTGGACGTGCTGTGTTGTACACCGGCAGCGTTAACGACAGCACGGGTCTGAGCAACTTGGCAGTTTCAGGCAGTGGGCACTATCGCTACAACAGTGATGAAAGCGAGACGAACTACAGCACAGTTTTAGGCACCGGTTTGTATGCCGTGTATCGTGAGAAGCCTACCGTCATACTGAGTGGCAGTCAGGCCGCGATTTACGGTGATGCGTTACCCACACTTCAAGCAACTGTGACGGGTACGAAAAATGGGGATAGCAACACTGATTTAAGCATGGTGTCCCCAAGCTACTCTGTATCTAGTTATCTCAATGCTGGGCAATACAGCATCACCAGCACCAATTTGGCGAGCCTTGGTTATGCCGTGCAAAACACCACATTCACCGTCAATGCCCGCCCCATCACCGTCACGGGCAGCAACGCCAGCCGTGTTTATGGCGACAGCAACCCCACTTTGAGCTACACCGCAGAAAGCGCTGGCACCAGCCGTGGCTTGGTGGCGGGCGACAGCCTGATCGGCGCTGTGAGCACCAGCGCGACAAGCGCGAGCAGCAAAGGCAGTTACGACATCACGCAAGGCAGTCTGACCAACACCAACAACAGCAACTATGACATCAGCTACACCAACGGAACTCTGACCGTCAATGCACGTCCCATCACCGTTTCAGGCAACAACGCCAGCCGTGTCTATGGCGACAGCAACCCCAGCTTGACCTACACCACCGAAGCCGCTGGCACCAGCCGTGGCTTGGTGGCGGGCGACAGCCTGATCGGCGCTGTAAGCACCAGCGCGACGAGCGCGAGCAGCAAAGGCAGTTACGACATCACGCAAGGCAGTCTGACCAACACCAATAACAGCAACTATGACATCAGCTACACCAACGGAACTCTGACCGTCCATGCACGTCCCATCACTGTGTCTGGCGTGAGTACCAACCGTGTCTATGGCGACAGCAACCCCAGCTTGACCTACACCACCGAAGCCGCTGGCACCAGCCGTGGCTTGGTGGCGGGTGACAGCCTGATCGGCGCTGTGAGCACCAACGCAACGAGCGCGAGCAGCAAAGGCAGTTACGACATCACGCAAGGCAGCCTGACCAACACCAACAACAGCAACTATGACATCAGCTACACCAACGGAACTCTGACCGTCAATGCACGTCCCATCACCGTTTCAGGCAACAACGCCAGCCGTGTCTATGGCGACAGCAACCCCAGCTTGACCTACACCACCGAAGTCGCTGGCACCAGCCGTGGCTTGGTGGCGGGTGACAGCCTGGGCTTGAGTGGTTCGCTTGTTACTGACGCCACGGCCTCCAGCAGCAAGGGCTCGTACGACATCGCGCAAGGCAGCTTGTCCAGCAGCAACACCAACTACGACATGAGCTATGCCAAAGGCACGCTCACCGTCAATGCACGCCCCATCACCGTCACAGCCAACAGCCTCAGCCGTGTCTACGGTGACAGCAACCCCAGCTTGACCTACACCACCGAAGCCGCTGGCACCAGCCGTGGCTTGGTGGCAGGTGACAGCCTGGGCTTGAGTGGTTCGCTTGTTACTGACGCCACTGCCTCCAGCAGCAAGGGCTCGTACGACATCGCGCAAGGCAGCTTGTCCAGCAGCAACACCAACTACGACATGAGCTACGCCAAGGCCACGCTCACTGTCAATGCACGTCCCATCACTGTGTCTGGCGTGAGCACCAGCCGTGTCTATGGCGACAGTAATCCCAGTTTGACCTACACCGTGCAAGTCGATCAAGGCGTTGCTAACACCACCAGTCGTGGCTTAGCCTCTTTGGATGGTGCTTTTGAAACCCTTTCCGGCTCAGTCACTACAGCCGCGACGAGTGCCAGTAACAAGGGCATCTACGACATCACACAAGGCAGTCTCACAAACGCCAACAACGACAACTACGCCATCACCTACAGCGCTGGCACGTTGACCATCAATGCGCGGCCCATCAGTCTGGTGGGTACACGAACCTATGATGGCTCCACAGTCGTCAAGGCCAGTATTTTCAGCTTAAGCAATTTGGTCAATAACGAAGACTTGGTGCTAAGTGGCAGTGGCTCCGTAGCAAGTCCATTGGTCGCGGCTGGAACGCAAGAGGTGAATTTAGGCAGCTTGGCACTCAACGACAGTAACAATGGCACCGCCAGTAATTACACGCTCCTTGGAGGTAGTTACTTAGCAACCATCACAGGCCCTAATGTCAGCCCAGCCATCAGTACGGCCTCAATCACCATCGCACAACAAATCGCCAAAGTTAGCACGGCATCGACTAATGCGCCAACTCTAGGCTTGCCCCTGGCTCCAACACCTGCAAGTGCGCCAGCAATAGCTGTGAATACCGCCACTAGCGGTGGATCGAGCGTTCAAACATCAACGGTATCGACAGCTGTCACCACCAATACCAACGATGAACCAACCGTTCAAGCTTCAGCGGCAACACCGGCGACCACTGTCATCACCGTGTCCGCACCTTTGGCCCAGCCTCAAGTCCAAGCAGAGGTATTTGTCGGCGGACTGTTATTGGTGAGAGCGCCTGCAAACACCAATCTTTCAGAAAATAACGTTGCCTTATTACAAGCGGGGCCTAGCAATGTAGTGAGAGATTCTGGACGGGATGCAAATGGCTTCATGCGCATCAAAGTCACCAGTGGCGGCATCCGTGATTGATGATCAAACCAGATGACGCAACGGATGGCTTTGGCTCGGCCATGGGCTGACAAAAAACGTTGCCACCATCTCAGGCGTGACATCTTCGATGCGCTCGGGCTGCCACTTGGGTTGACGGTCTTTGTCAATCGCCAAGGCACGAATGCCCTCCACGGTTTCTGTTTGTGTGCCACGTCGCTGGAGGTGATCGGTGTGAAAGCAGTGACGCACCAAGTCGCGCTCCATGCGCAAATCATCGGCCAAGCTCAAGTGCCTACCTCGGCGTATTTGCTCAAGGCTGACCGCCAGCATGAGCGGCGAGCGTTGTCGCAGTGCCTGCAAGGTGTGTGCAGCCCAGCCCTCGGCTTGACCAGCCGCCAAGCGCGTCAAAGACTGAACCATTTCTCCCACACTGGGCAACGCAAACACGCTGTCGAGCTGCGCGTCGTGCCAACTCGGCCTTGCGGCGTTTTGCACAGTACATGCTCCTTGCAAATTTTCTGCTTGCGCTTGCAGACCTGCCAACAAAGCCTCGCCACTGCTCCAGTTGGGGTTGCTCAAGGCGTCCCATAAGGCAGGCAAAGCGTCTGAGGGCAGGCACACATCGGCCAAGCCGACGGTCAATGCATCGGTGCCGTGCAACAGTTGACCAGTGAGGGCTAAGTATTCACCGCTGTGGCCTGGGCAGCGGCTTAAGAAATAACCACCGCCCACATCTGGAAACAAACCAATTTGGGTTTCTGGCATGGCCATCAGGGTGCGCTCTGTGACCACCCGCAAAGCAGCCCCCTGACTGATGCCCATACCTCCGCCCATGACGATGCCGTCCATGAACGCGATGTAGGGTTTGGGATAGTTCTGAATCAAATGGTTGAGGCTGTATTCCTCGGTGAAGAAGTCTTCCAGCGAGGCATCGCCCGCCAAAGCCGCTTGATGGAAATAACGAATATCGCCACCTGCACAAAAAGCACCGAAGGGGCCTTGCTTGTTGCTGCCTCTTACAGCCACAGCCCACACCTGCGGGTCGTGTTGCCAGTCGATGAGCACCTGGGTAAGTTCACGCACCATGGCCAGTGACAAGGCATTGAGCGCCTGCGGGCGACTAAGCGTGATCAAGCCCACGTGGCCGACACGCGCATGGGATACATCGGATGTGAAGCGATTCATACAAGCTCCTGTGGCCTCATGCGTCGAGGCTTGTGAAAAAGCCGAAGGATCAACCTTCGGCTTTTTGTCATTCCGGGGCCTTGGAGCCCAGGGTGTTTACTTGTTGCGCTTGCGCTCGTGCTCTTTCAAGTAGCGCTTGCGCAGACGCACGCTCTTGGGCGTGATCTCGACCAATTCGTCGTCCTCAATGAACTCGACGCCGTATTCGAGCGTGAGGTCAATAGGCGGCGTGATCTTGACCGCATCTTCTTTGCCAGACACACGGAAGTTGGTAAGCTGCTTGGTGCGCGTGGCATTGACCACCAGGTCGTTGTCACGGCTGTGGATGCCCACAATCATGCCTTCGTACACAGGGTCATTGGCCTTGACGAACATGCGACCACGGTCGTCCAGCTTGCCCAAGGCGTAGGTGAAAATTTCACCATCGTCCATGGAAATCAGCACACCGTTTTTACGACCACCGATCTCACCTTTGTGAGGCTCGTAGCTGTCAAAGATGTTGGAGATCAAGCCTGAGCCACGGGTCAAGTTCAAGAACTCGTTGGTGAAACCAATCAAACCACGGGCAGGAATGCGGTATTCCAAACGCACGCGGCCACGGCCATCGGGTTCCATGTTGACGAGTTCGCCTTTGCGCTCGCCCAGAGCTTGCATGACACCCCCTTGGTGGGTTTCTTCAATGTCGGCAGTGACCAGCTCAATCGGCTCGTGACGCTCGCCATCGATGTCACGGTACACCACGCGGGGCTTGGACACAGCCAACTCATAGCCTTCGCGGCGCATGTTTTCCAGCAAGATGGTCAGGTGCAATTCACCGCGACCCATCACTTCGAACACGCCCTCTTCATCGGTTTCTTTGACGCGCAAGGCCACGTTGTGTTGCAGTTCTTTTTGCAGACGGTCCCAGATTTGACGGCTGGTCACAAACTTGCCTTCACGACCGGCCAAGGGGCTGGTGTTGACGCAGAAGTTCATGGTCAGCGTGGGTTCGTCCACCTTCAACATCGGCAGCGGAGCGGGGTTCAAAGGGTCGGTGATGGTCACACCAATGCCGATGTCGGCAATGCCGTTGATCAACACGATGTCGCCTGGGCCTGCTTCGCTGGCTTGCACGCGCTCCAAACCTTGGAAGGTCAACACTTGGTTGATGCGGCCTTTGACGGTCTTGCCATCTGGGCCTTCCATGACCACCACATCCATCATGGGCTTGATGGTGCCTTGGCTGATACGGCCCACGCCGATGCGGCCCACGAAGGTAGAGAAATCAAGTGCGGAGATTTGCAGTTGCAATGGCGCAGCTGGGTCGCCTTTTTGTGCAGGCACGTGCTTGAGCACGGTGTCGAACAGGGCCGACATGTCGGGGCCCCACTGTTCACCAGGTGCGCCTTCTTCGAGCGAGGTCCAACCGTTGATGCCGGAGGCGTACACCACAGGGAAATCGAGTTGCTCGTCGGTGGCACCGAGTTTGTCAAACAAGTCAAAGGCTGCGTTGACCACAAAGTCAGGACGGGCACCGGGCTTGTCCACTTTGTTGACCACCAAAATAGGACGCAGACCCAAGGCCAAGGCCTTTTTGGTCACGAAACGGGTTTGGGGCATGGGCCCCTCTTGCGCATCGATCAACAGCACCACGCCGTCGACCATGGACAGGGCACGTTCCACCTCGCCACCAAAGTCCGCGTGGCCTGGGGTGTCGACGATGTTGATGTGGGTACCTTGCCAGCTCACGGCGCAGTTCTTTGCAAGAATGGTGATGCCACGCTCGCGTTCGATGGCGTTGTTGTCCATCACGGTGTCGACCACTTTTTCGTGTTCGGCAAAGGTGCCCGATTGACGCAGCAGCTGGTCCACCATGGTGGTTTTGCCGTGGTCAACGTGGGCAATGATGGCAATGTTGCGGATTTGTTTACTCATACTTCACTCTCCAAGATTGATTGAATTTCGATGGGGCTCAACAAACGCCCCGGAATCAGTTCACCGGCAGTCACATGCGCCGTGCCCAACAGGGCACGCGGTGTTTGGCCGTACACGGCGGTGCGCGCACAGTCGGGCCAAGCACCACGACGGCGCACGCCGCTTAAAAATTTCCCTGCATCTTCGGGTGCCAGGGTGACAGGCGTGTGTCCCCCAAGCAAAGCATCCACGGGCAACAAGCGCGCTTGTCGATCAGGCTCGGGCAAGGCCTCTAAATCGCTCAGGCTGATGCACTGGTCTGCCAGGAAGGGGCCGGTCACCGTGCGACGCAACGCGCTCAAATGCGCACCACACCCGAGGGCCAGACCAATGTCTTCGCCCAAGGTGCGGATGTACGTGCCTTTGCTGCATGTCACGGTGATCTTCAAACGACGATGGCCGTTGTCTGGTTCGATCTCTTGCAGGCTCAAGGCATGGATGGTGACTGGTCGCGCTTCGCGCTCGACTTCAATGCCTGCACGGGCGTAGTCGTACAAGGCTTTGCCATCTTTTTTCAAGGCACTGTGCATCGGAGGCACTTGGGAGATCGGTCCCGTGAATTGTTCTTGCACGGCCTGCAACTGCTCGGGCGTGAAGTCGACGGATTTTTCGGCGATCACATCGCCCTCGGCATCTGCGGTGCTGGTTTGAATGCCGAGCACGGCAATGGCTTCGTAAGATTTGTCAGCATCCAAATGGAGTTGGCTAAATTTGGTGGCTGCACCAAAACACAAAGGCAATACACCGGTGGCCAGCGGATCCAGCGTGCCAGTATGGCCCGCTTTTTCGGCGCGCAGCAACCACTTGGCCTTTTGTAAGGCATCGTTGCTGGAGAGTCCGTAGGGCTTGTCCAACAGCAACACCCCATGCACAGGGCGTCGCTGCACCCTGGTGCGCGGCGCGCGAGCATTGCCCCCACGTTCACCCACTTCGTGTGGTTCTCTGCCCCCCAAGGGGGCCTTCGCACCTTGGGGCGGCCCGGCGGTGCTCATCAATCTTCCTTAGCTTTGGAAGAAACGGCCTTGGCAATCAAGGCGTTCATGTCTGAGGCATGCTCGGGCGTGCGGTCAAAGACAAAGTGCAAGGTAGGTACCGTGTGAATGTGCAAGCGCTTGAACAAGCCATTGCGCAAGAAACCTGCCGCTTGGTTGAGGCCTTCGGCACACGCTTTGGCGTCGCCGTTGAGCACGCTGAAGTGCACTTTGGCATGGGCGTAATCGGGCGTAACTTCCACCCCTTGCAGCGTGACCATGCCCACGCGCGGATCTTTCAATTCGCGCGCGATCAACTCGGCCAGATCGCGTTGGATCTGGTCGGCCACTTTGAAACTGCGGTTGGGGCTGCTACTCGGTTTACGTGCCATACCAATGACGCTTTACAGCGTGCGTGCAACCTCTTTGATTTCGAAGAACTCCAACACATCGCCTTCGACGATGTCGTTGTAGTTCTTGATGGTCAAACCGCACTCGAAGTTTTCTTTGACTTCTTTGGCGTCGTCTTTGAAACGCTTCAAACTGTCGAGTTCGCCCGTGAAGACGACCACGTTGTTGCGCAACAAACGCAGCTTGGCCGTGCGACGCACCAAGCCCGAAGTGACCATACAGCCCGCAATCGCACCGATCTTGCTGACGCGCAGCACTTGGCGGATTTCGGCGGTACCGATGACTTCTTCTTTTTTGTCTGGTGTGAGCATGCCCGACATGGCGGCTTTGAGTTCATCCACAGCGTCATAAATGATGTTGTAGTAACGAATCTCCACGCCATTGCCTTCGGCCAACTTGCGCGCACCGGCATCGGCACGGGTGTTGAAACCAATCACCACAGCTTTGGATGCAATGGCCAAGTTGATGTCACTCTCGCTGATGCCACCCACAGCGGCATACACGAGTTGGACTTTGACTTCGTCTGTCGACAACTTGAGCAAAGAAGCGGCCAAGGCTTCTTGTGAACCTTGCACGTCGGCTTTGACGATGATAGGCAGCATCTTCACGTCACCCGAGGTCATGTCCGAGAACATGTTCTCGAGCTTCGACGCTTGTTGCTTGGCCAGCTTGGTGTTGCGCACCTTGCCTGCACGGTAAGTGGCAATCTCGCGGGCACGACGTTCGTCGGTCATGACCATGAACTCATCACCTGCTTGAGGAACCTCGGTGAGGCCTTGGACTTCCACCGGAATGGAAGGACCTGCCGACTTGATGGGCTTGCCGTTCTCGTCGAGCATGGCGCGCACGCGGCCAAAGGTTTGACCTGCCAAGATGACATCGCCCGCGCTGAGGGTGCCCGACTGAACCAGCACCGTGGCCACAGGACCACGGCCTTTGTCCAAGCGCGCTTCGATCACCAAGCCTTTGGCCATGGCGTCGACAGGTGCTTTCAATTCCAGCACTTCGGCTTGGAGCAGCACTTGCTCCAACAACTCGTCAATGCCTGCGCCGGTTTTGGCCGACACCAACACAAAGGGCGACTCACCGCCGAACTCTTCAGGGACCACCTCTTCGGCCACCAGCTCGCCCTTGACGCGCTCTGGATTGGCACCGGGCTTGTCAATCTTGTTGACGGCCACCACGATGGGCACACCCGCCGCTTTTGCGTGTTTGATGGCTTCTTTCGTTTGGGGCATCACGCCGTCGTCGGCCGCCACCACCAAGATCACAATATCGGTCGCCTTGGCACCACGGGCACGCATGGCCGTGAAGGCCTCGTGACCCGGTGTGTCCAGGAAGGAGATCATGCCGCGTGGTGTTTCCACGTGGTAGGCACCAATGTGCTGGGTAATGCCGCCAGCTTCGCCAGAAGCGACTTTGGCACGACGGATGTAGTCCAGCAACGAGGTCTTGCCGTGGTCCACGTGACCCATGACCGTGACCACAGGCGCGCGGGTGACCGCGTCGGCGTGGTGTGCCGAGGCTTCTTCTTCGGTGAAGGCCTCCGGGTCGTCCAGGGCTGCCACGATGGCTTTGTGGCCCATTTCTTCCACCAAAATCATGGCGGTGTCTTGGTCCAAGGGCTGGTTGATGGTGGCCATCTGGCCGAGCTTCATCAATTGCTTGATCACTTCAGAGGCCTTGACTGCCATCTTATGCGCCAATTCGGCCACGGTGATGGTTTCGGGCACGTGCACTTCGATCACGCGTGCTTCCACGGGTGCCGAATTGCTGTGGTTGTCATCACGACCCCCACGTTGCTCACGACGACCACGTGGACCGCCACGCCAGCTGTTGCGCCCCACACCACCGCTGCTGTCACCGCGGGTTTTGATTTCTTTTTTCTTGGCTTGTTCGTCGGCCCAGCTTGATGACAGCTTGGCGCTCTTGACTTCTTTGTTGCCACCGGGTGCTGTGGGTGCACCGGGCGCAGCAGGTGCGCCTGGACGTGCCACGGCGCCTGGGCTTCCCGCCGGCTTGTGCAGGGTGCCTTTCATGGCAGCTTTGGCAGTTTCAGCCGCGGTGGGTTCGGGCTTTTTAGCCACCATCACTTTTTGCGGCGTGCTCATCATGGCGCGAATGGCTTCGGCTTCAGCCAAGGCTTTGCGACGGCGTGAATCCAAATCTTTGGCGCGTGCAGTCTCTTCATCGGCGCGTGCTTTGGATGCAGCGGCCGCTTGTTCGCGTGCAGCTTCTTCAGCTTGGGCTTTGCTAGCAGCTGCAGTGTCTTCCACGACAGCAACAGGCTCGGCCGAAGCTGGTGCCTCAGCAGCTTTTGCGGCTTTTGCAGCTTCGGCAGCAGCTTTGGCCGCTTCGGCTTGCGCGCGCTCTTGGGCTTCTTGCGCTTCGCGTTGGCGACGCTTTTCAGCCAGCTCTTCTTCTTGGCGACGAATCAACTCAGCCTGACGGCGAGCTTCTTCTTCGCGACGGGCCAATTCAGCTTCGTTGATGAGCGGTGCAGCGGGTGCAGCCGCTTCAACCTCGTGCACAACAGGTGCCGGTGCTTCCACTGTATCGGGCTCGTCACGTTTGACGAAGGTGCGTTTTTTGCGCACTTCTACCTGGATGGTGCGGGCTTTGCCCGAAGCATCGGCCTGTTTGATTTCGCTGGTTGACTTTTTTACCAAGGTGATCTTTTTACGATCAGCGGCCACGGTGCCGTGGCTGGCTTGCAAATGGCTCAACAGCTTTTGTTTGTCGCCTTCGGTCAGCGCATCATTGGCCGAAGATTTGGACACGCCTGCTGCGCTCAATTGCTCAAGCAAGGTGTCGGTTGATTTTTTGAGTTCGTTCGCAAACTCGGCAACGGTCGTACTGGACATATATCGTGGTTCCTCTCCATGACCGTTACTCTTGACCCGCGAACCAATGTTCGCGTGCCTTCAAGATCAGGGCTTTGGCCTCTTCTTCGCTTTGGCCGGTGATGGCTGTGAGCTCGTCTACGGCCAAATCGGCCAAATCGTCACGGGTGTGAACACCGCCCTCTGCCAACTTGGCAATGAGGTCAACGTTCAAACCCTCCAAGTCGCGCAGATCTTGCGAGACTTCTTCGACGCTCTCTTCGCGTGCAATTTCCATGGTGAGCAACGCATCTTTAGCACGTGCGCGCAGCTCATTGACGGTGTCTTCATCGAAGCTCTCGATTTCGAGCATCTCTTGCAGAGGCACATAAGCCACCTCTTCCAAGCTGGTGAAGCCCTCTTCAATCAGGATGTCAGCCACCTCTTGGTCCACGTCCAACTTGGCCATGAACAAGGCACGCATGCCATGTGTTTCGTCGGCTTGTTTTTGTGCCGACTCGGCAGCGTCCATGATGTTGATCTTCCAACCGGTCAGGTCAGAGGCCAGGCGCACGTTTTGACCGCCACGGCCAATCGCGATGGCTAGGTTTTCTTCGTCCACCACCACGTCCATGGCGTGCTTTTCTTCGTCCACCACAATGGAGCTGACGTTGGCAGGGGCCAAGGCACCGATCACAAACTGTGCAGGATCCTCACTCCACAACACGATGTCCACGCGCTCGCCAGCGAGCTCGGTGGTGACCGCATTCACGCGGGTGCCGCGCACGCCAACGCAAGTGCCGATGGGGTCCACACGTTTGTCGTGTGACACCACAGCGATTTTGGCGCGCGAGCCAGGGTCGCGGGCGCACGATTTGATTTCGAGCAAGCCTTGCTCAATTTCAGGCACTTCTTGGCGGAACAGCTCCACCATGAATTCAGGTGCCGAGCGCGACAAGATGATGGGTGCGCCACGCAAAGTCAGGTCCACATCCATGATCATGGCGCGTACGCGGTCGCCATTGCGCAGGTTTTCTTTGGGGATCATCTCGCTGCGACGCAAGCGGCCTTCGACACGGCCGGATTCAACAATGATGTCGCCCTTGTCCATGCGCTTGACGGCACCGACAAAGATTTTGTCGCCACGTGACATGAAGTCGTTGAGCAGCATCTCGCGCTCTGCATCGCGGATCTTTTGCAAAATAACTTGCTTGGCCGCCATGGCGCCAATGCGGCCAATGGGCAAGGACTCGATCGACTCTTCGATGTACTCACCCTCCTCCGCATCAGGCACACGCTCGCGTGCATCCATCAGCAGTTCTTCGGCTTCTGGGTTTTGCAAACCGGCAGCGTCAGGCACCACCAACCAGCGGCGGAAAGTTTCGTAATCGCCCGTGTCGCGGTCCATGGCCACACGAATGTCCACCTCACCCTCGTAGAGCTTTTTGGTGGCTTGTGCCAATGCAGATTCAACTGCACCAAACACCACATCGCGCTCGACGTTTTTCTCGCGCGAGATGGCTTCAACCAACATCAACATTTCGCGGTTCATGACGACTACTCCTTCTCAAGACCAAAGTTCAACGGGGCTTTTTGCCCTTGAAATCCACAATCGGTGCCAGACGTGCTTCACGCAACTCGTCCAACGTGAAACCCAACGCATGCAGCGGGGTCTCGGCTCTTTTTTGACTGATCTTTTGACCGGGCTTGGCTTTGGGCGCGTCACGCCAAGTGATTTGCCAGCCAAGGCCGTCGTCCGTACGCTCCAAGGTGCCACGGAATTTTTTGCGATTGGCTGCCACCTGACCGGCAGCAGCAACGCCCATAGGTGCTTTGAGCGTGAGGTCAACTTCTTCGCCGACAAAGCGCTCAAAGTCCGCCTGGTGGCGCAAAGGCCGATCAATGCCCGGTGAGGACACTTCCAAGCGCTGGTACTCCACCCCATCCACTTCCAGTGCAAACTGCAACTGACGGGTCACGCGCTCGCAATCCTCGACGTTGACAAATTGAACTGGCGTCTCTGGCGTCCAAGGCAAGTCAATCGTGATGCGCAACAGCCCCCCGGCAGAGCGTTCAATCTCTACCAAGTCGTAACCTAAACCTGTCACAGTTTGTTCTACTATTTGCTGCAAAGCCACGTCGACAAAAGCCCTAAGTTCAAAGAATCAAAAAACAATCGACCAAAAAAAACGGGCGGTAATTACCCGCCCGTTTGGTCGTGAAGCGCTCATTGTAACGTCTAAATGCTTGATTTGCAAAGAGATTGTTAGAAAAGAACCGCCAACACACAATCCCAATGCAAGCGAGGCGCCCAAACGCCTCTGATCGCCGGACGTGGATAAAAACCATCGGGCTCATGGACAATGCATCCATTAGCATTCAATCCAGAGGCCTGCCCGCCGCTTTGCCCCCACACCATGCGCACGCATTCCCCGTTATCGCTTGCTCGCCTGATCACATGGATCTTGCTGCTGTGGGTCATGGATCTCGCCCATGGCCAAGCGCCACAGGCACCACGGGCGTTCAGCACCGAACAAGAACGCTGCATTGTTCCTGCCGCACAGTTTCACCAAGTGAACCATGATGTGTTGCGTGCCATTTTGCGGGTGGAAACTCGTTTGAATCCAGGTACCGTGACGCGCAACACCAACGGCACCCTTGACGTGGGTATGGGGGGCATGAACTCAAGCAATTTTCCTGAACTTGCCAAGCATGGTGTAGCGCCCGAACATTTGTTGGATGCATGCGTCGCAAGTTATGTGGCTGCTTGGCATTTGAAAAAAAACATCGCCAAGTATGGCAACACATGGTTTGGTGTTGCCGCTTATCACTCGACCACGCCATATTTCAACCGCCGCTATCAAGCGCTGCTCTACAACGAACTGGTCAAAAGCGGCACTTTAGAGGGCGCTTTGTTGCCTGTGCCACCGCTGCGCTAACGCGCAGCCGCCACCAACAAGCGTGTGTAGGCATGTTGAGGCTGATCCAATACCGCGTCGACCGTGCCAGACTCCACCACTTGCCCGCCTTGCATGACCAGCACCTGATGAGCCATGGCGCGCACCACGGTCACGTCGTGCGTGATGAGCAAATAGCTCAATCCACGTTCGCGCTGTAAACGTTGCAGCAACTCAAGCACTTGTTTTTGAATGGCCACATCCAAGGCACTGGTCGGCTCGTCCAACACCAGCACCTCAGGATCGACCACCAGAGCTCGCGCGATGGCCAAGCGCTGGCGCTGGCCGCCTGAGAACTCATGGGGATAGCGTTGCAACAAGCCCGGAAACTCTGACTCGGTCAAACCCACGGCAGCCAGGGTGATGAGCAGGCGGCGCAAACAGCCCAGCTCATCGAGTTGTGGGTTGTGCAAGCGCAGGCCCTCGGACACCAGCTCCTGCACATTCATGCGTGGAGACAAAGACGAGAACGGGTCTTGAAATACCACTTGAACTTTGCGTCGCAAGGCCAAATCTTGACGAGCACGCCCTGACCATGCCTGACCGTCAATGGTCAGCGTGCCTTCGCTAGGCAACAGCCCTAAGGCAGCCAACGCCAAGCTGGATTTGCCCGAACCAGACTCGCCCATCACGCCCAAGGTTTGGCCAGCACGCAGCACAAAATCAAGGCCATGAACCGCCACAAACTCGCCGCGCCCCAGCCAACCTCGCCAGCCACCACGGGTCACCGGGTAGGTCACGCGCAAGTTGTTTGCTTGCATGCACACAGGCGCATCGTCACGTGCAGCCAACACGTCCCGTGGTGCGTGGCTGTCGATCAGGCGTTGCGTGTAAGGGTGTTGGGGACGTTCGAGAACCTCCGACACCTGCCCTGACTCCACCACCTGTCCTTTTTCCATGATCAAGACGCGGTCAGCAAAACGTCGTACGGCTTGCAAATCGTGGGTGATCAGCAAGACCGACATGCCGTAGCGCTGTTGCAAACTATCGAGCAGATCCAAAATCTGGCCACGCAATGACACGTCCAGCGCCGTGGTGGGTTCGTCGGCCACCAATAGACGCGGACGACACGCCAAGGCCATGGCAATCATGACGCGCTGGCGTTGCCCACCTGAGAGCTGATGCGGGTAGTTGTGCGCACGTCGCTGAGGCTCTGAAATGCCAGTGTCTGAGAGCAGGCGAATCACCTCAAACCAGGCCTCATCACGCAACATGCCGCGCTTGAGTTGCAGCACTTCGGCAATTTGATCGCCGACCGTGAACAACGGATTCAAGGCGGTCATGGGCTCTTGAAACACGAAAGCAATGTCTTGGCCGCGAATGGCTTCGAGTTCACGTGCTTTGAGTTTCAACAAGTCACGGGTTTGAATCTCGTCCGTAGACACGGCTGCCAAGCTTGCCGCATCTTGCGGTGTCCACAAGCAGCGCCCAGACAAGGCCGCACCTTCCACCAGACGAACCAGACTGAGCGCCGTGAGGCTTTTGCCAGACCCGGACTCCCCGACCAGGGCCAACTTCTCGCCATGTTCGATGTTGAAGCTGATGCCGTGCACCACCTCGGTGGCACCGAATGCAATGTGCAAATCGCGTACTTGAAGCAAGGGCAGTCTCATCGCTCGGCCTTTCTGGGGTCGAGCGCATCGCGCAAACCATCGCCCATGAAGGTCAACAACATCAAGGTCACCACCAACACGGCAAAGGTGGAGAGCGAAATCCACCACGCATCGATGTTGTTCTTGCCTTGGGCCAACAGCTCACCCAGGCTGGGTGTGCCCGGAGGAACGCCCAAACCCAAAAAGTCAAGCGAGGTCAGCGCCAAGATGGCCGCACTCATGCGAAATGGCAAAAAAGTCACCACCGGTGTCAAGCTGTTGGGCAGCACGTGACGCCAGATGATTTGGCGATTGGACAACCCCAGGGCACGCGCCGCACGCACATAGTCGAGCTGGCGATTGCGCAAGAACTCAGCTCGCACATAGTCCGACAAGCCCATCCAACCAAACAGCCCCAGCAAGACCAACAGCAAGGTGATGCTGGGGTCAAACACGGCCGAGAAGATGATGAGCAAATACAGCTCCGGCATGGCACTCCAGATTTCGATGAAGCGTTGCATGGCCAAGTCTGTTTTGCCCCCAAAGAAGCCTTGCAAGGCCCCTGTCAACACCCCGAGCACCGTGCCAAACAAGGTCAACGCCAAGGCAAACAACACCGAGATGCGAAAGCCGTACAGCAAGCGCGCCACCACGTCGCGGCCACGGTCATCCGTGCCCAGCCAGTTGTCACGCGACGGTGCAGCAGGATTGGGCTCTTTCGCAAAGTAGTTCAGGGTGCTGTGGTGGTAAGGGTTGGGTGGGTACAGTGCCCAGTTGCCAGGTTGCGCAAATTGCCTTTGGATGAAGGGGTCTAAAAAATCGGTCGGGGTGGAAAAATCACCGCCAAACGTGGTTTCTGGCAAGGTTTGAACGATGGGGGCATACCAGCGGCCTTGGTAGCGCGCGATCAATGGTTTGTCGTTCGACAACAGCTCGGCAAAGAGGCTCAACACGAAGATGAAGACGAACAAACACAGGCTGTAAAAACCCAAACGGTTGCGGCGAAAGCGTTGCCAAGCACGTTGGCTGGGTGATTGAGGGGTGTTAGTCGAATTTGACACGTGGGTCCACCCAGACATAACAAAGATCACTGATGAGCTTGGTGAACAAGCCAATCAATGTGAACAGATACAAAGTCCCCAGCACCACGGGGTAATCACGACGCATCACGCTCTCGTAGCTCAACAGGCCCAAACCATCGAGCGAGAACAAGGTCTCGATCAACAACGATCCAGTGAAAAAAGCGCCAATGAAAGCCGCCGGAAAACCCGTGACCAAGGGGATCAAAGCATTACGAAACACATGGCGCCACAACACGCGACGCTCGGACAGGCCTTTGGCACGTGCAGTCAGGACGTATTGCTTGCGAATTTCTTCCAGAAAAGCGTTTTTTGTCAGCATGGTGGTGACAGCAAACGCGCCCAACACGCTGGAGGTGACAGGCAACACGATGTGCCAGAGGTAGTCCACGATGCGCGCCCCCCAATGGAGTTGCTCCCAGTTGGCCGAGGTCAAGCCTCGCAGTGGAAACCACTGCAATTGACCGCCGAACACGACCAGCAAGGCGACCCCAAGCACAAAGCCTGGAATGGCATAGCCCGTCAGCACAAGCAAACTGGTGAGCATGTCAAAGTGAGAGCCCGCGCGCACGGCTTTGGCAATGCCCAAGGGAACCGAGATGAGGTAACTCAAAAAGAAGGTCCACAGTCCCAAGCTGATGGAGACCGGCAGCTTTTCACGCACCAGATCCCACACATCTTTGGGATAGAAAAAACTTTTACCCAAATCAAAACGCGCAAACTGTTGCAACATTTGCCAAAAGCGCTCAGGGGCTGGTTTGTCAAAGCCATAGAGCTGTTTGATTTCTTGAATCCGTGCCGCGTCAACGCCCTGACGCCCTCGGTATCCAGCGCCACTGGCAGCAGCGCCCTCGCCTCCGCTGTCACGACCTTGCAGCTGAGACACCATTTGCTCCACCGGTCCACCAGGGACGAATTGGATGACGGCAAACGTCATCAGCAACACACCAAACAAAGTAGGCACCATGAGCAATAAACGTTTGAGGATGTAGCTGAGCATGTCAGGGTTGTCCTCTTGTTTCAGCCGCTAATGTGGCTTGGTTATCACGCGTGGCCCACCAGGTAGACACAGCCCAAGCCTCGGGCTGGTAATAACGAGGGGTGACCGCAGGTTGTTCGAAGCGCCCATTGCGCCAGGCCACACGATGCACACCGCCATACCAATGGGGAACAGCGTAATGACCGTGGCGCAACACGCGGTCTAGGGCACGCACAGCCGTGATGAGTTGTGGCCTGGTCTTGGATGAAATCACCTTCTCGAGCAAAGCGTCTACGGCGGAATCCTGGATGCCCATGAAATTGCCAGAGCCCTCAGTGCCTGCTGCTTTGGAGCCAAAGCGTTCCATCAGTTCGGTCCCCGGCGATTCACTGCCCACATTGCGGTTGCTGATGATTTCAAAATCAAACACGTCCAAACGCTTTTGCAAGACCGCAAAGTCGATGACTTTGTAATTCACCACAAAGCCCAGCTTCTCCAAGTTTTTGGCAAACGGTGTGACCACACGCCCCATCGCACCGGAATTGTCCAAAAACTCCAAGGTAAACGGCTCACCTTGCGCATTGCGCAAAGCACCCTCTCGGTAGGTCCACCCAGCCTGCGCCAACAACGCTTTGGCTTGGCGCAAATGGTCTCGCAAAGACTGGCCCGACGCAGGGTCGATTTCGGTGCGTGGCGGCATCGGCACAGGTGCACTGAACACCTCAGGTGCAAGCTGTGCACGCAAAGGCGTGAGCAAAGCCAACTCGGCGGCGTCAGGTAAGCCCGTGGCTTCGAAATCACTGGCCACAAAGTAGCCGCGCACGCGCTGGTAAGCGTTGTAGAACAGTTGGCGATTCATCCACTCAAAGTCCATGGCCAACCCAATCGCTTCGCGGACACGCACATCTTGGAATTTGGGCAAGCGGGTATTGAACAGAAAGCCCTGAAAGTCACCGGCATTGCCGTGTTTGAGTTCGCGCTTGATGAGCTGACCGCTGTTGAAAGATTTGCCTGTGTACGCGCGCGCCCATTCGCGTGCCACAAACGACTGGATGAAATCAAACTCTCCGGCCTTGAAACCTTCCAACTGAGCCGTGTTGTCTTTGTAGAGTCGGTAGGTGATGCGATCAAAATTGAACAGCCCACGCCGTACGTTCACATCGCGCGCCCAATAGTGTGGATCTCGGTCATAGCTGATGTCGCGGCCAAACACCACGCGCCCGATTTTGTAAGGACCACTGCCAATCGGCAGATCTGTGACGATTTTGTCCAGCGGTTGAGACACACCTTCTTTCATGCCCCATTTCTGACTGAACACAGGCAAGTTGCCAACGATCAAAGGCAACTCAGGATTGGCGCGTGCAAAGTCAAAGCGCACCGTGCTGAGATCGATCACTTTGGCGCCGATGACTTCTGCGTACAAGGTTCGAAATTGTGGTGCGGCTTCTTTGCTGGTGAGCTTGTCAAATGAGTACTTCACGTCACTGGCCAACACAGGGTCACCGTTGTTGAAGCGCGCCTGAGCGCGCAAGCGAAAGGTGACGGAGCGTTTGTCACTCGACACGCTGACATCTTCTGCCAGCAAACCATAGGCGGTGGTGGGCTCATCCAGGGTGCCGGTCAGCAGCGTTTCAAACACCAAGCCTGACAAACCAGGCGCAGCATTGCCTTTGAGTGTGAACGGGTTGTATTTGTCAAAGCTTGACAACCGTGTGGGCGAGACCAACACCAGCTCCCCACCCTTGGGCGCGTCGGGGTTGACATAGTCAAAGTGATGAAAGGTGCCGGGGTATTTGACATCGCCAAATTGTGCGTAGGCATGCCCGGCCCAGGACGGCACACAAGCCCATAAAAGCAACAAATACAGCAAACCTCGCATGCGACAATTCTGCAAGATTTTTTCGGAGCTCCATTCATGACTGCACACACAGGTTTTCTCGCTGGTAAAAAACTACTCATCACCGGCGTGTTGTCCAACCGTTCCATCGCTTATGGCATCGCCAAAGCCTGTCATCGCCAAGGTGCTGAGTTGGCTTTTAGCTATGTAGGCGAGCGCTTCAAAGACCGCATCACCGAATTTGCCGCAGACTTTGACTCGAAGTTGATTTTTGATTGCGACGTAGGCGATGACGCCCAAATTGATCAGTTATTCAAAGACCTGTCGACCCATTGGCCCACCTTTGATGGCTTTGTGCACAGCATCGGTTACGCACCGCGCGAAGCCATCGCGGGAGATTTCTTGGACGGCCTGAGCCGCGAAGGTTTCAAAATCGCACACGACATCAGCGCCTACAGTTTCCCTGCCATGGCCAAAGCAGCCCTGCCCTACCTCAACGACAACGCAGCCGTGTTGACCTTGAGCTACCTAGGTGCGATTCGCACGGTCCCCAACTACAACACCATGGGTTTAGCCAAAGCTTCGCTGGAAGCTTCGGTGCGATATCTGGCTGAGTCTTTGGGTGCCAAAGGTCGTGGCTTGCGCGCCAACGGCATCAGCGCAGGTCCCATCAAAACCTTGGCAGCCAGCGGCATCAAGGGCTTCGGCAAAATTTTGAGTGTGGTCGCCGAGGCTTCCCCCATTCGTCGCAACGTGACGATTGACGATGTGGGCAATGTGGCGGCATTTTTGATGAGCGACCTGGCTGCCGGTATGACGGCTGAAATCACCTATGTGGACGGGGGCTTCAGCCAAGTGGTGGGCGGTATTGCCGAACCTACTGGCGAATAAATCCAGCACCTCAGATCACAAAAAAGAGCGCCGAGGCGCTCTTTTTTATTGCTTCACACAGTCGGCAAAGTAAGACCTCTTGCCGTCTGGAGCGACCTCTTCGACCAAGCCATGGATGTCGGTTTCAAAGCCAGGGCATTGCAAGTTGAATTCGCGTGCAAACTTGAGATAGTCCACGATTTTCTTATTGAACACCTCACCCGGAATGAGCAAAGGAATACCGGGAGGATAAGGCGTGACCAAGCTGGTCGTGATGCGCCCCAGCAACTCATCCACGGGCACGCGCTCGGTGTTGCGGTGCGCAATTTGTGCGTACGCGTCACTGGGTTTCATGGCCGGGGTCAAGTCCGACAAATACATGTCTGTGGTTAACCGTGCAATGTCGTACTTGGCATACAAGGTGTGGACGTGCTGGCACAAGTCACGCAAGCCCATGCGTTCATACGCACGGTGCTTTTGACAGAACTCGGGCAGGATACGCCACATGGGCTGATTGCGGTCGTAGTCATCTTTGAACTGCTGCAACGCTGTCAACAAAGAGTTCCAACGGCCCTTGGTGATGCCGATGGTGAACATGATGAAGAAGCTGTACAGGCCCGTCTTTTCAACGATCACACCGTGCTCTGCCAAAAACTTGGTGACGATGCTGGCGGGAATACCGCTCTTGTCAAACTTGCCGTTCAGGTCTAACCCTGGCGTCACGATGGTGGCCTTGATGGGGTCAAGCATGTTGAAGCCGTCAGCCAATTTGCCAAAGCCGTGCCATTTGGACGACTTGCCCGTGCCTTTGATGATCCAGCTCTCAGCGCGGCCAATGCCGTCGTCCACCAGCTCATCGGGGCCCCAGACTTTGAACCACCAGTCTTTGCCGTACTCTTCGTCGACTTTGCGCATGGCACGGCGGAAATCCAGAGCTTCGGCGATGCTTTCTTCCACCAAGGCGGTGCCGCCGGGTGGCTCCATCATGGCCGCCGCCACGTCACAGCTAGCAATGATGCTGTACTGCGGACTGGTACTGGTGTGCATCAAATAGGCTTCGTTGAACAGGTGACGGTCCAACTTGGTCTTTTGCGAGTCTTGCACCAGCACATGACTGGCCTGGCTGATACCCGCCAGCAACTTGTGGATGGACTGCGTGGCATACACCACCGAGTGCATGGGACGTTCACGCTTTTTGCCCATGGCGTGGTAGGTGCCGTAGAACGGGTTGAAGGCAGCATGCGGCAACCAAGCTTCGTCAAAGTGCAGATTGGCCACATAGCCGTCAAGCATTTTCTTGATGGTCTCGGTGTTGTAGAGCACGCCGTCGTAGGTGGACTGCGTGAGGGTCAACACACGGGGTTTGACCTTTTTGGCGTCCACGCCTTTGAGCAAAGGGTTGGCTTTGATCTTGGCTTGAATGGCAGCAGGTTCAAACTCACTTTTGGGGATGGGTCCAATGATGCCGTAGTGGTTGCGTGTGGGCTTCAAGAACACGGGCACGGCACCGGTCATGATGATGGCGTGCAGCACCGACTTGTGACAGTTGCGATCCACCACCACCACATCACCAGGAGCCACGGTGTGGTGCCAGACGATTTTGTTGGAGGTGCTGGTGCCGTTGGTGACAAAGAAGCAATGGTCTGCGTTGAAGATACGCGCCGCGTTGCGCTCGCTCTCACCAATGGCGCCGTTGTGGTCGAGCAATTGACCCAACTCTTCCACCGCGTTGCACACGTCGGCACGCAACATGTTTTCACCATAGAACTGGTGGTACATCTGGCCGACGGGGCTCTTCAAAAAGGCCACGCCACCCGAGTGGCCTGGACAGTGCCAAGAGTAAGAGCCGTCTTCTGCATAGTCGAGCAAGGCTTTGAAGAACGGGGGTTGCACGCTCTCCAAATAGCTCTTGGCTTCACGGATGATGTGGCGCGCCACAAATTCAGGCGTGTCTTCGAACATGTGGATGAAGCCATGCAATTCGCGCAAGATGTCGTTGGGCAAGTGACGCGAGGTTTTGGTTTCACCGTACACATAGATCGGCACATCGGCGTTTTTGCGCCGAACTTCTTCAATGAAGTTGCGCAAATTGAGCACGGCAGGATCTAAGTCGGGACCCGGTGTGAATTCTTCGTCGTCAATCGACAAAATGAAGGCACTGGCACGCGACTGTTGTTGCGCGAACTGGCTCAGGTCGCCATAGCTGGTGGCCCCCATGACCTCGTAGCCCTCGCCTTCAATGGCTTCGGCCAAGGCACGGATACCCAAACCCGAGGTGTTCTCGGAACGAAAATCCTCGTCGATGATGACGATGGGAAAGCGAAATTTCATGCGGGACCCCGGGCAGTACGGACTTTGACAAAACAACAGCGGCGAAGTGTACTCGCCCACTGCTACAATGCCGAGCTTCGGAGCGGTGGATGAGTGGTTTAAGTCGCACGCCTGGAAAGCGTGTGTGGGTTAATAGCCCACCGCGGGTTCGAATCCCGCCTGCTCCGCCAGAAAAATCAAAGCCCCTGTCTTAGGACCGGGGCTTTTTTTCATTCAATTGCCAAATTGCAATGCTGCCAAATTGGCATACAAGCCAGCGCGCTCCAGCAGTTGCGCGTGGTTTCCAACCTCTACCAACGCACCATGCTCCATGACCCAAATCACATCGGCACGCTGGACGGTGGACAAGCGGTGGGCAATCACGAGGGTAGTGCGCCCTTTCATCGCCATGCTCAGCGCCGCTTGCACCATGCGCTCGCTGTGTGTGTCTAAAGCGCTGGTGGCTTCATCCAACAGCAACAAAGGCGGATTTTTCAAAATGGCGCGCGCGATGGAGATACGCTGACGCTGCCCGCCCGACAGACGAACACCTCGCTCGCCCAAAAAGGTGTCATAGCCTTGTGGCAACTTTTCAATGAATTCATCAGCAAATGCAGCCTTCGCTGCAGCCAACACCTGTTCGCGTGATGCATCGGGCTGACCATACAGAATGTTGTCGTATGCAGTCCCAGAGAAGATCACGGCATCTTGCGGGACGATGCCGATGCGTTGGCGCAAATCATGCAAGTCCATCTTGGGCAACGCAACACCGTCAAGCAAAATTTCGCCTTGGTCAGGGTCATGAAAACGCAACAGCAAGTTGAAGATGGTGCTTTTTCCCGCACCACTGGGGCCAACAATTGCCACGGTTTGTCCCGCATCAACCTGTGCCGCAAAGTCTTTCACGGCAGGCAGCTCAGGCCTCGATGGGTAACGGAATGTGACCGCATGCAAGACGACCGACGACCCTGCTGCGGGCCATGCCGGATGCTGAGGATGCCGTGGTAACAACAAGTCAGATTCAGCATGGAGCAACTCCATCAAACGTTCAGCAGCACCTGCCGCTCTGAGCAGGTCACCGTACACCTCACCCAACACGGCAAAGGCACTGGCCAACAAAATCACGTACACCACGGTCTGCCCCAGCTCGCCAGCAGTGGTGGTGCCGTGTTGAACCGCCAACGTGCCTTGGTAGAGCCCCCACAACAAGGCCGCGCTGGTGGTCAAGATGATGAAGCCAACCAGCAAAGAACGGGCTTTGGCACGCTTGAGTGCGGTGCCTACCGCTTGCTGCGTGGACATCTTGAACCGCTGGGTTTCTTTGGCTTGGGCGTTGTAGCTTTGCACCACAGGAATGGCATTGAGCACTTCAGATGCGATGGCGCTGGCATCGGCCACGCGGTCTTGGCTGGCACGTGACAAACGTCTGACACGACGCCCCAACATCACGCTGGGCCACACCACCAACACCAGCACGGCCAGCACTTGCAGCATCAAGAACGGATTGGTCCAAATCAACATGGCCAAAGCGCCTAGACCCATGATGAGGTTACGCAGCCCCATCGACAAGGACGATCCCACCACGGTTTGAATCAAGGTGGTGTCATTGGTCAATCGAGACAGGACTTCCCCCGTCTGGGTCGTTTCAAAGAAAGATGGACTTTGTCTGAGCACGTGCGCATACACCGCATTGCGAATGTCTGCGGTCACACGTTCGCCCAGCCATGTGACGAAGTAAAACCGCAAGGCTGAAAACACAGCCAAAGCAGCCGCCACCAAAAAGAGTTCAACAAAGTGGACGACCAGTTGATCGCTGGCATCAGGGCTAGCCAAGCCTTGATCAATCAGCATTCGAAGTGCCCAGGGAAACGCCAAGGTAGTGCCTGCTGCCAGCAGCAAGAAGAGTCCAGCCAGGGTGAGGCGCAGCCGATAGGGCCGCAGAAAGGGTAAGAGCATGCTCAACGCGCCTGGTGTTGGCTTGGGCGTTGGCAAGGAGCTTGGTGTGTCAGTCATGCGCGAGTCCTTTGCTGCATTGTGATCGAAGCGACCTGCGTGGCACCAAGAAGACACACCCTGCCGGGCGTTTGACTAAAATTAGAACTCCAGCACGTCACGCCGTACGCACTGAAGCCCCTGAGACGCAGGGGCTTTTTTTGTTGTAAGGCACTTTCAACAAAGGCCCACATGATCATTGATGAGTTTTTTTTAATCACCAATTTGGGGGCGTTGTTGATTGGTCTATCCAAAGGTGGCCTACCCTCCATTGGCATGCTGGCGGTGCCTATCCTCTCATTGGTCATTTCCCCCATGAAGGCAGCGGTGCTGTTGCTGCCCATCTATGTAATCTCTGACGTGGTGGGCGTTTGGCTGTACCGTAAAAATTTCAGCCTGCCCAACCTCAAGATTTTGATTCCGGCCGGTGTGCTGGGCGTGGTCATTGGCTGGCTCACGGCGTCTTACATCTCCGATATCGCCATCAAACTGCTGTTGGGGGTGATAGGTATTGGCTTTTGTTTGAACACATGGCTGAGAAAACAAGCCAACCAAGCCACACAGCCCGCTCATGTGGGCAAAGGTTTGTTCTGGGGATCGTTGGCGGGCTTCACGAGTTTCATCTCGCATGCAGGTGCACCACCATTCCAGGTCTACATGCTGCCTCAGCGCCTGCCCAAGGCCGAGTTCGCAGGGACTGCCACGTTGGTATTTGCAGTCATCAATGCGGCAAAAATTTTGCCTTATCAGCAGCTGCGCCCCTACACGATGGAAGATCTGATGAGTGCCATGTTTCTGATTCCCATGGCGTTGATTGGTACGGTCTTGGGTGCCTACCTCACTAAAAAGATCGCCGATGCCTGGTTCTTCCGATTGATTCAAATTGGTTTGTTCATCATCTCCATCAAATTGATGGTGGACGCTATTTCGGCCATGTGATGGCGGCGTGGAGCCCATAAAAAAAGCTCCTGCATCGGCGCAGGGGCTTGGATTGATTCAAGATTTTTCTGAACTCAATCCACGGAAATTTTGGCCTTCTTGACCACTTCGGCAAAACGCAGTCGGTCTGCTTCTGCCACTTTGGTGGCGTCAGCGGGTGCGACCATCCAAGGCTCAAATCCTACGGCGTTCAAACGCTCCTTCACATCCGGCTCCGCCATGGCTTTTTGGGTGCTGCTGTAGAGGCGATCCACGGTTGCTTTGGGCACGCCTTTGGGTGCATAAAAAGCGACCCAGGTGTTCAATTCAAAATTATTGGGGCCACCTGCCTCACCCACGGTTGGCACATCGGTGTAACCCGCCAAACGCTTGGTACCCGCATAGGCCAAGAACTTCACTTTTTTGGCTTTGTACAGCGGTCCAGCTGAAGCTGCCGTGCCAAAAGCCCAGTCCACTTCACCTGTCGAGACTGCGGTGTAGAGCTGTGGCAACTCTTTGAATGGAATGTGGCGCATTTGGGTGCCCGTGGCGCTCTCCAGCATGGCGGTGCCCACATGGGCCACGCTACCGATGCCCCAGCTGCCATACGTGATTTCGTTGTCTTTGGCTTTTGCCGCAGCAATCAAATCACTCACGCTTTTCCAGGGTGAATTGGCGCTGACCACAATGAAAAAATTGGTGGTGTAGAGAGGCGCCACAAGATCAAAGTCTTTCACTGGATCAAATGGCATTTGTTTGTAGAGATGCTGCTGCAAGGACATATGCGTGGCATCCACCAACATCAGGTTGTAGCCATCGGCGGGGGTGCGTTTGACCTCGCCAATCGTCAACCAACCATTGGCACCTGGCTTGTTGTCCACCACCAACTGCTGGCCCAATTCACGGTTGAGTTTTTCGCCCACCATGCGGACCACAGAATCAGGACCACTACCTGCAGAAAATGGCACGACGGCACGAACCGGTTTGGTGGGAAAACTCTGCGCTGACACAGTGGCCACGCTGGCAACAAGAGCCAACGTGATGGCACTGAGCAGCGAAGCTTTGAGGGTGAATTGCATGACATGTCTCCTAGTTTTTTTAGACTCACGGATGAGCAGGTGGGTGATCAAATATTTAGCTCTATTTATTCAGTGCGAATGTTGGCATCTCGAATGACCTTGCCCCAACGTTCATGTTCTTTGCGAATGAAGTTGCCAAAATCTGTCGGTGTGACGCTAGGCTGGACCGTCGCACCGATGCTGGCAAAACGCTCCAACACCTCGGGTTGGTTCATGCCCTTCACCAAAGTGGCGTGCAGTTTTTGAACGATTGCCGGCGGCACACCTGCAGGCGCACCGATGCCAAACCAAGGCTGGACCACGAGCTGGGGATAGCCCGACTCTGCAACAGTCGGGACATCGGGCAATTGAGCAGATCGTTTGGCGGAAAAAACCGCAATTGGTTTGACTTTTCCGGCTTTAATTTGCGGCAAGGCAACGACCAGAGAGCTTTGAAAGTCAAGCTGTGTCGAGCCACCGATCAAGTCTTGAATTTGTTGCGTCGCACCTTTGTACGGCACGTGAAGAAACGATATGCCCGCTTGTTGCTGCAACAGTTCAGCGGCCAAATGCGGCACCGTGGCGAGTCCTGGCGTTCCGTAAGCATATTTAGCAGGCTGGGACTTGGCGGCTCTGACCACATCAGACAAATGATTGAAAGGTGTGTCTTTATTCGCGATCAAGATCGGCGTCATCGACACAAAGTTGGTGATGGGTGTGAAGTCTTTGAAGGTGTCAAAGGGCACTTCGCCCACATGCGGGGCAATGGCGACTGTGATGACCATCAGACCTATCGTGTAACCATCAGGCGCAGCTTTAGCCAAGACGCCGTGGCCCGTGACCCCCATTACCGCCAGGACGGTTCTCCACCACAACAGGTTGTTTCAACTCGTCACGCAAGATGTTGGCGGCCTCACGTCCGACCATATCGGTCGGTCCACCAGCAGGAAAAGGCACGATCAATTTGATCGGTTTGTTCGGCCAGTCTTGCGCATGCCCCAAACGGGTCCATAGCAAAAGAATCGCTAGCGATGTCGCAAAAAATCGTTTCATATTTGCTTGTTAAACACCCATTCAAACTTAACTCGTCGATGGAACGATCCTCTCCTGACACCGCATCAGCCACTTGATTCCTGGGCCTTGCGAATCACATTTTTTGCATCGGTGTTGCTGTTGGCTGCTGCAGCGCTGCTGGGATTTTGAATCACCAATCCCAACAAACGTGCACCGTGTTCCACAGCGATCGAGCCATAAGAAATATCACCTTGTACGACAGACTCTTTGTGGAACTCAACACGCTCTGCGGCGTAAATATTGCCTTCGACGCGCCCAGCGACCATGACACGGTGTGCCGTGATGTCGCCCGAAACCTCGCCCGTCAGACCTATTGCAACGGTGACTTTGTTGTCTTTCGTGGTTTCGATATTGCCCACAACTTTGCCATCGATGCGCACGCTGTCGAGCAAGACCAAGCGACCATAAATCTGTGTCGTGCGTCCAATGATGGTGTCAAAGCGCTCCTGGGAAGGTGACAACGATTTGTCTTTGAGTTTTTCAAACATGCTGGACCTTTTTGACGGTGCGCGACTCATTGGGCGTTGATTTGAATCAGCATTTGCGTTGGGTTCATGACCCGGTCATGACGCATGATTTCGTAGTGCAGATGTGGTCCTGTAGAACGCCCTGTGCTACCGAGTTGCCCTAAAACCTCACCACGGCGAACTTGTTGACCTTCCTGCGCCATACGTTTGCTCAGATGAGCATAACGGGTGATGAAGCCTTCAATGTGACTGACCTCTACCACATTGCCATAAGAAGCGTCCCAGGCCGAGCGTGTGACGGTGCCTGCGGCTGTGGACAGCACGGGGGCGCCCATTGCGGCCACAAAATCCAGCCCCTCATGCATGGCCAACTGACCTGTGAAAGGATCATTGCGAATACCAAATCCACTGGTCACGCGAAAATCTTTGTCAACCGGCACACCGGTGGGCAGCGCATGCAGCCAATTAAGTTGTGTCGCCCAACTTTGACTCAGATTTTTCACCGCTATCTGGGTCTGCGAAAACTCATCGACTGCAACACTCAGGTCCTGACTCAAAACATTGGAGCTGTTGCTTTGCAAGCGCGGCGCTACCCAGGGGCCACCACGTGCATCTTCTTTTTTCCCCATCTTGTCGCGCAGGTTGATGGGGGTTGCGATATCCATGAAACGATTTTTGAGTGTTTCAAGCTGCCTAATTTCTTGAACCGTGGCGCTCAGGTTTTGGCGCATTTTTTCAAGTCGCTCCCTATAGACCGACTCAACACGTTGTTGCTCAGCCTCTGTGGTAACACCACCCAAACTTCTGGCCAAACTGGGGCTAAATTCAATGGCAATTCGAAAACCAATGAAATGCAATAAAACGCCAAAAGACACCAAGAAAAATGCAGACACACATGCACCAACCATCACCTTACGGGTGGTGATAGAAATGGTCCGCACCGCGGCGGTGGGCCCTGACACCCACATCAGTTGCATAAGAAACTCCGGATTCTGAAAGCATGTTGCCCATCGCTGGATGGCACAAAGCTTGTCATTGTAGGGAGTTGAATTTGCAACTGGCCTATGGTTTTCCAAGATAACAAAGCAGATGAAACACAAGGGGCTATGTTTCGTAAAAATATGACCCTATATGGTTAAAAATGCTTTCAAATCGCTTGATTCAAAATGTCCCCATGAACCGCAATAGACCATTGATTCCCTGGCTGGAAGCTGAAACCCCCTTGCCTGCTGCAGATACAGCCTTGAAAGCAGATTCAGGGCTTGCCGGGTTGGTTGCTGCGGGAGGTGGTTTGTCTGTCGCACGTCTTCATGAGGCCTACAGCCAGGGCATGTTTCCATGGTTCAACGAAACACAACCTGTGCTGTGGTGGTCACCTGACCCTCGCATGGTGCTCCAAGTGGAAGCTTTCAAGTTACACAGATCCATGCGTAAAACGCTGCAAGCTTTTATTCAAGACCCCTGCTGCAACGTCAAGTTCGACACCGCATTTTCTCGCGTGATACGCCACTGCGCCAATGCAGTAAGACCGGGTCAAAACGGCACATGGATTGTGGATGACATGGTGCAAGCTTATGAAGCGCTGCACAAAGCAGGATTTGCACACAGCGTAGAGACTTGGGTTAACGATGAGTTGATCGGCGGTTTGTATTGCGTCTCGATCGGACGTTGCATTTTTGGCGAGTCCATGTTCGCTTTGCAACCCAATGCATCCAAAGTCGCTTTGGCTGCTCTGGTTGCGTTTGCCCGTGCCCAAGGCGCACATTGGATTGACTGTCAGCAAAATACCAAGCATTTGGGATCGTTGGGCGCGCGTGAGATCTCACGCAAACAATTCATTCACGACGTGATTCAAGCGCGCGAAGCCCCCCCAATGGCGTGGCAATATCGGTCGATATACTGGAACACAGTGATGCTGCCACGAGGTCTCGATTGACACACCTCCAAGACTTACCCTTTCAAGCGTTGCAGTTTTATGCCACGGCGCCCTACCCTTGCAGTTACTTACCCAATCGATTTGCGCGCTCTCAAGTCGCAACGCCGAGTCATTTGATCCAAAGTGATGTTTATTCGGACTTGGTCAAGCAAGGGTTTCGCCGCAGTGGTTTGTTCACCTACCGACCTTATTGCGACAGCTGTCGTGCATGCGTGCCTTTGCGTGTCAAAGCACAAGACTATGTCCCCACCCGAAGCCAGCGCAGAGCTTGGCGTCAACACGAACATTTGGAAGCTCGCATCCTCAACCTAGGCTACATCCCAGAGCACTACGCTTTGTACCAACGTTACCAAGCACAGCGGCATGCAGGCGGTGGCATGGACCAAGATAACGTGGATCAATTCACCCAGTTTCTTTTGCAAAGCCGTGTCAATTCACGCTTGGTCGAGTTTCGCGAGCCCAGTGGAAATGAAACGTTGGGTGAGCTCAGAATGGTGTCTGTGCTGGATTTGCTTGACGATGGCTTATCTGCTGTCTACACCTTCTACGACCCACAAGCAGGCGCCAGTTATGGGACTTACAACGTGATGTGGCAAATTGAACAGGTGCGCCAATTGGGACTGCGTTACGCCTACTTAGGTTATTGGATAGAAGACAGCCCCAAGATGCGCTACAAAGCCAATTTCAAACCGCATCAGTGTCTGATCGCGGGTGATTGGACAGACTGCTGATTTCACAAGGTAAGATAACCGGATGCGTAAATCCAGTGTTCCTGCAACGCCAAACATTCAAGTTATTGAGCGAATTTTTTCACTCATTGATGTCTTGGCATCACGAGAAGAAGCCATCTCGCTCAAAGAAATCAGCGAACGAACGGGCTTACACCCATCGACAACTCATCGGATCTTGAACGATCTGGCTGTTGGACGCTTTGTGGACAGGCCTGAAGCAGGAAATTATCGACTGGGCATGCGGTTGCTGGAATTGGGTAATTTAGTCAAGGACCGCCTAAATGTACGAGACGCGGCCGTACAACCCATGCGAGAACTGCACAAGCTTATTCAGCAACCGGTCAATTTGAGTGTGCGACAGGGCGATGAAATCGTTTATGTTGAACGCGCGTTCAGCGAACGTTCTGGAATGCAGGTGGTCAGAGCCATCGGTGGACGTGCACCACTGCACCTGACCTCTGTGGGCAAGCTTTTTTTAGCCATGGATGATCCGCAGCGCGTGCGCGCGTACTCCACGCGCACGGGCTTGAGTGGTCAGACCCGCAACAGCATCACGCAATTACCCGTACTGGAGCGCGAACTGTCTAAAGTGCGTCAATACGGAGTGGCACGTGATAACGAGGAACTGGAGTTGGGCGTGCGTTGCATGGCCTCTGGCATTTACGACGATCAAGGCAAATTGGTGGCAGGCCTGTCCATCTCTGCTCCGGCAGATCGTCTGGATGAAACCTGGTTACCCAAACTACAAATGACCACTCAGGCCATTTCATACGCACTGGGCTACAAAGACAGCCATGCTTGAAAGTAAAAAAGCCAGCAGTACTGCCGGCTTTTGAGTAACGGTTGAATCAGTATCAGGTTTGTGGGCGACCTGCATGGTTGATTTCAACCCATTTGCGTACGCGCTCCGCATCGGCAATACGGCTCAGTTTGCCCGCAGAGTCCAAGAACACCATGATGAGCTTGCGTCCGGCCACTTTGGCTTGCATCACCAAACATTGGCCTGCTTCGGAGATATAACCTGTTTTTTGTAAGCCGATATCCCAGTTAGGATTTTTCACCAAACGATTGGTCGTTCTGTACTGCAAGGTGTGATTACCAACCTCAACTTGATAGCTTGGGGAGGTGGAGAGTTCACGCAGCATCGGGTCGTTGTACGCGGAGCCAACCAATGTTGCCAAGTCTTTCGCGCTTGACTGATTGTGACTGGACAATCCTGTGGGCTCGACATAACGGGTATCACGCATTCCTAGCTGGGCTGCCTTGGCGTTCATCAAATTGACAAAAACAGACAACCCACCTGGATAGGTACGGCCCAGAGCATGTGCCGCACGGTTTTCACTGGCCATCAACGCGAGGTGCAATAACTCGCCGCGTGTCAATGTGGTTCCGACGCGCAGGCGTGAACTACTGCCCTTCTCCGTGTCAACATCATCTTGTGTGATGGTGATGGATTCATCTAAAGGCAGCTTGGCTTCGCTGATCAGCACGCCTGTCATCAACTTGGTAATGGATGCAATAGGCAAGACAGCCTGGTCGTTTTTGCTCAAGAGAACTTCTTGGGTATCTTGGTCAATGACGTACGCCACGCTAGATTTCAAATCCAAATGATCAGATGTGGCATGCAGGCCTGCTATTTGACCAAACGAAGGTTTTGCAGCAATGACCTTCTCGGCCTTGCGACGCATGTGCACCTTGACAACTGCCGGCTTGGACTTTTCTGCTTTGGTTTTATTCGGTGTTGCAGCCTGGGCCGAAACAGCAAACAAAGCTCCTAAAAAACTGAAAGATGTGGCGATGAGCAGTTGTTTCAAGTGTCGTTCCTTGTTCTTGAAATGCAAAGTAGCTATCAGTTTACCAAAAATAAAAAATCACGCAAGATCAAAGACTTGCGTGATTTTTTTGATCAAACCAGTAAAGGTACTCGTCGTTGAATCAACCTTGCGCAGCCACCCGGTCAGCCTTGCTTTGCAGCTTGTTCAACGCGGCCAAATAAGCTTTGGCAGAAGCCACCACAATGTCAGGATCAGAACCAACGCCGTTGACCACGCGACCACTGTTTTGCAGGCGCACGGTCACCTCGCCTTGGCTCTCCGTGGAGCCGCTGATGGCGTTCACGGAATAGAGCACCATCTCGGCACCACTTTTGACATGGGATTCAATTGCTTTGAGTGACGCATCGACCGGGCCGTTACCGTCAGACTCACCGCGTACCTCTTTACCGCCCACAGTGAAAACCACACTGGCTTGTGGTCGTTCACCGGTTTCGCTGTGTTGTGACAACGATACAAACGCAAACTGCTCCTTGTCGTTGTGAACACTCTCTTCACTGACCAATGCCAGGATGTCTTCGTCAAAGATTTCACTTTTACGATCAGCAAGTTCTTTGAATTTGGCAAACGCGGTGTTTATTTCACTTTCACTTTGCATCTCTACACCCAACTCTTGCAGGCGCTGCTTGAAAGCATTGCGACCACTGAGTTTGCCCAAAACAATTTTGTTGGCACTCCAGCCTACATCTTCCGCTCGCATGATTTCGTAAGTGTCACGGGCTTTGAGCACGCCATCTTGATGAATGCCTGAAGCGTGCGCAAAGGCATTGGCTCCAACCACGGCCTTGTTAGGTTGCACTACAAAGCCCGTGGTTTGGCTCACCATACGGCTGGCTGCAACAATTTGACGTGTGTCAATGCCCAACTCCAAGTTGAAGTAGTCCTTGCGTGTTTTAACAGCCATGACAACTTCTTCCAATGAACAATTGCCAGCGCGCTCACCCAAGCCATTGATCGTGCATTCCACTTGGCGTGCACCGCCAATTTTTACGCCAGCCAAAGAGTTTGCCACGGCCATTCCCAAGTCATTGTGACAATGGACAGACCAGATGGCTTTGTCGCTGTTGGGTACACGCTCACGCAAGGTCTTGATGAAGTTTCCATACAACTCAGGCACGGCATACCCCACGGTGTCTGGCACGTTGATGGTAGTTGCCCCTTCTGCAATGACGGTTTCAATCACACGACACAAAAAGTCCATCTCACTGCGATAGCCGTCTTCGGGACTGAACTCAATATCTCCCACCAAATTACGGGCAAAACGCACAGCTTGCTTGGCTTGTTCAAGGACTTGCTCGGGTGACATGCGCAGCTTCTTTTCCATGTGCAACGGCGAGGTTGCAATGAATGTATGAATGCGTGCACTGTTGGCTCCTTTGAGAGCTTCAGCAGCACGACTGATGTCTCGGTCATTGGCGCGGGACAAAGAGCAAATGGTTGAGTCTTTGATCGCGTTGGCAATGGCTTGCACAGCTTCAAAATCACCGTTCGAGCTGGCTGCAAACCCTGCTTCGATGACATCGACTTTCAGACGTTCCAACTGACGTGCGATGCGCAGCTTTTCGTCACGCGTCATAGAAGCGCCAGGCGATTGCTCGCCGTCACGCAAAGTGGTGTCAAAAATGATGAGCTTGTCAGCCATGGTCAGAACTCCTTGAATCTCAGAAAACCTACAACGTGTGTCTCGACCCCAAAGCAAAAGGCCCGCTGCAGGTGCATACGGGCCTTGTTTGGGTTCGCGCGTGCGCTACCAACTCCGCCCGTTGGGGGTTAGCAGTCGTAGGGCCAGCGAAAAATTTTGCATGTATTGAATTTAGCACAAAAAAGAATTGTTCAGTCGCGACCCTGTCACTTGTGCAGACCTTGCTCATCAGGCTCGTCGGTGGATGTGCTGATGACGCTGGTTTGCAAGCCCTTGGTACGACGCCATGCGTACAAGGCGTAACCACTCAAACCGTACAACATGAACAATGCGAACAACACTATCGGCGGATGGATATTGATCACGGCGATGACCAGCGCCAACAACACAATCACTGCAAACGGAACACTACGCTTCATCTGAACATCTTTGAAGCTGTAAAAGGGCACGTTCGTGACCATGGTCAAGCCGGAATACAAACACATCACAAACATAGGCCACACCACGTCAGCCCCCTGATATCCCATGTCGTTCATTAACCATATGAAGCCCATCACCAGCGCAGCGGCAGCAGGTGATGGCAAACCCTGGAAAAAGCGACGATCAACAACGGCTGTGTTGACATTGAAGCGTGCCAGGCGCAACGCGGCGCATGAAATGTAGACAAACGCGGCCACCCACCCCCAACGGCCTACCCCTTTGAGGGCCCATTCGTAAGAAATCAATGCGGGTGCCGCGCCAAATGAAACCATGTCTGCCAACGAGTCCATTTGTTCGCCAAACGCGCTCTGTGTATTGGTCATGCGCGCCACCCGACCATCCAAGCTGTCGAGCACCATGGCACAAAAAACACCGATGGCAGCCATTTCAAAATGGTTATTCATCGCCATCACGATGGCATAGAAACCACCAAACAAGGCGGCTAACGTGAATAGATTGGGCAACACATAAATGCCCTTACTGGGTTTGCGAGGCACGTATTCCTCTGCGTGATCGTGTAAGTCCGACATAGGTCTGGCTCCGAAAAGTAGACGTTGAGTGTAAAGGCTGGCACTGCCCAGCAAGAACAACAAAGGCCACCGAGGTGGCCTTTGTTGTTGAGGAACGAAAAGATCAGTTGCGGGTCTGATCGACCAGCTTGTTCTTGGCGATCCAAGGCATCATGGCGCGCAGTTGGCTACCGACCACCTCGATTTGATGGTCGGCTGTGTTGCGGCGGCGTGCGGTCATGCTTGGATAGTTCAAGCGGCCTTCTTGAATGAACATCTTGGCATAGTCACCGTTTTGAATGCGCTTCAAAGCGTGACGCATGGCTTTGCGTGACTCTTCGTTGATCACTTCAGGGCCCGTCACGTACTCACCGAATTCGGCGTTGTTCGAGATGGAGTAGTTCATGTTGGCGATACCGCCCTCATAAATCAAATCAACGATCAACTTCAATTCGTGCAAGCACTCAAAGTAGGCCATCTCAGGCGCATAGCCAGCTTCAACCAAAGTCTCAAAACCCATCTTCAACAACTCAACCGCACCACCGCACAACACGGCTTGCTCACCAAACAAGTCAGTTTCGGTTTCTTCTTTGAAGTTGGTCTCAATGATGCCGGCCTTGCCACCACCGTTAGCCATGGCGTAGCTCAAAGCCAAATCACGGGCTTTTCCGCTTTTGTCTTGATGCACAGCCACCAAATGCGGAACACCGCCACCTTGTGTGTAGGTATTACGCACGGTGTGGCCGGGCGCCTTTGGAGCCACCATCCAAACATCCAAGTCAGCACGTGGCATCACTTGGTTGTAGTGGACGTTAAAGCCGTGGGCAAATGCCAGCGAAGCACCTTGTTTGATGTTGGGAGCAACGTTGTTGGTGTAGACCTCGCCGATTTGCTCGTCAGGCAACAAGATCATCACCACGTCAGCGGCTTTGACTGCATCGTTGACTTCCATCACGGTCAAGCCGGCTTTGCCAACTTTGTCCCATGAAGCGCCACCTTTGCGCAAGCCAACAACGACTTTGACGCCGCTGTCATTCAAATTTTGTGCATGGGCATGTCCTTGGGAACCGTAACCAATGATGGCTACAGTTTTGCCTTTGATCAGGCTCAGGTCACAGTCTTTGTCGTAATAAACCTTCATGGTCTCTCCTAAAAAATTTTTGGAATGGTTAGAAATCAAACACGCAAAATGCGTTCACCGCGGCCAATGCCGCACGCACCTGTACGAACAGTTTCAAGAATTGCACTGCGGTCAATGCCTTCCAAGAATGCATCGTTCTTGGATTGATCACCCGTCAACTCAATGGTGTAGCTCTTCTCCGTCACATCAATGATGCGACCGCGAAAGATGTCAGCCATGCGCTTCATTTCTTCGCGCTCTTTGCCTACCGCACGCACTTTGACCAACATCAGCTCTCGCTCGGTATAAGCACCTTCGGTCAGGTCTACGACCTTGACCACTTCAATCAGGCGGTTCAAGTGCTTGGTGATTTGCTCGATCACATCGTCTGAACCATGGGTCTGGATGGTCATGCGAGACAGGCTGGCGTCTTCCGTGGGTGCCACGGTCAGGGATTCAATGTTGTAGCCACGTGCCGAGAACAAACCGACCACGCGCGACAAAGCACCGGGTTCGTTTTCGAGCATCAGGGAAATGATGTGTTTCATGTCTTTTTCTCCCTGATCACAGGTCTTCGCTGCCAAGCAGCATTTCGGTAATGCCTTTGCCAGCTTGAACCATTGGAAACACGTTTTCAGTGGGGTCTGTTCTGAAGTCCATGAACACCGTGCGATCCTTGAGTTTGCGCGCTTCGCGCAAAGCTGGTTCAACATCTTCGGGGCGCTCTATCAGCATTCCCACATGGCCATAAGCCTCTGCCAGCTTGACAAAATCAGGCAAGGCGTCCATGTAGCTGCTGCTGTAGCGACCAGAGTATTCAATTTCTTGCCACTGACGCACCATCCCCAAATAGCGGTTGTTTAGCGCCATGATCTTGATCGGGGTGTTGTATTGCAGGCAGGTCGATAACTCCTGAATGCACATCTGCACCGAACCTTCACCCGTGACACAAAACACCTCGCTATCGGGCTTGGCAAGCTTGATACCCATCGCGTATGGAATGCCCACACCCATCGTGCCCAACCCACCTGAGTTGATCCAACGACGTGGCTCATCAAACCCATAATATTGCGCAGCCCACATTTGATGTTGCCCAACATCGGAGGTAATGTAGGTGTCTGTTCCCTTGGTCATGCGATGCAAGGTTTCAATCACGTACTGGGGTTTGATGACACTGGTGTTGGTGCGGTCGTACTTCAAACAATCACGTTTGCGCCAACCATCAATGGTTTCCCACCATGCGCCCAACGCATTCCCATCGGGTTTGAGACCCGACTCTTTGACCATCTCAATCATCTCGGTCAACACGTCTTTGACATCCCCAACAATAGGAATGTCGACTTTGACACGTTTGGAAATGCTGGATGGATCAATGTCGATATGGATAATCTTTCGCTCGTTTTGAGCAAAGTGCTTTGGATTGCCAATCACACGGTCATCAAAACGTGCGCCAACAGCCAACAAGACATCGCAATGCTGCATGGCATTGTTGGCCTCGATGGTGCCGTGCATTCCCAACATACCCAGGAACTTGGGATCACTGGCCGGATAAGCCCCCAAACCCATCAATGTATTGGTACATGGGTAACCCAACATATCGACCAAGCTGCGCAACTCTGCCGAAGCATTGCTCAGCAACACGCCACCACCGGTGTAGATGTAGGGCCGCTTGGCGGCCATCAACAATTGCAAGGCCTTGCGGATTTGCCCGCCATGGCCTTTACGCACAGGGTTATAGGAGCGCATTTGCACATCCGCCGGATACCCTTCATACGTCGTTTTCTTGAACGAGACATCCTTAGGAATATCCACCACCACGGGGCCTGGTCGGCCGCTGCGTGCAATGTGGAAGGCCTTTTTCAGGGTAACGGCCAAATCGCGAACATCTTTGACAAGAAAGTTGTGTTTCACGATTGGGCGTGTGATGCCCACGGTATCGCACTCTTGGAAGGCATCCAAGCCAATCGCCGCGGTGGGCACTTGACCGGTGATGATCACCATGGGGATGCTGTCCATGTAGGCTGTTGCAATACCTGTCACAGCATTGGTCACACCGGGTCCAGACGTTACCAGTGCAACACCGACCTCCCCGGTTGCACGCGCGTAGCCATCCGCGGCATGCACGGCGGCCTGCTCATGCCGCACCAACACGTGCTGCATGGTGTCTTGTTTGTACAAGGCGTCGTAAATATAGAGAACTGACCCACCTGGGTAACCCCAGATGTACTGAACGTTTTCAGCTTGAAGTGCCTTCACAAGGATTTCGGCACCCATCAATTCGTGAGATTTCCCGTCTGCAATAGCGGGAAAATTTGCTTGCGCGTTTTTGATTTCCATGATCAACCTTAGTGAATTTCGTCAACGAAAAACCCGGGGTGCTTCTTCGCCCACCCTTGTGGGGTAGCGTCGAAACTTTGGACCATCAGCCATGAGCGCCTATGAGTGTTCGCGCCGAACTGAGACCCGTTTGCCTTATTTTTGTCGAATTGCAACCTTCGATTATGGCATCAAGCAAGGGCCAAGCCGAACAGCATGGGTCAATTATCCGCACGTGAATGCCATAATCGCGGCTCATTCATTCATCCTGCGCGCTAGTGGCTTCAGAAAAAGAACTCTCAGACTTTCTGCAAAGTGTTGAAAAACGGGCCTTCAAGAGGTCGGTTTACCACGTGCGGGACGATGAGGCCGCACTGGACATCGTTCAAGACAGCATGATGAAACTGGCTGAGCACTACGGCGACAAGCCAGCCAGTGAACTCCCCATGTTGTTTCAGCGCATTCTCTCCAACACCACGTTGGATTGGTTTCGACGTAACAAAACCCGCCGTGCGCTGTTTAGCAACTTTAGCGACTTTGACTCAGGTAAAGAAGACGGTGATTTCGATTTATTGGAGTCTTTGAGTACCGAAAACGACTCGCAATTGACTCAAAGCGCCGAAGACAATTTCGCCAGCACGGCCAATGTGCGAGAAATAGAAGAAGAAATACAAAATCTCCCAGCACGTCAACGGGAAGCCTTCCTACTGCGTTACTGGGAGGACTTAGACGTTTCTGAGACGGCTACTGCCATGGGTTGTTCAGAGGGCAGTGTGAAAACGCACTGTTCTCGTGCTATCCAATCCCTCAGCAAAGCACTCACCGCCAAAGGGCTACGACCATGACCACATCTACAACAACCCCTCATTCACAAGACCAATTTGGGTTTGCCGTCGCCGCTCGACTGGATGCGGCGAGCATGGATCTGCCCCATGACATCACAGAACGACTGCGAGCGGCCAGAACCCGTGCAGTGGCTGCTCGTTTGACCACGCAAAGTCGTCTACAAACCAGCCAGCAAGTGACCGTTCAAGGCGGCGTTGGCATGCTCCATTTTGGCGATGAAGGACTCAATTTATGGAGTCGCCTGGCTGCTTTGCTGCCACTGATCGCCTTGATTGCAGGTTTGGCGCTGATTCAAAATATTTTGGACGACAACCGCGCGAGTGAGTTGGCTGAGGTTGACTCTGCCATGCTCAGTGACGATCTGCCTCCCACGGCCTATGCCGATCCGGGCTTTCTTCAGTTCTTAAAGACGCCGCTCACGACCGAGCGGCAAGAATAACGTCACCTACGAGCCGTATCGCATGCGTTTCATCACCAAAACCACGCTCTTACTAACCGCACAGTTACTGGCGATGTTTGTGGTGACGTACGGTCATTGGACTGTCCAGGCACAGACAACCAACACGCAAACAGCAACCTCGAATGCCAGTGCACGGCCTCTTTGGCACGATTTGACAGCGGCACAACAACAAGCGTTGACACCACTGGCGCAACTGTGGCCCACCATGACCGAGCCGCATAAACGCAAGTGGCTGGCGATCTCTCAAAATTTCGCGCAACTCTCCAGCGATGAAAAATCCATCGTCCAAGGACGCATGCGCGAGTGGGCCGCACTCAGCCCCCAGCAACGCACCCTGGCACGCTTGAATTTCGCAGACGTCAAACAGTTACCACAAGACGAAAAGCGCACCAAGTGGGAGGCCTACCAAGCCTTGAGCCCGGAAGCCAAACAAAAACTGGCAACCCAACAACCCAACGCCACATTGGGTGCGGCACCAGCCGTCAGACCTATTTCTGCAAACAAACTGGCAGCGCCTCCCACCACGGGCTCAAGCACCAAGCCCCTGCCCCGCATCGACACCCAACAAGCAGCCCCCACAACGCTGCTGCCTCCACTGCCAAGTACTGCAGCGGCAACATCAAGCACGCCCTCAAATAACCCACCCGACAGTTCGGTCACCGCGCAATGAGCGAGTCAACCGAGTTCATCGACCGTGGGTCGATGCAAGCCCCTCGTCTTTTACGACGCATGGCCTGTTGGCTTTACGAAGGTTTGTTGCTGTTTGGTGTCGTTTTCATTTCGGGTTATTTATTCAGCACCTTGAGCCAGACACGGCATGCCTTGGACAACCGCCATGGATTGCAGGCATTCTTGTTTTTGATCTTTGCAATCTACTTCACGTGGTTTGGACACAAAGGCCAAACCTTGGCGATGAAAACCTGGCACATCCGCCTGATCAGTGCATCAGGAAATCCTGTCACGCAAACACGCGCCTTATGCCGTTATGTGCTGAGCTGGATCTGGTTCTTGCCACCGTTGGCAGTCGTTGCTCCTTATGAGCTCACAGGTTCAGAAACTTTGGTCATTTGCGTCGGCTGGATCATGGTGTGGGCATTGACCAGCCGCTTTCAAGCACAAGGCCAGTTTTGGCATGACATCTGGGCAGGCACACGTTTGGTCAACGAGCCCCCCGCGAGCCGTTAAAGTCTCGCCCATGGAAGAAAGTAATCCGCAGAAAAATAGAACCGGACTGAATCGTGTCTGGCACGCTTTGGGCTACTCGCTCAGCGGCTTACGTGCAGCTTGGCATGAGAAAGCCTTTCAGCAAGAAGCCTTGGCATCCTTCCTCTTAATTCCTTTGGCTTTTTGGCTGGGGCAGTCATGGGTAGAAACAACGCTGCTCGTTGGCACCGTGATCTTGGTCATGGTGGTGGAATTGCTCAATACAGGCATTGAGTCGGCCATTGATCGCATGGGGCCCGAATGGCATGAACTCTCAAAACGTGCCAAAGACATGGGCAGCGCCGCCGTCTTGCTCAGCTTGTTACTGTGCAGCGGCGTTTGGGCTGCAGCCCTCTACACACACTTTTTCAAATGACATCCTCCCCTGCTTTTTCCGTCTGTGTTTACTGTGGTTCACGCGCTGGCGTGGTACCGGCTTACGCACAGGTAGCCAAGGAAGTTGGTCACTGGATTGGGCGTCATCAAGGCCAGTTGGTGTATGGCGGGGGGAACAATGGCTTGATGGGTTTGGTAGCACAAGCAACCGCAGATGCCGGCGGGCGGGTAGTCGGCATCATTCCCAAAGCACTACAAAGCAAAGAGAACACACGCACGGCCTGCACAGAACTTCATGTGGTCGACACCATGCATGAACGCAAACACATGATGGCTGAACGTGCTGATGTCTTCTTAGCCTTACCCGGTGGGATTGGCACTTTCGAAGAATTCTTTGAAGTCTGGACTTGGCGGCAGTTGGGCTACCACGACAAGCCCGTTGGATTGCTCAACACCGAAGGCTATTACGACGGCTTATTGCAATTCGCCAGCAACAGCGTCACACAAGGCTTTTTGAGTGATTGGCAAATGGATTTGATTCGTACCGGTACGGTGGCAAGCGAACTACTGCGCGAGCTGGTGCAAGCTGCTGGCTTCGCCCCCGAAGCCAAACTCGCAGCGCTTTGAATTAAATCGCGGTTTCGTCGAGTTCGCCCGTGCGAATACGCACCACGCGTTCAACCGAAGTGATGAAGATCTTGCCGTCGCCAATCTTGCCGGTGCGCGCAGCACGCACGATCGCATCCACACACAGATCAACATCGGTGGACTTCACCACCACCTCAACCTTGACCTTGGGTAAAAAGTCCACCACATACTCCGCGCCGCGGTACAACTCGGTATGTCCTTTTTGACGCCCGAAGCCTTTGACTTCGGTCACCGTCAAACCTGTCACGCCACACTCGGCCAAAGCTTCGCGGACTTCTTCAAGTTTGAATGGTTTGATAACGGCAGTAATTTGCTTCATGGTCAGTCCTTGGAGATTCGAGAAACAGCGTGCGCTCAGGCGCGAAACTTATTGGTAATAGGATAACGCCAATCTTTACCGAAACTGCGGTGCGTCACGCGAATGCCGACTGGCGATTGACGACGTTTGTATTCGTTCAGGCGGATCAAGCGTGTCACCTTGTCCACATCGGAGGCAGCAAAACCTGCGGCCACAATGTCGGCTGAGCTTTGGTCGTTTTCCATAAACCGCGAGACGATCTCGTCCAACACCTCGTAGGGCGGCAGGCTGTCCTGGTCTTTTTGGTCGGGGCGTAGCTCGGCACTCGGTGGACGTGTGATGATGCGCTCAGGAATAGGTTGAACGCCTGTTCCGTATGGATCGTTTGCATTGCGCCACCGAGCGAGCTTAAACACCAAAGTTTTGGCCACATCTTTGATGACGGCAAAACCACCCGCCATATCACCGTACAGCGTGCAATAACCCGTGGCCATCTCACTCTTATTGCCCGTGGTCAACACGATAGAACCAAATTTATTGGACAACGCCATCAACAAGGTACCGCGAATACGTGCTTGGATATTTTCTTCCGTCGCATCAAGGCTTGTGCCTTTAAAGTCGGCTTGGAGTGAACTCAAAAATGCTTCAAACTCCGGCACGATCGACAGCTCGTCGTATCGCACCCCCAAGCGATGCGCCATATCGCGCGCGTCCACCCAGCTGATCTCGGCGGTATAAGGAGACGGCATCATCACAGCGCGTACTTTGTCGGCCCCGAGGGCGTCAACTGCAATCGCCAACACCAAAGCCGAATCGATACCGCCTGAGAGGCCCAACAACGCTCCCGGAAAACCGTTCTTGCCCACATAGTCGCGCACCCCCAAAACCAGGGCGTGCCACAAGTCAGACTCGAACGAACCTTCTGCGGCAACCGGGCCATCAAGACGCAAAGGCTCACCGGCTGATGCCGTCAACACCATATGCTCTTCGTTAAAACTTTTGCCACGTGCCGCTACGCCCCCATCGGCATTCAAGGCGAACGAGCGTCCCTCGAACACCACCTCATCTTGGCCACCCACCAAATGGGCATACACCAAAGGCAAACCTGTGGCTTGCACACGCACACGCATGGCCTGCTCACGTTCATCGCCTTTGCCCACATGGAAAGGTGAAGCATTGATCACCGCCAACAACTCTGCCCCGGCAGCCTTGGCGTCTAGGGCAGGTGCCTCAAACCAAGCGTCTTCGCAAATCAGCAGTCCAACGCTAACACCCTCCACCTCAAACACACAAACCTCTTTGCCCGGTGTGAAGTAACGCCGTTCATCAAACACTTGGTAATTGGGTAGTTCACGTTTGGCATAACGCGCCACCACGTGTCCCTCGCACACCACGCTTGCCATATTCAAACGCCGCTGCACTGACACCGAGCGGGTACGTTGGTCGTCGCCATGCGGATGCCCTACCACCACATGCAAGCCCTTTAACCCGGCCAATGCCTGGGACACCGTTTTCAAGGCATCATCACATGCAGCAATGAACGAAGGACGCAAAAACAAATCTTCTGCCGCATAGCCACACAGAGAGAGTTCTGGGGTCAGCACCAAACGCACACCCTGGGCGTAGGCATCTTGAGCACAGGCAATGATTTTTCGCGCATTCCCAGCCATGTCACCAACGACAAAATTTAACTGAGCGACACAGAGTTTGAGGTTCATGGAAATAGGCACACAGTCCACAGAAAACAGAGCAAAACAGCGCAGTGATTATGTCATTCGCGTGTTTGATAACCCGCTAGAGATCGCACAGCAAGACTGGGATGCGCTCTGTGCGCAACAAGACACGCCCTCGCCCTTCATGCAACACGCCTACTTGGCGGCACTGCACACCAGTGGTAGCGCCACACCAGACACGGGCTGGCACCCGCAATTCATCACCCTGTGGTTGGATGGCAACTTGGTCGCTGGCTGCGCCCTCTACCTCAAAGACCACTCTTACGGCGAATACGTCTTCGACTGGGCATGGGCCAAAGCTTATGCCGATCACGGACTGAACTACTACCCCAAAGCCCTGGCCGCAGTGCCCTTCACGCCAGTTCCTGGGTCACGCCTGTTAGCCAGCGATGCACTTGCCCGACTCGCCTTGCTGAAAGCGTGTGTGGCGCTCTGCCAAAGCCAACATCTGTCATCTTTACATTTACTCTTCACAAGCCCCGCTGACCGCACTGCATGTGGGTCACAGGGCTTGCTGCAACGCCAGACCGTGCAGTTTCATTGGCACAACCTAGGCTTTGCAAACTTTGATGCGTTCTTAACCAGTCTCAACCAAGAAAAACGCAAAAAGATCAAGCAAGAACGTCGTCGCGTCGCAGACGCAGGCGTCACATTTCGCAGCCTACAAGGCGCGGACATTCAAACTCAGGACTGGGATTTTTTCTACCAGTGTTATGAACGCACGTACCTCGAACATGGCAATGCCCCCTACCTCAGCCGTGAGTTCTTTGCCAGCATGCAGCGCGACATGCCCGACAACTGGCTGCTCTTTATCGCTGAGCGTGAGCAACGCCCCATTGCCAGCAGCTTGATCGCGCTGCAAGGTTTGGGTACTCCCGAAGCAGTGGCTTATGGGCGCTACTGGGGCGCACTCGAGCGTGTGGACTGCTTGCACTTTGAAGCCTGTTATTACCAGCCACTCAATTGGTGTATCGACCACGGTGTGGGTCGCTTTGAAGGCGGTGCCCAAGGCGAACACAAAATGGCACGCGCGCTCATGCCTGTCACGACTTACAGCGCCCATTGGTTGGCGCACCCTGCGTTCTCTGATGCCGTGGCAAGGTTCTTGGAGCGCGAAACAGCAGGTGTCGACGGTTACATGGAGCACTTGGCCGAGCGTTCGCCCTATCGGTCTGCCTAAGATCAGTCTTTCTCTTGCAGGGATTCGCGCATGGCTTGTAATAAGCTTTGGCTCTCATGCGCCCCCGACACACCTACACGGCCATTGAAGATGAAAAATGGCACACCACTCACCCCCATGTCACGCGCCTCTTTGTCGCACGCAGCCGTTTGTGCATGAACCGCCGAATCATGAATCGCTTGATAGGCCAGCTCGGGGTCTAAGCCTGCTGCATTGGCAATAGCCTGCAACTCATCGGGATTAGTCAAGTCACGCCCATCGATAAAGTAACTCTGAAACAAAGCCTCCACCATGCGTTCTTGTTCGGGGCCCGGTTCAGCCGCGGCAATCAAACTGTGCGGCACGATGGTATTGGGTTGACGCGCAATGCGGTCAAACTCAAACGCAATGCCTACCTCATGGCCGACACCTGTCACACGGTCATACACAGAGTCGGCACGGTCACCAAACTTAGTGCGCACATAGGTCTCTCGGTCAATGCCTTGTGGGCTCATCTCGGGGTTGAGCTGAAACGTGTGCCAGCGCACCTGAGGTAGCACATCCGGATATTCGGCGGCCCACAATGCCAGCGCCCCCTCCAAGCGACGCTTGCCCACAAAACACCAGGGACACACCACATCAGAGATCACATCAATGTTCAAAGTTTTCATGAGGTTACTTGCTTTCTGCCACAATGCCCCAACTGTAGCGTTATCGCCAACTTAGAGAGGGAATCACAATGGCTAGCGATCTGATCAAACACATCACCGACATCACCTTTGAAGCCGATGTCTTGCAAGCGGACAAGCCTGTGCTCGTCGACTACTGGGCAGAATGGTGCGGTCCTTGCAAAATGATCGCCCCCATCTTGGACGAAGTCTCTACTGCCTACGCTGGCAAACTCCAAATCGCCAAGATGAACGTCGATGAAAACCGTGACATCCCAGCTAAATTTGGCATCCGTGGCATTCCCACACTGATGTTGTTCAAAGGCGGCCAACTGGCAGCGACCAAAGTCGGGGCCATGAGCAAAGCACAACTGACGGCCTTTATCGATCAACAATTGGCCTGAATCCACGGCCTGATTTTCAAATCTGCCATATAAGCCCGCTGATTGCAAAAATCGCGGGCTTTTTTCCTGTCATAATCAATTCTGAACTAACCGTTCGCCCATGAGGTCAACGGATACCATCCCGGTCTCGAGTTCTGGTCTGTGAGGCACCTTCCGCCTACTTTTTGACCTCCCCCCAATTTATTTAACGAACTCCCCTTGGAGTCACCTGATGCATCTGAACGAACTCAAGGCACTGCACGTGTCTGAAGTGCTGAAACAAGCCGAAGAACTCGAAATCGAAAACACCGGCCGCATGCGCAAGCAAGAGCTGATGTTTGCCATCATCAAAAAACGCGCCCGCGCAGGTGAACAAGTATTTGCCGATGGCGTGCTTGAAATCTTGCCCGATGGCTTTGGCTTCTTGCGCAGCCCTGACACCAGCTACACCGCCAGCACCGACGACATTTACATCAGCCCGAGTCAGGTGCGTCGCTTCAACCTGCACACTGGCGACATGATCGAAGGTGAAGTGCGTATTCCTAAAGACGGCGAGCGCTACTTTGCACTGACCAAGCTTGACCAAGTCAACGGCGACTTGCCTGAGAACAACAAACACAAGGTCATGTTCGAGAACTTGACCCCTCTGTTCCCACGCGAGCAGATGAAGCTCGAACAAGAGATCAAAGGCGAAGAAAACATCACGGGTCGCATCATCGACATCATTGCGCCTATTGGCAAAGGTCAACGCGCGTTGTTGGTTGCTCCGCCCAAGAGCGGCAAAACCGTGATGATGCAGCACATCGCCCACGCCATCGCCGCCAACTACCCAGACAGCCACATGATGGTCCTGTTGGTAGATGAGCGCCCTGAAGAAGTGACCGAAATGCAGCGTTCAGTCAAAGCCGAGGTGATTGCCTCCACATTCGATGAGCCCGCTGCACGTCACGTGCACGTGGCCGAGATGGTGATTGAACGTGCCAAGCGTTTGGTTGAACTCAAAAAAGATGTGGTCATTTTGCTCGACTCCATCACCCGTCTGGCCCGCGCCTACAACAACGTCGTGCCCTCATCCGGCAAAGTGTTGACAGGCGGTGTCGACTCCAACGCTTTGCAGCGCCCCAAACGATTCTTTGGTGCAGCACGCAAGGTCGAAGAAGGTGGCTCACTCACCATCATTGCCACAGCCTTGATCGACACCGGCAGTCGCATGGACGAGGTGATCTTTGAAGAATTCAAAGGCACCGGCAACTGCGAAATCCATCTGGACCGTCGCTTGTACGAAAAGCGCGTGTTCCCAGCCATTCAACTTAACCGCAGCGGTACCCGTCGCGAAGAACTGCTGCTGGCTCCTGAGATCTTGCAAAAGACCCGCATCCTTCGTCAGTTCATGTACAACATGGACGAGATCGAGTCGATGGAGTTGATGTTGAAAAACATGAAGGCCACCAAATCGAACGTCGATTTCTTCGACCTGATGCGTCGCGGCGGCTAAAGCCACTCTCCCACAGAAAAAAGGGCGTATGCGGTCACACGCGTACGCCCTTTTTTCGTGCCGCCATCTAAGCACGAGTGTTCAGGTCGGTACCAAAAATTCCCGGCTGATGCTCGCACCGATGTCGTTCACTCGGTCCAAAAATTGGGTCAAGTAAGCATGCAGGCCATTGGCCAAGATCTCTTCAATCTTGCCGTACTGCAACTCTGCCAACAACTTGCCCGAACGACGGCGACTCTCAATGGCTGAGTCAGACGACACCATGGCCAAGTTACTCACCACCTCGTTCAAGCACGCATGCAAAGAGCGTGGCATGTCGGGGCGCAACACCAGCAACTCCGCCACGCGCTCGGGTTGAATCACATCGCGGTAGACCTTGCGGTAAATCTCAAAGCCAGACACGCTGCGCAAAATCGCACTCCAGTGGTAGAAGTCGTATTCTTGATCTTGTGCATTAGCAGCGCCAAAGAAATCGCTCTCGACCGCGTGAAACTTCACATCCACCAAACGTGCCGTGTTGTCAGCGCGTTCCAGGAATGTGCCCAAACGCATGAAGTGCAAGGCCTCGTCCATCAACATGGTGCCCACCGTCACGCCGCGCGACAGGTGCGAGCGAAATTTCACCCATTCGAAAAACTGACCAGGGTCACGCTCGAACTCGCCCTCTTTGATTTTGCGCAGCATCTCCAACCAGGTTTGGTTTTGTGTTTCCCACACCTCGGTGGTGAGGCTACCGCGCACTGCACGCGCGTTCTCACGCGCGGCTTTAAGACAAGAAATAATCGATGACGGGTTGTCCTCGTTTTTCACCATGAAAGCCATCACGTTTTCAGGTGTGATCTCGGCATACAAAGCCTCGTAGGCAGGCAACAACTCACTGATGGAGAGCAATCCCTGCCAACCCATTTGGGCCACAGCAGCCGATTGCGGCAACAGCGAGGTTTGGTAATTCACGTCCAACAAACGTGCAGTGTTTTCGGCCCGCTCGGTATAGCGGGACATCCAAAACAGGTGGTCAGCGGTGCGGCTCAGCATAGTTAAACCTCAAGAATCCATGTGTCTTTGGTGCCCCCGCCTTGCGACGAGTTCACCACCAGTGAGCCTTCTTTCAATGCCACGCGGGTCAAACCGCCAGGCACCATTTGCACGGTTTTTCCACTGAGCACGAAGGGGCGTAAATCGATGTGACGCGGCGCAATGCCACTCTCTACATAGGTCGGGCAGCTCGACAAGCTCAAGGTCGGCTGTGAAATGTAGCCATCGGGCTTGGCCATCAAAACGCGTCGAAAGTCTTCAATCTCAGCCTTGGTGGCTGCGGGCCCTACCAACATGCCATACCCGCCTGCGCCGTGCACTTCTTTCACCACCAATTCGCTCAAGTGATCGAGCGTGTATTGCAAGTCGTCTTTCTTACGGCATTGAAAAGTTGGCACATTGTTCAAGATGGGTTTCTCGCCCAAGTAGAACTCGATCATTTGCGGCACATAAGGGTAGATCGACTTGTCGTCAGCAATGCCTGTGCCTACGGCATTGCAAATGCTCACATGTCCGGCTCGGTACACATCCATCAAGCCTTCACAGCCCAAGGTCGATGTCGAGCGAAACACCTTGGGGTCCAAAAAGTCGTCGTCCACGCGCCGGTAAATCACATCCACCCGTTTGGGGCCGCGCGTGGTGCGCATGTACACGAAGTTGTCTTTCACAAACAGGTCTTGACCTTCAACCAACTCCACGCCCATTTGCTGCGCCAAAAACGCATGTTCAAAATAAGCGCTGTTGTACATGCCCGGTGTCAACACCACCACCGTGGGGTTGTCGGTGGTCGCAGGGCAACTGGCGCGCAAGGTCTCTAGCAACAAATCGGGGTAATGGGCCACAGGGGCCACACGGTGCTGACTGAACAACTCGGGAAACAGCCGCATCATCATCTTGCGGTCTTCCAACATATAGCTCACCCCACTGGGCACCCGCAGGTTATCTTCGAGCACGTAGTACTCGCCCTCACCTTGTGCATTAGGGGCTCGCACGATGTCGATACCACTGATGCTGGAATACACGTTGTGTGGCACATCCACCCCCATCATTTCGGGGCGAAACTGGGCGTTGTGGAGAATTTGCTCGGTCGGTATCACACCCGCCTTGAGGATCTCTTGCCCGTGGTAGATGTCATAGATGAAGCGGTTCAACGCGGTCACACGTTGCACCAGCCCCTTTTGCATGTCACGCCACTCATGGGCCGGAATCACACGCGGGATCAGGTCAAACGGAATCAGGCGCTCGGTGCCGGCACCTTCTTCGTCTTTGTCACCATACACCGCAAAGGTGATGCCCACGCGACGAAAAATCATCTCGGCTTCCTCACGGCGTCCGCGCATCGCCTGAGGGTCTTGCCGGCTTAACCAGTCCAAGTAGCTTTTGTAGTGGGGCCTGACCTGCTCCGGTATGTAGGGCAGCTGGGCATACATTTCATCGAACTTGTGCATCTTGGAACTCCTGCCCATACCTTAGCAAATTAAATGCCATATTTGAGACTATGGTAAATGGTGGTGCCAATAGCGTTGTTGCTGCTCACGCTCACAACGCACCAACATAGGGCCATCACTGTGCCAAGTTGACGCACCACAACGGGCGCTCTGCACCACGAGTACCCCTCGTGCGTCATAACGTGCCAGTACCTCAGGCCGTGGATGACCAAATCGGTTACGGTAACCCGACTGCACCACCGCCACCTGAGGCTGCACTACGCTCAAAAACTCAGCCGTCGAGGAGGTGGCACTGCCGTGATGTGGCACCAACAACCAGTCAGCTTGCAAACTTGAGGCTTGCTGGATCAACCGCATCTCCTGCGGCGCTTCAATATCCCCCACCAACAACGCAGAAGAACCGCTCGCGCTTTGCACACGCAACACACAACTCATGGCGTTGGGTTTGGCACGACGGGCATAGTCCTCTGGGTCCGGGTGCAAAACTTCAAACTGCACGTCATCCCAACGCCAATGCTGGCCACGCTCGCAGCGTTCCATAGGGTAAAGGGCTTGTAGGGGGTGACTTTCAGGCATAGACGTCCAGACCCGAGCCTGTGGCTGCATGGCCAACACAGACATCGCGCCACCGCTGTGATCGCTGTCTTGATGGCTGATGATCACCGCATCCAAGCGCTCCCCCAAGCTGCGCAACAGTGGCACCAACACACGCTGTCCGGCATCGGTTTCAGCCGAATAGCGCGGGCCGGTGTCGTACAACAAAGCGTGTGACGCTGTACGCAGCAGCACCGCATGGCCCTGCCCCATGTCTGCTGCAATCAACTCGAACGTACCTGGCTCAGGGCGAGGGGCTTGCCAAAACAACAGGGGTAACACCAAAGACACGCCCCCTAAGCGCATCCACCCCGGCAAACGCAGCGCCCACAGCCCCATGCCCAGCATGGCTGCCATCGCCACCCACCCAGGTGCCGCAGGAGCAGACCAGGTGGCCCAAGACCAAGCGGCCATCCAGCTCAGGCAAGCCATCAAGACTTGCAAAAACCAAACCGCCAGCGACCACAACGGGGCATACAGCAAGCCCAACAAACACAAAGGCGTCACCGCCAACGTCACCCAAGGTACAGCCACCAAGTTGGCCAACCAACCGACCACTGACACCTGATGAAACAGTAACAAGCTCAACGGAGCCAAGCAAACACTCATCAACCATTGTTCGCGCAGCACACCCAACACCCTTTGCCAAACACGCTGCCTCAGCGTTTCTGTCTCAACCCACGCTGGACTGCCAGAGGCAAACAGTACGCCCACGGCCACAAAACTCAACCAAAAACCAGCTTGCATCATGGCCCAAGGGTCCAACGCCAGCACCACCACACAGACCACGCCCCAAGTGTGCGGCCACGGCCAACGACGCCCCTGCCAGCGCAACAGGCTCACCGTCACCAGCATCCACACCGTGCGTTGCGCAGGAACACCCCAACCAGTAAAGAGCGCATAAGTCAACGCAACAGCACACCCAAAAAGCTGCGCCGCCTGTGGCGCGGGCAACCACAAGCTCCAGGGCTGGCGCGGTGACCATCGGTCACTATGCCGCCACAACACCCCCATGAACAAGGCCGCCATCCATGCCAAGCCCGTGATGTGCAAGCCAGAAATTGCCATCAAATGCGCCACGCCTGTGGCACGAAACACATCCCAATCGGCCCGTTCAATGGCCGCTTGATCGCCCACCAACAGCGCAGCAACAAGGCCTGCCATCTGTCGGTCACTGACCTGGGCATCGATCGACTCGCCCACCCCTTGTCGCGCACGCTCAATCCAATGTCTCTGCGTGCGGCCCAACCATTCAGGCGCGTTGTCTTTGTTGCCTGTGCGCACATAGCCTGTAGCTTGGAGGCTTTGTTCCCACAGCCATAACTCGTAGTCAAAGCCATGCGGGTTGATGTGCCCATGGGGTGCTTTGAGTCGCACATCAAAACGCCAACGGTCACCGGCACGTAAATCAGGCGGTGGTTGCGTCGTGCCTGCGGTTGCTATGCCCCAGGTGTTGTTGCCATACCAACCCAACAACAACCGCGGTGGCACCCCCACGGGTCCGTCTTCCACATCGAAGCGAAAACGCCAGCTGTCCCCCAGGCGCTGAGGCATGGCGGACACCACCCCCACCAGCGACAGCGTGCGCCCCTCCAAGTCTGGGGCCAGTGTTTGTTGCAGGTGGTGGGCTGCACGCCAACCCGATTGACCAAACGCCAACGCCAACGCGCCCACACAAAGCGCGCCTGCCAGCCAATGCCTCCGAGACGCTTGGGCAGAAGGCTTGATTCCTAAACAGGCGCACCAGAGCAGCAGCCCAGCCACACAGCAGCCGGCGTAACACCACCAGGCCATGAGGTCGCGTTCCTGTAATTGCCAAGCCGTGCCGACAAACCAACCCACGCAAAAGGGAGAAAGAAAAGAAAACACAGAGTGGACCTTGGGGCATCAAGGTCTCGTAATTTAGCCAAGCCATAAGGGCGCAGTACAAGGCGCGCTTACAAACTCACGTGCCCGCTCAAAAGACCGTTCTCTGGCCCCAAGCATGCGGCGTGGTAGTACTTGCGGCAAGCCTCAAGCCGCAGGCTTAGCGCTACAAATTTCTTTTTTCAATGCGGCCAAATAGGTGTTGGGGCGAATCGGTGCTTCGCGCAAGCGAAACTCAGGTGCATCCTCTGCCGCAACCTCTTTGCCCTTGCCCATGGGTTTTTCGAAATAGCTAACCGACAAGCGCACCACCATATCGGTTTTACAAAACATACGCCAACGTGTCATCACCGACTTGTAGCTCTCGCCGTTGGACGTCTTTTCGCCCTTGGGAAAGTCCACCAAAGTCCAGGCGTAACGCGACACATGCACTGGCATCACCGCATCTTTGTCGAAGTAATAGGCCACGTCTTCGTCTTTGGCAATTTCGCTCCACTCAGCAAAGGCCGTGTTCGAGCCACACAGCCCGAGAACCCAAACAGATAAAACAGCAATGAGATGGAATGTACGCATGTCTCCCGTATCGGCGGCTACACAAAAAGCTTGAGCGCACCAGCATGACGCAGCCTGCTTGGCGCATGTTTTGCTTTAATGGAGGTATGTCTATCCATGCTGCACTCCACCACGTCACCCATTACAGCTATGACAGGCTGGTAGAACTGGGCCCACAAGTCATCCGATTGCGACCTGCCCCGCATTGCCGCAGCCATGTGGTGTCGTACTCGCTCAAAGTAGAGCCCGCACACTTCATCAACTGGCAGCAAGACCCGTTTGCCAATTACCAGGCGCGCTTGGTTTTCCACGAAAAAACCACCGAATTCAAGGTCACCGTGGACCTGGTGGTAGAGATGGCGGTCTACAACCCGTTTGACTTCTTCCTTGAGCCCACCGCCGAAAAATTTCCTTTCAGCTACGACAAAGCTACGTCCCTGGAGCTGGCCCCCTACCTGGACAAGCTCCCCCTGACACCTCAATTTCAGGCCTACTGCCAGTCGGTTGACATGGAAGCGCTCCAACGCGACCCCATTCGCACCATCGACTTCTTGGTTCGAATCAACCAAAAACTGCATCAAGACGTCGATTACTTGATCCGTATGGAACCCGGCGTGCAAACGCCTGAAGAAACCCTCACCCTGGGCAGCGGCTCATGCCGTGACAGTGCTTGGCTGATGGTGCAGCTGTTGCGCCAATGCGGCTTGGCGGCCCGCTTTGTATCGGGGTACTTGATTCAGCTGGTGCCCGACGTCAAGTCACTCGATGGCCCCAGCGGCACCGAAGTCGACTTCACCGACTTACACGCTTGGTGCGAGGTCTACCTGCCCGGTGCTGGCTGGATTGGCTTAGACCCCACCTCCGGCCTGTTTGCGGGAGAAGGACACATTCCCTTGGCCTGCACGCCCCAACCTTCCAGTGCTGCGCCCATTGAAGGCTTGGTGGATGAAGCCGAGGTTGAGTTCAGCCATGAAATGACAGTCACTCGGGTGCTTGAGTCCCCCCGTGTGACCAAACCCTACACAGAAGACCAGTGGATGGAAGTGCTGGCCCTGGGTGACGAAGTGGACCGCCGCCTCACCGAGGGTGATGTGCGCCTGACCATGGGTGGCGAACCCACCTTTGTGGCCGTCAATGACCGTGACGCACCGGAATGGAATACCGACGCCCTGGGGCCCACCAAACGTGCATTTGCCACCGAATTGGTGCACAAGCTGCGCGACGAATACGGCCAAGGTGGCTTTCTGCACTTTGGCCAAGGCAAGTGGTATCCGGGTGAGCAATTGCCTCGCTGGGCCTTGGGCATTTACTGGCGTGCAGACGGTCAGCCCTGCTGGCACAACCCCGATTTGTTTGCCGACGAACGCGTGCCCAGCCACTACACCAGCGAGGACGCTGAAAAATTCACCCACACCTTGGCCCGCAAACTAGGGCTGGACGGTCAACACATCACCCCCGGTTTTGAAGACACCTGGTACTACCTCTGGCGCGAACGCCGCCTGCCCGGCAACGTCGATCCGTTTGACTCGCGTCTAGAAGACGAGATGGAGCGTGCCCGACTGCACCGAGTCTTTACCCAAGGACTCAAACAAGTCGTGGGCTATGTGCTCCCCCTCAAAGCCAACGAACCTGAGCTGCCTGGCCCGCGCTGGAGCAGTGGCTCTTGGTTCTTGCGCGACGAGCGCATGTACCTGGTGCCAGGTGACTCTCCCATGGGCTATCGACTGCCGCTGGACTCATTGCCTTGGGTCACCGCAGCCGACTACCCTTATCCCATCACGCAAGACCACTACGCCGAGCGTCAACCACTGCCGCATGCTGCGGCCTTGAAAGCACAGTACGCGCACCACGCCCGCTTCACCCACTACAACGCCCACGTGACGGGTGGCGGCTTTGCCGAGGGCGGCACCGTGGCATTGGGTGCCAACCACTATGCCGAGAACTTGGTTGCTGTCAAAGGCATGGCCCCTGCCGGCAGTGGCAAAGCCCCCCCTGTGCAAGGCACCATTGACCCCAACACTCCACCCACCAAATTTCAGTCGGCAGCGTGGATCACCCGCACCGCCATTTGCGTGGAAGTGCGCGACCCGGCTCGGGCCAACGGCCCCAACGTCGAATTGGCAGGCAAGGCAGGCAGCGCAGCGCAGAGCTTGATGTATGTCTTCATGCCGCCCTTGACGCGGTTGGAAGATTACTTGGAACTCCTCAGCGCTATCGAGGCCACCGCCCAAGAACTCAATATGCGCATCGTGCTGGAGGGCTATGGCCCACCGCGCGATCCACGCCTGAAAGTTTTGGCCGTCACACCCGACCCCGGCGTGATCGAGGTCAACATCCACCCGGCCCACAACTGGCAAGAAATCGTGGAGCACACCGAGTTCTTGTACCAAGCCTCTTTCGAGTCGCGTCTGTCTGCCGAAAAATTCATGACCGATGGCCGCCACACCGGCACAGGCGGCGGCAATCACGTGGTTATGGGGGGTGCCACGCCAGCTGACAGTCCGTTCTTGCGCAAACCCGAACTGCTGGCCAGTTTGATTTTGTATTGGCACAACCACCCGTCCCTGAGCTATTTGTTCAGCGGCATGTTCATTGGCCCCACCAGCCAGGCACCCCGCGTGGACGAAGCGCGCAACGACCAAATTTACGAACTCGAAATTGCGTTGACCGAAATCCGCAACAACCGCGCCAAATACGGCGTCGACTTGCCACCCTGGTTGGTCGACCGCAGCTTGCGCAATTTGCTGATTGACGTCACGGGCAACACCCACCGCTCAGAGTTTTGCATCGACAAGCTCTACTCACCCGACTCGTCCACCGGACGCTTGGGCTTGCTGGAGTTGCGTGCCTTTGAGATGCCCCCCCATGCCCGCATGAGCGTGGTGCAGCAGTTGCTGCTGCGCGCCCTGGTGGCTCGTTTTTGGGAGCAACCCTACGAAGCTCCGGCCACACGCTGGGGCACCGAGCTACACGACCGCTTCTTGCTGCCTCACTTTGTCAAAGCCGACTTTGACGATGTGCTCACCGAGCTGGGCGACACCGGGTTTCATTTCGACCCGGCGTGGTTTGCACCCCACTTTGAGTTCCGCTTCCCACGTGCGGGGGGGCTCAACACCTTGGGCATCTCCTTGACCCTGCGCAACGCCTTGGAACCTTGGCACGTCATGGGCGAAGAGGGGTCGAGCGGCGGCACTGTGCGCTATGTGGACTCGTCTCTTGAACGCATCGAAGTGCACGTCACCGGTTTGAACCCCAGCCGCCACACCGTCACCGTCAATGGCCGCGCCCTGCCCCTGCAACCCACCGGTACCGTGGGCGAATACGTGGCCGGTGTGCGCTACCGCGCATGGGCTCCGTCATCGGCCTTGCACCCGACCATTGGTGTGCATGTGCCACTGATTTTTGACATCGTGGACACCTGGATGAAACGGTCCGTGGGAGGTTGCCAATACCACGTGGCTCACCCAGGTGGGCTCAGTTACGAGACCTTGCCTGTCAATGCCAACGAGGCCGAAAGCCGTCGCCTGTCGCGCTTCTTCCCGCTTGGACACACACCCGGCAAACTCGACATTGGCCCTGCCACCGTGGGTGTCGCTGCCAGCAAAGAGTTTCCGTTCACGCTGGACTTGCGCCGATGAGCCTGCGCCGGTGAGACAATGTGTCCACTGTGGAGACACCCCAAACGCAAACCGCCAAGCCCTCACCCCCAACAGCCTTGGCTGATGTGGTGAGCGCTTTGTCACACCACGCAGACCAGGGGCACTTCGACGAGCTGCTGGGCACGAGCAGTCAATCTGTCCAAGAACCCGCGCCCCCTGTCTCGCAAACGCAAACCCCAACGTCATCCCTGGCCCACGCAGCGGGGCAATTTCAGTCGCAGTCGCAGTCGCAGTCGCAGTCGCAATCGCAGTCCCAGTCACTCAGCCCTCTCCTTGGTCGAGGTATCAGCACCCCTGCGGCCACCCTGCCTCAGCCCTCTCAAGCATTGGCAGCACCCTGGCGAACATTCTTCGACCACTTGGGGCAAGTCGGCCTAGACGACCTCGACCGACGCACGCAAACGCTGGCCCGCCAGGTGCGCGACAACGGCATCACTTACAACGTTTACGCCAACCAAGGCGGTCCTCAGCGGCCATGGGCCGTTGACCTGTTCCCACTCATCCTCACGCCACAAAGCTGGCAGCAGATTGACACCGGTGTTCAGCAACGCGCACGCCTGTTGGAGCGTGTGATGGCCGACGTGTACGGCCCGCAGCAACTGATTCGCCAAGCCATGATCCCGCCCGCTCTGGTGCAAGGTCACCCCGGCTATTTGCGCGCCATGCATGGCATCCAACCGGTCGGTGGCACGCACCTGCACATTGCCGCGTTTGACTTGGCGCGCGGGCCCGACGGTCAATGGGCCGTGGTGTCGCAGCGCACGCAAGCGCCTTCGGGGCTGGGCTATTTGCTGGAAAACCGCTTGCTCATTTCACGCCAATTTCCGCAAGCGTTTGAAACCATGAACGTGCAGCGCTTAGCGGCCACGTACCGGGTGTGGATCGAGTCCCTCAAGCAACACAGTCCCGCAGGTGCCCAAGCCCATGTGGCACTGCTCACCCCCGGGCCTTACAACGAAACCTATTTCGAACATGCCTACCTGGCGCGCTACTTGGGCCTGACCTTGGTCGAGGGCAGTGACTTAACTGTGCGCGACGAGCGCTTGTACCTGCGCACCTTGCGTGGCTTAGAGCCCGTGCATGTGTTGCTCAAACGCCTGGACGACGAATTTTTAGATCCGCTCGAATTGCGTGCCGACTCCACCTTGGGCATTCCGGGTTTGCTACAGGCCGTGCGTGCAGGCCATGTGGTCGTGGCCAACACACCCGGCTCAGCCTTCTTGGAGTCACCCGCGCTGATGGGCTTTTTGCCCGCCTTGAGCCAAACCCTGCTTGGCGAAACCTTGCAACTGCCGGCCTTGGACACCTGGTGGTGCGGCGAACGCGCGGCCTTGTCGTCGGTGCTGCCGCAACTCGACCAAATGGTCATCAAGCCCACCTACCCTGGGTCTGAGAGTCATGGCAGTTTTGACGCGACCCTGGGGCGCTCACTCACCGAATCTCAGCGTGACGAATGGGTGGGCCGCATCACGCGCCAGCCGGACCGTCACACCCTGCAAGCGTATGTGCCCCTGTCGCAAATGCCAACTTGGAAAAACGCACAAGAAGGCATCGTCGCCCGCTCGGTCATGCTGCGCGTCTTTGCGCTGCGCAGCGGCCCCGACAGCTGGCGTGTCTTGCCCGGTGGTTTAGCGCGCATTGCGGCACCGCATGCCGAAATTGCGTCCATGCAGCGCGGGGGCAGCAGTGCGGATGTCTGGGTACAAACCGATGCCGATGTGGATCGCAGTACCTTGCTGGTCAAGAGCACCAGCTCCGTGAACTTCACGCATCGGCCACGCGTGGTCACCAGCCGCGCCGCAGAAAACCTGTATTGGTTAGGCCGCTACACCGAGCGCAGTGAGAACATGGTGCGCTTGGTGCGCTTGTGCCTGGAAGCATTGAACGGTGAAGACCCCACCTCACGCAGTCTGTGGTCCTGGTTGCAGCTGCTCACCCAGCGTCAGGGCTTGATCCCTGTGGGCGTTCCGTCCGCCCCCACCGGCACCGCCGACGACGCCAGTGCATCAACACCCAACATGGCCACACGGCGGCGCGTTTTCGAACGCACCTTGATCGCCTGCCTGGACCAAGACGAACACACCACCAGCGTGGGTTACAACTTGCGCGCTGTGCATCAAGCCGCGTCCTCGCTGCGTGAACGCTTGTCCCCCGAACACTGGAATGCCATCGTGCATTGCGTCGAACAATTCAGTGCCGACTGCAAACACACCCTGTCTCGGCCCGAGTTTTCAGCCATTCAAGCCTTGCAGGCGCTCGAAGCCGCCAGCGCCACGCTGGCCGCCATCACAGGTGCACAAACCGACCGCATGACACGCGACGACGGTTGGCAACTGCTCAGTATTGGCAGGCACGTAGAGCGCTTGGGCTTTTTATCCGCAGCCCTGGATCTAGCGGTCGAGGTGGGCGCTTTTGATCTGCCCAAAGAAGACACGGCCACGGGCCCCTTGCTCAGCACCACCCTAGACAACAGCTCACACTTCACCGCATTGCTGGCCTTGTTTGACAGCACCATCACCTTCCAATCCCAATACCAGCAAAGCCGTGAACTCGCGCCGTTGGTCGAGTTGCTGATGCAAGACAACGACAACCCACGCTCGCTCGCTTGGGTGACACGCTCACTGCGTGCGCGCTTGTCCAAATTGGCCGGCACCCCCATGGGGCAACCCGATGCATTGGCAAAGCTGGTGCCAGATGTGCAACACACTGAGCTCGATACCCTGTGTCAACGCGATGCCCAAGGTCACTTGCCCCAACTTCGCGCTTACTTGTTGGCCTGCGTACAAGCTGCCTGGCAAGTGTCTGATGCCATCTCAGGGCAGTACTTCAGCCACACCCAAGACAGCGACAGTGTGGGAGCTTGACCATGTTTTTGCACGTCCTACACACCACCACCTACCACTACGCACCGCAAGTAGAAACCGCCCAGCACATGGCGCATTTGTTGCCGCGCAACCTTCCCTCGCAAACGGTACGCAATGCGGCCTTGCAAATTGCGCCAGCGCCTGCCGCACGCAGCGATCACACCGATGTGTTTGGCAACCTGCGCAGCTTCTTTTCATTGCCCGTGGCACACAGCACACTGCACATGGAAGCCAGCAGCTTGGTGCAAACCCACGCCACACCGTTTGACTTGAACCAAGTGGCACAAACGCCCAGCTGGGAAAAAGTGCGAGACCACTTTGTCTATCACGCAGGCGCAGCTTGGGTTGCTGCCAACGAATTTGTGTTCGCTTCGCCCTACGTCACCCCGCATGCCGAGTTCGCTGAATTTGCACGCGCCAGCTTCACCCCCCAGCGACCGGTGTTGGCTGCGGCCTGCGATTTGATGACGCGCATTCATCAAGAGTTTGAATACGCCAGCGCCAGCACCGATGTGAACACCCCCGCACGCGAGGCCTTGGCCAAGCGCCAGGGCGTCTGCCAAGACTTTGCGCACATTCTGCTGTGCTGCTTGCGCACCCAAGGTTTGGCAGCGCGTTATGTGAGCGGCTATTTGCTGACCGAGCCACCCGCTGGACAACCCCGCCTGATTGGCAGTGATGCCTCGCATGCCTGGGTGTCTGTCTATGTGCCCGATGTGGTGGACGACACACTCACCACCCAAGGCCAATGGTTTGACCTCGACCCCACCAACGACCGCTGGGGCTTGAACTCACCGGGCGAAGACTATGTCAGCCTGGCGTTCGGACGCGACTTTGGCGATGTCTCCCCCGTACGTGGCGTGATCCACGGTGGCGCCAGCCACACCTTAGAAGTGGGCGTCACCGTGTTCCCCATCGACGGTCTTGCCATCGAATCGGCCCCGCTGCTGTCTGAGCCTTCTAAAATTTCGACTTGAAATTTTTTTAGGACCACACCGTGAACATTTACGACCGCCTGCAAGCCCTCCACATCACCCTGCCCCCCGTGGCTGTGCCTGCGGCAGCCTATGTACCGTTTGTGCAAAGCGGCAACATGGTGTTCTTGAGCGGCCACATCGCCAAGCAAGACGGCAAAGCCTGGGTCGGACAACTGGGCCTCAACATGACCACCGAACAAGCCAAGGCCGCCGCACGCGCGGTCGCCATCGACTTGCTGGGCACCTTGCACGCGGCAGTGGGCGACTTGAACAAAGTGCAACGCATTGTGAAAGTCATGAGCTTGGTCAACTCCACGCCCGACTACACCGAACAGCACTTGGTGACCAACGGTTGCAGCGAGCTGATTGGCGAAGTCTTTGGCGACAGAGGTGCCCACGCGCGCAGCGCCTTTGGCGTAGCCCAACTGCCCATGGGTGCCTGCGTGGAAATTGAATTGATTGCTGAACTGGCTTGAGCCTTATCCCGCCCGTTCTTAAGGCATCAATTCACCCAACTCAACACCCAAGGCACCGTGACAATCGCCAACAAGGTCGATAGCGCGACTGCCGCTGGCACTGCATCCTCACCCACGGCGTAGCGTTGGGAAAACAAAAACACATTGGCACCAATGGGCATGGAGGCTGCGCTCACCATCACCGCCAGTGCCAAGCCTGTCACGCCAAAAGCCCAGCCAAGTAGCAGCACCAGCAAGGGGTGGCCCAGGTTCTTGAGCAAGGCCAAACTGGTGGCCACCCACAAGGGCCGCATGGCCTTTGATCGGCTCTGTCCGGCCCAAGATTGACGCACGTCATGCAACACCCCGGCCAAGGTGATGCCGACCAGTAGCAAGGCCAAAGGCCCAAAGGTGCTGCCCATCCACTGAATCGGTTTGTCCAACACCTCGGGCATCACCCAACCCAGTTGACCCCAAGCCAGCCCCAGCAAGATGGGCAATGGCACCGGATGAATCACCGCATTGCGCACAGCCACGGCAATGGTCATCAGCGGATGGCGCTGGGCTGAATCTACCGTGGGGTCCAAGGCAGCTTCACGCGCCAGCACCAACTCCAACACCACGGTGGCCAAGGTCAGCATGACCAGTGCATGTAAAGAAATCAGGGTGAACAAATACACCAAGCCAGGCGGGCCATACATCAACCCGATCAAGGGAATGCCCAGCATGACGGTGTTGCTGAAGGTGGCCGCCAAGGCCAGCACAGTGGCGCGGCGGTTCCAACCCAAGCTCAAGAACAGCACAGCGAATAAGCCAATCGCCCCTACAAAGTACATGGCCACGGGCTGCACATCCAACTGGTCCAGATGAACCTGACTCATGGTGCGAAACAACAAGGCGGGTGCCAAGACCATGAACGCGAGGTTAGAGATTTCTTTGGCCCCGTCTGAGCTGACCCAACCACGCACCCCGACCCAAAAGCCAATGGCGATCAACAAGACCACCGGGGCCAAAGAACTGAGCACAAACAACATGAGGCTATAAAAAGCGCTGTGCGCTCAGATAAAAAAGCGATTATCCCAACGAAACGGGCCCACCAAGGGGCCCGTTGTAGGTGTGTCTGTCTGCGACAGACAAAGTGACGACTTAAGCTTTCACAGCCCTAAAGCCAGAGTAAATGCGTGAGGCCGGGCGGCTGCGTTGCTCCGCCTCTTGCGCCAATTGCGCACGGATGCGGTCAAAGGTGGCTTTGATCCCAGACTTCTCGGGGGGAACGAATTTGAAGCGACGCTCCAGCGCCACATCAGGGGGATCCATTTGAAATACTGACTTATCCAATTGCAGGCTCCTCAGAACTTGATCAGCAAACAACGCATGACGGCAAGATTTGGTGGACACATGAAATGAAAAAAACATAAAAAAATCGTAAGTGATTGATTTTTATAGCCTCAGCACGTGGATGTCTGCTTGGCACCAGCCAAGACTTCTATAATTTTTTCACTCTGAAAGCCCCTTCTGTCACTGTCACCCCCTCCCCTTTCTACCGTCTCTCCCCCCCGATTCACAACCGGTGTGGGCCTTGTTCTTGGCCTGCACGTGCTGGCATGGGTGCTGGCGCATGGCATCTCAGACACCAACCTGGACGGCTATGCCGACATGCTGGAGAACTTTGCCTGGGGGCAAAACTGGGCCTGGGGCAGCGCCAAACACCCACCTTTGTTTGCCTGGGTCACAGGGGCATGGTTTGCCGTTTTCCCCCACCTAGATGCGGCGTACCACCTGTTGTCTTATCTCAACGTGGCGCTGGGACTGTTCGGCGTTTACCGTTTGGCTCAGGCCATCGAGCGCCCTGAGTTGGCATTGCCTGCGGTGCTGCTGCTGTGCCTGGCTTTTCCGTACAGCACCTTGGCGGTCAAGTTCAACGCCAATGCCATCTTGCTCAGTGCCTGGCCTTGGGTGGTCTTGGCCTGGGTGCGTTGCGTCGCCAGCACGGGACGGGCAGGTGTGCTGTGGTCACTGGCGCTGGGGGTACTGAGTGCGCTGGCAATGCTCGGCAAGTATTACAGCGGCGTGTTTTTGCTGGCCATTTTCATGAGCTCGCTCGCCTCTGCCAACGGACGTCGTTGGTTTGCCACTTACAAACCTTGGCTCACCCTGGGCGTGTTTGTGTTGTGTCTGACCCCTCACCTGCTGTGGCTTCAGGCGCACGACTGGGTCACCCTGCGCTATGTCGGCGAACAAGGCAGTGACGACGGTGTGAGCTGGGGCATGGTGCTTAAATTTGCGTTGGCCCCTGCGGCCTACTGGCTGCTGCCCTGGCTGTTGTGCGCTTGGGTGTACGCCCCCAACAACCTGAGCTTGTGGCAAAGGTTGCGTGGCTGGCCACAGCGTTTGCTGCGCAGTTGGCAACCACAAGGCTGGGGTGACACTTTGTTTTGGGTCGCGATTCTGCCCTGGGCCATCACCTTGGTGTTTGGCATCACAGGTTTTGTCGAGCTGTCCATGCCCTGGGCCATTCCCATCGGCTATGGGTTTTCGTTGTTGTGGTTGCGCAACCTGAGCCTCGGCAATGTTCAAGACCCTAGCGCCAAACTCACCAAAGTTTTCATGGTCTGGTGTGCCTTGGTGGTGCTGGTCAGCCCTTGGTACGCCTGGCACCAAGCCCAAAACGGCACCCCCAACCACTACCTGCCACGGCGCGAAGCCGCGCAAGCATTGCTGGCCACTTGGCATGAACGCTACCCTGACCAAGCCCTGCGTTGGGTAGGGGGGCAATGGGCTGAGAACGCCCTGCTCGCCTTTTATGGCAATCCTGCCTTGCGGGTGGTGCCCGGTGTGCCCGATCAGTTTCCTGCCACTGTCACGCCTTTGCCCCACTGGCAGCAACAAGCAGGTTTGTTGCTGTGTCCCTTGGGCCCGGTCGACAAGCCAGAATCCAGCAGCTGCGAACAAGACATGCGCGCCTGGCTGAGCGCACAAGGACAAACGCCTGAAGCGATTGAGTTGACGGTGGCCAGCCAGGGCTTGCGCTTTCCGCTGCACAAGCCCTTTGCCTACATCGCGTTCGCCTACCTGCCGCCCAAGCCATAAAAAACCACCCGAAGGTGGTTCTTCTCATGGGCGTTGCCATCAAGGCTTAACGCACCACGGCAATTTGATCGCGCTTGCCCGCCTTGTAGGTGTACAGCGTGAGCGCACCGTTCTTGATGTCGCCTTTGGCATCAAAGGCAATGGTGCCCGTCACGCCCTTGTAGCCCGCAGTCTTGGACAGCTCAGGCAAGTACTTGGTGGGGTCGGTGGACTTGGCGCGTTGCATGGCGTCCACCATCACATTGACCGCGTCATACACATAGGGCGCGTACAGCTTCACGTCGTCGTTGAAGCGTTTTTTGTACTTCACACCAAAATCTTCCATGCCTTTCTTCAAGGCACCATCCACACCACCTGCTTCGGCACAAATCACTTGGCCATCGGCCATGGCGTCGCCCGCGAGCTTGACCAACTCGGTGGTGCAAATGCCGTCGCCCCCCATGAACTTGGCAGCAATGCCCAGCGACTTCATTTGCTTGAGCATCGGCCCGCCCACGGCGTCCATGCCGCCAAAAAACACAATGTCAGGCTTCTTACCTTTGATCGTGGTCAAGATGGGCATGAAGTCGGTGGCTTTGTCGGTGGTGAACTCGTGGCCCACCAAATTGCCGCCTGCGGCCTTGACGGCTTTTTCAAACTCTTCGGCCACGCCTTGGCCATAGGCCGTGCGGTCGTCGATCACCGCAATCGATTTGCCTTTGAGTTCTTTCACCGCATAGCGCCCGAGGGTGCCGCCCAGATGCACGTCATCGGCCACCACACGGAATGCCGTTTTGTAGCCCTGGCGGGTGTACTTGGGGTTGGTGGCAGAAGGCGAGATTTGCGGGATGCCCGCATCGCTGTAAATCTTGGATGCAGGAATCGTGGTGCCTGAGTTCAAGTGCCCCACCACCCCAGACACTTTGGCATCCACCAACTTCTGCGCAGCGGCTGTGCCTTGCTTGGGATCGGACGCGTCGTCTTCAGCCAGCAACTCAAATTTGATTTTCTTGCCGCCAATGCTCACGCCTTTGGCGTTGAGTTCTTCCACCGCCAAGCGGGCACCGTTCTCGTTGTCTTTGCCCAAGTGCGCAATCGCGCCGCTGACGGGCCCGACATGGCCAATTTTGACCACTTGTTCTTGTGCAAACGCCAAGCCACTGAGTGCGGCCAAACTGGCGATCAACGTGAGTTTGAAAGGGGTGCGCATGGAAAACTCCTTATGGATAAAACGAGGACGAGAAAATCATAACTTTCGAGCAACGCGAACAACTCATGCGTTCTCTCGCAACTTCAAATCATGCCGTGTGATGGCGTAGCCCCGGTCGGCGTAGTGCTTCCAACGTTGACGTGCGTTCTGTCGGTCTTGCTCATCCAGGGTCACCACCTCGATGGTGCGCTCGAAGCGCTCATAACCCGGCATCACGGCATCGCTCAAGTTGAGCAACACCTGGTGATGCGGCAAAGCCTCGTTGCCGTCGATTTGCGCAGCCAACACAATGGGCGACACCATGCGCTGCTCCAGCGGGCTGTCGGCACGGCAATGCGGCAAAAACTCCAACGCAGAAAAGGTCCACAGCAGCGTGTCCAAGGTTTGCAAACTGGTTTCATCGCCCGTCACCACCACCTTGGCTCCGCTGGCCACAGCTTTGCGCAACAAGCGGCAGGCATAGGCCAGCTTGTCGGGCGCATTGAAGTGAAAAGCAATTTCGGTCATGCCTGACGTGCAGGTGCGCGACGACGAACCACGGGTTTGGCGGGGACGGTCGCGGCCCGGCCTTTGGCGGCGGGCACCACGCTCAAGAGGTAATGCAACAACAAGCCCACAGGGCGACCCGTGGCCCCTTTGGCCGCGCCGCTCTTCCAAGCCGAGCCCGCAATGTCCAAGTGCGCCCAGGGGTAGTCTTTGGCAAAACGCTGCAAGAACTTGGCGGCAGTGATGGCCCCGCCATCACGCCCACCGACGTTGGCCACGTCGGCAAAGTTGGACTTCAGGCCCTCGGCGTATTCGTCGTCCAGGGGCAAACGCCAGCAAGGGTCTAACGCCGCTTCGCCCGCCGCTTGCAGCGCATGAGCCAATTCATCAGAAGCCGAGAACAAACCGCTGCGCACATGGCCGAGCGACACCACACACGCCCCGGTCAAAGTGGCAATGTCAATCACCGCACGGGGCTTGAAGCGCGTGGCATAGGTCAAGGCGTCGCACAAGATCAAGCGGCCTTCGGCATCGGTGTTCAACACCTCAATGGTTTGCCCGCTCATGCTGGTCACCACATCACCGGGCTTCAACGCCAGACCATCGGGCATGTTCTCGCAGGTGGGTATCAAGCCCACCACGTTGATGGCAGGTTGCAACTGCGCCAAAGCTTCGAAGGTGCCCAACACGCTGGCAGCGCCACACATGTCGAACTTCATCTCGTCCATGCCTGCGGCGGGCTTGATGGAAATACCCCCCGTGTCAAACGTGATGCCCTTGCCCACCAACACCGTTGGCGCTTCACTTTTGGCAGCCCCGTTGTAATGCAGCACGATGAAACGCATCGGCTCACGCGAGCCTTGTGCCACGGCAGCAAACGAGCCCATGCCCAGCTTGAGGATCTCGGCAGGCCCTAACACCTCGCAGCGCACGCGGGGCTTTTTGCCCAAAGCTTGTGCCACCTTGGCCAGCATGCTCGGCGTGGCATGGTTGGCTGGACGATTGCCCCATTCTTTGGCCAGTGCCACACCCGCCACTTGAGCGCAGGCATGGTCAAAGTCAGCCTTGGCGGCTTTGGTTTGGCTGGCGCTGGGCAAACCCAACACCACGCGTTTCAACACACTGGCTTTGGCCGTGGGCTTGGTAGCGGTGTAGACATAACTGGCATCGGCCACGGCTTGGGTGGCCGCATGCAGGCGCTGCTGAGTGGCATCCTCTAGGCAAATAGCCAAACTTTTGGGCGCTATTGACTTGAGCGCGTTCACCGCCGCCGTGACCGCTTGACGCACGTGGCGTGCATGGCCCTCGCCAATGGAGACCAACAACACACGCCCAGCACTCACGCCGTCGGCACGCCAAACACTCAACATCTTGGCCGGGCTGGCGTCCAAGTCACCGCTCTTGCGGGCTTCAACAATCAGTTGCGACAGCGTGTCACGTCCGGGCTTGAACGTGGCCGATACCAGCACAATCAGCGCATCGGTTTTCAGCACGGCTGCTGCGGTCAAATCCAGCGTCTTAAGTTCAAAGTTCATAATTGCGTCTTTCTTTCGCTCTGATGTTATTCCATTCCTCCCTCCGTAAAGAGCTGGCTCGCAGCTTCGGCGCCACCTCGGTGGTGTTGGTCACGATCGTCATGACCATGATGCTGATCCGCACCCTGGGCCAAGCCTCGCAAGGCAGCGTCAACCCCTCAGAAGTGAGTCTGGTCATGGGCTACACCATGCTCGGTCACCTGCCCACCGTGTTGACCATGAGCTTGTTCATTGCCACCGTGGGCACGCTCTCTCGCTTGTACCTCGACAGCGAAATGGTGATTTGGCTGGCCAGCGGCAAAGGCTTGCGCGCCTTTCTCTCGCCCGTGTTGCACTTTGCCTGGCCCATGTTGGTGACCGTGGCTGTGCTGGTGCTCTTGGTGTGGCCTTGGTCAAACAGCCAAATCAGTGAGCTGCGCGAACGTTTTGAGCGCCGGGGCGATTTAGAACGGGTATCGCCTGGTTTGTTTCAAGAGTCATCCAGTGGCCAACGTGTGTTCTTTGTGGACAAAGACAGCGTGGAAAACAAAAAAGGCAAAAACGTTTTCATCTCCTCGACAGACCACGGAAAACAAGCCATGACCTCGGCCCAAGGCGGACAAATTGAACTGATTGATGGCGAGCGCTTCTTGATGCTCGACAGGGGCCAGCGTGTCGAGCAAACCGTGGGCGAACCCGACCTGAAGATCAGCGAATTCAAAGTCTATGGCTCACGCATTGGCAAAGACGTCAAAGTGGCCGCCGATGCGCCACCCAAGGCGCTCAGCACGCTGCGCTTGATTCAACAACCCATCCCCTCCTACCTGGGCGAGCTCTCATGGCGCTTGGGCATGGCATTGGCCGCCATCAATCTCTTGGTGGTCGCCTTGGCCGTGACCAGCGCCAACCCACGTGTGGGACGAGGCGGTAACTTGGCGTTGGCCTTGTTCATCTTTGTGGTCTATTACAACTTCATCAACTTGGGCCAAAGCTGGATCGGTGCGGGCAAAGTTCAGTGGGTTCCCTACGTGCTTGGCTTGCACGGCGGCATGCTGTGCCTGAGCTTGATGTGGCTGAACATTCGCCACAACAACTGGAGCTGGCGACAGCTGCTGGGCCCACGTCGCCGCCAAGAGGCGAGCGCATGAAAACATTGCGCCGACTCATTTATGGCGAGGTGCTGGTGGCGGTGGCATTTGTCACGCTCAGCTTCTTGGCCTTGTTCTTCTTCTTCGACTTTGTGGATGAACTCCAAGGGGTGGGCAGCAACAACGGAGGCTACCAACTCAAACATGCGTTCATCTATGTGCTGCTGTTGGTGCCCAGCCACTTGTACGAGTTGTTGCCCATCTCGGTGTTGATTGGCACCATCTTTGTCATGGCCCGGTTAGCACAAAGCTCCGAGTTCACCATCCTGCGCACCAGCGGCCTAGGCCCAAGCTTGGCGCTGCGCAACCTCATGGGCCTGGGGCTGGCTTTTGTGGTGTTGACCTTTGTGGTGGGTGACTATGTATCGCCCTTGTGCGACCGCTACGGCCAATTGCTCAAGTCCCGCTACATGGGGCAAATCAGCGTCGGCCAAACCGGGGCTTGGTTGCGCGAGCGCCAAGCAGATCGCAGCTTTGCCGTGAATGTGCAAACTCTCACACCAGACGGCAACCCCAGCGGCATCCGCATTTTTGAATTCGACAAAGACGGCCAATGGACTGGCTTGATCCGCGCCAAATTGGGCATCTTGACCAACGATGACGCCTGGGTCTTGCAACACGTCGAACGCGACAGCCTGACGCGCCAAGGCACGGCCTCCAACTTGGTTCGCAGCAGCACACAAGAACAAACGTGGCCCACGGGCATCACCTCCGAAATGGTGTCGGTGGCCCTGCTCAAGCCCGACCGCATGGGCACCATCGACCTGTTCCAGTACATCCGCCACCTCAGCGCCAACGGCCAAGCCACCCAGCGCTTTGAAATCGAGTTCTGGAAAAAAGTGTTCTACCCCTTGAGCTGCCTGGTCATGGTGGTGCTCGCCCTGCCCTTTGCCTACTTGCATTTCCGCAGCGGCAACATCGCCAGCCATGTCTTTGGCGGCGTGCTGGCTGGCATCAGCTTTTTCTTGCTCAACAACGTCTTCAGCTACATCGGCAACCTCAACAGCTGGGCCCCGTGGTTCGCTGCGGCGGCACCCGGCATGCTGTACTCCGTCGCCTCACTCGCCGCCTTCGGTTGGCTGGTGGTGCGCCAATAAACACCCCTACACACCATGCACGCCATTCTTCTTTTTGCCCACGGCTCACGCGACCCCTTGTGGCACCAGCCCATCCAGGCCGTGGCAGCGCGCATTGCGCAACGCGCACCCCACATCGCTGTGCGCTGCGCTTACCTGGAACTCACCGAGCCCAGCTTGGCCCAGGCCGCAGCCGAGGTGGTGGCCCAAGGCGCGACCAGCCTGAGCGTGCTGCCCTTGTTTTTGGGCGTTGGCAAACACGCCCGCGAAGACTTGCCTGTGCTCATGCAAGCACTGCGACAAGCCCATCCCGAAATGCAGATTGACTGCCAGCCCGCCGTGGGCGAACAAGCCGCCTTACTCGATTTGTTGGCTGATATCGCGCTGGGTCACACCCAGACTCCCGAATAAAGAACGGGCCGGTTAGATGCCCAAGGCATAATGACGCGGCAAATTCAACGCCCACGTCATGAATCTTCACCAATTTCGTTTTGTCCAAGAGGCTGTTCGCCGCAACCTCAACCTGACCGAGGTGGCCAAGGCGCTGCACACTTCACAGCCGGGCGTTTCCAAAGCCATCATTGAGCTCGAAGAAGAGTTGGGCGTTGAAATCTTCACCCGCCACGGCAAACGCCTCAAACGCGTCACCGAGCCTGGGCAACACGTGCTGCGCAGCATCGAGGTGATCTTGCGCGAAGTGGGCAACCTCAAACGCATTGGCGAACAGTTCAGCGCCGAAGACAGTGGCACCCTCTCCATCGCCACCACCCACACCCAAGCGCGTTATGTGTTGCCGGTGCCCGTGGCCAAGTTGCGCGCGGCCTACCCCAAAGTCAACATCAGTTTGCACCAGGGTGCGCCCGCGCAAGTGGCACAAATGGTGCTGGACGAAGTGGCCGAGATTGGCATTGCCACCGAATCGCTGTCGGACTACCCGGATCTCGTGACCCTGCCCTGCTACGAGTGGGAACACGTGCTGGTCATCCCCAAGGCGCACCCACTCGCCGCCAAAAGCCGCATCACCCTGGAAGACTTGGCCGCCGAGCCCATCATCACCTACCACCCCTCGTTCACGGGCCGCACCCGCATTGACAAAGCTTTTGCTGCCAAGCACCTCACCCCGCGCATCGCCCTTGAAGCGATTGATTCAGACGTGATCAAAACCTATGTGCGCTTAGGGATGGGTGTGGGCATCGTGGCAGAAATGGCGGTGCGCGACAGCACCGACGACGACTTGGTGGTGCGCCCCGGTGCCCAGCTGTTTGGCAAAAACACCGCACGCATTGCCTTCAAGCGCAGTGCTTACTTGCGCAACTTTGTCTACGACTTCGCCACCTTGCTCAGCGACCGCCTGGACCGCAACCTGATTCTCAAAGCCCTTGAAGGCCACGCCAACGACTACGACCTGTGAACTCTGACCTATGACCACACCTGTTCTTGACACCAAATTTCCCAAAGTCGGCACCACCATCTTCACCGTCATGTCGGCTCTGGCCGCAGAAAAAAATGCGGTCAACCTCGGCCAAGGTTTTCCAGACTTTGCCTGTGACCCCCAGCTGGTGGACTGTGTCACCGACGCCATGACCCAAGGCCTCAACCAGTACCCACCCATGACCGGTGTGTCCGTGTTGCGCGAAGCGATTGCCCAAAAAATTAAATCGCTCTACCACTACCGCTATGACCCGGTGAGCGAGATCACCGTCACCGCAGGCGCCACCCAAGCCATCTTGAGCGCCATCCTGGCCGTGGTGCGCGCGGGAGACGAAGTGATCGTGCTGGAGCCTTGCTACGACAGCTACATCCCCAACATCGAATTGGCCGGTGGTGTGGCCGTGCGCGTGCCACTGACACCCGGCACCTTCCGCCCCGACTTTGACAAGATCGCCACCGCCATCAGCCCCAAGACGCGCGCCATCATCGTCAACAGCCCGCATAACCCCAGCGCCACCGTGTGGACGCAAGAGGAAATGCGCCAACTCGAAGAACTCTTAAAGCCCACCCAGATCTTGCTCATCAGCGACGAGGTCTACGAGCACATGGTGTACGCACCGCGCCAACACCTGAGCGCATCAAGCTTTCCAGGCTTGGCCGAGCGCGCCTTCATCGTGTCGAGCTTTGGCAAAACATTCCACGTCACCGGCTGGAAAGTCGGCTACGTGGCCGCCCCCGCCAGCTTGAGCGCCGAATTCCGCAAGGTGCACCAGTTCAATGTGTTCACCGTCAACACCCCGGTGCAACATGGCTTGGCCGCCTACATGGCCAACCCCAAGCCCTATCTGGAGTTGCCAGCGTTTTATGCCGCCAAGCGCGACCTGTTTCGCACCGGCTTGGCCACCACCAAATTCGAGTTGCTGCCCAGCGAAGGCAGCTACTTTCAGTGCGTGCGCATTGACCAGTTGGGTGTGCCCGAGAAAAACCTCAGCGAAGCCGACTTTTGCCAATGGCTCACCAGCGAGATCGGTGTGGCGGCCATTCCCCTCTCGGCCTTCTACGCCGATGGCTTTGACCAGCGCGTGGTCCGCTTTTGCTTTGCCAAAAAGGACGAGACCTTGAAGCTGGCCTTGTCACGCCTTGCTCGGCTGTGATCGCATGACGCCGCTGCCCAGACGTGATGTATTGGCGCTGCTGCTGGGCTCGGCTGCGCTGCCACTGACCGCACAGACCATCGCCCCCAAGCGGACTGGGCGCTTGATGATCATTGGCGGCGCCGAAGACCGCAAACAAGACAGTGTCATCCTGAAGAGATTCATGGCGCTCAGTGGCGGAGTGAATGCACGCCTGAAATTCATCACCGCCGCCAGTGGTGTGCCCGATGCCACCTGGCAAAGCTACCAAGCTGCATTTGAAGCGCTGGGTGCCACACAGACAGCACAAGTTGCCATTGCCAGCCGAGATGACGCATTTCTGCCTGACATCGAACAGCAATTGCTGGAGGCTGACGGCATCTTCATGACCGGTGGCGATCAAAACCGATTGATGGCTTGTCTTTGGGAGTCGCCTGCGGCACGTGCGATCCACCGCGCGTTCCACCTCAATGGCAGCTGCATTGCGGGCACCAGCGCCGGTGCTGCCGTGATGTCGCGCCAAATGCTGGCTCAAGGCACCGCCACCCCCGTGCCTGAAAAAGACATTGTGTCCATGGACATTGGCCTTGGGTTGCTCTCGAGCGCCATCGTGGACCAACACTTTTCACAGCGCCAACGCCTGGGGCGCTTGCTCTCGGCCCTGGCCCAACGCCCCGACATGTTGGGCGTGGGCATCGACGAAAACACCGCCCTCATCATCGAGCGCGGGCAAGCCGTTGAAGTGGTCGGTCAAGGCGCAGTCACGCTGATTGATGGCCGCAAGATGCACTCGAACTTTGACGATGTGGCCACCGAAGAAAAACTCGAAATGCTCGGGCTGCAACTGCACCTGCTGCCCGCAGGCCACCGCTACGTGGTGCCTGCCAACCTGAAACAAAGCAAAAAACAACCTTCTGCCTTGTGGGAAGCCTTGCAGTTGCTGGTCACCCCCAGTCCTCTGCGCAGTTGAGGACAACCATGAACCCACACAACCGCCGCGGCATCGTCACCATGATGGCGGCCATGTTGTTCTTCGTCACCAACGACGCCTTGGTCAAACTGGTCAGCAGCCACCTGCCCACGCCGCAACTCATCTTTGTGCGCGGTGCCTTCACCACCCTGTTGCTGCTGCTCATGGTCACACTCACCGGCAGCTGGGCCCAATGGCGCAGCATGCGCACGCGCTCGGTGCCCATTCGCGCCCTGCTCGACAGCGCGGCCACCTTCACCTACCTGACCGCCTTGTTCCACTTACCCTTGGGCAACGCCACCGCCATCAACCTGGCGGCCCCCTTGTTTCTCACGCTGCTGGCGGTGGTCTTTTTGCGCGAGCGTGTGGGCGTCATGCGTTGGGCCTTCATTGTGTTGGGCTTCACCGGCGTGCTGCTGGTGGTGCAGCCCGATGCACATGGCTTGAACGCCTACGCCTTGCTGTGCGTGGTGGGCACGCTGTTTCATGCGGGGCGCGACCTGCTGACGCGCTTGGTGCCTGCGCACGTGCCCTCGCTGCTCATCACCATCTCCACCTCGGCCATGGTCACCCTGCTCTCAGGCTTGTGGACCTTGACCGCGCCTTGGCAACCCATCTCGCTGGAGCAACTGCTGCAACTCGGCGGTGCCGCCTTTTGCCTGGCCATTGCCTACCACTTGCTCACCCTGAGCATGCGCGCGGGCGACATGAGCGTGATTGGCCCCTTCCGCTACAGCGGTCTGTTGGTGGCCTTGGTGCTGGGCTATCTGTTGTGGGACGAAGCGCCCAACCTGCTGGCCTGGGGCGGCATTGCCCTGCTGGTAATGGCGGGTTTGGGCTTGCTGCACAGCCAGCGCGCGCCCAGTCGAGTGGCGCTGGATGCCGCCACCGACTGAGCTGATGCGACGAGCGCGAGGGACTTAGGCCCGTCTATTTTTCACACGCAGTTTGTGCCAGGTCATGTGCGCTTGCGGTTGATCACCGCTGTGGTGCCAATGAGGAATAGACTGATTGGCTATGACTGCACACACACTGCGCTGGCTTTCGCACCCCACACGTTTTTTGTTTTTCACTGGCAAAGGTGGCGTGGGCAAAACATCGCTGTCCACCGCCACCGCCATTCACCTGGCCGACGCAGGCCAGCGCGTGTTGCTGGTCAGCACCGACGCTGCTTCCAACCTCGATGAAATGCTGGGCGTGGCCCTCAGCAACCATCCGGTTCAAGTGCCCGGTGTTGCAGGCCTGTGGCTGGTCAACATCGACCCCGACGAGGCTGCACAAGCCTACCGACATCGGGTGGTGCAACAAATGGGGGCCAACGCCACGGACGCAGAACGCGCCACCGTGGTGGAGCAACTCTCTGGCGCTTGCACCACCGAAATTGCGTCCTTCGACGAGTTCTCCAGCCTGTTGGCCGAGGGTGCTCACGCCTACGACCATGTGGTGTTTGACACGGCTCCCAGCGGCCACACCCTGCGCCTGCTCAGCCTGCCCAAAGCCTGGAGCGGTTTTTTGGCGGGCAACGACAAAGGCGCTTCCTGCTTAGGCCCGCACTCGGGCCTGAAGATGCAAGAGGCTCGCTTCAACCAAGCCTTGGCCGCGCTGAGCAACCCGGCACTCACTTCGGTGATCTTGGTCGCCCGCGCAGAAACCAGTGCCCTGGCAGAAGCCGCCCGCACCAGCGAAGAGTTGCGCAGCCTCGGGCTCTCGCAGCAACGCCTCATCGTCAACGGGGTGTTCCATGCCAGCGTACCCGACGATGCCGTGGCACATGCGTTGGAAGCACAAGGCCAGTACGCCTTGGCCCACATGCCCGATGTGCTGCGGGGTTTGCCACGCGATGACGTGCCCTTGCGTGCCTTCGACAGCGTGGGCCTGCCCGCCTTGCGTGGCTTGCTCCGTGACACACCCAGCGCGCTGCCCACCACGCCGTGCCACGATGACACGCCGGAGCTGCCCCACATCGCTGCATTGGTGGACGAGCTGGCCGCACAAGATCACGGCCTGATCATGGTCATGGGCAAAGGCGGTGTGGGCAAAACCACCGTGGCCGCCCTGTTGGCCTTGGGCTTGTTGCACAAAGGTAAGACCGTGCACCTGAGCACCACCGACCCCGCCGCACACCTGGCCGCCACCTTGGTCGATCAAGTGCCGGGCCTCGAAATCAGCCGCATCGACCCCAAGGTCGAAACCCAAAAATACATCGACAAAATCATGGCCGCCAGAGGGCCAAGCCTGGACGACAACGAACGCGCCTTGCTGCTCGAAGACCTGCGCTCACCCTGCACCGAAGAAGTGGCTGTGTTTCACGCTTTCTCTCACATCGTGGCGCAAGCACGCAGCGGCTTTGTGGTGCTCGACACCGCACCCACAGGCCACTCGTTGCTGTTGATGGATGCCGCAGGGGCTTACCACCGCCAGATGCTCAGCGCATTTGAGAAAAAAAGTGGCAGCTCGGTCAATGTGGTCACGCCCCTCATGCGCTTGCAAGACCCGGCCTACACACGCATCGTGCTGGTGACCCTGCCTGAAGTCACCCCCGTGTCGCAAGCGGCGGCACTGCAAGAAGACTTGCGGCGCGCCCACATTGAACCCTTTGCCTGGGTGATGAACCGCTCGGTGTTAGCTGCGCATACCCACGACCCCTTGCTGCAAGCCAGGCTCTTGGGTGAACAACGGCAAATGGCACGCATGGCCGGTGGATTGTCCAAACGTTTGTTTGTGATTCCGTTTTTGACCGAACCGCCCGTCGGCATTGCCGCCTTGAAGCAGGTGCTGAACGCCTAACGCCAGCACGCCCGCATGAACCAGACCACACCCGAACTCTCAGGCCTCACCCGCCAGCAAGCGCAAGCGCGTTTGCTGCGCGATGGCCCCAACGAACTGCAAGCCGCACAGCGACGCTCCACCTGGCAACGCCTGATCGCCATGCTGCGCGAGCCTATGTTTGCCTTGCTGGTACTGGCGGCCAGCTTGTACATGCTGCTGGGAGATTTGAGCGAGGGCATCACCCTGTTCGTGTTTGTCAACGCCGTGATTGGCTTGACCTTCTACCAAGAAGGCAAATCCGAAGCGGCCATCGAGGCCTTGCGCCAACTCAGCCAACCCTTTGCACACGTCATCCGCGATGGACAGATCTGCAAAATTGCCTCGCGTGAGGTGGTAGTGGGCGACCTGCTGCAAGTCAGCGAGGGCAACCGCATTGCCGCCGACGGCTGGCTGGTGCAATCGGATCAGATGCAGGTGGACGAATCCATGCTCACCGGTGAGTCGGTGCCGGTGAACAAAGTCGCTGCGCCCTTTCATGCAGACGCAACGCCAGCCGGTCCCAGTGGTGACGACCAACCCACGGTGTTTGCCGGAACGTTTGTGGTGCGCGGACAAGGCCTGGTGCGCGTCACAGCCACCGGCATGCGTGGGCAAGTGGGGCAAATTGGCGCATCGCTGAACCAAATCGAAGACCAGAAAACGCCGCTGCAACAACAAACCGCGCGGCTGGTCAAAGTGCTGGCCTTCATCACCTTCGCGCTGTGTGTGTCGATGGTGCTCACACTGGGCTTGCGCAACGGCGCTTGGCTGCCTGCGCTGTTGTCGGGCATTGCCTTGGCCATGGCCATCCTGCCGGAAGAGTACCCGGTGGTGCTGGCCGTGTTTCCGGCCTTGGGCGCGCGCCGTCTGGCGCAAGAAGGCGTGTTGACACGGCGCATCAACGCCATCGAAACCCTGGGTGCCATCACGGTGTTGTGCACCGACAAAACCGGCACCTTGACCGAGAACCGCATGCAGGTGTCGGCCTTGGCGGTGGGGCCTGCCGCACAGCCCTTGGTGCTGAATTTGGTGGACTTGTCAGCAGCCTCAGACCCCACATTGCCCGAAGCCTTTCACGGCTTGCTAGAGCACGCCATTTTGGCCAGTGCACCGGAACCGTTTGACCCGATGGAGACGGCCTTTCATCAACTTGGCCAGCGCTTCCTCGCCACCACCGAGCACCTGCACCGTGACTGGACCTTGGTGCAAACCTATGCACTCAGCCCCGCCTTGCGCGCCATGTCGCACGTGTGGAAAGCCCAAGGCAACAAGCTACACACCGTGTCGGCCAAAGGTGCGCCCGAAGCCGTGATGAGCATGTGCCACATGCCCGCTGAACTGCAAGCCCAGTGGGCGCAGGCCATCGATGCCATGGCCTCACAAGGCTTGCGTGTGCTAGCGGTGGCCCAAGGGCGTTTTGAGGGCAACGACTGGCCAGACTCGGAGCACGACTTTGATTTTGAATGGCTGGGCCTGATTGGGCTGAGCGACCCGTTGCGTCCAGAAATTCCTCAGGCCGTGGCCGATTGCCACTCGGCCAGCATTCGCGTGATCATGATCACCGGCGACTACCCCACCACGGCGCGCATGATTGCGCAGCAAGCTGGGCTGCGCAGCGGCGACACCTTGACGGGCGACGCCATCGACGCACTCTCCGACGAAGCGCTGTGCCAAGCCATGCAAACGGTGAGCGTGTGCGCGCGCATCTCGCCGCACCAAAAGCTGCGCATCGTGCAAGCCCTCAAACGCAACGGCGACATCGTGGCCATGACGGGCGACGGTGTGAACGACGCCCCTGCCCTGCGCGCCGCCCACGTGGGCATTGCCATGGGCGCACGTGGCACCGACGTGGCGCGTGAAGCCGCTGCTTTGGTATTGGTGGACGACAACTTTGCCTCCATCGTCAAAGGCATTCGCTTAGGAAGACGCATTTTTGGCAACTTGCAAAAGTCCATGGCTTATATCTTTGCCATTCATATTCCCATCGCTTGCTTGGCCTTGGTGCCCATGCTGTTTGCGCTGCCGCCGTTGCTGCTTCCTTTGCACATCGCGTTGCTCGAACTCATCATTGACCCCTCGTGCTCCCTCGCGTTTGAAAATGAACCCGCTGAACACGATGTCATGCGCCGACCACCCCGTGACACGCTGGCCCCCTTCTTTGGCACTCGCGCAATTTTGGAATCGTTGGGTCAAGGCCTGTGTGTGGCCGTGGCCATTGGTTTGAGTTATTGGGCTGCACAAGACCTGCCAACCCCTCAGGTGCGCGCCATGGTGCTGGTCACCCTGGTGGTATCCAACGCCATGCTCATTTTGGCCAACCGCGCACAAGCCTCACGGTTTTTACAAAGCTTGCGGGTGGACAACCGGGTGGCATTGGGGGTGATGGCGGGTGCTGTGGTGCTGTTGCTGGTGGGCATCTACACCCCTGGCTTGTCCTCGGCCTTGGGCTTTGCACCCCTGCCGCTCATGCCATTGGGCAAGGCCACCTTGTTGGGCGTTGTGAGCTTGGGCGCGGTCATGGCCTTGCGGTTTGCATTTTCATGGGCCAACGCGCGGGCTCACGCCAGACCTTGAACAAACGTCTCCAGTGGCGCGGGCTTGCCATAAAAATAACCTTGGTAATGGTGGCAGCCCAATTGGGCCAATAGGTCTCGTTGCGCGGCAGTCTCCACGCCTTCGGCAATCACCGACAGGCCCAGGCTTTGGCCCAGCGCAATCACGGTGCGCACGATAGAGGTATCGCTACCCTTGACGCCCAGATCGCGCACAAACGACTGGTCAATCTTGAGTTGGTCGATGGGCATTTGCTGAAGGTAACTCAGCGACGAAAACCCAGTCCCAAAGTCATCCAGCGCAAAGCGCACGCCCAGGGCTTTCAACTGATGCATCTTGGCCACCACCCCCTGCATGTCAGAGGCCAGCGTGCTCTCCGTCAACTCCAACTTCAGGCGCTGTGGATTGGCACCCGTGCCAGCAAGAATTTCTTTCACCGTCTCCACATAATCTGGCTGCCCAAGCTCCTTGGCACTGACGTTGACCGACAGCACCCACTGGCACTTGATAGGGTCTGTCTGCCAGGACTTGATTTGGCGGCACGCAGACGACAGCATCCAGTACCCAATCGTCACAATCAGACCGTTTTGTTCTGCCACGGGGATGAACTTGGCGGGCGACACCATGCCGTGCGTCGGATGCTGCCAGCGCACCAGCAATTCGGCCCCTGTGACTTGAGCCTGCGCATCCACTTGCGCCTGGTAATACACCTGCAACTGGTCGGGCACGGCATCACGAAGCGCTTGTTCAAACGCCACCTGGGCCAGCAAGCGCTCTTGCATTTGCTGGTCATACACCACGGTTTGATTTTTGCCAGACTGCTTGGCCTCCAAAACAGCCAACTCGACTTGCTTGAGCACATCGTCGACCTTGCCATCGGCGTTGGCCTGCAACATTGTCATGCCGATTGACGCGTCGCACTGGCATGGCCCGTGTGCCAGCTCGAACGGTGCTTTGAAACTCTGGCTGACTGTGCTCGCAAAAGCAGACGCTTCATGCATGGCGACCACAGGACTGGGGTCGAGCCCTGTCATCACAAACACAAATTCATCTCCACCCACGCGTGCCAATGTGTCGTTGGCTCGCACCAGCGGCAACAACCGTTGCGCCACGGCTTGCAACAACTGATCGCCAACCTCATGCCCTTGGGTGTTGTTGAGAACGCTGAAGTTGTCCATATTGACCAACAACACCGCACTGCTGCCCTGGCTGCTCGCTTTCGCACGCATGGCCCCTGCCAAGCGCTCTTTCAAGACCCGTCGGTTCACCAACCCGGTCAGAGGGTCAAACCGTGCCAACCGTTCCAAGGCTTGGCCGACCAGCATCGTTTCGTCGTGCAACTTGGCCTCGGCCAGGTCTGTGCCGTGCCCGGAAAACGAGGCATGGTTTTTGGCGGCATCGGCCAAATCAACAATGGGCCGCACCACACGCCCAGCAATCTGCCATGTGCCCACGCCAAAGGCCGTGCCCAACAAGGCGGTCAGCAACAGCATCAAGCGGCGGTTTTCGTCAATCGGCGAGAGCGCATCCGTCGTTTTCTCGCGCACCACCACCGTCCATTTCAAATCACTGGGCGACGTTGGCGTCGAGGTGGTCTGCACCACCGACAAGAACCGATCGTCATCGACGGTCTGACGCCATTCAGTCAGGTTTTTGGACGTCTCGGTGTGGGGGCTCAGCAACCAGTCACCGCGCTGGTTGGCAATCAACACCTCCACGGGTGTTTTTTGCACCCGGTGTGCCAGCGAAGACAACACCACCTCATGCACCCAATCCCAATACAGATGCGCACCCAGCACGCCAATCGTGCGGCCGCTGTTGTTCCTGACAGGGATGGCCACATCCAAAAACCGCGAGAGCGAGCCATCTGCACCGGGCTTCAGGTACTTGGCCAACAGCTTGGCGTCGTGTGGGTCCCCCAAAAATGGACCTTGCGCACCCTGGATGAACCAGGGACGTTCAGACACATTCACCCCTTTGAGCAACCCATCGGTCGCGGCAAACACCACCCCATCAGGGCTGCTCAGTCCAATCCAAGCGTAGGTCGGCTGGCGTTGCTTGAGACTATCCAGCACTTCTTGCAAGGCGATGAAGTCTTTGATTTGGCTGGCCCCCACCAAAGAGCCAATCAAGGCCACCTCGTGCTGGCGGGTTTCCAGGCTGTCTGACAGCGTGTGGGCAATCTCACCAGCGGTCGACTGCAAGCTGTCGCGGGCAGAAGCGCTCAGACCTTCCTCCAAACGCCACTCGATCAGCCCCGTCATCACCATGCCCAATGTGATGCCAAAAATACCCATCGCCACGGCAAAGCGTGCCCTGAGGCTGCGAAATGGGGAAAACGTTTGAATGAATCTGGCTCTCACAAAAATCTCTTTCGTGTTCTAGATTCGGGTCGATCCATGAATCCTTTAAAAATCTTCAAGCAGCCAGTGGGTTGGGCGTGGGCTCCGCCAGTTTGTTCAGCAAATTCCGGTCGGTGTGGTGAAACGGTTCGGACTTGCCACGAATCATGAGCACGGTGTCTTCTTCATAGCCCCAGGTGCCGTCGTCGTTGATCTTGACTTTGATGGTGAACGACACGGTCTTGAATGCATGGTCCAAGAAAGGCGACGAACGAATGCCAAAGTGCGGGTCCACGTGCGTGGCCACCACCTCGAACTCTTTGGCATCTGGTTTGGCTTTGCCAGAGGCCATCACCACCTGCCCACGCGGAATCGTCAGCGTGTGAATGATGGTCTCGGTGGCAGGCTCCCACAGCCAGTAACCCACTTGGTCATGGTAGGTCTTGACCTGATCGGGCTTGGTGATGAAGGTGTGATAGCGCAAGCCATACAACAGCTGCGGCCCGTTGGTCTGCGGATCGATCGGTTGCAACGCAATGTGTTCAACATAGGCCTGCTTTTTGGGCCCCTCGGCTTTGGGCTTGACGTCCAGACCACGATGACCTTCCCACACCCCGGCCATAGCCCTTAAGGGCCCTAAGTTGCGCAGTGTGTGAACGTCGATGTCTTTGGGCTCGGTGTAAATGTCGGTGGCAAATTCACTCATCGTTTTGGCTTTCACTGTGGTCAGGAATTGACCTAGTCTAAGACAAAGAATTTATGAGTTAAATCCACCAAATACCAACGGACCTTCACGCATTTCACCTCACAACTGCACGGGAAATGCCTTGACCAGAGCGAGGTATTTCGCCATGCTGACTGGGCACATCAGGCCTCACAGGCAAACCATGGACTTCACCCTGAAAGGAAAACACCATGACCACCAAACTCGACAAAGTTGTCTACACCGCCCATGCCCACACCACCGGCGGACGCGAAGGCCGTTCGGTCACCGACGACGGCCTGTTGGACGTCAAACTGTCACCGCCCAAAGTGATGGGGGGTTCGGGCAACGCCACCAACCCGGAACAGTTGTTTGCAGCGGGTTATTCCGCCTGCTTCATGGGCGCCTTGAAACACGTGGCCAGCATGAAAAAGGTGACCGTGCCAGCCGATGCCAGCATCGATGCCAGCGTGGACATTGGCCCCATCCCTGCCGGGTTTGGCATTGCCGTGCGCTTGGCCATCAAATTGCCGGGGCTAGAGCGTGCCGTGGCACAAGACCTGATCGACACCGCACACCAGGTATGCCCCTACTCCAACGCCACACGCGGCAACATTGAGGTGGGGTTGAGCTTGGTCTAGCCTTTTACCTTCGACGGCTCATCGGGTGCCACGCTTTTGAACTAAGCTGCCCACCACCTATTTTTATGCATCATCAACGGCGCCTAAGGCGCCGTTTTCTATGAATACCGGCAAATAGAATGCAAAACTATGTTTGAACAAACCTTTAAAAATATCGATGACATCCTGCACAAAGACGCGGGCTGCACCAGCGAGTTGGACTACACCGAGCAATCCTCCTGGCTGCTGTTTTTAAAGTACCTCGACGCACTTGAAGCCGACAAAGCCACCGAGGCGGTGCTGCAAGGGCGTGACTACCAGTTCATCTTGGGCGAGGCTTTCCGCTGGTCGGCCTGGGCCGCACCCAAAGGCACAGACGGCAAGCTTGACCACAACAGCGCACTCACTGGCGACGATCTCAAAACCTTCGTCAACACCCAACTGTTTCCGTACCTCGCAGGCTTCAAGCGACGCGCCAGTGGGCCGCAGACCATCGAATACAAAATTGGCGAAGTGTTCAGCGAGATCACCAACAAAATTCAAAGCGGCTACAACCTGCGCGATGTGATTGACCGCATTGACGAGCTGCGCTTTGGCAGCCAAGCCCAAAAGCACGAGCTGTCGCACCTGTACGAAGCCAAGATCAAAAACATGGGCAACGCCGGGCGCAACGGCGGCGAGTACTACACACCGCGCCCGCTCATTCGCGCGATGATCGAGGTGGTGCACCCCCAAATTGGCGAACGCATTTACGACGCGGCCTGTGGCTCAGCGGGCTTTTTGTGCGAAGCCTTCGCCTACCTCAGCCCCAAAGCCACCAAGGCCGACGACCTGGACATACTGCAAAAGCGCACCTTCTACGGCAAAGAGAAAAAGAGCCTCGCCTACGTGATTGGCATCATGAACATGATCCTGCACGGCATCGAGGCGCCCAACATCGTGCACACCAACACGCTGGGCGAAAACATCAACGACATTCAAGAGCGCGACCGCTTTGATGTGATTCTGGCCAACCCGCCCTTTGGCGGCAAAGAGCGCAAAGAGGTGCAGCAAAACTTCCCCATCAAAACCGGGGAAACCGCTTTTCTGTTCATGCAGCACTTCATCAAAAGCCTGCGTGCCGGAGGCCGTGCGGCGGTGGTCATCAAAAACACATTCCTCAGCAACACCGACAACGCCAGCGTGGCCTTGCGCAAACAACTGCTGACCGACTGCAACCTGCACACCGTGCTCGACTGCCCCGGCGGCACCTTTCAGGGCGCAGGCGTCAAAACCGTGGTGCTGTTTTTCACCAAAGGCGAACCCACCCGCAAGACCTGGTTTTACCAACTCGACCCAGGCCGCAACATGGGCAAAACCAACCCGCTCAACGACGCGGACTTGGTGGAGTTTGTGCAACTGCAAAAGACATTTGCCGACTCGCCCAAAAGCTGGCGCGTGGCCACCGACAGCGTGAACACAGACACGTTTGATTTGTCGGTGAAAAACCCAAACAGCGGCGAAGCAGTGGTGCACCGCAGCCCGGCGGATATCTTGGATGAGATAGCTGCGCTGGATGCCGAGGCGGCGCGAGTTCTGGCTAATATTGGTCAACTGCTGGCAGGAGCACCCCATGACTGAAGACATCCGCTGGAAGCAACGCTTTCACAACTACACCAACGCCCTACAAACCTTGACCGAAGCGGTGGAGCTGGGACAACAACGCCCCCTGACCAAGCTTGAAAAACAAGGCCTGATTCAAGGCTTTGAATTCACCCACGAACTGGGCTGGAACGTGCTCAAGGACTACCTGGAAAGCAAAGGCTTCACAGGCATCATCGGCTCACGCGATACCACCCGCTTGGCTTTCAAAAATGCGCTCGTTGCGGATGGTGACGTGTGGATGGACATGATCAAAGACCGTAACCAGACATCGCACACCTACAACCTGGATGTGGCCGAACGCATTGCACAAGACATCCTGCAACGCTTTTACCCCGCCTTTGTGGCGCTGTCGGCCACGATGGTCGCACTGCGCAACGCACCAGACCCGCAAGCATGAGCGCTGACACCGCATTCGGCCTGAGCCCGAGCACACTACAAAAAATCCGTGACACCCTGGCGCAACACCCCCATGTCGAGCGCGCCGTCGTCTATGGCTCGCGTGCCAAAGGCAACTACCGCCCAGGCTCCGACATCGACCTGACCTTGCACGCTGCGGCGGATGCGCAAATTGACCACCGCGAGCTGGGCGACATCCTCGACGAAATAGACGAACTGCTGCTGCCCTACACCGTTGACCTGTCAGTGTTCGACCAACTGAGCAACGCCGAGCTGCGCGAACACATTGAACGTGTGGGCAAGGTCTTGTATGTGCGTGGGGAGGGAGTGGCGTGAAGGCGGGGTGGGTAGCTAAATCTCTTGGTGAAGTTCTCCTCAAAACGGAGACATTCAATCCGGCAATCACACCAGATAAGGAATTCGACTACATCGATGTTTCGTCTGTTTCAAACGAATCCTATGAAGTCGAAGAAACTCAGCGCCTCAAAGGCAGAGATGCCCCTAGTCGGGCACGGCGGCTAGTGAAAACTGGCGATGTGATATTTGCAACGATTCGCCCAACTCTCAAACGAATCGCACGAGTACCCGTAGAGCTTGATGGACAGATTTGTAGCACCGGCTATTTCGTCATGCGCCCATCTGCCGAAATAGATGAACAGTACCTTTTTTATTCGCTGTTCACCGACGAATTCATGAGCAGCATGGAGGCACTTCAAAAAGGTGCGAGCTACCCCGCCGTGACCGATGCCGAAGTGCGAGCACAACGCCTACGTTACCCGCCACGTCCAGAACAACGCCGCATCGTCACCCTCCTCGACGAAGCCTTTGCCGACATCGCCACCGCCAAAGCCAACGCCGAAAAGAACCTCCAAAACGCCCGCGAGCTCGCGAACGAACTCAGTGCGCAAATACTGTCTGCCCCATCGGCCAACTGCACCATACAAAGCCTGGAGGAAATCGTGGAGGCCGACTGCAGTCTTTCGTACGGCATCGTGCAGCCTGGCGACGAATTTGAATCAGGTCTGCCCATCGTGCGCCCGGTCAACCTGGATCGTCCGCTCATTGAGTTGGGCGGTTTGAAACGCATCGACCCCACTTTGGCCAAAGGCTACGAGCGCACCAAACTCAAAGGCGGAGAGGTGCTGTTGTGCGTACGTGGCACAACCGGCACCCTGTCGTGTGCATCATCAGCTTTGGCTGGGGCCAACGTGACTCGCGGCATCGTGCCCATCCGTTTCAATCCCCAAAGCGTCTCGCAAGAGTTGGGTTACTTCCTCATGCGATCAGCCCCCGTGCAAGCGCAAATCCGAGCCAAAACGTACGGAACCGCGCTCATGCAAATCAACATCCGCGACCTGCGCCAAATCCAGATACCAGTCCCCCACCCTTCGCAACAAGCAGCCATCGCCAAAGCGCTGCAAGATGCAGAAGAGCAAACCAACCGACTGACAGAGATACAAGGCCAAAAACTCACCGCCCTAGACGACCTCAAAAAATCCCTGCTGCACCACGCCTTCAGTGGGCAGCTGTCGCAGTAGGTGCAAAATTTGCGCTGACTGACACCCAAGGCAAAATAAGTACTTCACACCCCGCCCAAGATTCCACATGGCCAAAAGCAATTTGTTAAAGACACAAGACGTTACCTTTCTGGACTTGATCGGTAACGGCAAAAAGTACCGCGTCCCGTCATTTCAACGCGACTACGCTTGGGAAGAAGAACAGTGGGAAGACCTGTGGAACGACATTCAGGAGTTGCTGAGTACACCCGGCAGCTTTCACTACATGGGTGCTTTGGTGGTCGAGGCTGTCTCTGACCGCGAATTTCAAATCATTGATGGCCAACAACGGGTTGCAACACTGAGCGTGTTAGCCTTGGCAGTCATTGATCGCCTGCGCCAGCTGCCCGGTGATGCGGCCACAAAAGAGGCCAATGCCGAACGTGCATCTGAGCTGCGCAAAAGGTTCATTGGCGAGAAAGACCCCGCCTCTCTGTTGCAAAGCAGCAAGCTTTTCCTGAACGAGACCGACGACGGTTTTTATCAAGACTACCTGGTCCAGGTGCGCACTCCAGGCAACCCCCGCGGCCTGCCCAAGTCCAATCGCTTGTTGTGGCAATGCTTTGGGTGGTTTCAAAAACGACTTCTGGATTCTGGCCTGGAAGGCGAAGCGTTGGCGCGCCTGCTGTCTGACACGGTGGCACGGCAACTGCTGTTCATTCTGATCACGGTGGAAGACGACATCAGCGCCTACACCGTATTTGAAACGCTCAATGCACGTGGCCTAGAGCTGTCCTCCACCGATTTGCTCAAGAACTTCTTATTCTCTCGCGTGCCTGTGCGCACCGATTTAGATGCCCTGCAGCGCCGCTGGCGTCAGATGATCGGCAAGGTCAAGCACGAGCGCTTTCCGGACTTTTTACGTTACCACCTGCTGTGCCGGTTCCCGCAGATTCGCAAACAGCGCCTGTTCAAGAAGGTGCGCGAAGAGGTCAAAACATCGACTGATGTGTTTGCCTTGATGGACGCACTGGAGCAACGCGCAGACCTGTTCGCTGCCATGGACGACACCGCGCACGAGTTTTGGCTGGACCGCCCAGCTGCCAAGCCCTATGTACGCGACTTGCAGTTATTTGGCGTGCGCCAGCACATGCCTTTGGTGTTTGCCGCATGGGAGCAAATGAACGCTGACGATTTCACCCGCGTACTCAAACTGCTGTGCGTGCTGTCGGTGCGCTACACCGTCATTGGCAGCTTGAACACCAACGAGCTGGAGCCTGCCTATCACCGGTCCGCCAAGGCCTTACTGGATGGCGCTATCCGTACGCCTGCAGAAGTGTTTGTGCAGCTGCGCAGCGTCTACGTGGACGATGAAAAATTTGTCCGTGACTTTTCTCATAAAGAAATGGACACCACCGGACGCCGCAAGAAAGTGGCGAAATACCTGTTGTGCGCACTGGAAAGCGACGCATCTGGCAAGCATCACGATTGGGAAAGCGACACCGGCACCATTGAGCACATCCTGCCCGAGAACCCCTCTGCGCAATGGGACGAACTCTTCAACCCAGATCGCCAGAAAGACTTCATCTACCGCTTGGGCAACCTGATGCTGCTGGAGCCGACCATCAACCGCCAATGCCAAAACGGCAGTTTTGAAGAGAAGCGAACCGAGTACGGGCGAAGCAGTTATGCCACCGCCATAGCATTGGGGCAAACCGATCAGACCGATTGGTCACCTGCCGCCCTGGCCCTGCGCCAAGAACGCATGGCCCAGCGGGCAGCGCATGTGTGGCGCTCGGACTTTGTTTGAGTGTTTGTGACTCACCCGCGAGTCATAAACCAATTTGCGTCTCATCCCACTGGCTTTTTTGAGGCACAAATTTCTTGATCGAGTTTTGATCAACTCCCCTCCCATTGACTCCTGAAAAATTTATTTTCCGCAAAAATCAATAACTTAGACAACTTTCAAACACCCAAGTTTTCTTAATTGGGTTTTGATTCCCCCACCAAAACCATCGCCTTCGGCTGCAAAAGGGCAGCCCGTTTGCGACATGACTTTGAGTCGATTACGCGCTGTAACCAACTGAAGCTGTCGAGGACCATTTTGTTGACGTCAACAAAATACTAAAAATCGGCTCAGGTGAGCATCCCAAAAAGTCTTTTGATGCGCAGTCGGTGACAACATGTCACCGACTGCGACTGAATTCAAATTAGCTACACTGCTTTGGTTATCAAAATTACCAAGCAAATGAACGAAGCCGAAACCCGCGCAGAGCACATCGATCCAGCCTTAGCCGCCGCAGGCTGGGGCCAGGTGGAAGGCAGTAGGGTTTTGCGTGAACACAACATCACCGCAGGTCGCCTGCAAGGCGCAGGCAAGCGGGCGCGGGCCGACGTTGCTGACTATGTGCTGGTCTACCGCAACACCAAGCTGGCCGTGATCGAGGCCAAGGCTTGGGCCAAGCCACTGACGGAAGGCGTAGGCCAAGCCACTGACCGAAGGCGTAGGCCAAGCCACTGACCGAAGGCGTAGGCCAAGCCAAAAGCTACGCGGCCAAGCTGGCGATTCGCCACACCTACGCCACCAACGGCCAAGGCATTTACGGCATCAACATGCACACGGGGGCCGAGGGTGAAGTGGCCCGCTACCCCACACCCGACGAACTGTGGGACATGGCCTTTGGCGAGAGCTTGCAACAAGCCGCCGCGTGGCGCAAACGCTTTGCAGCCGTGCCGCTAGAAGACAAAGGCGGCACTTGGACGGGCCGCTACTACCAAGAAACCGCCATTACCCGCGTGCTTGAATCGGTGGCCCAAGGCAACGACCGTGTGCTGCTCACACTGGCTACGGGCACAGGCAAGACCTTCATCGCATTTCAGCTGGCGTGGAAGCTGTTTCACAGCCGCTGGAACTTGAAGGACTGGCGTGATGGCACAGAGCCCAGCCGCCGCCCGCGCATTTTATTTTTGGCGGATCGCAACATCTTGGCCAACCAAGCGTACAACGCGTTCTCGCCTTTCCCCGACGATGCGCTGGTGCGCATTGAGCCCGACGAGATCAAGAAGAAAGGCCGCGTGCCCAAAAACGGCAGCGTGTTTTTCACCATCTTTCAAACCTTCATGAGCGGGCCTCCCAAAGACGGAAAACCATCGCCCTACTTTGGCGACTACCCCGCCGACTTCTTCGACTTCATCATCATCGACGAATGCCACCGTGGCGGTGCCAACGACGAAGGCTCGTGGCGCGCCATTCTTGAGTACTTCAAACCCGCTGTTCAGCTGGGGCTCACAGCCACACCCAAGCGCACGCTCAACGCCGACACCTACGCCTACTTTGGCGACCCGGTGTTCACCTACTCGCTCAAAGAGGGCATCAACGATGGCTTCTTGACGCCCTTTCGCGTGAAGCAAATTGCCACCACGCTGGACGAATACGTGTACACCGCCGACGACATGGTGCTGCTGGGCGAGGTGGAGCAAGGCAAACGGTTTGAAGAAAAAGACTTCAACCGCATCATCGAAATCAAAGACCGCGAGGCCTACCGCATCAAGCTGTTGATGGGCAGCATCAACCAGCGCGAAAAAACCATTGTGTTTTGTGCCACCCAAGCGCACGCGCTGATGGTGCGCGACCTGATCAACCAAATGAAAACCAGCACCTCGCCCGACTACTGCGTGCGCGTCACCTCTGACGATGGCAAGCTGGGCGAGCAGCACCTCAGCCAATTTCAAGACAACGAGAAAACGCTGCCCACCATTCTGACCACCTCACAAAAACTCTCTACCGGTGTGGACGCGCGCAACGTGCGCAACATCGTGCTGATGCGCCCTGTGAACTCGATGATTGAGTTCAAACAAATCATTGGACGTGGCACGCGCCTGTATGACGACAAGGACTACTTCACCATTTACGACTTCGTCAAAGCGCACCACCTGTTCAGCGACCCAGAGTGGGATGGCGAACCTGTAGAGCCAGATGACCCGCCCGTGCCTGACAGCTACAAGTCCAAAGCACCAAGCACCCCCGGCGAATTGAACGAGCCCAAAGGCGGCACCACGCAGCGCCCAGAAAAACTGGTGATCCAACTGGCCGATGGCAAGCAACGCACCATTCAGCACATGTCGTCCACCAGCTACTGGGGGCCGGATGGCAAGCCGCTGTCGCCCGCACAGTTTTTAGAAAGCCTATTTGGCGCACTGCCCGAGTTCTTCAAAAACGAAGACGAGCTGCGCACCTTGTGGGCCGACCCCGCCACACGCAAAGGCCTGCTCAATGGTTTGGCCGATCAAGGCTTTGGCCGCGAACCCTTGCGTGAAATGCAACGCATCATCGAAGCCGAAAAAAGCGATCTGTTTGACGTGTTGGCCTACGTGGCCTTTGCGCTACCCACCGAAACACGCGCCACCCGCGCAGAACGCGCCAAAGCCCACAACGCACTGACGTATGACCAAAAGCAACAAGCCTTCTTAAGCTTTGTGCTCGACCAATACGTGACCCAAGGCGTAGACGAACTAGACGCCGAAAAACTCACACCATTGCTCAAGCTGCGCTACAACAATGCGCTCAATGACGCGATGGCGGACTTGGGGGATGCGGTGCAGGTGAGGAAGGCGTTTGTCGGGTTTCAGCAATATTTGTATTCAGTTTGACTGACCGCAGCACTCCCGTTGATTCAGCGAAAGTGTCTGCGCCCCTCACAACACGCCAGGATTTAACTAATGCATAAACCCTCCCCGAACGCAGACCCTTTGACAGATGTATGGGCCACTTCGTTTGGCGGAATTGTTGTGGGTTCGATCTTTCTATTGCTCGTTTTAACTGCATTAGCAGGATGGTCTTGGGTAGCAAATTTTCTTGAATCGAGTGCTCCGGCCTGGATTCAAGCTATTGGCTCTATTGCAGCAATTGTCGCTGCGCTTTCTGTTGTTCAGCGTCAGCACAATTTGGAGTTGAAGCGAAAAGAGAAAGACGATCTCACAACTCAGTTGCGACGCGCCCGTTCACTAAGAGTGCTTTTTTATTCGGCCGCTAGGGCATGTGAAGATGTCGCAAGACGGATTGGCAAACCACACCAAACTTGGAACTTCCAGGCGGCAGAACTTCACGAAGTCCGCGCAAGATTACTTGCTATTGATCCACTTCTTGTGTCCGAGGGCAGTCTCCTACTGATCATTGAGGAGTGTGCAATGCGCCTCAAAAATTGTTCTCTGATAGTTGCCGAACTTGAAACACAACGAAAAAAGGAAACTGAAGATGTGATCAAGCTTGCAGTGATGGCAACGGCTAGGGAGTGCTGGCTTGGGTTCTACGAAGCCACTGAACTGGAAATCAAACTTTGCAAGTCCGAAATTGCGAGCGAACAGCCATATTCTTTCGCTGACTTCGATGCAAGTAGAAAGCATCTTGATGAAATTCGCGCGGAATTCATTGAAGAACGTCAAAAGCAACGAGTTACCTAGCCAAGATCAAACGACCCCAACCAGACTCAACCATCCTTCAATAACTCAGCTGCTGCCAAGCCTTGTCCAGCCGCTTCACACTCACCGGCTGTGGCGTGCGCAGCTCTTGCGCGAAGAAGCTCACGCGCAGTTCTTCCAATAGCCAGCGGAACTCTTGCATGCGTGCATCGCTCACGCCTTTGCGCTCTGCCACCAAGCGCCAATACTTTTGCTCCAGCGGTTTGAGTTCGGCCAGTTTGGCAGCATCGCGCGCGGGGTCGGCACGCAGTTTGTCGAGTCGCAGCACCACGGCTTTGAGATAGCGGGCAAAGTGCTGCAACTGGTTGTAAGGCGTGTCGGTCACAAAGCGTTTGCCCACCAAGCGTTGCAGTTGCTGCGCGGCGTCGGCCACCGCGTCGTGTTGAATTTTGGTGTCTTTGACTTTGCGGCTCGCCGCTGCAAACTCGGTCAACACGGTGTTGCCCAAGCGCGCCACTTCGTTGGCAATCAGTGTCAGGCGGCCACGGCCCTCGTCGAGGCGGCGTTTGAAGTCGGCCTCGCTCGTGGGCAGCGGGTCGAGCAAAAAGGCGCGGTCGAGCGCCACGTCCAAAATTTGTTGTTTGAGTTCGTCGCTGGTGCCCCCGCCCGAGCCATCGGGCGACTTGCCCACCATCATGAAAACCACCGACATCTTTTGCAGGTCAGGCAGGTTTTTCTCCAGGTACTTGAGCGCGTCTTTGATTTGCAAACCAAACAAACGGCGCAAACCTGCGCGGTGCTTGGTGGCGGCCACCTCGGGCTCGTCAAAGACCTCGATGCACACGGCGTCGCCCATGTCCACCAAGGCGGGGAAACCAATCAGGGTTTGCTGACCTCGGGCGATTTCCATCAGCTCGGGCAACTCGCCAAAGGTCCAGCTGGTGTAGCGTTGATCGGCTTTTGCAGGGCTCGTCTGTTGCTGCCTTGGTTTGGACGCAATTGGCGCAATTGGGGTCAGAGCCCGATTTCCGTCGCCCGAATTTCGCTGCGCGACATCGGGATTTGATCCCAATTTGCGCTCGCCGTCGGCTGACGCGGCCGCTACGCCAACACCAGAGCCAGCCCCCAAAGGCCCCACACCTTTCAACGCGGCCAAGGCCTGAAACGCGCCACGCGCTTGGCTGCCCAGTTCGGCTTTCAAAGCCCCCAGGTTGCGGCCATGCCCCAACTGTCGGCCATGTTCGTCCACCACCCGAAAGTTCATGAACAGGTGGGGTGGCAGCATGTCGAGTTTGAAGTCGGCCCGTTTGACATCCAACTGGGTCTCAGCCCGCACCAGCTTGAGCACGGCATCGGTCAACGAGCCCGCGCCAAACACCTCAGGCGCACACAAGGCCGCCGTCAGACGGGCCGCGCTGTCGGGCAGTGGCACCAAGCGCGAGCGCGGTTTTTGGTGCAGGGTTTTCAAGAGCGCATGCACTTTTTGGTTGAGCATGCCAGGCACCAACCACTCGGCGCGTTCATCGCTGACTTGGTTCAACACAAACAGCGGCACGGTCACGGTCAAGCCGTCTTTGGCGTCGCCCGGTTCGTGCAGGTAGTCGGCGTGGCAATCCACACCGCCCATGCGCAGTGTTTTGGGAAACGCCTGCGTGGTGATGCCCGCCGCTTGGTGGCGCATCAGCTCCTCGCGGCTCAGGTACAGCAGTTTGGGTTGGCGCTTGACCTCTTCGCGGTACCAGTGTTCCAGCGTGACCAAGCCGCACACCTCGGCGGGCAATTGCTGGTCGTAGAAGGCGTAGATCAAGGCATCGTCCACCAACACGTCTTGGCGGCGCGACTTGTGTTCCAGCTCTTCCACTTGGGCAATCAGCTTTTGGTTGGCGGCCAAGAACGGCAGCTTGGTGTCTAGCTCGCCCTCCACCAGCGCTTCGCGGATGAAAATTTCACGTGCACCCGCCATGTCCACTTTGCTGTAGCTCACCCGTCGTCCGTTGTAGACCACCAAGCCATACAAAGTGGCGCGCTCCAGGGCTTTGACTTCACCAGCCTTCTTTTCCCAATGCGGATCGAGCAATTGTTTTCGCAACACATGGCCGCCGACTTGCTCTAACCATTGCGGCTCGATGCCTGCCAAGCCACGGCCAAACAGGCGCGTGGTTTCCACCAACTCAGCCGCTACCAGCCAGCGTCCGGGCTTTTTGCGCAGGTGCGCGCCAGGGTGGCGGTAAAACTTAATGCCACGGGCGCCCAGATAGGCCTCGTCGTCGTCGAGCTTGCAGCCCACGTTGCCCAACAAGCCCGCCAGCATCGACAGATGCAGTTGCTCGTAACTCGCGGGCAAGGTGTTCAAACGCCACTTGTGTTCGGTCACCACCGTCAGCAGCTGAGTGTGGGTGTCGCGCCACTCGCGCACGCGACGCACGTTGATGAAGTTTTGCCGCAGCAGCGCTTCGTATTGGCGGTTGCTCAGCTTGTGTTCGGCGTGCCCCGTCGCGCTCACAGTGGGTTTGCTGTGGGCTTGTTTGGCTGCCAGGGCGTGCTTGACGCTGGCGGGCACATGGGGTTTGCCGCCTCGTGAGTTTTCGAGCCACTTCCACAGGTTGAGGTAGCCGCTGAATTCGCTGCGGTCGTCGTCGAATTTGGCATGGGCTTGATCAGCGGCGGCTTGGGCTTCCATCGGGCGGTCGCGCACGTCTTGCACGCTCAGGGCCGAGGCAATGATGAGCACTTCGTCCAAGGCGTTGCGCTCGCGGGCTTCCAAAATCATGCGCCCCACACGCGGGTCCAGGGGCAGCTTGGCCAGCTCGCGCCCGGTGGGCGTCAACTCGTTCATGTCGTCCACCGCGCCAAGTTCGTTGAGCAACTGGTAGCCGTCGGCAATGGCTTTGGGACGCGGCGCTTCGAGGAAGGGAAATTGCTCCACATCGCCCAGGTGCAGCGACTTCATGCGCAAAATCACGCCCGCCAGCGAGGAGCGCAAAATTTCGGGGTCGGTGAATTTCGTGCGGCCATTGAAGTCTTGCTCGTCGTACAAGCGGATGCAAATGCCGTTGGCCACACGGCCACAGCGGCCCGCACGCTGGTTGGCCGCCGCTTGGCTGATGGGCTCGACCATGAGCTGTTCGACCTTGCTGCGCCAGCTGTAGCGCTTGACACGCGCCATGCCTGCGTCAATCACATAGCGGATGCCAGGCACGGTGAGCGAGGTTTCGGCCACGTTGGTGGCCAGCACAATGCGCCGCCCACTGTGGTTGTCAAACACACGGTCTTGCTCGGCTTGCGACAGACGGGCAAACAGCGGCAACACCTCGGCATTGCGCAACACGGGCGAGTGGCTCAGGTGTACGCGCAGGTGATCAGCGGCTTCACGAATTTCGCGCTCGCCAGGCAAGAACACCAAGATATCCCCCTGAACATCAGGCCCCCACGCAACGCGCTGCGCGTCGTCGCTGCCCCCCGTGGGGGCGTCGTCTGGCTTGGGGCGGCCCAGCGCCAGCCGAGTCGGCCCGCTCCAAAGCTCATCCACCGCATCGGAAATGGCGTTGTTGAGGTCGTAGTCGCGTTTTTCTTCAAACGGGCGGTAGCGCATTTCTACCGGGAAGGTGCGGCCCGACACCATCAGCACGGGTGCAGGCCATAACACCATGCCCCCACGCTCCCCCACTTCGTGTGGCTCGCTGCCCCCCGAGGGGGCTGAGCCCGCCTTGGGACGGCCCTGCGCCGGTCTCATCGACGCAAAGTGCTGCGCGAAGCGGTCGGCGTCGATGGTGGCCGAGGTGACGATGATTTTGAGGTCTGGCCGACGCGGCAAGATCTCGCGCAGGTAGCCCAGCAAAAAGTCGATGTTCAGGCTGCGCTCGTGGGCTTCGTCGATGATGATCGTGTCGTAGGCCTTGAGCAAGGGGTCGGTTTGCGTCTCGGCCAACAAAATACCGTCGGTCATCAACTTGACCGAGGCGTCTTTGCTCAATCGGTCCTGAAAGCGCACCTTGTAACCCACCACCTCGCCCAAGGGAGTTTTGAGTTCTTCGGCAATGCGCTTGGCCACCGAGCTGGCCGCAATGCGTCGCGGCTGCGTGTGGCCAATGATGGGTTTGCGCTGACCGGGTTTGAGCCCAAGCCCCAAACCTCGGCCCAAGGCCAACGCCATTTTGGGCAACTGGGTGGTTTTACCCGAGCCCGTCTCACCGCACACGATGATGACTTGGTGCGCCTGCATGGCCGCCATGATGTCGTCACGTCGTGCCGAGACAGGCAACGATTCGGGGAATTCAATCTGGAGGGGAGCTGACGTGGACACAAGCAGGCGCAATCTTGATAGACAATCCGCAATTATCCCAGCCAAGCCCCACGCCACATTACATGTCCGCTGTCTTCAACTTCACCTTCGTGCCCTGGTTTCGCTCTGTCGCGCCCTACATCCACATGCACCGAGGCAAAACCTTTGTGGTGGGTATCGCAGGCGAAGCCATTGCCGCAGGCAAATTGCCCAACTTGGCGCAAGACTTGGCACTCATTCAAAGCATGGGCGTGCGCGTGGTGCTGGTACACGGCTTTCGCCCGCAGGTGAACGAACAGTTGGCGGCCAAGGGCCATGTGCCCCAGTATTCACACGGCATGCGCATCACCGACGAGGTGTCGCTCGACTGCGCGCAAGAAGCCGCCGGTCAACTGCGTTACGAAATTGAAGCAGCGTTCAGCCAGGGCTTACCCAACACCCCGATGGCAGGCGCCACGGTGCGCGTGATTTCGGGCAACTTCATCACCGCGCGCCCGGTGGGCATCTTGGATGGGGTGGACTTCCAGCACTCGGGCTTGGTGCGCAAGGTGGATGTGGCGGGCATCACCCAGACCCTGGCAGCGGGCTCGATGGTGTTGATCTCCCCGTTTGGCTTTTCGCCCACCGGCGAAGCTTTCAACTTGACCATGGAAGAAGTGGCCACTTCAGTGGCCTCCGCCTTGCAGGCCGACAAACTGTTGTTTGTGACCGAAACCCCAGGGCTGCGCGTGCGCCCACTCGAGCCCGAGGCCGAAGACAACCCCATCGACACCGAGTTGCCGCTGGACGTCGCAGAAAAACTGTTGGCGTCGCTGCCAGCCACGTCCAACCCGTCTGACATTGCGTTTTATTTGCAGCACTGTGTGAAAGCTTGCAAGTCGGGCGTGGAGCGCAGCCACATCTTGCCGTTTGCGGTGGATGGCGCGTTGCTGTTGGAGGTGTACATGCACGACGGCATTGGCACCATGGTGGTAGACGAAAAACTCGAAGAGCTGCGCGAAGCCACGCACGAAGACGTGGGTGGCATCTTGCAACTGATTGAACCGTTCGAGAAAGACGGCACCCTGGTCAAGCGCGATCGCACCGAGATTGAACGTGATGTGAACCAGTACACAGTCATCGAGCACGACGGCGTGATCTTTGCCTGCGCCGCGCTCTACCCCTACCCCGAAGCCAAAACCGCCGAGATGGCAGCCCTCACCGTGTCACCCCAATCGCAGGGCCAAGGCGATGGCGAGAAGGTGCTCAAGCGCGTTGAGCAACTGGCGCGCAACATGGGCTTGAAGAGCATTTTTGTGCTGACCACCCGCACCAAGCACTGGTTCTTGAAGCGCGGCTTTGTGCAAGTCGACGCCGACTGGTTGCCCGAGGCCCGCAAGCGCAAATACAACTGGGACCGCAAGAGCTTGGTGCTGGTCAAACAGCTTTGAGCACCACCACACCATCCGCGGCTTTGACGCCTTGCCCCTGAGGCAGCACAAACACCGGATTGATCTCGGCCTCCGCCAATTGATCGCCCAATTGCGCAACCATCTGTGAGAAAGCAACCATGGCATCGACCAGCGCGTCGACGTCAGCTTTGGGGCGTCCTCGGAAGCCATCCAACAAAGGCCAGGTCTTGAGCTCTTTGGCCATCGATAAAGCGTCTTCACGCGACAAGCCACATTGAGCGGGAAGCAGCCGAATGCTGGTGTCCTTGAACAGCTCAGCGGTCACGCCCCCCATGCCCAACAAGATGGCTGTTCCCAACGCATCGCGGTGCATGCCAAGAATCAACTCTGTGCCACCGGCGACCATCTCTTGAACCAAAAATCCATCGGGGATTTTTCCTGTTCTGGCATGGACCTGCGTTGTCATGGCCGCCATACTGTCGCCCATGGTCTGTGAGGTCACACCCACAGCAACGCCACCCACATCGCTCTTGTGCATGATCTCGGAGGAAAGAATTTTCAAAACAACACGGTCGCCCAAGGCCACGGCAGCCTCTTGCGCTTGCGGCAATGAATGTACTGTTCGCTCCGCCACACTGGGTACACCAAACCGTGCAAACAGTTGTTTGGCTTGAACTTCGTTCAATGAACCAACGGGTAAATCTTCTAACGGGGTCACACGCGGCAGCACAGCAAGAGAAGCACTGGGCTTGAAGTTGGATGTGTGGCGCATGGCAGCAAACGCAGAACTGATGCTCTCCGCAGCGGCATACGCGGGCACACCTCTTTCAGTGAGCAATTTGCCCACGTCTGGCGCATGCGGGCTCACATAGGCAAACACAGGTTTGTTGGAACTTGGCAAACAATCTTGAATGGCGCCAGCCATCAACTCTGGCTGTGCCAAGCCCGAGGAACCGACCACGATCACCAAAGCGTCGTAGCTTGGACTGGCCAACAGCGTGCGGATGGCACCACGTAACAAATCGGGCCGCAGCCCGGCCAAGGTCACGTCAATTGGGTTGCGATCCAACACCGCCTCCGTGCCCGTGTTCAAAGCGCGCAACGCACTCGCAGTGGCTTCATCGGGGGCAGGCGTTTCAAAACCTGCCAGCCCCAAATCATCGGAGACCAAGGTGCCAGCCCCACCTGTGGACGTCAAGATCGCGACGCGCTGTCCGCACAAGGTTCTTCCCGTTGCAAGTGCCGCAGGAATGTCCAACAAATCGGCAAAGGTTTGTGCACGAATCACGCCCACTTGTTTGAAGAGCGCGTCGTACATGCGGTCGGCACCGGCCAAGGCGCCCGTGTGCGACACGGCAGCCCGCGCACCGGCTTCAGAGCGGCCAATTTTGAAGGCCACCACAGGCTTGCCCAGCCGTGCCGCCTTCAAACAAGCGGCGCGAAATTTCTCAGGATGTCTGACCGTTTCGATGTACAGCGCAATGACCTGGGTGGCAGGGTCGTCAGCCAAATAGTCGATGAAGTCTGCCAGCTCAAGGTCCACCTCATTGCTGGTTGAAATCAATTTGGACAAGCCGATGCCGCGGGCTGATGCACGCGAGAGCAAGGAGCCCATGATGCCGCCACTTTGGGACACCACACCGATGGAACCCACGGGGAAATGGTCCATCTCCAATGCACCCGTCGCACTCAACATGATGTTGTCGGTCAAATTCACGAGGCCGATGGTGTTGGGGCCCAAGATGCGCATCGCGCCAGCAGCATTCATCAGCTGCTTTTGGCGAACGGCCCCCTCTGGCCCTGTTTCTGTGTAACCACTCGCCAAAACAATGGCAGCCTGACAGCCGAGCTGGGCCAAATCTCGAACCGCGCCCTGCGCGCGCTCGGCACCCAACAACACAATGGCGACATCTGGCACGGTGGGCAAAGAGGCAATGCTTGGGAAGCACTTGAGGCCGTCAATCGCCTCAACCTTTGGGTTGACCGGAAAAATATCGCCAGAAAAGCCCAGTTTTTTCAAATAGGCCACGGGCCGACCCGCAGTTTTGGTGGGGTCAGCCGACGCCCCAATGACGGCCACACTGCGAGGCTTGATCAGTCGTGAAATCGCATCCATCTTTGATCCTAGCCCGCAGTTTTTGCCAAGAACGCTTCCACCGACGCACGGTGCTCTGCGCTGGTGTAGCAAATGCCTTGTGCCTGACTGCCCTGGGCAAACACATCGTGAGAACTCATCTCAAACGACTGGTTCAAAATCGTTTTGGTGAGTGCCAAGGCTGTTGACGAAGCTTGGCTCAACTCAAGCGCCCAGGCTTGCGCCTCGGCCAGCAATGCATCGGCCGATGTTTTTCGATCGACGATGCCCAGAGCCAAGGCCTCATCCACATCGACTTTTCGACCACTGAAGATGAGCTGCTTGGCCTTGGACAAACCCACCCGACGGGGCAAGAAATACATGCCCCCACCATCCGGGATGATGCCGCGATGGATGTAAGACCATACAAAGCTCGCCCACTCACTGGCGATGATGAAGTCACACGCCAAAGCGGTATCAGCCCCCAAGCCTGAAGCAGCGCCATTCACTGCGGCAATCACGGGTTTGGGACATGTGTGCAACAACGACTGCGTGTAATGCACGCGTTGCTGACGGTGCCATCCGTTAAAGCCCACTTCACCCGCAGGCGCGTTCATGCGCTTTTGCATGCCACTGATGTCGCCCCCCGCACAAAAACCTTTGCCTGCACCGGTCAGCACCAGGGCCTTGATGGCTTTGTCAGCCGTGATGCTCTCCAATGCATCAATGAATTCGCTTCGCATCTGATCGCTGAAAGCATTGCGTTTATCTGGACGATTCAGTGTCAACGTTGCCACAGCGTGGTCAATTTGAAGTTCGATGAGGGTGTAATCCACGACTTTTTCCTTTGATTCAATCTGGTTTGATGTTGTTTTCTTTGACGATCTTTCGCCAGCGTGCTTCTTCGCGTTTGACATACGCCTCCAGCTCTTGCGGCGTACCGGTCGAAACCGCCAAGCCCTCCGATTCAAGCCTTTGTCGAAACTCCAAAGATTGCGCCGCTTGCTTGGCGGCAGCATTCAATTTGGCAATCACATCCGACGGCGTACCAGCAGGCGCAAACAGTCCGTACCAGCTCTCCAAGGCATACCCACGAACCGTCTCAGCAATGGCAGGAATGGACTTCATGGCAGCAGACCGTTCTGCGGATGTCACGGCCAATGCGCGCAGCTTGCCGCTGGCGATGTGCGGTGACACAGCCGCAGCGGTGGCAAACATCATGCTCACTTGCCCACCCAGCAAATCTGTCATCGCAGGGCCCGCGCCCCGATAAGGAATGTGGGTGAGTTTGACTTGCGCAATGTTCTCAAACATCTCGCCGGCCAAGTGGGCAGAGGTGCCATTGCCTTGGGATGCATAAGACAGTTTGGCGGGTTCAGCTTTGGCTGTTTCCAGCAAATCGGACACGCTTTTCAAAGGGCTGTCCGCACGAACAACCAGCACATTGGGGCCTCGTGCAACCATCACCACAGGAGCAAATGACTTCTCGGTGTCAAACGGCAGTTTGGTCATCAGGCTGGGGTTGACGGCATGCGCAAACGTGGCCACCACCAGCATGTAGCCATCCGGGGCACTTTTCGCCACTGCATCTGTGCCAATGATGGTCCCAGCCCCAGGCCTGTTTTCAACGATGACCGATTGCCCCAAGGCCTGAGACATGCCAACCGCCAACGCGCGGGCAATGCTGTCCGTCCCGCCACCCGGAGAAAAAGGCACCACCAATTTGACGGGCTTGTCAGGATAGGCTGCCAAGGCGGTAGAGATGCAAAGACCGGCAGCTGCGACCCAGACACAACACTGTTTGATACCTGAAGCAAAGAAACTTTTCATGCAGGAGTCTCCGAATTTTTTTGATGCACAGAGCTTAATCAAATGCTCAAGTTGCGATCACCATCGAATTCCACAGAATGGAAATTGAGCGCCTAAAATTTCAAGCATGACTTTCAGGAGTTTGTGAATGCGTCATTCACTTCAGGTTCCACCCCCCATCACCAGCAAACCCGGTGTCTCCCCTTCGAACAGGTCGCTGGAGAGAGGCATCGATATCCTTCGCGCCTTCCGGCCAGGGTCTGCGCTGCTGGGCAATGGTGACATCGCCGAGAGAACCGGGCTGTCCAAGTCAACCGTGAGTCGCTTGACACAAACCTTGGTTGCCTGTGGTTTGCTTCATATTGAACCCGGGACGCGCGTGTACAGGCTAGCACCGCTTGTCATGAGTCTGGCCCATGCCATGCGAACGGGTTCACATGTGCTCGCCATAGCGGCTCCCTTGATGCGAAGCACGGCCGAGAAACACAAAATCAACGTGGGCTTGGCTGCCCCCGACCGTGATGAGATGGTCTATTTGGAATCCATACGCTACAACCGACGCCCCTCATTGCGAACGGTGGTGTCAGGCCAGCGCGTTCCGATCGAGCTGACCTCTCTGGGAAGGGCTTACTTGGCCATTGCCCCGCCATCACAAAAAAACAAACTGTTTGCGCACTTTAAGAAAACACGCGCACAGCAATGGCCGCTGTTGCGAGATGAGATCTCGCATGCGCAAATGCAAGTGACCCAACAGGGGTACTGCGTGGCGAGCTGGCAGCCGGAGGTCGTTGCCCTGGCAACGCCTCTCGAAGTAGGGGAACAAATTTACGTGTTGAACGTGAGCGTCACACGCGAAGGGAATGCGGCAGAGATTGCTACTGAAATGGCGCCGCTGCTGATGGAACTGCGACTCAAAATAGACCACGCCCTGCACGCATCGTGAATGCGCTCAAGCGTCAAACGCTGCGTCGTTGGCCGCTTTCAACGGGTCGGTGCTGCGCCACAAGCGCACGGTGGTGACCAGTGCCAACAGCGCAATGCCCACAAAACACACGAAGGACCAATTGGCGATGGAGCCGCCCAAAAACGTCCAGTCAACCACCGAGCAGTCGCCACCGCCTTTGAAGATCATGGGAATGGCACGTTTGAGCGGGAAGGTTTCAATCATTCCGTAAAAGTCGCGGCCACACGACACCACCTCGGGTGGGTACCACTGCAACCAGCTCTGACGAGCTGCCACGTATGCGCCCGACACACCCAACACCGTGAGCAAACCACCCACGAACAAACAGGTTTGACGCCCTGACAACCGGGCCCCCACACCCGCCACCAAGGCGATCAAGACCATCACATAGCGCTGCACAATGCACATTGGGCAAGGCTCCAGGCCCACCACATGTTGCAAGTACAACCCGAACGACAACAAGCCGAGACAAGCCAGACAAATCAAACCCCAGACGCGGCTTGTTCGATCCAAAAGTTCTAACTTCACAACACTTCCTCCAAAGCAATGCCTCATTGTCGCTGTGAAACAATTGGATGACGCACGCACAGAAGTAAAGACCAGAGATTTGTCATGACCCTCCGCCTCCCCGCGCTTGAACACACGCCCCGTTTGCTGCACTTCATCACCCACTTGGACGATTTGCTGCGCCGCACCGACAACGAGGCCCTGATTTTGGAGCGCGGTCAGGTGTTGCTGACGCAACTGCTGGCCCAAGACGACTGGCTGCCCGACGAATTTGCACAGCCCAACGCCGAGCGTTACCAACAATACTTACTCTACGCCGATCCCAACGACCGCTTCTCGGTGGTCAGCTTTGTGTGGGGGCCGGGCCAATCCACCCCGATCCACAACCACACGGTGTGGGGCCTGGTGGGCGTGTTGCGCGGAGCCGAGTTGACACAAGCTTTTGCGCAGGACGGGCAAGGCCGCTGGCTGGCCAGCGGCGCACAACAACGCATCGAAGCGGGCCACGTCGAAGCCGTGTCCCCGCGCATTGGCGATGTGCACCGGGTGTGGAACGCGCTGGGCGACCAGCCCTCCATCAGCATCCACGTCTACGGCGGCAACATTGGCAAGATCCGTCGCAGCGTGTTCGCGGAGGACGGCACGGCCAAAGAATTCATCTCGGGCTACAGCAACGCCTTGCGGGAAGTGCCCAGCGAATTTCCAACCACCACCTTTTTGGAGGTGCGCCAAGCGCTGTTGCAGCGTCAAGAAATTGCCATCGTCGATGTGCGCGAAGAAGACCCATTCGCCCAAGCTCACCCCCTGTTCGCCGCCAACCTGCCGATCGGACGCATCGAAGTCGATGCCTGGCGGCGCATTCCGCGCCTAGACACCACCGTGGTGGTGTACGACAACGGCGAAGGCATGGCCCTGCCCGCTGCGCGCACCTTGCGCCGCATGGGCTACACCCAAGTCAGCCTGCTGGCAGGTGGCTTGAAAGGCTGGCACGACGGGGGTGGCGAGTTGTTCCGTGATGTGAATGTGCCCAGCAAGTCGTTTGGCGAATTGGTGGAGTCCAAGCGCCACACACCCTCGCTGTCGGCGCAAGAGGTCAAAGCCCTGATCGACGCCAAAGCCAATGTGGTGGTGCTCGACGCCCGCCGCTATGACGAGTACCACACCATGAGCATTCCCAGCGGTGTCAGCGTGCCCGGAGCCGAGCTGGTGCTGCGTGCCCGTGCCATGGCCCCCAATGCCACCACCCGCATCATCGTCAACTGTGCGGGGCGTACCCGCAGCATCATTGGCACCCAGTCACTCATCAACTCGGGCATTCCCAACCCGGTGAGCGCATTGCGCAACGGCACCATAGGCTGGACCTTGGCTGGCCAAGAACTGGCGCATGACGCCGATCAGCGTTTTCCAGAAGTGGACGAAGCCACCCAACGCCAAGCCGCCGCCTCGGCCCTGGCGGTGGCCTACCGCGCTGGCGTCAAGCGCGTGCGCCTGCCCGAGTTGGGCGAATGGCTGGCCGACGCCACGCGCACGACCTATGTGTTGGATGTGCGCACGCCCGAAGAATATGCCGCAGGCCATCTGCCCGGCGCACGCAGTGCCCCAGGCGGCCAACTGGTGCAAGAGACCGACCACCAAGCCCCGGTACGCGGAGCCCGCTTGGTGCTGTGCGACAACGACGGCGTGCGCGCCAACATGTCGGCCTCTTGGCTGGCCCAAATGGGCTGGCAGGTGTCTGTGCTCGACGGTCTGAGCGCTGCCGACCTGCACGACACCAGCACCCCCCCTGCGCCATTGCCCGAACCCTTGGGCGCGGTACCCACGGCGCAAGTGGCGCAGCTCAAAACCTGGGTCGGTGACCGCAACAGTCACACCGTGGTACTGGACTTCAGCTCTAGCGCCCAGTTTGTCAAAGGCCATGTGCCAGGCGCCTGGTGGTTGCTGCGCAGCCAGCTGGCCGATGGTTTGGTCAAAGCCCACAAAGGCAACCGCTATGTGCTGACCTGCCAAGACGGCCATGTGTCACGCTACGCCCTGGCGGAGGTGAAAGCCTTGGTCAAGCCCGGCGTGGACGTGGTGTGGCTGGCAGGCGGCAATGCGGCCTGGGCGGCTGCGGGTCATAGCTTGCAAAGTGGCGATCGCCAACTCGGGGCCGAACGGGTGGACCGCTACCGCCGCCCGTATGAGGGCACCGACAACCCTGTGGAAGCCATGCAGGGCTACCTCGACTGGGAGTTTGGTCTGGTCGACCAGCTCGCGCGCGATGGCACCCACGGCTTCAGGGTGATCTGATCCCCTGCTAAAGTCTCGCTCTGATTTCAACGCTCACCTCACAGAAGAATTTTCCTTATGGCACGCACCGTTCACTGCATCAAACTTGGCACCGAAGCTGAAGGCCTCGACTTCCCTCCTTACCCCGGTGAGTTGGGCAAAAAATTGTGGGAGAGCGTCAGCAAAAAAGCGTGGGCCGAGTGGATGACACAGCAAACCATGTTGGTCAATGAAAACCGCCTCAACTTGGCCGACCAGCGCGCTCGCGAATACCTCAAGCGCCAAATGGAAAAACACTTTTTTGGCGACGGCGCAGATGCCGTGCAAGGCTACGTTCCGCCTCCTAGCGCCTGATCTGAGGTGATGCCCATGCCCAAGCCGCCAGCACACGCCTGGCACGGGCACAGCATCTGGTGCATCGCACAAACCACGCTCGACCTGCCTGCGTTTTTGAACGCCTGGGCACAGTGGTTGGGTGATCCTGAACGCCCCACGCTGCTGCATGTGCTGGCCATCGCGGCCACCGCCCCAACGCCCCAAGATCTGCAAAACGTCGCCAGCGCCCAGCCCGTCCATGCGGCGCTGATCGATCAACTGGTTGCGCAATGCTGGGGTTTGTTGCCCGGTATGCACCGCTTGCGTCTGAGTGATGGGCAGGTTGGTGGGCAGGTGCTGCTGACCCTGTGTGTGGGCTCCCCCGCCGACTACGCCGACCTGCTGGCGCGTCACCCCACCGGCCCCTGCACCCCCAGCACGGCGCTGCCGCCCGTGGGCGAGCGCACGGTCACCGTGCTGGGCTCTGGCATGGCCGGAGCGGGCACAGCGCGCACACTGGCTGAGCGTGGCTGGCAGGTGACGGTGCTCGACGCGGGTGAGGCCCCTGCCGCAGGCGCTTCGGGCTTACCGGTGGGCTTGGTGGCACCGCACACCTCGCCTGACGACAGCCTGATTTCACGCCTGTCTCGTGCAGGCGTGCGCACCATGCAGCACGCCATGTGCACCCTGCTGCAAGCAGGTGTGGACTGGGCCCCCACTGGTGTGCAAGAACGCCGCTTGCCCGGCAAAACCCGCAAAGGTGGTGCACCCCAGAGCTGGTCACTGGCACTGGCGGATGCAGGACAGGCCTGGACCTGTGCAGCATCGCCCCCAGCGCCACCCAATGCGCTGTGGCACGCCAAGGGCGCTTGGTTGCGCCCAGCCCGCTTGGTGCATGCGCTGCTGCAACACCCCAACATCCGCTGGCAGGGTCAGGCCAACGCCGATGCCCTGCGCGCGGTGGACACCGCCCAAGGTACGGCCTGGCAGGTGCTGCAACAGGGCCAAGTGCTGGCGCAGTCGGCGCGTGTGGTGGTGGCCTGTGGGCCGGGCAGCACGCCGCTGTTGGTGAGTGCCACAGCGGGTGCCACACACCACGCCAACACACCACCCATTCGACCCTTGCGTGGGCAAATTTCTTGGGGGTTGATGGCAGAGGTACCCTCGCCAGCGCACGCGCCAAGCACAAACCAAACACAACCGCAACCGCAACCGCAACACCCAGCCCCCACGCTGGCAGACATTTGGCCAGCCACACCCGTCAACGGCAATGGCAGCTTTGTGCACAGCGTGCCCACCGAGCTGGGCCCTGCTTGGTTTGCGGGCTCCAGCTTTGACCGGGTGAACGACCAGCCCGTGGTCTTGCCCGCCGACCATGCCGACAACTTGGCACGCCTACAGGCCCTGCTGCCCGACACCGCCCAAGCCTTGGGCCCGGTGTTTGCCAACGGTGTGCGTGGCTGGGCGGGCGTGCGTTGCAGCGTGCCCGACCGACTGCCCGTGGTGGGCCCCGTGGCGCATGCCAGCGAAGGCCTGTGGGTCAATGCCGCCATGGGCTCGCGTGGGCTGACCCTGGCCTTGTTGTGCGGCGAGTTGTTGGCTGCACGCTGGCATGGAGAGCCCTTGCCGCTGGAAGCGCAGCTGGCGCAAGCGCTCGACGCCAACCGGTTCAAGCACCGGGGTGCCGCACAGGCCTAACATCACCCCTCACCCCTCACCCCTCACTCGTCACATCACAAGCCACTCATGACACACACGACGCCCACCCCTGACACTGCACCCGCGCCCGTGAGTCTGGCGCAAGCGTTCTGGTTTTGGCTCAAGCTGGGTCTGATCAGCTTTGGCGGACCTGCGGGGCAAATTTCCATCATGCACCAAGAGCTGGTGGAGCAGCGCCGCTGGATCTCGGAGCGCCGTTTCTTGCACGCCCTGAACTACTGCATGGTGTTGCCCGGACCCGAGGCGCAACAGCTGGTGACCTACATCGGCTGGCTGATGCACAAGCGTTGGGGCGGTGTGGTGGCCGGTGCATTGTTTGTGTTGCCGTCGCTGGTGCTGTTGGTCGCACTGTCTTGGATTTACATGGCGTATGGCGACTTGCCGCTGGTGGCTGGGTTGTTTTACGGCATCAAGCCCGCCGTCACCGCCATCGTGGTGCAAGCGGCACACCGCATCGGCTCGCGGGCCTTGAAAAACGCGTGGTTGTGGGCCATTGCAGCCGCCTCTTTTGTGGCCATCTTTGCCCTGGATGTGCCCTTCCCGCTCATCGTGGGCGTGGCGGCCTGCCTGGGCTACATCGGGGGCCGTGTGTCGCCAGCGCACTTTCAGGTGGGCGGTGGACACGGCGCAGCCAAAGCCTCGTATGGTCCCGCGCTGATCGACGACCACACGCCCACGCCAGACCACGCACGCTTTAGCTGGCAGGGACTGGCTCAGGTGCTGCTGGCCGGTGCGCTGTTGTGGGCACTGCCCATGGGCGTGCTGTGTGCGGTGTTCGGCTGGAGCCATGGCTTCACGCAGATGGGCTGGTTTTTCACCAAGGCTGCACTGCTGACGTTTGGCGGTGCCTATGCCGTGCTGCCTTATGTCTACCAAGGCGCGGTGGGTGACTATGGCTGGGTCACGCCCACACAAATGATGGATGGGTTGGCCTTGGGTGAAACCACACCGGGCCCACTGATCATGGTGGTGGCGTTTGTAGCCTTTGTGGGCGGCTACGCCAAAGCGCTGTTGGGGCCTGAGAGCTTGTTCATGGCCGGTGCACTGGCGGCGTGTTTGGTGACGTGGTTCACCTTTTTGCCGTCGTTCATCTTTATTTTGGCGGGTGGCCCTTTGGTGGAGAGCACCCACAACGACTTGAAGTTCACCGCCCCGCTCACCGCCATCACGGCGGCGGTGGTAGGCGTCATCTTGAATCTCGCGCTCTTCTTTGGCTACCACCTGCTGTGGCCTGAAGGCCTGGGTCACTCTTGGCAAGAGGCACTGAACGCACACTTTGACTGGCGCTCTGCAGTGCTGGCCGTGGGCGCTGCCCTGGCCTTGTTCAAGTACAAGCGCAGCGTGATGCAAGTCATTGGCGTGAGTGCCTTGATTGGCTTGGCCATCACCACCTTGCCACTCTGACCATGCACACGCTGGCGCAGCTTCGCGCAGGGGAATTGGCGGGCATCACGCGCTTGCAATTGCGCGCCGATCTGCGCGAGTTCCCCCAAGAGATTTACGCACTGGCCGACTCGCTGGAAATTCTGGACTTGTCGGGTAATCAGCTCAGCCGCTTGCCAGACGACTTGCCACGCTTGCACCGGCTGCGGGTGATTTTTTGCTCGGACAACCGCTTCACCGAGTTGCCCCGCGTGCTGGGCCGTTGCACGGCGTTGACCATGGTGGGCTTCAAGGCCAACCAAATCCAACACGTGCCCGCTGAGTCGCTGCCCCCACTGCTGCGCTGGTTGATCTTGACCGACAACCAGATCGAGACACTGCCCGACGCTTTGGGCCAATGCACACAGCTGCAAAAGCTCATGCTGGCAGGCAACCGCTTGCGTGCCCTGCCTGCACTGCAAGCCTGCACCCGACTGGAGTTGTTGCGCATGTCGGCCAACCAACTCACGTCCTTGCCGGCGTGGCTGCTGGCGCTGCCCGCTTTGAGCTGGCTGGCCTATGGCGGCAACCCCTTGAGCGCTGCACACGAAGCTGCGGCTCAGCCAACACACAGCTTGCGCAGCGTGCCTTGGGCATCGTTGCAACTGAGCCACGTTTTGGGTGAAGGCGCCTCGGGGGTGATCCACCAAGCCGGTTGGCACACAGACACACACACGCAAGCGGTGGCGGTCAAACTCTTCAAAGGCCCCCTCACCAGCGACGGTTTGCCCGCCTGCGAAATGGCGGCCTGTTTGCATGCCGGCGCGCACCCGCACCTGATTGCGGCCATGGGCCAAATTGAAGGTCACCCCGAGCACACCCAAGGCTTGGTGATGCCGCTGATCGACCCGTCGTTCATCACCCTGGCGGGGCCACCCAGCTTGGACTCCTGCACCCGCGATGTGTATGCGCGTGACACACGTTTCTCGGTGGCTGCCATGTTGCAACTGGCGCTCGGGGTCACACGTGCCGCCCAACACTTGCACGCGCGTGGCATCTTGCATGGCGACTTGTACGCCCACAACCTGTTGCACAACGGCCAAGGTGAGGTCTTGCTGGGCGACTTTGGCGCGGCCTCGCTGTTTGACCCGCAGGACACAGACCGCGCACACGCCTTGATGCGCATCGAGGTGCGTGCGTTCGGGTGTTTGCTGCAAGAGTTGGTGGCGCGTTGTGACGCACTGGCGGCACAACCCCAGCGGGCCACAGCGCTGCAACAGCTGGTCGACAGTTGCCTTCAACACGACATGCGCCAACGGCCCTCGTGGCCTGCCATCGAAGAAGGCTTGATGGCTTGCCTGGGTTGAGCCGCGTGTTGACGCACCCAGCGCATGGCGAGGTGGACGTGCACCTCTCGGGTATGTCCTAGGCGGGCATCCACGCGCAAGCCCACAAGTGCCGCCAGAATGGCGGTCCTAGAGTTTCAGCATCAAGGACAGTTATGAAATGGGTCACCCGTGATTTCGTCCACCTCGACCGCGTGGCGTCGCCCTGGTTGATTCAACGCTTTGTCGACCCCCAAGCGCACTTCGTGTTTGTGCCGTGGGGGCAAGAAGACACGCGACCCAGCGACGCCATTCCCTTTGGGCTGCCGGGAGTGGCGTTGAGCTCGCATGACGAACAAGGCACGACCTTCGAGAAGATCCTGCGCAAGTACGGGCTTGATGACCCCTCGTTGCACAACATCGCACGCGTCATCCATTCGGGCGTGGCACAGGTGCTGCACCACGCCCAAGTGACGCCCGATGACCGTTGGGGACAAATTGCCGCCGGGCTGCTGGCCATCTCAGAAGGCATGATGCTGGTGCACACAACCGATGAGGCGATTTTGCAAGCCAGCTTTCCCCTCTACGACGCGCTGTACGCCAATTTGCGTGCACACGCGCTGGTCAACCAAAACAACTTGGTGATGCCGGGCTACCAAGGTCTGGGGCCCACCTTGCCCACACGCTTTTTGAGGCAAGTGTTGCAAGAGTCGTCGTAGTCGCGCCTGCGACTTGAAGGTCACGGGTATGTCCTAGGCTCGACTCGCCCACTTTGTGAACAACACTTACAAGCGTTATTGATCTCTTGAAAAGTGGTTGTTCCTCCATGGTTTTCTCTGTCACCTTGCAGCCTAGCGGTAGTCGGTTTGATTGCGATTCAGAACAAGAAATTCTCAAAGCAGGCCTAGCCGCCGGCTTGCGCATGCCCTTCAGTTGTCGCTCAGGCATGTGCCGCACCTGCAAAGGCAAGGTCACCTCAGGCCAGGTGGACTTTGGCGGCGCCCACGTCAAATACCTCTCTGACGCCGAACGCGAACAGGGCTTCGCCTTGCTGTGCTGCGCCAAACCCTTGAGTGATGTGGTGGTGGAGGTCGAAGAAATTGACCCCGACCGTCACCTCAAACCCCAACAACTACCCGCGCGGGTGCTCGACGTCAAGCAAGTGGCCGACGATGTGCGCATCATCACCTTGGGACTGCCGGCCAACGAACCCATGCAGTTTCGCGCCGGCCAATTCATCGACGTGCTGCGCCCAGACGGTCTGCGTCGCAGTTACTCCATCGCCAACCCACCCAAAGCCGAAGGCGTGCGTCAGTTGGAACTGCATCTGCGACACATGCCAGGCGGGGTCTTCACCGACCATGTGTTTGGCCCCCTCAAGCCGCGCGAGATCTGGAAGATTGAAATGCCCTTGGGCTCGTTTTACCTGCGCGAAGACAGCGCGGCCCCGATGATTTTGTTGGCCTCGGGCACGGGCTTTGCGCCCATTCAATCGCTGCTGCTCTACAGCCTCGGCCTTGGCCTGACTCGGCCCATTCACCTGTATTGGGGCGGACGCCGCAAGGCCGATTTGTATGCGCTGGAACAAGCGCAAGCGTGGGCCCAAGAGCACGCCCACATCGAATTCATTCCGGTGTTGAGTGATGCCACACCCGATGACCAGTGGCAAGGCCGAACGGGTTTGGTGCACCAAGCGGTGCTGCAAGACTTTGCCGACTTGAGTCAACACCAGGTCTATGCCTGCGGTGCACCCATCATGGTGGAGTCTGCCAGGCGTGACTTTGTGGCGTTGGCGCACTTGTCCGAAGACGCCTTCTTTGCCGACTCATTTTTAAGCCAAGCCGATGGCGCCAAAGCGGCGTCTTAATTCACCACAAGGAGACCTCCCATGCTGCCCGAAAACTGTACTGTTGGCATGCCCCAGCACAACTCTGTGATCAAGCCCTATTGCATGAGCCACGGCACGCTGGAGTGTTACAGCCTCAAAGCATCACGTCGTTTTTACGAAGAGTTTTTGGGGCTGGAATGTGTGCGCCACGGCAAGCCTGCCATGGTGATTCGCGGCGGCATGCGCTTTCACATCGTCTGCGTGGAAGTCGGCGACCAGATTCATCCTTGCAGCTTGCTCAACCACTGGGGCGTGGATGTGCTCACCCGGGAAGAAGTGGACCAAGCCCATGCCAAGGCCATCGAGCACAAAGAGAAATACGGCATTCGCCAAGTGCTGCCACAGCAAGAAATGCATGGCGTGTACTCCTTCTATCTGGAAGACCTCGACCACAACTGGTGGGAGATTCAGCACTACGCCAACGGCTTTCAACACGACGACTTCTTTGACTTTGGCGACCGCTTCACCATGGACGAAGAAGGCGACGCCGCCAACCTGCAAGAACTCAAAACATAAGCGCAGCAGCCCCCTCACCTTTTTAGGAGACAAGCACATGGCAATTCGCATTCAACAATGGCTCAGGGCTTTTTTGCTCGGAGCTGCGACATTGATAGCCGCTGGCGCACACGCGCAAGCCCCCAACACCGCGCCCATTCGCGTGGGCAGCACACTGGCCTTGACCGGTCCGTTGAGCGCCACCGCAGTGATGCAAAAAATCGCCGGTGACATCTACATCGAGCAACTCAACAAACGCGGTGGCTGGCTCGGTCGCCCGGTGGAATGGGTGCTCAAAGACGACCAGTCCAAACCCGATGTCACGCGCACCCTGTACGAACAACTCATCACCACGGAAAAAGTCGACCTGATCGTGGGCCCTTACGCCACCGGCTCCATCTTGTCGGCCATGGGCGTGGCCCAGCGCTACAACAAGCTCTTGTTGCACAACACCTTTGGTTTGCCTGCTTTGGCCAAGTACGACATGTTGTTTTCGGTGGGAGGCCAGTCGTATGAGATTGAAAGCGTTTGGCCCAACTTGGTATTCGACGCCGTGGGCTCGGGCAACAAGCCACCCAAGACTGTGGCCATGTTGACCAGCAAATTTCCCTCGGTGCACTTCGTGACGCAAGGAGCACGCGAGGTGCTGAAAAAACGCGGCATGACCGAAGCCACCTACCTGGAGTGGGAGTTTGGCAACCGCGACTTTGGTGCGATTGCGGCCCGTGTGAAAGAAGCCAAGCCCGACATGGTGTGGGTCGGCGGTGTGGGCCTGGACGGCAACTTGCTGCTCGACGCCATGAAGAAGATCGACTACGTGCCGCCCCAGTTCTTCATTGCTTTCCCGGCCTCAGGCCCCATGCTCAAGTCGCCGGATGGCAAAGGTGTGTTGGCCCTGACCGTGTTTGAAGAACACGCCCCCTTCACCAGCAACCCGGTGGCGGCTGAGTTTGTCAAACAGTTCAACGAACGTGCCGCCAAAGCCAACCTGCCCGACAGCTCGGTCGAGCTGATTGCCGCCGTGGCCTACGCCACTTGGCAAGCGCTGGACGCCGCCGTCAATGCCACCAAGAGCCTGGACGACAAAACATTGGCTGCTTGGCTCAAGAAAAACCAAGTCGACACCGTGATTGGCAAAGTGCGTTGGGACGGCACCAACAACTTCATGAAGGGCACCGACTTGTACCGGGTCAAGCAAGTGCAAAACGGCAAATGGCAAGTGGTGTGGCCGCGTGAATACGCTGCGCCCGGCACCAAGCTGATGGCCCCCTGACGCCATGGCCGTCGTTCACCCTTTGCTGCTGTCGCATGGCACCTTGCTGTGCCGCAACTTGGCCAACACCCGCAAGTTCTACGAAGAGTTTTTAGGCGTTGAGGTGGTGCGCCACGCCAAGCCCGCCATGATGGTGCGCCTGAACTCGGGCATGTACATCGTGTGCGTGTGCATTGGCGAGAACGTGCCCAACCAACACGTGCTCACACACTGGGGCCTGAACGTGGCCACACGTGAAGAGGTGGATGCGGCCCACGCTGCGGCGGTGGCGTCTCAAGAAACCTATGGCATTCGCAAAATTCAAAGTGTGCGCGAACGCCACGGAGCCTACGGCTTTTACATGCAAGACCTGGACTGCAACTGGTGGGAAATTCAACACGAAGAACGCACCATCAACCACTTCTTCCATGGCGGCGACAAGTTTGGTGACGACGTGATCGCCACCGACAGCGCCGACTCACACGACTGACCCACTTTTCTTTTCATCGCGATTTATGTCTACCTACAAACTCCTCAGCTACCAAATCAACAAACAAGCCCGCGCTGGCGTGCTGGTGGGCGACACCGTCTACGACGTTCAAAAAGTCACCGCCACGGCGGCCTACGCCACCGTCATGGGTGTGTTGGCCCATTGGGCGCAAGCCAAGAAAGCCTTGGCAGAGTTCGAACGCAAGATCAGTACGGGAAAAAGCCGCATCCAAGGCACACCACTGAAAAAAACCAAGCTGCTCTCGCCCGTGCTCTACCCTGGCGACATGTATTGCGCAGGCGCCAACTACACCGACCACATGCAAGAGATGGCACGGGTGATGAACCAGCCCCCTGGCCCCAACATGAAAGAGCTGGGCGAAAAACCCTGGCACTTCATGAAGAGCACACGGGCCTCGATCGTGGGGCCGGGTGCCAAGGTCAAAATTCCGCCCTACTCCAAAGCCATGGACTGGGAAATTGAACTGGTCGCCGTGATCGGCAAAGTGGCCAAAAATGTGTCGGTGGAAAAAGCCCTCTCGTATGTGGCCGGCTACACGATTGCCGACGACTTGTCGGCGCGCGACATGATGAAGCGGGCCAAGATTCCCCAATCTGCGCCCTTTCACATCGATTGGATTGGGCAGAAATGTTTTGACGGCGCCTGCCCCGTGGGACCGTGGATCGTGCCCAGCGAGCAAATCAAAAACCCACACAACCTGAGCCTCAAGCTGTGGGTCAACGACGTGCTGATGCAAGACTCCAACACCAGCAAACTCATCTTTGACACGGCAGAGCAAATTGCGGCACTGTCCGAACGCGTGACGCTCTACCCCGGCGATCTGATCCTCACCGGTACCCCCGCAGGCGTGGGCATGGGCCGTCAGCTGTTTCTCAAACCGGGGGACGTGGTGAAGCTGTGGATTGAAGAGATTGGCGAGTTGACGCACAGCATGGCGTGAGCACATCACGCTGACAAACAAGCCACGGCGTCAACACCGTGGCTTTTTTTTCAGAGCGCCGCCACCTGATCGCGCAGCTCACGTTTGAGAATTTTCCCGACCGGGCTGACCGGAAAAGCCTCCATCACCACCAAGCGCTCGGGCAGTTTGAACGAGGCGATTTGCAGCGTCTTCAAATGCGCGATCAGTTCTTCAAAGCTCAGGTTTTGCCCAGTCTTGGTCACGACACAGGCGCAGGCTTTTTCGCCGAACACGGGGTCGGGCATGGCCACCAAGGCGACTGATTTGACTTTGGGGTGGGTCAGAATGAGGTTCTCCACTTCGTCGCAGCTGATCTTCTCGCCGCCTCGGTTGATGAGGTCTTTGCGTCGCCCTTCGGTGAACACATAGCGCCCCTCGCGACGCACGATGTCACCCATGCGGTACCAGCCACCCTCCATGAAGGCTTCGGCATTTTTCTCAGGGGCCCTGTAGTAGCCGCGAATGGTGTAGGGGCCGCGCGTGACCAGCTCGCCGGGCACCCCATCGGCCACGTCGTGGCCGTCGTCATCGACCACCCGGATCTCGTCCAGCACCGACACCGGCGCACCCGAGCTGTTGAGCAACATGTCCTCGCTGTCGTCCAAGCGCGTCATGTTGATCAGCCCCTCGGCGGTGCCATAAATTTCTTGTGGGATGCAGTGCAAACGCTCGCGCAAGCGAATGCGCAACTCAGTGGGCAAACGCGCACCGCCGTTTTGCACCACGCGCAAAGAAGACAGGTCGTACTGTTGGTGCAGGTCCGAATTCAACCAATTGGTGATCAAGGGCACCACCGCCGCCACCACGGTGACGCGCCAGTCTTGGATGAGTTGGAAAATTTCTTCACTGCTGGTGCCCTCCGACAACACCACCGTGCCGCCGTAATAAAACGTGGCCAGGATGCCCGGCGACGCCAGGTTGTAGTTGTGCGCCAAAGGCAAGATGGCCATGAAACGTGTGTCTGGGTTGAAGGCTGTGGCCGCGCCGCACAACTTGGCGTTGAGCACATAGTCGTTGTGGGTGCGCGGAATCAGTTTGGACATCGACGTCGTGCCACCCGACAACAACATGGTGGCCACTTGGTCTGGATCGGGCCGCACACCTTGCAACACCTGGTCCACCTCGGCAGCCGACAGGTCTTGCGCCAAGTGCGACATCAAGGCAGCTTGCCCAGGCAAGGGCTCGCCTGCTACCCACACATGCTTCAAGCCACCAAACTCTGGCGCTACGTCTTGCGCCATGGTTCGAAAGTCAAAGTTCCCCACCACGGCAGGCACGATGTAGGCCACGGCACCGGAGGCGCGGATGAAGTGGCGCACCTCGGCATGTCGGTGGGCGCGCAAGGCCATCACAGGAATGGCACCGATCCAATTCAAGGCCAAGTAGGTCACCACGAACTCCATCGAGTTGGGCAACTGCATGACCACACGGTCTTGTGCTTGCAAGCCGGCACGGTGCAAGCCCACCGCCAAACGCTTGGAGCAGTCTATCAACTGGGCATAGGTGAGCGTTTGTCCCGCCTGGGTCACGGCCACTTGGTCTGGCCGCTGGCGGGCGCTTCGCTCAACCATTTCTGAAATGGTCAGCCCTTCCCACACACCTTGTTGTTTGTAGCGCTGGGAAAGTTCCTGCGGCCATCCAATGAATCCATCCATGCGTTGCCTCTTTGTTGTGTGCTGTCTGTGTGTGATGTGGCTGTGTGCTTTATGAGGCCACCTCGGGATGCAAGGCTTCGTAGGCCCTGGCCAATGCAGGGTCGCGCCGCATCATCTCGGCGTGGCTGACGCGGCCGGTGCGCGTCATGTAACTGTAGGCAAACTCCACCGGGGTGAGCGCAGGCACCAACTGGTCCATCTCTTCGTACCAGCGGATGCTCACGTTGGCGGCGTCCCAAATCTTTTTCATCGGGGGCAAACGTGTTTCCTGAAAACGCGCCAAGGCGGCGGGCACATCGGTGCCCAGCTCTTTGAAGGCTTTGTACAAAGACACCGCGTCTTCCATCGCCAAACGGGTGCCCGAGCCAATCGAGAAATGCGCCGTGCGCAGCGCGTCGCCGATCAAGACCACGTTGTCAAAACTCCAGTGTTCATTCCAGATAGCCGGAAAGTTACGCCAATGCGAGTGGTTGCTGATGATGGGGTGCTGCTTCAAGTCTTTGGCAAACACCTGCTCACACAGCTTGATGGTGTCTTCAGGGCTCATGTCGGCAAAGCCCGCACGCTCCCAGGTGTCGTGCGTGACTTCCACCAAGAAGGTGCTCATGTCAGGACGGTAGCGGTAATGGTGCGCACAGAACACGCCGTGCTCGGTTTCGCGAAACGTCAGGGTCAGGCTGTTGAAGGGCTGGGTCGTGCCGTACCAAATGAATTTATTGGGCCGCCAATCGGTGGTGGTTTCAAACTTGTCTTCGTTTTCCGTGCGCAACCAAGAGAATGCGCCGTTGGCCCCCACCACCAAATCGGCCTCGCCGAGTTGCGCCAGGCTGGTGATGTCGGTGTCGAAATGGATGGTGACACCCAGCTTCTCCACGTAGTCAAACAACAATGTCAACAACTCCAGGCGACCAATCGAAGCAAAGCCGTTGCCTGCAATCGGAATGGTGGTGTCGTTGTGCACCACCGTGATGTCAGGCCAGTTCTCCAGGTGCGGCGTGAGGTATTGGTACAGCGCATCGTCGTCGGCGCGTAAAAAATCCAGTGCGCGGTCTGAGAACACCACGCCAAAACCCCAGGTGGCGTCACGCGGGTTGCGTTCAAAAATTTCAATGTCGTGCGTCGGGTCGAGTTGCTTCATCAGGGCAGCGAAATACAAACCGGCAGGCCCTGCGCCCAAAATTCTGATCTTCATCGTGACGTTTCCTTTGCATGATCAAGATTAACCCAGAAGTTGGTGCTTTACGGCACACTCTTTGCTATGTAAACCCCTGTTGAAGTCCCCGTTGTGTCTTGTCAAAAACCACGTGCTGTGCACGTTGAAAGGTTCCTATGTCCACGCACCGTTCATCTGCTGGCATCACACGCCGCAACGCCTTGCATGCACTGACTGCCAGCGTGGCCGTTTTGGCCCTGCCGGCACATGCGGCCTGGCCCGACAAACCCATCAAGTTGGTGGTGACCTTTCCACCGGGAGGTGCCAGCGACATCGTGGCGCGCGTGATGGCTGAACAACTGAGCATCAAGTTAGGTCAGCCCGTGGTGGTGGACAACCGCCCTGGCGCCGGAGGCAGCGTGGGTGGCAGCTATGTGGCGCAGTCTCCCGCTGATGGCTATGTGCTGATGCTCTCCAACTCCACACCCATTTCCATTGGGCCATTCGCGTTGGAAAAACAACCCTATGACCCGGTGGAAGCTTTCACCCACATCGCCTCGATTGGTGCGGCGCCTTGCGTGGTGATGGCCAACCCGGCATCGGGCATTCGCAGCATGAATGACTTGCAAGCTTTCGCTCGCAAAGAAGGCCGACTCGATTTTGGTTCTGGCGGCCCCGCATCCATTGGCCACATCTACGGCGAGTTGATGAAGAAAGAGTTGGGCCTCAACATGGTGCACGTGCCTTACCGTGGTGGTGCACCCATGACCACTGACTTGATTTCGGGCGTCATCCCCGTGGGCATGGATGTGTTGACCGCTTACGTGCCGTACTTCAAAACCGGGCAGTTGGTGCCTCTGGCCGTGACCTCGGCCAAGCGCTCGCCACTGGTGCCCGATGTGCCCAGCATCACCGAGCTGGGCAACTACCGCAAGCTCGTGCTGGACAACTTCTTTGGCGTGTCTGGCCCCGCCAAAATGCCCACCGATGTGGTGGCACGCATCCACGACGCCTGCAACGAAATCATGACGCAAGCAGACATCAAAAAACGCATGCTCGACCTGGGCATCACCCTCACCCCAAGCTCAACCGCCAGCTTCACCGTCTATGTGCGGGATCAGGTGGAAACCTTGGCACCGGCGGTCAAAGGGGCGGGCGTGAAGCTTTGAGGGTCAAGCAATCAATGTGACCCCTGCTTGACGGGCTGCTGATTGCAGTTGCTCATCCAACGTGGCCAAAGGCAGGTTTTTGCGCAAAGCCAACTCCAGATAAGCAGCGTCATAAGCTGTCAGACGAAACTGCCGCGCCAAATCAAGCGTCGCGTGCAGCGCACTTTGCGCTGTGCTCCCGTCGATGCTGATGCTCAATTCATCCAATAAAGAAACGAAAGCCGATGCTTGCGCTTGGGTAATTTTTCCAAGTCGCTGGCTCTTCGCGATCACGTTTGCGGCTTCTAGCGGCCACAGAGACGGAACACTGGCACCACCTCTTTGCAACATCACCAAGACTTGCTCTGCCAGGCCAAGGCCAGCCGGATTTGATTGGGGCAACAGCCATAGCATGGCCACGGAGTTGTCTAACACCAAACTCATGCGCGGCCCTCATCAATCAGCTCTCGCAAGTCCAGTCCGGCACCCGCACCACTGGCCTGTTGCGCCTGCATGAACTCACGCATCTTGGCCACGGCAGCTTGAGATTGACCGTCAAAGGTGGCGGGCGCGAGACGAGCGACCACCTGACCGCGAACAGAAATCTCAAACACCTTGCCAGCTTGCACCTCGCGGAGCAATCGAGGGAGGTGGGTTTTTGCTTCGTAAGAGCCAACAGATTGAATGGGCATAGTGAATGGCTGATATTCAGTGGGTTCGGATGAAACAAGATTGTAGACCAGTTTATTAGACTAGTCATTCATCCGGAAGAATCCATCCGTTGCTCACAAGTCGCCACGTTCATTCCATCAACAGCATGGCTCAGTGACTCAATCTATGACTTCAAACAACACGTCTTGTGCACCCTGCCAGAGAATTTTTTTGCCCATGGCCGCCAAGTGCTCGCGCCCTTCCACCACTGTCAAAAAGTGGTTGCCCGCCAGTTGCCCCATCTTGCTGGAAAAGCTGCATCCCCCATAAGCCAAGATGATTTCGGTCTCGCTGTAGCCCCCGGGATAAAACAAGATGTCGCCCACTGAGGGGTGGCTGGTGTGGTTCTCATAAGCGAGACCGGGCGACCAGTCGCCCAGCGGCACCCACACGCCCTCACCACTCCAACGCACATGGATGAGTTGCTGTTTGTAGGGCAGCAATTTTTTAAAAGCCGCCACGGTCTGCGGCGCATCGGGATGGGTGTGCGCCACAAAAGTAAAGCCAGCGGCAGTGATGCGAATTTTTTCAATCATGGATAAGGCCTTGGTGTGTGTGATCGCAAGACCTGTTCAGGCCTGCGGTTGGTCAATCCATTTGGTCACGTTGGGTGCTTTCCAAGTGGTCAGTCGATCCAGCAACTCACCTGGCTGAGCGTCTAACACCAACATATCGCGGTGCTCGGCCTTCATGAAACCTTCTTGCACCGCCAGGTTGAGCATGGCCATCATTGGGTCAAAAAAACCACGGACATTCAGTGCGCCACAAGCTTTGTGGTGATCGCCCAATTGGGTCAAGGTCGCCGCTTCAAACAACTCTTCCAAAGTGCCCAAACCGCCGGGCAAAGCCACGAAGGCGTCGGCCAAACTGGCCATGCGCGCTTTGCGCTCGCGCATGTTGTCCACCACGTCGTGGTGAGTCAGGTGCGGGTGCAAATGGCCACGTTCAAACAAACGCCGGTTGATCACACCCGAGACCGAGCCCCCACATTCCAGCACGGTGTCGGCCAATACCCCCATCAAGCCTTTGTTGGTGCCGCCGTAAACCAAGATCAAGCCACGTTGGGCGATCTCTTGGCCCAGACTCACCGCGGCTTCGCGGTAGGCATCAGAAAACCCAAAATTGGAACCACAAAACACGGCAATACTGCGCAAGGCTTGGTGCGGCATAGACGCTTTCAACTCAAAGAAAAATCATTTTTGCGCTGGGTCCAACCGGTCATGCGCAGTTCAAAAAATGCCGACACGGCGTACAAGGCGATGCCCAACACCGCCAGGATGAACAAGCCCGCAAACACCATCGGCACATCAAAGTTGCCACTGGCAATGATCATCACGTTGCCAATGCCTTTGTTGGCCGCCACGGTCTCAGACAAGACGGTGCCGACAAACGCCAAGGTGATGGCGATCTTGAGTGAGGCAAACAAATACGGCAGCGCGCGTGGCAAACCCACGTTCCACAAGATGTCGAGCTTGGACGCACCGAGCACCCGAAACACGTCTTCCAGCTCGGGCTCGGTGGTGGCCAGACCCGTGGCCACGTTCACCACCACAGGAAAGATGCAGATCACCGCCGAGGTCAAGATGGCGGGCACCGTGCCCGAGCCAAACCAGACCACAAAAATCGGCACCACCGCCACCTTCGGGATGCTGGAAAACCCCACCAACAGCGGATAGGCCACGTCATACGCCAGCTTGGACGAGCCAATCACCGCGCCCAACAGCACGCCCACCAACACGCCGATGGCAAAGCCGACCACGGTGGTGTACAGGGTCTGCACGGTATGCGGCCACAACAGCGGCATTTTTTGCCATAGCACCACCGCAATTTGACTGGGTTTGGGCAAGACCAAATCGGAAACACCCAAGGCCACACAGGCCATTTCCCAAAGCACAAAAAAACCAATCAGCACAAACGCTGACAGCACGTTGTGTTGGATGTTTTTAGACAACTGGCTCATGACACGCTTTCAGGGGTAGAGGCCTTGGCCGAAGTCGCGGGGTGGGCGGATGGGTCGTCTTCGGTGCGGGCTTGGGCAATGCACATGCGCAGTTGTTGCACCAGGCTGGCGAACTCGGGTGAGTAGCTTTTTTCTAGTGTTCTTGGGCGCTCAAAGGGCACCGGGCTGTCTTGCAAAATGCGGCCCGGGCGCGAGGTCATCACACAAATGCGGGTGGCCAAATAGGCGGCCTCACGCAGGTCGTGGGTCACCAACAACACGGTGGGCTGGTGGGTCATCCACAGGTTTTGCATGATCGACCACAGCTCTTCGCGGGTGAACTGATCAAGGGCACCAAAGGGCTCGTCCAGCAAGAGCAGTTGTGGCTCATGGATGAGCGCACGGCACAGCGAGGCGCGCTGCAACATGCCCCCCGATAACTGCCAAGGCCGCTTGTCGCCAAAGCCTTTCAAGCCCACTTGCGCCAGCAGTGCATCGGCGCGCTCAGCGAACTCGGTGTGTTTCTTCTTGGCATAGTCTTGGCGAAACGGCTGCACGATCTTCAAGGGGATCAACACGTTCTCGCGAATCGTCAGCCAAGGCAGCATGGTGGGGTTTTGAAACGCCATGCCAATGCGCACCCCGCTGGCCGCTTGGCCACTGCGCCCCAGCACACCCACCTCGCGCCCGCCCACGATCACACCGCCAGAACTCGGGGCCAACAAACCCGCGACCAATTTCAAAATCGTGGATTTGCCGCAACCGCTGGGCCCCACCAGAGCCACGAACTCGGAAGGCTGAATGTGCAAGTCGGTGTGGTCCAGCGCCACGGTGCCGGCACCGTATTGCAAGCTCACATCGGAGAGTTGAATCAGCGACATCTCAGGTCCCCGTTGGCAAAGCATTGGTGGGCAAGCCCTCGGGCGTGGTGAGGATGGCTTGGGTGTAATGCTCGGTGTTTTTAGGCTGCGGCTTGGGCATGCGTTGCACGCTCTTGACCGATTTGCCCCAACCCGCCGCCTCGCTCACCAAGTGACCATCGCGCATCACAAAGCGGCCACGCACCAGGGTGTGCAAGGGATAGCCCTGCACCGCACGTCCGTTCCATGGCGAAATTTTGCTGATGCTTTGCAACTTGCCTTGCGAGAGCACGCCCGTGCGGTCCATGTCGACCACAGCGATGTCGGCATGCGCACCCGCTGCAATGACGCCCTTGGTGCCGTACAAGCCCCAAGCCTTGGCGGGGTTGACCGAGCTCCAGCGCACATAGTCCATCAAGCTGGCACGCTGGCGGTTGACCTCGGTCAGCATCAAAGGCATTTGGGTTTCCACACCCGGAAAACCGCAGTCGCAGTCCCAAATGTTGGGCCGGGTTTTTTCTTCGGGCGTGTGGGGTGCGTGGTCGGTGGCAATCATGTCGATCACGCCTTCCATCAAGGCGTCCCACAGCGGCTGGTTGTGGCGCTGCTCGCGAATGGGGGGATTGAGCCGCAAGATGCCGCCCAAGCGCAGCATGTCTTGGGTGTTGAGCAACAAATATTGCGGGCAGGTTTCCACCGTCACATCCACCCCGCGACGTTTGGCGTCGCGCAACAAATACAGCGAATCAGCAGCACTGTGGTGCGCAATGTGCAGGCGTGCGCCGGTCCATTCGGCCAGCGTCAACACGCGGCCAATGGCTTCGATTTCACACACCGCCGGGCGTGCGGCCAAATGGGCCAGCGCGTCAATGCGCCCGGCCTTGACCAAGTGGTCTTGTCGGCGCGCCATGATGGACGAGTTCTCGGCATGCACCACCGTGCGAATGCCCAAGGGTGCGAGTTTTTCAAACCCCTCCAGCAATGCGCCATCGGTGGGTGCAGGCAAATTGCCAAAGGTGTTGCCCACAAAGGCCTTGAAGCTGGTGACACCGGCTTCGAGCAATTCGTCCAAACGGTCCAGGGTGTCGTCACCCAGCAAGCCGTGGATGCCAAAGTCCACATACGACGACTCGGCGGCTTTGAGCTTGAGGTTGAGCGCTTCTACCGTGCCGGTGGCCGGTTTGGTGTTGGGCATCTCAAACACGGTGGTCACGCCGCCGCAGGCAGCCGCCGCAGAACCGCTCTTCCAGGTTTCTTTGTTGGGGTAGCCGGGGTCGCGAAAGTGCACATGGCTGTCGATGGCACCGGGCAGCAGGTACAAGCCCTTGGCCGACAGCTCTTGGCGTGCAGGCGGCATGGTGTCGTCGTGGCCCACAGCCACGATGTGCTCACCGGCAATCGCCACCGAGGCTTCGAAGATGTGGTCAGGTGACACCACTTTGGCACCACGGATCACCAGGTCAACGTCGGGTCTCAAGCTCATGGCATCTCCTCACAACATGGCCCAGCCGCCATCGACCGGCAAGTCCACGCCGGTGATCTGACGGGCCAAGTCACTGGCTAAAAACAGACACGCATGCGCAATGTCTTCGTCGGTCGACACACGCTTCATGGCGTAGTCAGCGGCATGGCGCGTCATGGCCTCTTCCAGGCTGATGCCCAGTTTGTCGGCCATGTTGGCGCACACCTTGTCGCGAAAACGCGGGCCATCCACCATGCCGGGCGCCACGCAGTTGACGTTGATGTTGTGCGGCCCAGCTTCCAGCGCAAAGCTTTTGGTGATGCCACGCAAGCCCCACTTCGAGGCCGAATAGGCCATGCGACCAGCGCGCCCTCGCATGCCAAAGGTGCCGCCCACATTGACCACTTTGCCGTAGCGCTGCGCCACCATGCTGGGCAACACCGCGTGCATGGTGTTGAAGCAGCCGGTCATGTTGAGCGCCACAATTTGGTTGAACTCATCGGTGCTGGTTTCCCAACCGGTCTTGCCAATGGGCCCTGAGCCACCGGCCACGTTGACCAAGATGTCGATGCGACCCAACGCAGCCAAGGTCTGTTGGGCCAAGGCTTCGGTTTGCGCGGAGTCGGTCATGTCGCAGGGCTCCACGTGCACGGCCACACCGAGCGCACGGGCCTCTTGTGCCACGGGCTCGATGGCGGCGAGGTCTCGCCCCGCCAAGACCAGCTGTGCGCCCTCTTTGGCAAACGCCAAACTGATGGCACGGCCCATGCCCTTGGCGGGCCCGGTGATCACGGTCACCTTGTTCTTGAGTTGCAAATCCATCGCGTGCTTTCAGAATTTGCTGATCAAGTCAGCACGTGCTGGCAGGTAGCGGCGGTCAAACACCTCTTCCACCGTGGGCGTGCGGGGCAGTTGGTTGGCCTCGACCACCACGCCAATCGAACGCTTCATGCGCTCGGTGTCGATGTCACCCAAGCCGATGCGTGCGATCTCGGGGTGGTTCATCTCTTCTTTGATGGTGGCCATCAAACGTTCTTTCTCTAGATCACGCTTGAGCAAAGGCTCACGGGCCATCAGCGCATCCATGCCCGCTTCAGGGTTGGCCACCACCTCTTTGATGGCGCGGTTGAGCGCTTTGACAAAGCCTTGCACGGCCTTGGGGTTGTCGCGCACAAAACCGCGAGAGAACAGAATCGCGTTGGAGTACAGGTCAATGCCGTGGTTGCCGTAGTTGATGAAGCGCAGGTCTTTGTCGGGGTCTAAGCCGACCAACTTGGCACTGAACCAAATGGTGTTGATGTAGCCAAAAATACCGTCTACCTGACCACGCACCAGCATTTGTTCGCGCAGGTTGGGCGCCATGTTGGAAATGGTGACTTTGCTCGCATCAAACTTAGCGGCTTTGGCCAAGGCGGGGAACAACTTCAAAGCGCCGTCGTTGGCAGGACCACCAATGTTCTTGCCCTCAAAGTCTTTCGGCGTTTTGATGGGGCTGTCTTTTTTGACCGCGATGGTGAAAGGCGGCGTGTTGTAAATCATGTAAACGGCCACTGGGGCTTCGGCGGGACGCTTGGCAGCAAAGTCGATCAAAGCATTCATGTCGCCAAAGCCTGCGTTGTAGGCACCGGCAGCGATCTTGGCCACTGGCGCAGACGAGCCCTCGCCTTGGTCGATCTCCACATCCAAACCTTCGGCTTTGAAATAGCCTTTGTCTTGCGCCAAAAAAAACCAGGCTTGTGGGCCTTGGTACTTCCAGTTGAGCACCATCTTAATTTTGGTTTGCGCCAAGGCCGCAGGCGTCACGCTCAGGGCCATCACAGCCAGCAGGCCCGACAGCACGGTGGCCAATTTGGGTTTGAAAGTCAAAGTCATCAACAACTCCTTCAGGTTAAAAGTCAGACAGATTTACGGCGTTTAGATTTGGCCGAGGCAGAAGAAGGCTTGAGCTTGGCCAACCCTTCCAGCAAGGTGGTGGTATTGGAGACAAAGCCATGCAGCTGTTGGACCACGTAAAGAATGGCGCGGCTCACATAGCTGGGCGAGACGGTGCTGCACACGTCTTCGAGCAACACGCAGTCGTAGCCCAAAAAATTGGCGTCTTGCAAGGTCGAGAACACACAGCGGTCGGTGTTGACGCCAGCAAACAGCAAGGTGGTGGCCCCTTGCAAGCGCAGCACGCTGTCGAGTTCGGAATCCCAAAACCCCGACAAGCGGTGTTTGAACACCACCATGTCTTCGGGCAACACGGGCAAGGCATCAATCACTGCGGCCCCCCAGGTGCCGGGCACCAACGAAGGCCCATGGTCTTCGGGTGAATGTTCGGCATAGCCCACACCGTCTGGTGTGCGCTTGGCTTTGAACTGCATGGTGGGGCCGAGGTTCAGGCGGTCGGGGCGTACGCCCCAGTTCAGCCACAACACCTTGCCGCCTGCTTCGCGCCACGGCCCCAGCAGCGCGTTGAGCGGGGCCACCGGGCGATGCAGCGCTTTCAGGCTCAAGCCCCTTTGACCAAACCAACCTTTGGGATGGCAAAAGTCGTTTTGCATGTCCACCACGATCAACACGGTTCGCACCACATCGATCTCAATGCACTGTGGCTGTGCGTCTAAGCGCACGCTTTTAGCGCGCAGCTGTGGACGAACAAAGCTGACGCGCTCGGCGTTGACATCCCACCGATGCAAGGCGGAGGGTCCATAGGAGGTGCTGGCACTGGGCGGCGAGGCCTGGGTTGTGGAGGCGTTGGTGCGTTTCATGCCCTGTGTGTACGCACGTGACGTGCCAGAAGACGTTGCCTATAAATGTTTTTTAACGTCTTACCCGGTGCTTAAAAAGCAACGCACATGGCCTTGTTATTGCATGACACAACAACCCAAGCCCACACCTGCCATGAACCACTTGCGCTTTTTGAACTACATCGACGAGATTGCCCGTGCTGGCTCGATCCGGCAAGCGGCCGAACGTTTGCATGTGGTGGCCTCCAGCGTGAACCGGCGCTTGCTCGACTTTGAAGAAGAGCTGGGCACCCCCATCTTCGAGAGACTGCCGCACGGCATGCGGCTCACCGCTGCGGGCGAGCTGTTCATCAACTACATCCGCAGCCACCGATCGGCTTTGGACCAAACCCGTTCGCACATTGAAGAACTCAAGGGGCTTCGACGGGGGCAGATTCGCTTGTTGGTCAGCCAAGGCGTGGCGGTGAGCTTTTTGCCGCGTGCCATTGCTTTGTTTCAACAGACCCATCCCATGGTCGAATTCCATGTGCTGGTGTTGGACCATGTGCAAGCCCTCAACGCCTTACGCAACTACCAAGCCGATTTGGCCTTGGTGTTGAACCTGCCCGATGAAGCAGACATCGAACGTCTGCTGGTGTTGCCCCAGCCCTTGAAGCTGATGCTGCACCGCAGCCATCCCTTGGCCAGTCAACGCGAAGTGCGTCTGCGCGATGCCTTCAATTACCCCGTGGTCCTACCCGACGCGGATTTTGGTGCTAGACGCCTGTTGCAGCGCTACCTCAAGCGCAGCAGCTTGACGCTGGCACCCGTCATCACCAGCAACAGCTTTGAATTTTTGCGTGGCTGCTTGCACCACAACCAGATGGTGAGCTTTCAGTTCGAAATCGGCTCGCAAGACGAAGGCGGCCAGTTGGCCGTGCGCGACATTGCAGAACGTGGTTTTCCCAGTGGCGAGCTGGTGCTGGCGCGTTTGCGCGGGCGGCAACTCGAAGTCATCACCAACGTCTGGGTCGAAGCCTTGCAGAAACAGCTGCAAAAACCCAGAGCCCATATACACAAAGCTTGATATCGGAGAAACCTCACATGCCACAACAAATCGTCACTGTGCAGCGCGTGCTGTGCCAAGGCCCGTCCGATCTGTCGGGCGTGCAGCAATTGGTTGACCAGGGCTTGCTGGACCCGCGCCACATCGTCGCGGTGATGGGCAAGACCGAAGGCAACGGCTGCGTCAACGACCACACGCGCGACTTTGCCAGCATGGCTTGGTGCCATTGGCTGGCACCACATCTGGGGTGCAGTCCTGAAGAAGCCCACCAGCGCGTGGCCTTGGTGATGTCTGGCGGCACCGAAGGCGTGCTGTCGCCGCACTTCACTGTTTTCTCACGCCAATGGGTGGGCGCACAAGCGCCCTCACCCACCCCCCGCTTGGTGGTGGGCGTGGCCCAAACCCGTGACTTTGCACCATGGGAGATGGGGCGCATGGCCCAAATCCAGGCCACCGCGCAAGCGGTCAAAGCCGCCATGCAAGAAGCGCAGATTGAACAAGCAGCCGATGTGCACTTTGTGCAAATCAAATGCCCCCTGTTGACCATGGACAAAATTCGCGCCGCACAACAACAAGGCCACGACACGGTCACCCATGACACCTACGAGTCGATGGGCTATTCACGCGCGGCCTCGGCCCTGGGCGTTGCGCTGGCCCTGGGTGAGATCACGCCAACACAACTCAGCGACGAAGCCGTGATGCGCGACATGTCGCTGTATTCGTCCACGGCCTCGGCCTCTTCGGGCATTGAGCTGGAGAACAACGTGGTGGTGGTGCTGGGCATGTCACGCGCGGGCCAATCCAACTTGGCCATCGCCCACACCGTGATGCAAGACGCCATCGACGCTCGCTCGGTGACTCAGATGCTGCACGCCTGCGGTTTGCTGAACACGTCTGACACCACGGGGGCCGAACCCACGCAACTGGTCAACCTGCTGGCCAAAGCCGAAGCTGCACCCAGCGGCAAAATTCGCGGCACGCGTCACACCATGCTCGACGACTCTGACATCAACGCCACCCGCCATGCGCGGGCCGCCGTGGGCGGTGTGCTGGCCAGCCTGACCGGGCAAACCGCACTTTACGTATCAGGCGGTGCAGAACACCAAGGGCCTGCGGGCGGGGGGCCGGTGTGTGTGATTTACCAGCCGGGCGAACTTTGCGGCTAGGTCATAATTCATATTGGCTTGCGTGATCACTCGGTAATTTTTACAAGAAAGATCAGAACATGAATCGCTTTGACCGCATCACCGTTAACCCCGCAGTCATCAACGGGCAGCCCTGCATACGAGGCATGCGTTTGACCGTCAAACGAGTGCTTGAGGCCGTGGCTTTGTACCCCGACCGGAGCGAGTTACACCGTGAATACCCAGAGCTCGAAGCCGATGACATTCTTCAGGCATTGGACTTTGCTGCCTGCAACCTCGATGACCGAGTCATTCCTATCGAAGTTGCATGATCAAAATTCTGCTTGATCAAGGTTTGCCGCGAACCTTAGCAACTCTTTTACGTGAAATTGGCTGGGACGTTCAACATGTCAGTGAACGCGGCATGTCCAAGGCGCAAGACATCGCAATCATTGCCCTAGCGCAAAAGGAGCAGCGCATGGTGGTGACTCTGGACGCAGACTTCCATGCCCATCTGGCGGTGTCAGAGGCCATCGGCCCATCCGTATTGCGCATTCGCATGGAAGGGCAAAAGGCGGAACATCTTGCCCCTCTCATCATCAACGTGCTTTCAATAGCCAAGGATGAAATCAACCAGGGAGCGATGATCACACTGGCTAAAGGCAAAGTTCACATCAAACTTTTACCTATCTCAAAGTGAGGCCCATCGTTGAACCTAACGAGTTCGACCGCCTTGCCCAGTCCTTTATGCCGCATAGGCATATATGCCCAACAAACAAATCGTTTGATTTGACCTAAGGGGCGATTACAGTCCCGGCCATGCAAGATTTTGGCTTTGTGTTTGCTGGCTTTTTTGTCGGTGTGATCGTCGGTTTGACGGGGGTGGGCGGCGGCTCGCTGATGACACCGTTGCTGATCTTTTTCTTTGGCGTCAAGCCTTACCTGGCCGTGGGCACCGACTTGCTGTTTGCCGCTTTCACCAAGGCGGGCGGAACACTCAGCATGGCGCGTCAGCGCTTGGTACCTTGGCGTGTGGTGTTGTCGCTGTGCGCGGGCAGCTTGCCGGCGTCGGGCTTGACCTTGTGGGTGTTACACACCGTGGGGCCGTCTGACCCAGCGGTGCAACATGTGATGACCTTTACACTCGGCGTCGCGCTGCTGTTGACCGCCTGCGCCATGCTCTACAAAGCCATTCGCGGCAAGCAGGCACCCGCCAGCGTTGCAGAACTCAATTTGTCTGAAGCCACCCTGCCACGTCACTGGGCCTTGCCCGTGTTGTTTGGTGCGGTGATTGGCACCTTGGTCACGCTCACCTCGGTGGGGGCTGGGGCCATTGGCGTGACGGTGCTGATGATCCTGTACCCGCAACTGCCCCTGTCGCGCATCATCGCGGCAGACATTGCCTACGCCGTGCCTTTGACCTTGATGGCAGGCTTGGGCCACGCCTCACTGGGGTCTGTGGACTGGTCGCTGCTGTCGCTGTTGCTGGCGGGTTCTTTGCCCGGCATTTGGGTCGGTTCGCGTCTGGTGCACAAAACACCCGAGCGCGTGATCCGTTCGATTCTTTCTGTGTTGCTGGCCTGGGCCGGCAGCAAACTGGTTTTAGCCTGATTTTTCAAGATGTACCAATACACCGAATTTGACCGAGAGTTTGTCCAAGCACGCGCTGCGCAGTACCGCGACCAACTCACCCGCAACCTGGCCGGCACCTTGGGCGACGACGAGTTTCGCCCGCTGCGTTTGCAAAACGGCTGGTACATCCAGCGCTACGCGCCCATGCTGCGCGTGGCCGTGCCATACGGTGAACTCAACAGCGCCCAGTTGCGCGTGCTGGCCACCATCGCCCGCGACTATGACGCCCCCTCGCCTGAACTGCTGGCTCAGGCACAAGCCACGCAAGACAAGATTGGGCACATTGCCGCCCCGAGGCTGACCACGCACTACGCCCACTTCACCACCCGCCAGAACGTGCAGTTCAACTGGATTCCGCTGGAGAAAAGTGCCGATGTGATGGAGCTCTTGGCGAGCGTCAACCTGCACGGCATTCAAACCAGCGGCAACTGCATTCGCAACATCACCAGCGACGAGCGCGCCGGCATTGCGGTGGACGAAGCGGTGGACCCACGCCCTTACGCCGAAGTGCTGCGCCAATGGAGCACCTTGCACCCCGAGTTCGCCTACCTGCCACGCAAGTTCAAGATCGCCATCACGGGCGCCATCGAAGACCGTGCTGCCATTGCTTGGCACGACATTGGCCTGCGCGTGCTGCGCAACGCCAAAGGCGAGGTGGGTTTTCAGGTGTTCGTGGGTGGCGGCATGGGCCGCACGCCGGTGATTGGCACCGAAATTCGTGCCTTCTTGCCCTGGAACCAAATCATCAACTACCTCGAAGCCGTGGTGCGTGTCTACAACGGCTGGGGCCGTCGTGACAACATCTACAAAGCCCGCATCAAAATTTTGGTCAAAGCCGAAGGCCAGCGTTACTTTGACGAGGTGGAGGCCGAGTACCAGCGCATCTTGGCCAACGGCGCGCACCACACCATTCCCCAAGCCGAGTTGGACCGCGTCAGCGCCTGCTTTGTCGCACCGGTGTTGACACAGTGCAGTGCCTCGGACGCCGAAGCGCGCATTGCCCGCATCTTGAAAGCAGCCGCCGAAGACGATGTGGAATTTGGTCGCTGGATCGAGCGCAATGTGGCCGCCCACAAAAACCCGGACATGCGCGCCGTGACCCTGTCGTTCAAGCGCTTGGGCCAAGCCCCTGGCGACGCTACGGCAGACCAACTCAAGCTGGCCGCAGACTTGGCCGACAAATACAGCGCCGGTGAAGTGCGCGTCACGCACGACCAAAACCTGCTGCTGCCTTGGGTGGGTTGCGACCAGCTGCCCGAGTTGTGGCGCGAAGCGCGCAAGGCAGGCTTTGCCCGCCCCAACATCCACTTGCTCAGCGACATGATTGCTTGCCCCGGTGGCGACTACTGCGCGTTAGCCAACGCCCGTTCGCTGCCCATTGCAGCCGCCATCACAGAGCGTTACCAAGACCTCGACGAGTTGTTTGACCTGGGCGAGATTGACCTGCACATCAGCGGCTGCATCAACTCATGCGGCCACCACCACAGCGGCCACATTGGCATCTTGGGCGTCGACAAAGATGGCCAAGAGTGGTACCAAGTCACCTTGGGTGGCTCGGACGGCTCCACCCTCAGCGGTGCAGCCAAGGCTGGCAAGGTGGTCGGCCCATCGTTTGCCGCCGATGAAGTGGTGGACGTGATTGAAGCCGTGCTGGAGGTCTACAAAGACCAACGCACAGCGGGCGAAACCTTCACCGATGCGCTGCAACGCGTGGGCTTTGATGCCTTCAAAAACGCCGCCAATGCGGCCCGTCACGCCACCGCGCGCGCCACTGCCTGATCTGTTGAGCACACCCCATGACCCTGCAACTCATTACTTCCACTGCCCATGCCGACGAGACGGCGGGCCTCGTGTTGGCCAACGATGCCGATGCCCACAGCGTGCCCTTGGATGGCGTGACACGCATTGACTTGAACTTCCCCAAGTTCACCGATGGCCGCGCTTTCAGCCAAGCGTTTGTGCTGCGCCGCCGTGGTTACAAGGGTGATATTCGCGCCCACGGCGATGTGCTGATTGACCAACTGCTGCAAATGCAACGCAGTGGTTTTTCCAGCGCCGTGCTGCGTGCCGACCAAGACGCCGCGCATGGCCACACCTTGCTGGGCCACTACAAAGGCTTCTACCAAGGCGATGCGGTGCATGCCGCGCCGCATTTTGCTGACGCCGATTGAGGCACACCCACAACACCCCCGCACCCCACTGAGCCGCGCATCCCCATGAGCACTTCCTCTCTTCTTTCTTCACAAGGCGCCACCAAAGCGACCGTGATGAACGCCCGCGCCAGCGACGACTACGCGGCCAAACTGGCTGATACACAAGCCTTGCTGAAACAAGCCGCTGCTGAGTTTTCGCCTGTCACCCAAGCCTCCAGCCTGGGGGCTGAGGACGTGGTCATCACCCACCTCATCAACAGCTTGCGGCTGGACATTCCTGTGTTTGTATTGCAAACCGGCGCGCTGCACACCGAAACCTTGGCCTTGCTCGAGCGCACTGAAGCCAACTCGCATGCCCCCATCCACGTGTACAAGCCTGCGCACGAGTCGGTCATGACCTTTGTACGCACACATGGTCAAGACGCGATGTACCGAAGCATTGAGCTGCGCAAAGAATGCTGCGGCATTCGCAAGATGGAGCCTCTGGCACGCGCCCTGCAAGGCCAACGCGCCTGGATCACGGGCCTGCGCAAAGAGCAATCCAATGCCCGCGCCGACGTGCCCCTGCGCGATGACAGCGAAGTGGCCAGCAAAGGCTTGAGCAAATTCAACCCCTTGGCCCAGTGGACTTGGGGCGACGTGTGGCACTACATCGCCACCCAAGGAGTGGACTACAACCCGTTGCACGACCAGTTCTATCCCAGCATTGGCTGCGCACCCTGCACCCGCGCCATCGCCATGGGCGAAGACTTCCGCGCCGGTCGTTGGTGGTGGGAGGACGAGGCTGCCAAAGAGTGTGGCTTGCATGTGAAGTCTTAACCCACACACCACTGAAGCACACCGAACAAGATTCACCGAGAGTTTGTATGAACGCCAGAACCCACAACGAGTTGCACAGCCTGAGCAACGCCCACCTCGATGCGCTGGAAGAGGAAACCATCTTCATCTTGCGTGAAGTTGCCGCCGCTTTTGAGCGCCCCACCTTGCTGTTTTCGGGTGGCAAAGATTCGCTCGTCATGCTCAAGTGCGCCGAGAAAGCCTTTGGAGGAAAAACCAGCCCCTCCGGTAGCGGCCGCATCCCCTACCCGCTGTTGATGATCGACACCGGGCACAACTTCCAAGAAGTCACCGACTTCCGCGACTCACGCGCCCAAGAACTCGGGGCCGAGCTGATCGTGCGCAGCGTGGAAGACTCGATGAAGCGTGGCACCGTGCGCCTGGCCCACCCAGGTGAGAGCCGCAACGTGCACCAGTCGGTCACCTTGCTCGAAGCGATTGAAGAATTCCGCTTTGACGCGCTGATTGGTGGTGCGCGCCGCGACGAAGAAAAAGCCCGCGCCAAAGAGCGCATCTTCAGCCACCGTGACAGCTTTGGCCAGTGGCAACCCAAGGCGCAACGGCCTGAGTTGTGGACCTTGTTCAACACCCGCTTGCAGCCTGGCGAACACTTTCGCGTATTCCCCATCTCCAACTGGACCGAACTCGATGTGTGGCAATACATCGCCCGCGAAAAAATCGCCCTGCCCTCGATCTACTACACCCACAAGCGCGAGGTGGTCGACCGCCGTGGCCTGCTGGTGCCCGTGACCGAACTCACCCCGCCCAAAGACGGCGAGCAAGTGCAAGTGCGCGATGTGCGTTTTCGCACCGTGGGCGACATCACCTGCACCTGCCCGGTGGAGAGCACGGCCGCCACGCCAGAGCAAATCGTGATCGAAACCTTGGCCGCTGACGTCAGCGAGCGCGGCGCGACACGCATGGACGACAAAACTTCAGACGCTTCAATGGAAAAGCGCAAAAAAGACGGGTATTTCTAATGAGCAACGACACACATTTTTCGGCCCTCAAATTCATCACCTGCGGGTCGGTGGACGACGGCAAAAGCACCTTGATTGGCCGCTTGTTGGTGGATACAAAGGCCGTGCTGCAAGACCACTTGGCAGGCGTGCAGCGTGCCGGTGAAACCGACCTCGCCCTCTTAACCGATGGTCTGAGTGCGGAACGTGAACAAGGCATCACCATCGACGTGGCCTACCGCTACTTCAACACCGAACACCGCAAGTTCATCATCGGCGACGCTCCCGGTCACGAGCAGTACACCCGCAACATGGTGACTGCAGCCTCCAGCGCCGATGCTGCGGTGGTGTTGGTCGACGCCACCAAACTCGACTGGCGCAATGCCGAGTTGGAGTTGTTGCCACAAACCCGTCGTCACTCATTGCTGGTCAACCTGCTGCGCGTGCCCTCGGTGGTGTTTGCCATCAACAAACTCGATGCGGTAGAAGACGCCACCTTGGCCTACCAGCACATTGCCGCAGCGCTCAAGCAGTTCGCCCAGGCCGCAGGCATCACCATCACGGCCTTGGTGCCCGTCTCGGCCCTCAAAGGCTGGAATGTGGTGGACTCGCAAGCCGATTGGTGCGGCTACAACGGCCCCAGCCTGTTGAGCATTTTGGAAGGCTTGCCCGTCACCCCCGCTGAAACCGAGGTGGCTTTCAGCTTCCCTGTGCAATGGGTGGAAAAGTTCCACGACTCCAACGTGACGACCCAAGGTCGACGCGTGTTCTGGGGCCGTGTGGCCACCGGCAGCGTGGCACCTGGCGACACGGTCAAAGTCTTCCCCAGCGGCCAAACCGCTGTGGTGTCGCAAGTTCTGTCTGCCACCCGCGAGCCGCAAAACAAAGCCGCAGGTCACAGTGCGGGCATCGTGCTGGACCGCGAAGTGGATGTGTCACGCGGTGACTGGTTGCTGTCGGCTGAGCATGCTCCCGAAGCCCAGCGCCAACTCAACACCACCATCGCCTGGATGGATGACGAGCCTTTGGTGGCCGGTCGTGTGTATTGGGCGCTGCATGGCCACCGTTGGGTCAAGGCCAAAGTGCAGCGCGTGGTGCACCGCCTGGATGTGAACACCCTGGCAGAAGAAGAGGCCACCGAGCTGGCACCCAACAGCATTGGCCACGTGACCTTGGCCCTGCAAGAGCCTTTGGTGACCCTGCCCTTTGCCCAGTCACGCATCTTGGGTGCCTTGGTCTTGGTGGACACCGCCAGCCATAAAACCTCAGGCGCCGTGCTGGTGAACTGAACCGTTTAAAATCAAAGGCTTCAGCGCTCAGGCCCTCGCCTTTGAGTGCCTACCTCTTTACCGATTGAATTGTCATGACGCACGTTGTCACCGAATCTTGTATCCGTTGTAAGTACACCGACTGTGTGGACGTTTGTCCTGTCGACTGCTTCCGCGAAGGCCCCAATTTCTTGACCATCGACCCCGATGAGTGCATCGACTGCGCGGTGTGCATTCCTGAGTGCCCCGTCAATGCCATCTACGCCGAAGAAGACGTGCCCGATGGTCAACAGCACATGACAAAACTCAATGCCGAGCTGTCACAAATCGGCTGGCCCAGCATCACCAAGCGCAAGGCACCTCTGCCTGACGCCGACGACTGGAAAGACCGCACCGGCAAGCTGGCCGAGTTGCAACGCTGATTGACACCCCCATGATCGAGACCGACGCCGTCATTGTGGGTGCCGGCCCCGTCGGCCTCTTTCAAGCCTTTCAGCTGGGGCTGCAAGACATCCGCTGCCACCTCATCGACGCACTGCCCTACGTAGGCGGCCAGTGCGCTGAGCTGTACGCAGACAAACCGATTTACGACATCCCGGGCTTGCCGTTTTGCACCGGGCGCGAACTGGTCGAGCGTTTGCAACAGCAAATCCGCCCCTTTGCCCCCCACTTCCACCTGCACCAAGAAGTCAGCCAAGTGGCGCAACGGCCCGATGGCCGCATCGACGTGTACACCTCGGCACAGCAACACTTTGTGTGCAAAACCTTGTTCATTGCGGCGGGTGTGGGTGCGTTCCAACCGCGCAAGCTCAACCTGGAGGGTGCTGCTGAGCTGGAAGGTCGCCACATCCACTACCACCTGAGCGAGACCACGCCGTTGGCAGACCAGCATGTGTGGGTGCTGGGTGGAGAAGCCCAAGCCGTGGATGCGGCCGTGCAACTGAGCCAGGCCACCGACCACGCCCCTGCAAGCGTCACCCTGATCCACCGCCGCGATGTGTTTCAAGCCGAACCTCAAGCGCTGAGTGCCATGCGCGAAGCCGTGGCCGCTGGCCGCTTGCAGTTGCAAATTGGGCAGATCACCGCCTTGCAAAGCGCCAACCAACACTTGCAATCGGTGCAGGTGGCCACCCCCGAAGGTGAGACCCTGGAGCAGACCGCGCAACAGTTGGTGATGTGCTGGGGCCTGTCACCCAAGCTCGGGCCCGTGGCTCATTGGGGCCTAGAGATGGCGCGCAAGCAATTGGTGGTGAACACCGAAAACTTTGCCACCTCGGTGCCCGGCATTTTTGCGGTGGGTGACATCAACACCTACCCGGGTAAGAAAAAACTCATCCTGTGTGGTTTTCACGAAGCCACCTTGGCCGCCTTTGGTGCCGCCGACATCGTGCACCCCAACCGCAAAACCTTGTTGCAATACACCACCACCTCGAGCGAGCTGCACCGCTTGCTGGGTGTGTCGTAGAATTCATTTCGCGTTCTAAGTAACGCATCCGCTGGGGGTGTTGGTGTCTCGACAGACATCGACTGAGAAAGTCCCTTTGAACCTGATTGAGGTAATCCTCGCGCAGGGAAGCTTGTCAAAAGAACCGGTACAGGGACACCTGCCTCTCCACTGCCGATTCCCCGTCAGCCCCCTGCTTGTTGCAAGTGAAACACAGATGGCCTCTGACGCGTCCACGATTCCTGCTGACTTGCTGAACTTCTTCGCTTTGCCCGAGGTGAGCGACGACGACTTCAATGCCATGGCGCTGCGTCTGTTTGCCCATCAGGTGCAGCACAACCTGCCCTTCCAGCGCTTTTGCCAGCTGCGCGGCAAGACGCCACGCACCGTCAAACACTGGCATGACATTCCGGCTGTGCCGATCAACGCCTTCAAAGACCTCACGCTCAGCTGTGTACCGCCAGACACCTGCGCACGCGTGTTCATGACCAGTGGCACCACGCGTGGCGATGTCAAAGGCCGCCACCATCACCCTGCTCTCGAGGTGTACGACAGCTCGATGCGCCTGAACTTTGCGCAGCATGTCATGCAAGGACAAGAGCGCATCCGCATGGGCATTTTGTTTCCCGACGAAGTGGCATTGCCCCATTCGTCGCTGGCCCACTACCTGCAACTGGCCCTCACGCACTTTGGCACGGCAGACAGCGGCTACTTGATGGGCGCGCAAGGCTTGGCCATTGCTGGGCTGACCGCCGCGCTACAACAGGCACAAGACACAGCACAGCCATTTGCCTTGCTCGGTGCGAGCTACAGCCTGGTGCATGCCATGGACGCCCTGGCGGCCCTGGGCCAATCCTTCCAGTTGCCCGCAGGCAGTTGGCTGTTTGACACCGGGGGCTTCAAAGGCCAGTCGCGCGAGATTGAGATGGATGCGTTTTACGACCAGCTCTCAGCCACTTTTGGTGTGCCACGCACGCATTGCCTCAACATGTACGGCATGACCGAACTCAGCACCCAGTTCTACGACCGGGGCAATGCCACGGTGCCATCGGTCAAACGCGGGCCTCATTGGATTCGCTCGCGTGTGATCGACCCGATCAGCGGACGCGAGATGCCACGCGGCGAGCGCGGCATCTTGGTCCACACCGATTTGGGCAACTACAACGCCGTGACCACCATCCTCACCGAAGACGTGGGCGTGGCTACCGACGACGGCTTTGTGCTGCTGGGCCGCGCCCAGGGTGTGCAAGCCAAAGGCTGCTCGCTGGCCGTGGAAGACTTTTTGAAAGCCGCACGAGCATGAGCACGGTCAGCTTCAAAGCGGGCTACCTGCCGGGACTGTCTGACGCCGAAGTGCACTGGCACGCGCTGCACTTTGGCACGCCTGAGCACCCGCTGACGGTGCAGGTGCCGCAACTCAAGCCCGCGCAAATGACCGCCTTGGCCACGCGTGTGCGCGAAGCCAGCCGCACGCAGTTGCAACACGGGCCGGTGTCTGACATGGTGGCCGTGATCGACCGTGCCGTGGCGCGTTTGCTCGATGCCAACGACCCTTACCGGCAACAACTCGACACCTTGTTGCCACGTGTCACGGGCTTGGATGCCGAGATGGTGCGCATCCACCTCAGCGCCTACTTGCAGACCTTTCGAGCCCTGCAACTGCAACGCTTTGTGGTGGAAGACTTTGCCAACCCGCTGTTGCTGGATGCGTTTCAACCCCGCGTGGGTGGCGGCTGGAGCAAAGCCTATGGCCCCGAACTGATCGCCCATGTGTGGGCGGGCAATGTGCCGGGCTTGCCCATGTGGAGCCTGTTGTCGGGCCTGCTGGTCAAAGCGGGCTCGGTGGGCAAAGTCGCCAGCGCCGAGCCGGTGTTTGCCAGCGTGTTGGCGCGTGTGCTGGTGGCGGTGGAACCGCGCTTGGCCGACTGCCTGGCTGTGGTGTGGTGGCCTGGCAGCGATGCAGCGCAAGCGGCCCCCTTGTTTGCACAAGCCGAGGTGGTGCTGGCCTATGGTGGTAACACTGCCTTGCAGGCCATGCAAGCACATGCGCCTGTGACCGCACGCTTTTTGCCGCACGGCCACAAGCTGAGTTTTGGCATGGTGTCCCGTGCAGCGCTGTCACTGCGCCGTGCCAAGGCCACCGCGGCGCTGGCCGCGCTGGACGTGGCGCGCTACGAGCAGCAAGGGTGCTACTCGCCGCAAATGTTTTATGTGCAACGTGGTGCCCAGGTCAGCCCGCACGAGTTTGCGCAGAGCCTGGCCAGCGAGCTGGCCGCCTTGAGCCACAAGTTTGTGCGCCGCACTCTGTCGTTGGAAGAGGCCGCAAGCGTGGCCGCTTGGCGCGAGTCCCACGAATTCGCCATGGTCAACCACCCCGAGACCCAGGTGCTGGGCGACGCCACCCAGGCCTGGGCGGTGGTCTACTGCGACGCGCCCACACCCCTGCAACCCGGCCCCTTGAACCGCTGTGTGTTGGTGGTGGGTGTGGACACACTGGACGAAGTGGCCGAGCTGGCCCGCGCCCAACGCGACTACCTGCAAACCGTGGGGCTGGCAGCAGCGCCTGAAGAACTGCTGCGCCTCGGTGAGTCATTGGCGCAAGCGGGTGTGACGCGCATCTGCGCCATAGGCGCCATGACCGCACCCGCTGCGGGTTGGCACCACGACGGACGCTTCAGCCTGCTCGATCTGGTGCGCATGGTGGACATCGAAGCGTCCACCGAAGCGGCTGCCGAGAACTTCACAGCCTATGCGCCCTGACACCCTGCCCCCACAACCCGCCTTGCGCCTGCACGCGTTGCGCCTGCACGCGTTGCGCTTCGCCTACGCCACGGGCGGCGAAGCCGTGCGGGGCGTGAGCTTGGACATCGCACCCGGCAGCGTGCACTGCTTGGTCGGGCGCAGCGGCTGCGGCAAAACCAGCGTGCTCAAACTCGCGGCGGGCTTGCTAACTCCCCAACACGGCCAGGTGGTATGCCACGGTCAAAGCGTGAACGGGCCGAGGGCCGACGTGGGTTTTGTGTTCCAACGCCCCACCCTGCTGGAGTGGCTCAACGTGCTGGATAACGTGTTGTTGCCCGTCTCGCTGCAACGCCAGGTGCGCAGCAGCGACCGCGACCAGGCCACACACCTGCTCACGCGCATGGGCTTGGGCGATCACGGGCAGCACAACCCACTGGCCTTGTCGGGTGGGCAGCAAAGCCGGGTGGCCTTGGCGCGTGCCCTGATGGGCGAGCCGACAATTTTGTGCATGGACGAGCCGTTTGCCGCGCTCGACGCCATCACCCGCGAAGAACTGCAACACGACTTGCTCGCGTTGTGCGCCCAGCAAGGCACCACGGTGCTGTTTGTCACCCACGACATGGCCGAGGCGGTGTACCTGGGCGACCAGGTGACCGTGATGCACCAAGGGCAAATGGATCACACGCTGCGCATTGACTTGCCTCGGCCACGTGCCCATGGCTTGCGTCACAGCGCCGAATTCAATGCCGTGTGTGCCCAGTTGCGCCAGCGCATGGACGAGGGGCTGTGATGCGCCACACACGCCTGCTGTCTGTGATGTTGGGTCTGCTGTGCCTGGGCCTGTGGGAGCTGGCGGTGCAACAACTCGCCACCTCGGCTTTGGTGTTGCCGGCCCCCACTGTGATCGCCTCATCCTTGTGGCGGGGTTTGGGCAACGGCTATCTCTGGCCCCATGTGCTGCAAACCTTGAGCGAGGTCGGCTTGGGGCTGCTGCTCGGCGGCACGCTGGGGTTTGCGGGCGGCGTGGCCTTGGGTGAGTCGGCCCGTTTGCGTGGCGTGTTGATGCCCTATGTGGTGCTGAGCCAAGTGGTGCCCAAACTCGCGCTGGCGCCGCTGTTCATTGTGTGGTTTGGTTTTGGCACCTTGCCCACGGTGGTGATGACCGCTCTGATTTGCTTTTTCCCGCTGCTTGAAAACACCGCCACCTGCATGCAGCAAGTCGATGCACAACGGCTGGAGCTGTTTCGCATGCTGCGTGCCACGCCCTGGCAAACCTTGTGGCGTTTGAAAATTCCAGCGGGCCTGCCCCACATCATGGCCGGCTTGCGCGTCGCGGTGGTGCTGGCCTGGGTGGGCGCGGTGGTGGGCGAATTCATTGGCGGCAGCAAAGGCCTGGGGGCCTTGATCATTGCGGCCCAAGGCTCGATGGACACACCCTTGATGTTTGCCGTGCTGGTGCTCATCACCGTGCTGGGCCTCTTGAGTTACAGCGGCGTTCAAGCGCTTGAACGCCGGTTTTCACCTTTCCCTTCTTCAACCTCTTCGAAAGTTTGACGCATGACCTCTCTTGCCCGCCGCGCAGCCCTGATTTTTGCGCGTACCACGTTGTTCACTGCCCTGGTTGCCGGTGCCTTGCCGCTGAGCAGCCTTGCGCAATCTAGCCCCAAGACCGACAAAGTGGTGGTGGCGGGCTGGAGCAAACCCATCACCGAAATCACCAACCTGCTGGTGGAAGAAGACAAGGGCTTTTTCAAAGCCCGTGGCATTGAACTCGCCTACGTGCCCGGTGCCGGTGGCGGTGACGCGCTGCGCAACATCTTGAGCGGCCAGGCCGACATCGCCTTCACCGACCCAGGCTCCTTCTTCGCTGCGCTCGACAAGGGCGAGAAGCTGCGCGCCATCTACGACATTTATCCGCAGAACGTGTTCAACGTGGTGTCACTCAAGTCCCAAAACATCACCAAACCGGCGGACCTCAAAGGCAAGCGCATTGGGGTGTACAGCCTCGCCAGCGGCACCCGGCAAAACCTGCAAGTGCTGTTGCACCAAGCCGGTTTGAGTGAGTCTGACGTGACCGTGGTGGTGACGGGCTTGTTGAACTTTGCGCCGCTGATGCAAGGCCAAGTTGACGCCACCGCCGCCACCGACACCGGCTTGCTGATGGGCAAACAAAAAGGCCTGGGGGATGTCAACGTGATGGAGGTGAAAAATTACGTGAACATCTCCAGCGACTTCTTTGTGGTGCGCGAAGACACCTACGCCCAAAAGAAAGATGCGCTGAAACGCTTTTTGCAGGCCTACCAAGACAGCGCAGAGTGGATGATGCGCTCGCCCCAAGAAGCGGCCAAGCTGGCGGTGAAGGTGGCGATTGACGGACAAAACGAAGCCATCAACTTGGAGGTCATCAAGTTGCGTAACGCGTCCAGCGTGTCCACCACCACCGCACAGCGCGGCTTGGGAGCCTTCGACTTGGCCGCGCTGCAAAAAGGCGCGCAAGCCTACAAAGCGTTTGGTGTGATTCAACGCGACATCAAGGTCAGCGACGTGGTCAGCCAAGACCTGTTGCCCGGCAAAAAATGAGCACGTCCAGCGCACGCTTTGATGGCCAAGTGGTCTTGGTCACCGGGGCCAGCCGGGGCATCGGTGCGGCCATTGCCAAAGCCTTTGCGCGCGAAGGCGCGCTGGTGTTGGTGAACTACCTGCACAACGAAGCCGCCGCCCAAGAAGTGGTCAGCGCTTGCGAGCAAGCGGGCGGCCATGCCTGGGCCTTGCAAGCCGATGTGCGCGCGCCTGAGGCCGTGCAAGCCATGGTGGCCCAAGCGGTGGCCGAAACCGGGCGCATTGATGCGGTGGTGAACAACGCCTTCAGCCCCTACGCGTTTGACCCCGAACACCGCCAGCGTTTTTGGGAAGTGCCCTGGAGTGCCTACCAAGGCCAGTTCGACGGCGCGGTGCAAGCCGCCTACCACGTGTGCCAAGCGGTATTGCCCCACATGCGTCAACGGGCCAGCGGCAGCATCGTCAACCTGGTGAGCGACCTGGTGCAACGCCCCAGCATTGCGTACCACGACTACACCACCGCCAAGTCGGCGTTGGTGGGCTTCAGCCGCAACTTGGCCACTGAGCTAGGGCCTTTGGGCATTCGGGTCAACTGCGTGGCACCTGGCCTGGTGAGCCCCACGGCGTCGAGTCAGCACACCAAGGAAGCTGTCAAAGACGTGCTGGTGGCACAGACCCCCCTGGGACGCTTGGCCACGCCGGACGATGTGGCGGGCCCCGTGCTGTTTTTGGCCTCCGACTGGAGCCGCTTCATGACCGGGCAAGTGCTGGTGGTGGACGGCGGGTTGGTGATGGCATGAGCCGAGCGTCAGCGCCGCACGTGCATGGCCACGGGCGCAAAGCCGTGGTTGAGTGGCCCGTGGCCGTGGCCCGTGGTGACCGCTGCGCCGTGCTCGATGGCGCCCAAGATAAAGCGGCGTGCCAGCGTGACGGCCTGCGCCAAGTCGTGCCCCAAGGCCAGATGTGCAGCAATGGCCGACGACAAGGTGCAGCCCGTGCCATGCACATTGCGACTGGCAATGCGGCGCGACGCCAACCGTTGCGACGCGATGCCAGGTTGTGCCAGCAGGTCCACCACCTCGTCACCGGGCAAATGCCCGCCTTTGAGCAACACCGCGCGTGCGCCTTGGGCCAACAGATCTTGTGCGGCTGCTTCAAGCGCGTCTGCGTTGGCAATGTCGTGCCCCAGCAGCAAAGCGGCTTCGTCCAAATTGGGCGTGATCAAGCGCGCACGCGGGAACAGCTCGCGCACCAGCACCTGCACGGTCTCGCTGGCAATCAACCGGTCACCACTGGTGGCCACCATCACGGGGTCGAGCACCACGTTGTTGAGTTGGTAATGGTCAATGGCCCATGCCACCACGTCAACGATGGCGGGCGCGTGCAGCATGCCGATCTTGACGGCATCGACGCCAATGTCTTCCACCACCGACTGGATTTGCGCCTTCAAAAACTCAGCCGGTATGCCATGGATGCCCTGCACGCCCACGGTGTTTTGTGCGGTCAGCGCCGTGATGGCGCTCATGCCATAGCAGCCCAGGGCGGCAAAGGTTTTGAGGTCGGCCTGAATGCCCGCGCCGCCGCCGCTGTCCGAACCGGCAATCGTGAGAACGCGTGCGTAATGCAAGGGCGATGGAGAGGTAGAAGTGATGCTGCTCATGCGTTGAATTATCCGCAACTCGCTTCAGGTATTTTTCAGAAAGACAGAGATCAATGAGTTCACCACAACACAGCGTGGTTCTGGGGGCGGGCCTGATGGGCCGCTTGTTGGCACACAGCTTGGCACGACGCGGTCACCGGGTGGAAGTGCACGAAGCCCTGGGCCCCGATGCCCAAGGCGCAGCGGCCCGTGTGGCCGCGGCCATGTTGGCACCGCTGGCCGAATCGGCCATCACCGAACTGCCGGTGGTGCGCATGGGCCAGCACGCGCTGACGCGCTGGCCTGAATTGATTGGGCAGTTAGAGCAACCGGTGTTTTTTCAACAAAACGGCACCTTGATCGTGTGGCACCGCCAAGACGCTGGCGAAGCCCAACGCTTTGAACAACTGCTGGCGCGCACCCACACCCAACTGCCCAGTCTGCCCGCATCGCAAAGCCTGGACACACCGTCACTGGCGGCCTGCGAGCCCGCGTTGGATGGACGCTTTCAACGCGCCTTGTATTTGCCTGAGGAAGGCCAACTCGACAACCGCCAGTTGCTGGCGGCCTTGTTAGACAGCCTGCACACACACGGCGTGGCGCTGCACTGGCAAAGCCCCAAGTCACCCAGCGACTTTGCACCGGGCACGCCCGGTCAACCCGATTGGGTGTTTGATTGCCGTGGCTTGGGCGCACGCAGCGACTGGACACAGCTGCGCGGTGTGCGCGGCGAGGTGGTGCGCCTGCATGCACCCGAGGTCATGCTGCTGCGACCCACGCGCTTGATTCACCCGCGATACCCGATCTACATCGCGCCCAAAGAAGACCATGTGTTTGTGATTGGGGCCACCGAAATTGAAACCGAAGACCTGTCACCCGCCAGCGTGCGCTCGACCCTGGAGCTGCTGAGCGCGGCCTACACCGTGCACAGTGGCTTTGCAGAGGCACGCATTTTGGAAATCAACACCCAAGCGCGCCCCACGCTGGCCGACAACCTGCCTGCGGTGCGCTGCTTGAGCCCGCGCTGCGTGCAACTCAACGGCTTGTACCGCCACGGCTTTTTGATAGCACCGGCCATGCTCGACGTGGCGCTGGAATGGGTGGAGCACCAGAGCACTGAGCTTGCGGCAAAATTTGCATTGAAGTTTGAACATGTCTGAAACCACCACCATCCGGGTGCTGATCAACCAAGCCCCACACGATCTGAGCGTAGGTGCCACATTGGCCGATGCGGTGCAACACGCGGGCATTCAACCGCCGTTTGCCGCCGCCGTGAACCTGCAATTTGTGCCACGTACCCAATATGCCCAACACAGCTTGAACGACAACGACCAGATTGAATTGATCGCGCCCATCACGGGCGGTTGATCGCAACCCCACCACACCATGCCTCACTCGACCTCTCTCACGCTCTACGGCGAAACCTTTGCCAGCCGCTTGCTGCTGGGCACCTCGCGCTACCCCTCACCCAGCGTGTTGCTGGCTGCCATTGAGCGCGCTAAGCCAGCCATGCTGACCGCCTCCTTGCGCCGACAAACTGGCAGCGGTGGCGAAGCCTCGCAAAGTTTTTGGAACCTGCTGCGCCAAGCGGGTGTGCCGGTGTTGCCCAACACCGCGGGTTGCCACAGCCTGCAAGAAGCCATCACCACCGCCGAGATGGCACGCGAAGTGTTTGAAACCGACTGGATCAAGTTGGAGCTGATCGGTGACGACTACACCTTGCAACCCGACACGCTGAACTTGCCCGAAGCCGCCAGCCGTTTGATCAAGGCCGGCTTCAAGGTGCTGCCCTACTGCACCGAAGACCTGGTGCTGTGCCAACGCTTGGTCGATGTGGGCTGCCAAGCCGTGATGCCCTGGGCCGCACCCATTGGCACCGGCAAGGGCCCCGTCAACCCCACCGCCCTGCGCACACTGCGTGAGCGGCTGGATGTGCCGCTCATCGTGGATGCTGGGCTGGGCTTGCCTTCGCACGCCTGCCAGGTGATGGAATGGGGCTACGACGCGGTGTTGCTCAACACCGCCGTGGCCCTGGCCCAAGACCCGGTGCGCATGGCCGGCGCATTTGCCGATGCGGTAGATGCCGGGCACAGCGCCTATGTGGCAGGCGCTATGCAAGCGCAAGACAGCGCCCAACCCAGCACCCCCGTGTTGGGCACACCGTTTTGGCACCAAGCATGAACGCACACGACATCGCTAACGCCATTGCGCAACAACATGCCCACATGCTGGCCGGTGAGCCGCAAAGCCATGCACAAGCACCGTCGGACAACACCTTAACGCCCGAGATGGCAGGCGTACTGCAAGGCTGCCGCATGCTGGGCTTTTTAGAACACGACGCGCAATGCGTGATGCAAGCCTGGCAACAACAAAGCCTGCGTCTGGGTGGTTTTGATGTGAGCGCATGGCCTGTACACCCCGCAGACTTTGGCATCGCCCCCGCGCCCAGAGACCACGCGTTTGCGCCCTGCCCGCACGCCTTGGGTTTGTACGCCGTGCTGCCCGATGCGCAGTGGGTGGGCCGCATGGCACGTGCCGGTGTGCCCACCGTACAACTGCGCTTCAAGTCAGACGATGCCGCCGCCATTGCGCGTGAAGTGCACGCCGCCGTGGCCGCCGTGCAAGGCACCCAAGCCTTGCTGTTCATCAACGACCACTGGCAAGCGGCCATTGATGCGGGTGCCTACGGCGTGCATCTGGGCCAAGAAGACATGGCCGATGCACCCCTGCAAACCATCCGCGGCGCAGGCCTGCGTTTGGGCCTGAGCACCCACGGCTACGCCGAGATGCTGCGCGCTGATGCGGTGTCGCCCAGCTACATCGCCTTGGGTGCGGTGTTTCCCACCACCTTGAAGCGCATGGCCACCGCACCGCAAGGCATGGGACGCTTGCAAGCCTATGCCCGCTTGATGCAGCAGCACCCGCTGGTGGCCATTGGCGGCATTAACGAATCGCGCCTGTCTGCGGTGTTGCAAACCGGTGTGGGTTCGGTGGCCATGGTGCGCGCCATCACCGATGCGCCAGACCCACAAGCCCGCGCGCAAGGTTTTATAAAAATCATGCAGTCGGTCTAGAAAAACGCCAAAAAACGCTTTATAATTTCGGTCTTATTCCTCGATAGCTCAGTCGGTAGAGCGCCGGACTGTTAATCCGTAGGTCCCTGGTTCGAGCCCAGGTCGAGGAGCCAAAAAAAGAACCCCTCTTGCAGCAATGCAAGAGGGGTTTTTCTTTTTGTGGCGTCATGGCTCAACTGCTTCAACTTTCACCTTTTTGAGCATGATGGGCTTGACCAGTATCTTGTAGCTGTCCAGATCAAAGTCATGTTGTGGATGCGCCTTTAACATACGCGCTGGCCCAGCTTTTGAGCATTGCGTACCCAGGTAGCACCAGTTGTTGACTCTGTGTCTTTGCACCCAACCATCCCTCTCTTCGACGAGATCAACAGGACCACCAAACGGCCAGACCTCCACCTGTGAATCAACCAACGCTGACAAAAGTCTTTGATCGTGGGTGTGTCGATCTTCTTTGCCCACACAAGCACCTAAGCAGGTTTTGATTTGCCAACCGAAGCACCCTCGCTGAGACGTCTTCTCCAAACCCAGAACCGATAGACACAACAGATGTTGCTGTGCCAGGTCTTTTAACTTTGCATTCGCGGAGTGAGCCGATGAGAACAATCCATAAAGCTCAGGCGTTGATCCAAGGTGGACTGACTTGCTGTCAACGATCTCAGGTACGACCCCTTGGGCTGTTTGATTCACGCGAATGGCGCACAGCGTTTTGATTCGTCGCAGGCGCTGATTGAACAGTGGACTTTGCTCTTTGATCATGCGGGACTCAAGCAATAAGGCCCCGATATCCCCGGCTGTCTCGATGAAGTCGATCCTGCGTGTCTGAGCCACCATGCTGGCTTCGTCTGGCGCCCTGAGGTGACTCATCACCCGACTACGAATATCCACACTTTTTCCAATGTACAGGGGCAACGTGCCCTCGCCTTTGAAGATGTAAACGCCCGAGGTGCGAGGTAACGCGGCAAGACTGGTTGAATCAATCTTGTGTGCAACAACAGTTGGATCGGCAATTGCCATAGGTCAACACAACTTACAGGTCATTGATTCGACCAATTGTTGCGAACAAATCACTCATTGGGCACAGGCTCTTGAGGCTCGGCCGAGTTGTCAACGTTGCTGACATCCGCTGAGGCTGTGAAACACATTTTTTGGCCATCCCATTGTTGACCGCACCAGCAAAGGCCTTCATCGTTGATGATGCAAGTGCCGGTTCCGCAGCATCTAGGGTCGTTTGTCATGTGGAGCTCCGATCGTTTTGAATTAGCAATTGGCACGCCGATGATTTGCAATCATTCGGTCATCGAATTTCATTTTCGGGCTTCTTAACGCACGATGCTTTGTGACTCGCCCCTTCATCCTCGTGCGCCACAACTGGTATGAGCTGGGGCTAAGTTCGTGACGCATCAAGCGTACAACGTCAGATTCAGACAGGCCCACGCGCTCTTTGATTGACTCAAATGAAGTTCTGTCCTCCCACGCCATTTGAATCACGGCCGATACGTCACCGGGTGTGAGAGTTGCCAACTTTTGTGAAAATTTGATGCGCATTTTTTTCCTCAATAACGCAGATCAGTGGCCTGATTCAGCACGAGATAACCATGCGGAACTCTGCAAGTGATCGGTACGCATCACCGGGTACTTGTTGAACGTTGGGTCGTGGTACGGGATTTGGCTGATCCAAAAGTCCATTCTTTGCTCGGGATCTTCGTGAAAGCGTTCATCCCGGTCCATGCGTATTTGATATTCCTGCCGCAACGCCGACAGTTTTTTGTGAAGTGTTTCACCGTATCTTTCCCGAATACGTCGGTCTTGCGCATACATCCACTGCGCAATTTGCAGCTGTCTGTGGTTGGAGATGTGGTCTGTAATTTCGTAGGCCGTGTTGAACAAACCCCAGCGCGACAAGGAGTCAGGCGAAACGGGTTCAAGCAAATGCGCCACCAGCAATGCACGCGCCTGTCGAATGGGCACATACAGTGAGCCTGATGTCAGGTTGACCTGAGCCGTCACCCATTCACCGCTGATCTGAGTTCGCAAGCGCCCTTGAAAAGTTCGCGACTCGAAGGAAATGCTCTCGGGGTCCACATGCAGTTCCTGCACATCGACGCCCTGCATATTTTTCGTCAGCACCTGGTAGGTGATGTGGTGCTTTTGCAGGTAGGGCAACACCACCGAAGCCCATCCGGCTGGAATGATGTAACCCGCTTGAGGAAAACTAACGATGGCTTCGTTGACAGGTTGAATATCACCATACACAGGCACCTGCCACACCGTGGGTTTCTGCAAATGGTAGGTGATGTGGCGACCGCCGACCACAGGCGCATCGCTGTGTGTGGTGTATTCGTAACCCAACAAATTGGCTTGCCCCGTAGGAATGTCAATTCCTGCCTCAAGCATGTTGTGCCAGTCCAGGGCCACAGCTTGGCTGTACATCGTTTCGGATTTCTCATCCGCTTGAAGTGCAACATCCAACAACTGCTTGCCTTGTTTGGCGATGAGATCCAGTGCAGCGGTCAACACATCGTGGCTGGTTTTCACGCGCTGCGCATAGGGATCCCAAGCGTGGTCTTCCACCAAGATGCCCATGCGATTGCGCAATACGGCGTACACATGCGAAAACCGAGGCGCATCTGCATCACGCATGATGCCCGCACGCGGATTTTCAAAATCCAGCAAAACCGGCGTGAAGTCCAGGGGACGATGGCCGCTGGCAGACAGGCGCTTCATCATGTCCACAGAGAACTGATCTGACACTTCACGCAATGCATCGTCCACACCGAACATGGGCGACATGGACAACGAAACATCGTGACGAAAGCGAACGCCATCTGTCACATGCAAATCCAGGGTCAGCAATGGATCCCAATCGGCGATGAATTGCAGCATGGCATTCATCTCGGATGATTGGCCCAATATCCAGTCGCGGTTGAGGTTGATGCGCTGTGCGGTCACCCGCTCGCCTTGCAAGCTGGGGCCGTTTTGATTGGGTCGGTTGAAGGGACTGGGACGCTCATGCCCGTCCACATTGAACACGGGGACAAACAAAAAGACTTGATGTTTGAGCGGGTCGTCAGAAGAGACTTTTTTCAACAAGTCTCGAACAACGATCAACCCCGCATCCTTGCCGTCCATCTCACCCGCATGCGTCCCTCCAATGGCCAACACCACAGGCACCTTCATGCGTTGCGCCTGATCGGGCGTCAAAGCGCCACTGCGGCTGACGACCAAGGCCATGATGGAACGCCCTTCCGCCGTGCGCCCAATGCTGACGCAACGAACCGCCTCAGGATATGTGCTTGCAAAGCGATGACACGTCGCTTCGACCTCTGCATACGTACCGGTACGCCGAAATTGACTGACTTCAGCCTCCAACAGCTCAGAAGTTACCGGCTTGTTTTGTGCGATCCCCTCGCTCGACATCCACAAAAATATGCACAAGCACCAAAAAATCTTAGCTAGGTTCATGAGCTCAATCACTCAGCCAATTTCTTTGGCTGCGCATCAAAACGTCATGTGAAGTTGGAACACCGAATTGGGAGCTTTTGGCATGAACGGTGCAGCCAATGGCTTGAAATGGAAACGACCCATCTCTTGTGCGTAGGACTTCATCACGGCGGAGGATGTGTCCGCAAAGTCTGACAAGGTGAATTTGCTCAACGTGTCCTTGATGACGTGTTCAAGACCCAGCTCGTAGCTTGCAGGCTTAGACCGCTTGTCTTCGTGGTCAGGGAGTGCGCCATCGAGAGTTTGCTCAAACACCAAAGCGATATCCCACATGGAGATGCAAGACACATCGCCCTGAATCATGTACCCGCCGCCAGGCCCCTTCATAGAAGTCACAATTTTGTGGTCCTTCAAAAGCTTGAGGATGTTTTCCAGGTAAGAGATGGACAGGTCGAGCCTGGGGGACAGCTCTGTCGTGGTGACATAACCGACGTTGCGCCGCCCTGCGAGGAAGACACAAACTTCAATGGCGTTGATTGTTTTCTTCGAAATCATGGCTTAACTCCTAATGAGTAGGATTTTCAGCCATATATCTACGCAAAATCTAAATATTTGGTAAATTATCGACATTTCGAACAATAATCTACGCAACATCTACTCAAAGGTGCAACGTTGAACACACCACACCACGCCACCATTGCCCTCTATCGAATTGGAGCGGTATCCAAGACCTCAGGCATTCCCGTTTCCACTTTGCGCATCTGGGAAACGCGCTACGGCGCGTTCAGCCCAATCAAGACAACAGGCAAGCAGCGTTTGTTTGCAGAGCACGATGTCTCCAAGGCATTGCTGCTCAAGCAGCTCTCTCATGCGGGGCATGCCATCAGCGCGGTGGCCCACTTGGATTTGGAGCAACTCAGGCGCATCAGCAACATGCCCCACAACGCCCACAAGCGCTTGGTGACACCCGGACAACCGGTGTCTCTGGGTGTCGTGGGTCTGAGCATGGCCAATCGCATTGAATCCACCAAGTTTGCGGCGGGTTTGCAGCAACACAGACTCAAGGTCACGAACGTGTGGATGGATCTGGATGCGGCAAGCAAAGCCAAACTGTCCGACGCACCACAAGTCTTGTTGATCAAAGTCAACACTCTGCAAACCAATGTTCACACGTCAATTCAAGCCCTGATTGATCAACACAAGTTTGCGCAAACCATCGTCATTTACAACTTTGCGCCGGAGTCCGTGGTCCAAGCGATGAAATTTTCAGGCTTGATCGTCAGGCGCGAACCGATTTCAGACAGTGAGCTGGCCGAATTGCTGCAATCCGTTTTGTTAGCAGACCGCGACCACGCACAACAATTCGGAACAAGCGGTGCCGTGATTGCCGCACGCAAATACTCGGAGGAAACACTCAGCCGAGTGGCCAGCATCTCCACCCAAGTCTTGTGCGAATGTCCCAGGCATGTCGCGGAGCTGATTTCACAGCTCGCAAGTTTTGAGGAATACAGCCAAGCGTGTTTGAACAACAGCACCGAGGATGCCCACCTGCACGCCTACCTCCGATCTATTTCAGGTTCTGCCCGTTCGCTGTTTGAAAACGCACTTGAAAAAATTGCCCAGCATGAAGGCATTGATCTGCGTGAGGATCAGCGCCATGCTTGATGACATGAAAAAAAACACACTGCTGCGCATAAGCCTCATACTGAGCCTTTGCTGGATTGGACCTGCCATGGCCATCGAAGAACCGACATACAACGTCATTTCATCCGAAGATCCATTTGAAATTCGACACTACGCACCCAGCCTCATTGCCGAGACGTTGGTAGAAGGCGATATGGATGAAGCTTCTGGCAAAGGATTTCGGCTCATTGCAGACTTTATTTTTGGAAACAACCAACTGCCTGAGTCCACGCAAAGGTCGAAAATCGCCATGACAGCCCCTGTCACGGTCGAGCCACAGTCTTCCAAAATTTCAATGACGGCATCTGTCACGGCACAGCCCGCGTCAGCAGAAACAAATATGCAAACCGCCAACAAATGGCGCATTCATTTTGTGATGCCTAGCCAGTACAACTTGGCCAACATTCCACAGCCCAAGAACCCTGCTGTGAGTTTGAGAGAAATTCCAAGCAAGCACTTTGTAGTCCTCAAATACTCGGGGTTCAACACGCTCGCGAGAGTTCAGAAAAAAAGCGAAGAGGCGCTTGAATGGGCCCATCAAAAATCGCTCACAGTCGTCGGCAAACCACAACTCGCAAGGTATGACCCTCCTTGGACACTGCCCATGTTCAGACGCAACGAGATCATGGTGGAAATTTCAGCACCGTGAACTGAACCACCATGACGCGCTCTACTTCGACAACTTTGCAGGAAGAAGCGCGTCGATGTTTTTCACCATCTCTTGTTCAATGCTCGATTTGAATGCACGCAGCAAAATGCCAAGTTCAACCTTGATTTCTAATTTGCTGCGCGTTGCTACCAAGTGACCTTGCACACCTGCTCCAGTAAAAAACAATTCGTCGGCTGCCCGGCCTTCCTGATACACACAGCGCATGCCGTACTCGGCCTCCGCAAGCTCTGCCCACCTGAACGCAATTTTTCGAATGGCCAGCAAGCCCAGTGCATGCTTGCGCAAGATATGAACATCAGCCATTCTTGGAAGCCAGCAAGGGGCGCATGGCATTGAGAGTGGCCAGCAACCCAGAGCCATTGCTGAGCAGCGTACAGGCCATGGGCGACATGAGACCGGTGGGCACCGCCAACGCCAAAGCCAAGGTGTTGGCCCCTGCAATCAAACTGAAGTTTTGACGCACCAAGGCCATGCCGTCGCGGCAAATGTCCATGGTGGGCAGCAACAAATGCAAGCCCTCTTCCATCAGCACCACATCGGCTGCGGCACGCGCAATGTCGGCACCATCGACCAGCGAGATGCCCACATCGGCCTGGGCCAAAGCGGGCGAGTCGTTCACACCGTCGCCCACCATGGCAAACGGCCCGTATTGCTGGCGCAGCGTGCGGACAATCTCGGCTTTGTCGTGCGGCAGTATTTCTGAATACACCGTGTCAATGCCCACTTTTTCTGCCACGCGTCGGGCCACGCCTTCGCGGTCGCCAGACAGCATCACAATGTGCTGCACACCACGCGCTCGGAGTCCGTCAACCACTGCGCGGGCTTCGGGTCTGGGCGTGTCGCTACACGCAATGACACCGATCAAGCTGTCGTCCAAGGCGACCAACAGCGCAATGTCGCCATGGCGCTCGGCCTCCGCCAAGTACTTGGCAGCCTTGCCCGTGGCAATGCCCAGGCTGCGCAAAAAACGCTCGCTGCCCACATGCAAACGTTGGCGCGCAATCACCGCAGTCACCCCCATGCCAATGATGAACTGAACGTCGTCGCACAGCGGCAAGGTAAGCCCGCGCGTGCGCTCGGCATGCAAGACCAAGGCGCGTGCCACCGGATGGCGCAGTTGGGTCTCCGCCGCAGCGGCCAGTTGCAGCACGCGGTCGGCGCTCATGCGCGCATGCATGGGCCGCACATCCAGCACTGTGAGATGGCCGCAAGTCAGGGTGCCCGTCTTGTCAAAAGCCATGCCGCGCAGCGTGGCCAACTGCTCCACATGGTGGCCACTCTTGATCAAAATGCCCTGCCGTGCAGCGCGCGTCATGCTCGACAAAATGCTGGTGGGGGCCGCCACCCGGATGCCAGTGCCGTAATCGACGATGGCCATAGACATGAAGCGGTCCACATTGCCGGTGAGTGCCAGCATGGCCACATTCACACCTAATAGCGGTGCCACCAGTCGGTCGGCAAACTGTTCGGCATAGTTTTGAATGCGCGTTTCACCCACAGGGGCCGATTCAATGACCTGCACGATCTTGGCCACCACCGTGGCAGCACCGACTTCCGTGACCTGCACGGTGATGGCGCCTTCCACAATGGATGAGCCCGCAAACACCATGTCACCCACACGGCGCGTGGCGGGCACCGACTCACCCGTGATGTGGCGCTGATCCACCGAGGCCAAGCCGCTGCTGATCATGCCGTCAGCAGGCACCAAGTCGCCTGCCAGCATGAGCGCCATGTCGTTGCAACGCAGTGCTTGCGCTGCAATCAGCGTCACGCTGGCATCAGCCTCCAGGCGCCGGGCTTGCACAGTCTGGAAATCAAGCAACTCACGAATGTGGCCACGCGATTGACGTGCGGTCAGCTCCCGCACCACATCGCCCAGGTGCACCATCATCGCCATCAAGGCAGCTGTGCGTGGCTGGCGGCGCAGCACCGCAATGGCCAAGGCCAGGCCATCCAAGAAATCAACATTCAAGCGGCGCTCGTTGACCATCGTGCTCACGGCACGACGCCAAATAGGCAAACCGGTCAGCACGATCAACAACAGGTCTAAGCCAAAGCCGCCTGCTGGCCCCAGCACAAAGGCCGTGCTGGCCCAAGCCATGGCACGAAACGGGTTGGCTTCACCTTGTGTGCTTTGGATCTCTGTCGTCTGCTTGTCGGGCGATGTGACGCATATCACAAGGGGTTGCAAGAGCATGTCAAACAGCGCGTCGAGTTGCCCCAGATGCTCGATGGTGACCGAGTCGCACGCGGGGTTGAGACGAAAGCTCGACACCAAGGCGCTGTGGGTCAAGCGCTCGCTGATGCGCTCACGCACGGTGGCATCCATGCGCAGACGGGCCACGCGGATGCGACAGCGCCCTGGCATTTCATGCAATACCTGGTAGCTCGCACGAGTCAGCGCGAGGCTGGCGTTAAGGTTTGGTTCGTGCATGCGCAAGGCCGGTTGACACAACCTTGACCACCGGTGCATAGATGCGGTTGCGGTGCAGCGAGATGAAGGTGTTGAACGCAAAAGTACCCAGACTCAGCCACATGGGTGTGCCCCTGCCACGTGCCTGACGCATCGAAGTGGCCGCCGCAAACAGCAATGGCAACAACAGCTTGAGATCCAGATAACCGTCGCTTGCACGGCGCAACCGAACATCCAGTTGTTCTGCGCCCGAGACCAAGTCTTCAGCCAAACGCGAATGCTGTGCCAAATAGTGTGAACCGGTGACCACTGCCTCGTCAATGCCCGCCAGCAAGGCATCATCGCCTTGTAGGCTGAGCCAACTGTTGACATCTGGATCGTCTTGCAGGCGGAAGTGAAACACCGTGTCAGCCGGGCTGTAGTCGATCACGATGCTCGACGATGCCGCATTCACGCGCACCTTGTCGACTCCCTCCAAGCCAGCGATCACGTGTTGAACCGTCGCAAAAAATTCTGGCTCTGCGCGAACTCCCAACACCTTGAGCCGCATGCGACCAGGCACATGGTGCGCAATGCGGACCGTGCGCACGGCCCTGTGGTCGGTCTGCGGCACATCAAGCCTTTGGCACGGCAGCGCTGGCTGGCTTTGGCGGCGTCTTCTGGGTGGCTTGGGGATGCTTTTCTTCCAGCATCACTTCAGCCACCAAGTCGTGCACTTGCTCACTGGTCTCCGCCATCACTTCCCGTGCCTTTTGCGTCATGGCAAAGCCTGCACGTATGGCACCTTTGATGGCGGGACGCACGTAGTCGCCCATTTCAGGAAAAAATTTGCTCAGCAACACCGCACCGGCACCAATGATCAGGCCAGGAATGAGTTCCACCTCAATCAAGGCTGCCCCCACCACGATGGCCGCAGCCGTGGCCACTGAGGTGGCGTCACCCGACACCAAGTCTTTGCCACGTGCAACCAAGTGGCTGAGCCGAGGCGTTGCGCCAGCCGCTAAGCGGTCTGGCTGGGCTGGGCGATGCGCCTCGGTGTACGCGGCGTCTTGCAAGTCATCCTCAAGGGGCACTGTCCGACGTGGGCCGCGGTTTGGGGTGCTCTTGGGTGTTGAGACCTTCGGTTTTTTGCGAATGTCTGAGCTTTTGATTTGTGTGACCACGTATTTCTCCATGCTGGTATTGCAACGCCCTGAGAGCGCGCCAGTGCCAACTGCTGACTCTGTGGCCCGACAGTAAAGGCGGGGACATGTGCAGTCTGTTCGCCAGCGAACCTAGTGTGGGTGTCCAAACCAAGATGGGGGCCAAGCGCCATGGCGACACCGCCCTCGCCTGCGCGTGTTTTAGGATCAGCAACTTGTTTGCCCCCCACCTTGAATGGACTGAGAGTTCGTGATGAAAAAATCTTGCCGTCGGTTGTTGTGTTTGAGCTGGGCTGCGCTCTGTGCCTTGGCCCTCGCCCCATCTTTGTCCCTCGCACAGTCGTACCCCAACAAGCCTGTGAAAGTGATCGTCACGTTTCCGCCCGGTGGCACGCCTGATATTTACGGACGCATCTTGTCGCAAGAGCTCTCGAACTTGTGGAAACAATCTGTCGTGGTTGAAAACAAGACTGGCGCCAGTGGCACGATTGGCACCGACTTTGTGGCCAAGTCCGCCCCCGATGGCTACACCTTGCTGTTTGCCGCCGACGCGACCATCACCATCGCACCGCATCTGTTCAACAACATTCCGTACAACGCCACCAAAGATCTCACGCCCATCATCAACGCGGCCACAGGACCTTTTGTGCTGTTGGCCAATCCCAATTTCCCTGCCAATGACATGAAGAGCCTGATTGCCATGGCCAAGCAGCAGCCCGGCAAAATCACCTACGCCTCATCGGGTGCAGGCGGGCAACAGCATCTGTCCATGGAAATGGTCAAGCACATGGCAGATGTCAACATCACACACGTGCCCTACAAAGGCTTTGGTCAAGGTGTCAACGATGTGATGGCAGGCCACGTGCCCTTGATTTTTGGCGGCATCACGGCTTCTATTCAACTGACCAAGAGCGGCAAGCTCAAAGCCATTGCAGTGACCAGCGCCAAGCGCTCCAAAGCCATGCCACAGGTGCCCAGCATTGCCGAAACACTGCCCGGCTTTCGCATCGACGCCTGGTATGGCTTCATGGGCCCGGCTGGCATGCCCAAAGAGTTGGTGAAAAAAATCCACGACGACGTGGCCTCCATCATCAAGCGCCCTGAGTTTCAGGCGCGTATTTATGCCGACGCCATGGAGCCTGTGGCCAACACACCGGAAGAATTTGCCACACAAATCAGCGAAGACTTGGTGGAGTGGTCCAAGCTCATCAAGTCGGCAAACATCAAACTCGATTAAGTTGCACATGGTTAGATTTTTCAAATCCATCGGTCAACTCTGCGCACTGGTGAGTCTTCTGTGCGGGGCCGCCCTGGCCGACACAGTCTCACCAGACAGCTTTCGGCCCTTGCTGTCGGCCCCCCACCGCTCATCGGGCAATGTGGTGCGCGATCCGTTTCGCCACCCGGCTGAAACCTTGGCATTTTTTGGCATTCAGCCCAACAGCACGGTGGTTGAAATATTGCCTGGCAGCAGCGGCTATTACCTGGAAATTCTGGCCCCCTGGCTCAGAGACAAAGGCTTGTACATTGCCGCAGATCGCGATGCCTCGCTGCCTGAATACTTGGCAGACCATCAAAAGTTGTTGAAACGGCTCCAAGACGAACCCGCCTTGTACAACCAGGTGAAGGTCACCCAATTCAGAGCAGACCACCACCCCATTGCGCCCGCAGGGAGTGTTGACGTGGTCATCAGTTTTCGCAACCTGCACAACTGGATGGCACGCAACGAGTTGCAAGAATCCCTCAAAGCCTTTCACCTGGCGCTCAAACCCGGTGGCGTGTTGGGCATCGTCGATCACCGAGGGCGCAACGACCAAACACAGGCCGAACAAACCACCTCGGGCTATGTACGCCAGGACTTGGCGATTGCGCTGATTGAGCAAGCGGGCTTCCAGCTCGACGCCAGCTCAGAAATCAACGCCAACCCCAAAGACACCAAAGACTATCCAGAGGGTGTCTGGACTTTGCCGCCCGCCTACCGTATGAAAGACAAGGACCGGCAAAAATACACAGCCATTGGCGAGAGCGACCGCTTCACCCTGCGGTTCATCAAACGCTGACACAGACCAAGCCAGACTCTTCTATTGATTTGATATGAATCAATATGGCACCGTGGGCCCCTGGTCAGAATGGAGCTTTCATCAAAGGGACACTTCCCCTTGCAACTCCCCGGACATCACTTGGCGTGGCAAAAGCTGGGGGCAGTTCCCAGCACCTTGCTCATCCCGCTGGCAGCACGGGCCAGAGGGGCCAGCTTGTTTCCGCAACTCGACCCACACGATGTCTGCGCGAATGAGGTACTCGAAGCCCTGCACACGAACGTTCAGACCTACCTGAATGACTGGATGACGGTGCTCAACGTGTTGTGGCGCACGCAGGCCATCAAGCGCATGGGGCTCGACTTCTTTGGGCGTCATCCAAACAGCCAAGGCGTTAACTTGGGCGCTGGTTTGTCCAACTACTTCCAATGGTTTGACAACGGCCGAAACCGCTGGCTAGATGCCGATCTGCCCGAAGTGATGACACTGCGACAGCTAATTTTTCATGTGCTGCCGCCTCACTGTCGGCACCAGACACTCAACATCGCGCGCCCGGGCTGGTGGCGACGTCTGAAACTGCCCCGAGGCAAGCGGGGCCGACCGGTGCTGCTGATTTGTGAAGGCGTGTTGATGTATTTGAAACCGACGCAAGTACACGCGGTGTTGCAGGAAATCAGTGACAACGCGCCGCCTGGCTCCGAGTTCGTTTTTGATTTCATCTCCCCGGTGGGTATCGGCACGGCCTGCCTGCATCCAAGCGTCAAAGACACAGGCGCAGAGTTCATGTGGGGCATGCGCCATGTGCCGCAGTTCGTACAAACCTTTCCTGGGCTGGAAATGCTTGAGCAACGCAGTGTCTCCGAAGCCTATGGCATGGCATGCTGTCTCACCGAGTTGCTCACAGCCCCGTTCACAGGGGGACCGCTGTACGGTCTGATTCGTTTAGGCACGGCCCCCGCGTGACAGCGCCTGAGCAATCGCAGGTGCCACGCTGACCGCATTGCTGCTGTGCGCAATGCAGTCGGTGCTCCAGACCTCGGTGACACCGGCTGCCATGAGGACCGACAAAGCATCGCCCGCAAACAAGGCATGCGTCACCGCCACGTCCACACTGGCCGCTCCAGCAGCCAAGGCCAGCTGCGCGGCGCGTGCCAGGGTGCGACCGCTGCTGGCCACATCGTCGAGCAGCACCACGGCGCGTCCACGCACATCGATGTTGGGCATGGCAATCTCAACGGCTTGATCGCCATGACGAATTTTTTCGCAGGCCGCAAACTCAAAGCCGTGCGCGGCCGCAGCGCGAGCCACCCACTGTGCGGACTCGCTGTCTGGGCCCAACAGAAACGGATGCGTGCGACGCTGCGCAATCAAATCGCCTAACAAAGGCGCGCCGCTGAGCACGGTGTTTGTGCAGCCAGGCATCACCTCGTCCAAACTGGCGATACGGTGCAAATGCGGGTCCACGGTGACCAAGGCGTCAAACATGGACGCCAAATAACGTCCCACAATGCGCTGGCTCACGGCTTCACCCGGCACGAAGGCAATGTCTTGACGCATGTAGGCCAAGTAAGGGGCCACCAGTGTGAGGTGCTGGGCACCCAGTTCGCGTGCGGTGTCGGCAGTCAGCATCAGCTCGACCAGTTTTTCATTCGGATACGCCAAGCTGCGCAACACCACCACCCGAGAAGGCAAGGTCGCAGGCAGACGCAGTTTGAGTTCGCCATCTGGAAAACGGTGACGCTGCACCAGTTGCGGCACCATGCCTGCAACATCGGCCAAGTGCAAGGCAGCTCTCGCCTCATCTTCGAAATACAACAAACACGTGCTGTCGGCCATCAGAACTCCACGAAGACATGTGGCAAGTCTTCAACGCCACCCACGGTGTAACCACTGAACTTGTTGCTGAGTTGCCGGGCAAATTCGAGATCGGTGCTGAAGTCGGCATACACGCGGTACAACACGTCACCCATCGACACGGCATCGCCTAACTTGCGAACCAGGTCAACCCCAGCGCCCTGCACTTTGGGTGCGCCGGCCAATCTGGCCACCCGTGCGATGTGCAGGTTGTCGATGCCTGTCACCACACCGTTGGCGTGAGCCAGCACCTCAAAAGTCAAGGCGCCCAATTTCGGTTGGTTGTGGTTGAAGTGCTTGGAGCCTTGCGCTTGGACGATGGCGTTCATGCAAGACAGTGCGCGGCCAGAATCCAAAATATCGCGGGCAATCGAAAAGCCTTCGCCACCACGCACATCGGGGTCACACTCGATCAGCCGCCCGGCCAAGCGCAGGGCTTTTTGTCGCAAATCGTTCGGGGCGCGTGGGTCGTTCTCCAACACACGCATCACATCGCGCGCTTCCAGCACAGGGCCTATGCCAAAACCAATCGGTTGCCGACCGTCGGTGATCACCACGTCCAAAGACAAATGCATACGCGACGCCACATATTCAAACAGTCGGCGCAAGCGCTGTGCCTCGGGCATGGAGCGCACCTTGGCCGTGGGCCCGATGGGAATATCCAACACCAAATGGGTCGAACCCGCCGCAATCTTCTTTGACAAGATGGAGGCCACCATCTGCGCTGGCGAATCGAGCGACAAAGGCCGCTCCACTGAAATCAGCACATCGTCGGCAGGTGACAAATCGGCCGTGCCCCCCCAGGCCAAACAGCCATGGTGATCTCGCACAATGTCGGACAACTGGTCAAACGGCAACTCCACATTGGCCAACACCTCCATGGTGTCCGCCGTGCCCGCAGGGGATGTGATGGCACGTGACGAGGTCTTGGGGCACAACATGCCGTGCGCAGCCACGATGGGCACCAGCAACATCGAGGTTCGGTTGCCAGGAATGCCGCCAATGCAATGCTTGTCGACCACCAGGTTGGAGCGCCAATCCAGACGACGGCCGCACGCCACCATCGCGTCGGTCAAATAAAACACCTCATCGCGGTCCATCTCACCTCGGTTGGTGGCGACTACGAAAGCGGTCAGCTCGATCTTCGAATAGTGGTGATGCGCAATGTCACGCACGATGGCCAAAAAATCGTTTTTATTCAACCGCTCGCCATTGATCTTGCGAAACAAGGCACCCATCGACTCTGGGGGTTCGGCCTGAGATACGGAGACTGTGTGCCCGTTGTCAACACCCATTTGCGCAAAGGCATCTTCAGACAGGCCCACTTCGCCACAGCCCACAATAGATCCGTCGTCCACCACGTTGAGCGTGGCCAATATTTTTCTTCCGTTGGCACGCACCTCCACTTTGGACAGCGCTTGAAAACCTTCCGCTCGATACACCGCACAGTCGCGGTTCAAGTACACGACGTTCTCGTGGTAGGTATCAATGGCCACGCGACGCAAAGCCATGGGAGAAGACGGGGCATGGTTGCCAGGCATAGGTTCACCCGGCAAGACATCAACAGGTTCTTGACTCATGGCTCTAGCCTACACCGGAAAGATCACACTATCGCTTGACACGTATCAAACACAAGACATCACTGATCATTTATATTGAAGTTTTTAAACCGCCACGGAGGCTTCTCATGTTTCACACAAAGACAGCGGACAAAGACCGATTGATGAGCGACCTGCGTACCGTGATTGCCGACGCTGAAGAGTTGCTGCGCATGACTGCCGATCAGGTGGGCGATCACGCAGAGGGTGTTCGCTCCCGCGTGAAAGCGCGTCTGCACCAAGCCACAGACGAGTTGCAGCATCTGCAAGATGCTGCGGTGGCCCAAGTCAAAGCGGCAGGCCATGCCACCGATGAGTTTGTGCATGAAAACCCATGGCAGTCGGTTGGCATTGCCGCTGGCATTGGTTTGGTTGTGGGCTTGCTGATCAGCCGCCGCTAGGCCAGACCTGCCATGCATGATCCCCAAACAAACGGACTATTCGGTTCCGTGCGGCAATTGATGGCCACGGCACTGGAAATGGTGCAAGTACGCATTGAACTGATCGGCACGGAACTGGAGTTTGAAAAACGTCGTTTGTTCGATGGTTTTTTATGTGCCGCGATCGCCATGGTGTTTTTAATCGTTGGTGTCTTGCTGTTGTGCAGCACCATCATCTGGATGTTTTGGGAAGGTTACCGACTGGCCGCCATGGGTGTCATGGCAGTGCTGTGTCTCGGTATTGCCGGTGTGTTGTTGATGCAGGCGCGCAAGCGACTGCACAACCCTTTGGGTATGTTTCATGCGAGCACCAGCGAGCTTGAACGTGACAAAGAAAGCCTTCAATCCTCCAAGTCTCATGGATAACACCGACTTGCTGTTACGCCAACAACGCCTGCTGCTGCGCAGCGCCCAACTGCGCGCGAATTGGGCGCAACAAACACAGGCCATTCAAGCACCGGTTGCGTTGTTTGACCGCGCACGTTCGGGGGTGCAGTGGCTGTACCGCCACCCGGTTCCCTCTGCGGCGGGCTTGCTCGCCTTGGCCATCTGGAAGCCCCGCCGTGTCTTGGTCTGGGGACGGCGCTTATTGGGAGGCTGGCTGACCCTTCAACGCCTCAAGGAATGGTTGGCCTGAAACGCAGACAGCGCTCAAACAGCAGCGTTCAAAACTCTTTGGCCAAAGCGTCTGCTGCGCGCGCCAACAAGCCGGCGTCCACACCCACGGCGGTGAACAAGGTGCCGCGCTGGATGAAGTGATGGGCCAATTCCTTGTCCCCAGTCAAGATACCAGCAGCTTTGCCCGCTGCACGGATGCGTTGAATCGCACCGTCAATCGCAGCCAACACCGTTGGATGTTTGAGTTGGCCGGGAAACCCCAAACTGGCCGATAAATCCGCCGGTCCGATGAAGATGCCGTCCACACCGTCTACTGCCGCGATGGCCTCAATCTCGTCCAAGGCAGCCTGGGTTTCAACCTGCACCAACAAACACAACTCATCTTCGCAGCGCTGCATGTAATCGGGGGTGCGTCCGAAGCGCGTGGCACGCGTCAAGGCACTCACCCCCCGCATGCCGCGCGGTGCATAACGCATGGAGCGGACGGCTTGCTCCGCCTCAGATGCGTTTTGCACATACGGGATCAACAAGGTCTGCGCGCCAATGTCGAGCAAGCGTTTGATGGCCAAGGGGTCGTTCCACACCGGACGCACCACCGCTTGGGTGGCGTAGCCTGCAATGGTTTGCAATTGCTGCAAGATGGTGTCCATCTCGTTGGGCGAATGCTCCATGTCCAGCAGCAACCAATCGAATCCAGCCCCGGCCACCGCTTCGGTGGAATACGTGTTGGCCAGTGTGGTCCACAAACCTTTTTGATGCACGCCCGATTGAATGGCGCGTTTGAACACATTGACAGGCAAATCCATGACGGTCTCTTAAACGAACTGAACGCTGACGCTGCCCAAAGGACCAAAGTCGCCAAACAAGGTGTCGCCTTTGCGGGCGAACACCACACGCGTGAAAGAGCCCGACAAGATGATGTGCCCCTTCTCAAGCGTCACGCCGTGCTGCCCCAGTTTGTTGGCCAACCAGGCCACGCCCAAAGCGGGATGGCCCAGCACACCGGCAGCCACGCCTGTTTCTTCAATGTCAGAGTTGCGGTACATCAGCGCACTGACCCAGCGCAAATCCACGTCCAAAGGTCGGATGGGTCGCCCCCCCAATACCAAGCCCGCTGCGGCACCGTTGTCGGCCACGGTGTCGTAAATCTTGCGTTGATCGACCAGGCGAGCATCCACAATTTCAAGTGCAGGCACCACGTACTCGGTGGCACGCAACACGTCGACCAAACCAATGCCCGGGCCTTTGAGTGACTCACCCAAGACAAACGCCAACTCCACTTCCACGCGGGGCAAACAAAAGTTGGCATGCGGCACTTTGGCACCCTCGGCAATCAGCATGGTGTCGAGCAGATGGCCGTAATCGGGTTCATCGATCTTGGAAGACGCTTGCATGGCCTTGGATGTCAAGCCCACTTTGTGGCCAATCAACTTGGCACCTTCTTTGATTTTTTGCGCAGCCACAGCACTTGAAATCGCATAAGAATCTTCGAGCTGAATGTGCGGAAAGGTGTCTGACAACAGCGTTGCCTGCTTGCGGTTTTTTTCTGCCTGCAACAAACGCTCAACCGCTTGCTGTCTTTCTGCTTCGTTCATCATGTGTCTATCTCCATGGATTCAATACAAAGAATAGGTGCAGCGCTCGCCGAAGGTCGCCGTGCGTGCCGCTGTCAGGGCAAGACTGTAGCCAGTTTCAAAGGGGACTTGAATGATGTCTACTATTGAGGGCATCAATGATTGAACAACCACATGAAACTCAACGCCCTTGACCTCAATTTGCTGCTGGTGTTCGACGCCATCTATCGCACCCAAGGCGTCACATTGGCTTCGGAAGAGTTGGGCCTGACGCAATCGTCTGTGAGCAACGCTCTCGGGCGTTTGCGTGATTACTTTCAAGACCCCCTGTTTGTGCGCATCCAAGGCGCCATGCAACCCACACCGTTTGCGCAGAACTTGGCCGACCCCGTCAAAACCGCCTTGGGGCATTTGCGACAAGCCATTGAAGAACAGCGGCAATTCAACCCAGCCACCAGCCAGCGCATGTTTTCCATTTGCACCAGCGAAGTGGGCCAGCGCGTGTTTTTACCTAAGCTGCTGGCACACCTTCACCAAGTCGCGCCCACAGTCAGCGTGTCGATTGTGGACACGCCCACCGACCGCATTGACGCGAGCCTGACCAGCGGCGAGATTGATTTGGCGGTGGGTTTCTTTGGCGACTTTGGTCCCAACTTTTACATCCAACGCCTATTTCGCGAACACTACGTGGTGATGATTCGAGAGAACCATTCCAAGATCAAAGACACCTTGACCTTGGACACCTACCTCAACAGCTCACACATCTCTTACCTGCCCTCGTCGGCCAGCCATGACTCGCTCGACCAACTGCTCGACCGCGAATTCAGCAACCTCGGCGTCAAGCGCCAGGTGGGCTTGCGGGTGGCCCACTCCATGGGCTTGTCCAGCATCGTGTCGCAGACCGACTTGATGGTCACCATTCCCTCCCGGTTGGCAGAAACCTTCAAACCCGGCGAGGGCGTGCGGGTGCTGCCCTTGCCCATCGACATTGGCATGATCGACATTCGCCAGCATTGGCACACGCGCTTTCACCAGGACTCGGCCAACCAATGGTTGCGTGCACAGTTTCAGCAACTTTTCCAACAATGAGCGTAAGCAAACGTTTTCCTGTCACAACGCACCATTCGTTTCATCAATGGTAGGAATTGATCACCCGATATTTGCCACGGTCTGAACTGTCGATAAGCTCTGGGGCACCTTGTACACCGTCACTGAGCACCGATGATCCATCTCCACGACATACGCTACGTTCGCCTAGGCACCCGTGATTTAGAGAGTGCCACCCGCTACGCCGACCGCATCTTGGGCCTGCGTGTGGGCGAACAAGTCGGCAACCCCAAGCATGGCAGCAGCGTGTATTTGCGCAGCGATGACCGAGACCACACCTTGGTGTACTTCGATGGCGACCCCAGCGACCACACCGTGGGTTTTGAATTGCGCGACGAGGCCGCCCTGCAAAACGCTGCCGCGCATTTGGAACAGATTGGGTACGCCTTCACACAGGGCGATGCCGACGCGTGTGAGATGCGCCACGTCCAAGCGTTCTTGAACTTCAAAGACCCCAGCGGCAACTCCATCGACCTGGTGGTTCGCCCACATCACTGCGGGGTGCGCTTCTTCCCGACCCGAGACACGGGCAGCACAGGCTTTTCGCATGTGGGGCTGCGCACCACCCACCCGGTGCGCGACGAAAAATTCTGGACCGAGGTGCTCAGCGCCAAGGTGAGCGACCGCATTGGGCAAGCCCCCTTGTTGCGCATCGACGAGGTGCACCACAAGATTGCCTTGTTCCCGTCTACCTTTGCCGGAGTCCAACACATCAACCACCAGGTCGAATCGATCGACGACATCATGCGCACCTGGTATCTGCTGCAAAAGCACGGCGTGCGGGTGGTGTTTGGCCCAGGCCGTCACCCCACATCGGGCGCGATGTTCTTGTACTTTGAAGGGCCAGACGGCATGGTCTACGAGTTCTCCAGCGGCGTGCGCATGATCACCGATCCCGATGACATGCCACGTCAATTTCCGTTCGATACCAAATCGTTTTGCATGTGGGGCTCGGTGCCCGATATTCCTGAATTCAAAAACTGATGACAAAGCCCATCCCTACGCCAGCACAAGAGCAGCTTGTGCGTACCACCGGGCGCGCCTTGGCGCGCGCTGGTTTGGCCACCGCCTATGGCCATTGCAGCTTACGACTCGACGCTGAGCACTTCCTGGTGTGCGCCCCACGTCCGATGGGGCTGCTCACCCCACAAAACAGTGGCACCGTGGTGTCGGTCCATGGCCCCTTGCCCGACGGCGTGTTGGGTGAGGTGCGCATCCACCAACAGGTCTACAAACGACGCACCGAGGTGAACGGCATTTGCCGGTTTTTCCCACCGCATGTGATGGCCCTCGCCGCCATGAAATTGACGCCCAGCGCACGACACGGGTTCTCTAGCTACTTTTACCCACACGTGCCCCGGTGGGAGCACACGGCTCTGGTGCGCAACGAAGCTGCCGCCGAGGGCGTGGTCGACACCTTGGGCAACGCCCCTGCGGTGGTGGTCAGTGTCAACGGTGCCGTGACCGTGGCCGACTCGATTCAAAAAGCCTTGGTCTTGGCCTGGTTCTTGGAAGATGCGGGTCGGGTTGAAAATGCGGTGCAAGCCGCCGGTCATACCGACATATCCATCTTCAACACCCCCCAAGAAGCCCAAGAGCGCGCCACCTGGAACGGTGGCATTGTGGAGCGCATGTGGGACTACCTGACACACGACGACATCGAAGCGACAAACACATGATCATCAAAAACCAGCAAGACGTCACCACCGCTGTTTTGGCAGAGTTGGAGCACGCCACCGACGAACGCTTCAAAACCATCATGAAAGCAGCGGTGATCCACCTGCACGGTTTTGCGCGCGACGCCCAACTCACCGAAGCCGAGTTTCACCAAGTCTGTGGCGTGATCGCCCAACTCGGGCAACTCACCACCCCCTCGCACAACGAGGTGGTGTTGGCTGCGGGCTCTATGGGGCTGTCGTCGCTGGTGTGCTTGCTCAACAACGGCGACAACGGCCAGTCCGAAACCACCGCGAATTTGATGGGCCCGTTTTGGCGTCAAGACGCACCGCGCATGGCGTCGGGGGCATCGCTGGTGCGTTCGCTCACGGCAGGCGTGCCCATCTTCGTCAACGCCTGGGTGCGTGACCGTCAAGGCCAGCCCGTGGCCGATGCCGACGTGGATGTGTGGCACACCTCGGCCGAGGGCTTCTATGAAAACCAAGACCCCGAACAAGCCGACATGAATTTGCGTGGCAAGTTCACCACCGACGCCCAGGGTCACATTGCATTTCAAAGCGTCAAGCCTGCGGGCTACCCCATCCCACTCAGTGGTCCAGTGGGCGCGTTGCTGCGGGCACAAAGCCGCCACAACATGCGGCCCGCACACATCCACTTCATGATCAACAAACCGGGCTACAAAACCCAGTTCTCGCAGGTGTATTCCAGCGACGATCCGTTTTTGGAAACCGATGTGCAGTTTGCGGTGACCCAAGCCCTGATTGGTCACTACGTGCTGCACACCAACACGCCCGCGCCTGACCCACAGGTCGAAGGCGATTGGTATTCGCTCGACTACACGTTCGTGATTGAACCGGGTGAGAACCGCTTGCCCAAGCCGCCCATCACCGGCAAGGCCGAGGGCGGCAAACCTGTGAACGTGGTGCTGCCCGCCCGCGCTTGAAGGGCAGCGCGCACAGGCGCCTCAATCGATCTGTGCGCCTGAGGCCTTGACGACCTCGCCCCATTTGACGAGGTCGTTTTTCAACAGGGCACCAAACTCGGCGGGCTGGGTGATCAACACATCAGCGCCTTGGGCGTTGAACTTCTCGATCACTTCTTTGTTCTTCAACACCTCTTGGATGTCTTGGTTGATGCGACGCACCACCGCCGCAGGCGTTTTGGCTGGGGCGAACAAACCAAACCAAGGCGAGACATCAAACTCTTTGTAGCCTGCTTCAGCAATCGTGGGAATGCTGGGGAAATTGGATGAACGTGCGCCGCTGGTCACCGCGATGGCACGCAAGGTCCCGTTCTTGATCGACCCGGCCACCGAAGGCAAGCTGGTGAACACCATGTTGATTTGTCCGCCCATCAAGTCTTGCATCGCGGGCGCGGCACCGCGATAAGGAATGTGTTCAAGCTTGGTGCCAGCGGCCGAGTTGAACATCACGCCCAGCAAATGGTTCACCGACCCATTGCCTGCGGAGCCAAAAGTCAGTGGCGCTTTTCTGCCCTGCTCCACCAACTCTTTCACGGTTTTGAAAGAAGCATCAGGACGGGCCACCAACACAAACGGCAGAGTGGCCAAGGTGGCCACAGGGGCGAAATCTTTCTCAGGATCGAACGGGAGTTTTTTGTACAGCGATGCATTGATCGCGTGCGATCCCACATAGCTCATCAGCAAGGTATGGCCGTCGGGCGCCGCTTGCGCCACGTACTCCATGCCCACATTGCCACCGGCCCCTGCACGGTTTTCAATCACCACCGACTGCTGCCATTTCTCGCTGAGCTTTTGCCCCACGATGCGCGCCAAAGCATCGGATGCACCGCCCGGTGTTTGCGGTACCACGATCTTGACGGGGCGCGACAAAAAGTCTTGTGCCTGACTTTGCATGGCAATGCCCAGCCAAGCAAAGGCCATGATTTTGATGAGAATTTTGAACACACAAACTCCAAATATTTTTGTCGCGAGAGGATGGCATGAACGTCCTGTTTCTCTTGTCGCAGGGCGGACAAACGCGGGATCTCAAAAACGTGAGCTGTGACAGAATAATTTAATGAAAATTCAACGTATCGCAGGCGCACTAGGCGCTGAGTTGCACGGGGTTGATTTGACCCAACCCATGTCAACCGATGTGCAGCAAGCCGTTCGTGCCGCGTTGCTCGAACACTTGGTCATCTTCTTTCGCGATCAACACCTCAGCACCGAACAGTTCATGCGTTTTGCCCAAGCCATGGGCACGCCCGTGGAATACCCCTTCGTCAAAGGCTTGGATGGCTTTCCATGTGTGATTGAAGTCAAAAAACTCGAACACGAAAAAAACAACTTTGGTGGCATCTGGCATTCCGACACCACCTACCTCGAACAACCGCCCATGGGCTCGATGCTGTTGGCACATGAAATTCCCCCCTATGGTGGCGACACCTTGTTTGCCAACCAGTACCTCGCGTGGGACACACTGTCAGACACCATGAAGTCCTTGCTGCATGGCTTGAAAGGCATCAGCAGTTCGGCCAAGGCCGATGTGTCCAAAACACGTGAAGACCGCCTCAAGACCGATGGCAAAGAAGGTGCACCCAAAAACTACACCCACGCACACCCGCTGGTGCGCACCCACCCCGAAACAGGCCGCAAAGCCTTGTACGTGAACGTGGCCCACACCTCGGGCATTGTGGGCATGACCGACGAGGAAAGTGCGCCTCTCTTGAAGTTTCTGTTTGAACACCAAGTCAAAGCCGAGTTCACCTGCCGCTTTGTCTGGAGGCCCCACTCTTTGGCGTTCTGGGACAACCGCTGCACACAACACAACCCGGTCAACGATTACCACGGCTTCAAGCGCGTGATGCACCGCATCACCCTCGCGGGCGACACACCCGTTTGAGCACGCCATGAAAAAATCCATCGTCTATCTGAAGGTCAACCGCGTCGATGCAGACCTCTGCGCCCTGGCGCGCCAAGTCAGCGTGTCCGATCTGCATGAAGCGATGGGCGGCATTGCAGGCCGCTTGGCCACCATGGGGCCACACATGCGCCCTTTGCTGCCCGGCGTGCGCATTGCAGGCCCGGCAGTGACCGCGTTTTGTGAACCTGGCGACAACCTCATGATGCACCGCGCGCTGTACCTGGCCCAGGCCGGGGATGTGCTGGTGGTGCAATGCCCCGAGTCTGGGGCCCAATGGGGCGACATGGCCGCGTTCTATGCCAAAGTCAAAGGACTGCAGGCCACCATCGTCGATGGATTCATTCGCGACACCGACGATTTGTTGGCCATGCAGTCACCTGTGTGGGCCACCAAGATTGGTCCCAGCAGCCCCGAAAAACTGGGGCACGGCACTGTGAACGCACCGATCGTGTGTGATGGTGTGACGGTCTATCCCGGCGACCTGGTGGTGGCCGATGGCGATGGGGTGATCGTGATTGCGCGCAAAGATGCGGCCGAGGTGGTGCACAAAGCCCTGGCGAAGAAACAAAACGAAGACGCCGTTCGCCTCGACATAGAGGCGGGTCAACACCCATGGCATTTGCATGGATGTGCGCAAAACTATGCTGCCTTGGATGTGACAGAAATCGACGATGTTTGGCATCCCTGAGACTTCAAGGAGAACACCATGCGCCTATTGATTGTGCTGTTGATGCTGTGCTTGAACGCCACGGCGGCCACCAAAGACTACGCGCAAAAAGCAGATTACGAAGGCTGCAACGGTATCCAGAACAACGACAAAAAACTCTACTGCCAAGCCATCGATGCCAACAAAGCCGAGTTCTGCAACCGCATTGGCAACGGCGATTTGCAAAACAAATGCCTGGCCAAAGTCAACAACGACGCGAAATACTGCAAACGAATTTCCGACGACAAAAAGAAGAAAAGCTGCGAACAATACATTCGCTAACCCTTGAAAGACACCATGTACAAAACCCTCACCGCCTCTATCGCCCTTTGCCTTGCCGCATGCAGCGCCACCCCTGTGACTCAAGCGCCTGCCAACGACCCTGTCACTCTGCGTGTCAATGTGTTCCGTGGTGCCAGCAACATCCCCATCTACATGGCGATGGAAAAAGGCTACTTTGCCCGTCGGGGCATCACCCCGGTGATGCAGTTCACCCCCAACTCTGAGCAACAACGCGCAGGTTTGGCCGAAGGCAAATTTGACATTGCACACGCAGCCGTCGACAACGCCATTGCCATGATTGAGGTGGCCAAAAAGGATGTGGTCATTCTTTCTGGGGGCGATGGCGGCATGAACGAAATGCTGGTGCGCCAAGACATCAACAAGCCGTCTGACATGCGCGGGCGCACCTATGTGGTGGACGCACCCGACACGGCGTACGCCCTGATTGGCCGCAAAATCCTCAAAGACGCAGGCTTGGTGGAAGGCAAAGACTACAAGATTGACCCACTGGGCGGCTCAGAAAATCGCTTCAAAGGTTTGGACAGTCCGGCTGGAGCGGCCACCCTGCTCAACCCACCCTGGAACTTCTTGGCCAAAGAACGTGGCGCCAAAAGCTTGGGCACCACCACGGCGTTGTACGGTCCTTACCAAGCCGGTGGTATTTTTGTGATGCGCCCTTGGGCCGCTGCCCATGCATCGGCTGTTGAGCGCTACATCGCGGCTTACATCGAAGGCTGCCGCGCGGCCCAAGACCCCGCGCAAAAAGCACTCACCCTGAAGGTGCTGTCGCGTGAGTTGAAGCTCGACGCCAACAAAGCCGAGATGACTTACCAAGCCTTGAACGACCCATCGGGCAGCGGCTTGTCCAAAGACTGCGCGCTCGACATGCAGGGCTTCAAAAACGTGTTGGCCTTACGCGCCGAGATCGAAGGCCAATGGGGTGGCAAAGCACCAGCACCCGACAAGTTTTTGGACTTGAGCTACTTCAACCGTGCCCTGCAACACACCTTACCGTAAGGCATACAAAGCAGCTTTGACAATGCTGGCCGCATCCACATGGAAGAAGGCACGCAAAGCCGCGCGCGTGTCGCTGCGGCCAAACCCGTCGGTGCCTAAGCTCAGGTAACGACGGCCCGCTGGCAAATACGCACGCACACTCTCTGGCACTGCGCGCACATAGTCGGTGGCCGCCACGATGGGGCCTTGGCTGTGCGCCAACTGTTGCTGCACAAACGGCGCGCCCGGTGTGGCATTGCCAGCCATCGCGCGTTCTTCGCACGCCAGGCCATCACGCGCCAACTCACTCCAACTGGTGACGCTGTACACATCGCTGGCAATACCTTGTGCCGCCAGCGTTTCGGCGGCTTTGACCACCTCGGTCAAGATCGCGCCCGAGCCCATCAAGGTCACACGTGGCGCCTGGGCTTGCGTGACCTCGAAGGTATTGAACTTGTAGCAACCGCGAATCACGTCTTGCGCCACACCCACGGGCAAATCGGGTTGGGCGTAGTTTTCGTTCATCAAGGTGACGTAGTAGAAAACATCGCGCTGCTCGACCAACATCTCGCGCATGCCGTGGTCCACGATCACCGCCATCTCGCCCGCATAGGCTGGGTCGTAGGCTCGGCAATTGGGAATCGTGGCGGCCACCAAATGGCTGCTGCCGTCTTGGTGTTGCAAACCTTCACCGCCCAGCGTGGTGCGCCCAGACGTGGCCCCCAACAAGAAGCCCCGCGCACGTTGGTCTGCGGCGGCCCAAATGGCGTCGCCCACGCGCTGAAAACCAAACATCGAGTAGTAAATGTAGAACGGCAACATGGCCAAACCGTGCACGCTGTAGCTGGTGGCCGCCGCTGTCCAGCTGGCAATGGCGCCAGCCTCGCTGATGCCTTCTTCCAAAATTTGACCATCCAAGGCCTCGCGGTAGCTCAGCACCGAGCCAATGTCTTCCGGCTCGTAGCGCTGGCCCACGCTGGAGTAAATGCCGACCTGTTTGAACAAGTTGGCCATGCCAAAGGTACGCGCCTCATCGGCCACGATGGGCACAATGCGTGGCCCCAGCGCGGAGTCTTTGAGCAAGTTACCCAGCAAGCGCACAAAGGCCATGGTGGTGGACATTTCTTTGCCCGCTGCATTGACCGCGAAGTTCGCGTACTGGGCCAGTGCAGGCACCGGCACCTCATCGGCTTGGGTGTGGCGCTGGGGCATGTAGCCGCCCAAGCGTTGGCGTTGCGCATGCAGGTAATGCATCTCTGCGCTGTCATCGGCGGGCTTGAAGAACTGCAACTGTGTGGCCTGCTCGTCGGTCAACGGCAAGTTGAAACGGTTTCTGAACTCAATCAAGGCCGTCTCGTCGAGCTTCTTTTGGCTGTGGGTGGTCATCTTGCCCTGCCCGGCCTCGCCCATGCCATAGCCTTTTTTGGTGTGGGCCAAGATCACCGTCGGTTGCCCTTGGTGGTTCGCCGCAGCGGCATAGGCTGCATGGATCTTCACCAGGTCGTGGCCGCCGCGTTTGAGGCGGTCAATTTGCTCATCGGTCATGCCCTGCGCCAAACGGGCGAGCTCTTCGTTTTGACCAAAGAATGTGTCGCGGTTGAAGCGACCGTCTTTGGCGGCAAAGGTTTGCATCTGGCCATCCACCGTGTCGGCAAACGCACGCACCAAGGCACCGGTGACATCGCGGGCAAACAAACCATCCCAATCACTGCCCCACACGAGCTTGATGACGTTCCATCCGGCACCACGGAACAAGCGCTCCAACTCGTCAATGATGCGGCCATTGCCACGCACCGGGCCGTCCAAGCGCTGCAAATTGCAGTTGACCACCCACACCAAGTTGTCGAGCTTTTCGCGCGAGGCGAGCGTGAGTGCACTCATGCTCTCGGGCTCGTCCATCTCGCCATCGCCAAACACGCCCCACACCTTGCGTGCGCTGCAGTCTTGCAACTGGCGGTGTGTGAGGTAACGCATGAAGCGCGCGTGGTAAATCGAGCTGATCGGGCCAATGCCCATCGAGCCCGTGGGGAACTGCCAGAAATCAGGCATCAGCCAAGGGTGCGGGTAACTGCTCAAACCACGCACACCCTCGGGAGCTGTGAGCTCTTGGCGGTAGTGCGACAAATCAGCCTCACTCAAACGCCCTTCCAAATAAGCGCGTGCGTACACGCCGGGTGCGCTGTGCGGCTGAAAGAACACCAGATCCCCGCCATGCGCGGTGTTGCGCGCGTGAAAGAAGTGGTTGAAGCCCACTTCAAACAAATCGGCGGCGCTGGCATAACTGGCAATGTGACCGCCCAACTCGCCGTAGGCGGCATTGGCCTTGGCCACCATGGCCAGCGCGTTCCAGCGCATCAGCGAACCCAAGCGTTCTTCCATCGCCAAGTCGCCCGGAAAGGCGGGCTGCTGCTCCACCGCGACGCTGTTGACGTAGGGCGTGGCCAACTCGGGCTGCCACTGCACCTTGGAGGTGTTGGCCAGTTGCACCAAGTTGTCCAAAATGAAACGCGCGCGCTCGGGGCCATGGGTGGCCACCAGCGACAAAAATGCGTCGCGCCATTCGGCTGTTTCAAAGGGGTCCACATCGCCGCTGGCTGCGGCCAAGAAAGGGAGAAGGCTGTGATCGGTCATGCGGTCACTGTAAAAAAAAATGACCCAAATAGGCTGTTGTTTTCAGGTCGACTTCGGCAAATAACAAAATAAAATGCTTCGATCAATTGATTTAGAAGCATGAAATGAATTTAGACGCCACCGATCTGCGCATTTTGACGGAGCTGCAACACGACAGCTCCCTCACCAACATCGAGCTGGCACGACGGGTGCATCTGTCGCCCTCGCCCTGCCTCACGCGGGTCAAAGCCCTGGAGGCTGCTGGCGTGATTGACCGCTATGTGGCCCTGGTCAACCCCAAACAGCTGGGGCTGAACTTGTCGGTCTTCATCTCCATCAGTTTGAAAGAACAGTCCAAATCGGCCTTGGCCGAGTTTGAGCAACGCATTGCCGAGCACGACGAGGTGATGGAGTGCTATCTGATGACGGGAGACAGCGACTACCTGATTCGCGTCGCCGTGGCCGACATCACGGCACTCGAGAAGTTCATCTTGGAACAACTCACCCCCATCCCTGGCATCGAAAAAATTCGCTCCAGCTTTGCCCTCAAGCAAGTGCGCTACAAAACCGCCTTGCCACTGCCGCACTGAACAAGACCACCCCTCCACATGAGAGATTGACCCATGACCACCAGACGACCCCGCTCCATCGAAGTAGACGGCATCACCCATGGCAACGCACCCATTCCCATGGGCGCGCGTGTGGGCAACACGATTTATTCCTCCGGCATCATGGGCCGCGACCCGGCCAACGACACCTTGCCCGGCGACGCGGCCACGCAGGCCAAGTTTGTGTTTCAAAACCTGCGCACGCTGTTGCGCAATGGCGGCGCCAGCTTGGACGATGTGGTGCATGTCAAGGCCTACATCCAAAACAACAGCCTGCGCGAACTGCTGAACGCCGAATGGTTGGCCTGCTTTCCCGACCCACACGACCGCCCGGCACGCCACACCATGGTGATGGACTTGCCCATGGGCATGCTGATTCAAATTGAAATCGTGGCCGTGGTGTCCGACTCAAGCCGGTAGTGGCTGCTCCTGGTTGGTGATGAAGCCCTCGGGCATGGTGGGCCCCCACACGTACAGCGAGTCTTCGGCTGCGTGGTCAGCCGCAGGCCAATCCAAGTCGGCGGGCACAAAGTCGATGTCGTGCGAGTACTCGCAAAAACTGCCCCACGGATCGCGCACGTAGTAGAAGTAGTTCGAGCCCAACACGTGACGGCCAAAGCCCCAGCCACGGTCCCAACCTGCATTGCGCATTTGCTCAGACCCCACGCCCACCTCGTCAATGCTGCCCACCTCCCAGCTGCTGTGGTGCAGGCCGGGTGCATGCGACTTGGCCAAGGCGATCAGGTGATGGTCGCTGCCATGAGGGGTGTGGATGAAGGCAATGATGTCCCCCGAGGAGTCTGACAAACGCAGGCCCAACACGTCTTCGGCGAAGCGTGTCATGCGCAACACATCGGGGCTGAAGAACAACACATGCGACAAATGCTTAGGGCGGGTCGACACCACCTGGCTGCGGCTTGGCGCGGCCCCTTTTCCAGCGGGCACGGGCTTCTTGGGCGCGGGGGTGGACTTGACCGATGGCGACACCTTCTTGGCCACCAACAGCTGAACCGCCGTGCCATCCGGGTTGCGCAACCAAATGCCATCTTGGCTGCCCAGCGGATGCGGCGCACAGCCAATGCCTAAGTCTTTCACGCGCTTTTCAAATGCAGCCACATCTTCAGCAAAGATGCCGTAGCGCACATATTGCAGTTGCTTGCGCTCCCCGGCTTCAAACACCGAAGCCCAGCAGTGGTCGTGACCAAAGGTGTACAAGTCCAAACGCTGGTCGACTTGGCGCACATCCAAACCAAAGTCGGTGTAGAACTTGATCGCCACGCTGAGGTCTGGCACGGTGTAGACAAAACGATCGACCGAATGAACGGCCAACACGCCGGGACGGCGTGATTCGAGGTGGGGGGTTGAACTCATGCTTTGACTCCTCCAGGTGTGAACGAATTGTTGCGACCACTGATTTTTTCGAACAATCCTACGCTTGCGTGTGGCCAGGCATCGGCGCGCCATGTCACATGTTGGTCAGGACGAATGAGCGTGAAGCGTGTCGGATACAGCTCGGCAATGCCTGCTTCGTTGGGCTGAATCACCGTCAAAGGCACCCCCGCGTTGCGGGCTTGCAAGCGCGCTTGCTCAATCGCCTCAGACGGCGCGTCTTTGGACGCCAACAAGGTAAAGCCTTGACCCAAGTGGTCGTACAGCGAAGAGCCATCGTGCAGCCACGCGTGCGGTGCGAGTGAGCCGGGGCGCGAACTCGGCACATAGTTGATGTAGTCATGCCCGGGCATGGGTGAGCCGTCCGGCACGATCACGGGCGAGTTTTCATAACGGTAGCCCAGCATCACGCCCAGCGTGGTGAACTCGCGCAACTTGCCAGCCTGAATGACAGCGCCCACCTCGCGGCGCATCGCAGCGCCCTCGGCGTTGTCGCCATCCAAGCCCTCCTTCCAAAGCTGGTTGCCCAGCATCGCGTGGTTGGCCACCGCCTCGTCCAACACCATGTTGTGCACCGGCTTGCGCTCTTGCTCGTAACTGTCGAGCAACGCGGGTCCACCCCAGCCTTGCAGCACGGCAGCGATCTTCCAACCCAAATCCACCCCATCGGCCACACCCATGTTCATGCCGTAGCCCCCAAACGGCGGGTGCAGGTGACACGCGTCGCCGGCCAAGAACACGCGGCGGTCGCGGTAGGTGTTGGCCAGCAAACGGCTGGCCACCCACTCGTCGGTGGACAGCACCTCGTAGGGCAAGTCAATGCCCGTGGCTTTGCGGATCAAATCGGGCGTGTTCGCCACATCCAGCTTGGTGCCCTCTTTCATGCCGGTGGGCATGAAGAACCATTTGTCGCCTTGGTCCATCGGACCAATCAAACTGGGCGCTTCGGCATTGACTTGCCAGTACATGATGGCCGGCCCATGCTTTTGCTTTTCGGCCAAACCTGGGGCCTTGAACACCACGTTGTAGTTGCGTGACAAACCTCGCGTGCCCTCCATCTTGGCGCCAATGCCTTCGCGCACCACACTGCGCGAGCCATCGGCACCCACCATGAAACTGGCCTCGATGGTGATGTTCTGGCCTTGTCGCAAATCACGCACCACCGCGTGTACGCCGTCTCCGTCTTGTTCAAAAGTCGTCAACTCGGTGTTGAAACGCAAGTCCACATTCGGCAGCGATTGCGCATGCTCACGCATCACCTCTTCCACCGTGTACTGCGGAATCCATTGGCCATGCTCCGAATACAGCGGGTTGCGCCCTGGCGCGCAGTACATGGCGTTCTCAAATCGGGTCAGCTCGTGGCCCGACAAGCTGGTGCAAAACACCACGTTGGAGGGGTAATACATGCCAAACGGCGAGGCAGCGCGCAGCGTGTCGGCAATGCCCCAACGGCGAAAGTGTTCACGGGTGCGCACATTGGTGGTCTTGGCACGTGGGGCATAGCCCACACGCTCATTGCGCTCAATCAACACGCAAGGAATGGATCGGTGTCCCAGCTCAATCGCCAAAGCCAAACCCACTGGCCCAGCACCCACGATCAACACCCCCGTCTTCAACAACGAATCACCCATGCAATGCTCTCCCTTGTAAATTGCTAGGGATGGTACGGATGCGTTGGTGAACCGGGAAGATGACAATATTCAAATGCTGATGCCCAAATTCGATCCCTCTCGTTTTCCCTATGTTGCCAACATCACGGCTTTGTCGAGGCCTATGGCATGAAGTTCAGCGCGGTTCGTGACTTTTTGGCCGTGGCCGAACGCGGCAGCCTGCGTGCGGCGGCACGCCAACTCAATGGCTCACAACCCGCCATCAGCCGCAGCATTCAAGAGTTGGAGCGTGAACTGGGCGTGGTCCTGTTCGAACGCAGCCCCAGCGGCGTGCAGCTCACCCCCATGGGCTCGGTGTTTTTGCGCCGCGCCAGCGCGGTGCGCAACGAGTTGCGCTTGGCCCAAGAAGAACTCGACCAACTGCGCGGCGAAACCCATGGCCGATTGACGGTGGCCCTCTCCAGCGTGCCGCACATTGCCTTGCTGCCGCACGCACTGCAACCTTTTCGTGCGCGCTACCCACATGTCACCATCGACATACGCGATGCGATGTACCCCACCATCGAAGCCGACCTCAAAGAAAGCCGTGTGGACTGCTACATGGGCCCCGACCCTGGCGAGATGGCGCCAGAGTTAACACGCGAAAAACTGTTTGACAACACACGCTTGATCTATGGCCGCAAAGGCCATCCGCTGGCACATGCCAAGTCTTTGGCCGAGCTGGTTGACGCCGAGTGGATCACCACCTCCGTCACCCACATTGCCGAAGAAGAACTCGGCCCCTTGTTTGCCCAACACGGCTTGCCTGCACCTCGCTTGGTCATGCAGGCTCACTCCACCCTGTCCTTCCTGGTGGCCCTCACTCACTCAGACTTGCTGATGATGCTGCCCGTGCAGTGGACCCAATTCATGCCATTGCGCGACATGGTGCAAGCCATCCCTGTGCGCGAAGTTTTGCCTGCGCCCCCTATTTGCTTGGTGCGACGCAGCGGTTTGCCACTCACCCCCGCCGCTGAATATTTTTGCGACATGATGCGCCGCGCCGTCTTGCATCGACATGTTGCAGACGCGATTTGAGCGTCCCAGACACCAGGCACCCACACTTCATCCACATGACCTAAAATTACAAGCATGAGCAGAGACGAAACCACCAAGATCGCCAGCGACGGACTTCGCTACAAATCCAAAGCCGGAGGGTCTCCATTTGGTGGCTCTGGGCACACAGCAGCCAGCATGAGCTGCTACAAATGCGGTTTACACAAACCGCGTGCGTTGGGCACCTTCAAGCGCTTGCTCAACCAAAGCATGTTCATGTGCGGAGACTGCAAACCCGTCAAGGCCTGACGACTGACCATGACAAGCCTGGCATCGCAGCATCCCAATGAGCCGCGATGCCAGTCGTGTAGTTATGTGATGCCCTCGTATTCCGCCAGCACCGGCTTGCGCTGCGGCCTCAAATATTTTCAAAGCACGGTGCTCATGCGTAAATTCCAACGCATGGAGCACTACCCCGAAGTCAAAGAGTTCAACGCCTGCGAGGCGTGGTCTGCCGTCGACGCCAGCACGGCCTCTTGAAACCCGGTATCGTCCAGAGACATCCACCGTCCCCCTCTAGGAGTTGCCATGTTGCCACGCATGCTCATTGCAGGCCTTTTATCTTGTCTCACCCTGTGCATCAACGCACAAACAGCCAGCCCCTCTGCGCCTGTGCGCGTGCGCGGCACGATTGAACAAGTCAGCCCCACTCAACTGGTGGTGAAAGACCGCAGCGGCGAAGTCGTCACGCTGGTGCGACCTGCCGATATGCCCGTGTCTGAGGTCTTGCCCATCGCGTTGCAAGACATTCAAGTGGGCAGCTTCATCGGCTCGGCCGCCATGCCACAAGCCGATGGGTCTCAGGTGGCCTTGGAAGTGTTGGTGTTTCCTGAAGCCGCACGCGGCACGGGCGAAGGTCACTACGCGTGGGACTTGCAACCGCAAAGCACCATGACCAACGCCACCGTGGCAAGCCTAGCCGTAGCTCCCAGCCAAATGCCTGGCGGTCAGCAACTGCTGCTGAAATACAAAGACGGTGAAAAGCGGTTGCTGGTGCCTGCGGGCACGCCCATCGTCACCATCCGCCCGGCCAAGCAAGAAGAAAATGTGTTGCTGATTCCTGGTGCCAAGGTCATGGTGGTGGCTCAGGTCAAAGACGGTCAGCCCACCGCTGTGCGCGTGACCGTGGGGCGCAACGGTTTTGCGCCGCCCATGTGATTCACAACAACTGATCCTGAAAGACATTCTCATGAAAGCTGCTTGGTACAACCGCAACGGTGAAGCCGTTGAGGTGTTGACGTTGGGCGAACTGCCCACCCCACAACCCGCTGCGGGTGAAGTGCGCGTCAAGCTCGCCACCTCAGGCGTCAATCCGTCTGACGTGAAGTCGCGCAAAACGCGGCCCATCACCGACGCCGAAATCATTCCCCACAGCGATGGCGCGGGCGTGATCGACGCGGTGGGTGCGGGCGTCAGCGCTGCACGCATCGGCGAGCGCGTGTGGATTTGGAATGGCCAGTGGCAGCGCCCCTGGGGCACCGCGTGTGAATACATCGCCCTGCCTGCACAACAAGCCGTGGCGCTGCCCGATCACATCGACTTTGCATCTGCGGCCTGCTTTGGCATCCCGGCCCTCACCGCAGTTCAAGCCATTCATTTGGCGGGCGACCTCAAAGATAAAACCGTGTTGGTCGTTGCCGCTTCGTCGGCAGTGGGCCACTACGCCGCGCAACTGGCGGTGCTGCAAGGCGCACGCGTGATTGGCACCGTAGGCTCCGAAGCCAAAGCCGAGCATGTGCGCCGTGTCGGCGTGCATGAGGTGATTCACTACAAAACCGAATCGGTGAGTGAGCGCATCAAACAACTCTCCAACGGCCAAGGTATGGATGTGGTGATTGACATGGACTTCTCCACCTCACACCGCCTCACCGCTGACGGCAGCATCAAGCGCCACGGCACCTTGGTGTGCTACGGCTCCAACGTGGCGGGCGATGTGACGGTCACCTTCCGCCCCTTGCTGTGGAACTCCATGACCTTGAAGTTCTTCTTGGTCTACGACTTGACAGCCGAAGACCGCCAGCATGGCTTGCGCTATTTGACCCAACTGCTGCAAGACAACGCGCTGGTCCACGCGGTGGCCGCGCAGTACCCGCTGCAAGACATCGTCAAAGCCCACCAAGCAGTGGAGAGTGGTCAGGTGATGGGCAACGTGGTGATCACGCTCTAACGTCAGTGCAAAGGCACAAACAGCTCGGCCGCACGTTTGGGGGGCAGTCCGTGCGCTTGCGCCAGGGTGGCCACTGAGGCCATCATGTCAGGCAACACGCCCTGGGGGTGGCGGTACACCTCCATCCACGTCTCCAAGCCCTCGGGTGAGGCTTCAGGCCGCTGCATCAACTCCACGGTCATGCCCGGCCAGGCTTGCACCACCGCCTGCTGAAACGCACGCACACGCCCCACCCACTGCGCATGCTCGGGCAGCGGCAGCTTGTAGTACACAAACAAAGTGACGCCGGTGTGCGTGTGTGCGGTGCTCATGGGTCCGGCCTTATTGGCGCTCCAACTTCATGGTGGTCACCAAGTTGTTCCACTTGTCGATCTCGGTCGACAAAATGTCACGCAACTCTTCGGGGGTGCCACCGCGTGCGTCAATGCCCACGTCTTGAAACTTGCTGCGTACATCGGGCAAGGCCAGTGCCGCGTTGATTTCTTTGTTCAAGCGCTCAATGATGGGGCGCGGTGTTTTGGCCGGTGCGGCCACGCCGTTCCAGGCCGTCACGTTGTAGCCCTTCACACCGCTCTCGGCCAGGGTGGGCACCTCGGGCAAGCCACGGAAACGCGAGCCTGAGGACACCGCCATGGCCTTGATCTCGCCACCGCGAATCAAGGGCATGGCAGGCGAGATGATTTCAAACGCCACCGCAATGTCTTTGCTCTTGAGTGCCAGCATCAACGAGGGCGTGGTGCGGTAAGGCACGATGGTGGCGTTCAAGCCGGTCAGGCTTTTGAACAGCACGGCCGACATGTGTTGGCCACTGCCCAAACTCACAGTGCCAATGTTGTACTTCTCGGGGTTGGCGCGCGCCTTGGTGATGAAGTCTTGCACGCTCTGAATGTCAGAGCTTTTGTCCACCAACATCACCACGTCAAAAAAGCCCATGGCCGAGATCGGCTGAAAGTCGCGCTTGATGTCGTAGGGCATTTTGTTGAACATGGCCGCACTCACCGCGTTGCCGTAGTTCATGTGCAGCAAGGTGTAGCCATCGGCATCAGCCTTGGCGACGGTTTCACCGGCCACAATGCCGCCCGCGCTGGGCTTGTTATCCACCACCACCTGCTGACCCAAAGCGTCCGACAACTTTTGCGCCACCATGCGTGCCGTGATGTCGGCCACACCACCGGGTGCATAGCCCACCACCAGACGAATGGGTTTGTTGGGGTAGTTGTTGCTTTGCGCATGCAGCACAGACGCCGCACCCAGCAGCCCCACACACACCAACCACCGCGCGCACCAGGCGGCAGACTTAGCCATCGTCGTTGTCATTTTTTGTCTCCTGTTTTGCCCATGCCCGCCCAACGGGACACCAGGTCTGTCTCAATGTCAAAAAGGTCCAGGCACCGTCCCACCGTGTGGTTGACCATGTCGTCCAAGGTTTGTGGCCGCGCATACAAAGCGGGCACCGGTGGCATGAGGATGGCGCCGTTCTCGCAGGCTTGCGTCATGGCTTTGAGGTGACCGGCGTGCAGCGGTGTCTCACGCACCATCAGCACCAGGCGGCGGCGCTCTTTGAGCACCACGTCAGCCGCACGCGACAACAAGCTGGTGGTCATGCCATAGGCAATTTCAGACAGCGAGCGAATCGAACACGGGGCCACCACCATGCCCATGGTCTTGAACGACCCGGACGAAATGGTGGCACCAATGTTCTTGGCGTTGTGCACCTCAAAGGCCATGGCCTCCACCTCTTTGTGGGTGTAGTCGGTCTCGGCCGTCAGCGTCAAACGCGCCGAATCGCTCATCACCAAATGGGTTTCGATGTCACTGTGTTGCAAGGCTTGCAAGATGCGCACGCCATACACAATGCCCGAGGCACCACTGATGCCCACGATCAAACGTCGTGGTGTTTTGCTAGAGGGACTAGACATGACAGCGCTCACTGCTCGTCCGGTCGAAACTTGGTTTCGGCCTTCACGTCATTGCGCTGCTGCGTCAAGCTGATGGCACCGTTCTCCAGGTAGCGTCCGGTGGCGGCGCGCTGGGCAGCGGCCTCCCACTGGGGCAGCCAGTCGCCCAGGGTGTAGCCAAACCACGGCGCTTGCGGGCGCAGCTTGGGCAAGCCCAGCTCTTCCCAAATGGCTTTGGAGCGCTCCATGTAGGGCTGCGTGGGCAAGGCCAAGGGCGGCATGACCGACTTCATGGTGGCATCCATCAACAAGGTGGAGTCTTCTTCGCCGTCCAACTCGCGCTTGGGTCCGTGGCCCTGGCCGCGGTGCTCCAGCGTTTGCACATCGACCACGGGGTTCATGCGGTAGGCCATGGCCCACAGCAGCGCGTCGGCGTTGTCGGGGTCGATGTCCTCGTTGACCGCAATGCAAATCTTGCCGCAGTCGCCTTTGAAGAACGCCGCGCCATACAGGGCACGCCACACTTCGGTCTTGGGGGTGTCTTTGTCAAAGGTGATCACCGTCACGCGCAGCAAGCCCGTGAGCGGCTCGTGCAGCGACACGCGCTTGACGCCGCGAATGCCCAAGGCATTGCGCAAGTGCGCCAAGAACAAGGGCTCGTAGGCCACGCGCTTGATCACGCTCGACTCGCTGGGTGCCACCTGGCTGATGTACGACGGAATCACCGGCTTGGCACGGTGGGTGATGGCCGTGATGGTCATGGGCAGGTTGAACTCTTCCAGCGCCACGTGGCCATGCGACTCACCAAACGGTGCCTCGGGCTCCAAAAATTCCAAATCGATTTGGCCTTCAATCACGATCTCGGCTTGCGCGGGCACCCGCAGGTTCACCGTGCGGGCCTGGGTCACCTCAATGGGCGCACCCGCCAAGCCACCGGCCACATCGAACTCGTCCATGCCGATGGGCAGTTTTTGTGGGCCCATGAACGCCACATACGGCGGGCAGCCCAGCACGATGGCGCAGGGCATGGTTTTGTGTCCGGCCTTCTTCCATGCTTGGTAATGCAGGTAACCGCCAGCACCGCCCACGCGGGTGGCCATGCGCACCACCAAGCGGTCGGGCGCTTTCAGGGCACAACGGTAGGTGCCCATGTTTTGCACGCCGGTCTCAGGGTCCACCGTGATCACGTTGGTCGCGGTCAGTGTGGGCGCGCTGTCAAAGCCAGGTGTGGAAATGGGAATGGGCAACATGTCCAGGCCCTTGCCCTCGCCTTGCAAGTCGGCTCCTTCATGCACCACGTCGTGGCAAGGCGCGTTCTCGACCATGCGCGGTTTGATGGGGTGGTTGATGGCTTGGTCCCAACGCGCCTGGATTTGCTCCACCGACGAGCCCATGCCCACGCTGTAAATCTCGCGGTTAGCGGCCAGTGCGCCCACCACCACCGGTATGTCGTACTTGCGGCCTTGGGCGTTGACGATGTTGGTGAAGAGAAACGCTTTGCGTTCGGCCTCGTCCATGCCGCCCACAAACTGCCAGCGCACCAAGGGGTGCAACTCAGAGTCTTTGTCGATGGGACGGTCAATCACTTGCAGCAAGCCGCGACGCTTAAGCTCCTCCAAGTGGTCGTGCAAATCGGGGTAACCGGTGGTGTGTTGGCTCATGGGAGAGGTTCAATCTGTAGTCTGAGAAATCAGGCTGCGATGATGCCTGCATCGCTGTCACCCTGCATCCGGCAATACCCGAGAAAAACTCACACCCCTTACCACTTCATGGTGTCGGCCAACTGCGCGATGGAGCGCTCGGTGTCTTGTCCTTCTTTGAGCAGCCAGTCACTGAAACTCTCAATGACGGGGTTTTGCGCCGCGCCCAGCGGCGAGTTGGCAAAGTAGCGGCGCTGACGCGCCACCCGCAAACCAAAGGGCGCGCACAAGCGCCCGGCAATCACATCGTCGGCCACCAAAAACAAAGGCACCAGCACCACGCCCAAACCTTCGGCGGCAGCTTGCAGGGCAAAGTACATCTGCTCAAAGTGCAAAGACTTGCTAGGTGCTGCGTCTGGCGACACCTCGGCCATTGCCAACCACTCGGTCCAGGTCAGTGGCTCGGTGTCGTAATTGATCAAGGTGTGTTCGGCCAAATCTTCTGGGTCTTGGAGTCGCCCACCTTCCAACAAGTCGGGGTGGCAAATGGGCACGATGGTCTCGGTCATGAACGGCACCGACACCATACCGGGCAAGGGCTCGTGGGCCCCGCGAATGGCCACGTCGTAGCCGCGCTCTTCAAAGTTCACCGGCGCGGTCGAGGTGGTGAGCTTGACCTCCACCCCACCCCGGCGTTTTTGAAATGCCGAGATGCGCGGGATCAACCAGCGCATGGTGAACGTGGGCGGTGCGTTGATGCGCAAGGCCGTGGGCTCGGCCTGCTCCACCAACTGCATGGCCGTCACGGCAATGCGGTCCAGGGCTGGGGTCACCGCCGTCAAAAACGTGCGCCCCGCATCGGTCAGGCTGAGCTGCGACTGGCTGCGGTTGAACAGCGGTGTGCTCAACCAGGCCTCCAGCACCGCCACTTGCTTGCTGACGGCACCGTGTGTGACAAAGAGTTCTTTGGCCGCCTTGGTGAAGCTCACATGACGCGCCGCTGCCTCAAATGCACGGACCGCATTCAACGGAGGAAGTTTTCTCATAAGTGAAGGCAATGTTAGTTAGGGGGGCGGCTCTGCCGTATGAGATTTTCTCAGGCAACGTGAATATTACTGAATTGCTTGCATGGGCATTTTCAATAGACACTCTGGCCCGACCCAAGAAGGAGCCGCGCGTGAGAAATAGTCAGCACACCCCCACAGCCATTCGGAACATCAGCCCATGAAAGCCGCAGCCTTCGATTACATCCGTGCCGACAACGTCGAGCACGCCCTGAGCCTGCTGCAACAGCACGGCGGCGACGCCAAGCTGATTGCCGGTGGCCAAACCCTGGTGCCCATGATGGCCATGCGCCTGGCACGCCCCGAGTTGTTGGTGGACATCCACCGCCTCGACGCCCTGCGCACCATCAGCCTCACGCCCGACACCCTCACCCTGGGTGCCGGTGTGCGCCAATGCGAGGTAGAGCGCCATGCCGAGATTGGCCAGCGACTGCCCCTCATCCACCAAGCCCTGCACTGGGTGGGCCACCAACAAACCCGCAACCGTGGCACCGTGGGTGGCAGCTTGGTCTATGCCGACCCCTCCGCTGAGTTGCCGCTGGCTGCATTGATCTTGGGTGCCACGCTGCACTTGGACAGCGCGGATGAAGGCCCACGCAGCGTGGACGCGCAAGACTTCTTCTTGGGCCCCATGTTCACCGCCATCGGCGACACCGACTTGCTGCATCGCATCGACTGGCCCATCTGGCAAGGCACGCACATTCGCTCCGCCTTTCAAGAAACCGCCATTCGCCACGGCGACTTCGCCATGGCCTCGGCCGCTTGCCAGGTGCAACTCGATGCACAAGGCTTGGTCGCCCGCGCCAGCTTTGGCTTGGGTGGCGTCAGTGGCACACCGCTGGTGTTTGCAGAACTCGCGCAACAACTGGTGGGCCAACGCCTGAGCCCCGAGCTGGCCAAAGACGTGGCCCACGCCGCCGCCCAAACCTGTGACCCCGGCAGCGACATGCACGCCAGCGCCGACTACCGCCGCCATTTGGCCGCCGCCTTGTTGGCCCGTGTCTTGTTGCAAGCCGCCACCCCGAAAGAATGACCATGCCCTCCAAAAAGACCGTCCAAATTCGCGTCAACGGCGTCTTGCAACAGCGCGACGTTGAACCCCGCACCACCCTGGTCGACTTTCTGCGCGACGAGCTGGCCCTGACCGGCACCCACGTGGGCTGCGAACACGGCGTGTGCGGTGCCTGCTCGGTGCTGCTCAACGACGAGCCCGTGCGCTCGTGCTGCATGTTTGCTGTGCAAGCCGATGGCATGCAGGTCACCACCGTCGAAGGCCTGGCCCCCGAGCGCGGCTGCCTGTCCAAGATTCAAGATTCGTTTTGCGAAAAACACGCCCTGCAATGCGGCTACTGCACGCCGGGCATGTTGATTGCCTGCCACGCCTTGGTGGCCCACAACCCGCACCCCAGCGAAGCGCAAGTGCGCGAAGCCATCAGCGGCAACCTGTGCCGCTGCACCGGCTACCAACAGATCGTGGATGCGGTGATGCACGCCACCTCCCCCCAGGAGCACAGCCATGAGTGACGCCACCCCTTTCCGCTACATCGGCAAACACCGCCGCGCGGTCGAACACAAACGCTTTGTCGTGGGCCAAGGCCACTACGCCGCCGACATTCACCGCCAAGGCATGCTGCACGTGGCCTTGGTGGCCAGCCCCTACGCCAGCGCCAAAATTTTGAGCATCGATGCCTCACAAGCCCTGGCCATGCCCGGCGTGCATGCGGTGGTCACCGGTGCTGAGTTGCGCGCCGCCACCGACCCGGTGTTGCCGGGCGTGGATGCACCGCAGGTCACGCGCTTTCCCATGGCCTCGGACGTGGCGCGCTACGCCGGTGAATGGGTGGCCGCTGTGGTGGCCGACACCCGCGCCCTGGCCGAAGACGCCGCCGAGCTGGTGATGGTGGAGTACGAACAAACCGCCCACATCGTCGACCCCGAAGCGGCGCTGCACAGCGACGCGCCGCTGGTGCACCCCGCGCACGGCTCGAACCTGATTTTTGACCGCAAGTTTGTGTGGGGCCCGGTCGAAGAAGACTTTGCCAAGTGCGACCACCAGCTCAGCTACCGCGTGCGTTGGGCACGCAACTCCACCGTGCCCATCGAAACCTTTGCCGTGGCCTGCGAGTGGAACGACGCCACCGAGGTGCTCGACGTGTGGGCGTCGATTCAGATGCCCAAGTTCCCCGACCAACTGGCCAAAGCCCTGCGCTTGCCCGGCAACGGCGTGCGCGTGCACTTTGACGTCGACGTGGGCGGCAGCTACGGCGTCAAGCGCGGCTTGAAGCACTCCATCATGGTGGGCTACCTCGCCAAAAAACTCGGTCGCCCGGTGCGCTTTGTGGAAGACCGCATCGAGAACATGCGCGGCGGCGACATGCAAGGCCCGGATCGCATTTTTGATGTGACACTGGGCTTTCAAAACGACGGCACCTTGCGCACCATGCGCATGCGCGCCTTGGACGACATTGGCGCCTACTCGGGCCGCTCGCCCTTGCAGTTGGGCAAGCCCGTGGGTGCCATCGTGGGGCCGTACCGCATTCAAAGCGTCGAGTACCACGCCATGGCGGTGATGACCAACAAAACCCCGCAAGAAGCGGTGCGTGGCTTTGGCCAATCGCCCACCAACTACGCGCTGGAAACCGGGATCGACAAAGTGGCACGCTTTCTCAAGATGGACCGCATCGAGCTGCGCCGCCGCAACCTGATTGGCAAAGACGAGTTCCCCTACCTCATCCCCAGCGGCACGCACTACGACTCGGGCGACTACGCCACCGTGATGGACAAAGCCCTCAACGCCGCGCCCATGACCCACATCGTGCAAGAGCGTGACCGCCTGCGCGCCCAAGGCATGTTGGCTGGCATTGGCATCTCCACCTGCCTGGAGCCTTCGGGCGGCAACTCGTCGTTCGAGCCACTGTTCAACCCCAAGAACCAAACCACCACCTGGATGGACTCGTGCCTGGTGCGCGTGGACTTAGGCGGCACCGTCACGGCGTTGATGGCTACCTCCACCTCGGGCCAAGCGCATGAGACCTTGGTGTCCACCGTGGTGGCCGAAATCTTGCACCGCGCGCCCGACAGCATCCGCGTCATCCACGCCGACTCGCTCAACGCCCTGCCCTCCAACAGCCCGGTGGGCAGCCGCATGGCCATCATGCTGGGTGGCGCGGCAGCCGGTGCCGCCAAAAAAATTCGCCAACAGCTGCTGCACATTGCGGCCCACAACCTCAAGCAACCGCTCGATCAGTTGGTGTACGAAGGCGGCGATGTGCACCTGCGCAGCGACCCCAGCGTGCGCATGAGCTGGGACGCCATGGTGGATGTGGCCCACCGCAAATACCACCTGCTGCCCGAGCACATGGAGCCCGGCCTGCAAGAAAAGTTTGTGATGGAAGTGCCCACCGGGGGCGCCTTGCCCACCGAAGACGGCCGCATTCAGATGTACCCCTGCCACTCGTTCGAGTCGCACGTGATCTTGGCCAGCATCGACCCCGAGACCTGCAAAGTCAGCATCCAGCGCTATGTGTGCGGCCACGACTGCGGCGTGATGATCAGCCCCGACGTCGTTCACGGGATGACCTACGGCGGCATTGCCCACGGCCTGGGTGCGTCGCTGATGGAGAAGTTCGCGTTCTCTGACGAAGGCCAGTTGCTGGCCGGCACCTTCATGGACTACCTGCTGCCCAGCTCCGCCGAAGTGCCCGCCATTACCATCGTCGACCACTGCACCCCCTCGCCCTTGACCGAGTTCGGTCAAAAGGGTTCGGGCGAAGCTGGCTACCTCGGCAGCCCTGCCGCGATTGCCAGCGCAGTCAACGATGCCTTGGCGCCCCTGGGTGCCTCGATCGACCATTTGCCCATGACCCCGCAAGCCATCTGGGCTGCCCTACAACAGAGACAAGGAAATGTTTGACATGAGCCACGCCACCCTGCAACACCACATCCCCGGCCCCGTGGGCAACCTGTCGGTGCTTGAACAAGGCAACCCCAACGGTCCCGCCATTGTGATGAGCCACTCCATCTTGTCGTCCAGCATGATGTGGGCGCAACAAGCCGAACTGCTGGCCGCCTGCGGCTGGCGTGTGCTGCGTGCCGACATTCGCGGCCACGGCGGCTCAGAAGCGGGCCCCGCCCCCTATGTGATGGACGACTTGGTGGCCGACACCATCGCCATTCTGGATGCCCTGCACATCGAGCGCGCGCACTACGTGGGCCTGTCGCTGGGTGCCATGAGCGGCTTTGGTTTGGGCGTTCGCCACCCTGAGCGCGTGTTGAGCTTGCTGCTGTGCGACGGCCGTGCCGACATGCCCGAAGCCGCCGGTGCGGTGTGGAACGAACGCATCGACGCCGCCCGTGCCCAAGGCTGCGCCGTATTGGCCGTGCCCACCACCGAGCGCTGGTTTGGCAAAGCGTTTTTGGACGCCCATCCCGACACCGCCAAGCGTTTTCAAGACACCGTGGGTGCCACCCAAGTGGAAGGCTTTGTGGGCTGCGCCCAAGCCATTCAAACCTTGAACTACCTGCCCCAAGCAGCCAGCATTCAAGCCCCCACCACCTTGCTGACGGGCGCCAACGACGGCGTGTTTCCACAGGTGATGGCAGGTTTGTGCGAGGTCATCCCCAACGCAAAACTGGAAATCATTGCCGACGCGGGCCACCTGCCCAACATTGACCAACCCACCGCCTTCAACGCTGCGTTGATGCGCCACTTTTTCAACACCCCCGCCTGGAGCAAACCATGAGCCACCCCCACCTGCTGATCCAACAAGACGGTCGTCTTCTTCGCATCCAACTCAACCGCGCCGAAGACAACGGCACCTCCGACAGCATGGCCGCCGCCTTGTCTGAGGCGGTGCTCAACGCCCATGAAACCTCTGACGCCGTGATCCTCACCAGCGTGGGCCCCGACTTTTGCACCGGCCGCATCCGCGACGCAGGCACCACCCCGCCCGCTGCCGAAGCCTACACACGCCGCGACGAATATGACTCGATCTTCAACAGCTACAAAGCGCTGCGCAGCTGCAAGGTGCCTGTGATTGGTGTGATCGAAGGCCGCTGCATGGGCTTTGGCACCGCCATTGCGTCGCTGTGCGACGTGTCGTTTGCCAGTGACACCGCCACCTTCAACATTCCAGAAATCGCACACAACGTGATGCCCACCATGGTCATGTCTGCGGTGTACGACCGCATGAACCGCAACGCCATTTTGTGGATGGCCTACTCGGCCGACTTCATCAGCGCCCAACAGGCCATGACCTACGGCATCGTCAGCAACGTGGTGGCCGCCGACAAACTCCAAGCCGAAGTGGACCGCTTCTGCGAGATCTTGCTCAGCCGCCCACGCCCTGCCATCTTGGGTCTCAAAGAGTACTTGCGCGTGGCCCCTCGCATGGACGAGCAAGGCGCCATCGACTATGCACGCAGCTTGCACTCGATGGTCAACACCTCGGCCGCCATGAAACGCAAAGCGCACTGAGCCCCCTATGGAAATCATTGGCAAACAAGTCATCCCCGTGCCACGCGACGTGGTGTGGGCTGCACTCAACAACCCCGAGGTGCTCAAAGCCTGCTTGCCAGGCTGCGAGTCGGTGGAGCTGACCGCGCCCAACGAATTCAAGGTGGCGATCAAGACGGTCATTGGCCCACTGCGCGCGCGCTTTCAAGGCAGCCTGCGCATGAGCGAGGTGGATGCCCCCAGCTCGTGCCTGATGCACTTTGAAGGCCAAGGCGGTGCCGTGGGCTTTGGCAAAGGCAGCGCCAACGTGGCCCTGCGCGACACGCCCGAAGGCACCGAACTGGCCTACGAAGCCCGCGCCCAAGTGGGTGGCAAGCTGGCCCAGGTGGGCTCACGCCTGATCGACAGCGTGGCCAAAAAAATGACGGACGACTTCTTCAAAGCCTTCCGTTTGCAACTGGTGCCCGCTGAGGCTGCGCCCGACAGCGCCAAAGACAAAGCTGCTGCGCCTATGGCTGCCACAGCTCCTGCGTCTGCCAGCACGGTTGCATCGCATGGCGCATCGTCTGGCGCACCCGCTGGCGCACCGAGCCCTGCCACCGCACATGCCAACCCACACGACACCACCCTGGTGCCTGGATGGTGGTTGGCACCTGCTGCGTTGCTGGGGGCGTTCATCGCCATCGCCGCTGGCCGCTGGATGCATTGAGCTGAACAAAAAAATTTAGGAGACACACGCATGACCCCCTCTCACCTCTCACGCCGCCAACTCGTGCTGGCCAGTGCAGGCGCTGCTGCGCTGGGTGCCACGCCCTTGGGCCACGCCCAAATCATGGACAGCGGCAAGGTGGTGAAAGTGGTGGTGGGCTTCCCGGCGGGGCAAGCCACCGACATGGTCACGCGTGTGTTGGCCGAGCGCATGCGCGCCATCACCGGCGACAACTACGTGGTGGACAACCGCCCCGGCCAAGGCGGCAGCCTGGCGCTGGGCCAGTTGGCCAAGTCGCCCACCAACGGCTCGGTGATGATGATTGCCCACATGTCTGCCGTGGCCACCAACCCGCACATCTACAAGAGCGTGCCCTACGACAGCGGCAAAGACTTTGAAGCCGTGGGCCTGATTGGCGACCTGCCCTTTGTGCTGGTGTGCAACCCCAACTTGCCGGTCAACAACCTCAAAGAACTCATTGCCTACGCCAAGGCCAACCCCGACAAGCTCAACAACGCCTCGTCGGGCAACGGCACGGTGTCGCACCTGGCCATGGAAGAACTCAAACGCAAAGCAGGCTTGAAGATCACCCACATTCCCTACAAAGGCAGCGTGGCGGGCTTGACCGATGTGATTTCGGGCAACGTGTCGATGGCGCTGGAAACCGCGTCTGCCGTGCGCGCCCACGTGGAGTCGGGCCGCTTACGTGCCCTTGCAGCGGGCAGCTCCAAGCGCTTGAGCGGTTCACTGGCCTCGGTGCCCACCATGATTGAGCAAGGCTTTGCCGACTTCACGGCTGTGACTTGGCTGATGATGCTCTACCCTGCGGGCACCTCGAAAGACCTGGTCAAGACCACCTACAACGCGCTGCACAGCGTGATGGCGCAACCCGACATGGAACAAAAACTGGTGTCGCTGGGCCTGCAACCGCGCACCAGCACCAGCCCCGAAGAAGCCGCTGCCTATTTGCGCAGCGAACTCAAAAACTGGGGCGAGATTGTCAAGCGCAGCGGCTTGGAAAAAGAATAAGCCTGCCGCGCCCAAGCCCCAATGCACTTGGGGCTTGGCTCCGTGCTTTAAGCGGCGCGCACCGCCACCGTCATCTCGCCAATGCCAGCGAACGAGGTGGTGATCACATCGCCCGGCACCACCGGCGCCACGCCTTCGGGCGTGCCGGTGTAGAGCAAGTCGCCGGGCTCTAGGCTGTAGTACGACGAGGCAAACTCAATCAGCTCTGGAATGCCAATCAGCAAATCGCGTGTGTTGGCTTGTTGGCGCAACTCGCCGTTGACGTGCAATGAAAAATCCATCTGGTCGGCGTGGCCAATTTCATCGGCGGTGACCAACCAGGGGCCGAGCACGCTGTAGCTGTCAATCGACTTGCGCAAGCTGCGCTCTTGCGGCCCACGCACCGTCATGTCGAGCCCCGTACAGTAAGCCGCAATGTGGCCCCAGGCATCGGCGGCTTTGATGTTGCGCCCGCCCTTGCCAATGATGACCACCAACTCGGCCTCGTGGTCGTTGCGGCGGTCCAGGTGCTGCAAGGCCACGCCCGCACTGGCACCGCACAGCGAACTGTTGGCCTTGAGGAACAGACCAATTTTTTGGATTTCCAAAATTTGGTTGTTGTGGTGAATCTCGGCTTGCTCGCGGGCTTCGTCCAAATGCTTTTTGTAGTTGACCGGGGCCGCCATAATCTTGCCCGGATTGGCCACTGGCGACAGCCAGCGTCGCCCCGCCAACGGCAGCTTGGGTGCAGTGGGTGCCATGCGCGTGATCTCGGCCATCACCGCAGGCAAATGCGTGATCAGCAAATCGTTGCGTGGCAAGGGGTAGTGGCAGGTGGGCAGCACCGACAAAGCGGCCGTCACATCGCGCACACCATCGGCCTCTACCAGGCCGAGTTGGTCGTTGTCGAATCTACAAATTTTCACAGGCAATTCCTTTGGAAGTTGCTGTGTATTTTGCTACGTTGAGAGAGGTGGTTAGTGGGGGGATGTCTCTTAGGAAACCGGGCGGGTAGCGGTTAAGAAAAGCTCATAAAAGGTTTGAGCATTTCGGTCATTGTCCTTTTGTGAAGGGTCGCTTTGCGGCGGTTGCAGTCATCGATCGTTGCAAGTTGAACTGCAGCCATTGACCGTCAAGAGACGCTCGATCGTTCGTACGATAACCGGACGTTCGAAATGGCGATATGCAAAATCCGCAGCGTCCCGATCCAATATTGAGTGTCGCCTTACCTCTGTACAGCGGGTCAGATAGGCTAGCAAAAACTCCCGCATAGCAAACTTGAAGGCTCGTGCGCTGAGTGCTTCAGGGCTTCAGAACCTCGTCTTCTATTGCTCGGGCTAGGAGAGTAGCTTAAGCCCAAAGGGTGGAAGCGGCCAGAACAGCATCAACAACCTCAGCCACACCGGTAGCAGCACGCCCCTCCAGTACCACGCCCATCTCCATCGAGTGCTCCAAAGAGGCGGCCGTCACATTCGACGAACCGAGGTAGGCTGCGCTCCTGTCACACAGCACCGCCTTCGCATGGAAGGTCTCGCGACCGCCCTCCTTGCGCGGAATCGAGTAGTTGAAGACACGTATGCCGTGCGCCTTGAGCCACAGCGAGATAGCGTCAAAGCCGGACGGATAGTCCTTCCGCATGTCGTCTTCCAGGCTGCGAAGAATCAGGGTACGTTCGACTCCCGGCGATGCATACGACAGCATCTCCCGCAGCCAGGCAGCTCCGGTGCTGTCAAAGAACGGCGTCATGACAACCACACGTCGTCGAGCCGCTCGCACCATGCCGTGGAAGGCGTTCTCAGTGGCCTCCAGTTCGGCAGTTCGCCATCCCAGTGCCGAGAGCTTTTCCTCCAGCACGCTGGGCCGCGGCGGCTTGGTGAGCACCACCCGCGCCAGAGTCGCGTCGCGATGCACCGACGACCGATAGTGCTCCACAGCATGAAGGGCGAAGGCCAGGCGCGGGAAGCGCTCGTGCATACCGTTGCGCGGCTTGAATCCCGCGGGCGTCGATTCCACGAGCCCCAAGCGGGCTGCGCATTCGAGATGGCGCTGAGTCGCACCTTCTTCGGTGACGTTCAGTTGCGCTGCATCGACGAGCGAACGGGCTGACTGCACCGAGTCGGCTGGCAGCTCCGCCCAGGCCTCCAGCACCATCGCGGTGAGCCCAGCCTTCTCAGCCAAACCGGCCAGAACGGACTGCTCGAACGCGGTCAACCTCTGCGTCGCCATCCCGGAACACCTACGGCTTGGCCATATCAAGGTAGCCGCGAATCGGCGCGCCCCGCTTGTCGAGGCGAGGTCTGCCCCCGATGGACCGCAGAACCGACCTTGAGAGCAACTTGTTACCTGCAATACACGATGTCTCCGGCATCATCACGCAATCAGGACAGGCGCCGCCGCGCTCCGTGCACAGCGAGCCCGTGCCGCACTGCGTTGCCTTGGGGCCGAGCATCGCAGTCAGCATCGGCGGGCCGGCGTTGCGCCAGAGTGCAGACAGGTTGCCAAGGTCCATGGTCGTGCCGTTGCGATAGACCACGAAGGCCAGGTCGGCAGGGAAGATGTACTCGCCCAGCGAGCCCAGATCCAGGCCGGAGTACTCCGACACGTGCTTCATCAACAAGTGCGAATAGCTGTGGAGCAGGGTGTACAAATAGAGATAGACCGGCGGGGTCGTGGTCTCCGGCAAGTTGTCCAGGAACGGACTCATCGGCTGTGCCACACCGAGCAGGCCCGCGCCAATCTTCTCGCCCGCGTTCAGCGTAAACATGTCCGGGCACTTCAGGCTGCGCAGCCATTCGAGAACAAGTTCTTCCTTGAGCCGCACGTACAAAGCCTCGTTGCCCTGTTGCACGACGTAAACGGGATACCGCGTGCTGTCGTTCTGCTTCACCGGCGGGAACAGGTTAAGGCGAACGGGCATGTCCATGCCCCGCTTCTCACGCAGGATGGGCGTCGACTCCATGCGCGAGTAGCCGAAGCTGAAACGACACAGGTCGAACTCACGGATGATGCCCATGTCCTCCAGGCCGAGCTTGTCGAGCAAGGCACGCGTCGCGTCCTGCACCTGGTCCGTCTTGTCCTTGTCCTCCGGCGCGAGGTCCTCGTCCAGCCGAATGAAGGACACGTAGGGCTTCTTTCCGTTGGTGCGCGTCTCCACGTCCAAGCGCGTGTTTTTGAGGGCTGCATGTTCCACCGCCAGGCGGAAGGGGTCGAACTTGGATGCGAATGTCGACTGTCTGTTCTGAAGGTTCGATACCACCGACACCGGAAGGTCGACCTTGGGCAGCAGAATCTGTCTCTGGCGCAGGTCTTCAAGAATGCGCTGCCGATTGTTATAGGCCAGGTCCAGCAGCCCCTTCATTGCAGTGCGGGCAGGTTCGGGAAAGGTCTCCAGCTGCGGCTCGACGGCCTTAATCTGCCCCACGGCGCTCAGGTAGTCCGCCAGGTCCTTGGCACATTCGGGCTTACCCTCGCAGGCTTTCTGCACATCCTCATCCGTGATGGGCTGCGCTGCAAAGCCATACTGCTTAGCCACGAAGTCCTTGAGCTCCGCCTCCCGACCCGGCCTTAGGCGTGTGAGCAGCTGCTGGCTGCCGTCCTTGAAGTCGATGAACAGGTCCGACTTGACGTAGTACGCGCTCGACGAGCGGTAGGGTGTCGCCTGCATCCGCACCTCGGTCAACCGGTCCGGCCCCATTGCCGGCCCAAGGATGCGTAGGGTGTCACGGTCGTTCTGCAGCCACTTGGGCGACAGCGGCTTGTCGCATGCGGCGCACTCGAAGAACCAGTCACCGATGCCGGCCGAGCGCCGATTCAACTTGAACAGGTAGCTCCCGCAGACGCAGTTGTCGCGACGCTTGACAACCCTGGCATCGCGGTCGCTCCAGTGCCATTGGCCCGGAAAGGCTGCCTCCCAGTGACCAGACCAGTGCACGAAAACGACATCAAGCTGCTCCCAGTCGCACTGGCCTTTTTTCTTAGGGTTAGGGCAGTGGTCAGGCGTGAGGGTCCCGAGGGCCTTGTCCAGCTCTGCAAGGGTCTCATAGTCCTGGAACATCCTGCAGGTGCGGCACACGAACGACAATGGCGCTGGCGTGTACTCCATGTGCGAGGGGCGGCACAGGTAGAAGCGGTCCTGGCCCGGCAGCTGAAATTCTGTCCTGGTCGGGTCGAGTAGGGCTTGGTCGACGCACTGCGCCGGCAGGATGCGGGGCTTTTTCGCGTCACCGTCGCGCGCAGACGAGGCGGTATTGAACCAGGCCCGCCCCAGCTCGTTCATCCGCTCGAACACCAAGTCCATCGTGGACTCTGAGAGCTGGATGGGCTCGCCAGCCGAAGAGCGGGCAATGCAGGCCCCCATCCCGCCCTCGAAGGTGAAGAAGCTCTCCGGGGCGTAGGCCGTCGCGAGCTGGTTGCGCGAGCGGTTCATTGTCTTGGCTTTGGCCATCTTGTGTCTCCCTCAGCTCCGCACTTCCGTGGCGCTATCTGTCGAATCGATGTCGGCGCCGGAGCCTCGCCGAATGAAGGTCATCGCGCGAGCTGTCGCCCCATCCGCCACGCGCTTGTAAGAGGCATCGGCGCCCGACTCGTGGATGAGGCCTGGCTGGTCCACGTCGCGCAGCGACGTCATTGGTCGCAGCAGACTGTTGCGCGCCGCAAAGAACTGCACGAGGCGAGTGCCGTTCACCAGCCGGTCGACGTTCAAGTCCTGTTGGTAGTGGATAAGCTGCCCCTTGAGCAGCGAACGGTAGTAGTTCTTGCCTTCGGGGGATGGCGAGAAGGACAGACCAAGCGCCTTCTCCAAGAAGGCCTCGGTGGTCTTCATGTTGGCCTGCACGGCCAGGAAATCCCGCACGTCGGGCGCCATGGCAAACATTGGGCTGTTGCGTTTCTTGTCGTCATCCGATGCGCACAGCCGCTCGATGGCGTTGATGCCGCAGACATACTCCTGGAAGAAGCTTGGCATCACCCGCACCAGCGCCTTCTCGGCCCAGCGGTCGACGGCCGCCGGCAGAATCATCCGCTCCAGGAACCGGTGGAAGATGTCGTGAATCTCCAGCACGAACCGGTCACGATACCGCTGCGGCACAGGCACCAGCAGCGAGAAGCCCACATGCGTGCGACCGACGCGTGACGACGCCTGGATGTACTCCGCGATATCCGACGGGATGCCCGCGAAGAACATCGCATTGAACTCTTCCACGTCGACCCCGTGCGAGATGGCTGAGGTCGCGATGACCGACCGAAGGGTGTCATTCAGTTCCGGGAACGGCTTGTTGACACCGACTCGTGTCTCGGCCCGCCGAACGATGTCTTGGATGTCCGCGGCCGAGACTGCCCCCGATATGAGTTCCGAACTCAGGGTCTGGTCGGCATAGCCCTCGACCTGGTGCAGCTTCTCGAACTGGACTTTCTCGGTATCAATAACCTGGTCGCCACCTTTTTTGTTCGTGACGTAGGTCAGAGCGATACGGTGCAGGTCCACCAGCGTAAGCAAAGTGGCAGCATCCGCGCCTGCCAGGAGCCTGACGAACTGGGCCTGCAGGGGTCCCGGAGACACCCATCGAATCAGTTCGTTGCGGGCCGCCTCCTCCTTGGTCGGTTCGTCACTGCGTAGGCGCTCGTACAGGCCGGTGAGCATCACGTGGTAGTGGCCGAGCACCGACGCCATCGCCACGGTATGGCGATGTCCGTTGGTCAGGACCGAGGCGTAAACGCGCGCCCAGTGGCTGCGCAGCTCCACGTCGCCCGCAGGTATGGCCGCCCGCTCTGTGTCGTCAGACGTAGCGTCGGGTCGGTGGGGCGTCGCGTAGAACGAGTCGTAGAGCGTGGGCCCCGGATACGGGAACTGGACCGTGTTGTCGCGCTGATAGAGGTTCCGCATCTGGCGCTGCGGCTCGCTGACCGTGGCCGACGCGGCAATGACCTTGATTGTTCGACGGACCGTCGACTCGGGCTCGTACGAGAGGTGGCCTTTCAACAGCGGCGAGAGTTGGTCGAGCGCCGCCTCCAGCGCCGACTCGAACAGACCCGAGAACGTCCCCAGGGACTCGTCCAGCAGGTGGGCCTCGTCCTGAATCAGCAGGGCCGGAAACGGGTCAAAGAACCTCTTTTCGCCTGAAGCGAACGAGGGGAACAGGGCACGCGTGCCGGCGCCCGGGTGACCATCCCAGTCCTTGGGCTTCATCGGCACGTATAGGCGCTCGCTGCCGGTCTCGACCAGCGGCGCAAAGCCGAACATCCCGAAGAACTTGCGTATGGTGCCTTGCGACTGACCGATGGCAGCGAGCTTGTCGACGGTACCCAGAAGAACGGACGGCGCCAGGTCGTAGATATCTTCGTCGACAATGAAGAAGGGCAGCGGCGTTGGCTTGGCGTACCGGGCGTTCCAGGAGCACTTTTCTTTCGGTGCGGTGCAGTAGTGCCCCATTGCGTTGTCGCAATTGCCCGAGTGACGACGCAGTGCTAACAGGCTACCGTCCTTGTTGCCGCAGAACGGGCATGACGACAGTTTCAGCCAGCGCTCACGCGCACCCTTGTAGGGCTGAACGTCCTTGTGCTTGGACTCCTCACAGGGGGCCACTTCGTCGTCGCTGGGGACTTCGTTGTAGCCGTCTTCGGAATGCCAATTCGGCGTGTTGCTGCCTCCAACCCAGAAGCCGAGCGAGAACGGCTCGCCAGGATGGCCACGCGCGTGTCGGACCTCCTCGGCCGCACCCATCGTCGCAAATGTGCGGCGCGCTTGCTGCAAAGTGAGCAGGCGTAACGGGTAGCGCATCAAGGCCGATACGCCTCGATGCTTGTCGCGGAGGCGGTCGAGGAAGAGCACGAACGTAAGCAGGCCCAGGAAAGCTTCTGACTTGCCACCACCGGTGGAGAAGTACAACAGGGTCACAGAGTTGGCATGCTTGGAAACCTCGGGCGTGTAGAAGCTGTGGAATTCGGGGATGCGCGTTGCGAATGCCGGAATGGACGCCAGGATGAAGGCGAGCTGGAAGAGGCGCCACTCGTCATAGCCCTTCGACTTCGCCACCTTGGCCATCGCGGTGCTCATCGACACCCACGCCTCGAAAGGGATGCCGAGCGGCGACTTCTGGATGCCAGGTCCGCTCCAACTCGCGCGGGACTTCTCCAGAATGTCCAGACCGCAGCGGATGGCATCCCGTTCACGACGCCACGCCGCAAGGTCCAAGTGCAGCTTCTCCTTCTCGGCTGCCAGCTGCTCCGACGCATTCGGTCCGTCGAGGCCCTGGCCCACGGGATGCTTTTCGACCTTGGTCAGCCAGGCCTCGTAGGCCGTGATGAGCGGTTTCAGGCCGTCCAAGCAGTCGGGTTGCGACAGCTTCTCGATGTTGCGCTCGACGGCACCATCGGTTGGGATGATGCGCGGTAGCACGTAGCGCGGCGCCCACGTCGTGGTCAGCCGGTGCAGTGCGCCATCGACAGTCAGCGTGATTCCGCCGTTGAACCCGAGCGCCGGATATTTGAGGTATTGGTTGTATCGGTAGGACGGCTTAACGCGGTCCAGACGGAGAAACTGGTGGTCGACCGCCGGCACGGCCGTGGTCACCGAGACCTGGAAGAGTGAGGGCTCCAGCTCCTTGAAGTTGGTCTTCGTGAGCGGAGCGGTCCAGTTCTCCAGCACTACGTGGACGGTCACGCGAGCCGCGTCGACCGGGTCTGACATCGCCTGAACGACCCAGCGCAGCTCAACCTGCGGCACGATGACTGCAAGGCCCGAGGCGCGCACCCGCTCCAAGTAGCCCTTCCAGTCGCGCACATCGGATGGCCGGATTCGCGTGCGCCGGTACCCCCACAACTTGCCGCCTGTCTCAGGGTTTGAGCTAGCGGCCCAGTCGGCGAGTTGCTTGGCGATGGCCTCGTTCAGCGCATCGGTCGCCTTATTGGCGTCTGCCTCGGCTGTCGCCGGCGTGAACTCGAAGGAGGGCAGCATGAGCTCGAGCCGGAGCCATTTCGGTGGCGGAGGGATATCGTCTGCCAATCCGTCAGGCGTTGTCTGGCCGACGGCAACTTCCTGGACCGGGCGTGCCTCGCCTTCCTCGCCTTCCTCGCCTTCCTCGCCTTCCTCGTCGCCTTCGACGCCCTCTACCTCTGCCTCCACCGGCGCGCGGTCGAGCCGGTTGTCGAACGGTAGGTCCATCGACTCGTACACGGCCTTGCGAGCGTCGTAGCTCTTCGCGGCCCACTCCGGGTGCGTCTTGCCTCCTGGTAGTTCGGCGGCGATCTTGCCGAGCGCGTCCTTGACCTTGGCGCGTATGTCAGCTCGGGCCTCTCGCGTCAAGGGGAACGTGGCCTCCAGCCGACCCCCAGGCTTCACTTCGTCCTCGGTTGGCAGGATGCGGACGTATACGGCGCCCGCCAACGACACACCCAGCTTGCTGCTTGTGGCAGCCGAGCGAACCTGGAAGTCCATGCCGTGCGCACTGATGCGGATGGGGTCTGCCTCCTCGTCGCCTCCTCGTTCCTCGGGCGGCATCGGCACAATGAATTCCGACATCAGCGCCGCACTCGGCTTGGCCCCGTAGATAACCTTGTAGAAGTCGCCTCGTCCGGCGAGTCGCGCCGACAGCCCATTAAGCAGGCTGTCGACTACGGCTTCCTTGCAGGCCGGGTGGATGTCGCGGGGGTTCTTACTGAGGATGGGCACTTGTCTCTCCCTTCTTGCTTGTGGTCACCCGCGCCGGTGGCGGCACCACTTGTTCAACTCGATAGACGCAGCGCAACGCCTCTTGCTGCAGCTGCTGGATGACTTCTTCAGACACCTTGCGGTATGCCGCGGCGCTCTCCGGTTGGAACAGAATTTCAGCGTACCGGGCGACTAGCTCTCGCCCCAGGTCCTGGTTCAGCCGCCGGGCCTTGCGCACGAAGCCCCAATGCTGCTCGGCCGCCTCGTTGCTGATGCCCAAGGCCTTGCAGAAGACTGTGAAGTACTTGGAGTCCTTGGAGGCGTGGGGCCGTGTGTCGTCCTTGGTCTGCAGGGCCAACCAGTAATACACCCGACCCGGCCGGCAGTCCCCGGCCTTCGGGTCCAGTTCGACCATCTTGGCGTGAATCTCGCGAGCCAGCGCCGACCGTTTGGTGGACGTGAACATCAACGCGCATCGCCGCTGAACATCCTCGTGGTAAAGCTTGAGCAGCATGCGCACAGGGTCCACCACGGAGCTCACGCCTTCGCCATTAAGTTGCAGCGACGACTCCAGTTTGGCCCGCAGCTCGTCGCTCATGTCGAAGATGAAGTCGCCGGGTTGGATGGCGCTCGCGGCTGCCCGTCGGAAGGGAGGGTCCTCGTCGGGCACGTGGCGATAGACCCAGCCGGAGGCATACGCACGGCCACCACCCTCCAGGTCGAACTTGTAGTAGGCCTGCTCGACGCTTTTGCCGTTCGGCCCGTTGTCATCGAACTTGAACGTGAGGGGCATCTCACGAAGCCTGCTGATGACCAGCGGGTTAGGCACGTCTGCAAGGCGCCGCTCCAGCTCTTGAGCCAGTAGACCGATGCGGCCGCGGTAGGCCTTGAACGCGTCCACGTCCTTCATGCTGGTGAGCGCCGTGAGCGTGGATTCAGCCTGACGATAGGCCACCAGCACCGCAGTGCCGTGCGGCACTTCCGGATGCGTCACAAGGATGCGAAGTACGTCGGGGTTGATGCCGACGAAGGTGAAGTGCTTGCCTTTGCGATCGCCCGTGAGCGTCTTGCCCACGGCAGAGAGCGTGTGCCACTCGATACGCCCTTCGGCAGCGGCCCAATCCGCCCCAAGCTTGCGCTGCAGGAAGCGATGCGCCAGTAGCACGTACCGGTTGCTGGGCAGTACCAGCGAGATGCCTTGTCGGCTGGCAACTGCGTGTTTGCGAACTTCGGCCAGCATGCGAGACGCCATCGGCGTGGCGTCGCTCCAATCGTCGAGGAGCTTCTCAGCCTTGGCGATGGCCCGCGCAACAGCGTCGCGCACCGCGTTCAACGCGCCGGAGTCGAGCACCGAGGCGAGCTTGAGCTTCACGGGCGTCCAGGCGTTTTGCTGGCTTACGTAATCTCCTTCACCGGCCTCTGCCGACGCCACAGTCAAGTCGGTGTATCCCGCCGGCATGTTGGACAGCCGCAGGATGTACATGCAGGCCTCGAGCAGTGCCTGGTAGGCAGGGCTCTCCTCGCTGCCGGCCGAGGCGGTCAGACGTTGGAACGCGAGCGCGAGCTGGGACGCATCACGGTCGATGATGCTCACGCTGAAGTTCGAATTGCTCCGCTGAGCAGGCTGCCAATCGGCGGCAACCGGGTGCGCTGACAGCACCGCATCCTCGGATTCAGCGGCCCACACATTTGTCTTAAACGTCCCCGCGGCATCACGGAGTTGGGCCCGCAAGATAAAGAAGGACTTCGGGTCGTCGGTCACGATGACAGCCCCGGTATCAGAGAACCCGTTCTCTTTTGCGAACGACAGGAAGTCGGGGATTCGCTTGACCGCGGCGTAGTTCGTGCGCATCGCGGCGTCCGTTGCATCCAGCAGCAGAACCTCCGGGCGTCCCAAGCCCTTCAAGGCCGTATCAACCAATGCCGCACGCCACGACTCCTTACGCGCTGTGTGGTGCATCACCATGAGGGCACCGGGTGCCTTGATGGGGCTATCCCACTCGAGATTCACCCTCTGGCGCAGGTCGCGTCGAAGAGCCAGGCGTTCGACCTTCGCGAGGGTGCGTTCCAGCGGGTTGGATGTCGTCGTCGCCCAAGCGCGCTTGGAAGGGTCAAAGACGAAGGTCGGAACGAGCTCCGCGAGAGAGGGGTTCGGGGCGCCAGGCGTATGCTGCGTCAGGTCGTTCAGCGCCCACAAGGCGCCAAGGAATGCCGGCGAGGACGTACACGATTGCGCCTCAAACGCGCCGTTCGGCTGCTGCACCCACAAGGTCCGATAAAAAGCGCTCAACGTTTCACGGGTGGCGAGCACGCTATGGAGCGGCGCTCGGCAGGCATGCGTGCCCGGATAGAGCAAGGTACGGACGCCACGCAGGTCCCTGGCGAAAACGCGCTCGACATTGGCCAGCGCGTGCAACAACGGCAGGGCCGTCACCTTCGCCGGCCAGACCAGGCACAGTGTCACCCCACCCTGGTCGGCTGCCGCGAGCACAGCGCTCACGAGCTCCTTGGCCCACGGCTGCTCAGCGACTGTTTCGTTGGCGGTTCGTGACTGGTAAGTCAGGCGAGCATTGCCGGCGCGAACCTGTGCCCAAGGCCGTTGTGGACGTGTCTGGGCAGACGGAGGAGCAGGCGGCACCTCATACCGCTTGGCTGGTGGCTGCTTGCCTCCGATGGGCTTGACAGCGTATTTGCGTGCCCGCTCGGCTTGCTTCTCGCGGGCCTTTGCCTGGTCTGCCTGGCGGTCGGCCAGTGATTTGAATTGAGGCATTGCAATGTCCGAACTATTGTTTGTCTTGTCCAGTCATCTCTCGGAAACGAATCCGAACGCGAGGCGCACTGCTTCCTCCATGGCCCTGCCATCGGCCAGCGCCTCCTTAAGTGCCAGCGGGTCGGGAAGCGCGAGCTGATTGAGCTCGAACGCTGAGACGTTGGTGGCGCCCGAGATGCACCGGAAGCAGCGGTCGACGGCGCGTGTGCTCAGGAGCTTTGCCAGCTTGGTGGTTGGCAGGACCGGCTTGTGGCTGACCGATTCGATGATTACGACGTGGTTCTCGCCGATGAAGCCGCCGTATGTGTCGAAGACGCCCGGCGACACAGCGGCCGCCACAAGCCGCCGCGGCTGGTCGTTGGACGTCACTCGCTGCATGACCACGCATGGCGACGTGACTACTGAAGTGTGCTCCTTGGACCCCAGGTCGACAAAACGATGCTCGCCGTCGTAGGCGGAGGTGTCCTCAAGTCGAACGATGCCGCCCGGGACGATGTCCCGTGACCACATGAGCGGCATCGCGGTGTGCGCTTTGGCCCTACGTGCTTCCAAGAGCGAATCGAACTTGGGTCGCTTGTCGCGATTCCAGACGTACGCCCCGATGCGAACCCGGTAGCCGTAGTCGGACAACCGGAACCTCGACAGGGTGGCTGTCTTGAGCAGGGCCACGTCTGCAACGGAACGAGGGATTGGCCACACTGCGCCAGCGTTGGGTAGAGTGCATTCTCCGACGCTCGTGTACTGACCGCCCCCTGAGACGACCGAAACGTTAGCTCTAATATGTGTGCGGTCCTCTTCGGAGCGGCGGCGCAGCACCGTGAGGGTAGTCTCTTGCTCGACGTCGATGAAAACACCTTGGCGATCGCTGACCATGCCGATGTGCTCTACGTCGGTGTTGCGGATGAGGAACTTGCGTAGTCGTCCGAAGTACTGCCCGGACAGGAAACTGGTGGGAGTTACCAGTGCAGCGCGTCCGCCAATGCGGAGCGAGCGAACGCACAAGGTGATGAAGAGGCAGTACAGATTCGGCTGGGCCTCGATGACATCCGCGTAGGTGGCGCGCAACGGCGCCAGTTCCTCGGCGGTCATCTTGCGGTAGGGCGGATTGCAGACGACGACGTCCAGCGTGCCGAGGTAGGCGGCCAGGCTAGTGAGGGAGTTAGCCACGTGGATGTTGAACGACGGGACGTAGTTCGTCTTCTGGATTTCCGCGTGCAGAGCCATGCACAGGAAGTGCCTGGACAACTCACACAGCGTCTTGTCCAGGTCGCAGCCGTAGAGGTGCTTCTCAATGTGCTTGAGCACCTTCAGCGCCCTGGACCCGCGCGCCGCCAGCGCCGTCCGCATGCGCAAGGCGATGGGCGCCAGAAACGCTGCACCGCCGCAGGCCGGGTCCATGAAAGTCTGTCTACCGAAGTCGACGCCCTGCTCGGCAAGGTCATTGAGCAGGCCCTCGGTCAGTGACGCTGGCGTGAAGAACATCGCTAGGTTCTTCCGATACCCGTCGTCGGCCAGCATAGCGTAGCAAGAGCTCAACCAGTACGTCGCCTCCAGAAAGCTGAGCTCGCCCAGCACCGCCACGAAGGCCGGAATTTGTGGCTCCGCGGCAAGCACCTTGGAATAGGGCAGCAAAGGCTTGGGAAGCGCCGGGAAGGCAGTCTTACACCAAAGCCGAAGCACCGTGCCAACGAGCGTCGCCGCGTCGCATCCGCATCGTTCAGCAGCCTGGCCGAGGGCGCGGATGTTTCGTTTGATGGACAGCTTCGATAACAGCGCCATCAGACTTAGCCCCAACTTCCACTTACTGCAGTCGTCGCATCAATTGGCAACCTTGCGGTCATGCTTCTCTCCCGAGGAACGGTTTTGTTAGTAGGTTCTTTGGTGAGCCGGTTAGATGGTTTGCACGGTAATAGCCACACACCTGATTCTCGAACATGTCAGTTTTCGACTACTACCTTGCGCTCTATCGTTTGCTCCAAACACCGTCTGCGCGGCGGTTATATGCGGAAATAAATCCCTCACCAAGTGCAACATGCAACAGTCTTTTGACAGACAAAAATACGTACTTTTATTCTTCATATTTTTGTTATCTATATTCTGCCTAAATTACAAACCTATAAATTCATCAAAATCTTCAATTAGCAGTTAGAAAACTTATTTTTCTATATACGCCAAACCAAATTCCAATTACTTCGAATCCTATGTTCTTCGTTGTCATACCAAGCTTTCCAAGTAAGGGCACATGACGTTAGCAACGCGGCAATGTTCAGCGGCTTTCCAAAGTTCATCCATCGTGACCTTTTTTTGTTGCCATGCATCTCTCAATGCCTCTAGCGCCACATCAAGTCCAATTTTGTTTCTGAACTTGAAGCAGTCGGCAATCGTCTTGGCAATGTTTGTGACGGGAATTTGCACCACATCACCCACGGCTGTCTGCGTGATGCCTTATTCGATGTCGCTCATTCGAACAATGCGCAAAGGCGGGTGGTTCACCTTGGGGGCTCGGGCTTTTTGTCCAATTGCCACCCACACCTCATCTGCTCTGTACGCGCACCATCTGCCGCCCCACAGAAAACCCCTACCGCCCACCATGCGCCGTGGTGATAGCCTCTGCCCACTCAAACAAGGAATACCCCGTATGTTGAAACACTTGGTGTGGGCCGTGGCCCTGGGTGCATGCAGCTTGTTGCCACTGGCCCATGGGCAAACCGCAGCTGCCAGCTACCCGAACAAGCCCATCAAAATCATTGTGCCCTTCCCTGCCGGTGGCACGTCGGATGTGTTGGCGCGTTTGATTGGCCAAAAGATGACCGACGCCTGGGGCCAACCCGTGGTGGTGGAAAACCGCGCAGGCTCTAGCGGCAATGTGGGTGCCGATGCGCTGGCCAAGTCGCCCCCCGATGGCTACACCTTGGCGTTGATGGATGTGGGCAATTTGGCCATCAGCCCCGCGTTGTACAAACTGCCGTTTCAGGTGCCGACAGACTTTGCACCCATCACCATGGTGGCTTACTCACCCCACTTGCTGGTGGTGCCCAGCAAGCTGCCCGTGAATAACGTGGCCGAGTTGGTGGCCTATGCCAAAGCACAAAACGGCAAGGTCAACTTTGCAGCAGCCGCTGGCATGGGCAGTGCCACGCACTTGGCGGGCGTGATGTTTGCGCAGCGCACGGGCGTGGCCTGGAGCTATGTGCCCTACAAGGGGGGCGCACAAGCCATGACCGATTTGGTGGGTGGCCAAGTGGACGTCACCTTCAATGGCATGGTGGCCACGTACCCGCACGTCAAGTCGGGCAAGCTCAAACTGTTGGCCGTCAGCAGCGCCAAGCGCAATGCCCAAGTGCCCGACACACCCACAGTGGCTGAAACTTTGCCAGGCTTTTTAACCGGCAGTTGGCAAGGCCTGCTGGCCCCCGCTGGCACACCCAAGCCGGTGGTGGACAAGCTGTATGCCGAGGTGCAACGCATTGTGGCGTTGCCCGACATCAAAGAACGCCTGACCACCCTGGGCGCAGAGCCCCTGGCCATGAGCCCCGATCAGTTTGGCCAGTGGCTCAAACTCGAAATGACCACCATGGCCAAGGTGGTGAAGGACGGACAGGTGACGGTGGATTGACGGGCGCAGGCGCAGTCAAAATCACGCCATTAAAAATAACCAAATAGGTTATAATTAATTCATGGAAAAGCGAACCCCGCATTGCAAACTTTCCATCGTCAAAGCACTCGTTGAGACGGGAAAGGTTCGTACAACGCAGTCAGCAAGATTAGGTGCCACTGCATTGGGGTTCGGGTTTCATGACATGTTGGAGGTGGTGAAGGCGCTGACTCCAACGGACTTTTACAAGAGCATGACCACGCATGCCGACCACACGATATGGCAAGACGTATACCGCCCAAGCACAAAGGCAGGAGACGTGTATTTGAAACTGACGGTCGTGGATGACGTGTTGATTGTTTCTTTCAAGGAGTTATGACAATGAAATGTCCAGTCTGTGGTGCGGCGAAATTGATCCATGACACCCGGGATGTGCCCTACACCTACAAGGGTGAAACAACCACGATTCCCGCAGTGACCGCCGATTTTTGTCCTGCCTGTGATGAGTCGATCACAGACATGGCAGAAACAGAGCGCGTCATGCGTGAGATGCAAGCATTCAACAAGCAGGTCAACGCAGCAATCGTTGATCCCAGTTTCATCGTCAATGTCCGCAAGAAGCTGGATCTTGGTCAGCGTGAGGCCGCCGAAATTTTCGGTGGCGGTGTGAACGCGTTTTCTCGCTACGAGAACGGAAAAACCAAGCCCCCGCTGGCACTTGTCAAACTGTTCAAGTTACTCGATCGACACCCCGACCTGCTCAAGGAAGTTCGCTCCGCCTGATCGCAATCAGATGACCACCATGGCCAAGGTGGTGAAGGACGGGCAAGTGACGACCAAGCGCCGTTGACTCACACCAAGTTCCACTGACGGCGCGTCACCTCTTTGAGCAAATGCTGTTTGAAGGCCAAGGCCAATGGCGACAGTTTTTTGCTGGAGGGGTGCACGATGTGCCACGCCGAGGGCAGCGGAAAATCTTCCACATCAATCACGCTCACGCCGTGTTCTTTTTTCAGCCCATGCAGCGCATGGCGTGAAATCACCCCCAACCCCAAACCACCCGCCACCGACTCTTTGACGGCTTCGTTGCTGCCCAGCTCCAGCCGAATGTCGGGCCGGAACTTCATCTTTTTAAAAAACTGGTCGCCCACCATGCGGGTGCCGGAACCGGTTTCGCGAAGGATGAAGCGGCGTTGCGCCAGCTCATGCAAGGGCACAGACTTTCGTTTCACCAGTGGGTCGGCGTTGGGGGCAATCAGCACCAGTGGGTTGGGCATGAACACTTCGTCGCCCAAGTCCATGTCCACCGGTGGCCGAGACATGATGTAGAGGTCGTCCAGGTTGTCGCGCAGGCGCTGCACCACGCCGTCACGGTTCAATATTTCCAGCGACACATCGATGGCCGGGTGCTTGGTGCAAAAGCTGCCTACCAGGCGCGGCATGAAGTATTTGGCCGTGCTGACCACCGCCACCCGCAACTTGCCGCGTGACAGGCCTTTGATGGCGTCTACGTTTTGTTCAAACCCATCCCAAGCCTGGGCCACTGCGCGTGCGGTGGCGGCCAGCTCTTTGCCCACGTCGGTGAGGTAGATTTTTTTGCTGACCACTTCGTACAGCGGCAGCCCGACCGACTGGCTCACCTCTTTCAATTGCATCGAGGCCGTGGGCTGGGTCACATGCATGGCTTTGGCCGCAGCGCTCACGCTGCCGGTGTCTGCCAAGGCCAAGAACAAGCGCAGTTGTCGGAAGGTGATATTCATAGACTTTTATCTATTCACAAGTACATAAAAATCGATTTTACAAGATACACCTGAATTTCTAAGATGGGCGCAAAGGACAACACCCATGAACAACTTACTCGACCCAGCCATTCTCTTTTTTGGGGTGGGGGTGCTGGCAGGCACCGTCAAATCCAACCTCGAAATTCCCCCTGCCATCTCGCGTTTTTTGTCGCTCTACCTGTTGATGGCGCTGGGGCTCAAGGGTGGTTTTGCACTGTCTCACTCTGGGCTCACGGCCAGCGTAGGCACGAGCCTAGGGGCCGCCGTGCTGCTGGCCATCTGCATTCCGTGGGCAGGCTACTGGATGTTGAAGCGCTTTGTGTCGGGCTTTGATGCAGCGGCAGTGGCCGCCACCTACGGCTCAGTGAGTGCGGTGACGTTTGTCACGGCGGTGCAGTATTTAGAAAACCAACAGATCGCCTACGGCGGGCACATGGCCGCAGCCATGGCGCTGATGGAGTCGCCCGCCATCATCATGGCGGTGGTGTTTGCCAACGCGCTGCGCCAAAAGGCCGCAACCGGTGTGGTGACCGTGGGCGGTGGCGTGGCCGCGCTGGGTGGCCCAGCGGGCAAGCCCACGGTGTCGGTGGGCAAGATCTTGCACGAGTCGTTCACCGATGGCGCGCAGTTGCTGCTGCTGGGTGCCATGGTGGTGGGGCTGATCACAGGCGACAGCGGCAAGCAAGCCATGCAACCGTTTTCTGGCGATTTGTTCAAAGGCATGTTGGCGTTCTTCTTGCTCGACATGGGGTTGATGGCTGCGCGCAATTTGCCCCAAGTCAAAGACAAATCGCCGGTGCTGATTGCCTATGCGGTGTTGGGCCCTGTGGTGCACGCCAGCGCGGCCTTGGGGCTGTCGTGGTTGCTGGCACTGCCCGCAGGCGATGGTGCTTTGCTGATGGTGTTGGCGGCCAGTGCGTCGTACATTGCGGTGCCCGCTGTGTTGCGGTTCGCGCTGCCCGAGGCCAACCCGTCGCTGTACTTCGGCTTGAGTTTGGGGGTGACGTTTCCATTGAACATTCTGGTGGGCATCCCCATCTACGTGAGCCTGGCGCACGCTGTTCTTGTTTGACACTCGCATGGCAATTTCTCATCGGCCTTCTTACCAAGGCCTTCAAGTTGCCCTGTTGACACAGCACGGCAAGCAAGACCTGTTGAAGGCCCCGTTGGAGGCCGCCTTGGGCTGCCATGTGCTGCACACCAACGGCTACGACACCGACAGCTTGGGCACCTTCACGGGCGAGGTGAAGCGCCTGGGCTCTCAACGCGAAGCGGCCCGAAAGAAAGCGCAGATCGCGATGGACTTGACGGGCGCACCGGTGGGGCTGGCCAGCGAGGGCGCGTTTGACACCGACCCCTTCACCGGCCTGATGCCCTGGAACACCGAGGTGCTGCTGTGGGTCGACCAGCGCCAAGGCTTTGAAGTGATGGGCCTGGCACATGGGCCCGCACAAAGCGCGCACGCCAGTGTGCGCACGCTGGAGGCACTGCACCAGTTCGCCGCGCAAGCCCAATTCCCCGAGCACCATGTGGTGGTGCGCGCCGAGCCACAAGGTGCGCACCTCTTCAAAGGTGTGTGCACATGGCACGACCTGGACGATGCATTCCGCTTGGTCAAGGCCGAGTCGCCCAACGGCGCGGTGTGGGTCGAAAACGACCTGCGTGCGTATTGCAACCCCACCCGGCAAGCCATGATTCGCAAAGCGGCTGACGACTTGATCCACAAATTGCTGTCTGCCTGCCCCCAATGCCAAGCACCGGGTTACAGCCCCACTCGCCACATCACAGGCTTGCCTTGCCGCGCGTGTGGCCACAACACCCGGCTGCCCATAGCCGAGGTGTGGCATTGCGACAACTGCGGACATGAAGCGCAACGTGCGCTGCAAACAGACCCCTGGGCCGACCCGAGCCGGTGTGATGCGTGCAACCCGTGAGGCCTGCGCTTTCAGCTACCCGCCTATGGGGTGAATGGTTGTCGTGTCAGACCACCCAGTTTTCGACGCGCAGCCCAGGCACGCGGCTGAATTCGCGCAAGTTGTTGGTCACCAGCGTCCACCCCTCTGCCAATGCGTGAGCGGCTATCCAGAGATCGTTGTTGCCAATGGGCAAGCCCTGTTGCGACAGCGTGGCGCGGACATGGCCATAGTGCTCAGCAGCGGCCATGGGCAAGGCGCAGGGTTGAATCATCTGCACCAATTGCGCAATGGTGGCCAAAGCGCGTTCGCGGGATTGGCTTTTTTCGGCACCAAAGCGCAGTTCGCCCACGGTGATGGTGGACATGGCCAATTGCTGTATCGACAGTGCCTCAAACCTGTGGCGCACAGCCGCTGGCTGCCCTTTGGCGATGTAGATGCAGATGTTGGTGTCCAGCAGGTAGCGGGTGGGCGCACGGGCCATTGTCAAAGCTCCTCGCGCTCTTGGGGCGGGGTGTCTTGGCGGCCGTCGGCCATGAAGTCAGCGGGCAAGCTACCCAGCAAGTCAAACACAGCAGCAGCGTTGGCGGGCACTTGGCGCAGCACGACGTCGTTGCCTTGCCGAAAGATCTCGACGCGGTCTTGCTCAAACCGAAATTCTTTGGGTAAACGCACAGCTTGGCTGTTGCCAGACTGAAAAATGCGGGCGTAGGTCATGGTGAATCCTCACACGATGTATATATTTAAAGTATATACATTCGTCCTTAAAAAGTCCAATTCAGACGTTTTTTAAGCCTTCAATATCCCCTGAATTTTTTGCAGATTTTTCAACGTGCGGGTGAGGTGCCGGCGCAGCGCCTCACTGGCCTCGGCGTTGCGGCCTTTTTCCAGCAAGTCCAAGATGCGCAGGTGCTGTTGGCAGTGCTCTTTGTAACGCTGGCGGTCTTGCATGGATCGGTACGACAGCAAGCGGCGCACACGGTTGAGGCGCTGGATGGTGTCGATGAAAAACGGGTTGCCCGAGGCCTCCACCAACGACTCATGAAAGCGCACACCCCGGTTGTGCAGTTGGTCGGGGGTGTCGGTTTCAATACCGCCAGCCAGCAAGTGCAACTCGGCAGCGCGGCAGCTTTGCAGCACCTGGGGGTCGAGGTAGAAGTCGGGCTCCAACAAAGCCGCAGGTTCTAGCGCAATGCGCAAGCGGTACGACTGCAGCAAGCTGTCGGGCGTGGTCAGCATGGTCGAGAACTCCCAGCCATAGCCCGGTTTTTTATGGGCCCAGCCCTCTTGCGCAATGCGGCTCAACACGGCTTGCAGTTGGGCCGTGGTCAAGTCGTAACGGGTTTTGAGCAAGGCTTCTGAACACGCGTTGGGCAAGTTGCCTTGCAGCAGGTCTTCGGCCACCCGAAAGTAAGCGGCGCTGACGGCGTCTGGGGCATGCAGGCCCAGGGCTTTGGCCAATTTGCGGTTGTTCACGTCCACCGCTTTGGCCAAAAAGTAGCCCCGGTTTTTTTCGCGCCGCAACACGCCTTGGCTATGTAGCAAAGCCAGTGCGTCGTTAACGGGCGAGCGCGACACCTTCAAGTGGTCGGCCATGGCTTGTGCGGGCAAGTGGCTGCCCGGCGCCAAGCCTTGGGCGTGGATGTAGGCCACCACTTGGGCTGCGATGGAGGTGTCGGTGCTCATGGCATGCGAGCCTAGCAGGCCTTGTGATCAGCGTGCGCTTGGATGGTGCTGTGCAAGATGGACGGAATCACCCCACCCGCGCGCAGCAAGCTGAGCTCCAGTTGCGTTTCCACCGCGGCCGTGGCCTGAAAGCTTTCTTCGCGTCCATCGGCGCGGCGCACGCACACCGCAATGGCACCCCGGGGTTGCAACAGCTCGGGCGCGGCGTGCACTTGCAGTTGATCGCCCGGTTGCAGTTGCAAGGTGTGAGGGCTCATGCCTGCTGGCATGCGCAGCGGCAAGATGCCCATGCCAATCAGGTTGGAGCGGTGGATGCGCTCAAAGCTCACGGCCAGTACGGCGCGAATGCCCAGCAGACGTTGGCCTTTGGCCGCCCAGTCGCGCGACGAGCCCATGCCGTAGCGCTCGCCCGCCACAAGCACCACCGCGTCACCGGCGTCGCGGTAGCGTTGGGCGGCGTCCCAGATGGGCATGACCTCGCCACTGGGCACGTGCAGGGTGTGCGCCACGGGCAAACCCGGCTGCAACAAATTGACCAAGGTTTTGCTGTGGAAGGCCGCACGCAGCATGACCTCCCAGTTGCCACGGCGTGAGGCAAACACGTTCAAGTCGTGGCGGTCGTCGCCGCGTGCCACCAAGAAGTCGGCCACCAAGCTGTCGGGTGGAATGGCACTGGCGGGCGAGATGTGGTCGGTGGTCACGTCGTCGCCCACCACCAACAAGGGGTAGGCGCTGTAGTGGCCCAGTTGGCTGCCCTCGGTCACGGCGGCAAACGGCGGGCGGCGCAGGATGGTGGAGCGCTCGTCCCACGGAAACAGCGGGCTATGCGGTGCTTGCAGAGCGTGCCACAAGGGGTTGGCAGTGGCGCGTGCAAAGTCGCGCGCGTAGTCGTCGGGGTTGGCACCCAGGGCCACGTGGGCCGCAATGTCTTCGTGCGTGGGCCAAATGTCTTTCAGGTACACGGCTTGGCCGTTGGGCGCGGTTTGCAGCGGCTCGGTGGCCAGGTTTTTTTGGGCGTCGCCACACAAGCCAAAAGCAATGACGAGGGGTGGCGACATGATGAAGCTCAGCTCAAGGTCGGGGTGCACGCGTCCGGGAAAGTTGCGGTTGCCCGACAAAATGGCCACGCCCTTGCACTGGCCTGCCCGCTGCGCGTCGCGCACAGCTGCGGTCAATGGGCCGGTGTTGCCGATGCAGCTGGTGCAGCCGTAGCCCACGATGCCAAAGCCCAGCGCGTCAAGGTCTTCCAGCAAGCCCGCACGCGCCAAGTAGGTCGCCGCCGCTGGCGAGCCCGGTGCCAATGAGGTTTTGACCCACGCAGGCACACGCAAGCCCAGCGCCCTGGCTTTGCGCGCCAGCAGGCCTGCGGCCACCAACAAAGCAGGGTCGGTGGTGTTGGTGCAACTGCTGATGGCGGCAATGGCCACCGGATGGCGTGGCAGTGTGTCGGCTTGGCCATGGATGGCCGCACTCGAGGCACTGACTGCGTTCAGTGAATGACCTGACTGAACTGGCTGACCTAACTGAATTGCCTGAACTGGCTGAACTGAGGAACCCGAGTGACCCGCGCCAACTGAGGGCGTGAAGCCCACCTCGGCCAGAGCCTCGGGCGTTTGCGAATACAGCCACAGGTCTTGCGGGCGGCGTGGACCCGCCACGTGCAGGCCAATGGTGCTGAGGTCGATGGTGAGGGTTTGGGTGTAACGCGGCTCGGCTTGCGGGTCAAACCACAAGCCTGCGTGTTGGGCATAGGCCTCGACCAAGCCAATGGCGGCGTCGGTGCGCCCGGTGGTTTTGAGGTAGGCCAAGGTATTGGCGTCGATGCCAAAGAAGCCCGTGGTGGCGCCATATTCAGGCGCCATGTTGGCCACCACAGCGCGGTCGCCCGCGCTCAGCGTGGACACGCCGGGGCCGTAAAACTCCACAAACTCGCCGGTCACGCCCAGCTGGCGCAAACGCTGGGTGACGGTCAAGGCCAAGTCGGTGGCCAGTGCCGCTGGTGGCAACTGCCCCACCAGCTTGACACCCACCACATCGGGAATGCGCAGCATGGTGGGCATGCCAAACATGACGGTCTGGGCTTCCAAGCCCCCGACGCCCCAGCCCAGCACGCCGATGCCGTTGACCATGGGGGTGTGGCTGTCGGTGCCAATCATCATGTCGGGCACGGCCCAAGTCACGCCCTGCTTGTCTTGCGTGGTGACGACCGTGGCGAGTTGCTCCAGGTTGATGGTGTGCATGATGCCCGTGCCCGGTGGGTGAATGCGCACCCCTTGCAACACCGAAGCGGCCCAGCGTAAAAAACGGTAGCGCTCGCCGTTGCGCCGAATCTCGTGCTGCAAGTTCACCGTCACCGCGTCGCGCACCGCAAACACTTCCACCGCCAGCGAGTGGTCGATGGACACATCCACGGACAAGCCAGGGTTGAGCACCGCAGGGTCGACGCCCGCCTCGTGCAGCGCGTTGCGCATGGCGGCAATGTCCACCAAGGCGGGGGTGCTGGTGGTGTCGTGCATGAGCACGCGGCCCGGTTGAAACGCAATCTCGGCTTCGCTGGTGCCGCTGGGCAACCAATCGAAGATGGCTTGCACGGCTTGCTCGCGCTCGGCACCTTGCATGTTGCGAATGACGTTCTCCAACAACAAGCGCAACACCATGGGCAACTGCTGCAAGCGCTCGCCACAGACCGTGGGCAAGTCCACATACGCATAGGTCTCTTGGTTGACGCTGAAATGGGCTGGGGCGAATGGGTAGGTGTTTTCCATGGCTTGCATTATTGCATTTTACAAATATAAAATGCAATCAATCGTTCACCTCGAAAACACCTCCCCCCCTTTGGAGTCACCCATGTTCAATGTCCGTCGTCAGCTTTTACTCACCGCCATGTGCATGGCAGCGGGCATGGGTGTGTCTGCGCCTGCCAGTGCACAAGAGTTCCCGAACAAGACCCTCACGATCGTGGTGCCGTTCTCGGCGGGCGGTGGGGTCGACACCATTGCGCGGCTGCTGGCCGAGAAGTTGCGCGCCACCTTGAAGCAAAACGTCATCGTCGACAACAAGGCCGGTGGCAGCGGCATGATTGGTGCCATGGCCGTGGTCAAGGCCGCGCCCGATGGCTACACGCTGTTGCTGGGGTCTGCGGGCGAAACAGCGATCAACGCGTTTGTTTACAAAAACAAAATGCAGTACTCGCCGTCAAAAGACTTGGCACCCATCACGCTGGTCACACGCATTCCCAACGTGTTGGTGGTGAGCCCGGCTTTTCCGGCCAAGAACATCGAAGAGCTGGTGGCCTACGCGAAAAAGAATCCTGGCAAGGTGGCCTACTCCACCAGCGGCGTGGGCAACCCGCAGCACCTCAACGGTGAGCTGCTGGAAGAGTTGGCAGGCATCCACATGGTTCACATTCCCTACAAGGGCGCAGCGGGCCAATTGATTGACGTGGTGTCGGGCAACGTGGACATGACCTTTGTGAGCTACACCGCGGCCAAAGGCTTCATCAAAGACGGCAAGGTCAAGGCCATTGCCGTGACATCAGCCAAGCGCACCAGCTTTGCGCCCGACATTGCGGCCATTGCCGAGTACAAGCCCTTGGCCAACTACCAACTGGAGAACTGGTTTGGTTTGTTTGCCCCGGCGGGCACCCCCGACGACGTGCTGCAAAAGCTCAACGCCGCAGTGACCCAAGCCATCAAAGACCCCGAGCTGGCCAAGAAGCTGCAAGACCAAGGCGGCGAGCCCGCGCCCATGAGCACGCAACAGTTCCGCGACTTCATCAAAACCGAGTCGGTGCAGTTTCAGCGCATCGTGGACACCGCCAAGATCACGGCGGAGTAAGAATCTGCGCGCTCTGGTAGAGAGCGTTAAGGTGCGTTCTGTCGGCTGACAGAAAGGTGCAGGCCTGATGCGTTCAGCACAGCCAGCAAGGTCTTGATGGTTGGATTGCCAATCGGAATTCTTAAAGACGAGGCGATCGCATTTTGGCATCGGCCTGGGCATACTGACATCTTCCTCGAAGATCAAGGCTTGCATAGGATGCCGGGCGGTTGAACACGCAAACTACACATACAACGGAGACATCTTTTGAAACTCATCCAACACCTGATTGCATGCAGCGCCATGGCTTTGACAGCCAGCACGGCCTTGGCCCAATTCACACCGACAGCACCTGTCAAGATGTGGAGCGTGTTTCCCACCGGCAGTGGCCCCGATGTGGTGGCACGTTTGGTGGCAGACAAATTGCAAGGGCGTTGGGGACAAAGCGTGATCGTGGAAGCCAAGCCCGGTGGCGCTGGTGCAGTGGCCATCAACGCCATGAAGAACGCACCGCCAACAGGCCATGATTTGGTGGTGGTGGATGTGGGCAATATGTCTATCAACCCCTTGATCTTCAAGAAGTTGTCCTACGACCCTGCCAAAGACTTGGTGCCCGTTGCCGTGCTCTACAAGGCAGCTTTCTTTGTGGTGGTGGGCATGGACAGCCCGAACAAATCGCTCAAAGACTTCATGGCAGCGGCCAGCAAAAAAGACGCGCCCTTGCGTTATGGATCGAATGCGGTGGGCGGCCCCATTCACCTGGGCTCTGCACGTTTAGAAACAGCGCTCGGCGCTGAGATGCTGCACGTGCCCTACAAAGAAACCTCGCAGTTGTACGCCGCCGTGTCAACGGGTGAAGTCGACTGGGCCTACGGCAGCATTGCCACCGCAGGCGCATTGATTCGCGGCAACAAGTTGCGCGTGTTGGCCGTGTCTGATGCCAAACGCTCACCCGCCATGCCCGATGTGCCCACCTTGGCCGAGAGCGGTGGGCCCAAAGATTTGGACGCACTGACTTGGGTGGCCTTGATGGCTCCACGTGGCACACCTGCCAGCGTGATTGCAGAGATCAACAAAGGGGTAAACGACGCCCTGTCGCAGCCCGACGTGAAAGAGAAGATGGCGAATTTCGGCTTCACCATCAGCACCGGTTCACCGCAGCAGGTGTCAGACCTGATGAGCGTTGATTTGGCCCGCTATGCCGAGGTGTTGAAAAAAGTGAAGGTCTCGGTGGACTGAGACCTTTTGCCGCTCAGTCGATCTCGGTGATGAACTGGTCGTTGGGGCGGCGAACCTTTTTGAGGTTGACCAACCAATCTTTGTCGGCCTCGCGGTAGCCCAGGGGCAAGATCACCACGCTGCGCAAACCCTTGGCACGCAAGCCCAGCAGTTCGTCCAGGCCCTTGGGATCAAAACCTTCCATGGGGGTGCAGTCCACGCCTTCGAAGGCCGCAGAAATCATGGCGGCCGTCAAACCAATGTAGGCCTGCTTGGCAGCGTGCTCAAAGTTGACTTCGGCGTCGCGCTTGGGGTAGTTGGCCAGCAGCATCTGGCGGTAGTTCTCACCACCTTCGCTGACAAAGTTGCGTTCTGTATTGGTCAGGTCAAACATCATGTTGATGCGCTCGGGGGTGTAGTTGTCCCACGCGGCAAACACCAGCAGATGCGAGCAATCTTCGACTTGCTGTTGGCCAAACGCCAAAGGCTTGATTTTTTCGCGCAGGGCCTTGTTTTTGATCACATAAATTTCAAACGGCTGCAAACCGCTGGAGGTGGGGGCGAGACGGGCAGCCTCCAAGATACGGTCCACCTTGTCTTGTGGCACCGCTTGGGTGGGATCGAGTTTTTTGGCGGCATAGCGCCATCGCAATTTATTCAGCAGCTCAGACATTCACATCTTCCTAGTTCGTCAAGGCTGTATTCGAACACAGGTATCCGTTATTGCGATCACCCTGAAGAATTTGACATCTTCTGCGCAAGGACTTGCGTCACTAGACTGCCGCAGCCCTAGCAACATAGACCGAGACAAACAAGGCCCAATTCATGCATCGTTTTGTATACCGATTGACGCAAACAACATGGTTTGCGGTTGCACTTTTCTGCGGGGTCGCCACAGCACAAAGTTATCCGTCCAAACCCATGCGTCTGATCGTGCCGACCGCGCCCGGTGGCGGCTACGACTTGGTGGGGCGCTTGTTGGCTGAAAAGCTCTCGTCCGAACTCGGTCAATCCATGGTTGTCGAGAACCGCACAGGTTCAGGCACAGTGGTGGGCACCCAAGCCGCTGCCGCAGCAGCGCCCGATGGCTACACCTTGCTGGTGGGCGGTCTGGCCAATATTGCGTTCACACCTGGCCTGTACGACAAGCTGCCTTACAACCCGGTCACCGACTTTGTGCCGGTGGCCTTGGCAGGCTCGTTTTCGTACACCTTGATTGCGCGCAAAGACCTGCCTCTGTCGACACTGCAAGAGGTGATCGACTACGCCCGCGCCAACCCCGGCAAACTGACCATTGCCACGGGCGGTGCAGGCACGGGTCAACATGTGGCGGCCGCCTTGCTCAAGAGCTTGGCGAGTGTGAATATTTTGGAAGTGCCTTACAAGGGCGCACAACCCGCTTACACCGATTTGTTTGGTGGCCGAGTGGACTTGTTCTTTGACAACACCGCCACGGTGCGTCCGTTCTTGGAGGGTGAGCGCGTCAAGGCCATCGTCACCTCCAACGCCAGCCGCGACCCCTTGTTGCCCCATGTCCCATTTGGTCGTGAAGCTGGTTTGCCTGGCTTGGTGTTGGAGAGCTGGATTGGTATTTTTGCCCCATCCCAAACCCCCAGCGTGGTTCTTGACAAATTGCGCGCTGCCATGGGCAAGGTCATGCAACAGCCTGACTTGCGCAAACGCCTCGAAACTTCAGGCGTGCGCCCACTCAACATGAACCTCAAAGACACCGAGCGTTATGTGAAAGCAGAAGCTGAAAAGTGGCCACAATTTTTACGCCAAGCCGGCATCAAGGCAGAGTGAACATGACCACATCCACAGCACTTCAAACCCTGATGGACCGTGCCACCATCACACAGGTGGTTCAAGACTGGGGCTTGGCACGCGATGCCGGCCGTTGGGACCTATTGCGTTCGTTCTACACAGCCGACGCCACCATGTACACCACGTGGTTTGTCGGGCCTGCCCATGAATTTGTGAACCGCTCGACAGAAGCAGCCAAGCGTGGCGCCAAGGCCCAGCACTTCATTGGCGCGGCAACCATTGACATCCAAGGCGACAAAGCCCTGGCCGAGACGCGCATGATCTTGCTGGCACGTGGCATGGTGCATGGCGTCGAGGTGGACATCACCTGCTACGGTCGCTTTTTTGACCAGTTTGTCCGCCAGGGCGATGCATGGCGCATTCAAAAGCGCGTGCCAATTTACGAAAAAGACCGCATGGATGTGCTCGACCCCGCCGCAACGCTGCAACTCGACCCCGCGCAATTGGCCAAACACCCCGAGGGCTACCGCCATTTGGCGTACATGCAAGCACAAGGGGGCGCCACCATCACCGAAGGCTTGCCCACCCCCAACAGCGAGGTGCTGACACGCTTGTATGCTGAAGGCCTTGCCTGGCTCAACACTTGATTTTGAAAGACACCCTCCATGAAACTCACCCTCGCCTACTGCCCCCTCGCCTGCTCTTTGGTGCCCTACATCTTGCTCACCGAAGCAGGCGCCGAGTTCGAACCGATGCCCATCAACCTCGGCAAGAACCAGCACAACAGCCCGGAGTATTTGCGCATCAACCCCAAAGCCAAAGTGCCCACGCTGATCATTGATGGCGAACCGTTGACCGAAAACGTGGCCATTCAAATTTGGATTGCGCGTCAATTTCCAGAGGCCAAGTTGTTGCCCCAAGACCCCATGGCTTATGTGAAGGCGATTTCCTTGATGGCCTGGTGCGCATCGGGCATTCACCCCAAGCTCACGCAGCAAGCCCGCACCGAGCGCTATTGCACACTGGAAGGTGCCGCCAACAACGTGCGAGAACTGGCCTCGCACTCCTTGTTTGAGATGCTCCAAATTGCCGACGATTTATTGGCAGGACGCGAGTGGTTCATGGACCACTTCAGTTGTGTCGACGCCTACTTTTACTGGTGTTTCCGTCGTGCCACGCAGTTCAAACCCGATGTGTCGGGTTTCAAGAATTGCATGGCCCACATGCACCGCATGGAGCAGCGCGCCAGTGTGCAAAAGTTGCTGGCCTACGAAGCGCAGATTCAGGCTGAGTTTGCCAAAGCTGCTTGACGCTTGTTTCGCACCACCCGCCAGTACAGCCAAGCGGCAATGGAGACAGTGACTAAGTTCCAAGCGATGCCGTTGAGGAAGGCTGCTTGGTAAGAGCCCGTCAAGTCAAACACCTTGCCCGACATCCAGCCACCCAGCGCCATGCCGACCAAGGTGGCCATGATCACAGCCCCCACGCGCGCCCCGGCCTCTTGAGGCGGGAAGTGTTCGCGCACGATGATGGCGTAGGACGGCACGATGCCACCCTGGAACAAACCAAACATGGCCGAGATGAGGTAGAGCGGCACCAGGCCATCGAAGGGTAAGAACAGCAACAAGGCCAAGCCCTGCAAGCTCGCCCCCAGCAACAAGGTGCGAATGCCACCAATGTGGTCGCAAATCCAACCCGAGGCCAAGCGACTGACGATGCCGCAGCCAAGCATGAGAGACAGCATTTCGGCACCACGCGCGGCGCCAAAGCCCAGGTCGGTGCAATACGCCACGATGTGCACCTGCGGCATCGACATGGCCACACAACAAGCCACCCCCGACACACACAACAGCCACTGCGCGTGGTTGAGGCTCAGGCCAAAGGGACGTGCAGTGGCCGCTATGGGCACACTTTGCAACGCGCGCTCAGGTGAGGCGGCAGGCGTGAGCACCACCATGGGCGGGCGCTGACGCATGCGCAAAGACAGCAAGGCCATGCCCGCACCACACACCAGCCCCATGCCAATGTAGGTGTGGCGCCAACCAATGGTCTCGATGCCCCACTGTGCCACCGGTGGCCAGAAGGTGCCCGCCACGTAGTTGCCGCTGGCACAAATGGCCACGGCCATGCCACGGCGTTTGTTCCACCACAACGAGGTGTCGGCCATGAGGGGCGCAAAGGTGGAAGCCCCACCCAACAAGCCCAGCAACAAACCATGGGCCAAACCAAAAGTCCAGATGCTGCCCGACATGCCGGCCAACACAAAGCCCGCGCACACCGCGACCGAGCCCACTTGCAGCACCGGGGTGATGCCGTAGCGGTCGGCCCACTTGCCCGTCCACAAGCCGCCCAAGCCCAGACAAATCATCATGAAGGTATAGGGCAGCGAAGCGTCAGCGCGGTTGACGCCGAATTCCGCTTGTACCGTGGGCAGCACCACGGACACCACATACATGCTGCTGTTGCCCAACGTCACCAACACCAGGGTGGTGAGCAAGCGCCACGCAGCGTAGCGCGAGTCAATCAGGTCGGCACTGGCCGGTGTGCTGGGCATGACTTCAGATGAAAAAGATCAGCGGGCTTTGCCGGGATCTTTCACGTCTTTGATGGTCTCAATTTCGGTGTTGTAGAGCTGGCCGTTTTTGCGCTCGACCTTGCGGATGTAGATGTTGTGCACCACGTCACGGGTTTGCGCGTCGATGTACATTGAGCCACGTGGGCTCTCAAAAATCTGGCCTTTCATGGCGGCCAACAAGGCGTCGCCGTCGCCCTTGCCCTGGGTGGCTTTGAGGGCTTCCACAATCACGCGCATGCCGTCGTAGGCACCCACGGCCATGAAGTTGGGGCGCATGCCGTTGTTGGCTTTGGCAAAGGCCTCGACGAACTTTTTGTTCTGTGGCGAGTTGTGCGCCGCCGAGTAGTGGTGTGCGGTGACCAAGCCTAAAGCCACCTCGCCCATGTCGTTCAAGATGTCGTCGTCGGTCACGCTGCCTTCGGCAATCACCTTGATGCCAGCTTTGTCCAAGCCGCGCTCGGTGAACTGCTTCATCAAAGCAGTGCCCACGCCGGCAGGCACAAAGGCAAACAAGGCATCGGGCTTGGCGTCACGCACTTTTTGCAAGAACGGGGCGAAGTCGGGGTTGCGCAAGGGCACGCGCAAGGTCTCAACCACCACACCGCCGTTGGCAATGAAGGTGTCTTTGAAAAACTTTTCAGAGTCCACGCCAGGGCCGTAGTCGGTGACCAAGCTGACCACTTTTTTGATGTTGTTTTTGTAGGCCCAATCGGCCAGGGCCGTCACCACCTGAGGCACGGTGAAGCTCGAACGCACGATGTAGGGCGACGCCTGGGTGATGCTGGAAGTCGCAGCAGCCATGACCACCATCGGTGTTTTGGATTGGGTGGCCACGGGTGCGGTGGCAAAGGCCAAGGGGGTCAAGCCAAAGCCTGCCAACACATTGACTTTTTGGTTCACCACCAACTCTTGGGCCAAGCGCTTGGTCACATCGGGTGTGCTGGTGTCGTCGCGCAAGATGAGTTCAATTTTTTTGCCAGCCACGGTACTGCCGTTTTGCGCCAAGTACAAACGGGCCCCTGCTTCGAGCTGCTTGCCGGTGGACGCAAAGGGTCCCGTCATGGGCAACAGCAGGCCGACCTTGAAGGTGTCGTCTTGGGCCTGTGCCGTGGTCAAACCCAAGCCCATCAGGCAGGCAGCGGTCAGGGCCATCATGTGTCTTTTTTGCATCGTGTCTCCTTGGTGATGAATGGGCAGATTACAGCATCAAAACGCCCCAAGTCCTGTCCATAGAATGACAGCTTCTAACCACTGCCTCAGGAGACACCGCATGCTCAAGTTCTATTACAACGCAGCACCCAACCCCATGAAGATTGCGCTGCTGCTCGAAGAGCTGGGCTTGCCCTACGAGGCCATCCCCGTAGACACCCGCAAAGGGCAACAGTTCGACCCCGCGTTCAAGCAAGTCAACCCCAACAGCAAGGTGCCAGCCATCGTGGACGGTGAGGTGACGGTGTTCGACAGCAACGCGATTTTGTTGTTCTTGGCCGATCGCGAGAAGAAGTTTGTGCCCTTGCAGGCCAACAGCGCCGAGCGCGGACAAATGCTGTCTTGGCTGATGTTCATTGCCTCGGGTATTGGCCCTTTCTCGGGTCAGTCGGTGCACTTTCGCCATGCAGCGCCTGAGCCCAAAGAATATGCCTTGAACCGCTACGACTTTGAGGCGCATCGGCATTGGGGCGTGATCAACGAACACCTGAGCACCCACCACTACATGCTGGGCGAGCACTACTCCATCGTTGACATGGCGTTTTGGGGCTGGGCACGCATGGTGCCTTATGTGTTGGGTCTGGAAAACCCATGGACGGTGTACCCACACATCAAGCGCTTGCTCGATGAGATCAATGCACGCCCTGCCGCGCAGCGTGCTGAAGCGCTGAAAACCCGCAGCACCTTCAAAGCCGAGTTGGACGATGAGGCCAAACGTTTCATGTTTCCGCAAAACGAACGCTTGAAAAAGTAATTGCCGCCGAGCGAGCTCACGGCCTTGCTGGTGCTGGCCACCTTGACCAGCTTCACCCCCGGGCCCAACACCACCTTGTCGACCGCACTGGCGGCCAACTTGGGGTTGCGCCATGCGCTGCGTTTTGTGTTGGCGGTGCCGGTGGGATGGGGCCTGCTGCTGTGCGTGTGCGCCGCAGGCGTGGGCAGCTTGGTGCTGGCTTGGCCTATGCTGCGCTTGGCAATACAAAGCGTGGGCGTGGGCTACTTGCTGTGGCTGGCCTTCAAACTGGCGCGCACACGGAGTTTGGTGGCTGCCGACGGCGCAGCATTGCGGGTGGGTTTTGCGCAAGGCGTGTTGTTGCAATTTTTGAACATCAAGGCCTGGATGCTGGCCTTGACCGTGGTGGCAGGCTGGATGGCTGGGCACGACGATGCGCTGCAACGCTTTGCCGTGATCTTGCCGTTGATGCTAGTCTTTGGTTTGGTCAGCAACCTGACCTACGCGCTGGTAGGCTCGCTGCTGCGTGACTGGCTGAGTGGGCCCCACCAAACGCACCAACGCTTGCGCCTATTCAACCGCTGCATGGCGGCTGTCTTGGTCGCTACAGCACTTTGGATGACCCAGCTCTGACACCCTACAACCTGGAGGAGACACCTTGACCCCAGAGACCGAAACACTGCTTGCGCTCTACCGCACCATGGTGCGCATTCGCGCATTTGAAAACGCCGCCGAGCAAGCCAGCCAAGGTGGCGTGAGCGCCTATGGCAAGTCAGCCGACGGCAGTGCCAAAGTGCGCGGCCCGCTGCACTTGTCCACCGGACAAGAGGCCGTGCCTGCGGGCGTGTGCGCCCATTTACGCGCCGACGACTACCTGACCTCTACCCACCGTGGCCATGGCCACACCTTGGCCAAAGGTGCCAACTTGCAGCGCATGATGAACGAGTTGTTTGGCAAAGCCGACGGCACCAACGGCGGCAAGGGCGGCTCGATGCACATTGCCGATTTTTCGGTGGGCATGCTGGGTGCCAACGGCGTGGTGGCAGCCGGCCTGCCCATTGCCGTGGGTGCGGCCCATGCGCAAAAGCTGCAACAGCGCAGCGGCATCACCGTGTGTTTTTTTGGCGATGGCGCGATCAACCGGGGGCCTTTTTTAGAAGCGCTCAACTGGGCGCAGGTGTACCAACTGCCGGTGTTGTTTGTGTGTGAAGACAACCGCTGGAGCGCCACCACAGCGAGCGGCCCCATGACCGCTGGCGCTGGGGCATCTGCACGCGCCGCGAGCTTGGACATTCCTGCCGAAAAAGTGGATGGCAACGACGTGTTGGCCGTGCATGCCAGCGCCGCACAGCTGGTGGCGCAAGTACGTGGCGGCAGTGGCCCGCGCTTGCTGCATGCCCACACCTACCGTGTCAAAGGCCATGTGTCGGTGGACCTGGCCGCTTACCGCGACCCAGCTGAACTGCAAGCAGCCCTGCTGACCGACCCCATTGCACGCGCCCGTCAGCACTACCTGTCGCTGCCCGGCAGCGATGCACAGGTGCTCGACACCATCTCGCGCGAAGCTCAGGCCGAGGTCGACACTGCCGTGGCTGTGGCCCATGCTGCGGCTTGGCCCCTGGCCAGCGCGGCCTTCACCGATGTGCAAACCTTGGGAGACGGTCAATGGCTGTGATGACTTATGCAGAAGCCGCCGTGCTGGCCCTGCAACACGAGATGAGCGCTGACGCCAGCGTGGTGGTGCTGGGCGAAGACGTGGGACGCGGCGGTATTTTTGGCCAATACAAAGGTCTACAAGCCCAGTTTGGCGCGCAGCGTGTGATCGACACGCCCATCAGCGAAGCGGCTATTTTGGGCGCGGGCGTGGGCATGGCCTTGGCGGGTTTGCGCCCGGTGGTGGAAATGCGCGTGGTCGACTTTGCGCTGTGCGGCATGGACGAGATCGTCAACCAAGCCGCCAAAAACCGCTTCATGTTTGGCGGTCAAGGCCGGGTGCCGATGGTGGTGCGCATGCCGATTGGCATTTGGGATGCCTCGGCCGCCCAACACTCGCAGTCGCTGGAGAGCTGGTTTGCCCACCTGCCAGGCGTGGTGGTGGTTTGCCCCGCCACCCCGCAAGACAACTACAGCTTGCTGCGTGCCGCCTTGGCCAGTGGCGACCCGGTGGTTTATATGGAACACAAAACCCTGTGGGGTTTGAGTGGCGAGGTGGACCCCACGCACACCGCCACCCTGGGCCAAGCCCAGACCTTGCGTGCAGGCCAGCGCGTGACGCTGGTGAGCTGGAGCAAGCAGGTGCAAATTTGCGCCGAGGCCTGTGCGCAACTGGCGCAACAAGGCATTGAGGTCGAGCTGATCGACCTGCGCACCATCTGGCCTTGGGACCGCCACGCGGTGCTCAGTTCATGCGCACGCACCGGCCATTTGCTGGTGGTGCACGAGGCCGTGCAAGCCGCAGGGTTTGGCGCTGAGATTGCAGCCACTGCCGCCGAAGCCACCGGCTGCAAAGTCAAGCGCCTGGGTGCGCCGCGCATTCCAGTGGGCTACGCGCCGGTGCTGGAAGCCCAGTCGCGCATCAGCGCCGCACAGGTGATGGCCACTGTGCATGCCATGCTAAAGTGATTTTCAGATTGAACCGCTCTCCTCTCATGACACATCCCCACGACCCAACGCACTTGCCCCTTGAAGTGCCGGACCCGTCTGCACAAGACGAAGTCACCGTCATCCCCCTAAGAATTGAAGACTGGCTCACCGTCATCGTGATGGGGCTGTTGGCCTTGATCACCTTTGGCAATGTGTTGGTGCGCTACTTCACCAACCAGTCGTTTGCTTGGACCGAGGAGTTCTCGGTGTTTCTGATGATCGTGCTGGCCTTGGTGGCGGGCTCGGCGTCGGTGGCGCGCAACCGCCAAATTCGCATCGAGTACTTTGCCGACAGTGGCTCGCCTGCACGCCAGCGCGCGCTGGCACGATTTGGCGCGCTGATGGTGTTTGTGTTGTTCGCCCTGATCGCGGTGCTCAGCACGCGCATGGTGTGGGACGACATCCGCTTTGGCGAAACCTCACCGGGAATTGGCGTGCCGCAGTGGTGGTACACCATCTGGCTGCCGATCATGTCGGTGGCCATTGCAGGCCGTGCCTTGGGTCTGTTCATCCGTCGGGGGCGTCGCGCATGATCCCCACCCTGCTGTTTACCGCCTTTGTGGTGATGATGCTGATGGGCGTGCCCATCGGCGCGGCCTTGGGTCTGGCGGGTGCCGCCTGCATTGCCTTGGCCAATGCCGATGCGCAATGGTTTGGCCTGTTGGCCGTGCCGCAAAACTTTTACGCGGGTCTGGGCAAGTACCCCTTGCTGGCGATTCCGATGTTTGTGTTGGTGGGCTCCATCTTTGACCGCTCGGGCGTGGCCTTGCGGCTGGTGAACTTTGCCGTGGCCATGGTGGGGCGGGGTCCCGGCATGTTGCCCTTGGTGGCAATTGTGGTGGCCATGTTCTTGGGCGGCATCTCGGGCTCTGGTCCGGCCAATGCAGCCGCGGTAGGCGCGGTGATGATTTCGGCCATGTCGCGGGCCGGTTACCCAGCGGCTTTTTCGGCCAGTGTGGTGGGGGCTGCGGCTGCCACCGACATCTTGATTCCGCCTTCGGTGGCCTTCATCGTGTATTCGGTGTTGGTGCCAGGGGCTTCGGTGCCTGCGCTGTTTGCCGCGGGCATGGTGCCGGGGGTGTTGGCCGGTTTGGCCTTGATCATCCCCACCGTGTGGATGGCGCGCAAACACAAGATGGGTGCGCTGGAGGCCAGCCTGCCACGCCCCCCGTTTTGGCAAAGCCTGCGCGAAGCCTCGTGGGGCTTGGCCGCACCGGTGCTGATTTTGGGTGGCATGCGTGCCGGTTGGTTCACCCCCACCGAAGCGGCTGTGGTGGCCGTGTTCTACGGCTTGTTTGTGGGCATGGTGATTCACCGCACCATTGCAGTTCGCGACCTGTTTGTCATCTTGCGCGAGTCGGGGGAGTTGTCGGCCATCATCTTGCTAGTGGTGTCGCTGGCGGGCATCTTTGCCTACTCGTTGTCCACACTGGGCGTGATCGACCCGATCACCCAAGCCATCGTTAACTCTGGGCTGGGCGAGTACGGTGTGTTGGCCTTGTTGATCTTGATGCTCATCACCGTGGGCATGTTCTTGGACGGCGTGTCGATCTTTTTGATTTTTGTGCCCTTGCTGTGGCCCATCGTGCAGTTCTACAAATGGGACCCGGTGTGGTTTGGCGTCATCCTCACACTCAAAGTGGCGCTGGGTCAGTTCACGCCCCCGTTGGCGGTGAACCTGATGGTGTCTTGCCGCATTGCGGGCGTGCGCATGGAGGAGACCGTGCGCTGGGTTGGCTGGATGCTGTTTTCGATGTTCTTGGTGATGGTGGCCGTCATCGCTTGGCCAGAGTTGGCCTTGTGGCTGCCGCGTTACATGGGCTACTGATTTTGCGACCGTTGATTTTTATAAGGAGACATTCATGAAACTTCGTCGAACTCTCGTGAGCGTGTTGGCTGCGGCCACCGCGCTGGCCGCCTTCTCGGTGGCCGCACCGGCACAAACCTACAAAGCTGAGTACCGCATGTCACTGGTGCTGGGCCCTCCCACCCCTTGGGGACAAGCGGGCAAGCTGTGGGCCGACATGGTGAAAGAGCGCACGCAGGGGCGCATCAACATCAAGCTCTACCCCGGTGTGTCGCTGATTCAAGGCGACCAAACGCGCGAGTTCAGCGCCCTGCGCCAAGGTGTGATCGACATGGCGGTGGGCTCGACCATCAACTGGTCTCCCCAGGTGAAAGAACTCAATTTGTTCTCGCTGCCCTTTTTGATGCCCGACTACGCTGCGCTGGACGCGCTGACGCAAGGCGAGGTGGGAAAGAAGATTTTTCAAACCCTCGACAAGTCTGGCGTGATGCCACTGGCCTGGGGTGAGAACGGCTACCGCGAAGTGACCAACTCCAAGCGCGTGATCAAGTCGCCCGAAGACCTCAAGGGCATGAAGATTCGTGTGGTGGGTTCGCCCATCTTCTCGGACATGTTCAGCGCCATGGGAGCCAATCCCACGCAAATGAGCTGGGCCGATGCGCAACCCGCCCTCTCAAGCGGCGCGGTGGATGGTCAAGAAAACCCCTTGTTCTTATTCACGGTGCTCAAGATGCACACCGTGGGTCAAAAATTCGTCACCACTTGGGGCTACATGGCCGATCCGCTGATCTTTGTGGTGAACAAAGAGATTTGGAACTCATGGACCGCGGCTGACCAAGCCATCGTGCGCCAAGCCGCCATCGATGCCGGTCATCAAGAAATTGCCATGGCCCGCAAAGGCTTGATCGAAGCCGACAAACCGGTGCTCAAAGACATTGCTGCCATGGGCGTGACTGTGACCCAACTCACTCCTGCCGAACGCGACGCGTTTGTGAAAGTCACTCGCCCCGTGTACGAGAAGTGGAAAAAGACCGTCGGCGTCGAGCTGGTGGACATGGCTGAAAAAGCCATTGCTGCTCGCAAGAAATAAGCGGCGCAGAGTCAGCACATCTGAATTTCTGGAGCAAAGGGGCAAACACAGCATCTTCATCGAATCTTGATTCAAGTTAGTTTGATCAAGATCACGCAAGGTGCTGTTTATTCACTCTATAGTTCACCAACTCATTTCCAAGGAGCAACGCATGAAGCTTTTAGTCGCGATCGATGGTTCAAAAAATTCGCTGTCTGGCGCCAAGTACGCCGCCACATTGGCTGCGTCACTCAAGGGCAAAAGTCACATCACGATCATTTCTGTGCATGACGACACGGCTTTGAAACATTTCAAAAAATACGTGCCCAAAGACGCGGTCAGCGACTACCTGCGCGGGCTGAGCGAGAAAGACATTGGCAGCGCACAAAAGCTGTTCGACAAAATGGGCGTGGCCCACGACATGGTGATTCGCTATGGTCACCCTGCCGATCAAATCAAGGCCGAGTCCGAATCGGGCAAGTTCGACATGATCGTGATGGGCTCCAAAGGCCGCTCATCCATCAAAGACTTGGTGGTGGGCTCGGTGGCTCACAAGGTACTGGCTGTGGCCAAAGTGCCGGTGCTACTGGTCAAGTGAGCTGAGGAAACTCTCCAGCAACTGATGGAAGGTGTCCGGGGCTTCCACCTCGGGCAAATGCCCAATGCCGACCAACTCAACCAATCGCCCATGCGGCAATTGGGGCAAGAGAAGGTCGGCATTGTCTTGTCTGGGGTTGGTGCGGTCTTCGCTGCCCTGCACCAGCAACACGGGCATGGTGAGAGCGGCTGCGACATCAGGCGTGTAAAAGTCGCTCAATCTGAATGACACCGCCCGCAACAAGCCCGCCGCTTGCGTGCCGCGCGTGACGGCCACCAACATGGCCCGCAACGCGGGCGAGGCGTGAGGCCCCACCAGGTTGTCCACCCCCGCATCACCGTATTGGTAGCTACCCAAGCGTATGCGTCGGGCCCGTGCCTCAAAGGCTTCGCGCCGTTGTGCACTGAGCTGCTTTTGGCCCACGCCTGTGCCCGTCAAGACCAAACGCTGCACGCGCTGCGGGTGACGTATGGCAAAGGCCTGCGCCACCACCGAACCAAACGAGTTGCCGCACAACACCATGTCATGGATGTCCAATGCCTGGGTAAAGTCCGCCACGGCCTGTGCGTAGTCGGCATCGCTGGGGTGCTCGGTCTTCAAGTTGTCGCTCATCCAGTAGCCGGGTGCGTTCCAGGCCACCACGCGAAAGCGATGGCTCAGTGACGCAAATTGAAAGCGAAAGTAGGTGGCATTGCTGCCAATGCCATGTAAAAACAACACACACGGCGCATCCGCAGGTCCAGCTTCGATGTAAGAGAAGCGGTCGCCCAAGTAGCGTGCTTGGGACTCTTGCGGGATACGTGCAAATCGCACTTCAGGCAGAGAAGGAAAGGCCATGGGGTGTGTCATGATCGGGGCCGATTTGAGTTCTGTGGGTGCTTGGACGTTGGGCCGCATCCTAACCTTTGGTATTTGGATACACACATGAAACATTGGATGGCGGTTTTGTTCGCGGCGCTCTGTGTGGCCGCAGGTTCAGCAAGCGCGCAAGAGTGGCCCACACGCCCCGTCAAACTCATCGTGCCCTACCCCGCAGGCGGCGGCGTGGATGTGATGGCACGGGCCCTGGCCCAACGCTTGCAAGACAAATGGCAGCAGCCCATCACCATCGACAACCGCCCCGGCGCCAACACCTTGATTGGCACCGAAGCGGTGGCCAAGTCCACGGACAACCACACCTTGCTGTTCACCACCGATGCCACCTTCACCATCAACCCACATCTCTACAGCAAGCTGCCCTACGACGCTGACAAAGACTTTGCGCCTGTGACGCAACTGGTGGCGTTCAGCCAAATGCTGGTGGCCAACGCCAGCCTGCCTGCCAACAACCTCAAAGAATTGCTGGCCATGGCCAAAGCCAAGCCCGGGTCTTTGTCGTACGCGTCGTATGGGCCGGGTAGCCAACCGCAGCTGGCCACCGAGATGCTCAAACAAAAAGCGGGCGTGTTCATCGTGCACATTCCTTACCGCGGCATTCCGCAGGCGGTGACCGCTGTGGTCAGTGGCGAAGTGCCGCTCACGTGGTCGGGCATTGTGTCGGCACGCCCCCACATTGCCAGCAAGCGCATCAAGCCTTTGGCCTATGGCGGCAAAACCCGTGCAGCGGCCTACCCCGATGTGCCCACCATGACCGAGTTGGGTTTTCCAGAAGTGGATGCCAATGTCTGGGTGGGCGTGTTTGCACCAGCCAGCTTTGCGCCTGCCCTGGTCAATCGCATGCACCGCGATATCTTGGCGGTGATCAGCGAGCCCGACTTTCGCAGCAAAGAGATCGAAGGCAAGTCGTACGACTTTGTGGGTTTGGGACCGGACGAGTTTCGTCGCCACATCCGCAGCGAAAGTGCTTCCCGCAGAACCACCATCAAAGCATCAGGAGCAGTGATCGAATGAAAACAACCATCTGGCGAGACTTGACGCAAGACCAACTCGACTGGGCCTATGACCAGACCCAACATGCCCCCAACATGGTGGAGGTGATGGCACGTTGTGCCGCGCGCAGCGCCGAAGCGCGTGCGTACGTGCATGCACAAGGCACGCAGGTGCAGCACATGGCCTACGGCCCCACCCCCATAGAAGCGTTGGATTGGTACCCCAGCCCAAACGCCAACGCGCCGCTGGTTTTTTTCATCCATGGCGGCGCGTGGCGACGTGGTCAGGCGCAGGACTATGCGATGGCCGTGGCATGGCTGCTCAAGCGTGGGGCACATGTGGTGATTCCAGACTTTGCAGCCGTCACCGACGTCGAAGGTCGCTTGATGACCCTGGCCGAACAATTGCAGCGCGCCCTGGCTTTCACGGCTCAGCACGCAGCGGCGATGGGGGCAGACCCAGAACGCATTTACGTGGTGGGCCATTCGTCAGGCGCACACCTGGCCGCCTGCTTGGCCACACACAACTGGGCACAAGAGGGCTTGGCCCACACCCCCATCCATGGTTTGTTGTGTTGCAGTGGCATGTACGACCTGGAGCCGGTGCGCCTGTCGGCACGCAGCCAGTACGTGGCCTTCACAGACGAGAACGTCTATGCATTGAGCCCGCAGAGGCACTTACGCAAATTCACCATGCCCGTGATGTTGCTGTGTGGCGACAAAGAGTCACCTGAGTTCAAGCGCCAGGCGCGTGACTTTGCCAAAGACCTGTCTGGGCAAGAGGTTGAACTGACCTTCCGATGGGGCACGGGTTTGAACCATTTTGAAATTTTGGAAACCTTTGCCCAAGCCGATGGCCTGATGGCGCAGGCTTTGCAAGAGCTGATGCAGGGCTGAGCCCACTGCGCCAGATCGGCCCCACACACCTAGGAGTCACGGATGCCATCTGCCGATCCATTTCGCCGCCAACTGTTGTCTTGCGCCCTGCTCTGTGGCGCTGGTTTGTCTGCCCCCGCCACACTGTGGGCGCAAGCGCCACGCTACCCGTCACGTCCGGTGCGCTTGATCGTGCCCAATGCGCCGGGCAGCTCGGTCGACACCATGGGTCGCCTGGTGGGTCAACAGCTCACCCCGCTGTTGGGACAAGCCATGGTGGTGGACAACAAGGCCGGTGCCGCAGGCGCTGTGGGCATGGATGCAGGCAAGTTCGCCACCCCCGATGGCTACACCTTGATCGTGGCGTCAAGCAGCTCGACCACGGTGGCCCCGCTGCTGCAAAAAGCGGTCAACTACGACCCGCTGAAAGACTTCGAGCTGATCTCGCTCATCGCCTTGTTACCCAATGTGCTGGTGTGTCGCACCTCCCTGCCCGTCAACAAGCTGTCGGAGTTTTTGGCCTATGCCAAGGCACAGGGCGGCAGGTTCAACATGGCCTCAGCCGGGCCGGGCTCGGTAAGCCATTTGGCAGGTGTGGCCTTGAGTGCAGCGGCGGGTTTTGAAGCCTTGCATGTGCCCTACAAAGGCGGCAGCCAATCGGTGGGATCGGTGGTGAGTGGCGAGACCGACTGGACGCTCACCCCCGCACCCGCCGCCATGGCCCTGGTCAAAGGCGGCCGCTTGAAAGCCCTGGGCCACAGCATGCCCAAAGGCACGCAGCCGCTGGGCGCGGTGCCGTCGATTGCCGAGACCTTGCCTGGTTTTGAGTTTGCGAGCTGGATTGGGCTGATGGCCCCCAAAGGCCTGCCCGCCGAAGTGACCGATCTGCTGCGCCGTCAACTGGCGCAAGCCTTGCAAAGCAAAGAGCTGCGCGACGCGTTTGCCCTGAACGGCGCTGTGCCAATCAGCACCACAGGCGAGGCTTTCCGCGAGTTTTTGACGCGTGACATTGAACAAACCCGCAAGGCCGTTCGCCTGGCGGGTGTGCAGGCGGAGTAAGCACAGTCAAGGCGCTCGGTCTGAATTACATTGGGGCGGTGGTTGATCTTGACCATGCATTGACACAGAGAGCCCTATGAAAAAATTCACTGCATCGATTCTTGCGTTTGTGACGCTGGCTGCTGGCTATCTCCCCGCTGCCTCTGCAGCCGAGTACATGGAAAAAACACCATTCCAGTTGTCGCGTGCCTTCTCACCCGGCGTCATCACCGAAGGCGGCAAGACGGTCTGGGTGGCCGGGCAAACCGCCACCCGCGACAACGACGGGAAAGATATTTCCAACAACTTTGAAGCGCAAACCAAGCAAGTGGTGTCGCAGATCGACCAAGTGATGCGCAAAGCTGGGGGCAGCTTGGCCAACATCGTGAGCATGACGGTGTTCATCAAAGAGTCACGCTATGGCGACCGCTTTGTGGAAATGCGCAAAGACTTTTTTCAAAACGGCAACTACCCCGGCAGCGCCCTGATCACCGTGACCAACTTTGCACGCCCCGGCATTGAAATTGAAATTCAAGCCGTGGGTGTGATTGGCGACCGCTGCTCAACCGAGAACCCCTGCTCGGCCGAGGGCATGGCCAAGAAGAAGTAAGCGCTCGGAGTCAGGGCCCTGCGTGAGGGCCCTTGATCAGCGTTATTCGGGCAACAGGCCAATCTCTTTGGCCACTTCGGCCCAGCGCTCATGCTCACGGTTCAAGAAGGCTTCGGCCTTGTCGGCTCCGCCCAAAGGCTCGGCAATCGGGCCCATGGTGAGCATGCGCTGCGCAAACTCGGGCTCTGCCAACAATTTGTTGACTTCGACGTTGAGCTTTTGAATCACCGCCGCCGGGGTACCAGTCGGTGCCATCAAGGCAAACCAGCCCACCATTTCAAAGTTGGGCAGCAGCTCAGACAAGGCAGGGACTTGCTCCCAACCTGCCACACGCTTGCCCGCTGTGACAGCCAACAAACGCAGACGGCCTTGGCGCACCAGTTGCGCGGTCGAGGCCAAGTCGGCCACCACGGCTTCAGCATGTCCACCCAACACGTCTTGCACCGCCACGCTGACCGAGGCGTAAGACACCAAGTTGGCTTCCATCTTGGTACGCGCATTGATGAGGCGCGCAATGATGCCGCCAAAGGTGCGCGGGCCCTCATTGGCCAGCGAGAGCTTGCCCGGCGTGGCTTTGGCACGGGCGATCAGGTCTTGGATCGAGGCAATGGGTGATTCGGCCCTCACCAACACCGCAAACGGGCTCTTGGCCACAAAGGCGACCGGCACAAAGTCTTTCTGTGGGTCGTAGGGCATGGTCTTGAACAGGTGTTTGTTCGTCACCAAGGCTGCGGTGGTGGCGAAGTACAAGGTGTAACCATCGGCCGGCGAACGCGCTGCCGCCTGCGCACCGATGATGTTTTGACCACCGGGTTTGTTGTCGATCACCCAAGGTTGACCCAAGGGCTTGCTGATGCGGTCGCCCAACAAACGCGCCACGTTGTCGGGGCCCGAGCCTGGGGGCTGCGACAACACCACTTTGATGGGTTTGTCAGGCCATGCAGCGCTTTGCGCCCACAAGGTGGTGGTGCTCAAGCCCGCAGCCGTGGCCAAGGCGGTGTGCAGAAAGTGACGACGTGTCATGAAGGTCTCCGGTTGTATTTATGAAAAGTAAGCGCGCAACGTTTGTTGCTGTGCGGTGAGCTCTGCCACGTTGTGGGCCGTGGCAAACACATAGTGATCGGGGCGCACCCAAGCGGCTTGGCAGCCGTTGGCTTGGAACCATGCGGCGAGCACACCATCGCACTCAGCCGCGTCGGGGGTGCCCAAGCGCACAACTTTGAGTTGCAGCGACGCAGGGGCTGCGGCCAGTGCGGCCTCCAAGCCCGCATCGGCACCGGCAGCCACAAACACGCGCCAGCCTGTGCCCAGCACCGTGTCCATGCGCTGCTTGTGCGCGCCCTGCTGCCACCACGCTTGCGGAAACAGCGTGCCAGCCGCCGCAGTACCGGGCACCAGACAGCCCTGGGCCAAGGCGGGCTGCACGTTTTGACGCGGCATGGGTTGAACCACACCGCCACACTCGGCCAACAACTGGGCGTCGCGTTCGCGGGCTTTGGCCACATCGCGCTGGCCCACCAATTGCCCAATGCCTTTGATGCGCCGGGTCAGCTCGGTCACGTGGGCTTTGCGCTCTTCGCCGTAGGTGTCGAGCAAGCTGGCGTGGGCGCGACCACTCAACACCTCGGCCAGCTTCCAGCTCAAGTTGGCGGCATCGCGCACACCTTGGCACATGCCTTGGCCCAGGAACGGCGGCTGCTGATGCGCAGCATCGCCGGCGAGGAACACGCGACCTTGGCGCCAGTCTTGGGCCACCAAGGCATGGAATCGGTAACTGGCTTGGCGCCACAGCGTGGCGTCTGCGGGCGTGAGCCAACGCGCCAGCAAAGGCCAGGTGCCTTCAGGCGTGGCCAAGTGTTGTGGGTCTTCGCCGGGATTGATCGAAATCTCCCAACGGCGGTGGTTCTTAGGCCCAATCACCAGGGTGCAAGGACGTTCTGGCTCGCAGTACTGCACGCTGGTTTGAGGCAGCTTTTTCAGCCCTTGTTCGTTGACCAGCACGTCCACCACCAACCAGGGTTCGTCAAAGCCCAAGTCTTCCAACGTCAAGCCCACTTGCCCGCGGACAAAGCTCGACGCACCGTCGCAGCCGATGACGTAGCGCGCTTGCACCTGGCTGCTGTGGCCCTGCGCATCCATCAGGGTCAGTGTGGCGCCCTCGCTGTCTTGCGTGACAGCGGTGACGGTGTGGCCCAGCGACACGGTGACGTTGGGCAAGCTGCGCACATGGGCGCGCAAGGCCGCTTCCACCGGGGGCTGGCTGAACACCAACGAGGGCGTGTAAGCCAATGGGAAAGGCTCGGCCACGGTGGACATGCATTTGATGAGCTGGCCGTCGACCCCAAAGAACTCAGAGTTGGTGAAGGGTTCGGTGAAGGGCTCAATTTTTTCAACCAAGGAAAGTTCTTGGAACACACGCATGATCTCGTGGTCCAGGGCAATGGCACGGGGCTTGTCGTACACATCCTCTGACTTGTCACAGACCCACACCTTCAGGCCTCGGCCGCCCAACAAACCCGCAGCCACGGCCCCGGTAGGACCAAAGCCCACGATGGCCACATCAAACATCTCGTTACTCATCTTCAGCGACTCATCTTCAAACGGTTTCAAACAACACGGCGCGCTGGGCTTCTTTGAGCTTGGCGCTGGGAGGTTGGGAAATGCCCCACTGGTCGACACGGCCCTCGGGCCACTTCCAGTCAGAGGGTTGGCCAGCCTTGTAGCTGTCGTCGATTTGCTGCACATCGGCGGTGTATTCGATCACCAGATCGAACGGGCCCACAAAGTAGTTGAAGGCGTTGTTGCCGGGGCCGTGACGGCCTGGGCCCCACTCGATGCCGTAACCCGCATCGCGCATGCGGCCACCGCCGCGCATGACCGACTCGAGGTCGGGCATCAAAAACGCGATGTGGTTCAAGGCGTCGTTGTCGGTGTCACCCAGCGCGATGCTGTGGTGGTCGCTGTTGCAGCGCATGAAGGCCATGATCTTGGTGCGGTCTGACAACGAGAAGTCGAGCACGCGGGCCAGAAATTTTTGACTGACTTCAACGTCGTGGCTGTTGAGCACCACATGGGCCAAGCGCATGGGCTGGTCCGCTTCTACGGTGGGGCTGGAACGCAGGGTGTCGCCTGTCACCAACTCAAAAACGCGTCCATGGGGGTCGGCGATGGTCAGCGAGGTGCCCCCCGCTGGGTCAGCACTGGGTGCCGCAGGTTTGACCACACGCCCCCCGTGTTGCACGGCCAGAGCGGCAGCTTCGTGCAGCGCGCTCTCGCTGCGGGCACGCAAGGTCACGTGTTTGATCTGTGCGTGTTCACCGCCTTGATGCAGCGCCAGCAAATGGTGGTCTTGGCCCGTGCCACGCAAGTACACAACACCCGGTGCACGATCGGCCACAAAAAGATGCCAGGTACGACAGAAAAAATCTTCGGCTTGCTGCAAGTTGGGCACATTCAGTGCCGCATTGCGCAAGGCGCTGATGCGAGAGGAAGCATGGGTCATGAAATTTACTTTCCGTATGAATTCAAAGCCAGAAAACGCTGGGCGTTGCCGGCCACCAGTTGCTGCACCACCGCATCGTCAAAGCCGGCATCTTGGATGCGTTGCACGGGCGTGTGGTCGTGGAAGTTGAAAGGATAGTCGGTGCCAATCATCAATTGGCTTGCGCCATAGGTGTGCACCAAGTGTCGCAGCGTGGGGGCGTCAAACACCAGGGCGTCAAAGTACAGCGACTTGACCTGCTGGCTGGGCGACACGCCCACCGCCTCACGCACAGCCGGGAACACCGACATCGACTGCTCCAAGCGCGGCAACAGCATGGGCAAAGTGCCGCCGCCGTGGCTGAACGCGATGCGTAATTTGGGACGGCGCAGCATGAGCTGGCTGGTCAGCACCGAGGCGGCGGCCAAGCCCACGTCAGACGGGTAAGCCAAGATTTGTTGCAGGGGTGCGGGGCCCACCAAACGGTCCATGCCCGTGGGGCGCACAGCATGGACAAACACTGCCAAGTCCAGTGCCTCACAGGCTTCAAAGAAGGGGTCGAGTTGCGGGTCACCCACCACCACACCGTTGATGTTGCTGCCAATCTCCACGCCAGACAGCCCCAGCGTGTGCTTGATGTAGTGCAGCTCTTTGAGCGCCATGTCCATGTGCTGCAAAGGCACCGCGCCCAAGCCCAGCAATTGCCCCGACGACTCGGCCACCATGAGGGCGATGTGTTCGTTCAAGTAACGAATCAGTTGTTGTGCGGCCACGGGCTCCAGCCAGTAGGACAGCAACTCGGGCATGGGAGACACAGCTTGCTGGGCCAAGCCCATCTCGGTGAAGTCGGCCAAGCGCTTGGAAGTGGTCCAGCATTTGTCAGACACAGTGCGGTAGTTCTTGCCATCGATCATCACGTGGCGGTGGCAGTTCTCACCCAGCGCCATCGAGGGCCAGCCCTTGGGCACCACATCGCCCAAGTAGCGGGGGAATTCGGCGGGGATGACATGCGCATGCACATCAACACCGCAGCATGTGCCGTGGCACGCAGAAACAGGGGGCATGTGAAGGTCTCGGTTTTTTTATTCAGGCGCTTTGATTTTCGCCACCTCGGCGACCGCGCCCCAGCGGGCCAGGTCTTGCACCACCAACTTGCCCAGCTCGGCCGAGGTGCTGCCTGTGGGTGTGACTTGCATGGTGGCCATTTGGCTGGCCACCTCGGGCAACTTCAAGATGCGGTTGATCTCGGCTTCGAGTTTTTTCACCACCGGCTCGGGCGTGCCCGCAGGCGCGAACAAGCCGGTCCAGAAACGAAAGCCCACCTCGGGCAGCCCCAACTCGGCCATGGTGGGCACTTGCGGCAGCGCGGCCAAACGGGTGGGCGAGGTGACGGCCAGCGCACGCAACTGCCCTGCCGCAATCGCCGGTGTGGCAGGCCCGGTGTCCACCATCGACATGAGCAAGTCGCCCGCGATCAAGCCGGTGATGGTCTCGCTCATGCTCTTGTACTGAATGAACTCGCCCGGTGTGCCCGTTTTCAGACGGAACAACTCCGACGCAAACTGAAACGCCGGACCCGAGCCGCCGTAGTTGGACTTGGCGGGGTTGGCTTTCATGAACGCCACCAGCTCGGGCACGGTCTGGATGTTTTGTTTGGCACTGACCACCAGCACCAAAGGAAAGGTGGCGACCAACGACACGGGGGTGAAGTCTTTGGTGGGTGAGTAACGCAGCTTGGGCGTCATCACCGGGGTGAACACCATGTTGCCAATCGGCCCCATCAGCAAGCTATAGCCGTCGGGCGGCGCTTTGGCCACAAAGTCGGTGGCGATGATGCCGCCAGCGCCCACCTTGTTTTCCACCAGCACCGGCTGGCCCAGGTTGGTGGACAGCCGCTGCCCCACCAAGCGCGCCAAGGTGTCCATGCCCCCGCCCGCGCCCTGCCCCACGACAATGCGGATGGGTTTATTGGGAAAGTCTTGTGCCAAGACAGCCCCATGGGGCAAGGCCCAGGATGTGAGTGCCAGGCAGGCAGCTAATACGCGTGATCGCATGGGGGTGTCTCCTTCTTCAGACCCACTATTTTTGGGGCGATTGTGGACGAAGACAGGGGGACGCTTTGTCGCACGTGTGCTGCGGCGCCTGCTGGTGTAACGCCCTTGCGAGTTACCCGCCTCGCTTGTCGTTTGCGGCTTGGGCGGTTTCAATCAAGGCTCGATCGCGGGCCAGTTCAACTTGGAGTTCAGCCTCAGTGGGCAACCAAGGCTGATAGCGACTGGCAAATATCTTCTCGCTATCTGCCAACAACGAGTAACGCGCCACAGCTTCGTTGCGCTCGGAACACAAGATCAGGCCAATGGTGGGGTTGTCACCCTGTTGCCGAATTTGCTCATCAAACACCCGCACATACATATCAAGTTGGCCCACGTCTTGATGACTGAGTTTTCGGCCTTGACGCTTTCCTGATCTTGGCTGGACAGCAAGCGCTGGTAGTACAAGGTGCTGATCTGGCGATCCAGTGCAGCCACGCTCCAAGTTTGGGCAACCGCTTCACGGGCGTACCACTGGCGAGCGGCGGGGTCGGAGATGCGCATGAGGACACGAAAATGCGTCCAGCTCAAATCGCTACTTGTCGAGTAGCGAATTTCATCTTCGGTGAAGGTCTGATAGAACTGCCGGAAATTTCGCAAGTTGGGTAATGAAAACCCTTTGCCAAATTCAATTTGCAAACGTTTTGCCAGTCTTTGCAGAGTCTTGGCCCCATACACAGCCCTCTCTTGCCCACCTTGCTCGTGTTGCACGATCAACTGGCCGATTTGCCAATAGGCCTGGACCATCACTTGATTGACACTGCGTTTGGCTCGCTGACGCGCTTGCTGCAACACGTGCTGAATCTGCGCGTAGAGAGCTGCTTCGGGTGTGGCCAATGCGGTGGTCGTGTCTTTCTCTGAAGGTTTTTTCTTTTGCAAAGCGTCCTCGCACTTCTCAACTCGAATAACACTTAAATACCAAACCCTATGATGTGATGTAGCGCTCTTTATGGTGTGAGTTGGAGTCACATGGAACACACCGTTGCACCGCAACGTGGTTGAAAATTGCCCGCATCCACACTTGCTGTTACCCCTTGTCTACTTTGCCCCCCATGCCCCACGCCGCACGCCCTCCTCTGGTCATTGACTTTCATGTGCACATGTTGGAGCACGAGGTGTTTGAGGCCTCCACCAACCGCACGGTGTTCACCGGCTTTGGGGCCACGCCCGCCAAAGCGCCGCGCCCGGGTGCACAGGCCTTGATGGGCAAGATGTTTGACCCACAAGCGATCTTGCAAGACATGGACGCACGCGGCATCGACCGCTCGGTGGTCAGTGCCAGCACGGTGCTGCAAGGCACCTCGTGGGCCGATGCCGCCACCGACTTGAAGCTGTGCCAGCGCTGCAACGACCAAGCCGCGCGCTGGGTGGCGCTGTACCCCGAGCGCTTCATTGGCAGCATGGTGTTGCCGCTGCAAGCCCCTCAGCTCGCCATGCAAGAGCTGGAACGCGCCAGCAGCCAGCTGGGCTTGCAGGTGGTCAACATGTCGTCGAGCTACCAAGGCGTGTACATGGGCGACCCGCTGTACCACCCGTTTTGGGCCTTGCTGGACGCCCACAAGTTGACCGCGTGGATTCACCCCGAAGGTGTGAGCGACCCGTGGTTTCAGCGCTATGCGCTGTGGAACTCGCTGGGCCAATCGATCGAAGAAACCAAGTGCATGGCCTCGCTGATTTACGAAGGTGTGATGACGCGCCACCCCCACCTCAAGGTGGTGATGGCCCACGGCGGCGGCTACTTTGCCCACTACATGGGCCGCTTAGACCGCAACACCGCCAACCGTCCGGACACCGTCCGTCACATGGACGGGCAAAGCCCAAGCGCGTTTTTGCGCCGCTTTTACTACGACACCTGCGTCTACGACCCGCAGGTGTTGCAGGTGCTGATCGAGCGCGTGGGGGTAGACCGCTTGGTCATGGGCAGCGACTACCCCGTGGGCGAAGCCGATCCGGTGGCCTGGCTGCAAGAGGCTGGCTTACAGGGCGACGATTTGGCGGCCGTCGCCGGTGGCAACGCCGCCAAGCTGCTTCAGCGCAGCACGTAAACCGCCGCAGCCAGCAGCAAAGCACCGGCCACCCAGACCCACACGGGCACGGTGGTGGGTGCAGACGCAGCCTGTGCTGCCACGGCGCTGGCCTCATCGGATGCGTTGCCTTGAGCGTCAGCAGAAGCTGCGTCGTCTTTCAACACCTGTTCAAAGCGGCTGAAGAAATCTTCGGTCAGCGACTTGGCCGCGCCATCGATCAGGCGCTGGCCCATTTGCGCCAGCTTGCCGCCGATGCGCGAATGCACGGTGTAGTGCAGCTCGCAGCCTGCCTCCAAGGGTTTGAGTTCTACCTTGCAATCGCCTTTGCCAAAACCGGCCACGCCGCCTTGGGCGTCGAACTGCAAGGCGTAGCTGTGCGGTGGCACGATGTCGTTGAGTTGAACCGAGCCCGAGAACTTGGCAGACACCGGGCCAATCTTGATCGCCACGCCCACGGTGTAGCGGTTGTCGCCCGAGGCTTCGAATTTGTCACACCCAGGGATGCAGCGTTTGAGCACCTCGGGGTTGTTGAGCGCGTCCCAGGCTTGTTGTTGCGTCACCGCCAGGGTGCGGCTTCCTTGCATGTCCATCTCATTCTCCGTTCACAGTTCACAGTTCACAGTTCAGTGTTGCACCACCTGGGCCACAGCGTGCGCCAGGTCTTCAAGGCTGTTGAGGTTGTGGATGGGCAACACGCCATCGACACAACGGTTCAACACCTCGGGGCCACGCGCTGAGGGCGTGTAGCCCGCAAAGCGCAGCAGAGGATTCAACCACAAGACGCGCCGCGTGCGCCGCTTGAGCTGGCGCAGGGCCACTTCCAGCACCTCGGGCTCGCCGGTGTCCAAGCCGTCGCTGATGAGCAGCACCACAGTACGCCGACCCACCAGCTGGCGTGCGTGCTGTGTCAGCAGCCCATGCAGGGCGTCGCCCAGGCGGGTGCCCGAGCCATAGTCGGTGACGGTGCGGTTGACCGTCTCCAACATGGTGTCGGTGTCGGGCTGGCGAAAAGCGGCGCTCAAGTCGGTCAACTGGGTGCCAAAGGCAAACACCGAACGTGGCACCTTGCGCGTGGCCTGGTGCAAGAACGCCAGCAGCCAGCGCGCATACACCGCCATCGAGCCCGATACATCCACCAAGATGAGCAGGGGCAAAGCTTGTTGGCGGCGTTGCAAATGCGGCAGACGCACCAGCTCACCGTCGTGGCGTGCCGCCCATCGCATGGCACGGGCCCAGTCGAGCCGTGTGCCCTGCCCGCTGGCGGCCAAACGCCGACCACGCACTTGCGGCAGGTCCAGGGGCACGTCGCGCAACAAGCGCTGCATGTGGCGCACGTCTTGGGCGCTGAGGCTTCTGAAATCGGCCTGGCGCAAGCGCGCATAGGCGCTGGCGCGCAGCGCCAAGGGGTCGTCGTTTGGCGCGTCAGAGCGCTCGTGTGTGGGCTGCGCCACGGCAGGTGTGGCCAAGGCCTCTTGCGCACGGCGCTGGGCGGCGGAGGGTTCGGGCTGATCGCGCGCGGGCGATGCCTCTTCAAGCGTCAGCGAGAGCGCCGAGGCATCACCAGGGGCACGAAAAAACGCATCAAACACCGCCTCAAACACGGCCCGGTCTTGGGGCCGTGACACCAGCACGGCTTCGAGTGCAAAGCGCAGGTCTTCTTTGCGGGTCACGCCCACCTGCAACGCGGCTTGGGCGGCCAAGGCCACTCGGGCGCTGTCGATGGGCACACCCGCGCGCTGCAAAGCCCGTGCAAACGCGGCTAGGTTCTCAAGCGCCAACATACGAGTGGTGGATTTGATCAGCCGTGTGCGGTGGGGCTGAGCAGTTGCGCCAACAGGTCGTTGAGGGCCACCACGTCTTCGCGCTGCTTGAACAACAGGCCGGCGGTGTCTTGCACCCGCGTGGCATCGAGCGCGGTGGTGTGCAAAGCCACCAAAGCCTTGGCCCACTCCACGCTCTCGGCAATGCCCGGCACGCGCGCAAAGTGCGCGGCCAGGGCCTGGCTGCGCAGCTGGGCCACAAAGTCGCTCACCTGCTGGGTCAGTTGCTGGCTGGCTTGCGGCACCTGGGCCCGCAAAATCGCCAACTCGCGCTCGCGCTCGGGGTAGTCCATCCAGTGGTACAAGCAGCGGCGCTTGACCGCGTCGTTGAGCTCACGGGTGCGGTTGCTGGTCAGCAAGGTGATGGGCGGCAGCTGTGCGGTGACCGTGCCTAACTCGGGAATGCTGATTTGGTACTCGCCCAAATACTCCAGCAAAAACGCTTCAAAGGGCTCGTCGGCGCGGTCTACTTCGTCGATCAGCAGCACCGCCCCAGGGGCTGGGGTTTGCAAGGCTTGCAACAGCGGGCGGTGAATCAGGTAGCGCTCTTGGTAAATCTCGCGCTCGAGTTGCTCAGGCGTGGCGCTGTCGTGCGCGGCGCGCATGTGCAAGAGCTGGGCGGCGTGGTTCCACTCGTACAGGGTTTCGCGCTGTTCGATGCCGTCGTAGCACTGCAAGCGAATCAGCGGACGCGCCAGCACCTTGGACAAGGCCTTGGCCAGCTCGGTTTTGCCCACCCCCGGCTCGCCTTCGAGCAGCAAGGGGCGCTGCAAGGTGAGTGCCAGAAACACCGTGGTGGCCAGGCGCCGGTCGGCCCAGTAGCCATGGGCGGCCAGGGCCTCGGTCAGTGCGTCAATGCTGGCAAGTGCTGCCGCTGCGCTCATGCCAGGGCCAGGCGCACCGCACGTTGGGTTTGCACCGTGATCAAGTGGGCACGGTAGTCGGCGCTGGCGTGCAAGTCACCGTTGAGGTCGGAAGCGTCGATGGCCACTTGCGCCACCGCCTCGGGCGTGAAGCTTTGGCTCAACGCAGCTTCCAGGCCGGCATGGCGGAACACACCGTTGCCTGCGCCGGTGATGGCCACGCGCACACCGGTTGAGGTCTGCGCCACAAACACGCCGACCAAGGCAAAGCGCGAAGCAGACTGCTTGAACTTGGCATAGGCGGCGCGTTGCGCCAGGGGGAAGCGAATGGCAACGATCAACTCGCCCGGCTCCAAGGCTGTGCTGTAGAGGCCTTGGAAAAAGTCTTCTGCGGCGATGCTGCGCTGGTTGGTGACCACGGTGGCACCAAAGGCCAGCAGCGCGCTGGGGTAGCAAGCCGCAGGGTCGTTGTTGGCGACTGAGCCCCCCAAGGTGCCCATGGCGCGAATTTGTTTGTCGCCAATGCCGTTGGCCAGTGCCGCCAAGCCGGGCAAGTGTTGACACACCAAGGCGTTGTTGGCCACGTCTTGGTGACGCGTCATAGCGCCGATGACCAAGTGGTCGCCGTCTTGGCACACGCCTTGGAGTTCGGGCAGTGCGCCCAAGTCGACCAACTGTTCAGGCGCGAGCAAGCGCTGTTTCATGGACGCCAGCAGCGTCTGGCCGCCGGCCAAGGCTTGACCGCCGGCTTGCAGATGGCTCACGGCTTGCGCCAGGGTGGTGGGACGTTCGTAGGTGAATGCGTACACGTGGGGCCCCCTTTCAAGCCTTCATGGCGGCAGCACCTTGCTGCACCGCCAAGACAATGTTTTGGTAACCCGTGCAGCGGCACAAATTGCCTTCGAGCATGTCGCGGATCTCGTGGGCCGAAGCGTCTGGCTTTTTCTGGCACAGGTCGACGGCGCTCATCACCATGCCGGGGGTGCAAAAGCCGCACTGCAAGCCGTGGCAGGCTTTGAACGCTGCTTGCATGGGGTGCAGCGTGCCGTCGGCTTGGGCCAAGCCTTCGATGGTGGTGATGTGCGCGCCTTGGGCTTGCGCCAGCAGCACGTTGCACGACTTGACCGAGCTGCCGTTCATCAGCACGGTGCAAGCACCGCACTGCGCAGTGTCACAGCCCACATGGGTGCCGGTGAGTTGCATGTGTTCACGGATGGCCTGCACCAACAGGGTGTTGGGTGCGGCGTCGAGGGTCACGGCTTTACCGTTGACGTGGAGAGAAACCTGCATCGATGTGTCCTTTTGATTTCAAGCCGCGTGCATCAAGCGCCACAGGCGATAAGGGGTCAGCGGCATTTGCAGCTGGGGGGCCAAGTCGGCACGGCCATGGCGGGCCAGGGCGTCGGCCACGGCATTGACCACGGCGGGTGTGGCACCGATGGTGCCCAACTCGCCCACGCCTTTGACGCCCAAGACGTTGTTTTTGCACGGGATGCTTTGGTCCATCTCGGTGACAAACAGGGTGGGCATGATGTCGGCGTGCGGCACGGCGTAGTCCATCAAGCTGCCGGTGAGCAGCTGACCGGTCTCGTCGTCGTACACCACATGCTCGAGCAGCGCCTGGCCAATGCCTTGCACGGCGCCACCGTCGAGTTGACCGCGCACGATCATGGGGTTGATGACACGGCCCACGTCGTTGACCGAGGCATAGGCCACCACCTGCACTTCGCCGGTTTGAGGGTCGAGTTCGACCTCGCACACATGGCAGCCATTGGGCCAGGTCGGGCCTTTGGCCGCGGTGGTGGAGTTGAGTTCAATGCGTTGGTTGGGTTGGGCACGGGCCAACTCGGCCAGGCTGACCTTGAGGTCGGTGCCCGCCACATGGAAGCTGCCTTGTTCGTAGCGCAAGTCTTGCGGTGCGGCTTCCAGCGCTTGGGCAGCCAACTCTTGGGCTTTGTCCAAGGCTTGCTTGGCCCCCACGCTGACGGCAGAACCGCCGGTGAACAGCGAGCGTGAACCCGCGCTGCCAAAGCCGTTGCCACGGTCGGTGTCGCCCATGACCACGCGCACTTGCGACAGGGGCACGCCAAACACGTCCACCACCAGTTGCGCCAGCGAGGTGGCAATGCCCTGCCCCATGGCGTTGACGGCGGTGAACACCTCGATCACGCCATCGGCCAGCACTTGCACATGCACGTTTTCTTCCAGGGCGTTGCCACCTGTCCACTCCAAGAAAGTGGCCACGCCCAAACCGCGCCACAGGCCTTGTTGGGCCGACGCAGCGGCGCGCTGCTCAAAGCTGTCCCAATGGGCCAGGGCCAAGCCTTGGTCCATGATGGACTCGAAGTGGCCCACGTCATAGGTTTGGCCCATGGGGTTTTTGTAGGGCATCTGCGAGGGCTGCACAAAGTTGCGGCGACGCAAGGCAATGCGGTCGATGCCGGTTTGGCGCGCGGCCTCGTCCATCAAGCGTTCGATGTTGTAGATCGCCTCGGGGCGACCCGCACCCCGGTATGCACCGGTGCTGGCGGTGTTGGTCAACACGCCCGTGAAGTGGAAGTCGATCAGCGGAATGTCGTACACGCTGGTTTGCACCCAAGGGCCAATCAACAGCTGAATGGCCACACCGGTCATGACGGCGTAGGCGCCCACGTTGGCGTTGTTTTCAATGCGCAGGGCCAAAATTTTGCCGCTCGCGTCCAAGGCCAGCGAGGCGTGCGATTCGATGTCACGCCCGTGCGAACTGCTCAAGAAGTCTTCGCTGCGGTCGGCAATCCATTTGACGGGCAATTGCAAGCGGTGCGCGCAGTAAGCCACCACCAGGTCTTCGGGGTAAGGGCCGGTCTTCATGCCAAAGCCGCCACCCACGTCCCCCACCACCACACGCACTTGCTCAGGCTTGAGGCCCAACAAACCCGCCACCGCACCGCGCACGGCGGTAGGCATTTGCGAGCTCATGCGCACCACCAGACGACCGGCGTCGATGGAAGCCACCACGCTGCGGGGCTCAATGGTCAAAGCGGCCAAGCGCTGGTTGGTGATGTCGAGTTCGACCACATGGGCCGCCGAGGCAAAGGCTTTGGCAGCGGCTTCGCGGTCGCCATAACGGGTTTCGGCCACTCGGTTATCGGGCGCGTCAGAAATCAAAGGCGCGCCGGGCTTGAGGGCATCGGTCAGGGTCACAGCGCAAGGCAGCTCGTCAAAATCGATCTGCACGGCCTCTGCCGCGTCACGCGCTTGTTGTTCGGTGTCGGCCACCACGGCCACCACGGGTTCGCCCACGTAGCGCACGCGGTCCACCGCCAAGATATGACGCACCGGCGTGGCGGCGGGCGTGCCGTCTGCACGCGTGAAATTGGCCACGCCAGGCATGGCAGGGCGACCTTCGTCGACCAGCTGCTGGCCGGTGACAACCAGGCGCACACCGGGCATGGCCTGCGCGGCGGAGGTGTCGATCGACACAATGCGTGCATGGGGATAAGAAGAGCGCACAAAGCACAAACGCGTTTGGCCTTGCGGCGTCACGTCGTTGGCGTAGATGCCCGCACCTTTGAGCAACTGCTCGTCTTCCAGTCGTTGAACAGCTTGTCCGCTGCCAAACCGTGTCGTTGTTGAGACCAAGTTCAAGCTCCCGTGGGTTGGTTAACTGCAACGAGTGTATCGCCCGAAGAATGCCCCGGTGTCACACAGGTGTGTCAAACACCACGAGGAGCCTATGCAGGTGTTGATAATTTGTTCATCCCCCAATCAATCCCCTCACAACCCGTGGAGCACTGCTTTGACATCCCCCAAAAAACGCCCAACACCTGCCCACAACTCACCCCGCATCGGCATCGTCGGTCTCGGAATCATGGGCGGCATCATGGCCGAAGAGTTGTTGCGCCAAGGCTTCAAGGTCTGTGGCTTTGACATTGCGCCTGCCGCCAAAGCACGGCTCAAAAGCCATGGCGGTCGGGCTTTGGCCAGCGTGCAGGCGGTGAGCGACCAATCCGACATCGTGATCGTGTCGCTGGCCACCTCCAACGCGCTGCGGCAAGTCACGCAAGCGCTGGCGGACGCCGCAGCCAAGAGCAAGCACACGCCCTTGGTGATTGAGACCAGCACCCTGCCCTTGGCCGACAAGATGCATTGCGCAAAAGCGCTCAAAGCCGTGGGCGTGACCGCGCTGGACTGCCCCATCAGCGGCACCGCCGTGCGCATGAAAGACCGCGCCTGGACCATTTATGCCAGTGGCCCCAAGGCAGCATTCCAAAAAGCCTTGCCGATCTTGAATGCCTTCACCGACAGCGTGCCGCACGTGGGCGCTTATGGCAACGGCACCAAGATGAAGTACGCCGCCAACCACTTGGTGGCGATCTACAACGTGGCCTATGCCGAGTCGGTGACGCTGGCACGCAAGATGGGCTTGGACCCGCAGCAAATGCTGGACTTGTTTGGCCCCAGCCCGGTGCTGGGCACGGGCGTGATGCGCTTGCGCATGGACATGATGGTCAAGCAGCAATACACCCCACCCACCATGAAGGTGGAGGTGTGGCAAAAAGACATGCAGGTGATTGGCGACATGGCCAAGTCGCTCCACTGCCCCACCCCGGTGTTCAATGCCTGTGCGTCGGTTTACACCGCAGCCATGGCGCAGGGCCTGGCCCTGCATGACACGGCGTCGACCGCCGAGGTGTTGGGACGGATGGCGGGGTTGGAGAGTGTCCTCCCTTCCTCATCACAATAGTTGTTGCCAACTTAAAGCTAAGAACCCAGAAGGGCGGCAATGAATGAAATCATTGGCACGTTACGAATAATCATTTAAGGCACTAGCTCGGCTACTGCAGGCTTAGAGCGCAGCACTGGAGTTGGTATCCAACGAAATTGGAGTTGCATTAGGTACGCTATAAGACTGGCAAAAAGAAGTTCAGTCCATGCCCACACGAGCACGGGAATGGACTGAGGCGGGGCGTTTGCAGGCTGAGATCACCAGTTGCGATGTAAGACGCCATCAAGAGCACCTAGTTTGGTAGCCTGGCTCTAGGAGAAATGGTGCCTCTGAGATTGCAGGCATTGATTAGCGCACCATGCAACACTGGAAGGCGCACACCGGGCTCTTAGAGGGGCACAGCAGACCGCACGCTTACTGTTCGGCGTGTTGAACTGGCTGGGTGTGAAGACGTCGTACTAACGTCTGCGCGCGGGGGACGATAACGCCTACGACGAATCTTTGTTTCGTAAACGGGAACTAAGGCTGCAGAGCAGATGGCTCGATGTCCTCCTGGTAGCGAAAATCAACAAAGCACATTGCTGTCGTGCTAACCTCAGTCCAATCCAGTAATGATTTTGATTGACATGAACGAACCCGAACGAGTCAGATACGGCAGTGTTAGCTTAGTTAGACAAGGTGAACACAAGTTTTTTTCATTAACGCTTCCAACGGAGATGCTTGCCCAAACATGTTTTGTTAGCACAAGAGATGAAGACGTTATCAAAGGATTCCAACGAGCTTTAGATGAAAAGCGTGCTCGGGAAATTGCCAATTACATTGATAGTGGATTAGGGACAATTCCAAGCTCGATCATTTTGTCAGCACAAGAGGATGCCGAGCTTAAATACGACGCAAAGACAAAAAGCCTTAGTTTTAAAAACATCCGAAGTCGTTTTTAATTATTGATGGTCAGCATAGAGTTTACGGCTTCACACTTGCAAATACGGCATTCCGCGTGCCTGTGGTTGTATATGCTGGTCTTTCGAGACGAGATGAAACTCGTCTATTCATAGATATCAATTCAAAACAAAAAGGCGTCCCAGCAGAACTATTACTAGACATTAAAAAATTAGCGGAGTACGAAAAGAATGAAGATGAACTTCTTCGTGAAATTTACGATAGTTTCATGGAAGACACAGCTAGTAGTTTGTATGGGCGTCTCTCTCCCGCATCTAAGGCGGCAGGGAAAATTTCGCGCTCAGTTTTTAATGCATCGCTAAAACCATTGATCAAAATATTTGGTGATAAATCTTCATCTGAAATTTATCAAATCATGAATGCTTATTTCGTCGCCTTTAAAGAGGGCGTTTTAGCTAAACACAAAGAAGATAAGTTGCTTTTTAACTCTGTATTTTTCCGCGCAACGTGCAGCTTCTTTTTGCTCATTGCACCAAAAGTGAAAGATAGATTCGGTGCGATTTACTCAACTGACAATTTCTACTTTTTCTTAGAACAGGTTGGAGGAAACATTAGGCCTTCAAAATTAAAAGGCACTGGAACGGCATACAAACCAATTGTGGCAAACCTAGAAGAAGCACTCAAAGGTAGTTTTTCACTGTAATGTCTGCGATTCGCATTTACTTGGAGAATGTAAGGCTATCCATTTTCCAACCATGCTGCGACACCTCGATAGATGTCAAAGGCTGGGTCGCAAACCAAAACTACTACATTGACTCAGACATACAGGCTACAAAATTTACGCTCAGAGCATCAAACCCAGAACAGCTAAAAGCCGCTCTAGCCAATGATGTGAATCGCATGACTATTGCTGCCTTTGAAAGTGCAGCTGGAGTTTTACCCGATCCAGCTATGCCACGAAGCGTTGCATGGGGAGCTATTCGTGCTTATTACGCATCGTTCTTTGCTGCACATGCGCTGATGAGGCTCTTCGGGACTTGTTGCTCACAACTAGACTATGAGCATGTCAAAATGATTTATAAATCAGCTGAAATATTTGGAAAAACGGGTACCACCAAATCGATTGATAGTGGCTTTTACTGTCTAAGCATTGATGCAAATTTTGAGACTGTTGTCTTTGAAAAACTTAACGACTCGCACAAAGACTCTTGGCGGACATTTCGAATTTTGCTAGATCAAGTGTCTGAGAAAATACCAGAAAGCATCTCCATCAGCAAATACAAAATTGAAGCATCGGCATTAATTTCTGAAATATCAGATGGCATCAGCAGAGCCAACAGTGCATCAGGTAATTGGCTATCTTCAATGCGTAATTCAATTAACTACAGACACACACATGGAGTGTGGTTTCCTTACACCTCAAAACTGAATGGCTCTCAGATACTTGATGCGGCCTCGCGAAACTGGTTAACGTACCCTACCGTTAATAACCTTGCATCTGATGCTGGAGATGTCGATATCTTTATGACTACATCAACAAAAGTTGTTTCATTGCTTCGGGAGTTAGTTATCAATGGCAGCGAACTTTCAACAAAAATAAACCCATCCTTTAAGAATGGCTGTCTAAAACTTTTAAATGAAGTACAAGCCACACGCAATACGTAACGTTTACGTGGCGAACCAGCAAAGACTGTCTCGTATTCATCACTGGCGGAGCTTGTTGACTTTGCACCAGATTTCTTGCTCGCTGTGCTGCGCGTTGCCGCTTAATCCTTAGCTTTAGGCGAAGGCGTTTGTGCTTTGGATTTTTGGTCTTTAGGCGCACGGGCCTTCGCCGCTTTTTTCAGCGCTTTCTCAGCCGCTTCGATCAGCGGCAACTCTTCATGCACGGCCTTGTAGGCGTCCAAGGCCGCAGGCCCGCCGCAGTACAAAAACGAATGCAGCAAGAGTTCGCGCAACTCGGTGCGGGTGACGCCGTTGCGGATAGCACCGCGTAAGTGAATGCGCAACTCCGCCGGGCGGTTCAAGGCAATGCACATCGAGAGCGTGGCCAAACTGCGGTCACGCAGCGACAAGCCCGGGCGCGTCCACACACTGCCCCAGGCAAATTCGGTGGCCACTTCTTGAAACGGCATGTTCAAGTCGTTGGCGTTGTCAAACGCTTTTTGCACATAGTCGGGGCCCAACACTTGGGCCCGCATGGCCAGGCCCGCTTTGTAGGCGGCGCTGGGGCTTTTTTTCTTGGGACGTGCGTTGGGTTTGGCTGTGCTCATGGGGTGTCGCTTTTTAAAAAGGTCAATCGGCTTTGATGTTGGCAGCGCGCACCACGGCGCCCCACTTGTCTATTTCGGTCTTGATGTAGGCCGCGAATTGTTCGGGCGTGTCGCCCACCGGCAAGGCACCTTGCTGGTTGAGTTTTTCGGCCACGTCTTTTTGTTTCAAGATGTCCACGATCTCTTGGTTCAAACGCGTCACGATGGCTTTGGGCGTTTTGGCCGGGGCCACGATGCCCACCCATGAATAGGCCTCGTAACCCGGCACGCCACTTTCAGCGATGGTGGGGATGTCTGGCAATGACGGCAAGCGTTTGGCACTGCCCACGGCCAGTGCGTTGAGCTGGCCTGAGCGGACCTGGGGCAACACCGAGGGAATGCTGCTATAGAGCATCTGCACCTGACCGGTCAGCAAGTCGGCCAAGGCGGGCCCCTGTCCTTTGTAGGGCACGTGCACGGTTTGCACATGGGCCATGGTGTTGAACAACTCACCCGCCAAATGGCCCGAGTTGCCGCTGCCGGGTGAGGCAAAAAACAACTGCTGCGGTTTGGCCTTGGCCAGGTTCACCAAGTCGAGGGTGGTTTTCACCGGCACCGAGGGATGTACCACCAACAGCAGCGGGTAGTTCACCAGGTTGGTGATGGGCGAGAAGTCTTTGGTGGGGTCGTAGGGCAGCTTGTCATACAGGCTGGGGTTGACCGCCATGGGGCCAGCAGCGGCCACCGCCAAGGTGTAACCGTCGGCGGGCGACTGCATGAGGGCTTGCAAGCCCACAATGCCGTTGGCACCGGCCTTGTTGTCGACCACCACTTGTTGCACAAAACGGTCGCTGAGTTTTTGGGCGATCAAGCGGGCAATCACGTCGTTGCCGCCCCCGGGTGGAAACGGCACGATCAAGCGAATGGGTTTGTTCGGGTAGTTTTGCGCTTGCACCGAAGTGGTGGCCAAGCCCAGCAGCGCCAAAACCAAACACAGCAGACGAGACAAAGTGGTGGTCATGGTGAGCCTCAGTTTGCTTTGATGTTGTTGTCTTTCGCCACCTGCGTCCACAGGACGATTTCAGAGGCGATGAATTTGGAGAAGTCTTCCGGGGTGTTGGTGTACGGAATCACCGACATGCCGCTGATGCGCTTTTTCACGTCGGGCAGCTCAATCACACGCGCCACTTCTTCTTGCAAGCGTTTGACGATGGCCACTGGTGTGCCAGCGGGGGCCAGCAAGCCGTTCCACAGCGAGGCTTTCAAGTCGATGCCCAACTCCGACAAGGTGGGCACGTTGGGGAAGTCTTTCAAGCGCTCGGCCGAGGTGACGGCCAAGGCTTTGACACGGCCACTTTGCAGGCCCACGTTGGCGGGGCCCACATCGGCCAAGGTCATGGTGACGTCGCCCGTCATGACCGCGGTGACCGAGTCGTTGGCACCTTTGTAGGGGATGTACATGAAGCGGCCACCGGTTTTGTTGTTGAACAGCTCGGTGATGAGCTGAAACGAGGCCGAACTGGCACCGTAGTTCGACTTGTCGGGGTTCTGCTTGGAGAACGCCACCAGCTCTTGCACCGACTTGACCGGGTTGTTGGCATTGACCAGCAACACCATGGGCGAAATGCCCACCAACGTGACAGGCGCAAAGTCTTGTGGGCCATACGGCAGCTTGGCATACAGCGCGTGGTTGAACACCATGGGGCCGCTCGCGCCCATGAGCAAGGTATAGCCATCGGGCTTGGCCTTGGCCACATAGGTGGAGCCGACGATGGCGCCCACACCGGGGCGGTTTTCCACCACCACGGGCTGGCCCAAAGAGGCGGCCAGTTTTTCGGCCACGATGCGTGCCAACACGTCGGTGCCGCCGCCTGCTGAGTAGCCCACCACCATGGTGATCGGGCGTGTGGGGTAGTCGGCGGTTTGAGCCGTCGCGCTGCTCAGGCACAGACCTGCCAACAGCGACGTGGTGAACGCCAAGGTGTGATGAAAACGCATGCTTATTTTCCTATTCCATGAAAGGGAGACGAATTGAAACGGGGTCACTGCAAACCGATTTGCACATTCAGCACCGCTGATTGACCGGCGTCCAGCGCTTGCAAGCAACGCGCAATGGCAGCAGGCACCTCGGCCGGGTCGCTGACGCATTCGCCATACGCGCCGAAGGCTTGGCCAATTTGTTCGAAGTGGCGTTCATGGCCTTGCAAGCGGGCTTGGAATTCGTTGCTTTGCACAGCAGCCCCCTGGGGGTAGACACGCACCACGGCCTCTTTGACCGCTTGCCAGCCCCCGTTGTCGAGCACCACGGTGAAGATGGGCAGGCCATAGCGTTGGGCGGTGGCGTACACCGAGGTGGGGGTGGAGAAGTGAAACCCCCCGTCCCCCACGATTTGCACCACGCGGCTGCCCGGCTTGGCCAGCTTGATGCCCAGCGCCATGCCACCGCTGTAGCCCAAGCCGCCGCCGGCACCGGCGATCATGCTCAAAGGCTCGGTGCGCGGGATTTGGTTGAGCACAGCAAACGTGTTGCGAATGGCTTCGTTGACCACCACGTCGTGCGGCTCAATCGCGGCGCCCAGGGCCGCACACAGATAGGCAGGCGAAATAGCGCCCACTTGGCCGGGGCTAAGCGCGGCTTGCTGCAAAGCCGTGGCACGCGCTTGCTGTGCCGCACGCATCTGCGCCATGCGGCTGGCCACGCGCTGGTGAAACGCCGCATCGGCCTTGGCGCGCACGATGGTGGCCACTTGGCGCAGCACCGTGGCGCAGTCGGCCTGCACGCGTACATCGGTGGCAAAGCCCCACATCGGAAAGTCTTTTTTGACCGTGTCCACATCGACATGGCTCCAGCGCGTGTGGGGCTGCGGCTTGGCGTATTTGGGCAACCAGGGCACATCGACATCGAGCAGCCAACCCACGTCGGCCTGGGCCAGCCCCACCGAGGGGTCAAAGCCTGCGAAGCACGGCGATTCGCGCGAGATACACAAGTAGCTGGGGCTGAACTCAAACACCTGAATGCCACACAACTCGGCCAAATCTTGCAGCGCATGCACAGCCTCCGCCTTGCGTCCCAAATAGGCGGTCACCACCATCGGGTGTTCAGCGTGCAGCAGTTGCTCAGCCAAGGCGTGGGCGCAAGTCTCGTCTACGCCCCCAGCATGCACCGCCCCATAGCGAGATTCAGGGTAAGACTGCACAGCCTCGGGGGCCCAGGTTTCGGCCAGCACTTCACGCGGCAGAGTCAAAAACACCGGCCCTGGCGGGTCGCTTTGCATCACGGTGTGTGCTCGGCGCAGCACTTCTTTGGTGGTCACGCCGGTGGGCAGGTTGTATTCCCATTTCACATACGAGCGCACCAAGCTGCCGATGTCAAACGGGTCTTGCACAAAGTGGACATAGTTGTCGCGTGAACCTTCCAACTCACCATGCACTGTGAAAGGTGCCTTACCGGCCATCAGCAGAACAGGCAAACGACCCCGGAACATATTGTGCATGCCCATGGCGGCGTTGGCGGTGCCCGCGTCCACATGCACCATCACGGCTTGGCCACGCCCGGTGACGGCCGCAAAACCTGCCGCCATGTGAATGGCCACGTTTTCGTGGGGGCACAACATGACTTGGGCGTGGGCTTTGCCTTGCTGGTCCCATTGCGCCAGGGCCTCGATCAAGGACACATGGTCGGTGCCAAAGTTGGAGAAGATGTAGTCGATGCCTAAATCGTTCAAGCCCTCCAGAAAATAGTGTGCGGAGGTGGGCAATGGAGAGTCAGACATGGGTGGTGCGAACGTGTCAGTAATTCGTAAGCATGCTACCAATCATGACTTTGCCTCACGGCTAGGGGATTCCCTAGAATTTAGCCATGAAGAAAGTCACCGCCCTCCTCGTTTGTTTGCTGCTTCAGCCACTCGGTCATGCCGCGTGGGTGTATTTCGACGATGGCCATGGCAGCTCTGACGATTACTACGAATCAACCATCACCCCACAAGGCAAGACCACGGTGGTGAAAACATTCAGCGCCTTCTCCATCGTCAATCGGCTGCCTTTGTATGACGCCAAGGTCAAAGGCAAAGTGAGCCAATTGGTGAAGTTCGGTTCAGAACAATCGTCGTATGAGTTTGATTGCAAAGAGAAAACGGTTCAGCTCAAGAGCCGGGTGTTTTACGCGGACCGTGAAGGCAAGTTGGTGATCATCTCTTACAAGAACAACGACAAAGTGATTGAGAACGACAACTCAGACTTTGCCAAGCAATTTCAAAAGAAACCGATCTATTCGGACCAGAGCAGAAACTTGAAGCTCATGGCTCTGGCCTGCAAGTAAAAGCAGGTTCTCCACCCTGGCATCACCCTGGCGTGGTCTGAGACGTCGCAGGACGCAACACGACCAATACCAGCATGGCCAGCACGGACAGCGCAGCCGCGCAGACAAAAGTGGCCGAGGGCGAGACCGCCCACAAAGCCCCGGCGACCACGGAGGCTGGCAAATACATCATGCCAGTCACACCGTTGTAGACCCCAATGGCGGTGGCACGCCGCTCAGGCTCTAGGTCAGTGATGAAGGCTTTGCTTTGTGATTCATCGATGGCATAAAACACACCATAAACCACAAACACAGCCACCAGCTCCCAACGCGTGCTGGCCAGCAGCAGACCGAGGTTGAGTGCAGCATACAAACCGTAGCTCAAAAAGATGATGCGCTGGCGGCCCCAACGGTCCGCGCACCGCCCCACCCAGGGTGCAGCCACCACACATGAGGTGTTGAACAGCGCATAGAGCAACACAATGTCGCTGACAGAAAAACCAAGCGCATGGGCTTTGAGCAATAAAAAACCAACACTGAAATAAGCCAGCGAAAAGATGCCCGCCGTGACCAAATAACGCTGAAAACCGACACTGAGCTGTTGCCAACTGTGCGTCAAGCTCTCACGTGCATGTGCCACACCCGGTTGATCAGGCAGTCGCGCGAGCACCACCACGCTGATGACGGCCGGGACAAATGCCACCATGAAAATCACGCTGTAGGTATGGGCAGACTCGCCCAACTGGTGCAACAAGGCATAGGCCACCAAAGGCCCCAAGACGGCCCCCGCTTTGTCCAGCGCCTTATGAACGCCAAACGCATAGCCACGATGCTGCTGATTGGCAATGGCCGACAACCAAGCATCACGGGGTGGGCCACGAAAGCCTTTGCCCAGTCTTTCAATGACGCGAAACACACTCAATCCAAGAATGCTGGATGACACCAGCAAGATGAGTTTGGCGACTGTGGAAAAGCCATACCCCAAAGTAGCCAACCATTTGCGCTTGCCGCTGCGGTCTGACAACCAACCGGCCAAGTAAGTCAGCGATGAAGCCGACAAATCGGCCAGCCCTTCAATCACCCCCAGCAAAGCGCTAGAGGCACCTGCCACGGTGGTGAAAAAAATGGCAAAGACCGAAAAGATCATCTCTGAACTTAAATCGGTGAGGAAACTCACCAACCCGAGCTTAAAAACGTCGGGGTGAAGCCGCTGCGGCTGGGGTGATGGCGCTTGTGTCATGGGGTGTTATATCGGTGATAAATTCATACAAGCAACGTCAGCTTGAGATCACGTGATTTTTTTCGGTTTTGGCATTGTGGCTTTTATGCGCTTGCATTTACTATCTATTCAATGCAAAGCAATACCCCCCCTATTCACATGCATCCCAAGCTGACGGGTGCATCAGGCTGGCTACGTCGATGGGCTGTTGGCAGTTGGCTCCCTCCGCTGTTTGTCTCGATGGTTTGCTTACTTGGCGCACAGTTCAGTTATTTGTTGTTCCATGCCATGGCAGAACTGGTGTCGATTGTGATTGCTTTCACAGCGCTGATTGTTGCCACCAACTCACGCGGTTTTACCAAGAATCATTTTGTTTATTACGTCGCCACGGTGATTGGCTGGTGCGCGGGCTTGGATTTGTTACATGCCTTGGTCTTTCAAGGCATGCACTTGTTGCCCACCAACAGCGCCAACCCACCGACCGAGCTGTGGATTGCGGCACGGTTTTTACAAGCCGCCGCGCTGCTTGTGTCGCCCCTTTTTCTCAAGCACGTGATTCGCGCAGTGCATCTTCATGTGGTGCTGGGCTTGATCACCGCTTGCTTGGTGTGGCTCATCGCAACCGACCACTTTCCCACCATGTATGTGGACGGACAGGGGCTGACACCGCTGAAAATTTACACCGAGTACGTGATCATTCTGATGCTGTCGGCAACGCTGTTTTTTTACTGGCGCATGCGCGCAGTGATGTCGCCCAGGTTGTTCAATTACATAGGCGCCGCCTTGGTGGCCATGATTTTTTCGGAATTCGCCTTTACCCAGTACGTCAGTGTGATTGCCACTGCCAACCTGGTGGGCCATGTATTGAAGATTTTTGCCTACTGGTTCATTTACCTGGGATTGGTCTACTCCACCCTGACACGTCCTTTCAGCATGCTCAGCCGTGTCAGCAGCACCTTTGACTCAATCCCAGACCCCACCTTGGTGGTCACGCTAGAAGGTGCGGTGCTACAAGCCAACCAAGCTGCATGCACCTGGGTCAACACACCGCTGGAGGGTTTGATTGAACACGCCTCACACAACCTGTTTCATGACCCCAGCGTTGCGGTACAAAGTTGCCCCGTGTGTGTGCGAATTGCAAGCGGTGAGGCCTTGTTCACCGAGGTGGTCCGAATCCAGCAACCTGAGCGAATTTTGGAGTGCAATATTGCGCCCTACCAAATTGACAATGGATTTCAGGCACGCGTCGAGGTGGTCAGAGACATCACAGAACGTGACCGTGCCAGCAAAAAAATTCAAGATTTGACGTACCTGTACGAAATGCTCAGTGCCACCAACCGAGCCATTGTTCGGTGCAACACAAGAGGTGAGCTGCTGGCGGCCTTGTTTGACACCATGGTCAAAGGCAACGCCTTCCCCATGTTGTTCATCGCCATGACGGACACCGGAGCACAACCGCTGCGCATCATCCATGCCCACGGTTTTTCAATCGAGCACTTGTCTGACTTGGCAACCTCACTGGCCAGCACTCAGAGCGTGCTCGGGCGTTTGATCCAGAACCTGGAGGCGGGCAAGATCATCAGCTTGCCTGTGACCGAGAAGGAGAGCGACGACCCATGGGTGGACTATCTGTACGAAGAAAAAATCACCAACCGAGCGGTCGTCCCCCTGATGGTTGACAACCGGCTGATGGGGGTGATGGGTCTGTACACCCGAGACATCAAACTGTTTGACGCGCAGCAGTTGTTGCTATTGGAGCAAATGAGCTCTGACGTGTCTTTTGCACTGAGCAGCATGCATGCCAGTGAACGAACGGAACAGGCTGAACAAAGCGCCAAGCTGTCTGAACACCGTTTCAGTGAAATTTTTGACGCATCGCCTTCGCCGCTTCAGCTGATGAATGTGAAAACCGGCAAGATGCTGGGCCTGAACCGGGCATTTCAACTCTGGCTGGGTTACACGCTCAACGACATTCCCAATGAACAGGCCTGGTTTGAATTGGCCTACCCCACTGCGCAATTGCAAACACAGTTGCGTGCGGCCTGGACACAATCCATTGCCAATGCGCGACGCGACCACCGGGCGCAAAATTCACCAGAATTTTCGATCCAAGCCAAAGATGGCTCGATGCGTGTGTGCACGGGCAGCATGACACTGGTGGGCGACGAAGCCATCATTGCATGGACCGATTTGAGCGACATTCGCGCCAAAGAGCGTGAGCTGATTGCCAGTGAAAAGCACTTTCGCAACATGATTGAGCAATCGGTGGCCGGTATCTATGTGCGTCGCAATGGCCGGTTTGTGTATGTCAACCCACGCTATTGCGAGATCACGGGTTGGTCGCCCCATGAGTTGCTGGACCACAGTGTGCTGGACTTCACCACGTCTGACCCGGACAACATTCAAAACATCCAAAACGCTTGGGCAGACCTAGAAGCCGAGAGCCCCAGCGTGACGTACTCGGTGCCAGTCAAGCACAAGAGTGGACAGTGGCTTGAACTTGAGTTGCATGCGAAAGCCATTGATTGGGACGGCCAGATTGCGCACATTGTGCTGGTCGATGACATCACAGAGCGCAAGCGGCAAGAAGAAAAAATTGCGCAATACGTGCGTCAACTGGAGGGCTCGATGGAGTCCACCCTGCGCGCCATCTCCAGCATGGTGGACATGCGCGACCCCTACACCGCAGGCCACGAGCGCCGTGTGGGCTTGATCGCCAGCGAGATCGCACACGAAATGGGTTGGGCAACAGAGCGCAGTAAATCGCTGGAGTTGATTGGCTTGGTACACGACATTGGCAAGATTGCAGTGCCCATCGAAATACTCACCAAACCCACACGACTGACACCACTTGAAATGCAGTTGGTCCAGGGACACGCGCAAGCGGGTTATGACATTTTGAAAAATGTGTCGTTCCCGCTGCCGATTGCCGACATCATTGGGCAGCACCATGAACGCATGGATGGCTCAGGCTATCCCAAAGGATTGAAGGGCGATCAAATTCTGGCGGAAGCGCGTGTGCTGGCTGTGGCCGATGTGCTGGAGTCCATGTCATCCCACCGCCCCTATCGGGCGGCACTTGGCATTGACGCGGCCATGGATGAGTTGAAGAAAAATCGCAGCACGCTGTATGACTCTGAGGTGGTGGACGCGGCCATTCGCTTGATCGAGACAAAGAACTACAAATTGCCCACCTGATGCTCAAACCATCTGGTTAGTGCCAGATGGCCACTTGGTTTCGGCCCGCCTTTTTGGCTTGGTACATCGCAGCATCGGCGTGTTGACACAAGACATGGACCAGCGCTGACTCATCGTCAACGCGCACTTGCTGCGGGTGGTAGGTGGCAATGCCCAGGCTGATGGTGATGTGGATCATTTCGTCTGAGGGCAGAAAAAATTCTTTGCTTTCAATGGCTGTGCGTAGACGATCACACACCTCATGGGCCTGGTCTTCATCGGTCTCGGGCAGCACCAGCATGAACTCCTCTCCACCGACGCGACCCAGGGTGTCAATTTTTCGCAACTGAACTTGACAGGTCTTGACCAAACCTTGCAGCACCAGGTCTCCCACATCATGGCCGTAGTCATCGTTGACACGTTTGAAATGGTCAATGTCCACAATCACAAAGCTCAGCGGGACATGATGACGTTGGCTGCGTGAAATCTCCAGCCGCGCACGGTTGAATGTCTCGGCACGGCTGAAGGCACCGGTCAGTGAGTCGGTTTGTGAAATTCTTTTCAACTCTCGGTTGGCCAGCTCCAGGCTGATGACCACATTGCGAATCAGCACAATGCCTAAAAAATGCGCACTGGCGATCATGAAAAAAATCAACGCTTCCACGCCTGTGACGCTTTGGTGGCCGTCCAAGGTCCAGAGCATCAAGGCACGGCGAAATGTCAAGGCCACGAGCCCCAAAGCCAGCAACAACCAACCCCAACGGTATTGGCTGGAATGCACATACAAATCCAGTGCGACCACGGCAGCCAAAATCTGCAACAACAAAGATGCGCCATAAAAAAAGGTGAACAAATCGGGCATAGAGGTACAGGTCTGGACGACTTGTTCAGCGCATGAAGTTTTCAGCGAACTTGGCTTTGACCCGTGCTTCGGAAATTTCAATGACGCCTTGCTTGACCAGTTGCGCCAAGCTTTGATCCAAAGTTTGCATGCCTGCCGCGCTGCCAGTCTGAATGGCTGAGTACATTTGCGCCACTTTGCCCTCACGAATCAAATTGCGCACCCCAGAAGTGCCCACCATGATTTCAAATGCAGCCACGCGCCCCTTGCCGTCTTTGCGCTTGCACAAAACTTGAGAGATCACCGCCTCCAGCGACTCCGAGAGCATGCTGCGGACCATCTCTTTTTCTTCTGCGGGAAACACATCAATCAGTCGATCGATGGTTTTGGCTGCCCCCGAGGTATGGACTGTGCCCAACACCAAATGGCCAGTCTCGGCGGCGGTGATGGCCAAACGAACGGTTTCAAGGTCGCGCATTTCGCCCACCAGGATCACGTTGGGGTCTTCGCGCATCGCCGCACGCAGGGCGTTGGAAAAGCTCAGGGTCTGCCCGCCCACCTCGCGTTGGTTGATCAAACAGGTGTTGGGCGTATGCAGAAACTCAACCGGGTCTTCAATGGTCAAGATGTGTTTGGGGTCTGACTGGTTGAGACTGTGAATCATGGCCGCCAAAGTGGTGGACTTGCCAGAACCGGTCGGCCCTGTCACCAACACCAGCCCACGTGGACGACGGACAAACTCAGAAAATACCGCAGGAGCGTGCAAATCGTCCAGGCTGGGAATACCTGCCGGGATGGCACGAAACGCCACCGCTGCACCGCGTGTTTGGTGAAACGCATTGACACGAAAGCGTGACAGACCAGCCACTTCAAAAGAGAAATCACACTCCAACTCGCGCTCAAAGTGCTCACGTTGGTGGATGGTCATGATGCTGTAGACCGCTTCACGAATGTCAGCATCGCTGAGCGTGTGGTCAGACAGTTTTTGTAAATCACCATCGACGCGAATGATCGGCGTCAAACCCGCGGACAGGTGTAAGTCAGAGGCGCGCTGCGCCACGCTTTGGGCCAACAAATGTTGAATATTCATACGAGCCCCTGTGTGGACGCGGGGCTCAGCGCCCCAGTTGACGAAGCCGGTCTTGCGCGAATTGCGACAAGGAGGCAGGTAGCCCCAAGTCAATGGCTCGCTGGTAAGCCTCTGCTGCACCCACATTCATGTTTTGGGCTTGCAAAGAAATCGCCAGACCGACCAGCCAATTCGAGGCATCCGGGGCTTGGCGCAACGCAGTGAGGTAATGTTGGGTGGCCTCTTCATGCCGACCTTGACGTTGCAACAACGCGGCTAAAAAGGCATGGTAGTCCGCGTTGTTACCGGCTGAGGGCAGCCCTTTTTGCAAGGTGTCAATGGCAGACTCCAGCTCATTGGACTGCACCAGCACGTGGGACAACGCCATGGAGAACTCGGTGCGATCAGGCGTCAGCGTCAAGCCTTGCAACAATAGACTTTTGGCTTCTGCCAACTGGCTGGCATCGACCAGCACACGCGCCAACAATTGGCGCGCATCGTGGTTGGCTGGATATTCTTGAATTGCTTTTCTCAACAAGCCCTGGGCTTCGGTGTTGCGTCCTTGTCGAATCAGGGTCAATGACTCGCGGTACCAATTGGCTGAACGTTGCTCGACGCTGACCACACGGCTGACCGAACTGCTGGGCTCTGCCTTGCTGCTCACGGCCACGGGCACACTGGGTGCCGCTTCAGTTTTCACCACCAACTCTTGGGCTTTTTTAGCTCTGTCACTGGGACTGGCTTGCGGGGTCGTGCTGGCAAGCGTGGGCAGCTTGGCTGTAGTCTCCGGCATCGGCGTTGGCTGGGGTGGCTGAACCTTCGGTTGAGCAGGCGCCTGATCTGCTGTCACGACGGGCGATGTGCTCAAGCCAGGGCTTGGCAGCGTTTGCACCGAAGGAATTTGTACCATCGGTGGCAACGAAGCGCGGGGTGAAACACTGCGGTAGTAAGAGAGCGAAGCCGCCACCAGCACGGTAACGGCCAGAGCACCTCCCATCCAATGCATGAACGCAGGAGAGGCAGAACGATGGATGACGCCTCTGACTTGACCTTGCAAATCAGCACTGGCGTTGGTACTGCCTTGGCGCTGGTCTATGTCCTTGAGCATTTGGTTGATCAAACTCATCGCAAGTATCCTTTTTCAATCACCAGCCACAACAGGCTGGCCAACAGCATGCCCAACAAAGCCCACACGCTGAATATCGACTGCATGGGATGGATCGATGTGGTGTCGAGCACCGCAGCACGAACATCACCAAAGGTCACTTGGTGGTGCCCTTTGCCAAACGCAGACAACAAGGCCTTGTGGGAAATAATATTCACCAAGCGCGGCACACACTTTGTGCGCAACTTCAACAACCACAAAGCGGGACGCGTGAACAAACGCCCACCGCGATGCCCAGCCACCTGCAAACGGTGGTGGATGTAGTAGTCGATCTCATCGCCCACCATGGGAGAGAGACAGTAATCAAAGGCGATGCGCTGTTTGAGTTGGCGAATCGACGGATGGTTGAGCTTTTTTTCCAACTCGGGCTGGCCAAAAATGATGACTTGCACCAGCTTGCGCTTTTCCGTCTCCAAATTGGTCAACAAGCGCAAGGCCTCGAGTGTCTCGATCGGCATGGCTTGCGCCTCGTCCAAACAAATCACCACGCGCTGCCCTTGGCGGTTGAGTTCCAACAAGCGCTCATTCAGGGCCCGCAACAATTGGTGCTTGTGGTGGGTACCGGGATCGAACGCAATGCCCAATTCGGTCGCCACCTCCATGAACAAACTGTCCGGGTCGATATGCGGGTTGGGCACATAGGCCACTTTGAAACCTGGCCCCAGACTGGCCATCAGCTTGCGGCACAGCATGGTTTTACCTGTGCCCACTTCGCCTGTGATTTTGATGAAGCCTTCGCCCGTTTTCGCGGCCACCAACAAGGTGTTGAGGGCTTCCTGGGAGACGCCTGAGGAGAAATAGAACTCGGTGTCGGGCGTGATCCCAAACGGAAATTCTTTCAATCCAAAATAGTCAAGGTACATGCGTGTCGGCTTTCTTGGGCTTGATCGCCTGCATGGCCTCAACGCGGCGCGGGGGTGTTGCGAGCACCGATGCGCTCACCGGTGGCGGCAATGTCGTTGGCCCAAACGCTGTCGTCTTTGACCACGGTGGTCTTGAGCATGATGACCAGCTCACGTTTGGTGGAAGACTGGGCGCCACGGTTGAACAAGGCACCCACGCCAGGGACATCGCGTGCACCGGGAATGCCGCCACGGTTGTCGGAGGTTTTTTCGGTCATCAACCCGCCAATCACAATCACTTGACCGTCTTTGGCTTTGACGACGCTGTCGGTTTCGTTCAAGGTATTGACAGCGAATGGCACGGTACGGTCTGAGTTGGGCAATGCCAACTTAGACTTTTCGACCACGCTGTTGACCATGGAATGCACATGCAGGGTGATGTTGTCGTCGGCATCAATTTGCGGTGTCACGTCCAAGGAAATACCAGAGAAGAACGGCTGGTACGTGAGCGTGGGGTCAATCGTGATGGCGTTTGAACCGGCCGAAGGCACGCTGATGCTGCCACCCGTGATGTTGGTGACAAACGGTTCTTCGCTGCCCACTTTGATCACCGCTTTTTGGTTGTTCAACGTGGCAATGCGTGGGCTGGACAAGACATGTACACGTCCTTGCGACTCCAAAAAGTTGATCAAAGCCGCAAAGTTACGCGCTTGAAATGCCATGCCCAAGCCTGACGAAAACGCGTTGGGCGCTGACGCGCCAGTGGCGAGCGTGGCCCCCAGCAAACCACCCAGTGTGACGGTGCTGGAGATGGTGCCCCCCACGGCGCCAACGTTGGGTTGGTTCATGCCAATGCTGCCCGTGCTGGCACCGACCGAGAATTGGTGCATGCCATTTTGGAAAGCACCCCAGTTGATGCCTTGCTGTGAGTCGTTGCTGAGCTCGACGTCGATGATCTTCGACTCAATGATGACCTGACGCGAAATACTCAGTTGCATGGACCGCAACAGCTTTTCCACCATGCGCAGCTCGGTGGGCATACCCCGGGCCAGGATGGTGCCACTCATTTGGTTGATGGTCAGTGCACGGCCTTGCACACATCCGTCGATGCCGTGCAAACGGTCACCGCGGGTGGACTCACCGAGTTGCGAAATATCAGCACGTGAGGCATTGCCTTGTGAGGTGGAGGTGCCGCCCACACGGCTGGTCGCGGTGGTGGCCACCGACTTGGCAATGTTGCAGCCCAGCACGGTACGCAACGCGTCTTCGGCTTCACCCCAAATGTCAGATTTGACCGAGGTGCTCAAGCCGCTGGCTTGCACTGAGGCGTAGTTGGAAGAGCTGGTGCTGGATGAAGAGGTGGAGGTGCTGGAGGTGTGCCCTACCGAAGCACCGCCAATGACCTGCAAATCGCTCACGCCACGGCGTTGACCTAGGATGTAGTTGACGTAGTACAGGCGGGTTTGCAATTCTGCCGCTTGAACCAGGATGCGGTGTCCATCGATGGTGTAGTCATAGCCGTACACATCGCGGATGGCGTTGAGTGCCTCGGTCAGGGTCACGTTCTTCAGGTTCAATGTGACGCGACTGGCACTGGTCTCAGCAGACGGCATGATTTCTTTGGAAATCGCACCACCTGCGGCGCCAGGTATGGGCAAAGCGCCCGCAGCGGGTTTGAGCAAGATGCTGTACTCGGTGCCTGCCACCAACCCCGCCAAGACTTGACCAATGGGTGCGTCGTTGACCACCAGATCAAAGCGTTGATCGACCGTGCCTCGACCCGATTTCGGGATGAGACTGTTGATGGAGGGCATCATCAAGTCACTCAAAATTTCTGCCGAGACGCCTGAAGCCGGTGTTTTGACCGCAGGTTTGGTCACCCCCGCCTGTTTCATTTCCTGCGCAATGTTGTTTTGCGTGGAGACATCAGGCTTGGGGTACGTGGACGTGCAGCCCACAAGAACGACAAGGGGTGCGACGATGGTAAGAGCGTGCCAATTCACGGACTTCTCCTGGTTGGTTTGTGATCACGGGTATCGGCCCCCTGGTCGGCACGATCTGCTGAGCGCAGCGTCTTGACCACCGAGGGACTGACTTTGAGGGTTTGGGTGCCGGATGCGCTTTGCATCACCACACCTTGCGAATGGATGCTGAGTAAGCGCCACTGGTTGACGCTTTGTCCGGGTTTGACCACCACGCCATCGATCACCGCATATTGACGCGATGACCCGATGAGCAACACTCCGAGCCGCTCCGGGGGTGAGATGGGCGCCAGCACATAGTCTCCATTGGGGTTGCCATCCGGCAAGCCATTAGAGGGGGCAGAGACCACAGGTGGCGGACTGATTTCCGAAGGGCGGGTCGGGTCGCGCAACACGGGTTGCGCCCCCAGTGGAGTTGCCAACAGCCATGTAGAGGCCGTGACGCATAGGAGTTTGAAGATGGATTTCATAGATCAGGACAGCCCCAAATTGGGTTGATCGCTCAGAATGAAGATGGTCAGGCGCAGCGTAGCTTCGGGGTACTTCAGCGCAGCCAGTTTGGCGTCTGACCAAAACAAGGTCTGTGAACTGGCTTCCAGGGTTTTCACATAGGCCAGCAAGTCCAAGTAATTGCCGCGCACCTCGATGTCGATGCCGTGCTTGTAAATGGTGGTTTGGGGTGCGCTGGTTGAACCATTTTTGGGCGCCGCCATCAAGGACTTGACGGGCAGTGTTTTGAGCGCATCGAGCGTCACTTTGGGGTATTGCGACTTGAGCACTTCTTTCACCAGGGTGCCGATTCGAATGGCATCGGGCCTGACCCCTCCCGAGATGGCATCGAGCACCGCAATTTGCTTTTTGAGCTGTTCGTGCTCGGCTTGCCGCAGGGTGAGCATGGCCCTTCCCTCGTTGCCTTGGTCCAAGGCCAAGGTTTGCGCATGGATCACGTCGAGTTGGGCTTGCGCAACTTGTTGTTGTGACACCAGCACTTGGTGACGAATGTCCTGCGGAGTCAACACCCCGGTGTCAAACAAGAAATACACCCCCACCAATGCAACCAAAACTGAAAGCCATTGCTCTCGCAAGCTCAGGTGTGAGAACTTGACTTGCAAGCTGTTGGAAAAGTTGACCAAGTTCATGATGGGCGCTCAATAGAGTTTGAATTTGATGAGGTCGGCTTTTTGCGCTGCTGCGGCCCCCACAGACACTTCCTCGCGCGAAAGCTCCATGGATGAAAACTGGTAACCAAACGCCTTGAAAGCTTCGTTCAACCGGTTGGCATAACGCATGACGGCCTCGTTGCTGAGCGCATTGCCCACGATCACCATGGATTTGCCGGCTTTGGTGACTTCAAATTGACGGACCCAGACTTCGTTTTCCGAGATGGTGGCCAGCACAGACATTGCCCCGGAGTGCCCGCTCAAGCTGCCCAACTCGCCTTTGTCGATCAGACCCACCAGCTCCCGGCGCGCATCAAGCCGACTGCGCATGGCACTGGAGGCTTTGGCCAAAGCGTCGGCATCTTCCAATCCGGACGCTCGCCGCTTTTGGTCTAGCACGGCTTTGGCCGCTGCAATGGACTTCTGGGTCTGTTTTTCAAGGGCCAGTTGCTCACGCAAGGTGAACTCATTCCAGATGGCCACACTGGTGAGCGCGAGCACCAGCAGGGCCACGCCACGAATGCTGTACCAAGCCAAGCTTTTACGCGTACGGCGACGGGTTAACAGGTTGATCTGCTGGCTCATGGTCATTACTCGTTGAAACGCAATGCGGCGCCCAGCGCATTGAAATAAAGGGCTTGCACTTCAGGACGTACCAACTCTGAGCCCTGTGGCCAGTCAAACACTTGGCCCAAATCGAGTGTTTGAACCGGCTCCAGCAAACGAGAGCCCAGCTCTTTGGCAAGACCAATCTCTTTTGCAGTCGGGCCAACCCATACGCGGTTGATCAAAAGTGAGGGAAAGTTGCGACGAATGAAATCGATGGAGCGCTGAATTTCCAGCGCCACACGGTCAAACTCCAAACTGGCTTGGTCGGGCACGTTGATGTCGACCTCATCAAACAAGGCCTCACGGATGAAACGCTCCAGATAGAGCTCACCCTGGAAGGTCACGGTCAGTTGAATGCCCTTGGGTTCTGCAAACACCAAGCACACCCCCTCGTTTGGCTTTTCCATGGCCACCGAAATATTGCGTTGTCCGGTTTCACGGATGTCAAGTGCGGCGAGTTCGATGTGTGCCGCCTCGAACAAGTCCGTGCGTTTTTCAACCAATTCACGACGCGAGGTGACGACGTACAGCTGCGGGGTGCGTCCTGTGGGTGCGTTGAGGGTTGGAATTTCCATCCATGAAAAATTGGCTTCCGTGGCTGGGTAGTCAATCAGAGGGCTGAGCGTCCAGCGCAGGCTGTGCTCCATCTCCTCGGCCTGGACCGCCGCTTTTTCAACCAAAAACATTTGGTATTCGCTGCGATCCAACACGCCCACCCACGGAAAGCCCGAACTTCCAATCAGGCGGTTGACTTGCGACAAGGCATCCACGCTGGCAGCCTCGCCGGGAAGCGCCGCGTATTTGACGACACGTGGCTTTTCACCGGTTTTGCGTGGGCTTTTGACGCTGACACCGAAGACGCCGCCCTGGCAATCAATCGATGCCCAACCCGATGGACCGGTGCGCCACAGCCAATTAATTGATTTTTTCATCAAACTTATAGCCTTTGTTGATTTTTGAAGTCTAGGTGAATTGGTGATAAAAATCACAAGAATATTTAGCAAACTAATGGTTAATTTTGTTTAATTTGACGAATATCAAACAAATTCAATATTTTGATCACAAAAACAACAATTGAAGCTACATTGGAGTTTGATCAATTTTGTTTTTTTAAGGAGATAGTTCATGCGTTCACTGAAACAAACCTCTTCACATAACCAATCGGGTTTCACTTTGATTGAACTGATCATCGTGATTGTGATCATCGGTATCTTGGCTGCGATTGCAGTTCCGAAGTTCCAAGGCCTGACCGAAGAGGCCGAAAATGCAGCCACCAAGGCCGTCGCAGCCAACTTGGTGTCGGCGGCAGCCATCAACTACGCCAAGGTCAAGTCTGGTACCGCAGGTGCCACCGCAACGACCACATGCGCCGAAGTGGCGGCATTGCTGACCGATTTGGATACCTCGGTGTATGACGTGCAAACCACGACCTACCCTGAGTGCACGGTCCAAAAAGGCACATCGGGTCTGAAAGTCACGTTCACGGTGCCCAACTGAGTGGACAGTTTGACCATCAACACTTTCGTGTGAGTCATTGCCAACTCTGAATGCCCCCGCATCACCCGCCTCCTTGCTGAGGGGACGGGGAATGCGGGGCTTTTCTTTGTTAGAACTTGTTTTTGTGGTTGTGATTTTGGGAATTTTGAGCGTGTATGCGATCCCCAAAGGGTTCAACATCACCGATGTCACGCTGGATTCACAAGCCCAAAAATTAGCCTCCGATTTACGCCATGCCCAGTTGCTAGCCGCCACCCAAGGCGTCAGCCTATGTGTGCTGACCAGCACCAACGCCTACAGCGTGCGTCCCAATTCGATAAATTGCACGGCAGACCCCATCACGGACCCAGCCAGCGGCTCGGCCTTTTTGGTCAATCTGGAAAAAGGTGCCGAACTCTCTGGGCCTTTGGCCAATGCCGCATTGGTTTACAACAGCCTGGGGCAGCCCAACGGCGAGGTGGTGTACACCCTGAACTCGCCGGACAGCAACAACAAAAAATTTGTCACGGTGTGGGCCCTGACTGGCCATGTGGTGGTGGGGCCATGATGAAAAACACCACGCGCCGATCACAACGCGGTTTCACACTGATTGAAATGGTGGTGTCCATGCTCGTGCTGGGCATTGCAGCGACGGCCATCATCACCCTCAACAGCAATTTGTTTTACCGGTTGACCGACGTTCGTGACCTTCAAACTGGCACACAACTGCTGCAGGCCTGTGCAGAAAAGGTCATGGCCACGCGACGCCGATCTGGTTTTAGTGCGGTTTTTGAATGCGATGAGATGAGCAATTTTGATGGCTTTGACGTGCCGAAAATTTCGACTCAAACCGTGACGGGCACAAGCGCCATCACAGACTCCTGCCCTGTCAACGTGCAGTGCAAGCAGGTGGTGATTACGGTGAAGAAAAACAATATCTCATTCACGTCAGTCACCTTGCAGATGATGAATTTCTAAGCATGCAAACGACCCACGCCCCACAGTCCGCACGTGGCTTCACGTTGATAGAAATGGTCATCAGCATTGTGTTGCTGGGGATTTTGAGCATGCTGAGTGCGCACATGATTTCAGACAGCATCATGTCCTCAAAGAGTGTGCATGCCGAGAACGCGGGCACCGCTTCTGGGCGCTACGCCATGGAGCGGTTAAGCCGCGAGTTGCGAGAAGTACGTTTCGACAGCACGACAGGTGCCTTTTTGATTTCGTCCATGGGCAGCCCAACACACATGGTGTTTGTGCGGGAGGTGCTGGGCGTTGACACCACGGTGACGCTGGATGCCACCGATCAAACATTGACGTTGAGCCACACCGCAGGCAGCTCAAGCGCCATTCTGGCTGAGAACGTGACCCGATTTTCTCTGGTGTATCTCGACGTCGGTCTGGCAGAAACATCCTCCAATGCGCTGATTCGTTACGTCCGAGTGAGCTTGACGGTGTCGCCTCCTGATGGGCCAAGCACCGTGTTTAACAACTTGGTTGCATTGAGAAACTCATGAGTCATGTTTTTCGCAGATCCAATGTCAGCAAACACGCGGGTGTGACCTCGATCGTGGGGTTGTTGTTTTTGATCGCGGTGGTCATTTTTGTATTGGCCCAGACACACACGATGACTGGCAGCAAGGCGGTGGATTCACAAATCTACGATGACAGTGTGGCAGCACTGTATTTGGCCGAGAGTGGCATTGAGCGCGCTACCTACACCGTCAACGACGATGTGAGTTATGACGACAGCAGTTTTGTGAGTTCATGCGGGACGGTCTCCAACAGCCCAACGTATGAGCTGGGGCGTGGCACGTTTCAGTTCGTCAAGCCCTCGGTAGACCCCACCACACTGGCTTGTGCGATCAGGGCCAAAGGTTCGGTTGGTCGGGCCAATCGCACGCTGGAAAGCACGATGAGTATGTTTTCTGAGATCGGTACCGCAGGTTACGGCACCAACATCAACATGACATTGCGCAACAATAAAAGTGTGCCTGCGGTGGCTGTGTTCAATTTGGCTTGGCGCCGCCACGGGAGCACCGGCAGCAATCCACCCGGTAATAACTCGGCTGCCAGTGCCTGCACGCTGCCGTCTTGCGGCTTGATGTATTCAATCGAGTCCAGCAGTGGCACCCCGAGCGTGGGCAGCTTGGGTACCGCGGTGGGCGCCGCAGCCAACAGCAGTGTGGTGGTGACACAAACGCTCAATCTGGAGCGCAACTATGCCGAGGTGGGCATGATCATGCCGGGCATGGGTGCTCAGCCCCTGATCAAAGGCAGTTTTGCCGACGGCAAGCGCACCGCCAACACCCAAAACAACACCGTCACCACGGGTGACACGTCCAGCGGGGAAGCCAAAGGTTGGTGTAACGATGCAGACACCCTGGTGTTTGGGGTGTCGGGCCGCGGCAATGACAACGTGACAGGCGCCTTTGCATCGGTGGTGTTCAACAGCAATGGCAGTCCAGCACAGCCAATTGCGATGAACTGGATTGCACACTACCCCAACACCGACGGCACAACAGCCGGTGTGTATGGTGATGTTTTTTCAGAGATCTGGTGGACCTACAACCCCACCTTCCCCAAGATGCTGGCCAGCTCAGCAGGCACCACAGTCACGGTGGCTTCGACAGCCAAGATTCAGGTTGGCACGATCATCAAGGTGTACAGCGGTTCAGGCCTGTTGGCAGGCAATACCAAGGTCACCTCGGTGCTGGCCAATGGCACGCAGTTTGTGGTCAGTTCGACCCCCACGACCCCACTCACCAACGCCACCATTTGTGGTGGGGTGTGCGCCCTCTTCAATGATCCGTCGAGCAATGGATCAAAGACCGAGTTTGCGCTGACCCGTGCCACCGCAGCGGCTCAGCAATGGGCCGGTGGTTTCACTTGCTTGAGTGGCGTGGACCCGAGCAAAGTCAAACGTATTTCGCACTCTGGCGTCACGATGTACAAGTGGCATGAAGTCATCTCTGACGAGCCCATCAACTGACGCCCATCGCACCTCAAGGAGAACCCATGAACCCCGTGATCAAAAAATCTCTCGGCGAAGAACTGGTGGCGCTTGGTCATCTGACATCCAAGCGACTGGCTGATGCACTGAACGAGCAGCAACGCACCGGCCGAAAATTAGGCCAGATTCTTTTGGACAACAACTTTGTTTCGGAAGAACAAATCGCTCGGGTGCTGGCCTCGCAGCAAGGCCTACCTTTCATCGATTTGCGACGTTATGAAATCATTCCTCAAACGGTTCGTGTGTTGGGCGAGATGCAGGCACGCAAATACAAAGCATTGGTTTTGGAAGATCGTAAAGATACTTTTTTGGTGGCGGTGGCCGACCCGTCCAACATGTCGGCACAAGACGCTTTGTCAGCGCTGCTGGGCCGTCCGATTGAATTGGCGGTGGTGTCTAACGACCAACTCAGTGCCTTGATTGAGCGCATCTATAGCAAGAACGAGCAGTTGACAGAGTTCGCGCGTGAAGTTGAATCGGACATTGACCGTGATGCCAACATCATCAATTTGAACCAGATCAGCGCCACAGTGGATGACGCCGAAGCACCCGTGGTGAAGTTGCTGCAAACCGTGTTTCGCGAAGCCACACAACTGCGCGCTTCCGATATTCACATCGAACCACAAGAGAAGAAGCTGATCGTGCGTTACCGCATTGACGGCGTGCTGCATACACAGGTGGAAGCCGACTTGAAGATTGCCCCTCCCTTGGTGGTCAAGCTCAAGCTCATGGCGGGTCTGGACATTGCGGAAAAGCGTCTGCCACAAGACGGCCGCATTTCAGTGCGTACCGATGCCAGGCAACTGGACATTCGCATGTCGACCATGCCGACGCAGTTTGGTGAGTCGGTGGTGTTGCGTATCTTGATTCAAAGCCAGGGCATGCGCGACTTGGAGGTGTTGGGTATGCCACCCAAGTTGTTTGAAAAGTTTTTGAAAGCCATTGCCACACCCAACGGGATTGTGTTGTCCACGGGGCCAACCGGCAGCGGCAAGACCACCACGCTGTATGGCGCACTGTCACGACTGAACAGTCCAGAGGTGAAGATTCTGACCTGCGAAGATCCGGTGGAGTACCGCATCGATGGCATCAACCAGGTGCAAATCAACGAGAAGATTGGCCTGACTTTTCCACGTGTGCTGCGGTCGTTTTTGCGCCAGGACCCGGATATTTTGTTGGTGGGTGAGATTCGCGACAACGAGACCGCTGAGATTGCCACACGCGCAGCCATGACCGGACACTTGGTGCTGTCGACCTTGCACACCAACGATGCGGTGAGTACCCCGTCGCGCCTGATCGACATGGGTGTGCCAGGCTTCATGATTGCGACAACCCTGCGCGCCGTGTTGTCGCAGCGGTTGTTGCGCTTGGTATGCCAAGAATGCACCGAGCCCTACACCCCAAGCCCCGAGGAAGCGCAATGGGTGGACCGCTACATTGGTGCGATACCCAGCACGGCCACATTCAAGCGTGGCAAAGGTTGCACACATTGCAACGGGTCTGGCTACCACGGACGCATTGGTATTTTTGAGTTGTTGGAAATGACACAAGAGCTGGCGATTGCGCTGCACAAAGAAAACCCCGTCGAGTTTGAGGCTGTGGCACGCCAGCAAATTGGCCAAGACAGCTTGATGCACCACGGCTTCGATTTGGTATTCCAAGGTCGAACCACGATAGCCGAAGTGACGAAAAACGCATTGATTGCCGAATAACCCGCACTACGCGAGAAAACAAGGACGACAGCCATGGAGGTCTACCAATACCGAGGCCGCAATAAACGCGGCGACATCATGCGTGGCACGATTGAGGCACCCAACACCGAGGGCGTGGTGAATTGGTTGGTATCGTCAGGCATTTCGCCGATTGATATCCGATTGAAAGACGAAGAGCTGAAAGACCAGCCCGGTTGGATCAAGGCATTGCAAGGCGCACGCAAACTCAGCCACTCTGACTTGTTGTTGCTGACACGGCAGATGGGCACGCTGATGAAGGCTGGCGTACCAATGATTCAAGCCGTCAATGGGTTGAAGAACAGCAGCACCAACCCTGCCATGACCCGGCTGTTGCGATCGCTCCATGCTTCACTGGACAAAGGCTCTGAGCTGAGTGCGGCGATGGCCAGACATCCCGATTTTTTCAGTGAGTACTACATCAACATGATTCGCGTAGGCGAAAGCGCAGGTCAGTTGGATGAGGTGTTTCAACGCTTGTTCGAACAGCTCGACTTTGATCGCCGGATGCGACAAAAAATCAAAGGGGTGTTGCGTTACCCGATGTTTGTGATGTCGGCCATCGTGGTGGCGATTTTCATCATGATGATTTACGTGATTCCCGTGTTCTCCAAGATCTACGGTGGCATGAAAGCAGACTTGCCAGTTGTGACCGTCTTTTTGATCACCGTATCGGCTTTTGCAGCCAAGTATTGGTGGGGCGTATTGACGCTGGCTGCCAGTGCCATCATGGGCGCGCGGTATTACCTCTCAACGCCTGAAGGGCTCTACAACTGGGACAAGTACAAGTTGAAAATTCCCGTCGTGGGTAGTGTGTTGACCAAAGCCACCACGGCCCGGTTGTGTCGAAGTTTTGGCACGGCACTGAAAAGTGGGGTGCCTATCGTGACCACCTTGACCCTGGTGTCACGGGTAGTAGACAACGCCTTTTACGGCGAACGGATCTTGTTGATGCGCGATGCCGTGTCGCAAGGCGACAGTTTGCTACGCAGTTTCATGTCTGCGGGCCTGTTCACTCCCGTTGAGTTGCAAATGATTTCGGTGGGCGAAGAAACGGGGGATGTGGAAGGCATGGTGCAACAACTGGCCACACTCTATCAAGAAGAGGTGGAGTACGAAGCCGATCGCTTGGGTGAGTCGCTGGAGCCCATTTTGCTGGTCTTCATGGCTGTACTGGTGATGGTGCTGTTGCTCGGTATCTTCTTGCCCATGTGGGGCATGACGCAAATGGTGCGTTAACCAGCGCAATAAAAGACAAAAGGGTTAGCAGCGAAAAGCTGCTAACCCTTGGTCGTTTTGGTCGGCGTGGCGGGATTCGAACTCGCGACCCCTTGCACCCCATGCAAGTGCGCTACCAGGCTGCGCTACACGCCGAAGACATAAATTATAACGCGACTCAGACCGTCTCAGAGAGCAGTTCGCGAATTTGCAGCAACTCTTTGCGAAGAATATGCATGGCCTGATCGTCCACATGAAAAGGTGATGCCAACTCTTGTTCATCAGACACCTCACCATCCACCGTTTCTAAATCCAAGCCGTCTTCGTCTGGCAAGCTCGTGTCATCCACTGAGTCGCTTGAGAGGCGACGACGCTCACGCTCAGACTGCACCAATTCTTGCAATTTGTTGCGTGCGCCACTGATGGTGAAACCCTGGTCGTACAAAAGATCTCGAATGCGGCGAATCATCAGCACCTCATGGTGCTGGTAGTAGCGGCGGTTGCCACGCCGTTTCATGGGGCGCAGTTGGGTGAATTCCTGCTCCCAATAGCGCAGCACGTGCGGCTTGACGCCACACAAATCGCTCACTTCACCAATGGTGAAGTAGCGTTTGGCTGGGATAGAAGGAAGGAGGGATTTCTCCATGAAATCAGGGGCTTGTAAACGGGAGCGCAGAGGTTACACGAAGATCGCCTCCGCGTTGCCTATTTTTGTCGTTTGCCAAATAAAAAAGTTGACTCAACGCCACACTGTGGAATTTAGGCTTCTAATTTTCCCTGGCCGTCGCCCTGAATTTGCTCTTTGAGTTTGTGGCTGGCGTGAAAGGTCACAGCTCGTCGCGCTTCAATCGGGATGGCTTCCCCTGTACGAGGGTTGCGACCAGGTCGCGGTGCCTTGGTACGAATTTGAAAATTGCCAAAGCTGGAAATTTTCACGTCGGTCCCCTCGACCAGGCTTTGCGCAATAAGGTCAAAGAATGCATCGATCATGTCTTTGGACTCGCGCTTGTTGAGCCCGATTTGCTCAAACAGCAAATCAGCCAGCTGGGCTTTGGTCAGCGCGGGGGACTCGAGGCTCTCGAAGGAAAGTTCCATGGGGGTCTTACTGTAAATCGTGACGCATCAAGCGCGCAGGCGTGCAGCCAACTGGGTGGTCAACTGGCTGACGATGGCCTGAACAGCACCGTCAATTTGGGCTTCATTCAGGGTGGCTTCGTCGCTGTTGAGTGTCAAACGAACGGCCAGACTTTTCTCATCCAACGCCATGCCTGCGTTGTCGGTCTTGGGCCGGTACACATCAAACAGCACAGCGTGACGCAACAAGCCTTGTGTGGGGGCGGCATGCACGGCGGCCATGAGGGCGGCGTGTGTGACGCTTTCTTTGACGATCACGGCAATGTCACGCTCCACCGCAGGAAAGCGTGCCACAGGACTGGCCACAGGCACTTGACGGTTCAGCACGGCGTTGAGCTCAAGCTCGAACATCACAGGCGCTTGAGCCAAGTCCCAGCTTTGTCTCCAGCGTGGGTGGAGTTCGCCAACATGGCCCACGACCACGCCATGGAGCAACACCTTGGCACAACGCCCAGGATGCATGGCCGGATGTTCAGCCGCTTCAAACTCAGGCTGCGCAGGCGCCAACAAGGCTTGCACATCGGCTTTGACATCGAAAAAATCAACGCCCTGCTCTTTGCTGCCCCATTGCGCGGGAGCGATGCTGCCGAACACCAAGCCTGCAACGTGCATGGGCTGGTCAAAACCTTGCACGGTGGTGTCGGTGTCTTCGACGGACGGATCTTTTTTGAACACGCGGCCCAGCTCAAACACGCGCACGCGGCTGGCCTTGCGGTCCACGTTGAACTTGACGACGTTGAGCAAAGATCCCAACAAAGATGAGCGCATGACGCTCATCTGACTGGCGATCGGGTTGAGCAGTTTGATGGGGTTGGGGTTGCCTGCGAGTTCATGCTCCCAGCGCTCTTCGACAAAGCTGAAGTTGATGGTCTCTTGGTAACCCAAAGCGGCCAATTGACGGCGCACGGCATGCGGACTGCGTTGCGACTCCAGACGCACTTTGGCGGTGATAGGTGCCAATGGGGGGGTGGTGGGCAAGTTGTTGTAGCCGACCATGCGTGCGACTTCTTCGATCAAATCCTCTTCAATCTGCAAGTCAAAACGGTAGGACGGGACCTGCACGGTGACGGTCCCCTCGCCTTCGCTCACCGACAGCCCCAAGCCACGCAAAGCGTCCGCCACACGTGGCTGCGTCAATGGCATGCCAATGACTTTGACCGCACGTGCCACACGCAGGGTGACCTCTTGAGCAGCAGGCATATTGATTTGTTGGTCGATCACTGGACCTACGGTGGTCTGAGGTGTACCGCAAATGTCGATCACCAGTTGGGTGATGCGCTCGATGTGCTCGACGGTCAGCTGCGGATCCACACCACGTTCGAAGCGATGCCCAGCGTCAGTGCTGAAGTTGAAGCGACGTGAACGGCCGGTGATGGCCGAGGGCCACCAGAAGGCCGCTTCGATGTAAATGTTTTGCGTGCTGTCGCTCACGGCAGTGGCGTCGCCACCCATGATGCCTGCGAGCGATTCGACTTGGGTGTCGTCGGCAATGACGCCTACCTTGTCGTCGAGCGTGACGGTGTTGCCGTTCAAGAGTTTGAGCGATTCGCCCACTTTGCCCCACCGCACGTCGAGACCTCCGTGGATTTTGTCGAGGTCAAAAATATGCGAGGGACGGCCCAACTCAAACATCACGTAGTTCGAGATGTCGACCAAGGGGCTGACGCTGCGTTGGCCACAACGGGCCAGACGATCGACCATCCATGCAGGCGTTTGGGCTTGCGTGTTGACGCCACGCACCACACGACCCGAGAAGCGACCACACAAATCGGGAGCGCTGATCTTGACAGGCAATTGATCGTGGTTGCTCACGGAGACGGCTGGAAAACTCGGTGCTTTCAAAGGCGCACCAGTCAACGCAGAGAGTTCACGCGCAATCCCGTAGACGCTCAAGCAATGCGCCAAGTTGGGCGTGAGCTTGAGGGTGAGCAGTGTGTCATCGAGCTGGAGGTATTCGCGGATGTTTTGCCCCAAGGGCGCGTCAGCAGGCAACTCCAACAAACCACCATGGTCGTCGGCAATTTTGAGTTCTTTGGCGGAGCACAACATGCCTTGACTCTCTACGCCTCGTAGTTTGCCCACTTTGATTTTGAAGGGTTTGCCATCTTCGCCTGGGGGCAGCTCGGCTCCGACCATGGCGCATGGAATTTTGATACCCACGCGCGCGTTGGGTGCACCGCACACGATGTTGAGCAAGCTGCCTTGCCCCACGTCAACTTGGCACACGCGCAAGCGATCAGCATCGGGATGTTGGACGGCTTCTTTGATTTCACCCACCACGATGCCGGTGAAAGGCGGCGCCACGGGTTGAAGGTCTTCCACCTCGAGACCTGCCATGGTCAAGGTGTCAGCCAACTGTTGGGTCGTGAGGGAGGGGTTGCAGAATTCGCGCAACCAGGATTCGGGGAATTGCATGGTGAATCTCGTGTCGGTGGGCGAATTACTGGAACTGGCTCAAGAAGCGAATGTCGCCATCAAAGAACAGGCGCAAGTCGCTGACGCCGTAACGCAGCATGGTCAAGCGATCGGTGCCCATGCCAAAGGCAAAGCCAATGTAGCGCTCGGGATCGAGACCCATATTGCGAATGACATTGGGATGGACTTCACCAGAGCCAGCGACCTCCAGCCAACGCCCGGCCAATGGCCCGCTGGCGAACTGAATGTCGACCTCAGCGCTGGGTTCGGTGAATGGAAAAAAGCTGGGGCGGAAACGCAGCACCAAGTCATCGGTTTCGAAGAAGGTGCGGTAGAAGTCGGTGAAGACAACTTTGAGATCTTTGAAGCTCACGTTCTCGCCCACCCACAGACCTTCGCATTGATGGAACATGGGTGAATGGGTGGCGTCACTGTCGACACGGTAAGTGCGACCGGGTGCAATGACTCGGATTTCAGGCATGACCTGCCCCGCATCCATCAAGGCTTGGTAACGCTTGACATGTTGCACCGCATGGCGGATTTGCATCGGACTGGTATGGGTGCGCAACAAGTTCGGGGCCTCAGGGCTGCCACCTTCGACATAGAAGGTGTCGTGCATGGAGCGTGCCGGATGATCTTGCGGTGTGTTGAGTGCGGTGAAGTTGAACCAGTCGGTTTCGATCTCTGGGCCCTGAGCCACATCAAAACCCATCGAACCAAAAATGGCTTCGATGCGCTCAAGCGTCAATGACACAGGGTGCAAACCACCTGCTGTGCGCGTGCGTCCAGGCAAGGTGACGTCAAGGGCTTCGGCTTTGAGTTGGGTCTGGAGTTCGGCATCGGCCAAGGCTTGACGGCGTGCGTTCAACGCTGCCTCAATGGCTTGCTTGGCAACGTTGATGACCGCACCGCGCGACTTTTTTTCTTCCACGCTCAAGGCAGCCATGCCCTTCATCAACTCGGTGATGCGGCCTGATTTACCCAAAAACTGGGCCTTGGCGTTTTCAAGATCGGCCGGGGTGGCGCTTTGTGCAAACAAGGCCTGTGCGCTGGTGACCAAAGAGTCCAACTCGTTCATAGGAATTCGGAGGTAAAAAACAAAAAAGGGATTGAAGCTGGTTGCAGCTTCAATCCCTTGGCTGGTGGGTACGTTACGGTGTTGCGAAAGCGCTCAGCCGCAACGTGACCTCAGCGGGCATCAAGCAGCCAGCTTGGCTTTGACTTGGTCCACGATGTGGCTGAAAGCAGCCATGTCGTGCACGGCCAAATCGGCCAACATCTTGCGGTCGATTTCGATCGCAGCCTTTTTCAGGCCGTTGGCAAACTGGCTGTAAGTCAAACCACACTGACGTGCAGCGGCGTTGATACGGGCAATCCACAACTGACGGAACACACGCTTTTTAGTGCGGCGGTCACGGTAGGCGTATTGACCAGCCTTCATCACCGCTTGTTTAGCGATGCGGAAGACATTACCGCGGCGACCGCGGAAACCTTTGGCTAAAGCCAGAACTTTTTTGTGACGGGCACGGGCCGTAACACCACGTTTAACGCGAGGCATATTTTTTCTCCTTGTTCGTCAGTTAATTACAGGCCAGTCTTTGGCAGCATTTGTGCCATGTGACCCATGTTGGTCTCATGCACAGCCACTGAGCCGCGGAGGTGACGCTTGTTCTTGGTGGTCTTCTTGGTCAAGATGTGACGTTTGAAGGCTTGACCGCGCTTGACGGTGCCACCTGGACGAACGCGGAAGCGCTTTTTAGCGCTGCTTTTGGTCTTCATTTTGGGCATGTGAATGCTCCTATTATTTGTGCTCGTGAGGCGCCTGCGCACCGATGCGCAGTCTTGTTAGCCCCGAGACACTAATTCACCACCAATTTACGCAGCATCTGCCGAAGCAGCTTCTGCGGCGGGTTTGGCGGCGCCACCCGATTTCTTCTTGCCAGGCGCGATCATCATGATCATTTGACGCCCTTCAAGTTTGGGGAACTGTTCAACCACGATCAGGTCCGCCAACTCATCACGGATACGCTGTAACAGCGCCATACCGATTTCTTGGTGCGTGATCTCACGGCCCCGAAAGCGCAATGTGATCTTGCATTTGTCACCGTCATCCAAGAAGCGCTTGATGTTGCGCATCTTGATGTTGTAGTCACCATCATCGGTACCAGGTCGGAATTTGATTTCCTTCACCTCGATAACTTTTTGCTTGGACTTGGCTTCCGCCGCCTTCTTTTGCTCTTGGTACTTGAACTTACCGTAGTCCATCAATCGACAGACAGGCGGAACTGCTGTGGCAGCAATTTCAACCAAGTCAACATCGATCTCACCGGCCATGCGCAAGGCTTCAGCCAAGCTCACAATGCCCAGGGGCTCGTTGTCAGGACCGGAGAGACGGACTTCCGGGGCCATGATTTCCCGGTTGAGGCGGTGTTTGCGTTCCTCGCGCTGGCGGCGATCGCGAAATTCTGTAGCGATGGTGACTATCCTTAAAAATCAAAAACAAACCGACACACGTGTGCGACGCACAACTCTTGGCAATTTCTAGGTGAAATCAGCTTTTGAGAGCGATGTCTGAGGCGATCTTTTGAGAGAACGCTTGGAGAGACATCACACCGAGGTCTTGATTGCCTCGGGCGCGCACTGCGACGGCACCAGCTTCCTTCTCTTTATCGCCTACGACCAAGATGTAAGGAAGCTTTTGCATTGAATGCTCTCGTATTTTATACGTGATTTTCTCATTGCGCAGGTCTAAATCGACCCTAAGCCCTTGATTTCGCAGCGTTTTCGCAACTTCTTGGGCATATTCAGCCTGCGAATCGGTGATATTGAGCACGGAAACTTGAACTGGCGCCAGCCAGGCAGGCAGTGCGCCGGCATGTTGCTCGATCAAGATACCAATGAATCGCTCCATGCTGCCCACAATGGCGCGGTGCAAGATCACGGGGCGTTGGCGCGAGCCATCTTCAGCGACGTACTCAGCATCCAGACGCTCAGACAGGTTGAAGTCCACCTGAATCGTGCCGCATTGCCACTCACGGCCAATCGCATCTTTGAGGGTGTATTCAATTTTGGGACCGTAAAAAGCGCCATCGCCTTCAGAGATCACAAACTCACAACCTGAGTGACGTAGGCTGTCCATCAACGCCTTTTCAGCCTTGTCCCACAAGTCGTCCGACCCGATACGCGCTTCAGGACGGGTAGAGACTTTGTACAAAATGTCGGTGAACCCAAAGTCTTCATAAACTTTTTTGAGCACTTTGGTGAAGGTGTCGCATTCGGGCAAGATTTGATCTTCAGTGCAGAAGATGTGGCCATCGTCTTGTGTGAAACCACGCACGCGCATGATGCCGTGCAAACCACCCGATGGCTCGTTGCGATGACATTGACCGAACTCACCGTAACGCAGAGGCAAGTCGCGATAACTTTTGATGCCTTGCTTGAAAATCAAGATGTGCCCAGGGCAGTTCATGGGCTTTAACGCATAGTCGCGCTTTTCGCTCTCGGTGGTGAACATGTTGTCACGGTATTTATCCCAGTGACCTGTTTTTTCCCACAACGACTTATCAATGATTTGAGGGCCTTTGACCTCTAAGTACCCGTTGTCACGGTAGACCCGACGCATGTACTGCTCAATGGTCTGCCACACGGTCCAGCCTTTGGGGTGCCAAAACACCAAGCCCGGCGCGTGTTCATCGATATGGAACAAATCCAACTCGCGGCCCAGTTTGCGGTGGTCACGTTTTTCAGCCTCTTCCAACTGCTTGAGGTAGAGCTGCAAGTCGTCTTTGCTGCTCCAAGCCGTGCCATAAATGCGTTGCAGCATTTCATTGCGGTGGTCACCGCGCCAATAAGCACCGGCCACCTTCATGAGCTTGAAGTGTTTGAGCTTGCCGGTGCTGGGCACATGAGGTCCACGGCAGAGGTCTTCAAAATTGCCTTCGCGGTACAAGCTCACATCCTCGTTGGACGGAATGCTCGCAATGATCTCTGCCTTGTAGTGCTCGCCGATCCCTTTGAAATAGGCAACCGCCTCATCGCGTGGCAACACACGACGCACGACGGGCTCATCTTTGTTGGACAACTCGGTCATGCGCTTTTCAATGGCCACCAAATCTTCCGGCGTGAAACTGCGGCTGTACGAAAAGTCGTAGAAAAATCCGTTCTCGATCACTGGGCCGATGGTGACTTGGGCCTCAGGAAACAACTCCTTGACAGCATAAGCCAGCAAATGCGCTGTCGAGTGACGGATCACCTCTAAGCCTTCGGCGTCTTTGGCGGTGATGATGGCCAAGCTGGCATTGCCGTTCATGGTGTAGCTGGTATCCACCACTTTGCCATCGACCTTGCCCGCCAATGCTGCCTTGGCCAAACCAGAACCGATCGAAGCAGCCACTTCGGCCACGGTCACTGGACCTGGGAACTCACGTTGCGAACCATCGGGAAGAGTAATCTGAACCATGTGTCTGAAAAGTAAAAAAGCGCGGCACAGGCCGCGCTTGGAATTGGGTCTAAACGCTGGAGTTGGATTTTACGCCGCCCATCAGGGCGTGAACGCACGGGTATCGCCTGGGCGGCGCAACATCTTATTTACCTCATCCAAGTGCAACTCTTCTTGAACGATCATTTCACGGGCGTATTCCTCGAGCAACACCGAATGACCCTCTGCCATTTTCAACAGGTCGTAGTAGGCAGCCAGGGCTGCCTTTTCGTGTTCAAGGCTTTCCCGCAGGATATCTCCAATGTCATGCTTTTCCGTTTCCAAAAGTGTCCCGATTTTTAGAGAGGGATGCCCCCCTAGCAAGGTCACCAACTCCCCTGCTTTGTGGGCATGAGCCAAGCTTTCATCGGCATTGGCTTTGAGCCAAGAGACAATAGGAATACGGTTGTAGCCGTAAACCATGAGCGAATAATGGGTGTACTTGACCACACCGGCTAACTCCAACTCCATGATCCGATTCAGCGCATCAATTCCGGCTTTGCTTTGAGCGTTATCCATGGCGACCTCCTTAAAAACAAGCATCTAAATAGACCGTTTGCAAAAAGTACATGGCATTTTCAACCCGCTAAGACCAAATGTCATCACATCAAGTGCGCACATCAAAAAGCCACCCCGAAAGGTGGCTTTTTCTTATCGGACCAAGATGGCAGACAAACGCCATCCCGTTGATGAGCTCAATGGAACTGCTCTTCCTCTGTAGAGCCGGTCAAAGCCTTCACAGAAGATGAGCCCCCCTGGATCACCGTGGTCACGTCGTCGAAGTAGCCTGCGCCCACCTCTTGCTGATGTGACACGAAGGTGTAACCCTTGTCACGGGCTGCAAATTCAGGCTCTTGCACCATTTCCACATAGTGTTTCATGCCCTCACCTTGGGCATATGCGTTGGCAAACTTGAAGGTATTGAACCAGTTGATGTGGATACCCGCCAAAGTGATGAACTGGTATTTATAGCCCAATGCAGACAAGTCCTCTTGGAAAGAAGCGATTTGCTTGTCGTTCAAATTCTTCTTCCAATTGAACGATGGCGAGCAGTTGTATGACAACAACTTGCCAGGGCATGCTGCATGTACCGCTTGCGCAAATTCACGGGCAAAGCCAATGTCTGGCACACCTGTCTCGCACCACACCAAGTCGGCATACGGCGCATAAGCCACGCCACGGCTAATGGCTTGTTCCAGACCATTTTTGACGCGATAGAAGCCTTCTTGCGTACGCTCGCCTGTCAAGAAAGGTTTGTCGTTGGCGTCGTGGTCAGAAGTGATCAAGTTAGCAGCTTCAGCATCGGTACGGGCCAGCACGATGGTAGGTACGCCCATGACATCAGCGGCGAAACGTGCCGAAATCAACTTTTCACAAGCTTCTTGCGTTGGCACCAACACTTTGCCGCCCATGTGCCCGCATTTCTTGACCGCTGCCAACTGGTCTTCAAAGTGCACACCCGCCGCCCCCGCAGTGATCATGTTTTTCATCAGTTCAAATGCGTTTAAAACGCCACCGAAACCAGCTTCAGCGTCGGCCACGATGGGCAAGAAAAAGTCCACGAACTCTTTGCTACCGGGTTCAATGCCCCGGCCCCATTGGATTTCATCAGCGCGCTTGAATGTGTTGTTGATGCGACGCACCATGGTGGGCACGGAGTCGTAGGCATACAGCGACTGGTCGGGATACATGGTTTCCGAGGTGTTGCCATCAGCAGCCACCTGCCAACCCGACAAATACACAGCTTCCAAACCGGCTTTGGCCTGTTGCATGGCCTGGCCAGCAGAGATCGCGCCAAAAGAATTCACATAACCCTTCTTCGCTTCGCCGTTGACCAAACGCCACAATTTTTCAGCACCGCGCTTGGCCAGCGTATTTTCGATTTGAACGCTGCCACGCAAGCGCACCACATCAGTTGCGCTGTAACCACGCTTGACGCCTTTCCAGCGTGGGTTGGTCGCCCAGTCTTTTTCAAGAGCGGCAATTTGTTGTTCACGGCTGAGCTGTTCATTCAGAGATTGAGGCATGGTTCACTCCAGAGGGTTGTTAACAAATTCACGGTGAATCGGCATGTTTTGCTCGACCACCCGTGCATTGACTATAAGTCTTGTATAAGACTTGAAACACCTCTTGTGTCTTATAGAAGAATTTATTTTTATCTATTAAAAACAACAACTTGCATTTAATATTCCTCAATGCAAAAAGTTATTTCTCATATCAAGAAAAAATATTGCATTGCAGCAATTTCAAATTTCGTATTAAGAAAACATATTCCATCAAATTGAAATGTATTGAACTAACTTGCCCCATCACCAGAAATCCCAAGATCGGAAGCTCTTGATACATGAGGCTATAGATATCGGTGTGGCATGGGATTTCTCTGTGCTCTCGCCCACCTTTGTCGAAAGGAAAATGCTGTCGCAAAAAACAACAACTGAGAGTGAAAAAAGTGATTTTTCACTTGGAAAGCAGATTTTTCTCTATTAGCATCTAAGTTGCTCAGCAGAGTTTATTTTTTGATGGGCAATACAAACACTTCTAGAAGGAAATCGACCATGGCAACTGCAAAAAAAGCTCCGGCTAAAAAAGCTCCCGCAAAGAAAGTAGCTCCCGCTGCTAAGAAAGCTGCTCCCGCTAAAAAGGTAGCAGCGAAGAAGGCTGCACCAGCCAAGAAAGCACCTGCTAAAAAAGCTGCACCCGCCAAAAAAGTAGTGGCTAAAAAAGCGCCTGCTAAAAAAGTTGCTGCTAAAAAAGCACCCGCTAAAAAGCGCACGCCCAACGCAGCGTTCATGAAAGCCATGACTCCCAGCGCCGCTTTGGCTGCTGTGATTGGTCAGACCGCAGTGCCACGCACTGAGGTGGTCAGCAAGCTGTGGACATACATCAAGAAGCATGGCCTGCAAGACAAAGTAAACAAGCGCAACATCAACGCCGACGACAAGCTCAAAGCGGTGTTTGGCAAAGCCCAAGTCACGATGTTTGAATTGGCTGGCCTGATCGGCAAGCACCTGAAGTAATTCATCTCGTGTGCTACAAAAAGGGCCGCTATCGCGGCCCTTTTTCATATGTCCAGCTAGAACCTATCAGGCTGATTTGTGTTGTCGCTCAAGCGCTGCATCACGAATCGCGCTCAACGTGCCACGGGTGGTGATGACCTCTGGATCAAGCATGACCTCAATCAAGGTGCCTTCTGAACGAGCAAGCGCAGCTTTGAACTCAGCCTCGAATTCTTGCGTACGTGTGATGCGTACGCCCGCATAGCCGTATGCCCTTGCCAAGGCCGCAAAGTCTGGATTTTGCAGATGTGAACCACTGGTGTGCTGTGGGAATTCGCGCTCTTGGTGCATTCGAATAGTCCCGTACATGCCGTTGTTGAGTAACACCACAATGGTCTTGGCTCCGTGTTGACTGGCAGTTGCCAACTCCTGACCATTCATCAGAAAGTCTCCGTCGCCAGCAATCGTGAACACAGTACGTCCAGTGAGCAGATTGGCTGCAATGCCAGCAGGTACCCCGTAGCCCATAGACCCAACAGTAGGCGCCAGTTGGGTGCGTACCCCTTTGGCTAGGCCGTGGTGTTTGTGAAAGCGATGTACCCAGCTGGCAAAGTTACCCGCGCCATTGGTTAACACAGCATCTTCAGGCAAAAGCTGGCTGATGGTGCGCACGATTGCTGGCATATCGATGTCGCCAGGTAAATCTTGCGAAATGAAATTGTCTTCATAGTCGGCATGCGCTGCAGCAGTCCATGCTTCCCAAGGCAGGCTAACTGGCGCAGTCAACACTTCCAAAGAGCGCGCAGCAGCATTCATGGTTGACAACATGGCCAAATCTGCTTGGTAGACCCGGTTAAGCTCTTCAGCACTGGCGTGAATGTGCACCAGCTTTTGTTGAGGTTTGGGTGCTTTCAGCAAGGTGTACCCACTGGTCGTCATCTCACCCAAACGCGGACCAATGGCCAAGATCAAATCGCTGTCACGAATTCTTTGCGCGAGTTTGGGGTTGATGCCAATGCCCACATCACCTGCATACAGCGGATGGTGGTTATCAAAGATGTCTTGAAAACGGAAAGCGTTGCCCACAGGCAGCTTCCAGTTTTCTGCAAAGCGCTGCAAAGCTTGGGCCGACTGTGGCGTCCACCCTGCACCACCGGCAATCACAAACGGGCGCTGCGAGGCCAACAACATTTCACGCAATTGCCTGAGTGCGCCAGGATCGCTCCAAGCCTCTACAGGTTCCACCCGAGACAAAGGACGCGCATGCACTTGGCGCACCAACATATCTTCTGGCAACACCACCACCACAGGCCCCGGACGACCATTCATGGCTGTGGCAAAGGCACGGGCGATGTACTCAGGAATGCGCTCTGGGTCGTCAATGCGCTCTACGCGTTTGGCCATGCCACGGGTGCTCGGTCCGAAAAAGCTGTTGTAGTCCACTTCTTGGAAAGCTTCACGGTCACGAAAGTCGCTACCGACATCGCCCACAAATAAAACCATGGGTGCGCTGTCTTGGAAAGCTGTGTGCACGCCAATCGAAGCGTTGGTAGCACCAGGTCCGCGGGTGACAAAACATACACCCGGTCGGCCCGTCAAACGGCCTTGAGCATCGGCCATGAATGCCGCCCCACCCTCTTGCCTGTTGATCACAAATTGAATCTGATCTTTGTAAGCATGAAAGCCGTCTAAGACGGCCAGATAGCTCTCACCTGGCACGCCAAACGCGTGCGTCACACCTTGCTCAATCAAGCACTCCACCAACAAGTGGCCAGCGATTTGTTGCCTCATCAACTTCTCCTATTTATTCAAGCATGCACTGTGCGGCGCCCGACACTTAAAGCCACCCACACACTCAGCAACAGAACCGAGGCTGCGCCAATCAACGTAGCGCCATACCAGCCTCGGTCCATGAAGACACCAAAAAATAGCGGGGAAATCGCCGAACCGACATCAATGCCCGAATACACCATGCCATAGACCCGCCCGGTTGCTCCTTTGGGCGTGGCATTTTTGATCATCATGTCGCGCGATGGCCCCCCGATCCCAATGGCCAAGCCCGTCAATGCCAACACCACCATGGTGGCTGTTGCATTTAACCAGCCGCTGCCACACAAGGCCATGAACAATGCTGCCACTGACATACAAACAGCCACCACACGTTCGCTGTGACGCGGTATGCGCGCGGCCAAAAACCCGCCAACCACAACACCCGCCGCAGCGCACAACATATACGCAGTGAGCGTCATGGTTGCCGCTTCAAAGCTCACGCCGTGCATGGCCTGCAAGATGGACACAGAAAAGCTTTGGACAATCACCAAGGTCATCGCCGTCAGCATGAAGAAACCAAAACACCACCAGACCACGCTATTTTTCAAAAAAGCCAAGCTGTGGGCCCTGGGCACATCGCTCGCATGCACCACGGCATGCGTGAGCAAGGTATCTCGTCGCCACACCAACAAAAGCAAAATGCCAGCAAATAGGCACGCAGCCCCCACGTAGGCCACACGCCAATCAAACAAGCTGCTCAAACCAACCAAGAAGACTGGCGCAACAGCCCAGCCCAAATTCCCGGTCAAGGCGTGTGCGCTGAAGGCGTAACCCAGTCGGAGGCTGGAGACTTTTTGATTCAAGATGGTGAAGTCTGCGGGGTGAAAAGTGCTGTTACCCAAACCGAGCAGTACCGCCACCGCCATCAAGGCCGCATAGCTGTTCGCCATAGCAGCCAGCAAGCACGCCAGAACAAAAGCTGTCATAGCAGCAAACAGCACAGGGCGCGCGCCAAAACGATCAACCACAAACCCAGCTGTGGCCTGGCCCATGCCTGAGACCACAAAAAAGACCGACATCAACAAACCCAATTCGGCGTAACTCAAGCCAAAGGTTTGGATGAACACGGGGAACATCAACGGCAACAACAAATGCGAAAAGTGCGAGCTAGCATGCGCCAAACCGACCAAGCCAATCACAGCGGCGTCGTCACGCCAAGGCACGTCGTTAGGGGCAAGGGTGGTGCTCATGATGTCTCAAAAAAAAGCGCAAAGGCAGGATTGGCAGCATCCTAACCTTTGCGCTTGAGCTGAGACGTCGACTGGGGGACAAGCCCCAAAGTTTTAGGCCGCTACTTTGGTGAAAGCAAATTCACCCGGTGCACGTACCGGATCGACACTGACCGCAATCGCATCTTTGGGACCGAACTTGCCTTCCAGTAGTAGCTTGGACAGCGGGTTCTCAATGCGTTGCTGAATCGCACGCTTGAGCGGACGCGCGCCAAACACGGGATCAAACCCAACCTTGGCCAATTCGGCTAAGGCCGCAGGAGAGACCTGCAAGCCCAAGTCCATCTTGGCCAGACGCTCGGACAACACCTTGAGCTGGATATCGGCGATGCGCGCGATGTGCTGCGCATCGAGCGAGTGAAACACCACCGTCTCGTCAATGCGGTTCAAAAATTCAGGGCGGAAGTGGCTCTTGAGCTCATCCCACACCGCATCTTTGATGTCTTGTGGATCTTGGCCCACCATGCTTTGGATGATCGGTGAGCCAATGTTGGAGGTCATCACAATCACGGTGTTTTTGAAGTCCACGGTACGGCCTTGACCGTCGGTCAAGCGGCCATCGTCGAGTACTTGCAACAAGATGTTGAACACGTCTGGATGGGCTTTTTCCACTTCGTCGAGCAACAACACGCTGTAGGGCTTGCGTCGTACAGCCTCGGTCAAATACCCGCCCTCGTCGTAGCCCACATAACCGGGGGGCGCGCCAATCAAACGACTGACTGAATGCTTCTCCATGAATTCGCTCATGTCGATGCGAATCATGTGGTCTTCGCTGTCAAACAAAAAGCCCGCCAAAGCTTTGCACAACTCGGTCTTGCCCACACCCGTAGGGCCCAGGAACAAGAATGAACCGGTTGGGCGATTGGGGTCGCCCAAACCAGCACGTGACCGGCGAATGGCGTTGGCCACTGCCGTGATGGCCTCTTCTTGGCCCACGACACGCTGGTGCAGCTTGTCCTCCATCTGCAACAGCTTGTCACGCTCACCTTGCATCAATTTAGACACCGGGATACCCGTCGCGCGTGCTACCACTTCAGCAATTTCTTCGGCCCCTACTTGCGTGCGCAGCAAACGATGCGTCCCTGGCTTGGCAGTCTTGCTGCTTTCTTTGGCATTGGCTTCTTTCAGGCGCTTTTCCAGCTCAGGCAACTTGCCGTATTGCAGCTCAGCCACCTTGTTGAAATCGCCCTTGCGGGTGAATTCTTCGATCTGAAAGCGGATGCGGTCAATCTCTTCCTTGACCTGAGCACCACCGTGGGCAGAGGCCTTTTCAGATTTCCAGATTTCTTCCAAGTCGGCGTAATCTTTGCCAAGCTTGGTGATTTCCTCCTCCAGTAAACCCAAGCGCTTTTGAGAAGCCTCGTCTTTTTCTTTGCGCACGGCTTCACGTTCAATCTTGAGTTGAATCAACCGCCGATCGAGCTTATCCATCACTTCGGGCTTGGAGTCGATTTCGATCTTGATCTTGGCGGCAGCCTCATCAATCAAATCAATCGCCTTGTCAGGCAAAAAACGGTCTGTGATATAGCGGTGCGACAACTCGGCCGCAGCAACAATGGCCGGGTCGGTGATCTCCACGCCATGGTGCACTTCGTATTTTTCTTGCAAGCCACGCAAGATCGCAATGGTGGCTTCGACTGTGGGTTCGCCCACAATGATCTTCTGGAAACGACGCTCCAGGGCTGCATCTTTTTCGATGTACTTGCGGTATTCATCCAGCGTGGTGGCCCCCACACAATGCAGCTCGCCACGTGCCAAAGCAGGCTTGAGCATGTTGCCAGCGTCCATGGCACCTTCGGCTTTCCCCGCCCCCACCATGGTGTGGAGTTCGTCGATGAAGACGATGGTTTGGCCCTCGTCCTTCGCCAATTCTGTGAGCACGCTTTTCAAGCGTTCTTCAAACTCACCTCGGTATTTGGCCCCCGCCAGCAAAGCCGCCATGTCGAGAGACAACACGCGCTTTCCTTTGAGCGAGTCAGGAACTTCACCCGACACAATGCGCTGGGCCAGCCCTTCAACGATGGCCGTTTTGCCGACACCGGGCTCACCAATCAGCACCGGGTTGTTTTTGGTACGGCGCTGCAGCACTTGGATCGCGCGGCGAATTTCATCATCACGGCCAATCACCGGATCGAGCTTGCCGCTGCGAGCGCGCTCGGTCAAATCAACACAGTATTTCTTGAGCGACTCTCGTTGCCCCTCGCTCTCGGCGTTATCGACTTTTTGCCCTCCTCGCACTGCAGTGACTGCGGCTTCCAAGCTTTGACGTGTCAATCCGTTGTCCCGTGCCAGCTTGCCCCAGTCACCTTTGTTGTCACACAGGGCCAGCAAAAACAATTCACTGGCAATGTATTGGTCACCACGTTTGATGGATTCTTTTTCAGCAGCTTGGATAAGCGAGACCAAATCTCGTCCCACCTGCACCTGTTCTTGACCCTGCACTTTGGGCAAGCGATTCATCGCCGTTTCAGCCGCAGCAGCCAAACCTGTGACGTTGGCACCCGCACGCTGTAGCAACGACTTGGGGCCATCGTCTTGGCGCAGCATGGCCACCACCACATGCGAAGGCTCGATATAGGCGTGGTCGTTGCCCAGCGCCAAAGTTTGGGCTTCTGAGAGAGCTTCTTGGAATTTGGTTGTCAGTTTGTCAAGACGCATGAAAACTCCGGAATCGAATATTGAATTGCCTCATAGCTGAGGCTGATCCCTTACATTTCAAGTGAGCGCGACCTAACAAGTGTTGACCTGGGTCAAAGCAGCTGCGTTGAGGGTCGAAAATGACCCGGCCACGCTCAAACAGCGTTGTTGACTTGAATACCCCAGCGTGCCAAAGCTTGGTCGTCGCTAACGCGGGCGTCCACCCAACGTGCGCCTTCAGGTGTGACTTCTTTCTTCCAAAACGGCGCCTGCGTCTTGAGATAGTCCATTAAAAACTCACACGCCTGGAAGCTCATACCTCGGTGTGCTGAAGTCACGGCAACCAGAACAATTTGATCTTGAGGTTGCAACAAGCCCACGCGATGGATCACGCGTGCGGCGTATATGTCAAACCGCTGTTGGGCTTGAGCCAACATAGCCTCGATGGCTTTTTCGGTCATGCCGGGGTAATGCTCCAACTCCATGCTGGAGACTTGACTGCCCTCGTTGCGTTCGCGAACCGTGCCAACAAAACTGCACACAGCACCAACGCGGGCATCACCTTGTCGCAAAGCAGCCAACTCTTGACTGACGTCAAAGTCTTGGGTTTGGATGGAGACCGTCATCGACATCTTCAACCACCCGTCACCGGAGGAAAAAATGCCACCTCGCAGCCATCGGTCAAAGCAACCGAAGCCTCACACAAGTCTTGGTTGAGCGCCATGCGCACCGCACGGCCCGGGGCCAGCACATCGGCATACGCACCGCCTCGGGCGATCAACTCTGCACGCAAATCCGCCAGCGTAGCGGCCTGAGTTTGAACGGCTTCGCTGCCATGCCCCACAGCTTCACGGATGGATGCGAAATAGCGCACAGTCAAGTTCATGCCAACCACTCCGTAAACGAAATGAAACTCACCGTGTCTCCTGGCGCAATGGTTTGCCCGGCGGGGTTATCTACCACGCCATCCCCCCAAACAGCCGACGTGAGCACGCCTGAGCTTTGATTCGCAAACAAATCCAAACCACCTCGTGCGTTGCGTCGCACACGCAAGAATTCGCGTCGCTTGTCGGCACGGGGCCAGTCGAAATGTGCCGTCAACTCAGTGCGAGCAATCTCGGTCTGTCTGACACCTTGCAAGGCCAACACAAACGGACGAACCAATAGCAAGAATGTGACAAAACTCGACACCGGGTTACCCGGCAAACCCATGAAATGACACGCCCCTGATGCGCGATCTGTGCGGTTGACCTGGCCATAAGCGAACGGCTTACCAGGTTTGATGGCGAGTTGCCACAGGTTCAAGGTGCCCAGTGCTTGCACGGCGGGTTTGATGTGGTCTTCCTCTCCGACTGACACACCACCACTGGTCAAAATCAGGTCGTGGTGGCTGGCTGCATCACGCAGCGCCTGAAGGGTGGCTTCACGTTGGTCGGGCACGATGCCAAGGTCCGTCACGTCACAGCCCAAGCGTTGCAGCATGGCACGTAAAAAGAAACGGTTGGAGTTGTAAATTGCGCCTGGTGGCATGGCATCAGGCGCCACATCACCCGGCATGACCAACTCGTCACCCGTAGAAAATAAAGCCACGCGCGGACGGGGCGCCACCTGCAATTGGGCCAAACCAATGCTGGCGGCCAGGCCCAACGAAGCGGGTGTGAGTCGGTCCCCCGCAGCCAACACCTTGGCGCCGCGCGTGACATCCTCACCCGAGCGGCGAATCCATTGTCCGATCGGCACCCTCTTGAGCACCTTCACCTGTGATGGCTCCACCGCTTCACAGTCTTCCTGCATCACCACCGCGTCTGCACCTTCTGGAATGGGGGCACCGGTGAAGATGCGGGCAGCTTCACCTGCCCCCAAAGGCGTACCGTGAGAGCCCGCAGGGATGCGCTGTGTCACACGCAGCAACGCACCAGCCTGAACGCAGTCGGCCACTCGCACGGCATAGCCATCCATGGAGCTGTTGTCTTGCGGTGGCACTTGCAAGGCAGACGTCACATCTTGCGCCAGCACCCGACCATCGGCCTCGAAGGTCGAGACCGACTGCACACCTGGCAAAGGCTGGGCGTGCGCCAGCAATTTAGGCAGGGCTTCATCCAGAGACAACAAGGCAGGTCGGGTCATAACAGAGGTGGGTTGTAGTCGAAGCGGTCTTGGTTAGCCATCAACCAATCACAGACCGCCTCAGGATCGTTCAAATCTAGCACAGGGCGCTGCGTGGCCTCGGGCAAAGCCTCGGGCGAATCGGTGGCAATGGCGACCACAAAATCATCTTCTGGATAGCGCACGGGTTGGCCCGACGCTTGACGCCATACCTCGACTTTTTGCACATCGCTGCGCTTGAAGCCTTCAACCAGCACCCAGTCCACGCCGTCATAGACCTCGGCCAACAAATGGTGAACAGAAAGCTGCGCCGGTTGCTCAAACTCGCGCTGTAAAACCAATCGACGGTGCGAAGCCACCACCACCTCAAAAGCACCGGCTTCGCGATGCCGCCAGCTGTCTTTTCCTGGATGGTCGATGTCAAAGTCATGGTGCGCATGCTTGACCACAGAAACTCGCAAGCCACGCAGACGCATGACGCCAATCATTTGTTCCACCAAGGTGGTTTTTCCAGACCCGGAAAAACCGGCAAAGGCCACCACTTTCATGCGTGATCGCAATGTTGGGTGATGTAGGCCTTGACTTGGGTCACATCGGCAGGCATCACCTGCACGCGACGTGGAAGGCTTTCTATGCCTTCAAACTTGGCTGGGCAATCAGGCTCGCGGTTCAAAGCCTCTACGATGGTGGCTGCAAACTTGATCGGCAATGCAGTTTCAAGCACCACCATCGGGACACCCGCTTGCATGTGCTCACGTGCTGCTTTGATGCCGTCTGCCGTGTGGGTATCCACCATTTGTCCAAAGGACTGGTAGACCGAACGAATGGTCTGCAAACGATCTTCATGGGTGCTCTTGCCACTGACAAAACCGTAGCGCGTTGCGGCTTGTGCAAATTGCGGATCTGCACTTAGGTCAAATCGGCCCTGCGCGGAAAGTTCGGCACCGAACAAGCTGTTGACCCGGGTGCCATCACGCGCCAGCAAATCGAACACAAAGCGCTCGAAATTGCTGGCTTTGGAAATGTCCATCGAAGGACTCGACGTCTCATGTGTGTCGGCGCTGCCGCGTACTCGGTAGACACCAGTTCGGAAAAACTCATCGAGCACGTCGTTTTCGTTGGTCGCCACCACCAGTTGGGCGATGGGCAGGCCCATCATGCGTGCAACATGACCGGCACACACATTGCCAAAATTACCGCTCGGTACGGTGAAGCTCACGCGTTGGGCGTTGTCTGTGGTGACTTGAAAGTACCCCGCAAAGTAGTACACCACCTGCGCCAGCAAGCGGGCCCAGTTGATGGAGTTGACGGTGCCGATTTTGTATTTGCTCTTGAATTCAAGATCGTTGGACACAGCCTTGACCAAGTCTTGGCAATCGTCGAACACACCCTCAATCGCGATGTTGTGGATGTTGTCGTCGAGCAGGCTGAACATTTGCGCCTGCTGGAATGGACTCATGCGCCCATGAGGGCTGGTCATGAACACCCGCACACCGCGTTTGCCGCGCATGGCGTATTCGGCTGCGCTGCCAGTGTCACCACTGGTCGCACCAAAAATATTGAGCTCCTCGCCACGTCGTGCCAATTCGTACTCAAACAAATTACCCAGCAGCTGCATAGCCATGTCTTTGAAGGCTAACGTGGGTCCGTTGGACAAGGCCTCAACAAACAAACCAGGCTCGAGCGCGCGCACCGGCACAATCGCCGCCGTGCCAAACACCTCTTGGGTGTATGTCTTAACGCACAAGGCTTTCAGGTCATCGGCGGGAATGTCGTCGATGTAGAGCGACAGCACTTCAAAGGCAAGGCTGGCATAGCCTTGGTGTGCGTAGACGTTGCGCAGGCGTGCCAGCGCATCTGGCGTCAATTGAGGGTAATGGTCGGGCAAATACAAGCCCCCGTCTGGGGCCAAGCCTTCCAACAAGATTTCACAAAAACGCTTGCGCTCGGGATGACCGCGTGTCGACAGGTATTGCATCAGTTCAGCTCTTCTTTGCGGATGCGGGTGATCGGTGCCAACACCGTGCTGAGTTGTTGCATCTCAGCCATGGCTTGGTTCATCTTCGCCTCAGGGCAATCGTGGGTCAGGATGATCAAATCAGTGTGGCTCTCACCTTCACCGGCTTCGCGCTGAAGCACGGCATCAATGCTGATGTTGGCCGTCGCCAAAATTCCCGTGACCTTGGCCAAAACCCCTGCTTGATCGGCCACACGCAGGCGCAAGTAGTAGCTGGTCACCACCTGCTCCATCGACAGCACGGGCAAATCGCTCATCGCATCAGGTTGGAAAGCCAGGTGCGGCACACGGTTGAGTGGGTCCACGGTATGCAAACGCGTGATGTCCACCAAATCGGCAATTACGGCACTGGCGGTGGGTTCACTGCCCGCGCCTTTGCCGTAATACAAGGTGGTACCCACGGCATCGGCTTGCACCATGACGGCGTTCATCGCCCCCTCCACATTGGCAATCAAGCGTTTGGCGGGCACCAGGCAAGGGTGCACACGCAGCTCAATGCCAAGTTCTGTGCGCTTGGAAATACCCAACAGCTTGATGCGGTAGCCCAGTTGTTCGGCATAGCGAATGTCTTGTGATTCGAGTTGGGTGATGCCCTCCACGTAGGCCTTGTCAAACTGCACCGGCACGCCAAAGGCAATGGCAGACATGATGGTGGCTTTGTGCGCAGCGTCCACACCTTCAATGTCAAAGGTGGGGTCAGCCTCGGCATAGCCCAGGGCTTGAGCTTGCTTGAGCACGTCGTCAAAAGCCAAGCCTTTGTCGCGCATCTCAGACAAGATGAAGTTGGTGGTGCCGTTGATGATGCCGGCCAGCCATTGGATGCGGTTGGCCGTCAAGCCTTCACGCAAGGCCTTGATGATCGGGATGCCACCCGCCACAGCCGCTTCAAACGCTACCATCACACCTTTTTTGTGAGCAGCGGCAAAAATTTCAGTGCCATGCACAGCAAGCAAAGCTTTGTTGGCCGTGACCACGTGCTTGCCTGCATCAATGGCTTCAAGCACCAGTTGCTTGGCAATACCATAGCCACCGATCAACTCAACCACGATGTCAATCTCGGGGTTGGCAATGATCTGACGTGCATCACTGACCACCTGAACGGTGCTCCCCACGATGGATTTGGCACGCGCCACATCTAGGTCAGCCACCATGGTGATTTGGATGGGGCGCCCTGCGCGGCGCTGGATTTCCTCTTGGTTGCGTTTGAGCACTTCAAAAGTGCCACTGCCTACGGTGCCTATGCCAAAGAGGCCTACTTGGATCGGTTTCATGCGGAATTTTTATTACGGTAGTTTTCTAGGAATTTGGCGATGCGCCCGATGGCTTCGCGCAAGTCGTCTTCGTGCGGTAAGAACACAATACGAAAGTGGTCCGTGTTGGGCCAGTTAAAACCTGTGCCTTGCACCAGCATGACTTTGGTTTCTTGGAGCAACTCTAAGAAAAAGTTCTGATCATCTTTGATCGGATAAACCTTGGGATCAAGGCGGGGGAACATGTACAAGGCCGCCTGAGGCTTGACACAGCTCACGCCAGGGATCGCGCTGATGAGCTCATACGCCAAGTCGCGTTGCTTACGCAGTCGACCGCCCTCGCCCACCAAATCATTGATGCTTTGGTACCCCCCCAAAGCTGTTTGGATGGCCCACTGACCAGGCACGTTGGCACACAAGCGCATGTTGGAGAGCATGTTCAAGCCCTCGATGTAATCGACCGCCGGCTTTTTGTCGCCCGACACCACCAACCAGCCAGCGCGATAACCACATGAACGATAGCTCTTGGACAAAGAGTTGAAGGTCAGGGTCAGCACATCTTGGCTCAAGCTGGCAATGGGCGTGTGCTTGACGCCGTCATACAAAACCTTGTCATACACCTCATCAGCAAAGATGACCAAGCCATGTTCACGGGCCAAGGCCACGATTTGCTTGAGCAAATCATCAGAATACAAAGCACCTGTCGGGTTATTGGGGTTGATCACCACAATGCCTTTGGTGTTGGGCGTGATCTTGGCGCGAATATCGTCGATGCTTGGCATCCACCCGTTAGCTTCATCACACAAGTAATGCACAGGCGTGCCGCCCGACAGGCTAACCGCGGCCGTCCACAGCGGGTAGTCGGGCGCTGGCAACAGCAATTCGTCGCCATTGTTCAGCAAAGCGTTGGTAGCCATCACAATCAGTTCGCTGGCACCGTTGCCCAAATAAATATCGTCTAGCGTGACGCCTTTGATGCCCTGCTTCTGGGTCTCATGCATCACTGCTTTTCGGGCACCAAAAATGCCCTTGCTGTCCGAGTAGCCTGCCGAGTTGGGCAAGTTGCGGATCATGTCTTGCTGAATTTCTTCAGGCGCATCGAAGCCAAACACGGCCAAGTTGCCGATGTTGAGCTTGATGATCTTGTGGCCTTCCTCCTCCATTTGACGGGCTCGGTCCATGATGGGACCGCGAATGTCATAACAGACGTTGGACAGCTTGTTGGATTTTTGGATCTTCTTCAAAGTCCCTCCGAGGGCGCTTTTACGGGTGAAAACCTATAATTTGACCACAGAACACCCCGCCTCTCAGACCGACACATTGACAAACCGCCCATGAAACTGCAACCCGATCGCTTTGATGTGCCATCTGTCACCGGCTACGGCCCTGGATGGGTCGCCATTCAAGGGGAAAAAACTCACCACAGCGTAGTCATCGCATCCAACGGCACCCAGTTTGATTGGGGTTGTGAACACTTTCAAGACCTCGGCCCTTCACATTTCGCACAACTGGCAGAGCTTGATGTCGAGTTGGTGATATTCGGCAGCGGCAAGCTGCTGCGGTTTGGGTCACCCGCCTGGATGCAAGGCTTGATGCAAAAGCGCATTGGCGTCGAAACAATGGACACCCAAGCAGCCTGCCGCACCTACAACATCTTGGCGGGCGAAGGCCGCAAGGTGGCCGCCGCACTGTTGATTGAAGGTCAAAACAGCGACTGAGTGAGGCATTACCTACACATCGAGACCCGATCTGTCTGTCCCTTTGATTTCAAGTTAAAATAATGGGTTGCCGCTGGGGGCGTCTAGACAGTTGCCCCACTCCATCGGCCGTCTTTACTGTCACACCTGATTGAAGCGCTATGGCAATTGTTGTCAATAAACCCCTTCCCGAATTTGAAGCCAATGCCACAGGTGGCATCAAGGTGTCTAACAACTCGCACACGGGCAACATGCTGGTGCTGTACTTTTACCCAAAAGACAACACGCCTGGTTGCACGACCGAAGCGATGCAATTTCGTGACAAATACAAAGACTTCGTCAAGGCCGGAGCAGTTGTGTTTGGCGTGTCACGAGACAACATGAAGTCACACGACGATTTCAAAACCAAGCTCGAACTGCCCTTCGAGTTGATCGCCGATACAGAAGAAAAGATGTGCCACATGTTTGGCGTGGTCAAAAATAAAATCATGTATGGTAAAAAAGTCAAAGGCATTGAACGCAGCACATTCCTGATTGGCGCCGATGGCTTGCTGAAAGAAGAATGGCGCGGATTGAAAGTCCCTGGCCATGTGGACGATGTGCTCAAAGCGGTCAAGGCACTGAAAAAGGCAGGCGGCTGAACCAGCCCAATTCACCAAACGTCATAGGGCTCAGGTATAGTGGCCCCATGATGCTGAAAGAAGCGAACACGTTTCACCCACAAAAGCCGCCTTGGCCTCCAGGCGGCTTTTGCGCTTTTTAAGCCTCATGCTTGTGTTTTAACCCTCTCCCCCGATCGCCACATGCCACTGCCTCCCGCCCCCACCAAACGCGCTGCCTTACTGAACACCGAAGCACTGGACGCCTCCGCAAAGCCTCGCGCAACGCGACGTTCTGTGGCGCATTACGACGAGACAGAAGGCGCATCAAGCACAACATCTTCCATCGAAGCATTCGATCGCACGACAGGTGGCGTCACGGCAGAAGAAGTTTCAACCCCAGAACCTGTAGAAACTATTCGCCACAGCAGCAAACCGCGACAGCAAGAACGCCGCCGCCATGCTGAGCGTTCGGCCTCTGAGGTGGTTGCGGCCCCAAAGAAAGCCAAACGCCCAGGCCCCAGCAAATTGTTTGTGCTTGACACCAATGTGTTGATGCACGATCCAATGTGCCTGTTCAACTTTGAAGAACACGACATCTTCTTGCCGATGATCGTGCTGGAAGAGCTCGACAGCAACAAGAAAGGCATGACCGAGGTGGCGCGTAACGCACGCCAAACAAGCCGAACCTTGGATGCTCTGGTTGCAACCCATGGTGCCGACATTGCAACGGGTCTGAAACTCGACAGCACAGGCCACCGCCAAGTCGGTGGACGACTATTCTTTCAAACCCAGGCATTGGATTTCAACTTGCCTGCCAGCCTGCCACAAGGAAAGGCCGACAACCAAATTCTGGGAGTCGTCGACGCCTTGCGTGTGCAATATGCACCGCGGGAAGTAGTTCTGGTCTCCAAAGACATCAACATGCGTGTCAAAGCACGTGCGTTGGGTTTGGCCGCAGAAGACTATCAAAACGACAAGACGCTAGAAGACGGCGACTTGTTGTACTCTGGTGCTTTGGCCTTACCGCCTGACTTTTGGATCAAACACGCCAAATCGGTAGAGAGCTGGCAGAGCGGCAGTCAAACCTTCTACCGTCTGAGCGGCCCTATCGTGCCTGAGTTGCACATCAACCAGTTCGTGTATTTCGAAGCCCCGGGCGAACCCAGTTTGTATGCCCGCGTGACTGAAATTCGCGGAAAAACGGTGGTACTGAAAACTCTCAAAGATTTCAATCACCTCAAAAATGCAGTGTGGGGTGTCACCACACGCAACCGCGAACAAAACTTCGCCATGAACTTGCTCACCGATCACGAAATTGACTTCGTGACCCTTACCGGTACAGCAGGCACAGGAAAAACCTTGATGGCTTTGGCCGCAGGCTTAACGCAGGTATTGGATGAGCGTCGCTACACCGAAATCATCATGACCCGCGCCACAGTGAGTGTGGGAGAGGACATCGGCTTTTTACCAGGCACAGAAGAAGAGAAGATGGGCCCTTGGATGGGCGCACTCGATGACAACTTAGAAGTTTTGGCCAAGACCGAGACGAGTGCTGGCGAATGGGGCCGTGCGGCCACCAGCGAATTGATTCGTAGCCGCATCAAGATCAAAAGTCTCAACTTCATGCGCGGTCGTACTTTTCTGAACAAGTATCTGATCATTGACGAAGCGCAAAACTTGACACCCAAGCAAATGAAAACTCTCATCACACGTGCGGGACCAGGTACCAAAATTGTGTGCATGGGCAACCTGGCCCAAATCGATACGCCTTACTTGAGCGAAGGCTCTTCAGGCTTGACCTATGCTGTGGATCGATTCAAAGGTTGGCCACACGGAGGCCATATCACCCTGGCACGTGGCGAACGCTCACGACTGGCAGATTACGCCAGCGATGTACTCTAAAAATTAGAAATCGCCGTTGTTGTACCCACTGGCCAAGCTCTCGAACTTGGTCAGCGGCTTCAAGAAAGCCAGCTTCACGGTTCCTGTTGGGCCGTTACGTTGTTTGCCAATGATGACTTCTGCTACACCCGGCTCTTTGGACTCTTTGTTGTAGTAGTCGTCACGGTAAATGAACATGATCACGTCTGCATCTTGCTCAATGGCGCCTGACTCACGCAAGTCACTCATCATGGGACGCTTGTCTGTACGTTGCTCCACGCTTCGGTTCAACTGAGACAAAGCAATCACGGGGCATTGCAATTCTTTGGCGAGCATTTTCAAGCCTCGGGAAATCTCACCAATTTCAGTGGCACGGTTATCACCGCCACTGCTGTTTGAGCCACTCATCAATTGCAAATAGTCAACCACGATCAAGCCTAACTTGCCACATTGACGTGCCAGGCGACGGGCATTGGCGCGCAACTCACTCGGGGTCAAACCAGGCGTTTCGTCAATGTGCAATGACACATTGCGCAACTTCTCAATGGCCTCCGTCAGACGCGGCCATTCGTCATCACTCAACTTACCCGTACGTAAATGGCCTTGGTCGATACGACCGATGGAGCCAACAATACGCACTGCCAGCTGTGAGGCACCCATCTCCATCGAGAACACAGCCACAGGCAAACCTTCGTTCAAGGCCACATGCTCGGCAATGTTGATCGCCAAAGCCGTTTTACCCATGGACGGACGTGCAGCCAACACAATCAGATCACCAGGTTGTAAACCAGAAGTCATACGATCAAAGTCGAAGAATCCAGTGGGAACGCCAGTGATGTCATTCTGGTTGTCGGCCATTTCCTGCACACGGTCCAACAAATCAACCACCAACTGCGGCATGGCTTGAAAGCCTTGCTTCATGCGCGAGCCTTCTTCGCCAATATTGAAGATTTTTTGCTCGGCCTCATCTAGGATTTGAGCCACCGCACGACCTTGGGTATTGAACGCGTTGGTGGCGATTTCATCGCTTGCACTCACCAGCTTGCGCAATATCGAACGTTCGCGCACGATCTCGGCATAGCGACGAATATTGCTAGCGCTTGGCACATACTGCGCCAAGGCATTCAAGTAACCCAAGCCCCCTATTTCCTCAGCCTTACCCAGAGCCTGTAAATGTTCGTATACCGTGATCACGTCAGCGGGACGGCTGGCGTTGACCAATGCACCAATGGCTGCATACACCTGTCGGTGCTCGTAACGGTAGAAGTCACCATCGACCAACAAGTCCCCCACCCGGTCCCAGGCACCATTGTCGAGTAACAAGCCGCCCAACACACTGGATTCAGCCTCAATGGAGTGCGGAGGAATGCGCAGTTGAGCGATTTGTTTATCGCCAGAGAAGCCTTCTTCAAGACCAGATAAAACAGCAGACATAAGGTTCCTGTGAATACGACATCCTAAGCCCAGAGACCACCCAAGTCATCGGATAACCCTGTGGATAAGGCGTGGGTTATTTGGGGAAATCAAAAGAAAAAGCCGCTCCAAGGAGCGGCTTTTGACTGGGTAGCAGAAACTTAGGCTGTTTCGCCGTACACAGACACGGTGATATCAACCACCACATCGGTGTGCAAGGCCACGCTGACCGTGCTGTCACCGACCACTTTGATCGGGCCATTGGGCATACGCACTTGGGCTTTAACCACGGCATAACCGTTCTTGTTGAGTTCTTCAGCAATGTCGAAATTGGTGACAGAACCAAACAAGCGACCATCCACACCAGCTTTTTGGCTCAGCTTGATGGTTGTACCACCCAACTTTTCGCCTTGAGCTTGTGCAGCAGCCAGCTTTTCAGCAGCCACTTTTTCGAGTTCGGCACGGCGTACTTCGAATTCTTTGATAGCGGTTTCTGTGGCGCGACGGGCGCGGCCAGAAGGAATCAAAAAGTTACGTGCGTAGCCATCTTTCACCTTGACGATTTCGCCCAGGTTGCCGAGGTTCACGACCTTGTCGAGCAGAATAATTTGCATGGTCGTTTCTCCTTAAATTTTGTGCTGGTCGCTGTAGGGCAACATGGCAAGAAAGCGTGCACGCTTGATGGCCGTGTTGAGCTGACGCTGGTAAATGGCACGGGTGCCGGTCAGACGAGCGGGGATGATTTTGCCGTTTTCGGCGATGAAGTCACGCAAAGTGTCGACATCTTTGTAGTCAATCTCTTCCACGCCAGTGACGGTGAAGCGGCAAAAGCGCTTGCGCTTGAACAGCAGAGATTGCGTGTTGCGCTTGGGGCGCTTGTCTTTGTTGAATTTCTTGAACGTAGCCATGATCTGGGCTTTCTATGAAATTTGCTGAAAATTTTGAATGTGAAGGACGACGTTTTTGCTATTGCGTGGTGAGGCTAAGAAGCCCGTGAACTGCCAAACACTGCCAAGAGGTTGCTGAGCCAACTGCGCAGCAAGATTTCCCACGGCAACGGTTTTGACACTTGCTTTGACTTGGCGCTGCTGCCCCGCTTCTTCGATATCAGACTCATGTTCGAGTCTCAAATCAAGTGCAGGCAACCCTGCTGGGGTGTACCGCAAGGCCGAAACCTCTGCGATGCAAGCGTTCAAAACAATGTGATTCACACCTTGCAATAAAACGCAAAAACTTAAGCCGAGAATTCGGCTTGTTGCGCTTTGCGAGCCTCTTCGCGCTCTACCGTTTTCATCATTGAAGAAGGCGCTGTATCAGCTTTCTTCTTCAAAACGGTCAGGTGGCGCAACACTGCGTCGTTGAACTTGAACGCATGCTCAAGTTCAGACATCACAGCTTGGTCAGCTTCAATATTCAAACAAATATAGTGGGCTTTGGCCAACTTGTTGATCATGTAAGACAGCTGGCGACGGCCCCAGTCTTCCATGCGGTGAATAGCACCACCACCTGCGGTGATCATGCCTTTGTAACGCTCCAGCATGGCTGGGACTTGCTCGCTTTGATCCGGATGGATCAACAAAATGATTTCGTAATGACGCATGGACACTCCTTGAGGGTTAAAGCCACCCACGGCGTCAGACGTGGTGTAGCAAGGGAAAGCCTGTCATTATAGTCAATTTTTCGAAGCGGAGGCTTGACTGAAGACGTACCCCAAAAACAACCCCATCGGAACACCAAAAACGGCCGCACAAGTTGGATCCAAGCCCCACCAAATTGTGTCCTGAGGGCTCAGCTGCAGCCTCATCTGAACCCAGGGGTGATTAGAGACGATGTAGTAAAAAGAAACCCCCAAGCCCGACGCCATCGCTGCGATGGCCCCCACACGGTTCATTGCGGGCCAATATAGCCCTAGCAGCAAGACGGGGAAAAAGGTGGATGCCGCCAACGAAAAAGCACAGGTAATCCAAAACAAAATGTTGACAGGTCGATTGGTAGCAAACCACGCCGCCAGCAATGCCACCACCATGAGCAAAATTTTTGACAACATCACACGTCGCAATGCTGGGGCTTGTGGCGCGGCTGTTTGGAAGTACAAGTCTTGCGCCAAAGCATTAGAGATGGTTAACAAGAGACCGTCTGCGGTAGACAACGCAGCAGCCAATGCACCGGCGGCAATCAGGCCTGTAAAAACCGGGGATAAACGTGCAATCTCCGGCACTGCCAACACCACGTAGTCGTTGAACAAACGAACGTCTGAAAACTGCACAATGCCATCGTGGTTGTAGTCTTGAACAGTGAGCAAGGCCAGTTTGCGCAATTTGAGTCGATCAGCCCAATCCGGCAATTGGTCTAAATTCACCCCCACCAATTCCGTCAAGACAAACGACTTGATCAGAACCGCCAACGCCGAAGCACACAGATACACCACTACGATAAAAAACAGCGCCCAAACTACCGAACGCTGGGCTTGTGTAGGACTTGATGCCGTATAGGAACGAACCAGCACATGAGGCAGTGCCGCAGTCCCCACCATCAAACAAAACACCAGCGCAACCGTGTTCACCCACCCTTGATTCAAGCCATGCAGATCAGCCGCTTGAAAACCCACCGGACGATTGAGTGTTTGTATCAATTGCTCACGCTCGGTCCACCACGCTTGCGTCAAACGCTCTACCCCGACCTCTCGCCAGGCTGGATTGGCTTCCAAAGCTTGAATCTCGCGCAAAGGCGCGTTATCCGCTTTAGCCCGCGCAATTTGTCGAGCAATGACTTGACGCTCAATGGTGCGTGCAGCCACGGGATCGGCGATTTTTGAATCTAGATCACGAATTCGCAAAGCAATCGCCTGCCGTGTGCGCTGCTCTGCTGGATCAGCCTCAATCTCTTTGGCTCGACGCTCAATGGTTTGCAATGACTGCGCCGCCGCCACAGCCAACACAGGGTGCCCCTGCGTTTTCCACGACACAGCAACGCCCAAAGCCAGCATCGATGCCACGATGACCACGCACTGCACCACCTGGGTCCAGGTGACCGCGCGCATGCCCCCCAGAAAAGAACACAGCAAAATCCCACCCAATGCCAAGAAAACGCCTAATTCAAACGTCAGCCCAGACAGCATGGAAGCCACCAAACCGATGCCATAAATCTGTGCAATCAGATAAATACTGGAGCACAAAATGGCACCCCATGCAGCCAACCACCGAACGGACGGACTCTGGAACCGTTGGCCTAAAAAGTCAGGAATAGTGATGGCAGATGAGGCATTCAGTTTCGCAGCAAACAAAAACCCCAAAAGACAAAAACCCCCGGTCCACCCCAAGACATAGGCCAAGCCCCCCGCATGGTGTCCATCCCCTACAAAACCATCAGAAAGCAACAGCCCAGTCAACCCGATAAACGAGGCAGCAGACATCCAATCTGCTGCGGTGGCCATACCATTGAACGGCGCACTGACGCGACGTCCAGCCACGTAATACTCTTCTGGGTTACCGGTACGACAAAACATGCCAATCACGGCATAACCAATGATCGACACCACCAAAAAGAATCCATTGATCAGGGATTTAGAGACCCCCAGCAAGTCCGCCAGCCAAAGACCTAGCGACAAGACGGTCACCCCCATCAATCCCGCCAAGACCAGACGCCACCGCCAAGGTCTAAAGCCCATGCTCAGCCTCCACAGGTTCACGCGCCCACCACCATGCCAAGACTGCATAAAAAACCGGCAATGCTTGCGCGACCAGCCAGAAGTGCAGCGCTGTGCGCTCAGGCCAACACCACGCCACAGCGAGCGCAACGACGGTGATCAAAACCAACAAGCACAGGCCAACTCGCGTGCGATGACGTAAGCCCTCAGGTGCAGCCACTTCATGGGTTGGCACATCGAGGTCGTCGGCAGAGGCTTGGATTTGCTGATGCATCACAGTTGATTTGTAACAGTTAAAAAGCAAGACGCACCTCAGGATTGCCCTGAGGTGCGTCTCGTCTAGGTCACAGGCAGGCCTACTTAGCCAACGACTTCCAAGTCTCAATCACGCTGTCAGGGTTGAGTGAAATCGAGCTGATGCCCTGATCTGCCAACCAATGTGCGAAATCGGGGTGATCGCTGGGGCCCTGGCCGCAAATCCCCACGTACTTGCCATGTGCCAGACAGGCACTGATGGCGCGAGTGAGCAAAGCCTTCACTGCTGGATCGCGCTCATCAAAGTCTGCCGCCAACAACTCCAAGCCTGAATCGCGATCCAGGCCTAACGTGAGCTGGGTCAAATCGTTAGAACCAATGGAAAAGCCATCGAAATACTGCAAGAACTCATCAGCCAAGATGGCATTGCTCGGCACCTCGCACATCATGATGACTTTGAGCTCGTTCTCTCCGCGCTTCAAGCCGTGATCTGCCAACAACTGGGTGACTCGCTCGGCTTGCTTGAGCGTGCGCACAAAAGGCACCATCACCTGCACGTTGCTCAAGCCCATATCTTGGCGCACACGTTTCATGGCCTCGCACTCCATCGCAAACGCTTCACCAAAATCTTCGCTGATGTAACGTGCTGCACCACGGAAACCCAACATGGGGTTCTCCTCTTCGGGCTCGTAGCGGCTACCGCCAATCAGCTTGCGGTACTCGTTGGATTTGAAATCAGACAAACGCACGATCACGGGCTTGGGCCAAAAAGCCGCAGCGATGGTCGCCACACCTTCGGCCACCTTGTCGACATAAAAAGCGCGGGGAGAGGCGTGTCCGCGTGCCACAGATTCAACAGCTTTTTTCAAATCTGCATCCACATTGGGGTAATCCAAAATCGCTTTGGGGTGCACACCGATGTTGTTGTTGATGATGAACTCCAGGCGTGCCAGACCCACCCCTTCATTGGGTAGCTGGCAGAAATCAAAGGCCAGCTGGGGGTTACCCACGTTCATCATGATCTTGGTCTTGATGTCGGGCATGGTGCCACGCTGAACTTCGGTCACTTCGGTTTCCAGCAAACCGTCGTAAATCAAGCCTGTGTCGCCCTCAGCGCAACTGACTGTGACCAACGTGCCATCTTTGAGTCGTTCAGTGGCATCGCCACACCCCACCACCGCAGGAATACCCAATTCGCGCGCAATGATGGCGGCATGGCACGTACGACCACCACGGTTGGTCACGATGGCACTGGCGCGTTTCATCACGGGCTCCCAGTTGGGGTCTGTCATGTCCGTGACCAAGATATCGCCCGCTTGAACTTTGTCCATCTCGCTGATGTTGTGTACCAAGCGCACGGGGCCCGTGCCAATTTTTTGACCAATCGCACGCCCTTCGGCCAGCACCGTGCCATGACCTTTGAGTTTGTAGCGAAATTCGGACTGGCCCTTTTGCTGGCTTTTCACCGTTTCTGGGCGGGCCTGCAAGATATAGAGCTGGCCATCGGTGCCATCTTTGCCCCATTCGATGTCCATCGGACGGCCATAGTGCTGTTCAATCACCAAAGCATAGTGCGCCAGCTGCTCGACATCCGCATCCGTTAAGGAATAACGATTGCGCAATTCCGTGGGCACATCGGTGGTTTTGACCAGTTTGCCAGAAGCTTTTTTCTCTTCCGGCGTGGTGAATTCCATCTGGATCAACTTAGAGCCCAAATTACGACGAATCACCGCACGCTTGCCCGCCTTGAGCATAGGCTTGTGAACATAAAACTCATCAGGATTGACGGCTCCCTGGACCACGGTTTCACCCAAGCCATAGCTTGACGTGATGAACACCACATCTTCAAAACCAGACTCGGTGTCAATGGTGAACATCACGCCTGCTGCACCCAGGTCTGAGCGCACCATGCGTTGCACCCCTGCCGACAAAGCCACATCCGCATGGGCAAAACCTTTGTGCACGCGATAGCTGATGGCACGGTCGTTGTAGAGCGAGGCAAACACCTCTTTCATCTTGTGCAGCACATCCTCAATGCCATGCACGTTCAAGAAGGTTTCTTGCTGCCCTGCAAAAGAGGCATCAGGCAAATCTTCGGCTGTGGCTGATGAGCGCACCGCAAAAGTTGCGTCTGTGTTGCCTGCAGACAGGGTGGCAAAAGCGTCGCGAATGGCTTTTTCCAAATCTGCGGGAAAAGGTTGTGCTTCCACCATCGCGCGAATTTCTGCCCCGGCTTCGGCCAAAGCGCGCACATCATCGGTATCTAAGGCATCCAAGCGGGCATTGATCCGCTCAGTCAACCCGTCGTATTGCAAAAACTCACGGAAGGCGTGCGCCGTAGTGGCAAAGCCTGTAGGCACGCGAACCCCAGAGGGAAGTTGCGAAATCATCTCGCCGAGACTGGCGTTTTTACCGCCTACCGACTCGACGTCGGTCATTCTCAGGTTTTCAAACGGTACGACCAGGGCGGTCGGGCTGAAAAGTGCAGACATGGGAAAGCTCCAGAAGTTAAAACCGACGGCGCCATGCAGCGGCTGCAACCTTGTAATTCTTGGAAGGGGTTGGCTTGGCACATGGCTAAATTTGGATAATGACTCATTGTAGGTCGCCAACACAGAAAGTTTTCATGCCAAACCCCACCGTTTTTTTCGTCTCAGATGGCACCGGCATCACCGCCGAAACATTTGGAAATGCCATCTTGGCGCAGTTTGAACTGAAATTCCGCCATGTCCGTCTGCCGTTTGTGGACTCGGTCGATAAAGCCCACCAAGCAGTGCGTCAAATCAACCACACAGCCGAGGTGGAGGGGCGCAAGCCAATAGTCTTTACCACGCTGGTGAATATGGAAGTCCTCAACGTCATCACCGAAGGCTGCAAAGGCATGTTGCTCGATATGTTTGGCACCTTCGTGAATCCTTTGGAACAAGAACTTGGCATCACCTCCAACCACCGCATTGGTCGGTTTTCAGATGTCAGCAAAAGTAAGGAATACCACGACCGAATTGAGGCGATCAACTTCAGTCTGTCACATGACGATGGGCAGCTCAATCGGGATTTGGAATCATCCGATGTGATTTTGGTGGGTGTGAGCCGCAGCGGGAAAACGCCTACCAGCCTGTACCTGGCCATGCAATATGGACTCAAGGCTGCCAATTACCCGTTGATCCCCGAAGACTTTGAACGCCGTCAGCTGCCACCGGCGTTGATGCCACACAAGAAAAAAATCTTCGGCTTGACGATTCAACCCGAGCGCCTGAGCGAAATTCGCAACGAACGACGTCCTCACTCCAAGTACGCCAGTTTGGTCAATTGCCGCGCCGAAGTGTCCGAAGCCGAAGCCATGATGCGCAGAGCAGGCATACGGTGGCTCTCCACGACCCATAAAAGCATCGAAGAGATCGCCACCACCATCCTGCAAGAAATCAGTCCTGAACGACTGATTTACTGAAACGCCGGTTTACAAGCCAATGGCGGCAATACCCGCCTTGGCGATTTGTGCGTCTTCGTTGGACTTGACACCACTCACGCCCACCGCACCAATGCATTGACCATCTTTCATGATTGGCACACCGCCTTCGAGCATGCCGTTCAAATCTGGCGCACTCAAAAATGCCACGCGTCCGCCATTGATCACATCCTCATAAATTTTGCTTTCACGACGGCCCAACGCTGCCGTGTTGGCCTTGGCTGGGGCCATGTGGGCAGAAAAAGGAGGGGCGCCATCCAAGCGCTGCAAGGCCAACAAATGACCGCCATCGTCCACGATGGCAATGGTCACGGCCCAGTTATTTTTAAGCGCTTCTGCTTCTGCAGCAGCAGCAATGGCTTTGATGTCGACAGATTCGAGAACGTGTTTGATTTTCATGGGTCTAGGTATCAAGGTTGAATGACAGGCGCAGAGCATACTGGCTCGTTGCTTATTGCTTACCTGCATACAACACAAAAGAACCCTGCAAAAAAGTAGGGAGTCCTTGATTTCTGCCACACAGCCCTAAAATGCAGCCCATCTGCATGTGCAGGTGTTTCAGGAGACCGTGACATGAACGACCAAATCCACGCGTTTGACTACAGCGTGCTACCCACCCAAGAACGCAACCGGGTGATGCGCAATACCTACTGGCTGCTCGCACTGAGCATGCTGCCCACCGTCCTGGGGGCTTGGGTTGGCGTTGCCACAGGCATCAGTTACGCGCTGTCGGGTGTGATGGGCATGATTTTGATGTTGGCAGGTGCTTTTGGCTTCATCTACGCCATTGAACGCACCAAAGAAAGCGCCACAGGCGTCTATGTGCTGCTGGGCTTCACCTTTTTCATGGGCTTGATGCTCTCGCGCATGATCGCCATGGTGTTGGGCTTCAAAAACGGTGCTGAGTTGGTGATGACCGCATTTGGCGGCACTGCGGGTGTGTTCTTTTTGATGGCCAGCTTGGCCACCGTGATCAAACGCGACCTGTCTGGCATGGCCAAATGGCTCACGGTCGGTGTGGTGGTACTCATGGTTGGCAGCATCATCAACATCTTTGTGGGCTCCTCGGCCGGCATGATGGCGATCTCCATGTTGTCCATGCTGATCTTCAGCGCTTTCATGCTGTATGACCTCAAACAAATCGTTGATGGTGGCGAAACCAACTACATCAGCGCCACGTTGACCTTGTATCTGGATGTCATCAATGTGTTCCAAAGCCTGCTGGCCCTGCTGGGCATTTTTGGTGGCGAACGCGAATAAGTGCACTTGATTGACCATAAAAAAGAGACCCTCGGGTCTCTTTTTTTATGCGTCATTGAGACATGGCGGCTAAGTCCTCAAGACAGCTCAAAGACCGCCATGCTCTCCACATGGGCTGTGTGCGGAAACATATTGACCGCACCTGCATGCGTACAACGGTAGCCCGCCACATTCACCAACAAGCCAGCGTCGCGCGCCAAAGTGGCTGGGTTGCAGCTCACATACACAATCCGCTTCGGGGGAACCCACCCTTGACGTAACTCCGGTTGTTCTTTCAACGTGGCCAAGGTTTGTGCCAACGCGAAGGCACCTTCACGCGGCGGGTCAACCAGCCACTTGTCTGCCACACCGTCTTGCGTGAGTAACTCAGGCGTCATCTCAAACAAGTTACGCGCCACAAATTGTGTGGGTGCCAACGGTGTGCTGCGCAAGCTTTGGTTATAGGCCAAGTTCTCGCGTGAGCGCGCCACCAACGCCTCGCTACCTTCGATGCCCAAGACCTCACGCGCATGCGTGGCCAAAGGCAAGGTGAAGTTACCCAAACCGCAAAACCAGTCAATCACACGCTCATGAGGTTGAACATCCAACAAGCGCAATGCACGGGTCACCAACACGCGGTTGATATGAGGGTTGACCTGCGTGAAGTCGGTCGGTTTGAACGGCATGGTGACGTCAAACTCAGGCAAGGCATACGAGAGTTGCTCGACCTGACGGTCGTCTAGCAAGCGCACTGTGTCTGGCCCTTTGGGTTGCAACCACCACTGCACACCGTGCTGCGCCGCAAAATCACGCAAACGGGTCAAGTCAGCATCACTCAACGGCTCCAGATGCCGCAGCACCAGCGCCGTCACGTTGTCACCGCAGGCCAATTCAATTTGAGGACAGGTATCGCGCGCTTGCATGCGCCCAATCATGTCGCGCAAAGGCATCAACAAAGCCTCGACATGTGCGGGCAAGATGGGGCAATGCTGGGTATCGGCCACATAGCGACTTTTTCGCTCATGGAAACCGATCAAAACCACCCCTTTTTTCACCACATAACGCACCGAAAAACGCGCGCGGTAACGGTATCCCCAGGTTGGCCCTTGGATAGGTCGCAACAAAGTTTCTGCTTTCACTTTGCCCAAATGCCAAAGGTTGTCTTCCACAGCGCGTTGCTTGATGGCGACTTGGGCCGTTGCATCCAAATGCTGCATCTTGCAGCCACCGCAAGCCCCCGCATGCAAACCAAAGTGCGGACAACCGGGTGTCACGCGTTGAGAAGACTCACGGAACACCTCGATCAGCGAGCCCTGCTCCCAATTGTTTTTTTTGCGATGGATATTGGCACTGACCACCTCAAAAGGCAGCGCCCCATCGACAAACACCACCTTGCCATCGGCGCGGTGGGCCACGCCTTGGGCGTCCAGATCCATAGATTCAATGTGCAAGGCGTGTTCAGGCCACACCGTATCGGCCGTGTTCGACATATCAGACTCAGTTGGCAGGCAAATACTTGGCAGGATCCACCGGCTTGCCTTGGCGGCGGATTTCAAAGTGCAGCTTCACCTGATCGGCGTCGCTGTTGCCCATTTCGGCAATTTTTTGACCTTGTTTGATGGCTTGATCTTCTTTGACCAGCAAGGTTTGGTTGTGGGCATACGCCGTCAAATAGGTATTGTTGTGCTTGAGAATGATCAAGTTGCCATACCCGCGCAAACCCGACCCTGCATAGACTACGCGTCCATCCGCAGCAGCTAGCACCGGGTCGCCTGCCTTGCCAGCAATGTCCAGCCCTTTGTTTTTGACCTCGTCAAAACCAGCCAGCAAATTGCCACGTGTGGGCCACTTGAAAAGTAAGGCCTCTTCGGCGCTGTCTGGCGCAGCAGGTGCTGCAGCGTTTGTAGCTTTAGACGCTGTTGGCACCGTCGGAGCAGAAGCCACCGCACTGGCAGGCGTTGCTTGCACAGGCGCGGACGACAAGACTGGGCGCACCACCACGCCCGTGTCCTGGTTTGGCGGTATGACGCGCAACACTTGTCCGGTTTCAATCAAATTGGGGTTGCCCAGGCTGTTCCAGCGCACCAGATCACGCCAAGACTGACCGTGGTCCATGCCAATGCGAATCAACGTGTCCCCTGGCTTGACCGTGTAATACCCAGGTTTGCCCATGTTCTCAGCACCGGGCAAAGCTTGAACCACGGCAGCGGAGGCACCAGAAGTACGGTCTTCCACGGGCGCGGGGCGCCCTTTGGTGGCGCAACCAGACATGGCAACAACAGCCATGGAAGCTAGCAACACCCATATTCCAGCACGCAACATCCGTGGTTCTCCCATGTCAAGCAATGCCAGATTTTAGAGGCACGAAGTGCACTGCTTCGAGCAAACTCTGTTGCAAACCCTGGGGCGTTTTATCAATCACCACCAGCGCTTGCTGGCCTTTGGTGGTTTGCATGGGAGCAACGATGCGTCCGCCCACCGCCAACTGGTCAATCCAAGCTTGTGGCACCGCCTCACCCCCCGCCGCCGCAATGATGGCACTGTAGGGAGCGCCCTTGGCATAACCCAACATGCCATCGCCAAAGATCACATGAACATTGGGCAAACGCAAAGGCCTGAGATTTTCACGTGCCTTGTCATGCAAGCCGCGCAGACGCTCAATGCTGTACACCTCACGTGCCACGTGCGACAACACTGCCGCCTGGTAACCACAACCTGTTCCGATCTCCAGCACACGGCCCATGCTTGGTTGACCTTGCAAGCCTGGCGCCTCGCGCAACAGCGCAATCATGCGAGCCACCACATTGGGTTTGGAGATGGTTTGCCCCAGACCAATCGGCAAGCTGGTGTCTTCGTAGGCTTGATTCACCAAGGCACTGTCCACAAAACGGTGCCGCTCGGTTCGCCCCATGGCATCCAACACGACCGTGTCTGTCACGCCTTGTTCAGCCAGTTTTTGCACCATGCGAGCGCGCACCGCTGACGAATCCAAACCAACCCCCGTCGGGCTGGCGATAGGACTTGGCTTAGCACGTAAAGGCGATTGGGGGGTCAGCACACGTGTCGCGCCCAGCAAGGTTTTGGGCGTGGCCGATGACTTGCCCACGTCATCCAAACGCGCAGGAAAACTGGGGCGCTGCTTCATTCGACTGCCTTGGTCAAGCGCTGGTCCCACGCCGACAACTCGGCATGCTCAGTCAGATCCACATGCAAAGGAGTCACCGAGAGATGCCCTTGAAATGTGGCGTGAAAGTCTGTGCCATCGCTGTCGTCTTTGGCTCGCCCTGCGCTACCGATCCAATACATGGTTTGACCGCGTGGATTGACCTGCGTGATCACACGCTCAGCCGCATGACGGCGCCCTAAACGGGTCACCCGGACGTCTTTGATTTGATCCAACGGGCGACTGGGAATGTTCACGTTCAACAACCAAGGGGAGGCACCAGTCAAACCATCCTGACTCAATTGTTGAATCAAGGTGCGTGCAGTGACAGCTGCTGCGTCCAAATGGGCCCAGCCCTTCTCAACTTGCGAAAACGCAATGGCAGGAATACCAAATAAGTAGCCCTCCATGGCTGCCCCTACGGTGCCCGAATAAATGGTGTCATCTCCCATGTTCGCGCCATCGTTGATGCCAGAAACCACCAAATCAGGCTTGTAGCCCAACAAGCCCGTGAGCGCGATATGCACGCAATCAGCCGGCGTGCCGTTGACGTAGCGAAAACCGTTGAGCCCCTGGTACACATACAACGGCGAATGCAGCGTCAACGCATTCGACTTGGCGCTGTTGTTTTGTTCGGGGGCCACCACCTCAACATGACCCAAATCTTTGAGCGCCTCATACAAGGCCACGAGCCCTGGCGCTTGGTAACCGTCGTCGTTGCAAATCAGAATATTCATGGAAACCTTGAGGATTGATACGAATTGTAGGGTTGCATGCCATACACCTATCATCCGCAGACCCATTCAAAGGAGAACTGTGTGCACGCCTGGCTTTGTAGCAACCCGATTGGTGTCGATGCCCTGAATTGGCAAGAACTCCCCACGCCCACACCCGGCCCTGGACAAGCGCTGATTCACATCGAGGCAGCGAGTTTGAACTTTCCCGACTTGCTGATCGTGCAAAACAAATACCAAATGAAACCGCCCCTGCCCTTTGTCCCTGGGTCTGAATATGCAGGCGTTGTACTAGCCCTGGGCGAAGGCGTCACCCACTTGCGCATCGGTCAATCGGTGGCCTGTTTGAGTGGCACGGGTGGTTTTGGCACCCATACCTTGGCCCCAGCCAAGCTGTGCATGCCGCTGCCCGAGGGGTTTCCTGCGGTCGACGCAGCCGCCTTCATCATGACTTACGCCACATCGCACCATGCGTTGATAGATCGCGGTCAACTCAAAGCAGGAGAAACCGTCTTGGTGCTCGGTGCTGCGGGAGGCGTAGGAACCGCTGCCATTCAAATTGCCAAGGCAGCCGGTGCACGTGTCATTGCAGCCGCATCCACCGACACCAAATGCGCGCTGTGCCTGTCGCAAGGGGCCGATGCCACCATCAACTACAGCACACAAAACTTGCGCGAAGCCTTGAAGTCGCTGACCGATGGCAAAGGCCCTGATGTGGTGTATGACCCGGTTGGTGGAGAAATGGCGGAACCCGCCTTCAGGTCTATCGCGTGGCGTGGCCGTTACTTGGTGGTGGGCTTTGCCGCAGGGCCCATACCGGCCCTGCCCTGGAATTTGGCACTGCTCAAAGGTGCCTCCATCGTCGGCGTGTTTTGGGGCGACTTTTCAAGACGCGAACCGCAAGCCAATGCAGCCATGATGCAAACCTTGGTGCAGTGGTACGAGCAAGGCAAGATCAAGCCCGTGATCGACCACACATTGCCTATGTCAGAACTCAAACAGGCTTACGCCGAGATGGGATCGCGTGGAGTGATGGGCAAGCTGGTGATGGTGAACTGACCGCAGAAAGCGGTCAGTCAGCGCAAGGCTCAGCCGTGGGCCTTGTTGTAGTTGGCAATGCCATCCAAAATTTCTTGCTTGGCCGACTCAGGACCTTCCCAGCCCTTGACCTTGACCCACTTGCCCTTTTCAAGGTCTTTGTAATGCTCAAAGAAATGCGCGATGGTGCGCAAGCGCAGCTCGTTCATATCTTCGGGCTTTTTCCAATGGCTATAGATTGGCAAAATTTTGTCCACTGGCACAGCCAGCACTTTGCCGTCTTGGCCGCCTTCATCTTCCATCAACAAGATCCCGATCGGGCGGCATGACACCACGACGCCGGGGATCAGCGGGAATGGGGTAATCACCAGCACATCCACCGGGTCACCATCGCCAGCAATGGTCTTGGGTACATAACCGTAGTTGGTGGGGTAGTGCATGGCGGTACCCATGAAACGGTCCACAAAAATGGCACCGGTTTCTTTGTCCACTTCGTACTTCACAGGATCCGCGTTCATCGGGATTTCGATGATCACGTTGAAAGCTTCGGGGACATTTTTACCGGGAGTGACGTTATCTAAGGACATGGTGTCTCGTTGTGAAGGTTGAAAGAAACGCTAAGGATTAACCCCGATTTTACTTTCACAGGCCTTTCGCCCCTCCAGCTTTGCTTTAAAGTGGCCGAGTTGGCCAATCACAGCGGCAGGGTTTGACTCGGTGGCTGGAGGAAGCAACGCAGCGGTGGCGCCTATGCAACCCAAGCGTTGGCACCTCCTTCCTGGGAAACAACACTGAGGAGAACTTCTCTTATGTCTGCCAACACTGCGCTTCTTTTTGCGCTTGGTTGTGGTCTGCTTGCCGTGGTTTACGGTTTCTGGGCCCGATCTTCCATTCTCGCCATGGACGCCGGCAATGCCCGCATGCAAGAAATTGCTGCGGCCATTCAACAAGGCGCCGCAGCTTATCTGGCCCGCCAGTACCGAACCATCGCTTTTGTCGGCGTGGTCTTGGCCATCTTGATTGCTTTCTTTCTGGGTATGCAAACCGCCGTCGGCTTTGTGGTCGGTGCCGTCCTCTCTGGTGCGTGTGGCTTTATTGGCATGAATGTGTCCGTCAAAGCCAACGTGCGCACGGCGCAAGCGGCCACCCATGGCATTGGTCCAGCCCTGGATGTCGCGTTCAAAGGCGGGGCCATCACTGGCATGCTGGTGGTAGGACTCGGACTGCTGGGGGTCGGCGGCTTCTATTGGTTCTTGGTCGGCAATGGCAACCTCACCCCAGACAAAAATTTGGCTGAAATGCTCAACCCGTTGATCGGATTGGCCTTTGGCTCGTCACTCATCTCCATCTTTGCCCGTTTAGGAGGAGGCATCTTCACCAAAGGCGCCGACGTGGGTGCAGACCTGGTGGGCAAGGTTGAAGCGGGTATTCCAGAAGATGACCCACGCAACCCAGCGGTGATTGCCGACAACGTGGGCGACAACGTAGGCGACTGTGCGGGCATGGCGGCCGACTTGTTTGAGACCTATGCCGTCACACTGATTGCCACCATGGTGCTGGGCGCTTTGGTGGTCGCCAGCGCCCCAGTCCAAGCCGTGCTCTATCCCTTGGTACTGGGTGGGGTGTCCATCATTGCTTCGATCATTGGCTGCTTCTTCGTCAAGGCCAGCCCCGGCATGAAAAACGTCATGCCAGCGCTCTACAAAGGCTTGATCGTGGCGGGCTTGCTCAGCTTGATCGCTTTCTACTTTGTCACAAAATCCATGATGCCCGATGACGCCTTGGGCGCTGGCACCCAAATGCGTTTGTTCGGTGCCTGTGCCGTGGGCTTGGTACTGACAGCTGCGTTGGTGTGGATCACCGAGTACTACACCGGCACGGACTACGCACCGGTCAAACATGTGGCGCAAGCGTCCACCACGGGACACGCCACCAACATCATTGCCGGCATTGGCGTCTCGATGAAGTCCACCGCCTGGCCCGTGCTGTCGGTGTGTGCCGCCATCGTGGCAGCCTACAGTTTGGCGGGGCTGTACGGCGTTGCCACCGCAGCCACCGCCATGCTCAGCATGGCGGGCATTGTGGTGGCCTTGGACGCTTATGGCCCCATCACCGACAACGCAGGTGGCATTGCTGAAATGGCCGAATTGCCCAGCAGCGTGCGTGACGTGACCGACCCATTGGACGCCGTGGGAAACACCACCAAAGCCGTGACCAAAGGCTATGCCATTGGCTCTGCCGGTTTGGCCGCGTTGGTGCTGTTTGCCGACTACACCCACAAGCTTGAGAGCGCGGGCAAAGCCGTGACTTTTGATTTGTCTGACCCGATGGTCATCGTCGGCCTGTTCATCGGGGGCTTGATCCCTTACCTCTTTGGTGCCATGGCTATGGAGGCTGTGGGTCGCTCTGCCAGCGCGGTGGTCGAGGAAGTGCGGCGCCAGTTCCGCGAGATACCCGGCATCATGGAAGGTACCGCCAAGCCCGAATACGGTCGTGCTGTGGACATGCTGACCACAGCCGCCATCAAAGAGATGATGATCCCCTCTTTGCTGCCCGTGGTCGCCCCCATCTTGGTCGGGGTGGTGCTTGGCCCCAAAGCCTTGGGCGGTTTGTTGATGGGCACCATCGTGACAGGGCTGTTTGTCGCCATCTCCATGTGCACAGGCGGCGGCGCTTGGGACAACGCCAAGAAGTACATCGAAGACGGCCACCACGGCGGCAAGGGCAGCGATGCGCACAAAGCGGCTGTCACAGGAGACACCGTGGGCGACCCCTACAAAGACACGGCAGGCCCAGCGGTCAACCCTTTGATCAAGATCATCAACATCGTGGCCTTGTTGATCGTGCCCCTGCTATGACTTAGCGCAAACGCTCTAACCCGGCAAAGCCACTGACGCAAGTCAGTGGCTTTTTGCTTGGCGAATACACGTCACACCCCATTGATCCGGTGGTACACCCTCATGCACAGTGACCGTGAGGGCGGTGTCCAACCAAGACCATTGAACGGCACACATCTGCCCATTCTTCAACGCCACAATGCCCTTCAAGCGCACCAAATCGCCCGACAGCAACGACGTCAACTGGGCCTGCAACGCAGCCAGGTCCTCAAACGCCTGGGTGGACACAAAGTCCGCATGCAAGGCATGCGAATGCACGGCTGGGCCAACCGATGACGACAACGCATCATCTGACGGTGCAGGCAACGGATGACTGGCCTTGCACACATCACGCCAACCTAACCCGGCATGCGCCGATCGCAGCACATGGGCTTGTGAATGCATGGACATCAATTGCGCGATCAGCTCGTTGGGATCAGCCGCATCGGTTTTGGTCACGATCAAGACATCCGCAGCACGAACTTGCGCCACAGCTTCTTGAGACGAGCCTAGCAGCGCACAGCCATGGGTGGCACTCACCGTCGATAACGTGGACTGCAAGGCATAACGCTCGCGCAAGAATGGATGGCGACGCAAGGCATCTTGTATCGGTCGAGGATCAGCCACGCCTGTGGTCTCAATCACCACGGCATCAAAGCGGGGTCGGCGACGATACAACCGGTCCCACCACAGCTCAGACAAAGTGTCTTCAAGCCCTTCTAGACCGGCACAACACACACAAGCCCCAGTCAGAACAGAAGCACTGTCCACCACAGAGGCGACCAAGGTGTTGTCCATTCCGACCTCACCGATTTCATTGATCACCAAGGCCGCATGGGCAAGTGCCGGATCGCGCAACCAATTCAGCAACAAGCTTGTTTTGCCAGACCCCAAAAAACCTGTCAGCAACCAAACCGGGATCGGCTTGCTTTTCATGGCACGCGCTTGTCGTACCCAAGTTGGGCTGAAATCGTCTGTGCCGTGCGGGTCACCTGCGGGGCCAACTTGCGCAACTGAGTCTTGCCTAATCGGTGTATTGGCCCCACCACGCCAACAGCCGCCACGACTTCACCATTCGCACCAAAGATCGGGGCAGCGACACCACACATCGCGTGTTCGCTTTCTTCTTGATCCACGGCATAGCCTTGCGCAAGAACCTCTGCCAACTTGGCCATCAAGACTTTCTTGTGGGTGATCGTGAACGGCGTCCTGTTGACTAACTTTTCAGAAAGAACACGAGTGACCACGGCAGCTGGGCTGTGAGCCAGAATTGCACGCCCTTCAGAGGTACAAAAAGCTGGCATCCTGACCCCTAAATAAGACCTTGGTCGAATGGCATGCGGGCTTTCAATATTGCGCAGGTACAAAATTTCGTCGTCATTGAGCACTGCCAAATGCACGGTCTCTTGGGATTGCTCCGCCAAATGGCGCAAGTGCACCGCAGCCTGCTCCGCCACATCCATGCGCCGTCGCACCATCGTCCCCATCGAAAAGAGCAGCAAGCCCAAACGGTAACGACCGTTGTCCTGGTTTTGCTCCAGAAATCCCTCCAGCACCAAACTGCTCACCAAGCGGTGAACTGTGCTTTTGGCCACACCCAGATGCCTTGCCAAATCGGTGATGCCCCACTCTGGCTCTTCGGCGGTGAACACCTTTAACAAGCGCAAGGCATTGGTCACCGACGACAGCGCAGCAGCAGGAAGGGGGCTGGACATGCGCATCACGCCCAAGGATCAATCGTCATATGAATAGCGCCCTCGACGCCCTGCCCCACCAAAGAACGCAAGGCCAAATCGGTTTGGCCAAGGTCAAACACATGCGTGCTCATGGCACACACGTTGTGTCTGTTCGAAGCAATCAGTTGCAAGGCCAACTCCACCGACTGGTAAGAGTGGCCGCGCATGCCCTTGACCGTCAAGAAATTGGCAATGATGCGATCGCTTTCAAACTCGGGAATCACTTGACGCTTCTGGCCAGCCAGGATGACGCGGCCTTTTTTACGTGCTAGCCGAATCGCACTCACCACCGATTGCGGTCCACCCGATGCACAGTCAATCACCAAATCAACCATGCGTCCATGGGTGAGCTCGGCCACGGTTTCCAACACATCATGGGTCTCAATGTCGATGGTGTGGTGTGCCCCCAACCGTTTGGCCATGGCCAAGCGTTGCGTGTCCGTCGGATTTGACAGTCCGGTCACGATGATCTGCTCGGCCCCAGCTTCACGCGCAGCCACCACGCACGCCAGCCCTTGCTGACCCGGTCCTTGGATCAACACCGTTTGGCCAGGCCCCGCACCGCCTTGCAAGTAAGTCCACTCAATGCCGTTCGACAGCGGCAAAGCCAGCGCGGCGTGACGGGCCGACACACCGCTTGGCACCCGATGGAACACCGTGTTGAGATGCAAGTACTGATGACGTGCAAAACCACCCCACAAGCCAGGAGACACCGACAAAGCCGTGGCGCCGTAACGCAGGCCTCCCAGGCGCCAATCGGTGGCATCGCACAAGCGGAAGTCGCCACTGCGGCAATGCTCGCAATGTCCACAGGGCAAATACTCCTCCAGCGCCACCAAGTCGCCCTCTTTGACGCCCCATCGGCCAGCCGCGATCGATCCAATCGCGCGCACATGCCCCACCGTTTCATGCCCCAAAACCAGCGGCCCACGCGAGACTGGCAAATTGCTGTAGTAACCCCAATCACTGCCGCAGACCCCAGTGGTCACGACTTCCAAAATACCCGCGCTCGCGTCTGGAGCCGGCACATCGAGCTCGCGCAGCTCTGTGCGCGTCGTGGCAAGAGCAACTGCTGCCAGTGTTTTCATACCGTCGTGTGCGGTTTACCGGGCTCGGCACGAAAAGAATCGCGCGCAGCCTCATGAAAAATTGCCGTGTCTGGAAGAACCGTGGCAACCGATCTGATTTTCTGTTGCTCGGGCAAATTACCAGGGGGTGGCGTGCCGTTTTCAGCCAGCGCTTTGGCCGCGGCCATCAGCCGGCGGCGGGTTTGCACAATGCCCCGGTCGGTGAAGGTCAGGTGCTCACGTGTGCGGTCCTGGATCGGCCCCATGCTCTCTTGCAATGAGGCATCCTGAATCGCAATGCCCTCCACGCCGCTGTACAGCTCGCCACTGCGCTGCTTTTGTCGGTCCATGAGGTAATCGTTGGTCTTGTTAGCCAAGGGAATGAACGTGCCTGGCACATACTTGCAATGGATACCAGCGCCGTTGCGCATGGCATCCACCTCCTCTTGGTGAAGTGGTCGAGTCGGGTGGTAGTCAAAGCTCCAAGCCCAGCAGTTTTCGTCGTCAATCGGCACCCAAAAATGCCCATGAATCGGATGGTCTGCGCGCGGCGGAACCATGGTGAAGCAAGGCATGATCCAAGGTGTGACACGCCAGTACGAATGGCCTGGTTCAGCCTTGCGACGCACGCCAATCAACAAACCGCCGTCGGTGTCGACCACTTCAAACTGCGGACGCAAGTCGTTCATGTTGTAGTCGTTGCCTTTGGAGCCTTTGAACAAAGGATCGTTCTTCAGCCCGCCCCGATGCAAGAACGACACATGACTAGAGTCGATCCCGCCCTCTAAGGCCTGCAACCAATTGCATTCTTGCAAACGCTTGGTGGTGAAGCTGTGGCTGCGTGGCACCGTTGCGAACTCCCACTCTGGCAGAGCGGGCTGCAACTCGGGAGGGCCCATGTAAATCCAGATCACCCCGCCACGCTCAACCAAGGGATAAGACTTGAGCTTGATGCGCTTGCACAACTGGCTATCTTCAGGCTCAGACGGAACGTCCACACACTGACCATGAATATCGAACTTCCAGCCATGGTAGGGACAACGCAAACCGTTTTCCTCATTGCGACCAAACCACAAGGACACACCTCGGTGGGCACAAAACTCGTCCATCACGCCCAGTTGCCCATCGGTATTTCGAAACGTGATCAGACGCTCGCCAAGCAGTTGCAATCTGACAGGTTCGCAATCTGGCTCAGGCAGCTCTTCAGACAACAAGGCGGGCAACCAGTAACGCCGAAAAAGCTCCCCCATCGGTGTGCCTGCGTTGGTGCGTGTGACGAGCTCGTTTTGTTCAGCGTTCAGCATAGAAGTCTCCTTGTTCCTTATAGAGGAACATCATTCCTCTTTCTGGAACGATGATAGCATTTCAGTTAATTTTTAATAGCCATCCAAAAAGGATCGTTGTGTTGAAAAAAATACTGTGCGTCTCCATTTTGTGGCTCGTTTGCAGTGGTCTACAAGCCCAGCCAAACGTCACCGACTGGCCCAACAAACCCGTGCGCATCGTGGTCCCCTATGCGCCAGGAGGCACATCCGACACGCTGGGTCGCTTGATCGCACAACACCTGCAAACAGTGTTCAAGCAACCCTTCGTGGTCGACAACAAAGGCGGCGGCGGCGGTGTGATCGGCTCCCAAATGGTGGCCAAGTCTGCCCCCGATGGCTACACCTTGGTGGTGTCTGGCATTGGCTCGCACGTGATCGCTCCGGCGTCCAACAAAAGCATGGACCCGCTCAACGACTTCACACACATTGCCTACCTCGGGGGGCCGCCATTGGTGTTGGTGGTCCATCCCAGCTTGCCGGTGAACTCAGTCAAAGAACTCATTGCTTACAGCCAAACCCTCAAAGAAGGTTTGAGCTGGGGCTCACCAGGCATCGGGACACACGGGCATTTGGTGGGTGAGCTGTTTGCCAAGCGCACCAACATCAACCAAACACACATCAATTACAAAGGGGCTGCGCCCGCCATTGCCGACTTGATTGGCAATCAGATTCCAGTCACCTTCACGACCTACACATCTGCCAGCGCATTCATCAAATCAGGCAAGGCACGCGCACTGGCCATCAGCGCAAGCAAACGTCTGCCCGATCAACCCAATGTGCCAACTTTTGCAGAACTAGGCTACCCAGAACTTAGTTCGACCACATGGTTTTCTTTGTCAGGTCCCGCCGGCATATCGCCTGCCCTTGCAGAAAAAATCAATGCCGAGGTTCGTCGTGGTCTCAAAACCGAAGCTGCGCTGAAGCAGTTGGCCAAAGAAAACATTGAAACCCAAGACTGGGACATGGCTACCTTCACCCGCTACATGCGCAGCGAAATCGACCGCTGGTCGCCACTGGCAAAAAGTGTCGAGGGGTTGCGCTGAAAGCGCTCAGCGACGTTTAGATTGAGACTTCACAGCCGCACACGCACGCGCGCCCTGAACTCTTGGCCAAGTAGAGCTGCGCGTCTGCTGCGGTCAACAATGCCGTCGCATTGACAGACGCGTTGCCTGATACAGCCGCCACCCCCAGGCTGATGGTGACGATGTTTGAAACCTCAGAGTTTTCGTGCGCAATCTTCAAGTCTCTGACACTTTGTTCAAGCTGATTAGCAATCAACATGGCGGCGTCAAAATCCGTCTCGGGCAGCAGGCAAACAAACTCCTCCCCGCCGTAGCGCGCCAACAAATCTGCAGGACGCTTCAAACTCGCGCGCAGTTGCTTGGCAATGGTTCGCAAACATTCATCACCGCCTTGATGGCCGTAGAAGTCGTTGTAACGCTTGAAATAATCAATATCGAGAATGATCAAAGCAAGGGGGATTTTCGTTCTTCTGGCACGCGCCATTTCCACTTGCAGTTGCTGATCAAAATACCGGCGGTTGTAAACACTCGTCAGCCCATCCAGAAAAACCAAATGACTCATGATGTCAGATTGCTTTTTGATGGTCAGGTGTGTCTTGACACGGGCACGAACCACCGATGCGTTCACAGGCTTGGTGATGAAATCCACAGCGCATTGCTTGGTAGTGCGCCTTTTTTTATTTACAGTGTTTTTGAAATACTTTCGCGTGCACGACCATGCATGGATGTCAAATGCAAAAGCCGTTACTGCATCAATCAGTAACGGCTTTTATTTGGAGGCGCGACCCAGAGTCGAACTGGGCTAAACGGATTTGCAATCCGGTGCATAACCGCTTTGCTATCGCGCCATGTCTTTGACGAAAAAGGGAAGCGGTTGCTTCCCTTGTCAATTTGGAGCGGGAAACGAGGCTCGAACTCGCGACCTCAACCTTGGCAAGGTTGCGCTCTACCAACTGAGCTATTCCCGCAGAGCCGCTATTGTAACGCGTTTTTAAAGCGAAACACAAGCGCTTACAAAAATCAATGCTTGACCGCTTCGTTTTTGGGCGTTTCCGTGGCCGCTGTTGCCGCTAAAGCAGGCGCTTCGTCAGGCAACGGCGTGGGCATACGCTCAAGAGCGATCTCTAGCACTTTGTCGATCCACTTGACAGGCACGATTTCTAAGCCGTTTTTCACGTTTTCGGGGATCTCTTGCAAATCTTTGATGTTCTCTTCTGGGATCAACACCGTCTTAATCCCACCGCGTAGAGCAGCCAAGAGTTTTTCCTTGAGACCGCCAATCGCTGTCACCTCACCGCGCAGCGTGATCTCACCGGTCATTGCCACATCAGCGCGCACAGGAATACCTGTCAAGGCCGAAACCAAAGCAGTGGTCATCGCAGCACCTGCGCTAGGACCATCTTTCGGGGTCGCACCATCTGGAACGTGGATATGAATATCGCGTTTTTCAAGCAAGTCGTCAGAAATACCCAAACGACGTGCTCGGCTGCGCACGACGGTGCGAGCGGCTTCAACAGATTCTTTCATCACATCGCCCAAAGAGCCTGTGCGTGTGATGGTGCCCTTGCCCGTCATGATGGCAGCCTCGATGGTGAGCAAGTCGCCTCCAACTTCCGTCCATGCCAGACCCACCACTTGCCCCACTTGGTTTTGCTGTTCTGCACGACCATAGGTGTATTTGCGCACCCCTAAGAAGTCGGGCAAATTGTCAGCATCCACTTTGACCTGTGGCTTCATTTGTTTGAGCAGCAAGGCCTTGACCACTTTGCGACAAATCTTGGACAACTCGCGTTCGAGCGAACGAACGCCTGCTTCTCTTGTGTAGTAGCGCACGATATCGCGCACAGCAGACTCGTCCACCACCAACTCTTCGTCTTTCACACCGTTGTTTTTCATCTGCTTAGGCAGCAGATATTTCATGGCAATGTGCGTTTTTTCGTCTTCGGTGTAGCCCGACAGTCGAATGACTTCCATGCGGTCCAACAGCGCAGGGGGAATGTTCATTGAGTTGGATGTAGCAACAAACATCACGTCGCTGAGGTCGTAGTCGACTTCAACATAGTGATCCCCAAACTTGTTGTTTTGCTCCGGATCCAATACCTCGAGCAAAGCGCTGGATGGATCGCCACGGAAGTCTGTTCCGAGTTTGTCCACTTCGTCCAACAAGAACAGGGGGTTGCGTGTGCCCACTTTGGTCAAGCTTTGCAAGACCTTGCCAGGCATCGCACCAATGTAGGTGCGGCGATGGCCACGAATTTCTGCTTCATCGCGCATGCCACCCAAAGCCATGCGCACGTACTTGCGCCCAGTCGCCTTGGCAATGGATTGACCAAGCGAGGTTTTACCCACGCCAGGAGGTCCCACCAAGCACAAGATAGGGGCTTTGACTTTGTCAACGCGTTGCTGAACCGCGAGGTATTCCAAGATGCGGTCTTTGACCTTGTCGAGCCCGTAGTGGTCCTCGTTGAGCACGTCTTCGGCATTGCCCAAGTCATGTTTGATTTTTGTTTTTTTGCTCCAAGGCAAGCCCACCAAGACATCAATGTAGTTACGCACCACACTGGCTTCAGCCGACATAGGAGACATGAGCTTGAGTTTCTTCAGCTCTGCATCAGCCTTCTTGCGGGCCTCAACAGGCATGCGTGCAGCTTTGATCTTTTTCTCGATCTCTTCAATGTCTGCACCCTCCTCGCCTTCGCCCAATTCTTTTTGGATGGCTTTGACTTGCTCGTTGAGGTAGAAATCGCGTTGGTTTTTTTCCATCTGGCGTTTCACACGGCCACGGATTTTTTTATCAACGTTGAGGATGTCCACTTCCCGTTCGAGTTGCTCGAACAGATTTTCCAGACGATCACGCACCAAAGCCAAATCAAGCACCACTTGCTTGTTTTCTAACTTGAGTGGCAAGTGCGCCGCGATGGTGTCGGCCAAACGACCGGGATCGTCAATGCTGGCAATGGAGGTCAAGATTTCTGGAGGAATCTTTTTGTTCAGTTTGACGTACTGGTCAAACTGCTGCATCACAGCGCGGCGCAGAGCTTCAACCTCGCTATCGGTCTCGGCGGCGAGCACCTCCACAGGTGTCAAATTGGCCGTGAAATGCGATTCGCCATCTTCGATACCGTTTACGCGTGCGCGTTGCTGCCCCTCGACCAACACTTTGACAGTGCCGTCAGGCAGTTTGAGCATTTGCAAGATGGTGGAAACGCACCCGACCTCGAACATATCAGCGACGGATGGCTCATCTTTGGCGGCAGCTTTTTGAGCCACCAGCATGATGCGCCGATCCGCGGACATGGCAGATTCGAGCGCTTTGATGCTCTTGGGGCGCCCGACAAACAGCGGAATCACCATGTGCGGGAACACCACCACATCGCGCAAGGGCAGCAGTGGCAGATCGATCGGGGTAGCAGGCAGCGGGGGTTGTCCAGACATGGTCAGCCTTCCAATAAAAAGGGGACAAGCACTTTCGCCGTCCCCGAGATGAATCTTTTAGGCCTTTTTGGCGGCCTCTCGGTACACCAACAAAGGGGGTTTATTTTCGTCGATGGTGGCTTCTTCAACCACCACTTTCTCGACATTCGTTGTGTTGGGTAATTCGAACATGGTGTCGATCAGCGATTGTTCAAGGATGGAACGCAAACCTCGGGCACCAGTTTTACGCGCCAAGGCTTTTTTAGCAATTGCTCGCAGGGCACTGGGGCGGACTTCAAGCTCAGCGCCTTCCATCGCAAACAGCTTGCCGTATTGCTTGATCAAGGCATTCTTGGGTTCAGTCAAGATTTGCACCAAGGCGTCCTCTGTCAACTCGGCCAAGGTCGCCACCACAGGCATACGACCCACAAGTTCTGGAATCAACCCAAACTTGATGATGTCTTGCGGTTCCACCTCACCGAACACTTCGGTCAAGCTGCGGCTTTCTTTGCTCTTGACCGTGGCACCGAAACCAATGCCGGAAGCTTCGGTACGGCTTTCGATCACTTTCTCAAGACCGGCAAATGCACCGCCACAAATGAACAAGATGTTGGTCGTGTCAATTTGCAAAAAGTCTTGGTTGGGGTGCTTGCGCCCACCCTGCGGTGGAATGCTGGCCATGGTGCCCTCAATCAACTTGAGTAAGGCCTGCTGCACCCCCTCACCTGATACGTCGCGGGTGATGGATGGGTTGTCAGATTTGCGCGAAATCTTGTCGATTTCGTCGATGTACACAATGCCACGCTGCGCGCGCTCAACGTCGTAGTTGCAGCTTTGCAGCAATTTTTGAATGATGTTTTCAACGTCTTCACCGACGTAACCGGCTTCGGTCAAGGTGGTGGCATCGGCCATGACGAACGGCACGTCCAACATGCGTGCCATGGTTTGGGCCAGCAAGGTCTTGCCAGACCCGGTAGGGCCGATCAACAAGATGTTGCTTTTGGAGAGCTCGACATCTTCTTTTTTAGCGCCTTCTTTGTGCTTCAAGCGCTTGTAGTGGTTGTACACCGCCACAGCCAAGGTGCGTTTGGCAGGCTCTTGTCCAATGACGTAGTTGTCAAGGTTCGCTTTGATTTCTGCCGGGGTAGGTAAATCACCGCGTGTCTCTGCGGCCAGATCGCCAGCAGGCAACTCGTCTCGAATGATCTCGTTGCACAAATCGATGCACTCATCGCAAATAAAGACCGAAGGTCCTGCAATGAGCTTTTTTACCTCGTGCTGACTCTTACCGCAGAAAGAACAGTAGAGGTTTTTTTCGCCAGAAGCGCCTTTTTTGTCGGCCATGAAATTGCTTTGAGAAGGTGCTAAAAAATGTTGAGTCGATGATACCCAAATCAAAAGCGGCGCTTATGGGTACGATGACCCAAAAAAGACGCCGCCTTAGAAACCAAACGCTGCGTATTAGGCGCGTTTGTTGATCACTTGGTCGACCAAGCCGTAGTCCTTGGCTTCGTCAGCACTCAGGTAGTAGTCACGTTCGGTATCACGCTCGATTTTCTCAAGTGGTTGCCCTGTACGCTCAGCCAAGATACGGTTGAGCTGCTCACGTGTTTTCAAAATTTCACGGGCGTGAATTTCGATTTCGGTGGCTTGGCCTTGCGTACCGCCAAGGGGCTGGTGAATCATGACTTTCGAATTAGGCAACGAGAAGCGCTTGCCCTTCTCGCCTGCAGCCAGCAAGAACGCGCCCATACTGGCGGCCATACCAATACACAGGGTGGAGACTTGAGGCTTGACGAAATTCATCGTGTCAAAAATCGCCATGCCCGCGCTCACAGAGCCGCCAGGTGAGTTGATGTAGAGCGAAATGTCTTTGTCAGGGTTTTCGCTTTCCAAAAACAACAACTGCGCCACCACCAGATTGGCGGTTTGGTCGTTGACTGGACCGACCAAAAAGATCACGCGCTCTTTGAGCAGGCGTGAATAAATGTCATAAGACCGCTCGCCGCGGCCCGACTGCTCGATCACCATGGGAATCATTCCCAGGGCTTGTGTGTCCAGTGCGCTCATAGTGTTTCCTTGTTGACGAAGACAGATCAGGATTGGCCCATCAATTCGTCGAATGACACGGCTTTGGCCGTGACTTTCGCCTTAGACAAGATGAAGTCGGTCACATTGTTTTCAATGACGATGGCTTCAACTTCGCCCAAACGGCTCATGTCGCTGTAATACCACTTGACCACATCGGCAGGTTTTTCGTAGCTTGAGGCCAACTCTTCGATGTGCGCTTTGATCTGCTCAGCTGTGGCGTGCAACTCATGATTGCGCACCAACTCAGCCACCACCAAGCCCATGCGAACGCGCTTTTCAGCTTGTGGGCGGAACACGTCGTCAGGGATGGGGGCTTTGTCAGCATCTTTGATGCCACGTGCTTTCAAGTCTGCACGGGCGCCTTCGATCATGCGGTCCAGCTCAGCTTGCACGCTGGCCTTGGGTAAATCGAGTTCAGCGACAGTCACCAAAGCGTCCAAAGCAGCTTGCTTGTTGCGGCCCAGCAAGCGGAACTTCACTTCGCGCTCCAAGTTGTTTTTGATGTCAGCGCGCAAGCCTGCTACGGTGGCATCAGCCACGCCCAAGGACTTGGCCAACTCGTCGGTCACTTCTGGCATGTGAGCTGCTTCAACCTTTTTCAAAGTCACCAAGAAGTCGGCTTGTTTGCCCGCCACTTCTTTGCCGTGGTAGTCGGCGGGGAAATTCAGCGGAAAGGTTTTGCTTTCGCCCGACTTCATACCGCGCACCGCATCTTCAAATTCCTTGAGCATTTGGCCTTCGCCAAGCAAGAACTGAAAGTCTTCGGCTTTGCCGCCTTGAAAAGGCTCTCCGTCAATCTTGCCTTCAAAGTCAATGGTCACGCGGTCACTGTCCTCAGCCGCCCCCGTCAACCCACGCTGCGCGAAGGTACGACGCTGTTTGCGCAAGATTTCAATGGTTTTGTCGATGGCGGCATCGGTCACTTCAGCAGAAGCTTTTTCCACGTCAATGCTGGCCAAGTCACCCATCTTGACTTCAGGGTACACCTCGAAAATCGCCTCGAAAGCCATTTGGCCCTCTGGAGAGGCTTCTTTTTCAGAGATACGGGGCTGACCAGCGACACGCAGCTTGGCTTCATTGGTGGCAGCTGCAAAAGCTTCGCCCACCTTGTCGTTCATGACTTCGTAGTGGGTGGAATAACCATAACGTTGTGCCACGATGTTCATCGGCACCTTGCCGGGGCGAAAGCCGTCGATCTTGACTTGACGGGCGACGCGCTTGAGGCGGGCATCCACTTCCTTGGCAATGACATCCACCGGCAACGTGAGGGTGATCTTGCGTTCCAGTTTTTCCAAAGTTTCAACGGTCACAGCCATGCGGTTTCTCCTAAATTGGCATTGTCAGCAACAGCCCTCAATGGGCCAGTTGCCATGAATCATGGTGCGCGGGGCGGGACTCGAACCCGCACATCCTTGCGGACGTCAGGACCTAAACCTGGTGCGTCTACCAATTTCGCCACCCGCGCGGGTTTTTTCAAAGAACAACGGGCGGTCTTTGTGCAAGACCACCCGCTTGAAATCGGTCAACCTATTATTTTATCCGTTTACGCCGCTGGTTTTGGCCGCTCGACTCGGAACCAGGCAGCGTACATGGCGGGCAAAGACAACAAGGTCAACACCGTTGCCAGCGCCAGCCCCCCCATGATGGCCACAGCCATAGGCCCCCAAAACACGCTGCGGGTGAGAGGAATCATGGCCAATACGGCGGCGGCTGCAGTCAACACAATCGGTCGCAAACGCCGCACAGCGGCTTCCACAATGGCCTCCCAAGCCGCCACCCCGTTGGCACGGTCTTGTTCAATTTGATCAATCAAAATCACCGAATTGCGCTGAATCATGCCCATCAACGCGATCACACCCAGCAACGCGACAAAGCCAAAGGGGCGATCCAGCGCAAGCAAGGCTGCGGCTACTCCGGCCAATCCCAGCGGCCCAGTCAAAAACACCAGCAGCGCACGACTGAAGCTTTGCAACTGCAGCATCAACAAGGTGAAGGTGATGAACAACATCATCGGCATCCCTGCCGAGATGGAGCTTGAGCCTTTGGCACTCTCCTCCACCGCACCCGCGACCTGAATGCGATAGCCTGAATCTTGGGTTTGTGACCATTGCGCTTCCAACTTTCGAAGATCTGGTAGCAGCTGATCAGTCACCGTCGCTCCTTGCAAACCTTCAATGATGTCGCACTGCACCGTGATCGCGTATTCACGCCCTTCACGCCACATCACCCCAGGCTCCCAAGAAAACACGGGTTTGGCGATTTGCGTCAGCGCCACCATGCGACCACTGGCCGTCGGGACATATGCATTGGTCAGGTCACTGATGGCGTCACGCTCATCGACGGGTTGACGCAAGACGATGTCAATCAGTTTGTTGTCTTCACGGAATTGCTCAACCGTGGAGCCGACCAACAACGTACGGGCAGCTTGGGCCAACGATTGGCTAGTCACGCCCAAGGTACGCGCCTTGGCCTGATCAACCTCCAAGCGAATCACTTTCACCGATTCATTCCAGTTGTCGTTCACGCCACGCGCTGCGCTGTTAGCACGCATCACTGCCTTGACCTCGTCAGCATGTTCACGCAAAACCTTGGGATCAGGTCCCACTACCCTAAATTGCACGGGGTATGCAACGGGTGGCCCGCTGGGCAACAGCTTTACACGGGCACGCGCCTCAGGAAATTCTTGCGCCAACATGGTAGGCAGCGCCAAGCGCAAGGACTCTCGACGCTTCAAATCTTCTGGCACCACGATCAACTGCGACACATTGGTCTGCGGAAATACTTGGTCGAGTGGCAAATAAAAACGTGGAACACCTGAGCCAATCCAAGAACTGACTGTTTGCACGCCGGCTTCTTTGAGTAAGCGCTGTTCCACCGCTTGCGTCACGCTCTCGTTGAGTTTGAAAGAGGTGCCTTCAGGAAACCACAGATCCACCAAAATTTCGGGGCGACTCGAATCGGGGAAGAACTGCTGTTGCACACGCCCCATCCCCACCAGCCCCAAGACAAACAACAACACAGTGATGCCAATGGCCTTCCAGCGATGCACCACACACCACATCACCGCCCGGCGAAAGTGCGTGTAGAACGGGCCATCGAACAACTCGTGCTCAGCATGGGGCTTCACATTCAGCAACAAGGTCCCCAAGTAAGGCACAAAGTAGACCGACACCCACCAGCTCAGCACCAACGCAGCCACGGTCACCGCAAAAATGGCATAGGTGTACTCACCCACCGTTGAATTGGCCATGCCAATGGGCAAAAAACCAGCGGCGGTGATCAACGTGCCTGTCAACATCGGCATGGCGGTGACTTCATAGGCAAAGGTGGCCGCACGCACACGGTCATAGCCCTCTTCCATTTTGCGCACCATCATCTCCACGGCGATGATGGCGTCGTCCACCAGTAAGCCCAAAGCGATGATCAAAGATCCGAGAGAGATTTTGTGTAGACCAATGCCTAAATAATGCATCGCCAAAAAAGTCATGGCTAACACCAAAGGAATCGTGATGGCCACAACCAAACCCGGGCGAATGTCTACATGCCAGCCGAACCGTCCACCTTTGTGCAGGCCGAGCGACACGAAACTCACCAACAGCACAATCAAGACAGCCTCAATGAGCACTTGAACAAACTCCCCCACGGAGCTCATCACGGCCTTGGGCTGGTCTTGTACCTGCACAAGTCGCACCCCTGCAGGCAAAGTTTGTTCTATTTTTTGAGTCGCGACCTTGAGCGATTTACCCAAAGCGATGATGTCGCCCTTCTTGGCCATTGAAACACCCAAGGCAATCACAGGTTGGCCCTGGTGATGCACTTTGACAGAGGGCGGATCAATGTAGCCACGCTGCACAGTGGCAATATCCCCCAAGCGCAACTGTTGGCCCGAGCTGCCGCGAATCGGCATGGCTCGCAATTGCTCCGCCGTCTCGAACTGGCCTTCAATACGCACTTGCAACACATCCAGAGGCGCTTGCACCGACCCCGCGTTCTCGACAGCGTTTTCTTGTCCCAACTGTGCCAGCACCGCATTCAAGTCGAGGCCAAGCTGCACCAAGCGCTTTTGTGGAATTTCGATGAATATCTTTTCGTCCTGCACGCCAAACTGTTCCACCTTGGCCACATCAGGCACGCGCAGCAGCTGTTGCCGCACATCGTCGGCAAAGCGTTTCACTTCGGCAGGCGTGAAACCTGGCGCATCCAGTGCATAAATCACACCAAATACATCACCAAACTCGTCATTGAAAAAAGGGCCTTGCACACCCGCTGGCAAGGTGTAACGAATGTCGCCAATCTTTTTTCGTACGGTGTACCAGGCATTGGGCACATCGCTGGGTTTTGTTGAGTCTTTGAGTTGAAAAATGATTTGTGACTCACCTGGCTTGGAGTAACTGCGGATCTTGTCCGCATAAGGAACCTCTTGCAGCGTTCGCTCCAATTTATCAGTCACTTGTTCTGCCACTTGCTGCGCCGTGGCACCAGGCCAATAGGCACGAACCACCATGGCACGAAAGGTGAAAGGCGGGTCTTCGTCTTGACCCAACTGGAAATAGGCTGCGATGCCCAACACCATCAACACCACCATCAGGTAGCGGGTCAGCGCAGGATGTTCCAGGGCCCATTGAGATAAGTTGAATTTATTCATGCTCAATCTCACTTGCGGGCCTGGTAAAGCGAGACCTTTTGTCCCGGGTTCAGCACATGCACGCCCGACACCACCACTTGGTCGCCATTCTTCAGCCCGGCGCTGACCACAGCATCGTTGCCATCAGCAGTATGGACATCGACCGCTTGTGGTTTCACCGTCATGGTTTGCGGGTCAAGCAACCAGACCGATGTCGCACCGCCCTCTTGACGCAAGGCGCTGGTGGGCAACTTCACCACGGCAACACCAGACGCAGCCGCCATAGAAGGCAAAGTCACCGTCACGGTAGCACCCAGCACCACATCGGCCTCATCGCGCCCTAAGCCAGACGGCAACATCGCTTTGACCACGAAAGAGCGGGTCACAGGATCGGCACTGGCGGATACATCACGCACTTTGGCTTGCAAGGTTTTGCCGCTGTTCCACAGCCGAACCGCCACAACGCTTCCTGGTTTGAGGGCCGGCAGTTTGTCTTCTGGCACCGAGAACACCACATCCCGTGGACCGTCCAGCGCCAGCCTTACCACCGACTGGCCGGCGGCCAAGACTTGACCTGCACTGGCGTCCACCGCAGTGATCACGCCTGCGCCATCCGCCAGCAAGCGGGTGTAGCTTGACTGGTTGCCTTGCACTGCGTTTTGGGCTTGCGCCTGTTGCCATTGGGCCTGAGCAGATTTGTACGCGGCCTCACGACGCTCCAACTCGGCCGAACTGATGAAGCCTTGTTTGTATAGATCTTGATAACGCTTCAAATCAGCCCCAGCCAAATCACGGTTGGTCTGCGCCACCAACACTTGTGCTGCTGTGGCATCAGATGCCAAACGGTAGTCTTGTGCATCAATGTGCGCCAGCTCTTGGCCTGCTTTGACACGTTGTCCCAATTCGACTGAACGGCTGAGTAATTTTCCAGCGATGCGAAAACCCAAACCTGTCTCCACGCGCGCACGAATCTCACCCGAAAATTCCAAATCCAAATCTGAACTCACCGACCCCACGGTCATGACCTTCACAGCGCGCACAGGTTCTTGCAAAGGTTCAGCCTTATGACAAGCCGACAGCATCAGCGCACACAGGGCAGACACCACAAAGTAAATCAAAGTAGAGAATTTGTACGGCATAAAGTATTCAAAAATTTAATGACTGACTGGTTAGTAATTCTAGCGAGTGAAAAAAAACTGTCAAGCGACAATCCCTCTTCACATGGCAAGCATTGATCATTACGAAAATTTCCCTGTTGCGTCCTGGCTGTGTCCGGCCCATCTGCGCCCCGCCGTGGCGGCGCTGTATCACTTCGCCCGTACGGCTGACGACATCGCCGACGAAGGTGACGCCCCGGCACACCACCGCCTCAACGACTTGGCCGAATACCGCGCAGATTTAAACCTCTGCTTAGCAGGCTCAACGACACCAAGCCAACGCTGGCCCGCGTTATTTGCGGCCCTCGCACATGCCGTCCAACAGCATCAGTTGCCAGCCCAACCTCTGCACGATTTATTGGATGCCTTCGAACAAGACGTGGTCTATACCAGCGTCGGTCAAGGCTACCGCAACCGCGCTGAACTGCTGGATTACTGCCGTCGCTCAGCCAACCCCGTAGGGCGGCTGATGCTGCATTTGTACGGGGTGAGTGACAACACCTCGCTGCATCAAAGCGATGCCATTTGCACCGCGTTGCAACTGATCAATTTTTGGCAAGACCGCCCACTTGATTTAGCACGTGGGCGCAACTATTTGCCACAAGCTCACGCCCTTGAAGAAGAACTCCAGTTTGCTCGCGCGCTGATGAACCAGGGCGCGCCTTTGGCCAAGCGTGTCCAAGGGCGCGCAGGATGGGAGCTGCGTGCAGTTGTCCAAGGCGGACTGCGAATTTTGGACAAACTGGAGGCTGAGCAAAATCGCCCTCGCCTCAACCGTACAGATCTGCTGTGCATTGCCTGGCGTTGCTTGCGCATGTAGCCGTCTTCAACAACCCAGATAATGGGTCCTTCATGACACCTCAACAATACGTTCAACAAAAAGCTGCGGCTTCAGGCAGCAGCTTTTATTACGCTTTCTTGTTTTTGCCACCTCAGCGACGTGCAGCGATCACAGCGTTCTATGCGTTTTGCCGCGAGGTCGACGATGTGGTGGATGAAGTCAGCGATCCAGGCGTCGCGCAGACCAAACTGGCTTGGTGGCGCAACGAAGTACACCAAGCCTTCGCGGGTCATCCACAGCACCCAGTGATGCAAGCTCTGCAACCACTGTGTGCAGAATTCGGCATTGAAGAGACCATGTTGCAGTCAGTGATCGAGGGGTGCGAAATGGACCTCACACAAACCCGTTACCTCGACTACCCCAACCTCACCCGATACTGCCATTTGGTCGCCGGCGTTGTTGGCGAGGTATCGGCACGAATCTTTGGCCAGACGGATCCCGCCACCACCGATTACGCACACACGCTGGGGCAGGCATTTCAACTCACCAACATCATCCGTGATGTGGGCGAAGACGCCTTGCGTGGACGCATTTATCTGCCGATGTCTGAATTACAGCAATTCGATGTGAAAGCACACGAGGTGCTCAACCGTCTTGACTCAGAGCGCTTTCAAGCGCTGATGCAGTTCCAAGCCCAACGTGCCCATGCCTTGTACGACCAGGCTTTGGGCCAACTGCGCACTGCAGATTGGCAAACCCAAAAACCGGGGTTGATGATGGCCAGCATCTACCGCACATTGTTGCGGGAAATCGAAGCCCAGAAATTTCCCGTGCTGCAACAGCGTGTGGCACTGACACCTCTGCGCAAGCTCTGGCTGGCCTGGAAGATGCAAGCTCTCGGGCGCTTCTAAACCAGGGTGTCCATGAAACAAGTCCGCATCGTGGGCGCCGGCTGGGCTGGACTGGCTGCTGCAGTCGCTGCCGTGCAGCATGGCATGCAGGTCCACCTTTACGAAACAGCCCATATCAGCGGAGGACGCGCCCGCAAACTGCCACAGACCTTTGCTGGTCATCCACTCGACAACGGTCAACACGTGTTGATTGGCGCCTACCGAGACACACTGGCCTTGATGCGCACAGTGGGCTTAGAACCCGAAGCCTTGCTCAAGCGCATGCCACTGAACCTGCAATTTGCCAACGGTCAAGGGCTCGCATTGCCCGATGGCCCCGCGCCTTGGAACGTGCTGGCAGGCATCGCACGAGCACGTGGATGGACCTGGCATGACAAAACTCATCTGCTCTACGCCTGTTGGCAATGGCACCGCAATGGCTTCATATGCCCCAGTGACTGGACAGTGACCCAGTTGTGTACTCACAGCAAATTGTCACCCAGCGTATGTGAACAACTGATTGAGCCGTTGTGCCTGTCGGCACTCAACACACCTTTGCACGAAGCCAGTGCCCTGGTTTTTTTACGCGTTCTGCACGACGCACTATTGGGTGGCCCGGGCAGTGCTGATCTGCTAATACCCACGTGCGACCTTGGCGCTTTGTTCCCCGAAACCTGCCTGCGCTGGTTACAAAGGCAAGGTGCGCACATTCACCTGGGCCATCGCATCACCGCCGAAGACATGATGCTCCCAGAGTTTCAACCTCAGCCAGGGCAAGCTCTGGTGCTGGCCTGCACCGCGCGAGAAGCAGCGCGTTTGACCGCAACACAGCATCCGCATTGGTCACAACAGGCAGCAGCCCTCACGCACACCGCGATCACCACCGTCTACCTGCATTGCACAGACAAAGCGTTTGCAGGCCTCACTCAGCCCATGGTGGCCCTGCACAGCAGTGCCCAGCAGCCAGCTCAGTTTGTGTTTGATCGCGGTGTGTTGACACAACAAGCCGGCTTGTTGGCCTGCGTGGTCAGCGCCAGTCAGGGAGAACGCCACGACATCGCTGAACGTGTGCAACAGCAAGTCGCTCAGCAATTGGGCTGGCTGCATCTCAGCATCGTGCAAACTGTGGTCGAAAAACAAGCCACCCTGGCCTGCCTGCCCGATCTCGTGCGGCCTGAAACCTGCATTGCACCTCACCTCTTTGCCTGCGGCGACTACGTTCGGGGGCCCTACCCGTCGACCCTGGAAGGCGCAGTACGTTCAGGGCAACAGGTAATCGCACAGTTGCGTCACCTCTGACAAGGTCAAGGGCTGGGGCGAGTCGTGTGTCCAATCACGGGCATGGGTATTGACCCAGACCGTCTGCATGCCCACCCCACGTGCGCCCACCGCATCAGCCAAGGCATCGTCACCTACGTGCAGCACCGCTTCTGGGGGCAGACCGAGTTGGCGTGCCGCAGCTTCAAAAATGCGCGGATCGGGCTTGGCCACACCGCAGTCACGTGCGCTCACCGAGGCTTGAAAATAAGGCCCCACTGGCGTGCGAAACACATCTGCATTGCCGTTAGACACCGCCACCAAGGGATAGCGTGCTGCCAAACGCGACAAGGCCTGCACCACCCCGTCGAACACAAATACCTGGTTGCGTGCGGCAAAAAAGGCATCAAACGCAGCCTCAGCCAAATGCTCAGCCTCACCTGCACGGCGCAGGCTCTCCCGAATCGATGCCAAACGCAAAAAACTCAAGTCATGGCTGCGCTCGGGATGACGGGCATCAATCAAAGCACGAATCTCGCGTCGCACCTCCAAATTGGCAGATAAGCGCGCTGTTTGCGGCGCATGGGTGGCCAGCCACTCGGCAAGCACTTGGTCTGCATGGGCGATGGTGGGCGCAATGGGCCACAAGGTGTCGTCGAGGTCGAACGTGATGGCGTGTATTTGGGTGGGGTCAATCATGGCTGGGCGAGAATACCGCATGCTGTTTAAACCTGCTTTCTCCCCCGAACCCTCGTTCCGCCATGGACAAGCCCCGCGCACCGCCGTCTTGCTGTGCAACCTGGGGACCCCTGACGCCCCAACGGCCAAGGCCCTGCGCACCTACTTGGCTGAATTTTTAGGTGACCGACGCGTGGTAGAAATTCCACGCCTGATCTGGCTGGCTATCCTGCACGGCATCATCTTGCGTATTCGTCCTGCCAAGTCGGCTCAGAAATACGCGAGCATTTGGACCGCTGAAGGCTCCCCCCTCAAGGTCTGGACTGAACGTCAGGCCCAAGCCTTGCAACAAGCGTTCCATGCACATGGCCAAGATGTGATCGTCGATTACGCCATGCGCTATGGCAGCCACGACATCCCTACTCAACTCAACGCGCTCAAAGCCCAGGGTGCCACGCGCGTTCTGCTGCTGCCTGCCTACCCGCAATACTCTGGCACCACCACCGCCAGCGTGTTCGATGCGGTCTACAGCTGGGGCTTACAGACTCGCCTGCTCCCTGAGTTTCGCTTCATCAACCACTACCATGACGATCCAGGCTACATCACCGCGTTGGCCGAGCGCGTGCGCCACCACTGGGCTGAACACGGTCAAGCTGAACGGTTGGTGATGAGCTTTCATGGCGTGCCTGAGCGCACCCTGCAGTTGGGCGACCCTTACCATTGCGAGTGTTACAAAACGGCGCGTCTTTTGGGCGAGGCTTTGGGGCTGCGCAAAGACCAATACCAAGTCACCTTTCAATCGCGCTTTGGCAAAGCCAAGTGGCTGGAGCCCTACACAGAACCCACCCTCATCGCCATGGCACAACAAGGTGTGAAACGGGTAGATTTGATTTGTCCCGGCTTTACCAGTGACTGCCTAGAAACCTTGGAAGAAATCGCGCAAGAAGCCCAAGAAGCGTTTCATGCCGCAGGCGGAGACACCTTCCACTACATCCCGTGCCTCAACGACAGCCCGCAGTGGGTAGATGCCATGCGCAGCTTATGCCTGCAACACATGGCAGGATGGCCTATGCCGGCAGCTACAGCAGAAGCACTGGAGATCAGTCGTCAAGAGGCTTTGGCGTTAGGGGCTAAGCAATAAACGGGTGATACATGCGCCCTGCGGGACGCGCAGCTTTGCTGCACCCCGCGCAAGCAATCAAAGAGATTTGGCTGACGCCGCTGTAACCGGTGCGGAAGCCGCAGAGGCAGACGCAGGCGCTACAGCATTTGACGCCGCGGGCCGCGCTGCACTGGCAGATGCCGTCACACCTGAAGTCCACACCTTTGCAGCGGCAGACGTCACGGCGGCGCTGGCCGCCTCGACAACAGGTGCAACATCAGAAGCAGTGGCGACCTTGTCCGCCGCCTCTGGCTCACCATTTGGCACCATCAGCACCGGAGGCGGTGCGGACTCTGTGGCAACAGACTCAGGCGCGGGTCGCATCACGACTGCCACACCCAAAGCCGCTGCAAACAGACCCAAAATAGCCCACAGGGAAACTTTGGGTTTTGATGCTGACACCGAGGCTTCGTTTTGCGGTGGCGGAATAAACATCGGGGTGTCTGAACCGGCCTCAAGCGCTGTCGGCGGCGACTCTGAGAAAGACGATACGTGGGTCAATGCATCAGTTTCAGCTTGCGACACCATGGCCACCGCCGTCTCCGTCGACAAGGCCACGGCAGGTGCAATGAACCATTGCTCTTGCGTCAGCCCTAATAAACTGCCAACTTTTTTAACGGCTGTGAGTTTGACGCTGACACTGTAAAAAGAACTAGAGCCGCCCTCTTCCAGCTGACGAATCTGACGGATCGACATGCAAGAGCGCGTCGCCATGTCACTCAAGGTCCAACCACGCGCCTCACGGGCCAAACGCAGGGCAGCACCATTGATGGTGGATTCTTGTTCAACTGGTGTCATGGCGACCTAAGAGTCAAAAAGTGACAAGTCAAGCTGATCACTTCACCAGCAGCAGTTCACCTTTGATCGATGCGCCCTTCTGGACTGACAGTGTTTGGTATACCACGTGGCCGTCAACAGATGCAGAAGAAGTCACGATCAACTCGTTGCAAGTGGCCGTGCCTGAAAACTTGCCCTTGATATGCAAACTGCTGCACGTCACAACCCCGTCAACCTGACCGCGTGCACCAATCGTGAGCTCATCCACCTGGATTTGGCCGTTCAACGAACCCTCCACATGAATCGCACCTTTGGCAGAAATTTCACCACGGAAGGAGAAGCCTTCACTCAGGATAGACGGCTTGGAAGCGGTGGTTGAAATCATGTCCATCATGGTGTTTCTCTGTGAAATAACAGGTGCTGACGCAGCGGCCTGCTGAGCCGACTCTTGCACATCGTTCTCAACGCTAAGCTCTGAGGCGCTGTCGCTGGGGAGATTAGTGTTGCTGGTTTTGGATTTGTTGAACATATTGTGCCGTCCGTATAACTTTTTGAGGATTGACGGGATAGCCGCCAATCAAGATTTCCAAATGCAAATGCTTGCCCGTTGACGAAGACCCTGTGCTGCCAATGTTGCCCAGCACCGAGTCGGTGGTGACTTTGTCACCCAACTTCACATCGATGTTGGCCAAATGCCCATACAAAGATTCCACGCCATTGGTGTGGCGAATCACCACTGTGTTGCCGTACTGCTGGTGGTATTGAGCCAACACCACAATGCCAGGCTTGACGGGGTGCACTTTTTCATCGCCTGTTTGGCTCAACATATCCAAGCCTGTGTGGAAATGCGTCTGACCCGTGATCGGGTGGCGACGAATGCCGAAATCTGAGGTGACGCTGTAATTGGGCACAGGCATCAAACTAGGCAAGGCATACAACACCTCGCGCAAAGAACGGTTGGTGGCCAACTGGTCTGCCACTTTGCCACGCAACAACGGGTTACCCTTCACATCGTCATCGATGTTGAAACCACCATTGGCTGCGTTTTGCTGAATGATCTTGACAATCTTCTCGGTCAATCCGGAAGACTCCAGTTGCGACTTCATCGTCACGTTCTCTTGTGACACAGCAACCATCGACGTGTCTACAAAACGGCGGATGCTCATGTCTCGATCACGGATGGTTTGAGCCAACGCGACCATTTGCTCATCGTTCATCGACAGCACTTCACCCTGCTCTGAATCTGCGGCACTGCTCAACAAAGCACGGTACACCTCTTCATGTGAGCGCTCCAATTTGGCACGACTCATCATCAGGCTGACGCTGGTGAACAACAACACCAAAATTGCAATCAGCATGGCTCCTGTGACCACGATGCCAGAACGCACCAAAGCACGTTGCACCCGCGCGGTCACATTCAAATAATGGACATCTCCGTTTTGCTCCAGGATGATGCGAGCGTCTTCGTATTGACGCGTCCATCCATCGGACACCAGTCCGGGCAGCATGCGGGCACCCCTAATGAGTCGACGAATCAACATGAGAGAAAGCGCGTCAGACGGCTGGTGCCGTACCGCCGATGCTCACCGCAGAACCGTCTGCCCCTTGGCTCAAAGTTCCTTCGATTTCGCCGCCCTTTTCGATCTCAATTTCCATGTACTGGACTTTGCCAGCAATCTTGCCAGTGGAGCGAACGATCAAGCTTTTCTCACTGATGATGGTGTTGTGCAACTGACCGCGCACATCAATCACTTTGGCCGACACACGCCCAGTGATCTTGCCTGTTGGGCCGATCAACACCTCTTCTGCAGTCAAATCGCCCTCAATCACACCATTGATGATGGCTTTTGAAGGCACAGTGAACGTGCCTTTGACGACCACGCCGTCACCAATAACAACACTTTCAAGCGAATCAGACTGATTGGACATAAAAACTCCTTCTTTTGATTTTAGCAAATAAACTGCCAAAAACTACATAAGAAGGAGGTTTATATTCTTCAATATGGCAAAAAAAAGTGATTCACAGCAATAACTTAGAGCACTTTTTGAAAGTATTTCTTAAAATTTTAGAAACAAAGACTTACAAATCTAAAACCAACACAGCTGTTTTGGAACGCGAGCAGCAAGGGGTGAATTGATCGTTGGCTGCTTGCTCCTCAGGGGTCAGGTACAGGTCTTTGTGGTCAGGAATACCCTCCAACACCCGAACCAAGCAGGTGCCACAAACGCCTTGTTCACAGGCAATTGGCACATCGACGCCTGCTTTGTGCAGGGCGTCAACCACGGTTTGGTCTGCCCCCACCTGAATTTCTTGGCCTGAACTGGCAATCTTGACGGTGAATGCGGCATCCGTTGCGTCATGCACCACCTGACCGCCAAAAAATTCAAAGTGCAATTGGTCTTCAGGCCAAGACTGCGCGCGCGCTGTGGCCAACACCGCATCCATGAAGCCCTTGGGTCCACACACATACAAGTGCTGCCCGGCTTGCGGCACCCCAATCAAGGTAGCCAAACTGACTGGCGGATCCTGCGGGACATCGTCCCAATGGGTGTGCACGCGAGACGCAAACGCTGACGCGGCAAAGCGGTCGACAAATGCAGCCTTGCTGGCTGAACGCGCAAAGTAATGCAAGGCAAAGTCAGCACCGTCGTTCGAGAGCTGTTCGGCCATCGCCATCAGCGGCGTCACGCCAATGCCACCCGCCAACAACAGGTGCTTCTTGGCATCGGTCGCCAACGGGAAGTGGTTCTTGGGTGCACTGATCTCGAGCAGCTGACCTTCTTTCACCTGTGCATGCACCGCTTCTGACCCACCGCGAGAGGCAGGGTCGCGCAACACGGCAATTTGGTAACGCTGCGTCTCGCTGGGTGGGTTGCACAAAGAATACTGACGCACCAAGCCTGAACCTAAGTGCACATCAATGTGCGCGCCCGCCGTGAAGGCTGGCAACACGCCTCCCTCCACAGGCAGCAGTTCCAAAGAACAAATACCGTCCGCTTCGTCGCGCTTGTGCGCCACGCGCACCTTCAAAGTCTGAGCAGTCATGCGGCACCTTCAACAGCCACGCCCTGCTCTTGCGCGATCAAACGGTCCAACACGCGGCGCGATTGCACACCACCCGCGTCAATGTTGAGTTTGAGCAATTCACGTGTCGGATAGGCCAGCAGATTTTTTTGTTGCAACTGCAACATCTCCAAGTCTTCGCCAAAAATTTTGCCTTGGCCTTCGCGAATGGTTGCGGTCAGCTCCGCATCGTTGGGCTTGAATTTGCGTGCCATGCCCCAGTGGTACCAAATAGACGTTTCGGTTTCAGGCGTGATGAAGTCCACCACCACACTCGAAGCTTTGATATCATCCGGCGCGTTGTAGCCACCTTTGCCGGCCAAGGCCACGCCCACTTCAATCATCACGTGACTCGGCGGCGAGAATCGGCAAATCTGCCAACGGTCCACCGGCTGGTCATCGGGCAGGTCGTTGCCGCGCAAAGCCATCTTCCAAAATGGGGGCGCAGAAATGCCGTCCATGAAACGGCTGGTCACCACCAAGTCACCCTCGGTTTTGGTGGTGCAAGGCACTTCGTCAATCTCTTTTTGCCCGATGCTGTTGGCGTGCACATAGGTCTCGTGCGTCAAGTCCATCAGGTTGTCGATCATCAAGCGGTAGTCGCAGCCAATGTGATACAGCCCGCCGCCATAAGCCCAAGCCGGGTTATCGAAAAACTCGAACACCGGCATTTGGCTTTCATCGGCCAAGCTCACATCGCCTGGCCACACCCAGACAAAACCGTAGCGCTCCACCACGGGAAAGCTGCGAATGGCTGGGAAGCCCCGCACACGTTGCCCAGGCATGGAGACCGTTTTGCCATCACAGCCCATTTGCAGGCCGTGGTAGCCGCACACCAGCTTGCCTTCACACACAAACCCCAGAGACAAAGGTGCGCCGCGATGCGGGCAAAAATCTTCCAGCGCGGTAGCTTTTCCGCCATCACCACGGTAGAACACCATGCTCTCGCCACAAATTTTTCGGCCCAAAGGCTTGTCCGTGATCTCTGCAGCCGAACAGGCCACGTACCAAGTATTTTTCAAAAACATCGCCAACTCCTTGTGTCTTGTTTCAGTGATCAGGCAACCTGCGCTGTATCCACGCGGGCTACACCCAGCAATTGGTCCAGCAACTCAGGTGCGTCCAGCAAACTCTCGGCGCTGCCGGTGTGCACCACACTGCCGTGGTCTAGCACCACTGCGCGGTGACTGATGGCCAAGATGGCCTGCGGATGCTGCTCCACAATGATGGCCGACAGGCCTTCTTCGCGGGTGATACGCGCAATTGCACGCAGCAACTCTTCCACGATGATCGGTGCCAAACCCTCCAGGGGTTCGTCCAGCAACAGCAAGCGCGGGTTGAGCACCAAGGCGCGGCCCACAGCCAACATTTGCTGCTCACCGCCCGACAACTGCGTGCCCAAATTGGTCTTGCGTTCAGCCAAGCGCGGAAACATCTCATACACCCGCTCAGGTGTCCACGGTTTGGCACTGTGGCCCGCACGTCCAGGACGCACCACCGCGGTCAAGTTTTCGTGCACCGTGAGCGATTTAAAAATACAACGCTCTTGGGGCACCCAGCCAATGCCGGCAGCTGCGCGCTGGTGCGATGGCATCCCACTCAAGGTTTCGCCGCCCAACACAATGCGTCCGCCGTGCTGACGCGTGGCCCCTGCCAAAGTGTCCATCAAGGTGGTTTTGCCCGTGCCGTTGCGCCCCAGCAAAGCCAAGGTTTCACCCTCTGCCAAAGAAAAGCTCACACCGTTCAACACCACTGCTTCGCCATACCCGGCGCTCAGGTTTTCGACTTGCAGCAAATCAGACATGCGCGCTCTCCCCATGGCCCAAATACACCGCCTTGACTTGCGGATCGTTGGCAATTTCTTGCGGTGTCCCCTCGGTCAACACCGCACCATTCACCAACACTGTGATGCGGTTGGCAAAGCCAAACACCAGATCCATGTCGTGCTCAATCAACAGCACCGACACATCGCTGGGCAAAGCCGCCACCGTTTGCAGCAGTTCTTCGCGCTCGCCTGCGGGCACACCCGCCACGGGCTCGTCGAGCAACAACACACGCGGCTCACAAGCCAAGGCAATGGCCATCTCCAACAAACGGCGCTTGCCGTAGGCCAAATGCTCGGTGCGTTGGTTCATCACCTCACTCAAGCGGAACATGGCCAGCAATTCCTCACAGCGCGCCACCACCGTCTCGTTGCTGCCCAACACTTGCCACCAGCGGTTGCCCAAACCACGCTGCTGCGACACCACCATGGCCAAAGTCTCCAGCGGCGTCATGCTGTTGAAGAGCTGGTTGATTTGAAACGTCCGCACCATGCCGCGTCGCACACGTTGGTGCGGTGCCAAATGGGTGATGTCTTGACCTTCCAGCGTGATGCGGCCTTGCGTAGCGGGCAACACACCCGTCATCAGGTTGATCAAGGTGGTTTTGCCTGCCCCGTTCGGCCCGATCAAGGCGTGGCGTGCACCACGGGTCACACTCAGATTCACATGGTCGGTGGCCGTGATCCCGCCAAAGCGTTTGACCAAGCCCTCCGTCTTCAAGACGATCTCTTGCGTGCTCATGCCGCACCGCCTTTCTTTGAGAACCAAGTCCAAGGCCGAATCAGACGCTCACGCCCCACCAGCACCAAGACCACCAGGAACAGGCCGATCCAAAACGTCCAATACTGCGGCGTGATGCTGGAGATCACGTCGTGCATGAGCTTGAACACCACCGCACCCACCACACCTCCGTACAACCAACCCACACCGCCAATCACCAACATCAGCATCACGTCAGCAGAGCGCTCCAAAGAGAACACATCCAGCGAGGCAAAGCCCGTGGTCTGTGCCATCAACGCCCCCGCTGCACCCGCGATACCCGCTGCCACGGTATAGACCACGGCCAAACGTGCATGCACGTGGATACCAATCGCCATCGCACGCAAACGGTTGTCACGCACCGCCATCAGCGTGGCACCCCAAGGCGAATGAATCAAACGACGCGCCAACACAAACAACAACAACAGCACCGTCAGCGAATACCAAGCGGCGGTTTGGCCCATCAAATCGAACTCAAAACGTCCCAGCACAGGCCCGAGCACCACGCCCTGCAAGCCATCGGCGCCGCCCGTCAACCAGTCCAGCTTGTTGGCCAGCTCCAACAAGATCAAAGCCATGCCCAAGGTGACCATCAAACGCGTCAAATCGCTGCCACGCAAAATCGTCATCGAGCACAAAGCGCCCAAGCCTGTTGCCGCGACGGTGCCCACCAGCAAACCCACCAAAGGATCAGGCATCACCAACTTGGCAAACAGTGCAGCGGTGTATGCGCCAAAACCCAAAAAGGCTGCATGCCCTAACGACACGATGCCGGCATAACCCAACACCAAATCCAGGGACACACCGAACAAGGCCACGATGGCAATCTCGTTCACGATCAAGGCGTGCTGCGACACAGCCCACGGTGCCGCAAAGGCCAGCGCCCAAAACAACGGCTCCCACGCCTTGAAGCGTGCGGTGTTCAACAAAGAGTCACGTGCAGTCATCACTTACCTCCTTGGCGAACAAACAAACCTTGGGGACGCCAAATCAGAATCACCAACATCAGCGAATACACAATGAATGCGCCCAACTTGGGCACGTAATATTTACCCGCCACATCGGCAATGCCCAACAGCAGCGCGGCCAGCAACGGCCCCGTGATCGACGAGGTGCCACCCACGGCCACCACGATCAAGAAATACACCATGAACTTGAGCGGGAACGTGGGGTCCAGACCCAACACCTCAGCGCCAAGTGCACCACCCAACCCGGCAAGTCCCGAGCCCACCGCAAAGGTGGCAGCAAATACCACGTTGACGTTGATGCCCAAACCTGCGGCCACCCGCGCATCGTCCACACTGGCGCGCAAGCGGCTGCCAAAACGTGTGGCCGACAGCACATACTGCAAGCCCAAGGTCAGCGCCGCGCACACCGCAATGATGAACAGGCGGTAATGCCCCATGCCCAAAGCGCCGTCCCACAGCTCGGTGCGGCCTTTGAGCCACTCGGGCAGTTGCATGATTTGTTGCTGTGAACCGATGAAGTAGTCCACCAAGGACACGGCCATGAAGGCCAGGCCAATCGAGAACAACACCTGGTCCAAGTGCGGCTTGCTGTACATAGGGCGATACAGCGTGCGCTCAAGCACCGCGCCCAACAAGGCCGTGCCCACAAAAGCCACCGGCAAACACACCAAAAATGGCACGTCGTAGTGCTGCATCAGCACCACCGTCAGGTACCCCCCTGCCATGGCAAAAGCACCATGCGCGAGGTTGATGAAATTCATCAAGCCCATCGTCACCGACAGGCCCACCGCCAGAATAAAAAGAAGCATGCCGTAGGCGATGCCGTCAAACAGAATGGTCACTTGGTTTTTCCTGGGTCTTTGACGTCTTTGAGGGTCGAGAACTCTTGGTTGTAGAGCTGACCGTTGACCTTCTCCACCTTGCGGATGTAGATGTTGTGCACCGCATCCCGGGTCTGCGCGTCGATGAACATGGGGCCACGTGGACTCTCAAAAATTTGCCCCTTCATGGCGTTGAGCAAGGCCTCGCCCGAACCCGCCTTGGTAGCTTTCGCAGCTTCGTAAATCACGCGCATGCCGTCGTAGCCGCCCACGGCCATGAAGTTGGGACGCAGGCCGTTGTTCGCCTTTTCAAATGCAGCCACAAACTTCTTGTTCAACGGCGAGTTGTGGGATGCCGAATAGTGGTGTGATGTCACCACGCCCAAAGCCACGTCGCCCATGCTGTTCAAGATGTCGTCATCGGTGATGTCGCCGGTGCCAATCATCTTGATGCCCGCTTTGTCCATGCCGCGCTCGGCGAACTGTTTCATCAAAGCAGAACCCGCGCCGGACGGCACAAAAGCAAACAAGGCATCGGGCTTGAGGTCACGCACTTTTTGCAAAAAGGGCGCAAAGTCAGGGTTGCGCAACGGCACGCGCAAGGTCTCGATCACTTGGCCGCCATTGAACGTGAGGCGGTCTTTGAAAAACTTTTCGGCATCAATGCCTGGGCCGAAATCCGACACCAAGGTCACCACTTTTTTGATGCCGTTGTTGGGCGCCCAATCGGCCAAAGCCACCGCCGCCTGAGGCACGGTGAAGCTGGTGCGCACGATGTAAGGCGACGCTTCGGTGATGCTGGAGGTGGCCGCAGCCATCACCACCAGCGGTGTTTTCGATTGGGTGGCAATCGGCGCTGTGGCCAAGGCCAAGGGCGTCAGGCCAAAACCAGCCAACACATTCACCTTGTCGTTGACCACCATCTCTTGCGCAATGCGACGGGTCACGTCCGGTGCGCTGGTGTCGTCTTTGACAATCAACTCCACCTTCTTGCCAGCCACCATGTCACCGTTTTGCGCCATGTACAAGCGGGCTGCCGCTTCAATTTGCTTACCGGTCGAAGCAAACGGCCCGGTCATAGGCAAGATCAAGCCAATCTTGAACTTGTCTTGTGCCATGGCGCTGCCGACACAAGCCACCATGGCGGCGGCCGTCACGGCGCTCAAGAAAAAACGTTTGTGCATGGGGCTCTCCTGTTAAATATCAAAAAAGGGACGCTCAATGCGGGCGTCGAATCAATCGACCACCGGGCACCGAATCAGGACTGTGCATGGCATCGCGCAAATTGCGCTGTGCCAAGCGGGAATGCTCACGCATGATGGCCTCAGCCCGCGCGCCTTCGCGGCACGCAATGGCGTCGAGCACCTGGCGGTGCTGGTCCTGGGCCACGATCAACATGTCACGTGCTTGGGGTGAGTTGGCCTGCGCCAGCACAAAGCCGGAGGGCGAAGCGAATGGCATGCTCGCCACCCGCTCAAGCTCGGGCCGTAAAAACTCGCTGCCACACAAGTCGGCCAAGATTTGGTGAAACCGACCATTGAGCAGCACGTAATTTGAAAAACCTTCGTCGGTCAGTTGAGACGGTGCCAGCACGACATCGATCTGGTCCAAGCACGCTTGGGCCTGAGACATCGCCACAGGATCGGCCCCGCGCTGCGCCGCCCACTGCGCGGCCAAGCCTTCGATGGCGCCACGCAACTCAATGGCATCCGCCGCATCGCGCTCAGAGAACGTGCGTACCGCATAACCACCACTGGGCCATGCCTGCAACAAACCCTCTTGTTCCAGCCGCATCAGGGCCGCTCGGATGGGTGTGCGCGACACCCCCAAGCGTTCGGCCACCGCCAATTCGGTGATGCGTGCACCGGCGTCTAATTCGCCCGCCAAAATCATGTCGCGCAACTTGAGTTGCACTTTGACAGCCTGCGACCCACCCTCTTCTTGAGGGGCCAACACGGAGGCTGAATTTGACATAGACAAACCGTTCATGCGGCGGCATTGTATACATCAAGAGCATTTTTTGAAGCCGAAACAGGCTTATTGAGGGTAATCCCCTGATTTTTGTATCCAATTTTTCAATGGGGCGCCTCTCCTGATGTCACCTGCGCAACTGCCGCTGCTGCGTGAATCCTGGCCTTGACGCACACTCCATGCCTCGCTCAAAAAAACAAGACGGAGACAGTTATGAAACGACGCGAACTCATCACAGCGCTGCCCCTGGGCATGGCTTTGGCCAGCACGGGCTACGCCCAAAGCGCCTACCCCAACAAACCCATCCGTTACATCGTGCCAGTGGCTGCGGGGGGTGGCTCCGACATGATTGGGCGCGCCGTCTGCGAACGACTCGGCAAGGTCTTGGGTCAACCCATGGTGGTCGATAACCACGGTGGCGGTGGCGGTGTGATTGCTTCACAGATGACGGCCAAATCACCCGCCGATGGTTACACCCTGATGCAGGGCTATGTCGGTACCCACGGCACAGCACCGGCCACGCGCAAGCTGCCCTATGACGCGGTGAAAGACTTCACCCCCATCGGCATGATTGGCAGCACACCCAATGTGCTGTGCATCAACGCGGCGTTGCCCGTCACCGATGTCAAAAGCTTTCTCGACTACGTGCGTCAAAACCCTGGCCGTGTGTCCTACGGTTCAGCCGGCGCAGGTTCGCTCACCCACATGACCGCCGAGTTGTTCAAACTGCAAACTGGCGCGTTCATGGTGCACATTCCCTACCGAGGCATTGCCCCCGCCACCACCGACTTGATTGCAGGCCAAACCCAGGCCATGTTCCCGGGACTCGCAGCTGCCCTGCCCCATATTCGCGGCGGACGCATCCGAGCCCTGGCGGTCACAGGCAGCCAACGCCACCCACAACTCAAAGATGTGCCCACCATGGAAGAGGCGGGGCTCAAAGGCTTTGACGCGCAGCAGTGGTACGGCATCGTGGGTCCAGCCGGTATGCCTGCGGCCATGGTCAAACAACTCAACGAAGCCCTGGCCAAAGTACTGGCCCAACCTGACTTCAAAGAAAAGCTGTCTGGCGAAGCGGTTGAACTCATCCCCATGTCGCCTGAGGCTTTTGGTACGTATATGAAAGCCGACATCGCGCGCTGGAGCGCATTGGCCAAAGCACGCGGCATCATGCTCGACGCTTGACCCACGCGCGCTCTTACACTCACCCGATTTTTTTTAACCTTTTCACCCACCACTGACTCAGACTTGTATGGCCATCAACACCACCGTCGCAGCCGACCACAACGCCCCTCCCGTCACCCAAATTTTGGCCAAATACGTTGCCACCCATCCCTCCAAAGGCTGGAGCGATGCGGTTGACCACGAAGCCCATCGCACTTTTCTGAACTGGCTCGGTTGCGCCGTCGGTGCCGCCGACCACGCCGCCGCACGCGCTGCACTGGCCGCCGTGCAAATGCTGGAACCCGCACCCCAAGCCTGCATCGCTGGGCGCAAAGAACGTGTCGACATTGGCAGCGCAGCCTTGATCAACGGCATCACCTCGCACACCTTTGACTTTGACGACACCCACCTCAAAACCATCATCCACCCCGCCGGCCCCGTGGCCTCGGCGTTGCTGCCTTTGGCCGAGCACCTGGGCTCTAGCGGCCGTGAGGTGATTGACGCTTTGGTGCTCGGCATCGACGTGGCTTGCCGCATGGGCAACACCGTCTACCCTGAACACTACGACCGTGGCTGGCACATCACCGGCACCACCGGCATGTTGGGATCGGCCGCAGCCTGCGCACGCTTGCTCAAACTCAACACAGAGCAAACCGCCATGGCGCTGGGCATTGCGGCTTCGCAGCCCGTGGGCTTGCGCGAACAGTTTGGCACCATGACCAAACCCTTCCACCCTGGTGCCGCCGCCCGCGCAGGTTTGATGTCGGCCCTGCTGGCCAAACAAGGCTTCACCGCCAGCCCCAAAGCCCTGGAAGCCCCGCGTGGCTGGGCCCAAGTGGTCTCCACCAAGTACGACTGGAACGAAGTCACCCACGAACTCGGTGAGCGCTTTGAAATCAGCTTCAACACCTACAAGCCCTTTGCCTGCGGCATCGTGATCCACCCCAGCATCGACGCCTGCGTGCAACTGCGCGAACAAGGCGTCAACGCTGACGACGTGGAACGCATCGAGTTGCGCGTGCATTCGCTGGTGCTCGAACTCACGGGCAAGAAAGAACCCAAAGACGGCCTGCAAGGCAAATTCAGCGTCTACCACGGCTGTGCCGCCGGTTTGATTTTTGGCCGTGCGGCCGAAGAAGAGTTTGACGACCACATCGTCACCCGCGCCGACGTGGTGGCCTTGCGCAACAAAGTGCAAGCCACGGTGGACAACAGCATTCGCGAAGAAAGCGCCGACGTCACCGCCTTCCTCAAAGACGGCCGCAAAGTCCATGTGTTTGTCGAACACGCCATCGGCTCGGTGCAACGCCCCATGAGCGACCAGGCTCTGGAAGCCAAATTCCATGGCATGAGCGACGCCGTGATTGGCGCCGAGAAAACCAATGCGCTGATCCAAGCCTGCTGGAACCTCGGCCAAGCCTCCGACCTGCGTGGTTTGGCTGCTTTGGCCACATGCTGAAGCGTGTGACGGCTGTGTTCACACCCATCGCCTCCGCCGACCGTCTGTCTGTGCAAGTCGCAGAACGGTTGGCTGCGGCGATTCAGCAAGGACACCTCAAACCCGGCGACAAGCTGCCCACCGAAGCCAAGTTGGTGGAACAGTTTCAAGTCAGCCGCACCGTGGTGCGCGAAGCCTTGTCACGGCTCAAATCGATTGGCCTCATCGAGTCGCTCCAAGGCAGCGGTATTTATGTCAACGCACACCCGGTGTTTCAACCCCTGAACTTCGATGCCAAGCACGCGGCCTCGCGTGAGGCCGTGATTCAAATCGTGGAGGTACGCCGAGCCTTGGAAGCCGAATGCGCTGCATTGGCTGCTGCCAAGAGAACCGACAAAGACGTGCGCGAGATTCAAAAAGCCCTCGACTCGCTCGACAAAGCGGTCGCCCGTGGCCACGACGGTGCCGAGGAGGACGTGAAGTTTCACCGCGCCATTGCCAAAGCAGCGGGCAACCCGTTTCTCATCAGCACGCTGGACTACCTGTCTCAGTTTTTGCGCGAAGGCACTCGCGTGACGCGCGCCAACGAAGCACGCCGCAGTGACTTTGCCAACGCCGTGCGCAACGAGCACCACGCCATCGTGCAAGCCATCCAAAACGGCGACAGCAAACAAGCGCAGCGTGCGGCCACGCTGCACATGAAAAATGCAGCCAAGCGCATTCAGCAAGCCGACCCCAGTTTTTGGACACAAGAAGGCGGCGTGCTCGCCCTGCCCTTGGTGAAAAAAGTCTCAGGGTAAACCCCTCTTTTGAGTCCTCCGGGTCGCTTGAAATTTGTATGACAATCACACGAATTTTTTAAAAATACACCATGCAAACCACAGCTCTCACAGTCGGTCTTGTTGGCCTAGGCGCCATGGGCAGTGGCATGGCCGCGTCCTTGCGTCGTGCCGGTCACCCCTTGTATGTGTTCGACGTGCGCCCTGATGTGGCCCAGGCCTTTGTGCGCGAAGGCGGCGTGGCCTGCGAATCGCTGGCCGAGTTGGGTGCCGCTTGCGATGTGGTGATCTCGGTGGTGGTCAATGCCGCACAAACCGAAGAAGTGCTGTTTGGCAAAGACGCCAACGGCATGGGGTGTGCGCACGCCATGAAGCCGGGCAGCGTGTTTGTGATGTGCTCCACCGTCGACCCCAATTGGTCGGTGGCCATGGAAGTGCGCTTGGAACAACTTGGCCTGATGTATGTCGACGCGCCCATCTCCGGCGGTGCGGCCAAAGCTGCCAGCGGCGAGATGACCATGATGACCGCCGCAAAACCTGAGGCCTATGCCAAATGCGAGGTCTTACTGCACGCCATGGCGGCCAAGGTCTACAAGCTCGGCGACAGCGCGGGCGCGGGCAGCAAAGTCAAAATCATCAACCAGTTGTTGGCCGGCGTGCACATAGCCGCCGCCGCCGAAGCCATGGCACTGGGCTTACGCGAGGGCGTAGCCCCCGACGCCTTGTACGAGGTGATCACCCACAGCGCGGGCAATAGCTGGATGTTTGAAAACCGCATGGCCCATGTGCTGGCGGGCGACTACACCCCCTTGTCTGCGGTGGACATCTTCGTCAAAGACTTAGGCCTGGTGCTCGACATGGCGCGCGCCAGCAAGTTCCCCTTGCCACTCTCGAGCACTGCGCACCAAATGTTCATGCAAGCCTCCACCGCCGGCTTTGCGCGCGAAGACGACAGCGCCGTGATCAAAATCTTTCCGGGCATCGAGTTGCCCCCCAAGTCATGAAAACCGTCGACACCTCCGTCTTGCGCGTGGCCTACGACGAGTGGAACCCGCAAGGCGAACACGCCATCGTCTTGCTACACGGTTGGCCCGACAGCACGCGCTGCTGGGCTGAGGTGGCGCCCGAGCTGGCCGCCGCAGGCTACCGCGTCATCGTGCCTGCGCTGCGCGGTTTTTCGCCCACCACATTTTTAAAACCCGACACACCGCGCACCGGCCAACTCGCCGCCTTGGGCCGTGACTTGGTGGAACTGGTGCAAGCCTTGGATTTGCAACAACCCGTGCTGGCCGGACACGATTGGGGGGCACGTGCTGCGGCCAATGCCTGCGGCCTAGAACCCGGCATCGCCAGCCATTTGGTGATGATGTCGGTGGGCTATGGCACCAACAGCCCAGACCAAACGATCAGCCTGGAGCAAGCCCGCAACTACTGGTACCACTGGTACATGGCCACCCCACGCGGCGCAGACAGCGTGCACCATGAGCGCCGTCGTTTCACCCAAATGATGTGGGACACCTGGGCCCCCGAGGGCTGGTACAAGGCAGCAGAGTTTGAAGCCACCGCCGATGCGTTTGACAACGCCGACTGGCCCGAGATCGTGCTGCACTCCTACCGCCACCGCTGGGGCCATGCCCCGGGCGACCCCGAGTACGCAGCCGACGACGCCGCCCTCAACCCCGCCCCGGTGCTGTCACTGCCCACCTTGGTGTTGCACGGCGGCGCCGACAGTTGCAACATCCCTGCGGGTTCGGCGGGCAAAGAACATTTCTTCAGCGGCCCCTACCAACGTCAGGTGATCGATGGTGTGGGTCACTTCCCGCAACGTGAAGCCCCTTATGCCGTGGCACGCGCCATTCTTGACTTTTTGCAAGCGCACGCGAAAACCACTAGCCATGCCATGTGAGTGCTTGGCGATAATTCCAACAATTTCTACAGGAGACCTTTGAATGACCACTCGACTCAAAACAACTGCCTTGAGCACCCTGCTCGTGGGCCTGCTGGCCGCCACCGGCGTCCAAGCACAAACCGTGCTGAAAATCGGTTACCCCACCACGCAAGCCTCGCACTATGGCGTGGGCAGCACCGTGTTTTGCGACGAGATTGAAAAAGGCACGCAAGGCCGCTACAAATGCCAACAGTTCCCCAGCAGTGCCTTGGGCGGTGAGCGCGAAATGATCGAAGCCGTGCAACTGGGCACGCTCGATTTTGTGAACACATCCACCGGCCCCGTTGGTAACTTTGTGCCCGAAGTCAAAATCGTGGACATTCCTTTCCTGTTTCGTGACTACGACCACGCCCGCCACACCTTGGACGGCCCCATCGGCCAAGAAATCCTCACCAAGTTCCCCGCCAAAGGCCTGATTGCCCTGTCGTGGACCGAGAACGGTTTCCGTCACATGACCAACAACAAGCGCGCCATCGTCAAGCCCGAAGATGCCTCGGGCCTGAAGATGCGCACCATGGAAAACAAGGTCCATATGGACGGCTACCGTGCCTTTGGCATTCAGCCCACCCCCATGGCCTTCCCTGAAGTGTTTGGCGCGCTGCAACAAGGCACCGTGGACGGTCAAGAAAACCCCATCCCCGTGATCTTGGCTTCCAAGTTCTCGCAAGTGCAAAAGCATTTGTCGCTCACCGGTCACGTGTACTCACCGGCCTTGTTGATCACCTCGCCGCGCGTGATGAACAAACTCAGCGATGCCGACAAAAAAGTGTTCTACGCAGCCGCCAAGAGCGCCACCATTGCCCAGCGTAAAAAGGTCAATGACGACGAAGCCAGCGGCATCGCCCAGCTGGAAAAAGAAGGCATGACCGTGGTGCGCAAAGTCGACGGCCCAGCCTTCCGCAACTCGCTGCGCACGGTGTACGCCGAATACTCGAAAGAGTTTGGCGCAGACAATATCCGCAAAATCCAAGACGTCAAATAAGTCCTCAGGCCTCACACGAGGTCCAAGGCTCAGGCGGGGGCGCGAAGTGCCTGGCACTTCACCTCCCGCTTTTTTGATGGTCCTTTCAATCGCACCCACCCACCGCTGCCATGAAAACTTTTGAACGTTATTTTTTAGCCACCAACCGATGGATGCTCATCGTCATGCTGGCGGTGATGTCGGTCATCATCTTTGCCAACGTGGTGCTGCGCTACACCACCAGCCAATCCATTGAGTGGGCCGAAGAAGTGGCTCGCCACATGATGATCTGGCTCACCTTCATTGGCTGCGGTCCGGTGCTGCGCTACGGCGGTCACATCGCGGTAGAAAACTTGCAAGACAGCTTGCCACGCCCCTTGGCCATCGCCTTGCGTGTGGTGATTGCCTTGTTGCTCACCGGCTTGTTTGTGTTTTGCATCTGGTTCGGCCTGGAATACATGGATCGCACCCAATACCAACAAACCCCCGCCACGCAAATTTCGTTTGCCTACATTTACGCGGCCTTGCCCATTGGCATGGCCATGACTTTGATCCACTGGCTGTTGATCGTGCGTGACTACGTGATCGATCGCCAGTTCGCCTCAGACGCCCACTTCGACGCTACCGCGAGTGCCTCCCTATGAATGCCAGTGTCATCCTCCTCATTTCGGCCTGTATCTACCTGGCCATCGGCGTGCCGGTGGCTTTTGCCCTGGGTCTGTCCACCGTCACCGCACTGCTGGTGTCGGGCAACTTTCCACTCATTGTGTTGCTGAAAGAAACCTTCACGGGCATCGACAGCTTCCCACTCATGGCGGTGCCGTTCTTCATCTTGGCGGCTGAGTTGATGAGCGGCGGCTCGCTCACCGAGGTGCTGCTCAAATTTGCGGGCCAGTTCGTTGGCCACAAACGCGGTGGCCTGGGCTACACCAACGTGGTCTCGCTCACTTTCTTCTCAGGCATTTCGGGCTCGGCATTGGCCGACGCCGCAGGCCCAGGCTCCATGCTGATTCGCATGATGGACAAGGCCGGTTATGGCCGTGCCTATGCAGCCGCACTCACCGCATCCACCGCCATCGTGGGTCCCATCATTCCCCCCTCGATCATCATGATCATCTACGCCTTGGCCGACGACAACGTCTCAGTCGGCGCCTTGTTTGTGGCGGGTTTGATTCCGGGTGTGTTGATTGCCGTGGCCATGTGTGCAGTGAACTGGTATGTCTCCAAGCAACGCAACTACAAAGGCGACAACGAATTTCCCACGCGCAGCGAAATGTGGCAAACCACATGGAAGGCCATGCCCGCCATCTTGCTGCCAGTCATCATCTTGGGCGGCATGCGTGCCGGTTGGTTCACCCCCACCGAGGCCTCGGTCGTGGCGGTGTTCTATGCACTCTTGTGCGGCAAGTACGTCTATCGCACGCTCGAATGGAAAGCTGTGCCCGACATCTTGTCGCGCTCGGCACTCTTGACCGCTTCGGTGCTGCTCATCATTGGCATGTCGGCCTCGTTTGCTTGGGTGCTCACCATTGAAGGTGTGCCGCAAATCGTGGCCGGTTGGATTGCCGATATGCACCTGAACGCTTGGACGTTCTTGATCGTCATCAACGTGTTCTTACTGCTGTTTGGCATCTTCATCGAACCCTTGCCGGGCGTGATGGTGCTGGTGCCCATCCTGGCTCCTGTGGCGGCCAAAGTGGGCATCGACCCGATCCACTTTGCCATGGTGGTGATCTACAACTTGACGTTGGGCATGATCACACCCCCAGTGGGCGGTTTGCTGTTTGTCACCTCCAACGTGTCACGCGTGCCTTTGTCTGACTTGACACGTGAACTCACCCCCTTCTTGTGGGCCCATGGTGCGGTGCTGGTGGTGCTGACTTTTGTGCCAGCGCTCAGCAACTGGCTGCCCCATGTGATGGGCTTCAAGTAAAGCGCGAGGCCCTATGACCCATCCCATCCGCCTAGGCTGCATTGCCGACGACTTCACGGGTGCCACCGACCTGGCCAACAACCTGGTGCGCGCTGGCATGCGCGTGGTGCAAACCATCGGTGTGCCCACCGAGCCATTGAACGCCGAGTTAGGCGCCGAGGTGGACGCGGTGGTGGTGGCGCTCAAATCACGCACCATCCCGGCTGCACAGGCCATTGCGCAATCGCTCGACGCCTTGCACTGGCTGCAAGCCCAGGGGGCCGAGCAGATTTATTTCAAATACTGCTCCACCTTTGACAGCACCGCCGAGGGCAATATTGGCCCCGTGACCGAGGCCTTGATGGCCGCACTGAACACCGACTTCACCATTGCCACACCGGCCTTCCCCGACAACGGGCGCACCGTGTTCAAAGGTTATTTGTTTGTGGGCGATGTGCTGCTCAACGAGTCGGGCATGCAACACCACCCGCTCACCCCCATGCACGACGCCAACCTGGTGCGCGTGCTGCAAGCGCAGTCACAAGGCAAAGTGGGCCTGATCGACCACCGCTGCGTGGCGCAAGGCGCGCAGGCGGTGCTTGCACGCATGGCCGAACTGCAAGCCCAAGGCGTGCGTCTGGCAGTGGTAGACGCCGTCAGCAACGACGACCTGCTGCGCTTGGGGCCAGCCTTGAAACACCTGCCCTTGGTCACCGCCGGTTCAGGGGTGGCCATTGGATTGCCCGCTAACTTTGGCTTGAGCGCCAACCCCAGCGCCAGCCAGTTGCCACCCGCCCGTGGTGCGCAGGCCATCGTCTCGGGCAGTTGCTCCACAGCCACGCGTGGCCAAGTGGCGCATTTCATCGCCAGCGGTCGTCCCGCGTTTGCTCTCGACCCCTTGGTGCTGGCACGCAGCCCCGAGGCAGCAGCCAAGGTGGTGGCGCAGGTCTGCGCCTGGGCCGCGCCCCACTTGGCCTCAGGCCCGGTGCTGGTGTATGCCACGGCAGAGCCTGAAGCCGTCAAAGCCGTGCAAGCGCAACTGGGTGTGGATGCGGCGGGTGCGCTGGTGGAACACACCCTGGCCGACATAACACGTGGCCTGCTCGCTCTGGGCGTTCGCCAATGGGTGGTGGCCGGTGGCGAAACCTCGGGCGCTTGCGTGCAAGCCCTGGACATCACGCAACTGCACATTGGCCCGCAAATCGACCCGGGCGTGCCCTGGTGCCACGCACACACGCCCGTCGGCCCCGTGCACCTCACGCTCAAGTCGGGCAACTTTGGCAGCCCCGACTTCTTCACCAAAGCGCTGGCGCAACTCCAGCACTGACACGCCCATGACCGAAACCCAAGCCCGAGAAGAGATCTGCCGCATCGGCCACAGCCTGTTTGCGCGTGGCTACGTGCATGCCACGGCGGGCAACATCAGCGTGCGCTTGGACGACGGTTTTTTGATCACGCCCACCGACGCTTGTTTGGGCTTTCTCGATCCCGCACGCTTGGCCAAGTTGGACGCGCAAGGTCATCAGCTCAGTGGCGACAAGGCCAGCAAAACCATCGCGCTGCACACCCGCATCTATGCCGCCGCGCATGCGTTTGACGCCCACACCGCCTGCGTCATCCATACCCACAGCACCCACTGCGTGGCGCTGACCTTGCGCGCCCCCCACATGGGCCTCACGCAAAGCACCTTTGCGGCCCCGCACGAACTACTGCCTGCCCTCACGCCCTACTTTGTGATGAAGGTAGGCCACGTGCCCGTGATCGACTACCACCGCCCTGGCGACGCACAAGCCGCCGAGGCCGTGGCGCGCACCATCACCCGCTATGGCGAACAAGGCACGCCTATTCGGGCTGTCATGCTGGCACGCTTAGGGCCCAACGTGTGGCACGACTCCCCTGCTGCGGCCATGGCCACGCTGGAAGAACTCGAAGAAACAGCCCGCCTGGCCTGCTTGGCCCCCACCGACACGCGCGCGCTCAGCGCCAGCCAGATTCAAGAGCTGCGCCAGACCTTTGGTGCGTGTTGGTAAGAGCTGCCCAGGCACAACGCCACACACACCCTGAACGCCTCCGTCTTTTTTTCTTGACGCTTCACACCTCCCAAAGACCATGCCTCAATTCGCCGCCAACCTCACCATGATGTACACCGAGTTGCCGTTTCTCGACCGCTTTGAAGCAGCGGCACAAGACGGCTTTACAGCGGTGGAGTATTTGTTTCCCTATGCGTTTGAAGCCCACGAACTGTCGGCTCGCTTGCAAGCCCACGGCTTGCAACAAGTGCTCTTCAATGCCCCTCCCGGCGGCACCGATGCCGCCAGCATTGACGCGGCTTGGGCGAGCAACACCCGTGGCATCGCCAGCATTCCTGGACGCGAAGCCGAGTTTCAAGCCGGTGTGCAATTGGCCCTGCGCTATGCCGAGGTGCTGCACTGCCCACGCATCCACCTGATGGCCGGCCTGCTGGGTGAGGGCCAAAGCCGCACCAGCAACTTGCCCACCTACCTCAGCAACCTGCGCTGGGCAGCGACCGAGGCGGCCAAGGCGGGCTTGGACGTGCTGATCGAGCCGATCAACACGCGCGACATTCCGGGTTTCTTTTTGAACCGCCAAGACCACGCACACGAAATCATCGAGACCGTGGGTGCCGCCAACCTCAAGGTGCAGATGGATCTGTACCACTGCCAAATCGTCGAAGGCGATGTGGCCATGAAGATTCGGCAATACCTGCCCACAGGCCGGGTCGGTCACTTTCAAATTGCGGGCGTGCCCGAGCGTCATGAGCCCGACCTCGGCGAGATGAACTACCCCTACCTGTTTGACGTGATCGACGAGGTCTCGCAAGCCTGCCACTGGCAAGGCTGGATCGGCTGCGAGTACCGCCCGCGTTTGGGCGGCCAAGCCGGTGGCACGTCTGCGGGCCTGGACTGGCTGCGCGCACGCCGCTAGCAGCCTGCGGCTAGCCCATCGCACAAACACACGGACGCTGAGCACACACTCAACCCCCGCCTAGCCTTTCACAGCCAGCCTTCTCATTGCCCCCACCATGTCACAGCACTTCATCAATAACCAATGGGTCGCAGGCAGCTCGGGTGAGTCGATTCCCGTGATCGACCCATCGACGGGTGACACCTTTGCCGCCATCGCACGCGGTAACGCCCACGACATCGACCAGGCCGTGGCTGCCGCACGCCAGGCCTGCCAAGGCGCTTGGGGTGCATTCACCGCCGCCGAACGTGGCCGGGTGCTGATGAAACTCGCCTACACCCTGCAAGACCATGCCGAAGAACTGGCGCAGCTCGAATCGCGCGACTGCGGCAAACCGCTCAAGCAAGCACGCGCCGATGCGGCAGCCATCGTGCGCTACTTCGAGTTCTATGCCGGGGCCGCTGACAAACTGCTGGGCCACACCATCCCCTACCAAAACGGCTACACCGTGCTGACCTTGCGCGAACCGCATGGCGTGACGGGTCACATCGTGCCGTGGAACTATCCGCTGCAAATTTTTGGCCGCAGTGTGGGCGGCGCGCTGGCCGCAGGCAATGCCTGCGTGGTCAAACCCGCTGAAGACGCTTGTCTGTCGTTGTTGCGTGTGGCCGAACTGGCCGCCGAAGCGGGCCTGCCCCCAGGCGCCCTCAACATCGTCACCGGCTACGGCCATGAAGCGGGCGATGTGCTGGTCAAGCACCCAGGCATCGACCACATCTCGTTCACCGGCTCACCCACCATCGGGCAACTGGTGGTGCGCAACGCCAGCGTCAACTACACGCCTGTCACGCTAGAGCTTGGAGGCAAGTCACCGCAGATCGTGTTTGCCGACGCCGACTTCGACGCCATGGTGCCGGTGGTGGTCAACGCCATCGTGCAAAACGCCGGACAAACCTGCTCGGCAGGCAGTCGCTTGCTGGTGCAACGCTCGGCGTATGAAGAGGTGCTGAGTCGTTTGAGCCAAGCCTTTGGCCAACTGCGCTGCGGCCCAGCCCAGATGGACCTCGATTGCGGCCCGCTGATTCGCCACAGCCAGCTCGAACGCGTGCAACACTTTTTGCAGCAGGTGCAGCAAGACGGTTTACCTATTGCGGGTCAAGGCCAAGTGGTATCGCAAGCACCCGCCACAGGGTTCTACCAAGCGCCCACGCTGGTGCGCGATGTGCCAGTGCAACACCGTCTGGCGCAAGAAGAAGTATTCGGCCCCGTGTTGGCCGCCCTGCCCTTTGACGACGAGGCCGATGCCGTGCGCATCGCCAACGCCACCGACTACGGCTTGGTGGCCAGTATCTGGACGCGCGACGGCGCACGCCAAATGCGCCTGGCCCGCCAGGTGCGCTCGGGCCAGGTGTTCATCAACAACTACGGTGCCGGTGGCGGCATCGAGCTGCCGTTTGGCGGCGTCAAAGCCAGTGGCTGGGGCCGAGAAAAAGGCTTCGAGGCCTTGTACGGCTTCACCGTGCTCAAGACCATTTCCATCCAGCACGGTTGACACACAGCCCCACCCCAAGGCCAAGCGCCCCTCAGATGCCGTGGCTCAGAAGCCAAACAAACGTTTGGGGTTGTCCCACATCACTTGCTGCAAGTCCTCTGGACTGAACTTGCGCGCCACGAGCTTGAGCAAGGTGCCGTAGTCCAAGCGGTAGGGCGCTTTCAAATAAGGCCAGTCCGAGGCCCAAATGCAGCGCGACATGCCAAACGCCTGCACCAGTTGCGCCACATGGGCATCCACATCGTCAAACGGAAACAGCTGTTGCGAGAACTTGGCGTAGCCTGAAATCTTCACCACCGCTTGGCCGCTGCGCCCCAGCGCCAACAACGCTTGCACACCCGGTGCTTGCAGCCCATCGCCTAAGCGCGGACGACCACAGTGGTCCATCAGCACCGGCACTTGGGTGCGCTCGATCATGGGCATGAGCTCAACCAACTGGTCAGCCTCCACCTGAAACTGCGCCCACAAGCCCAATGACGCCATGCGTTGCAACAAGGGCTCAATGGCTTGGTAGTAAGCCAAGCCATGCAGCGACACGTTGAACGCCACACCCACAATGCCCTGCGCTTGCAGTTCTTGCAGTCGCTCGCTGGATGTGTCGTCGGCCAACACCGCAATGCCTTTGAAGCGCCCTGCCCCTTGTGCAATCGCGTCCAACAAACAGCGGTTGTCAAACCCGTAGCCCGAGTTGGGCCCCACCAGCAGCGCGTGTTGCACGCCGTAGGCATCCATCACGTGGGCGAAGTAGTCAGCAGTGCCAATCTCTTGCCCCTGGGGGTGGTAGGCCACGTCGCTCGCATACGCAAAGCGCTGCGGGTCCAGCACGTGGCAATGGCTGTCTATTTTGGGCAGATCAAAAATCGACACGCCCGCGCCTTAGAACGTGGCCGCAATGGCTTGGTGCAAAGCAGGCGTGATCTCGGGCATGACGCCGAACCAGGCATGGAACGCAGGGCGCGCTTGGTTGAGCAACATGCCCAGGCCGTTCACCGTGGTGTGGCCCCGCGCACGTGCCGCAGCCAACAGCGGTGTTTCCAGCGGAATGTAAATGGCGTCCGACACCAAGGCGGTGGCAGGCAGCGCGTCGAGGCGCACATCCAGCCCAGGCTGGCCGTGCATGCCTTGGTTGGTGGTGTTGACCAGCAAGGCCACGCCGTCCATGGCGTCATTGCGCTCGCTCCAGTCGTACACCTTGACACGCTCGCCCAACAAGGCAGCCAGGTCATCGGCCTTGCTGCGCGTGCGGTTGACCAAGCGCACCTCTGGGGCACCTTCGTCCAACAAACTCAAGACCACGGCACGCGCCGCACCACCCGCGCCCAACACCAGCGCAGGACCCGCATCGCCTCGCCAATCGGGTTGGGCATCGCGCAAGCTTTGGATGTAGCCAAAGCCATCGTTGTTGAAGCCGTGCAAGCTGCCATCGGCTTGCACGACGATGGTGTTGATGGCACCCATGCGCTGGGCCACCGGATGCACCACGTCCATCATGGCCATGGCGTTGACCTTGTGCGGGATGGTGATGTTGCAACCGGCAAAGCCCAAAGCGGGCAGGCCACGGATGGCGTCGCTCAATTTGTCGGGTTGTACCGGCAGCAAGGCATAGGTACCGCGCAAACCATATTGAGCAATCCAATGGTTGTGGATCACGGGTGAGCGCGAATGGGCCACGGGCCAGCCCATGACACCCGCCAAAACGAATTTCTGATCAGACACAGATCACCTTATTTTTTGTTGACAGGGGGAAGGATATCGCTCACCACTTGCTTGCCACCGACCACACGGGTCATGTAGCTCTCGCGGTCGAGGTCGCCGTTGGCGTCAAAGCTCACATCCAACAAGATACCGGGATGGTCTTTGGCCGACAGGCTGATGCCGTGCATGGCAGCGGCAAAGGCTTTGGGGTCGAACTTGCCAATCTTTTCGGTCACCGCTTTCACGATGTACATGCCGCTGTAGCCCTTCAAGCCATTGTGGTCCGAGCGGCTTTTGAATTCGCGCTGAAAGGCTTCATCAAACTTGCGCACCGTGGCTTGGGGTGCATCGGCGGTCAAGCCCACGTGGGCCACGGCACCGTTGGCACTGTCACCGGCCAGCTCAATCACCTTTTGACTGGTCAGCACGGTCTCACCAATCACCGGCTTGTTGTAGCCCTGCTTGCGCAACTCACGCAACAAACGCGCGGCTTCCTCTTCGTTGGTGTAGACAAACACCGCGTCGCTGTTGCTCTGACGCGCTTTGAGCACGGGGCTGCTGAAGTCCAACTGACCAGGTTCGGTAGAAATGTCAGAGGCCACCTTGATGCCGCGTGACTCCAAAGCTTTGACGATCAAATCGCGCCCGCCCTTGCCAAAGTCATTGTTGGTGTAGATCACGTCCACGTTCTTAGCTTTGACCTTGTCACGGATGTAGTTGGCAATCTTGGGCATGGCCGAGGCTTGCGTGAACGAGGTGCGGAAGATGTAGGGGTTGCCTTGCTGGGTGATGGCCGCAGCCTCACCGCCGGTGAAGTTCGGAATCTCAGCGCGGCGCGTCTCGGCCATGCTGACCAAGATGGAGCCTGAGAACACCGGGCCCATCACCACATACGCACCGTCATCGGCGGCTTTTTGGGCCAAGCCTTTGGAGACGCCGGGGTTGGACTGGGTGTCAAACGCCTGGTAATCGATCTTGCGGCCCAAGATGCCCCCTGCCGCATTGATTTCTTTGACCGCCAGCTTGATGCCGTTGTCAAAGTTGGTGCCCGAGGTGGTGCCCGTACCCGTCAACTCCACCAAGCCAACCACCTTGACAGTGGATTGCGCCATGGCCAAGCTGGCTGTGAAGCAGGCCAGCAGCGTGGCCGTTTTGAACATTCGAACCATGGTTGTCTCCTGGGTTGTGATGCGTTTTGAACGTGAGGGAATTTAACAGGTTTGAGGGTGCTGAAAATCTGCTGTTAGACGGCCTATTACGGGTAAAGCCTAGAAGTTGGCACGCTAATCGCTTGTTAAATCTCACGTTCATGCGAACCATGGCGCTCATCACCAAACATCACCCATCAGGAGAAAATTCGTGAAAATTTGCAAACGTTTGTTGCTGTCACTCACCGCTTCACTGTGCTTAGGCAGCATGTTGGGCAGCGCCCACGCGCAATCGGCGCTGGACACCATTCAAAAAACCAAGCAGATCAAGATTGCCATCCCCACCGACTTTCCGCCTTATGGCTTTGTCGGCATCGACCTCAAGCCTCAGGGCCTGGACATCGACATGGCCAACTACATCGCCGCCAAGATGGGCGTAGGCGTTGAGTTGCTGCCGGTGAGCAGCGCCAACCGCATTGCGTATTTGCAAACCAAGAAGGCCGATTTGGTGATCTCCACCTTGGGCAAAAACCCCGAGCGTGAAAAAGTGATCGACTTCACCGCGGCTTACTCGCCCTTCTTTCAAGCCATCTTTGCGCCCAAGTCACTCGCCATCAAAAGCATGAACGACCTGGCGGGCAAAAGCGTGGCCGTCACACGTGGTGCCATCGAAGACCAAGAGCTCACCAAGGTTGCTCCGGCCAGCGCCGACATCAAACGCTTTGAAGACAACAACGCCACCGTGTCGGCCTTTGTCTCGGGTCAAACCCAACTGGTCGCCACCGGCGCATCGGTGGCGGGCAACATGATGCAGCGCAACCCACAGTTGGGTGCCGAGTACAAGTTGTTGCTCAAAGACAGCCCCAACTTCATTGGCGTGGCCAAGGGCGAAGACGCGCTGCGCCTGAAGGTCAACGCCATCATTGCCGACGCCAAGAAGTCAGGAGACATTGAAAAGATGGCGCAAAAGTGGCTTGGCCGCTCAGCAGGCCAGTTGCCCGACTGAAGGCTGACACAGCATGCAGATTGAACTGGACTTTGCAGCCGTCTTGTCCCAGTGGCCGCTGCTGGCCAAAGGCGTGGCCTGGACACTGGGGCTAACCGCCATCTCGGCCCTGCTTGGCGGCTTGGCCGGTGTGGGCTGCGCCTGGGTGCGCACCCAAGGCGCCGCTTGGAGCCGCACACTGGTGGGTGTGTATGTGGAGTTGTTTCGCAACACGCCGTTCATTGTTCAGCTCTTTTTCATCTTCTTTGGCTTGCCCGCCATGAGCGTCAAGCTCACCCCTGAATGGGCTTCGGTAATTGCCATGGTGCTCAACCTCGGGGCCTATGCCAGCGAGATCGTGCGCGCAGGCATTCAAGCCACGCCGGCCGGCCACATCGAAGCGGCCTACAGCCTCGCGCTAACCCGCATGCAAACCTTTGTGTGGGTGGTGCTGCCGCCCGCCTTGCAACGCGTGTGGCCAGCGCTGGTGAGTCAAATCATCATCGTCATGCTGGGCTCGGCGGTGTGTGGGCAAATCTCCACCGAAGAACTCAGCTTCGCGGCCAACCTGATTCAAAGCCGCAATTTCCGCGCCTTTGAGGCCTTCATCGTGGCCACCGTGATCTACCTGCTGCTGTCCGGCATCGTGCGCTGGGCGCTCAACCAGCTCGGCCAGCGCTTCATCTTTGGAGGCGGCCATGGTTGAGTTCTCACTGTGGGACATCGTGCGCAACTTGCTGCTGGCAGCGCGTTGGACGGTGGTGCTGTCGCTGATCGCTTTCGTGGGCGGCGGGCTGGTGGGTCTGTTGCTGTTGGTGTTGCGCACCACACACAGCAAGGCCTTGCGTGTTGGCGTGTCGGCCTATGTGCAGGTGTTCCAAGGCACGCCCTTGCTGATGCAACTGTTCTTGGCCTACTTTGGCATGGCGCTGCTGGGCTTTGAAACCTCAGCCTGGACCGCCGCTGCGGTGGCGCTCACGCTCTACAGCAGCGCCTTTTTGACCGAGATCTGGCATGGCTGCGTGCGCGCCATTCCCAAAGGCCAATGGGAAGCTGCACAAAGCCTGGCGCTGAGCTTTGGCGAGCAACTGCGCTGGGTCATCTTGCCGCAAGCCGCGCGTGTGGCCGTGGCACCCACGGTGGGCTTTTTGGTTCAAGTGGTCAAGGGCACGGCGCTCGCGTCGGTGATTGGCTTCATCGAACTCACCAAGGCCGGCACCATGATCACCAATGCCACCTTCAAACCTTTCATCGTCTACAGCTGTGTGGCCTTGTTGTACTTCGCCCTGTGCTACCCCATCAGCCTGTACGCCCGTGTTTTAGAAAGCAAGCTCCATGTCACACGCTGACCCCCAAGTACCTTTGGCCGTCGACATTCAAGATTTACGCAAGTCCTACGGCACCCACGAAGTGCTCAAGGGCATTGACCTGCACGTCAAAGCCGGTGAGGTGATTGCCATCATTGGCAAAAGCGGCTCGGGCAAAAGCACCCTGCTGCGCTGCATCAACGGCCTCGAAGTGTTTCAGCACGGCACGCTCACGGTGCAAGGCCAAGCCTTGGTGTACGACGACGCGGCAGCCATGCGCGCCTTGCGCCAGCAAGTGGGCATGATTTTTCAGTCCTTCAACCTGTTCCCGCACCTGAGCGTGGGCGACAACATCACCCTGGCGCCTGGCTTGGTCAAGAAGACCCCCAAGCCCGAGTTGCAAGCCACAGCGCTTCGGCTGTTGGCACGTGTGGGCTTGTCCGACAAGTTGAACGCCTTCCCTGAACAGCTCTCTGGCGGCCAACAACAACGTGTGGCCATTGCACGCGCCTTGGCCATGGCACCGAGCATTTTGTTGTGCGACGAAATCACCTCGGCGCTCGACCCCGAACTGGTGGGCGAGGTGTTGGCGGTGGTGGAGTCGCTGGCGCAAGAAGGCATGACCTTGCTGATGGTGACGCATGAGATGAACTTTGCGCGCAAGGTCAGCGACCGTGTGGTCTTCATGCACCAAGGTCTGGTCCACGAAGTGGGCAAACCCGACACACTGTTTGCCAACCCGCAAACACCGGAGCTGCAACAGTTTTTGTCTTCGCTGCAATAAAAATTTCCAGCTCAGGGCGACGCGGCGCGCAGCCACGCCATCTTGGTGCAAGCACCACCCAAGTTGGTTCACGGCAGCGCCAAAGCCGTGCCAATGGGTTCAAACACCCCCTCAAAAACGTGGCACAGCCTTTGCAACCTCTCCAGTGGGGGTAGAAGCGTTCAGCACCTCGGTTTGACCGATGTGCAGGAAATTGCCACCGACAACGAATGCCTTGGCAGGCAGCTTGTTTCGGTGTGCACGCGCGCAACGCAAGGGCTTTGCCATGGTGTGAATCACGCCATTTTTGAAGAGGTCCACATGCCCATGCACACAGCCCCACGTCGCAGCTTCATTGCCAAGTGTTTGTTGCTCAGCGCTTTTGCGCTTCAAGGTCTGGCTCACGCCGACGACAAAATCACCTTCCTCACCAGCTGGTATGCACAGGCCGAGCACGGCGGCTTCTACCAAGCGCTGGCAACTGGCTTGTACAAAAAAGCCGGGCTCGATGTCACCGTCAAGATGGGTGGCCCGCAAATCAACGGCATGCAACTGCTGACCGCAGGCCAGGCCGACTTGATCATGGGCTACGACTTTCAGGTCATGAGCGGTGTGGAAAAAGGCTTGCCCGTGGTGACCGTAGCCACCTCGTTCCAAAGCGATTTGCAAGGCATGTTGACCCACGACGATGTGAAGTCGCTGGCCGACTTGAAAGGCAAAACCATTTTGGTGGCCTCGTCGGGGCGTGCCAGTTGGTGGCCCTGGTTGAAAGCCAAATACGGCTACACCGACGAGCAAAGCAAGCCCTACACCTTCAACCTGCAACCCTTCTTTGCCGACGCCAACACCGCGCAGCAAGCCTACCCGTCGTCTGAGCCCTTCCAAGCCATGAAGGGCAATGTGCCGGCCAAGTTCTTCTTGTTTGCCGATGAAGGCTACCCCCCTTACGGCACCACCTTGGTGTCCACCACGGGCTTTGTCAAATCCAACCCCGATGCCGTCAAGCGCTTTGTGCGCGCCACCATGGAAGGCTGGGTGAGCTACTTCAAGAACCCAGCACCCGGCAATGAGTTGATCAAAAAAGACAACCCCAACATGAGCGACGAACAAATTGCGTTTGCCATCAAGCAAATGAAAGACCTCAAGGTTTTGGGTGGCGGTGACGCAGCCAAGATGGGCGTGGGCACCATGACCGAAGCACGCTGGAAAAAAACCTACGACTACTTGGTGAGCGAAAAGTTGATCAAGCCTGAAACACCGTGGCGCAATGCTTTCACGCTGGACTTTGTCAAAGACCTGCGCGTGATGCCCTGACCTTGACGCGCCCATGACGAACCCCGCACACACACCCGAGCCAAACGTTGACGACAACCCCTGCGTGGACGTGCTGTCCGCGCACAAAACCTACGCCAACGGCACCCAAGCCCTAGCCCCGGTGAGCTTGAGCGTGCGTGCAGGGGAATTTGTCTCATTGATTGGGCCATCGGGCTGCGGCAAAAGCACGCTGCTGAAAATGATGGCGGGCTTGCTCACGCCCACCGACGGACGCATCCGTTGGTGGCGCTCGGGCTTTGACGCGGTGGGCCAGCCCGGCCGTCAGTTGGCCTTTGTGTTCCAAGAGGCCACGTTGATGCCCTGGTGCCGTGTGGCAGCCAATGTGCGTTTGCCATTGGACCTCGCCGGAGTGCCCGTGAGCGAGAGCACACCCCGTGTGCAAGCCGCACTAGAGCGCGTGGGCCTAGGCCCTTACGCACAACGCTTCCCACGCGAACTCTCGGGCGGTATGCAAATGCGCGTGTCCATCGCACGGGCGCTGGTGACACAGCCCAACCTGTTGCTGATGGACGAGCCGTTTGGCGCGCTCGACGAAATCACCCGCAACCGTCTAGACGAAGACATGCGCCAGCTGTGCATTGAACAGAACCTCACCGTGGTGTTTGTCACCCACTCGGTGTACGAAGCGGCGTTCTTGTCCGACCGCGTGGTGGTGATGGCCGCGCGCCCTGGGCGCGTGCATGCCAGCTACGACATTGCGCACAACGGACCGCGCGATGCGGCCTACCGCACCAGCGACACCTTTGGGCGCCACTGCACCGACTTGTCGGCCCTGCTCTACCAGGCCAGCCTGGCCAGTGGCACCGGCGAAGAAGGCACCACCCCTGTGACCAGCGGGAGTGCTGCATGAGCCCGTTGATTCGCTCCGAAAAGTTCTTGACCTGGTTTGCCCCCGGCTTGGTGGGCGTGCTGTTGCTGCTGGCCTGGGAAGTCGCTTGCTGGCACTTGGCCGTGCCCGACTACATCGTGCCGCGCCCCAGTGTGATTGCCACCACCCTGCGCTTGGATTTTGTGATCTTGATGAAGTCGCTGTGGGTGACGATGCAAATCACCTTCATGGCGTTTGTGCTGGCCACACTCATTGGCACCTTGATCGCGTTTGTGTTTGTGCAAAGCCGTTGGATTGAAATCAGCTTCTTTCCCTACGCGGTGCTGTTGCAGGTCACGCCCATTGCGGCCATTGCCCCGCTGATCATCATCTGGGTCAAAGACACCATGTTGGCGCTGACCGTGTGCGCCACCATCATTGCCTTGTTCCCGGTCATCGCCAACACCACCCTGGGGCTGCGCAGCGTCAACCCAGGCTTGGCCTCGCTGTTTCGCATGCAGCGCGCGTCTAAGTTGCAAACCCTGCTGCGCTTGCAAATTCCCACCGCCTTGCCTTATTGGTTTGCGGGCTTGCGCATCTCCAGCGGCTTGTCGCTGATTGGTGCGGTGGTGGCCGAGTTTGTGGCGGGCACCGGTGGTCAAGGCGCAGGCTTGGCCTATCAAATTTTGCAGGCGGGTTTTCAAATCAACATCCCGCGTTTGTTTGCCGCTTTGTTTTTAATTTCTGTTGCAGGCATTGCCCTGTTTGTGCTGATGCTGTTTGCCTCCAAGCGTGCCATTGGCCATTGGCACGACAGCGAAGCCACCACCGAAACGTGATCACCGAGACCTGACCCCATGACCAGCACCCTGATTCAAAACGCCAGCGCCATGCTGACCGGCGGCCCTGAGCCCCAAGCACGCACCCGCGCCACCGACCTGCGCATCGAAGGCGACCGCATCACCGAGATGGGCAGCCTCACCCCGCGTGCGGGCGAGACCGTGATTGACGCACGTGGCTGCGTGGTCTACCCCGGCTTTGTCAACACCCACCACCACTTGTTTCAGTCGGTGTTGAAAGGCGTGCCTGCTGGGCTCAACGTGCCGCTGTTTGAGTGGCTGCAATCGGTGCCCTACCGCTATGGCCCTTACTTGGGTGAAGAAGCGATTGAGATCGCCGCCACCATTGGCATCGCCGAGTTGTTGCTGTCGGGTTGCACCACCGTGGCCGACCACCATTACCTATACGGCACCAACATGGGCTACGACCCCAGCGCCACACTGTTCAACGTGGCCGAGCGCCTGGGCGTGCGCTTTGTGTTGCTGCGCGGGGGAGCCACCATGGGCCGCTCGTTTGCCACCGACGAGCGCCCACCCATGCCCACCCAACCGCTGGATGTGTTTTTGCGTGAGGTCGAGCACAGCACGCGTCAGTTCCACGACGCTTCACCACACGCCATGCGCAAAGTGGTGATGGCACCCACCACCCCGTTTTATTCATGCACACCCGACGAGCTGCGCGAGATGGCGCGTGCCGCACGCAGCTTAGGCATTCGCCTGCACAGCCATTTGTCTGAAACCGCCGACTACGTGCGCTTTGCGCGGGACGTGCTCAAGTCTCGCCCGGTGGACTGGTGCGCGGAACACGAATGGATTGGCCCCGACGTGAGCTTTGCCCACATGGTGCATTTGGATGCCGAAGAAATTGCCATCTGCGGCCAAACCCAAACCGCCATCGCCCATTGCCCGCAAAGCAATGGCCGCTTGGGCAGCGGCGTGGCCCCCGTGCAAGCCTTGGCGCAAGCCGGTGCCACTGTGAGCATCGGGGTGGACGGTGCCGCCTCCAACGAAGCCGCCGACATGATCAGCGAACTACATGCGGCCTGGATGATTCACCGCGCCGTCAAAGGTGCCACCGCCCAATCGGTCGAGACCTTGGTGCACTGGGCCACGGCCAACGGGGCCAAAGTGCTGGGACTCGACGAGGTGGGCACCCTGGCCCCTGGCATGCAGGCCGACTTGGTGCTCTACGACCTGACCCACCCACGCTACGCCGGTAACCACGACGACGCCACCGCGCCCATCACCGCAGGCGGGGCAGCCCAGGTGCGTCACGCCTGGGTGGCAGGACGCACGGTGGTGCGCGATGGCCAGATACCCGGCTTGGACTTGGCCGAGTTGTCGGCCCGCGCCCGTGCCTTGGTGAAAAAAATCCAGGCCTCTTAACGGCACACGTCACAGCCCACACGTCATCCCTCACAAAGGTCAAGCCATGCGCGTTTTGGTGGTGTTTTGTCATCCGGTGGAAACCAGTTTTCACGCCACGCTGCACCGCGACGTGGTGGGCGCACTCACGCAGGCGGGGCATGAGGTGGACGACTTTGACTTGTACGCCGAAGGCTTCAACCCGGTGCTGTCGCGCGAAGAGCGCTTGGGCTACCACGAAGTGCCCAGCAACCGCGTGCCGGTCGAAGCCTACTTGCAACGCCTGGAGCGTGCCGAGGCTTTGGTGTTTTGTTTTCCCACCTGGTGCTTTGGCTTGCCCGCCATGCTCAAAGGTTTTTTTGACCGCCTGCTCATGCCCGGTGTGGCCTTTGACATCAGCGACCCGGCTCACGTCAAACCCGCCCTCACCCACATCCGACGCATCAGCGCCGTGGTGACCTACGGACGCCCGCGTTGGATGGCGTGGTACATGGGCGACCCGCCCCGGCACGTGATCACGCGGTATCTGAAAGTGCTGGCAGGCCCAGGCGTCAAAATTGACTACCACGCCCGATACCACATGAACGTGGCCACGCCCACGCAGCTCACCCGTTTTCGCGATCGCGTTCGCGACGCTATGTTGAAATTTAATTAGGAGTGCCTCTATGTTGGTCACACAACAAGCTGTTTTCAGAAAATTCTGGCATGCCGTCATGCCGCTGTCGCAACTCGCCGACGGACCCAAACCGTTCACCCTGCTCGGTGAAAACTTGGTGCTATTCATCGACGACAACGGCGAACCCGCTGCTTTGCAAGACCGCTGCTGTCACCGCACCGCAAAGCTGTCCAAAGGCTGGTGCGTCGACCAGCAAGGCCAGGCCTGTGGCCAAGGCCGCATCCGCTGCGGCTACCACGGCTGGACCTACGACCGCACAGGCAAGGTCGTGCAAATCGTGCAGTACGACGCCGACCGCGCCATTCCACCTGACTACTGCACCAAGGCCTACCACTGCACGGCACGCTACGGCTATGCCTGGGTGGCACTGGAAGACCCGGTGGCCGACATTCCGCCCATCCCCGAATTTGATGCGCCCGGCTGGCGCACCATTTACCAGTTCTACGAAACCTGGGCCACCAGCCCCGTGCGTGCGCTGGAAAACAGCTTTGACAACTCGCACTTCAGCTTTGTGCACCGCGCCACCTTTGGTGTGGCGGCTTCACCCAAACCCAGCAAATACGAGTTGGTGGAGAACGATGCTGGCTTTTATGCCGAGACCATCATCCAAGCCGTGAACCCTGAGCAGTTTCAACAAATCAGCGGCGTGAGCGACCCCATCACCACGCGCCACATGCGCAACGCCTACTTTTTGCCGTTCTCACGTCGACTGGACATTGAGTACCCCTCGGGCATTCGCCACATCATCATCAACTGCTTCACGCCCATTGACGATGGCCACATTCAGCTGTGCCAATGGCTGTTTCGCAATGACACCGAAGCGGACTGCCCCGAAGCCATGCTGGTGCACTTTGACGAAGTCATCACCCGCGAAGACAAAGACATCTTGGAGTCCACCGACCCCGACGCCGTGGTCGACCTGCGCCGCCGTGGCGTGGAATATTCCATGGACTCAGACCGCCCCGGCATCTTGATTCGCAAACACCTGATGACGCTGCTGAGCGAATACGGCGAAGCCGAGGTGCACCGCGGCAGCTAAAGCCGGCGTCAACGCCCTGGGGGCGGCATTTGTGCTTCACGGCCCCCGGGTCGATAACGGTCCATCACCTGATCCAAGCTGTCGTTGGTGATGGCGGGGTTGGCTTGACGCAAGCACGTCAGCAACACCGTTTTGTTGGCATGCGTGCGGTCAGACTCGGGGCGCTGCCCAGCCGGACTCGGGTTGACCTGCGCAAAGCAAGTGCGGAACTGCGCGGGTTGAATGCCAAGGTCGCGGCTGATCTGCTCCACCGGGCGCTGTGGATCGTCCTTGAGCACAGGTTGCGCTGCGAGCGAACACACCGTGGCGCATAGCCACGTGGCGAGGGTCCAAGAGCGGGTGTGACGCATGGCAGGCTCCCAACACATGAAGTGAATCTGGATGCCCATGGTACAGAGCGCCGATGGCTGACAATCGACGCCAACGGGAATACCCCCAAAGGAACACAGCATGGCAATCGGTTGGCTCAAAGTGATTCAAAGCGTCCCCTGGTCGGACGTGATCAGCAACGCCCCCAAAGTGGCCGATGGTGCCAAGGGCTTGTGGGACCGCATGTCTAAAAAAGTGGCCGCAGACACCGAGGCCAGCGACGACGTGGCGCCTACTCAGACCGCGCCCACCCACACGCTGGAACAACTGCAAAGCGAACTTGCAGCTTTGCGCAGCAGCCATCTGCAACTGGAAACACAAATGCTGGGCGCCACCGAGCTGATCAATAGCCTGGCGCAACAAAACCAGGACTTGGTGCAACGGGTGGACCGGCTGCAAAGCCAGATGCGGTGGCTACGCGGTGCCTGGGTGCTGGCCCTGTTGGTCTTGTGTGCTGCGGGCTTGAAGTGGGCCTTCCCCAGCCTGCTGGGCTTTTAAATATCTTTGCTCACTGAGCTTTGAAAGCTGCGCATTTTGGGTGGTACCTGAACGCCAAGCGACGGGCCGTCATGAAATTTAACGGACATAAATGGATATATTTACGGATATGTTCAATGTTCAGCCACCGCGCATCTCGACAGAAATCCTGTCCCTCATCTCGACCATTGATGAGTTCAAAGGGGCATGGCGAGCCTTTGGCACGATTTCTCCTGAACGACTCGATGCACTCAAGCGCGTGGCCACCATCGAAAGCATTGGATCATCCACCCGCATAGAAGTCAGCAAGCTGTCTGACCGAGAGGTTGAAAAGCTCATGGCGGGCTTATCCAGCATATCGTTTGAGTCCCGTGATGAACAAGAGGTTGTGGGCTACGCCAAAGTGATGCAGCTGGTGTTCACCTCATGGAAGTACATCCCCTTCAATGAAAACCACATCCAACAGCTTCACTGCGATTTGCTGACGTAACGGTTGGCTCTCTCGGGTGCTCACCACTTTGTTGCTTTTGCAAGCAGGCTATGCCTATGTGCCCTACAGTTCGCTTGAATCCGTGATTGAGCAAAGCAAGGGTAGCTATTACATAGCGCTGCGACAAACACAAATCACGATTCACACAGAGCAACAAAATTGGGAGCCTCGGCTTTTGTTCTTTCTGCGCTCGCTTCATGCACAGGCTAATCAAGTCAGCCGTGGAATTGACAGGTGCCAATCGCAGTACGGCAAAGCAACATCTTCAAAAGCTGCTTGATGCTGGGCACCTAACACGCCACGGCGCAGGACGCGGCATTTGGTACGGTTTGGCATAGCACATTGTGCTTGCCCTTCATAGCTGAATAACGCACCTAAGCCACTCGCCGCAGTGAGCTGTCAATGTTGTAGCGCGCCAGCCAGTCGGCCCACGCTTTCAGAAATTCGACGAACGCAACCTCTTCCGCTATCACCACGCGGTACGCGTCAGTGCCTCTCCCATCTGCAACGAACGCCATGTGGGTAACGCGCCTGCCTGGCGCTTCTTCACCCTCGTCATTCAGGTACACCACGTTGCCATGCGCCAGCGCATGCCGCAGGGTCAACAGCACGTTTTCAACGGTCTGCTTTTTGATGTCGTTACGGGCACCGGACCGCATAGGGTGCTGGTCCAATGAATCTCGCCACTGCGATGGATGATCAATCCGTCTAGCAATTTCCGTGAACCGCCATCGGTGCAAAAGCTCCGGGTTACCCAAAAATACCTCCCAAAACAGGTCACATTTAAGCTTATGCAATGCCTGTACAAATGGCTGTGCAGTGTCCACGTCGCTAATTGCATTGGCAGGCTTGCCCCCCTTTGTAGCTGTACGCTCCAAGGGGATCATCAGCAATGGCATTGCCATCATCAGCGTGAAACTGGTGGTCAGGTCTTGCTCTTGGGCAATTGGATACATGACATCCAAGAGCCGCAGCATGCGTTGCGGGACCTCCGTGCAAAAGCGCTCAGGTGTCATGGTTAGCCTCCAATACAACTCCTCACGCGACACCGCCTTTGAAAACTTCGCTGCGATGCCATTCCAAGTAAGGCGAATGCTGCGGGTGCAACTTGATCGTGATGGCGGCAAAGCCAGTCGCGCCACCCAAAATTTGCAATGCGTTTGCCGTTAGTCTCGGGCTGGCCTTCAATGTTCCGCTCGCTTCCACGGTAACCAGCCCGGCATCAAATGCAGCGTCCCAATGCGCAGCCAATAGCAGCCCATTGAACACGTCAAGCCGCTCAGCGTCGTTGCTGTCCGCCCACGGTTTGGCATGACTGGCGCGCAGCATTTCAGGCACGTCCAAACCCGTAATGGCGCACTTACCACCCCACAGTGTCATCAACCCTTCCCGGAACAGCCCTTGCCCTACACGCTGTTTCACGGTTGCCTCACGCTCGGTGGTGCCGATCTCTTGCATCGCTTTTTCAAACCGTTGCTCCAATGCATTGGGCAACGCGCGGGACAAGTTCCAAGCCTGGTTGAGAAACTGCTCCAAAGCTGGCGCGTCCGTGATTGAAAACACAGCGGCCATTGGCGGGAGCCCGATGGGCATAGACGCAGGCAGCGCCGCTGTATGGGCAACACCAAGCGTTGCCACCACGCTTGGCATTGATAGCGAAACCATAAAGCCGCCCACTTGACTGGCCCACGCGCCACAAACTAGCGGCGCATGACTGCTGCGGCACAACACGGCTTGCGGTACGTCTTCCAACACATCAAAGCCCGCCTCCCGTGCAGCCTTGCGTACATGGTGTCGAACCAGCAATGGCAAAGTCGGTTCAATAGGAATCTGGCTCATACCAACTGCCCTGCCTCCATTCGATCCCAGGCATCTAGCACCAATCGCTGCGTACGGTATTCACCAAGTTGACGCACTTCTTTGTCTTTGAGAACTCGGAAAGTTTCACTGGGATAGTCGGCACCCATCACGTCTGCTGGGTCAAGAACATAGCGCAGCTCATCACGGGTTAAGCCATAGAGGCGCGCATATATGGCGTCCAATTCTGCACGCAGGACCGCCCGCCGCAATGGGTCCCATTGCCATGGAGTTCCACGATTACCACCACTACGCAAGTCCCATTCAGCATTCTCCGATACGATGTCGTTGTAGAACGCTTGCAAGTCAACGGCAGTAAAGGTTAGTTCCAGCATTCGCGGGACTATTGCATCAAGATATTGCCTCGTGTAGGTGGATGGCGGCAGAACCGGTAGCTGTTTCGGAATGAAAAAATTGAAATTGATTCCGCCAAGCTTCGTACGAGCAATGAAGTCGAGAACGAGTGAGGCCATCGATCCAGCGAAAGCACAAATATGTGCCGCACTGTGCGATGAATCCGGCAGCACCAAGTGCAATGAATTTCCCACTCCAACAGACGGAAATATTGCTCCGATGACGGAACGTTCATCAGTTGCACGGGCCACTCCACGCCAACCGTACAACCATTGGCGCTGCCACCCTTTGTCCTCCAAAATATCTTCGACGCTTCGTCTTGCAACCCAGTAGCGAGGCTGTACAACAGTACTGATGTCTTGCTTTTCAGAATCCGTAATATCTCGTGCGCTCTCACCTGTCCCCAGATATGTTGCCCATCGATGGTCAAAGTGGTGAACCATTTTGGCCTCGTACAACGGCAATGGATCAGTCAATTCAAAGCGTCTTTGAACGTCTCGAAACTGGCCGCTGTCACTGGTCATGTTGAACATGCCCTGTCTAAAACTGATGCCCCATGGATTGCCCTCGACTTCACGCTCGTTCCACAAGATAGGTACGCGCATGTAGATTGATTTGACAATTTCTGCATCACGCTTGCTGCGAAAAATCGGACAAGTGAAGGTGTTTGGATTTAGGCGCGCAATATCCGATGCCGTGAGAGTAAAGCTCCTGCGTTCATCGGTGAGTTGTTCGGCGTTGCCCAGGAAAAAGCAGAACCGAGCAACATTCACCGCGCCAATGGTTAGAAGACAGAATTTGTAGCTTCGGTGCACTCCCGGGAAGATCCCTTCGCGGTTTTCAAAATCTATTAGCTGAACTATTCGTCCCGCGCTGATCTCGGCAAAAAATGCGCTGGTGGAATCGTCCGTGGCTATCCCGCTAGGTAACACCAAACCGGCCCGACCGTTGTCGCTAAGGATTTGAAGTGATGTTTCGGCGAAGAGTGGGTAAGTGTTGAGCTTACCAACGGCAGTCAATGGGTAACGCCCTGTATTTTTGAAAAAGCAGTTTTGTGCCTCAACTACTCGGGTTTGCCGCTGTAACTCCGCCCAAAGGACAGGCTCCTCAATTTCAAGCCGAGCGATAGCACGTTTTCTGGTGTCCCCGGCAAGGTCAGAAATTGAAGGCATCCTGCTTGCGAAAAACTCCACGTCATTGAATTGAGATTGATCCCAAGGGGGGTTCGCCAATACGACAGAAAATCCACCACGCGCAAACACCTGCGCGAACCCTAAACGCCAATGCAACAAAGGCATTTGAATCGCAAGCTTCAATGCTGCCTCCCTCTTTGCGGCCACTACCGGCTGCCCCATAAGAGCGTTCATTACGTCCTGAGTAGTCGGCACCGCCGTGCTCGAATCAGTGCCCAATTTTGGCAACAAAAAGGCGGCGCAGTAAAGGTGAAGAGCTAAGGCAAACCCATCTGCGCCAGCGCCGTGCTGCAATGTTGCATAAGCTTCGCGCTTTGCCGCAATATCAGCAAGAGTGTCATCCGGCAAAGCATCCAATTGCTGCAAAGGGGCTGCCGTTGCCGCCAGGTCCATGGTCTGCAAGTTTTGACTAAAACTGGCAGCGGCGCGCATTCGCAATAAACCCTGGCGTTCTCTCTTGTTTCGCGTTTTTAAGTCACGGCAAAGAGCCTTGTCATCACCAGTAAGCTCCTTATACGCCTCGTCCGGTACGCCATCCAACAAAGTCTTAGGGTCCATCACACCCAACAACGCATTGCCCAGTTGAAAGTGGTGGTCAATGAAGCCCAGCGGGACATCCGGCGTGTAGGCTTCAAGCCAAAGCGCCATGCGGGCCAATTCCAACGCCATTGGGTTCATGTCAACGCCGTAGACGCAATGAGTGACTACTTCTCTCAAAGCGTGCCGGTAGTCATCTGGCGTCGGCTGGCCACCTTGGCCTATCAATACATCGCGCATTTGAGCGCGTATGCGTGCCAAATGCCCGGCAATACGTCGGGCGGCTGCTAGCAAAAAGTGGCCGCTGCCACAAGCGGGGTCGATCACACTAATGGTGAGCAGTGATTGCACAGCCTCTTCACCTACTGGGTGCGCTGCCAGTTTCGCAGCAATCACAGGTTCGAGTGCTGAGTCCAGTTGCTCCTGAACCAATGGGTCCGCCGTGTAGTAGCTGCCCGTAGTCTTTCGAGCATTGCCACGGGTGGCCGCACCCGTCTGGAATCCGAACTGCCGGTGCTCATTGCTGAGCTGGGGCACCAGTTCCAGCAAGCTTTCGTAAATGCTGCCCAGTTCCTCCGGCCCCATGTCGCGCCAGTTGACGCGGGTCAACGGGGCATTGGCGCTTTCGCGCAGCCAGGCCAGGTTGAACAGCGCAAGCAGCAAGTGCCGGTTTTCCAATCGGCAGGCATCCAGCGTGGGGCACTGAGTGGTTTCAAACAAGCCACCCAAAGGCGGCAAGGCCAACAGTGGCTCCCCAACAGAGAGCCCTTGCCACACCTGCTTCATGGCTTGCCACAAATCGCTCTGGCGATCATGGGCGCTACGGCGAACCGAGCGCTCGCGCAAGCGGCGCAGACTGTACCCTTCGGAGTACAGGGCTACGGCATTGGCGTCAGCGTCACTGCGATGCAGAATCTGCCGCTCCTCCACAGTCAACAGGAAGATCTGGCGGTACACCAATCGCAACAACTCGCGCAAGTAGTCCTGCGGGCTCAATCTGCCGGTAGCCAGCGACTCACGCAGTGCGGTGTTAGCCGGATGGCTGACAAACCCTTGGCCTAAGGTGAGTAAAGCTTGTTCCACTCCCACGCGCAGAGTTTCACGGGCGCGAGTGCCCTGCTCCCGACAAGCATTGCGCCATTGCTCCAACGCGCAATCCACCGAAGCGGCCCCTTGTGCGCCAAAACGGCTGGCATGCAGCAACAGCCACAACACAGAAAAATCGGCATAGCGGTCCTCGGTGAACAAGCGCTCCAAGTCCACTTCCACCCACGCGGGGCGAGTCAAGCTGGCGTTGTCACGCGCAATGCGCAGTTGCAAACCGTTGATGGCCACACCCCACAGCGCGTCGGGCATGGCGTTTAGGCTCTCTTGCAGCAGGCCAAATGCACTGCGACGGCGCACGCGTTCGCCAGAGTTGTCGCCCAGGCGGTCGTGGGCGGTGTCCAGCGCCTTGGCTTCGTCATGCGGTGACACCACTACGGGCACCCGGCCATTCAACGCGCTGTACGGCACGGGGTAGTTGCGCTCGTCCACCACCACGGGTGTGGTGTGTTGGGTAAGCTGAAAGGCAAAGCACTGGCGCAACAGTTCGGTGGACCATTGCTGGGTGATGCCCCAGGCATCGTGGCCGGGCAAATTTCGGGCTTGGTCGAACTGCCGCCAAAGGCTCTGTGCTGAGCGCCAGGCCAGACCGATCTCCTCCCGCACATTGAAGCCTGCACGCACGGCATAGTCAGCGTCAGATTGAACCGGGGCTTGCTGGGAGGCTACCTTGCCCAACCATTCGGCAGTGAATAGGCCACCCTCTATCGAGAGCGTGTCGGTGTTCAGTGAAGATGTGTTCTGCGGCATGGCTCAGATATCCAGTGGGGGCAGCAACACGAACACACCAATCACGTCCACTGGCAGCAAGGGGGTCACCTCATAGCGGCCACGCGACCGGGCAGCTTCGCGCACACGGCGATGATCTGCCAAGAGGCCATTGGCACGCTCACGGGCAAAGGCTTCCAAAGTAGGTTGCCACTGCGCCCATTGGCCCAGGGCACTCATCACCCGCGTTTCGCGGGCGCGGTCGTCCAAGGTTTCAGCAGGTGGGGCGGCTAGCCAACTAAGCGGCTCGTCACCCGCAGTGATATCGAACCGCTGACCACCATCGGCGGAACAAAGCGCCACGGCTGCGGCTTCTTCCACCAGCAAGGTTTCACCCCCACGTGCATCTAGGCTGCTCAATTGATGACGCAAGCGCAGCAACAGAATGGTCGTCTGCACGGTAACGGCAGAACTGACCCAGCATCCAGTACGGCCCAACATGGCTGCATCGTTATTTGCAGGGTCGGCATCCAGCCCGGCTTCTGCCAGCGTGCGCTCCAATAATCCTTCTGCCAATGTGCTGATCAGCGGGTGGCTGCGGTGGACAAAGCGGGTGCCTACGGGTGGCGGCACTGTAAAACTGAGGCCAACCACGCCTTGCAGGCCCTCGCCAATCAGGCGCTCCCGCAGGTCTTCCGGCAAAGCTGCAAGCGGCGTGCGCCAGCCACGATCTGCCTGAGCGCTGCGTGGCTCCAACGCTGAACCCAATCTGCGCAAGGCTCGGCGGGCAAAACGCTGCACGTCTTGCGGGTCACCCAAGGCGGCTTGCATTTTCTTCCACTCGGGCAGCACTTCCTCGGGCTTGATACGGTTCTGGGCAAACACTGCGCGGTTGCGCTTGGCGCGCTCTGCCATGTCGGTCCAAGCCACATCCATCAGCTTGACCTCCGGCATATCCTCGAAATCAAACAGCTCTAAGTTCTTATTGCGACGCGAGCCCAACACTGCATGCATCAACGCTTGGGTCAATGAGTGGTCGTCATCTGGCAGGGGCACGGATACGCCCAGCTCTTCCTTGATTTTCTTGGACTTGCGCAGGATGACGCGCAGCACCACGGCATCCACCGGGTTATTGCGGCCATACATCAGCGTGGCGCGCACCACGCGGCGCTCTTGCCCAAAACGGTCTACCCGGCCTTCGCGCTGCTCGTGGCGCGTGGGGTTCCAGCTCAGATCGTAGTGAACGACGGCACTGAAATGCTCTTGCAGGTTGATACCTTCGGACATGCAGTCTGTGGCAATCAGCATCGGTCGGTCGGCCTCCCCCAAAGCCATCACAGCAGCCTTGCGCTCTTCGGGGGCCAGTTCGCCAGTAACAATGCCCACCGTGACACCGGGGTAACGGTTTTTGAGGTGTTCGTACAGGTAGTGCGCGGTGGCAATGTAGCGGCAGAAAACCACAGGTGCAAAGCCGGGTTTGAGCAAGTCTTTTTCAAGGTGATTGCGCAGGGCCACCAACTTGGGGTCGCCGCCGTCAGCAGCCAGGCGCTGGGCTTGGGTAATCAGGTCTGCCAGCGCGGGCTCGGCGTTGTCTGCGGGTAGCTCGGCATCGTCATCCGGCATGGCGTCTTCTGCACCGTCAAACACGCGGTCGCGCAAAGCCTCTTCGTCAGCATCGGTGATCTGGTTGGACATGCGCGTACGCAGAGACTGCAATGCCGCCGCTGGGCTGCTGGCAGCACTGCGCATTAGTGCCAATGTGCCCCAGAAATTGAGGCGCTGGCGGCGCTGGTCGGTGCCCGCACGCTCCACTACCTCGGAGCAATAGTCCAACACGGAGTCGAAAAAATGCGCCCATGCACCGTCCAGAGAATAGGGCAAGTCTGAGGTTTCGCGGCGTGGGAACACACCCTCGTCGTTCCACTCTGCAATGTCGGGCCGTCGGCGTTGAACAAAGTGCAACGCAAGGCGGGCGCGCAATGCGTCACGGGCAGTGCCAGCCAGGGTGGCAAGCTGCAAAAAGTCTGGGTGCAACAGGCCTAGCAGGTTGTTGAAACTGGCCTCATCGCCGGAATGCGGGGTGGCCGTGAGAAACAGCATGTGTCTCTCGGCATCCGCAGCCAGTAGTCGCAGCAAGTCGTAACGTTGATGGCGGCCAGCGCCATTACCTGCGCAGGTGTGGGCTTCATCCACGATCACCAATTCGGGGCAACGGGTGGCGAAGTCGCCACGTCGGCGGTCACTCTTGATGAAGTCCAGACTCACCACGGTGTGCGGGTGCACGGTGAATATGTTGTCAGTGACTGGTAAACCACGTTCCAAGCGGGCTGCGCTGGCAGCCGTGACGGCCACCGCCTTGATGTGAAACCGCTCGTCCAGCTCTTGCACCCACTGCTCTACCAAATGGGGTGGGCAGAGCACCGCAAACCGCTTTATCTCGCCACGGTCCATCAGCTCGCGGGCAATCATGCCTGCTTCGATGGTTTTGCCGATACCCACGTCATCAGCAATCAGAAGGCGGACCACTTCCTGTTTGAGCGCCATCAGAAGGGGCACCAACTGGTAGGCGCGCGGCTGGAATGCCAGGTGCCCAAAGCTACGGAAGGGGCCAGCACCCCGGCGCAAGGACATTAGCAGGGCATCACGCAGCAACAATGCATCTTCATGGCTTGCAGCCTGCGCAACCGATGGTGGCGGGAAGTTGGCAGCCACCACGGGGTCGTGGACAGCTTCCAATCGAGGGGAGACAACAGCCACATCCGCTTCACTGCCAGATAGGGGGCGCAAGCGCAGCCGGTCGGGACTGCTGCCAGGCAGCACTATCCATTCACGGCCACGGGCGCGCACCAAGGCCCCAGGGGGGAAGTGCGAGCCCAAAGGATCAGACATCACAGCACTCATTGATACGAATCCTTAGGATAGTTTTTGAGCCAACTGTGCAGCCACAGCGGCTTGGGCCTGCGCGTCGTCCGCAGGCCATACGAATACTTCAAGACCTCGGTCACGCAACGGGGCGGGATCAACGTTGTGACCCACCAAGGCAACACGCTGGCCACGCCACAGTGCCAACACATCGGTATTGTCAATGGGCTTGCCCACGGCAGTAGGTTCTGGCAGGCCATATGTTGCGGCGCTGAACCCGCCTTGGCTCGGTACGCTTGCGGCAACTGACGCGGCTGTCCCGCTGCTCACATCCGCAGGTGCGACATCTGCATCCGTGGCGCTTACAGGCTCATCGGATGCAGGCATCAAATGGGTCCGCACCGCTGCCAGCCTAAGCAACAAAGCACGGGCCGCAGCGTCACGGCGGTCAATCACGGGGTGGTCTGGCTGGTTGTAATAGGACAGCACGCAGCGGTAGCAGCCCGCAACACATTGGGTGCCCGCCACATCATGCAAATCGTCCAGCGCCGGAAGTGGTTGTCCAACAGGTGGTATGTCGAAGTGCATTACCTTCAATGCAGCGCGAGCCACGTTGGCAAGCGCGTTTTCGTCATGAACCAGACGGGTCAACACCCCTGCGCCACCCTCGGTCGCCTCGTATAGCAGCACACCCTTGCGCGTCTTGCGGTCTGGCAAGGGCTCAGCCAGCAACTCGGACTCTTCCAACTGGTAGACAGACTCCACACCGCGCTTGATGGCGTATTGCAGAGTGGCTATGGTGACCTCGGAAGCGCCCTCCTCGGCAAGTTGAAACAGCAGCGCGTTTTTGCGGTCCATCACCCAGGGAACGATGGACTGATTGGGTGTCACGGTGGGGTCGGGCTCGCGACCGTCATCCTCGTCCATCTTGGCCCATGAGCCATTGAGTGGATTGACCATAAAGCCATGCTGTGCCGGGTCGGCACGACGGCGCAGGCCCTTGTTCAAACGGCTGATTTCAGCACCCGGACCGTAGCGAAGCGTAGCCACAGAGCCTTCGGCATCTTGGGCCCGCACCACGCGCACATCTTGCTGACCACCCTCGCGGCGAGCCCACCGGAAGATGGTTTGCAGGTCAAACCCTTGGCGTTGGCGCTCTTCGTCATTGACGGTGATGCGCTCGGCGGGCGAAGTGCGGACGTTTTCGATGCGGTACAGGTTGAGCACCATGTCGCTGTTGTCCATCAGCAAAGCACCACAGGCGCGGCAGTGGCTGCGACCTTTGTCTGCTGGGTCTGAACGGAAATGGGCACCACCGCAACTGCGGCAGATCACAGCGGTATCGGTGTTCAGTAAGCCGCCAGGCACTGCACCTTCGCCACGGGTGGAGAGCTGGGCCGCAGTGACGCGGTAGGCGCGGCCTTCGTGATAGACCAAGCTACGAGGGCCGAATTCGGACAACGCCAGGAACCGGGGCCGCTGCAAATAGGCACCCTTGGTACCCCGCTCACCACTGCCAGGAATAAAGGCCGTCAACGGCAGGCGTGGGAAGTTGTAGCCAGGCAGGAACGCCTCGGTAGCTAGATAGCGGTAAGTGTAGAAGTCACTGGACAGGCTTTCGGAGCCACGCTGCAACAGGTTCAGCTGGTCAATCGCCTGAGCGTGCAACACCCGCGCTGAATCGCGCTCGCGCTGCGGGAGGTTGTGCGTATCCATGGTGCGGCGAGACTGGTCCCGCTGGCGGGCTGCGCTGCGGAACAGTTCACGCCACCTGTCGAAGGCATCGTCAAAGCGGATGACAGCTTTGTCCACGATGTCGGCAGTGAGTGCATCAATGCCCTGAAACCAAGGTGCATCCTCTGGTGTGAGGTCATCGGTCAGCAATGCCAACACCTGTTTGATGCGTTGCGTAGCAATGGGCGGCGTTGCAGGATCCGACAACGCGGTGACGACCGTCTCGTACAGCGGCAAGTCTTTCTGTTCGTTGGGCTCCACGATTTCAGAGATTGCTGCACTTAGGGGGGCATTGGTGGCAGCAAGCCACACCGCTTGCAAATGGCTGCGCACCAGCTCTTCATTGCCCAAGTCCAGCGTAGGGGCACGAACTTCGCCATGGACCATAGCGGGTGGGTCAGCAAAGAAATACTGGTCATGCGGACTGCGTGCAGCGCAGTACGTGAGCACCAGCGCAGGCATGCCGCTGCGACCGGCACGGCCACTGCGCTGGGCATAGTTGGCAGGTGTAGGCGGCATATTGCGCAGGTACACCGTGTTCAGCGCGGAGATGTCCACGCCTAGCTCCATGGTGGGTGAACAGAACAGCACCGGCAGGAAGCGGCCACGCTCCCCCAGTTCGGCAAGCTGCCGCGCGTTGGTGGCTAAGCGCTGTTGGTCTTCGTCACCAAAGCGGAAGCGCATTTCACGCGCTTCGCGGCGGTCTTTGTCCACCTGGGCGGTGTGCTCGCGGGCTTCGAAACCGAAGTAGTGATAGTCCGAATTGATGGCAGCGGCCAGGTTCTCGTACAACGCCTTGTAGAAGGCGTTATCCATGCCACCACGGGCTGGCCGTCCGGTGCCCACGTGGAACTCAATGCAGGCATTTTTGAGGTGCCATCCCAAGGACGTACCAAACGGGGTGGGAACCTCTGCCACCAAACCGGCTTTGGCCGCAGCTCGCAGCATGTGGCTGAGCAACATCTGGTAGTCACCATGCCTGAGCTGGCGCGCCTCTGAGCGCCCACCCCACAGATCTGGCTTGCGCAATTCGCGGCCAATGCCAGACAGGAAACCGGCACGTAAGAGCTTGTCTTCGTCAGCCATCGAGTTATCGCGTCGGGCGGGCGGCGACAACATCAGGTAGCGGGCGGTACGCATCTGCTCTTCACGACCAAACCCCCACGGTGCACGCAACGTGTTGATAGAGCGCCCCCGCAGCGTGTCTTGCTCAGACGGGTCCAGCACTTCCGGGTCTAGCGCAAGCGCTTGGCGCATAGCATCCAGAATGATGCGGTAGACGTTCATGCGAATCTGGGGTGAGGCACCTTTGAGCAACTGCGGCGCATCGGCAAAGCGGGCCTCGTTGGCACACAAGTCTTCCAGACCCACGTATTCCACCCGCACTAATGCGAGTTGTTCCAGATTGGGGTTGGTGTAGCGCCAGCCTTTGCGCTGGTCAAACCACGCGCGATAGGCCAGCACCTGGCGCATGGCCTTCTGCGCATTGATGAAGTTGGCACCTTCCAACTCGGGGTCCATCAGCCATTCATCACGCAGTCCCTGAGCACCGGGCCGGTCGAAGCCCAAAGACTTGAAGACGGCCTGCCCTAGCCGGTCGGCTGACAGCCCTTCCGACCCCGCTGCGCGTACTGCACCTAGAAACGCCGAGCGGAACAGGCTGACGAACAAGAAGTCGTTAAAGTGCCCCGCCTGCAAGGCTGCATCCTGACGGTTATCGCTGAACCCCAGCATCTTGCGCCGGTTTGCAGGTATGGACTCCTGCGAGTGCATCCAGCGTAGTACCGAATGAGTCAACAGCGTGGTGGCCGAAGAACGCCCTTCGGATGACAGCGCGGCAAGGCGGTTGTTATCTTTGCCCTGGGCAGAATGGACTGCCTTGCAAACCAAGCAAAAGCGGAACTTGCCTGGCATGAACCACGCATAGGCACCAGCGCCAACACGTCCCGTGGGGTCAATTGCAATGCGTTCTGACCGGTTCTTGCGGGCATCCGCTTTTAGACGGATAGTGCCGTGCTTGTCCTCTTCCAACCAAGAGTCAGGATAGTCCTCGTCGTTCCCGGAAAAATCCAGTGACCCATCGGGGGGCTCAGGCATCAGAAAGCCGTAGCGTGGTCGGTCGGGCGCTTGCTCTTCGGCATCGCGGTTCAACTTGGGTGGCACGTCGTCGATTTCGCGCGGCAGCACCACATAGCCGCCATCTTGCTGCAAGAACACTGGGTGGTACTCCTGCCCACAGTCGCGGCAGAAGTGAACCGGGTACAGCCGCTTTTCAGGAGCGCTCGGCAGGTATTGCTGCGCGTTGACCGTTACGGTGCGGGTGCCCGCAGGGTCAAGGGTGGCGTAGGCGGCACCGGCACCGGATATGAACTGGTGCAGCTTGAAGGCAAAGAAGCCGCGTTTGCCACTGTTGTGACCGGCCAAGCGGTCCTCTTCGGCCATCGAGGATATCAGCAGGAAGTTGCGCAACAGATCAGCGCATTTGTCCATCGGCTGCCCAGTGTCTTCTGACAGCCATTGGGTGGCTGTTTGCAGTGTTTGCGGTCTTGCACGCACCCATTTGGCACCTTCCCAGGTGATGCCAAGGCGGGTTTCAATCCAGATGGCGAGCGGGTGCACGGCTAGCTCGGCGTCCGTGATGGTGGCTGATACGCCAGTGTTGACCACATCTACCAACGGCCCCAACACCGTGCCTGCATGCAGTTCGGGCGATGTAGCCCGAATCAATGTCTCGCCAATCACATCCGACGGAAGCACAGCTGTGCCAAACAACTTGCTGGCAACCGTGGCCACGGCAGAACGACGATCTTCATCAGAGCCACTAGCCATGGTGGCGGACGTGCCGATGCACTGCAATCCACTAGGGGCCAGCAATGCGCGAATGCGGCGCACTAAAAGCGCAACGTCGGCACCCTGGCGGCCACGGTAGGTGTGCAGCTCGTCGAGCACCAGGAATTGCAAGTCTTGGCAGTGGCCGATGACCTTTCGATCCGTCTCATCCTGACGCGTCATCAGGTATTCCAGCATCATGAAGTTGGTCAGCAAGATGTCTGGCGGGTTCGATGCCACGTCGCGGCGGGCTTCGTCACCCTCCTGGCCGGTGTAGCGCGCGAACGTAATGGGCTGTGCGGGGGCCAGGTGTTTGAGGAACTTGTCCAGCTCCTCCATTTGGCTGTTGGCCAGCGCGTTCATCGGGTACACGATGATGGCGCGCGTGCGCTTGGTGTTGTCGGTCTTCTTGGCGCGCAGGATGGCGTCAATCACCGGTATGAAGAAGCAAAGCGATTTGCCGGAACCCGTACCGGTGGTCACAACATAGCTGCGCCCCTGATTGGCGGCGGTCAGCGCTTGGACTTGATGGGTGTAGAGGTTGAGCGGCTGCTCAGGAGCAGCGGGAATCCGGAAGATTTGCGCGGTGGTGGGGTCTATGGAGCCATCGGCAGCCAGGGCATCTACGTTGCCACCGGGTTCGTAGTACGGGGTGATTTGGAGCAATGGCTCAGGCCAGAACTTGTCTTGCGCGTAGATGGCGTCAATCTGAGCCTTCAAGTCAGCGGCGCGTATTTGCGTGAATGAGCGCGCAAAGCTGGCGTAGTCGTCAACTACCTGTTTCCTCAGGTCAAAAACATCCATGAACTCCCCTTCCTGCTTATCAGTAACCGCAGGCTCTATCAATTTTTGATGATCCTTCAGGGCATCTTACCCAAGGCGGAAGAATGCTTTCAAAGCCGATTGCAGGTAAAAGCACGATCGACCCAACTTGATCGGACTTGACCGCTAGAAGTTCGCACTGTGCCCGATACATCATGTAAACATGGCGAATACAAAACCCACAACCTCATCGACGTCTTAACCATTGAACGCACAGATCGGCGCACCAGCGTGCGAGTACGACCACTTCGAACACTGAGCATAAAACGAAATTTTTTCGAAGACTGCTAGGGGAGATGGTCATGCGCTTTGCACAAGTTGTTAAGCCTGGGCAGCACAATGGCTGTTTCGCAGAGCTGTTGCGTCGTGACATTGATGTGAAAGTAATGAGCCTGCACAAGGAGCCCAATAACTAACTGCTTTAGAGTCTACATACTCCGCACTTCAGAATGAGGATACCGCTTGGTTAAATGTCAGCCTCTTAAAGCGTAATGATGGTTTTGATGCGGCAGATTTCGAGCGTCAGTACCAAGCAGCCAAACGAATGCGAAAAAAAGCGACCTAACCCTAACAAGCCACCCAAACGACTCAACCCCGCTCTAAAAAATCTGCAATCAACTCCAAGCGCACTAAAGGGCTGTCAAGCGCCAGCAGGTTTTGCTTCATGGCGTGCGGCAGGGGCAGCAACTCACACCAACGGTTGGCAACCCAACCGCAGTCGTCAAATGCAAACGGTGTGGTCGCGCGCAATGGCTGCGGGCTGGATGCCTCTGCCTGCATGCGCTGAATCAAACTTTCCAGTTGCTGCGCCACATGCACCAAGTCGTCGGGCACGGCCACCACTTGATCTGCGGCCAGGCGCTCGACATCACCCAACCAAAGGCCGTGTTTGAGCTTGCGTTGCCCCAGCACCTGAAAGCGCTGTTCGCCCACGCAGTCAATGCGTATCAGGCCTGGGTGTGGCGATTGCCAGGCAGTGATGCGTGCCATGGTGCCAATGCTTTTGAAAATTTCAGGGGCGTGCCCTGCGTCGCCACGCTTGCGAACGTCACCGCCCTCGGTGAGTGACACCACACCAAAGGGCAAACCCTTGCGCAGGCAGCGCCCCACCATGTCAAGGTAACGCTCTTCAAAAATTTGCAGCGGCAAGTGCCCACCTGGAAAGAGCACCGCGCCCAATGGAAACAGCGGCATCTCAGTCATCAGGTTTGTGTCCACTGTGAACTCCATCGTTGTCAAGAAACCTGGAGCACGCAACAGGCGTCCCCAATCTATGGTTTCGTCACATCCCGGAAAACATTGAGCCCGACTTGAAACTATTTAAACGCAAGCGGCTGACCAAATAGAGATAACTTCTATGCGTAATAACTGAGCGCGAACCTCAAACTTGCTCTAAAAAATCAGCAATCAACTCCAGCCGCATCAATGGGCTGTCGAGCGCCAGCAGGTTTTGTTTCATGGCGGGAGGCAGGGGCAACAACTCGCTCCATCGGTTGGCCACCCAGCCACAGTCGTCCAAAGCAAAAGGTGTGGCAATAGGAAATTGCTCGGGGCTGATCACCCTCGCCTGGAGGTGTTGAATCAAGCGCTCAAGTTGTTGCGCCACATGCACCAAGTCGTCAGGCACCGTCACGGTTTGGTCTGCCTCCAGGCGTTCCACATCGCCCACCCACAGCCCATGTTTGAGCTTGCGTTGTCCGAGCACTTTGAAGCGCTGCTCACCCACGCAATCAATGCGCATCAAGCCTGGTTGCGGGGCCTCCCATGAACTGATGCGTGCCATGGTGCCGATATTTTGAAAAATCTCGGGCGCTTGGTCTTCGTCTCCGGCTTTTCGAACTTCGCCACCGTGTATGAGCGAGACCACACCAAAAGGCAAGCCCTCGCGATGACAATGACCCACCATGTCGAGGTAACGCACTTCAAAAATTTGCAGTGGCAAGCGCCCCCCTGGAAACAACACCGTTCCCAAAGGAAACAAAGGCACTTCCGTCATGAGGTTTGTGTTCACCGTTGGCTCCCTGTCGGACACAGGCCCCAAATGTATTCCTTCATCTTGATTTGTGGAACATAAGCGCCAAGGGATCGCTGTTAGCATGTCAAAAATATATGAACTTAGCAGCCTAAGAGAATTCTAAAAGCTGCAAAAATCACAGCGACACTCCTCGAAACGGTTAATACCCTATGTCACACAGCGTCAGTCGCCGTGCCCGGTTGAAACATCTGCTCACACAAACTCGGTGGGTGGCCCATGTCGAGTTCAGTCATTTCCAGCGCGAGGCCAAGCTACGGCTGGCGGCTTTGGTGGTGGCCATCATTCCCTCGATCTACCTGCTGATTTACCTCTCCAGCGTGTGGGACCCGTCGGCTCGGTCCACCTCATTGCCTGTGGGCTTGGTGAATTTGGACCAAGGCTTCACCTACCGTGAAAAAACACTCAACATCGGCAACGACTTGATCAGCGGGTTGCAACACAAAAAGCAACTGGGCTATCAAAACTTCGACAACGAAGCCCAGGCTCGTGAACGGGTGCGCCAAGGAAAACTGGCTTTTGCCCTCATCATTCCGCGTGACTTCAGCGCCAATGCCGTACCGGGCTTGCAAGCTGGGCAAGGACGCTTGGTGGTGTACACCTCGGCGGGCAACAACTATGAGAGCTCTGTCTTGGCATCACAGTTTGCCAAAGCACTGGGTGAAGAGGTCAATCAAACCCTCAATGAGCAGCGTTGGTCACTGGTGCTCAGTGCCAGTGCAGGCTCACAACAAAGTGTGGATCGCCTGCGCTCGGGCATGACACAGCTGCGCAACGGCGCACTGGAGTTGGCCAACGGCACCAGCAAAGCCGAGCTCAGCAGCGTGGGCTTGCACCAAGGAGCGACACGTTTGCAAGATGGCGTGCAACGACTGGCCGACGGCACAGCGCAACTCGGCGGCGGCATCCGATCCATGGAAGCCAGCCTGCCCCCCATCGACGATGTGCGTAACCTTCGCACAGGCGCAGAAGCACTGGCCAGTGGGCACCAAGAGCTCGACAAGGGACTGCAAGAACTGCGACTGGGCAGCCAGCGCATGGCACAGAGCGTGAGCCACTTCAAGACCGAAGCCGACAGCAATGTGTTTGTGCCATCGGCCGTGGCCGATGGGCTTGACCGCGTGCGTCAGGGTGCCGAACAACTTGACCAAGGTTTGGGGCAAGCCCAAGAAGGCCAACAAAAACTCAGCCAAGGTGCCACCACCCTCAGCAACAAAATTCGCACGCTCACTTTTGGGGTTCGCGACATGCGCGCTGGCCTGCGCAGCATGACGGGCAAACTGCCCGAAGACAGCCAACTGGATCAACTGCGCAATGGCTCGCTTGAACTGGCTCGCGGCACCAGCCAACTGCATGACGGCTTGCAACGCCTGCGCGAAGGTTCGCACTACCTGTCAGCCGGCATTGACTTGATGACGCAAGAATTGCCCAGCGCGGTAGGCTCGATCGAAGGCAGCCCAGAAGGCCTGGCACATTCCGTCACGCCGATTCTGGAAGTTGATGCCGAAGTGGCCAACCACGGCAGTGGCTTTGCACCCAACATCATTCCGGTGTCGCTGTGGCTGGGTGCAGGCATTGCCGCATTTTTGGTTCACCTGCGTTTGTTGCCTCGCATGGCGCAAAGTTTTTCGCCATGGGCCCAGTTCTTAGGCAAGGTTTCGGTGCCGGCTTCGGTGTGTTTGTTGCAGGCGACCTTGGTGCTGCTCACGGTGTGTTGGGTGCTGGGCATCAGCGTTCAGCATCCCGCTATCTTGGCCGTCATGCTGGCGCTGGCGTCGCTCACCTTCGTGTGCATTGTGTATGCACTCACGCGCGCCTTTGGCGATGCAGGCAAAGCGCTGGCGATGTTGTTTCTGGCCTTGCAGGTGTCTGCATCTGGCGGGCTATTGCCCGTGGAACTCAGTGGCAGCTTGTACGCACAAATCAGCCCCTGGTTGCCCATGACCTGGGTGGTGATGGGCGTGAAGGCCTGCATGTTCCATGCATTTGAAGGTGATTGGTACACCCCCATGCTGGTGACGCTGTGCTGGGGTGTGGCCAGTGCATGGGTGGCCTGTTTTGTGGGGCAGTGGCGCTTTGTGCCTGTGCGACGCATGCGCCCGCTGCTGGATGTGTAGTCAATCGAACTGGGCGCCCGAGCGTTTGACCACATCGCGCCACTTGGCCAACTCGCGTTTGTGCAAGTCCCCCAACTCTTCTGGCGTACCTCCTGCAGGCTCGTCGCCAATCACGCCAAAGCGTTCTTTGAAGGTGGACGATGCAATGGCGCGGTTGGTAGCCAGATTGAGTTTGTCCAGCACCGGCTTGGGCAAACCGGCGGGTGCAAACACGCCGGTCCAAGTGGGTGCATCAAAGCCCGGCACACCGGCCTCAGCAATGGTGGGAATGTTGGGAAACCCTGGCGAGCGGCGCGCGCCACTCACGCCCAAGGCTTTGACCTTGCCCGAGCGTGCATGGGGTGCGATGGAGTTGAGGCTTTCAAACAGCACATCGACTTGTCCGCTCATCAAATCGTTGATCGCGAGTGCGCCACCCTTGTAGGGCACGTGCACGATCTGCGTGCCGGTCATGAGTTTGAACAACTCACCGCCCACATGGCCGGGCGAGCCATTGGATGATGACGCGTTGGTGAGCTTGCCCGGATTTTTCTTGGCATAGGCCATCAACTCGGCCACGCTGTTGACCGGCAAATTGGGCGAGACCGCCAACAGCAAATGACCGCGCGTGACCAAGGCCACGGGTTGGAAATCTTTGTCAATGTCGTAGGGCAACTTGGCCATCATGTTGGGGCTGATGGCCATGGCCCCCACTGGGCCCAAGCCGATGGTGTAACCATCGGGCGGCGCTTTGGCCACCATGTCCAGCCCAATGGTGAAGCCGCCGCCGGGTCGGTTCTCCACCACGATGGTTTGCCCGAGTTGAACTGTGAGCTCACTGGCCAAAATGCGCGCTGCCGTGTCGGTGGCGCTGCCTGGGGCTTGCGGCACGATCATGCGAATGGGTTTGTCGGGGTACTCTGCATAAGCACAGACACAGCCCAACCACACGGCCAACACCACCCACCTCTTGTGAAACAACTTTCGCATAAGACACCTCACTGAATGAAAAGGTCAGTCGAATTTGGCACCTGAAGCTTTGATGAGCTTTTCCCATTTGTCGGTTTCTGCGGCCATGTATTTGGCGAAGTCCGCACGGGTGCCACCCAAGGCATCAATGCCTTGGCTCAGCAGTTGTTGTTTGATCTCGGGCGCTTGAATCGACTGGTTGATGGCTTGCGACAACTTGTCTTGCACATCACGCGGTGTGAGTTGCGGCACCAGCACACCAAACCACACCGAGGTTTCGTAACCACTCAAGCCCGACTCGCTGATGGTGGGCAACTTGGGCGCAATGGCCGAGCGTTGCGCACTGGTCACCGCCAAGGCCTTGAGTGCGCCGCTTTGGATGTGCGGCAACGCAGTGGACGCGGGCGCAAACATCACTGGCACCAAGCCCGACAACACATCGGTCATGGCTTGCGAACTGCCCTTGTAAGGCACATGGCTGAGCTTGACGCCCGCCATCAGGTTGAACAATTCGCCCGACAAATGCGGCGAGGTGCCGTTGCCCGACGACGCAAAGTCAATCGCGCCCGGTTTGGTTTTGGCCAAAGCCACCAACTCTTGCACGCTGCTCACGCCCAGTGAGGGATGCACTACCAAGATATTGGGCAAACTCGACACCAGGGTGATGGGGGCCAAGTCGGTCGCAAAGTTGAAGGGCAGGCTTTTGCCCATGCCCGCATTGATGGTGTTGGCCACCGAACCCAGCAACAAGGTGTAACCATCCGCAGGGGCACGCACCACACCGTCGGTGGCAATGTTGCTGCTGGCACCAGGCTTGTTGTCCACCACCACCGCTTGGCCCAAGGTGTCGCCGAGTTTGCGTGCCAGGATGCGCGCTGTCACATCGGCCGAGCTGCCACTGGGGAAACCCACCACCAGTTTGATGGGCTTAGAGGGGTAGCTGCTTTGCCCCCACGCGCTGGCGGCACAGGCCAGCCACAGACCGACCAGCCATGCGCGGCGTGAGGTGTCGCCCAGGTGATGCCTAAGGGTATTCATGTTGTCTCTCTGCGTTGTGGTTATGACTACGATCCTAGAATATTTTTAGTCTCCTTACTTTTTTTACACCGCCATGCCCAAACTCAAAATTGCAGAATGCCGCGAATTCATCCAAACCGTTTCAGCCAAGGCGCTCGACATGAAAGTGCCGGTCGCCATTGCCGTGGTCAACGCCGAGGGCCACTTGTTGGCGCTTGAGCGCATGGACGACGCGGGCTTCATCACCCCCGACATTGCCACCAGCAAAGCCTTCACCGTGGCGGCTTTTCGCTCGATGAGCCCGCGCTTTCCAGACGGCTTGGCCATTCAGCAATGGTTCAAAGAACGCAACCCCCAAATGCTGATCAACGCCTCCATCTTCACGGGCGGCAAGGTGGTGGTGTCGGGCGGCTGCGCACCCATCTTCAAAGGCGACGAGATGGTAGGGGCCTATGGCGTGAGCGGTGGCACCTCGGACCAAGACGAGATCATGGCCATCTATGCACGCGAAAAAGTGGGCTGGGCACACCGTGCGCAAAACGATGCCACACCGCCCGAAGTCAGGCAGCACATCGAAGCGCTGTACCGCAAAGCAGGCCTCGACACGGGCAAGCTCTGAGCGTGCCGCGTAGGCGACACGGCAGCGTTTTATTTCATGGACACTCTCGCATCTTTTTGACTGAGCGAACACAGCATGCCTATTTTGAATATCCGTGGCTTCAACATGAACTATGAGGTGGTGGGCGACAGCGGCCCCTACGTGGCGTTGACCACCGGTGGGCGCCGTGGCTACGCCGAGTTCATTCCCTTTGCACACAAACTCGCGGCCAAAGGTTTTCGCGTGGTGCTGCATGACCGACGCAACACGGGCGCCTCCGATGTGGTGATTGACGGCCAAGAAGGTGAAGAAGAAATTGCAGCCGACGATTTGATCGCCTTGCTGGGACACCTCAATGCCCTGCCCGCCTACATTGGTGGCACCTCATCCGGCGCACGCATGTCCATGCTGGTGTACTTGCGCCACCCCAAAGATGTCAAAGGCCTGCTGCTGATGCGCATCACCGGCGGTGACTTTGCAGCCGGACGCTTGCCCGAGATGTACTACAAACAGTTCATCCGCGCGGCCCAAGAAGGCGGCATGGCCGCGGTGTGCGCGACCGAGCAATACCAAGAGCGCATCAAGGCCAACCCCAAGAACCTGGACTACTTGATGAACATGGACCCGGCCCACTACATCCGGGTCATGAGCCATTGGCTGGATATCTTTTTGCAAGGGCCCCGCAAGCCCGTGTTGGGCATGACCGACGAGGCGCTGCGTTCCATCCAGGTGCCCACCTTGGTGGTGCCCGGCAACGACAACACACATGCCTCGGTCAATGGCATTGCCGCCGCCGAGTTGATTCCTGGCAGCGAGCTCTACAACCTGCCGATTGAAGACCAAGACGTGCCGCTGCTGCCGTTCTCCGCGTGGTCTGAGCAAGAGCCCGAGCTGGCACAAGCGCTGGCCGACTTCATGCACCGCGTCGAAGCGCGTGCCCACTGAACCTGTATTGACCGTTCGAGGAGATCGATGTGAAGTCTTTGAAACAACTCTGTTTGGCCGCGGTCTGCGGCCTGCTGCTGCACAGTGCCTGGGCACAAAACTACCCCAGCAAAACGGTGCGCATCATCGAACCCGCAGGCCCTGGCAGCGCCGTGGACGTGTTTGCCCGCAAGCTCACGCCTGGCTTGGCCGACAAGTTTGGGCAGTCGGTGGTGGTGGAAAACCGCCCCGGTGGCAACAGCGCCATTGGCGCACGTGAAGCGGCCCGTTCGGCGCCCGATGGCCACACGCTGTTTCACGCCAACATCAACAACTCGCTCAACGACATCTTGACCAACGATGCCTGCTGCCGTTTGAACGAAGCCCTCATTCCCGTGACCTTGCTCACCAGCACACCGCTGGTGATGGTGGCCCACCCAAGCCTTGGCGTGAAGACGTGGAAAGAGTATTTGGCCTTGGCCAAAAGCCAACCGCAGTTGTTGACCTTTGCCTCGGGCGGCACTGGCTCCATCACGCAGTTGCTGGGTGTGAAGATCAACATGATGGCTGGCCTCACTGTGCGTGAGATTCCCTACAAAGCCATTGGCGCTGAGCTGCCCGACCTGATGGCCGGCCACGTGGCCACCGCCTACTTGGCCCCCGTGGTGGTGGCCCAGCACATCCGCTCGGGCAAGTTGGTGGCCTTGGGTGTGGCGGGTGCGCGTCGCATCCCCATCTTGCCCGAGGTGCCCACGCTGGCTGAAGCCGGTTTGCCCGATGCGGAAGCCTCCGGCTGGAACGGTTTGTTTGTGCCAGCGGGCACGCCCAAGCCCATCATCCAACGCTTGCAGGCTGAAGTCAGCGCCATCATGGAAGCGCCCGCCTTCAAAGCCGAGGCCTTGAGCCTGGGTTATGAACTGGGCGGGTCAAGCTCTGAGGAATTTGCCAGCTACATCAAGTCCGAGGTCGCCAAGTGGGGCCGCGTGATCAAAGACGCCAAGATCAAAGCCGAATAACACACAACATTGACGGAGAGACACCATGAAGACACCCAGCATCCGCCGCGTGGTCACGGGCCACGACGACCAAGGCAAAGCCATCGTCAAGATTGACGAGGTCTGCACCCATTTCAAAGAGGGCCGACCCAACGGCCAGATTTGCAACATCTGGACCACCGACACCGCGCCTGCCGACAACTCGTCGCAAGACGACAAGGGCCAACGTCCCGGCAAGTTCACCATGATCGAAAACGGCACCGTGTTTCGCATCTTGGACTTTCATCCCGGCGTTGAGCAGCGCGTGCACCGCACCGACAGCATCGACTACATCGTGGTGATGTCGGGCGAGATCGACATGGAGCTGGAAAGCGGCGAAGAAGTGCACCTCAAGCAAGGCGATGTGATGGTGCAACGCGGCACTGTGCACAACTGGATCAACCGTGGTACCGAGCCCTGTGTGATGGCCGTGATCTTGATTCATGCCAACCCGGTGCAAGCCGGTGGCAAAACGCTCAACGCTTTTGGTTGACGCCTGACACGCTGTCTCCTACGTGCTTTTGACCTGGGTGATCTGAGCCAAGAATGCTCAGGCCCACAAAAACCACACGCACAGGAGACATCGCCATGACAAAACTTTCTCTCTGGGGGCTGCTGTTAGGCAGCCTCTTGTCTTTCGGCCTGCACGCACAACCCGCAGGCTACGCAGAGCTGGCTGTCGCACAAGGTGCAGCCAACGCACAAGCAGGTGCGCGCAAGTCACCTGCGCATGTGAGCCCGCCGCCGTCAAGCGACGTGAGCCCCGCCATGCAGGCCATGATCGCGGCGCCCTACCCACCCCACTTCAACGCCGACCCGAAAAACCCTGCCGAATGGAAAGAGCTGGTCAACCGCCGTGCAGCCTTGGTGGTGGCGGGCCTGCCTGCTTTGAAAGAGAAATTAGGCGTCACGGTGCAAGCCACGCAGATGGCGGGCGTGCCGGTATTTGTGGTGACACCCAAACACCCCGTATCGAAAAACAAAAACCGCGTGTTGATGCATGTGCACGGCGGTGGCTATGTGTTTGGCCCCGGCGAGTCGGCCTTGCCTGAAGCCCTGTTGCTGGCCAGCTTTGGCGGCTACACCGTGGTGTCGGTGGACTACCGCATGCCGCCCGATCATCCCTACCCCGCGGCCATGGATGACGCCATGGCAGTGTGGAAAGAACTGCTGAAAAAACACTCGGCCAAACACATGGCCGTGTTTGGCACCTCCACCGGGGGTGCCATGACCTTGTCGCTGGTGCTGCGTGCCAAAGACGAAAAAGTGGCCTTGCCTGCGGCCATTGCGCCCGGCACACCATGGTCGGACATTGCCAAGATTGGCGACACCTACGAAACCAACGAATGGGTGGACAACGTGCTGGTCACCTGGGACGGCTGGCTCGGACGCGCGGCTCTGTTGTACGCCAATGGCCGCGATTTGAAAGACCCCCAGCTGTCGCCCATCTATGGTGACTTCTCACACTTTCCGCCCACCATTCTGACCAGTGGCACGCGTGACTTGTTTCTCTCCAACACCGTGCGCACCCACCGCAAACTACGCCGCGCGGGCGTGGTGGCCGATTTGAATGTGTACGAAGGTCAGTCGCATGCGCAATACGGCTTCAACGCCGACGCCCCAGAAACCCGCGAAGCGTTCACCGACATCGCCCAATTTTTTGACCGCCATTTGGCCCGCTGAATTCATGATCGACGTTGTATGACACGCTTCACCACACAGGGCGCACGCCTGCTCGCGACGGTGCTGATGGCGCTGTCTGCATCGGCCCAAGCGGTCGAACTCAAAGTGCTCAGCGGCAACGGCTCGCGCCCTGCCGTCATCGCCTTGTGCCAACAATTCGAAGCCGCCACCGGGCACAAGGTGGCGGTGGAGTTTGCGGTGAATCCACGGGCCAAGAAAAAAATCCAAGACGGTGAAGCCTTTGACGTCACGGTGCTCAACCCACCCACACTGGACCAAGTCATCCAAAGCGGTCAGGTGCGGGCTGATACACGCCGGGTGATTGGGCGCATTGGGCTAGGCGTGGGCATTCGCCAAGGTGCACCCTTGCCCGACATTCGCAGCGTGGAGGGCTTCAAAAAAACCTTGCTCGCAACACGCTCGGTGGCGTATCCCGGCGAAGGGGCCAGTGGCATTTATTTTGAAAGCCTCATTCAACGCTTGGGGCTTGAAGCCGAGATGAAACCCCGCATGCGCCCCATGTCGGGCGAGTACAACGTCGAGGGCGTGGCGCGCGGCGAGGTGGACATGGTGGTGGTGGTCGCCTCGCGCATGTACGGTGTGCCCGGTGTGCAGGTGGTGGGCTTGATTCCCGACGAACTGCAAACCTGGATTGGTTTTGCCGCAGCGGTTGCCACGCGCAGCGCCCACCCGGCAGAGGCGCAAGCCTTGGTGCGCTTCATGACCAGCCCACCGGCAGACCTGACCTTGCGCCCGATTGGCATTGAGCCCTTCGTCGAGGCGCGTTGAACGCCATTCCCTTGAAGTCTGTGGCCATGCACATCACATCCCCCACTACACACCACGCTCAACACCGCACACCACCCGCCACGCGCACCGCAGGGCGTGTGGCCAAGTTCTGCTTGCTGGGTCTGTGGCTGGCCAGCGCCACAGCGGCCTGGAGCCAAACACCCAGTGCCAGTTTCCCCAACCGCGCGGTGACGCTGGTGGTGCCGTTCTCCACCGGCACCTCGGCGGACGCGATGGCACGTTTGATGGGCACAAAACTCAGCGAGCGCTGGGGCGTGCCCGTGGTGACCGACAACCGCGTGGGCGCGTCGGGTGCGATTGGCTCAGAAGCCGTGGCCAAGTCTGCGGCCAACGGCCACACCTTGCTGTTCACCGCCACCTCGCACGGCACGGTGCAAGCCCTGCGCGCCAAGCTGCCGTTTGACCCGATCAAAAGTTTCGAGCCGGTGGCCTTGATGGCCACCAGTGCCCTGGCCTTGGTCGTGCCACCGCAATTGGGCGTGAAGAACTTCAACGAATGGCTGGCCCTGGTCAAAGCCAAACCGGGTCAGCTCAACTACGCCTCGCCCGGCAACGGGGTGGTGCAGCACTTGGCCATGGCCTTGCTGCTGCAAGAAACCGGCGCCAGCATGAGCCATGTGCCCTACAAAGGCGCAGCGGGTGCCATGACAGATTTGATGGGAGGCCATGTGCAAGCCAGCATCGTGGCGCTGCAAACCACCAGCAGCTTGATTCAGAGTGGGCAATTGCAGATGCTGGCCGTGATGAGCGACGAGCGCTCTGCGGTGTTCCCCAAAGTGCCCACCCTCAAAGAGTTGGGCTATCCCAACTTGGTGGTGGACACCTGGTACGGCATCTTCGCGCCAGCGGGCACACCGCCGGAGGTGGTGGCCAAACTCAATGGCGACTTCAACACCTTGCTGCAACTGCCCGAGGTGCGCGAGGCCATGACCAAACACGGACTCAGCCCGGCAGGCGGCAAACCCGAGCGCCTGGGGCAGCTGCTGTCGCGAGAAGTGACACGCTGGAAGCAAGTGGTCAGCACCGCCCACATCCAAGCAGACTGAACACCCACACCTGACAGAGAGACACCATGAGTTTGTTACAAGATTTGGTCATTGCTTCGCGCACCTGTGCCGAGCACGGCGTGATTGACGCCTACGGGCATGTGAGTGTGCGCAGCGAGACCTCGCCTGACCGTTACTGGATGGCCCGCGCCGTGGCGCCCGAGCTGATCACCGAAGTCGACTTGCTGGAGTTTGACCTCGACAGCCACCGCATCCAAGACGGTGGCCCGGCGGCCTACAACGAGCGCTACATCCACGGCGAGATTTACAAAGCGCGGCCCGATGTGCACGCCATCGTGCACAACCACTCGCATGCGGTGGTGCCCTTCAGTTGCACCGGCTGTCGGCTGCGACCGATATTTCATTTGGCGGCCTTCATTGGCGAAGGCATTCCCACCTGGGACATCCGCGACGCACAACGCGGCAGCGACATGCTGGTGCGCAACAGCCAGCTGGGCCAGTCCTTGGCGCAGAAACTGGGGAACCACCCCGCTGCGCTCATGCGCGGCCATGGCTCGGTGGTGGTGGGTGCGAGTTTGGCCATTGCCGTGGGGCGCACCATTTACCTCGACCACAACGCCAAGATGCAACTGCAAGCCATGCAGATGCAAGCCCTGCAATCGCCCGGGCAGGTGGACGAGGTGGTGTACCTCGACGACGCTGAGGTAGAGGCCTTGTCGTGGCAAGCCTACGCCCGCTCGTGGGATCTGTGGCGCACCCAATGGTTGCCCCGCCTGGCCGCTGAAGCGGCACAGCCCAAAACCACCTCGGCCTAACCCACCTCGGCCTGACCCACCTCTGCCTGACCGACTTTTATCTGACCCACACCGATGACACGTCGACACCTTCTTCAACTCGCCAGCAGCGCGCTCGCATTGCTCGCCTGCGCGGGTGCCTATGCACAAAACGCAACCACGTGGCCCAGCAAAAACATCCGTCTGGTGGTGCCCTACGCCGCTGGCGGCCCGGCGGATTTGGTGGCCCGCGAACTCGCCCTCACCTTGACGGCAGACCTCAAACAGTCGGTGACGGTCGAGAACATGGGCGGCTCGATGGGCGTGCCAGCGCTGGGTGCCGTGGCACGGGCCGAACCCGATGGCCACACCTTGCTGATGGCAGCCGTGGGCAATGTGGTGCTGCAACCCATGCTCAGCAAACACGGCGGAGCAGACTTGGTGGCCAAGCTGCGCCCGGTGTCGATCATCTCTACCGCACCGCATGTGCTGGTGGTGAGTGCCAAGTTGCCCATCAAGTCGGTGGCCGAGTTGGTGGCCTATGCAAAAGCCCATCCGGGTGAGGTGAGCTTTGCCTCTGCGGGCACGGGCGGTACCTCGCACTTAGGCATGGAAATGTTCAAGTCGCTCTCCAAAACCGATGTCATCCATGTGCCCTACAAAGGCAGCTCTGGCTCGGTGAACGATTTGATCTCGGGCCAGGTGAGCGCGCTGTTCAGCAGCCTGCCCTCGCTGCAAGGCCTGATCGACAAAGGCTATGTGCGGCTGCTGGCCGCCACCGCGCCCAGCCAATCACCCGCCACCAAAAATTTACCGCTGATGTCGGCCACCCTGCCCGAGTTTGAATACGCCACCTGGTACGCCATGTACGCGCCACTGGCCACCCCACCCGCTTTGGTGGAGCGCATCAACCAAGCCTTGAGCCGTGCACTGAAGAACCCAGCGCTCACCAGCAAGGTAGAAGCCGCAGGCACCGAGCTGCGCGCGGGCTCGGCCGACGAGGTGCTGTTGTGGACACAACGCGACGCGGCCAAGTGGCGTCGCGTGATTCAAGACGCCAAGATCACGCTGGAGTAGTGCCGCCCACTGGGTGGCTCAGGGCCTCAATCTCTGCGGCGCTGTAACCCAACTCGGCCAACAAGGCCGCGTTGTGCTCGCCCAAGCGCGGCGGCGACAGGCGAATGCCCGGGCGCTGACCATCGAGCGTGAACGGCAGCAACACCGCAGGCGCGCTGCGTCCATCGGGCAAGGTGATGGGCGACAAGCCGCCACTGGCTTGCAGGTGCGGGTCGTTGAGCAACTCGTGCGGACGCGTGATGGGTGCAAACGGCAAGCCGTGCTGTTCAAACACCGCCGCCAAGTCGTGGGCGGACCAAGCGGCCAAGCGTTCGCGCAACAGGGGCATCATCCAGTCGCGGTTGCGCACGCGGTCGTTGTTGGTGTGCAAGCGGGCATCGGCTTTGAGGTCGGCAAAGCCAAAGGCCTCGCAAAAAACACCCCAGGCGGTGTCGCTGACCACCGCCAAAAAGATTTGTGCCTCGTCTTTGACCTTGAACACGTCGTAAATGCCCCAGGCCGAAATGCGCGCAGGCATGGGGGCTGCGGCTTGGCCGGTGACAGCAAACTGCATCATGTGCTGGGCCATCAGGAACACATTGTTTTCAAACAAGGCGCTTTGCACTTCTTGGCCCAGCCCCGTCTTTTCGCGTTGCGCCAGTGACGCCATGACACCCAAAGCACCAAACACGCCGCCCATGATGTCGTTCACGCTGGTGCCCGCACGCAAGGGGTCACCGGGGCGGCCCGTCATGTAGGCCAAGCCGCCCATCATTTGCACCACCTCGTCCAAGGCGGTGCGGTGCTCGTAAGGGCCGGGCAAAAAGCCTTTGTGGCTGACGTAGATCAGGCGTGGGTTCAAGGCTTTCAAGCTGGCGTAGTCCAGACCCAGCTTGCGCATGGTGCCGCTCTTGAAGTTTTCGCTCACCACGTCGGCGGTGGCGATCAGGCGCAACACCGCCTCTTTGCCTTCCACCGTTTCAAGGTCGAGCGCCAGGCTTTTTTTGTTGCGATTGAACATCGGGAAAAAGCCCGCGCCCGAGCCAATCAACTGCCGGGTGGCGTCGCCGTGGCGGCCGTGGCCAATGGGTTCGATCTTGATCACCTCGGCGCCCAAGTCGGCCAGCACCATGCCGCAGGTGGGGCCCATCACCATGTGGGTGAACTCCACCACGCGCAGGCCCGCGTAGGGCGCGGGCTGCGACGGTGTGGATGCTGTGGTGGTGTGTGTCTCGGTCATCTGTGCAACATCAAAAAATCAGAGCCAACCCTTGGGCAGGCCTGCTTCGGGCGTCATGCCATACAGCGGTTCATCAGGTAAGCCCTCGCGCAGGGGGGCACGTGCGGCGATCAAACGGGTCAAGTCCACGCCGGTGCGCACGCCCATGGCCTCGAACATGAACACCAGGTCTTCGGTCACCACATTGCCTGAGGCGCCGGGTGCGTACGGGCAACCGCCCAAGCCGCCGAGCGAGCTGTCAAAGGTGCGCACGCCCACGTCATAGGCGGCCAAGCAATTGGCCAGCCCCAAGCCACGCGTGTTGTGCATGTGGGCAGCGCCGGTTTTGTCGCCAATGGCAGCGCGCACTTTGGCAAACAGGCGCCGCACCTGCGCGGGGTTGGCCATGCCGGTGGTGTCTGACAGGCCCGACTCATCGGCCCCCGCCTCCACCACGGCTTGGGCCAGCCAGACCACATCGTCTTCGGGCACCACGCCCTGCAAGGTGCAACCAAAGGCGGTGGAAATGCCGGCTTCGATGTGCACCTGTGGCGCGAGTTGGTTTTTGAGCTGCACGATGGCACGCACCTCGGCCACCATGTCTTCGCGTGTTTTGCGCACATTGGCCATAGAGTGCGCGGCACTGGCCGAGACCGGAATGGTGAGCTTGTGCACGCCCGCACGCAGCGCAGCCTCAGCACCACGCAGGTTGGGCACCAAGGCCATGACGGTCAGGCCCGGGTGGGTCAAGGCGTGACGCACCACCTCGGCGGTGTCGGCCATTTGCGGCAACAGCTTCGCCGGCACAAAGGAGCCGACCTCGATTTCGCGCAAGCCCGCCGCCACCAGGGCATCGAGCCAACGCAGTTTGTGCGCGGTGGACATGACCCGGCTGACCGACTGCAAACCGTCGCGCGGGCCGACTTCGCTGATCAGCACATCAGGCGTGGACGACATCAGAAACAACTGGGGTGGACATGGTGCCAATTTAACCATCGACTGAACGGGTAAAGTGGGCCTGTCGATGAGAAGGAGACACCCATGTTCAACCGTTTTCTAAACCGCACATTGCGCCACACCACCCTGGCCCTGTCGTTGATGGGTGCCAGCGCCCTGTGGGCCCAAACGCCCAGCACCGAGGTGCAGTGGCTGGGCCAATCGGCGTTCAAAATCACCACGCCCGGTGGCAAGACCGTCATCACCGACCCTTGGCTCAAAGCCAACCCGCTGACACCGCCTGAGTACAAAAACCTGGAGAACCTGGGCAAGGTGGATGTGCTGCTGGTGAGCCACGCGCACTGGGACCACTTTGCCGATGCCCCGGCCCTGGCGTTGATGCACAACGTCAAGATGTATGCGCCCGGTGATATGAACCAAACCGCCACTTTGCTGGGCATCTTGCCGCCCGAGTTGTTGCCACGTTTCAACAAAAGCGGCACCGTCGAGCCCGCGCCGGGCATTCACGTCACGGCCGTACACGCCGAGCACTCGTCGGTGCTGGTGTGGAAGAACCCGAGCACTGGCAAGGACGAAGCCCATGTGGGCGGCGAGCCGCTGGGCTTCATCATCACGCTGGAGAACGGTTTCAAGATTTACCACATGGGCGACACCGGCGTGTTTGGCGACATGAAGCTGATTGCCGAGATGTACAAACCGGACCTGGTGTTGGTGCCGATTGGCGGCAACTTCACCATGGGCCCGACCGAAGCGGCCTATGCGCTGAAGGCGTGGTTCAAACCACAAGCGGTGATCCCCATGCACTACGGGGCCAACCCCTTGGCCAAAGGCACCGCCGCGCAGTTTGTCGAGGCCATGAAAGGCAGTGGCATTCCAGTGCTAGCCTTGAAGCCGGGCGAGCACGCCAAGTTTTAAAACTCAGGGCTTGGCGCCCAACACCACCGTGACCATGCGCTCGGGTTGCAAGGTGCGTGCGAAGGCGGCTTGGATGTCAGACGCGCTGAGGCGCTGCACCTTGTCGGTCCAGGTGTCCAGGTAGTCCAAGGGCAAGTCGTACCAGGCAATGTTGCTCACGTTGTCGAGCAACTTGCGGTTGCTGTCCAAGCGCAAGGCAAAGCCGCCAATCAGGTTGTCCTTGGCGGCTTGCACCTCGGCCTCGGTAGGACCATGCTGCACAAAGTCGGCCAGCACCTCACGCGCCACTTGCACGGCTTGAGCCGCCTGGTTGGCGCGGGTTTGCAAGGCAATACGAAACGCGCCCGCGTGCATGCTGGGTGAAAAGTAACTCGACACGCTGTAGCTCAAGCCGCGCTTTTCGCGCACCTGCGCAGTCAGGCGCGACACAAAGCCGCCACCGCCCAGCACATAGTTGCCCACGGTCAGCGCCAAGAAATCGGGGCTTTGACGCGCGATACCCGGTTGACCGATGAACACATGCGCTTGGGCCGACTCAAAAGGGATGGCGATGTCTTGAGCGCGTGCCAAAGGCTGCACCTCGGGCACAGCAGGCAAAGCGGCACACCCTCGCGCTTGCGGCAAGCCGGCCAGCAGTTGCGTGACCCGTGCCTGGGCTTGCGCCCGGTTAAGTGCACCGACGATGCTCACACGCGCCTGGCAGGCATGCACGTAGCGCGCATGAAAGGCCCGCAGATGCCCCACCTCGATGGCCTGCAAGTGCGCGGGCGTGGTGTCGTAGCCATAGGGGTGCGTGCCGTACACAGCAGCCGCAAACGCGCGCCCAGCCAGATAGCCGGGTTGGGTTTTGGCCTCGGCCAAAGACGCTTGCCAACGCTGGCGTTCGCTGTGCCACACGGCCTCTGGAAAACTGGGGTGCGCCAGTTGTCGCGCCGCCAGTTGCACCGCTGCATCGAGCAGCTCGGTGCGTGTGAGGCTACGCAAGTTCACGCTGAAGCGGTCATTGCTCGCGCCCATGCTCAGCGATGCCCCCAGATCAGCCCAGGCTTCACCCAAGGCGTTTTCGTCCATCGCTGCGGCACCACCCGCAGCGGCTACGCCCTTGCCCATCATCAACGCCGTGGCCGAAGCCAAGCCCACTTGGTTGGCGGGGTCACGGCGCGTACCGGCGTCAAAGTCGATCTGCACATCGACCATCGGCAGGCCAGGTGCTTCCACCAAATACACCCGTGCACCATTGGGCATGACCCAGTGTTGAATCGGAATGCCTGCATGGGCCCATGACGTCAGGCAGGCCAGGGCCAGCCCGCAGAGAGTGCGTGTCCAGCGTGCGGTGTTCATCGTGTGACCTCCACAGCTTGGGTCGATGCGCCGGGTTTGCGCGCTGCGGGGGCAGTGCTGGGCTTGGGCACAGGCAGCGGCTGCAACACTGCCACCGTGAGTTGGGTGTCGTCAAAGTAGCGTTGCGCCACCAAGCGCACCTGCTCAGGCGTGACGGCTTGAAGCCGATCCAGCAGCTGTTCGTTGCTGTCCAAGGGTAGGCCCTCGATCCATGAGGTCCCGATCTCACGGGCTTGGTTGAACAAGGAATCGCGCTGGTACACCTTGCTGGCCATCCATTGGGCTTTGACGCGGCGCAACTCGGCGTCGGTCACGCCCTCTTTGGCAATACGTTGCACCTGAGCGCGCAAAGCCTGCTCCAGAGCATCAATGGTTTTGCCCACTGCGGGTACACCGGTGAGCATGAAGACCTGCGGACCACGGCCACTCAAGCCATACGAGGCTCCCACGTCATCGGCCAAACGTGTTGGGCCTTGTGCCAAGGCACGCTCCAAGCGTGCGCCGCTGTAGCCGTCCAACACGGCAGACAACAAGGTGAGTGCCAGACTGTCTTGAGTCTGTTGGCTTTCATCAAAGGCCAACAAGCTGGGCACCTTCCACGACAAACACACATAGGCTTGCTCGGTAGGTGCTTGCACCACCACACGCTTGATGCCTTTTTGTGGCGGTTCAATGCGTGGCTTGCGCGCAGGCACCGCGCCCGCTGACACGCGGCCATAGCTGGCTTGGGCGAGTTGCAGCACGGCTTGTGCATCCACGTCGCCCACCACCACCACCGTGGCATTGGCGGGCACGTACCAGCGGCGGTAAAAGTCGCGCGCGTCTTGAGGCTTCATGGCCTCCAAGTCGTTCATCCAGCCCACGATGGGGCGCCGGTAAGGCGAGGCCACGAATTGCGCCGCACTGAGTTGTTCAAACAACAGCGCACGGGGGGCGTCGTCGGTGCGCATACGTCGTTCTTCTTTGACCACTTCGAGCTCACGGGTGAACTCGTCATCGGGCCACAGGTTGTTGGCAAAGCGGTCGGACTCTAAGCGCATCACATCGGCCAAACGGTGTGCTGGAATTTGTTGGAAATAGCCGGTGTAGTCTTTGCTGGTGAAGGCGTTTTCACGCCCGCCCAAAGCGGCCACCTGGCGCGAGAACTCGCCTGCTTTGACCGTGGGCGTGCCCTTGAACAGCATGTGTTCGAGCATGTGGGCCAGGCCCGTGCTCCCATCGACTTCGTCCATCGAGCCCACACGCACCCACAGCATGTGCACTGCGGTGGGCGCACGGTGGTCGGCCTTGACCAGGAGCGTCATGCCGTTGTCGAGTGTGAAGCGCTGCACCTGCGTATCAGTTTGCGCCTGCGCCGTTTGCACGCCTGCGAGTGCAGCAAAGGTCACCACACACAGGGCCCAGATAGACCGCATGGAGAGGAGGCGCAGGACTGAAGGGTGGTTCATGGTGTGGTTTTCGCGTGACGTTGGTGGTTGCAGCGTGCATGGCTGATGGCCAGGTTGTCGAGATGGCTGCTGCCGCCCTCGCTCAAAGGTTGGATGTGCTCCAGGCTGGCACTGTCGTGTGACACATGCTCACCACACACCCAGCAAGGTACCACGCCATGCAGTTGACGTGCGACCGTTTTGTAAATCTTGTCTCGGGTGAGGGCTAATCGGCTCAAGGTGAAGGGTCTCCGGCGGTTGTCTGCAAAGAAATTCGATTGTCCATGGGATCACCATTCCTGGCCTTTCGACCAAATGGTTCTGAAAGCTGGGTCACCCGTCTTTGTACCTAACGATTGATAGCTACGCCCAAGAGCGACACATGAGAAGATTTTCACACAATAAATAGTACTTATAGGTTCAAATTATTCATAAATATCAAAAGTAGAAAAAATAAAAGATGAAGATAGTTATAAGCTTTAGATACTAATTGGTGTCGCCTTTGCACGCTCAAAGTGTTGATTGGACATAGTTATATGAGATAAATGTAGTACGGTGTTGGATCGTCTACAAAAGTCCACATCGTATTCATCCACACACTAGGAGCCCGATGTGAAAGCCATCTCATTTGATACCCCCAAACGCATTGAATACCTTCCCTTCCAAGTGAAGGTTGCACGAGAAGACGTACTGCCTAGAGTCGTTCAACTGCGGGCTGCCGCATACGGACACCATCTTCCTGAATTGGGAGCGCGACTTGCCACCGCAGAATCCGCCGATTACGAAGCGGGCTGCTTGGTGATATGCGCCACATCGCGCATGGACGATGAAGTGTTGGGGAGCATGCGCATTCACACCAATGCACATCGTCCACTGCCATTGGAGAGTTCACTGGAGCTTCCCGAGCACTACACAGGTCTGCGTTTGTGTGAGGCGACGCGATTGAGCGTGGGCAGATCTCCCAACTCCTCGGTGGTGCGCAATGCCTTGTTTAAAGCGTTCTATCTGTTCACGATGCAACAAGAGATTGACTGGATGGTTGTCACTGGGCGCTCCCCCGTGGACCGCATCTATGACGGATTGTTGTTTGAGGATGTGCTGGAGAAAAACACCTTCTATCCCATGCACCATGTGGCCAACCTTCCACACCGTGTGATGAGCTTTGCCCCATCTGAGGCACAGGCGCTGTGGAAAGCCAAAGAACACCCCCTCTATCGCTTTGTGTTTGAAACACACCACCCAGACATCGATGTGACGCACGAATCAGTGTTTCACCCAGAGTCTTTCATTGCTTCTTTGCCCCCCATGCACCACCAGCCTGAGCGCCGACACGCATTCCCGTTCATTTAACCCATAAGTGCCACACACACGGCCGTGTGTGGCACACCAGGTCTCATGTTTCAAAGATACTTTTCCCAGATTGATCCATCCTTACGTCGCGGCAAGACCTATGTAGAACAAGCGCTGACTTTCATGTGTCGCTTCGGTGTGCCGATGGCGTTGCTTGTCTTGGTGGTCCTGATGGCCATTGGCGGCCAAGACACATCGTCACAGCCAGCCATCGCTGTGCCGTTGCATGGCTGGGAGCAAACCACGCCAGACACCAGCTTAGAACAAGCACGCACGGCAGCACTGCAAAGCACGCCGCAGACGACGTTGCCAGCTCAGTTTTCAAAAAATCCTCTTTGGTGGGTCATTCACACACCTGTTTCGGCAGGACAGTTTTTGGTCTTTCCCTCCCGACACGCACTGAGTGTGTCGTGTTGGAGCGCAACAGGAGAGTTATTAGGAACGGCAACACGAGCGGCAAGCGTCGGGGCTTTGCACGTGTCTGGCACGGGCTTCTCGCTGCGCATCAACGCAGCGCAATCGTCTATCTTGTGTCAAGGTCAATTCGAAGGTCCCGCCCGAGTGTCCGCAGCCATCATGTCTGAAACCGCGCTGGAGAGCTTTGAAGTTCACCACAGCAAGCAAGGCGCATTGATTGAAGCTGGCATGGGGGTGCTGGCCTTGTTCATGCTGATCTCGGCATGGATCAACAAGGAACCTGCGCATCTGGTGTTTGGCGTCTGGTTGGGTCTGGGTATGCGCATGGCAGCGCTGTCAGCGGGCACAGACTTTGAATTGATGGGCTGGCGTTTGCCACTGAGCGCACTGATACCGGCGCGCCAGTGGACGATCGCTTTTTATTTCGCCACCACTGTGGTGATGTTTTCAAAACTGTTCAAGACCGAGCTGGAACAAGCTGGTGTCAAAACCCCCACGCGGATCATCCAGGGACTGGCCATGCTGGTGATGGGAGCGGCCGCCCTGCTCGCTTATGGTCACTTTCTGATCGTGGTCTGGGTCTGCACCACCATCAACGTGGCCTTGATTCTTTACAGTTTGACGCGCGTGTTGATGCAAGGCTTTGACCGTGCGGCGGCTTGGTATGGTGCCTCGATTGTGGTGACGCTGGCCGCGGGTATGTCTGAGGTGGTCGCCGCAGCCTTGAGTCTGGCCAAACCACCGATGATGCTGACATCGGTGTCTGCTGCTGTAATTTCTGCGCTGATGGCGTCTTTGGCCATTGCGGAGCGTATTCGCTCAGAACGCGAGGAGAAAGACGAAGCCAAATCCAGCGCACGGCGTGCCTATGAGGGGTCGCCGATTGGTTTGTTCACCCTGTCGAGTACAGGAACGGTGGTGAAGGGCAATCCAGCCATGCAACGCATGATGGGGTTTGATCCGGTCGGCTGCACACTCATGACACTGCTAGAGCAACAAGCTTGGCACGCGTTGAGCGATGCGTTCGACAACGCCCAAAGCAGTGAGGTAGAGGTACAGGTGGCAGGACTGAGGCCCAACACCGACAAGTGGTTCTTGGTGCGTGGCTCGCTGGATGCCAAGACGCATCAAATTGAAGGCTCCATCCAAGATGCCACCGAAGCCCATGCCTCCAAACAGGCCTTGGAGTTTTTGGCTTCGCACGACCCGTTGACGGCATGTTTGAACTTACGCGGTGCAACCGCTGAGTTGGAACAGATCAAACAAGCCGCTGTAGGTCCTGTGTCGATGGTGTATCTGGACTTGGATCGGTTCAAACTCGTCAACGATTTGTACGGTCATCCTGCGGGCGACCACGTGTTACGCGAGGTGTGCATGCGCATGCGCGCATGCGTTCGCGCGCGCGACGCCATTGCACGTGTGGGTGGCGATGAGTTTTTGCTGGTGTTTCCATCGACGGCGATTGAAGAGGCCCATGCGATTGTTGAAAAATTGATGGCCAGTTTGTGTGAGTCTTTGTTTCACTTTGATGGCAAAAGTTTTTCCCTGAGTGCTTCCGCGGGACTGGTCGAATCAGCAGCCCAAGGATTCCATGCAGAAGACATGATTTCAGCCGCCGATGCCGCATGTCGCATGGCCAAAAAACAAGGTAAGCGGTTGGTGGAGGCCAACAGTGCCTCGGGGTTTTACAAAAAAAACAAAGAGGAATTAGAGATTGCACGGTGCTTGGAAGACGGTCGCATGCCACAAGGGTTGACCTTGTTCATGCAGCCCATCATGAGTCTTAAAAATCCTTTTGCCTCCCTGAATTTTGAAGTGTTGTTGCGGCTCAGGAAACCCGATGGCAGTATTTTGGGCGCGGTCGGGCTGATTGAAACGGCAGAGTTTCTTGGCAAGATTACATTGATCGATCGATGGGTCCTGCGTACCACGCTGGAATGGATCGAGCAGCACATGCCGCACTTGAGTCGTACCAAGTTCATCAGCGTGAATTTGTCGGGTGCCTCGATGAATGACGAAGTTTTTCTCGGCGATGCGTTTGCGATTCTTTCTCAGCACCGAGAAGCAGCCAGCAAACTGTGTCTTGAGATCACCGAAACCGTGGCGCTGACAGACATCAAAAACACGATCAAGTTTGTGGAACGTGCACGTCAGCTAGGACTGCGTATTGCGATTGATGACTTCGGCTCGGGCTTTGCCGGTTTCACTTACTTGCGTGATGTGCCATCTGACTCCTTGAAGCTCGATGGCTCGTTGGTACAAAGCATTGCGACCAACCCCGCAACCCATGCCATCGTGCACGCTTGCGCAGGCTTGGCCCACAGCTTGGGCATGACTTGCGTGGGTGAATTTGCCGAAAACCTCCCCATCATCAAAGCCTTGGTGGATGCAGGCGTCAGTTACGCACAGGGCTACGGCATCAGCAAGCCGGTGGAGCCCGAGCGAATTTTGACGGCGCAGTCGTCAGCCGACTTCATCCAAGACGCGGACACCATGGCCTTTGTGCGCAAACTCAGCTTGATGGACTTCACCGCACGGGCAGACACAGACGATGAACGCTTGTTGCATTGATCGTGTGCAGGCTTGCTGAATCAGAAAATAATTAACACCAAAGAGTCTATTTATTTATAGATATAAATTAATTTGGTTAGCATAAGGCGTTGGGTTAATTTGACTGACTCATCCTTATTAGGACGCGACATGCCGATTTTCGCCTGGACTATTTTTCTGTCTGCTTTTCTGCTTTTCATGGTGCAGCCCATCATTGCCAAGCAAATCCTGCCTTGGTTTGGCGGCGCACCGGCCGTGTGGAATAGCTGCATGATTTTTTTCCAGACCTTGCTGCTGGCTGGTTACGCCTATTCGGAATGGAGCACGCGCAAATTGTCACCGCGTCGGCAAGCGTTGCTCCATTGCACGCTGCTGATCATCAGCCTTGCATTTCTACCCATCATCGCCAGCCTTGATTGGAAACCCCTCGCCAACGAAGACCCGGTTTGGCGCATTCTTTCGCTGCTCACAGCCACCATTGGCTTGCCGTATTTTTTACTCGCGTCAACGGGCCCATTGATTCAGTCCTGCTATGTGCGCTGCCATGGAGGAGATGGCGTGTATCGGCTCTTTGCCCTGTCAAATTTTGGCTCGCTGCTGGCCTTGTTGGCATTTCCTTTGGCCATTGAGTCGGTACTCAACACACACCTTCAGGCCGTGACATGGAGCGTGGCATACGGTGTCTTCATGGTGTTGTGTGGGGCAAGCGTCTTGCTGGCAGCCAGCCCCCGGGCTGTACATGGCGTCTCACCTGAAGAGAGCGACATCACTGCGCCCCCCAGCCTGGGCGCGCAAAGTTTGTGGTTGACGCTTTCAGCGTTGGGGACCGTGATGCTGATGTCTGTCACCAACCACATCACGCAAAACATTGCATCGATTCCGCTGTTGTGGCTGGCCCCGCTGACCTTGTACCTGTGCTCCTTCATCGTGTCGTTTGAAGGACGTTACCAACGCTGGCAATTCCTCTGGCCCTTGCTGCTTTTGCTGCCCGCCATGGCGTGGGGACTGCAAGCAGACAATGGAATTTTGAGCATTGAAATTGCTATACCGCTTTATTGCGCGGGCTTGTTTGTGGCGTGCACATTTTTTCACGGCGAATTGGCAGCAAAGAAACCTTCGCCGCAGCATCTGGCGCGGTTTTACTTGATGGTGTCTTTGGGGGGTGCACTCGGGGGCATCTTCGTTGGCGTGGTGGCACCGCGCATTTTCTCGGCCTACTACGAATTGCCTATCGTATTGATGGCAGGCGGTCTCGTCACAATGTTTCTGCTCTACCAATCTGCCAAAAAACCGGATGTTGCACAGGCGGATACGCCACCTGTCACGTCAAATGAAACGCTTAGCGCTGGCATCACGCCATCGCTGCATCGCTCTGTCATGGTGGTTGCAGCTCTCTACGCGACCGTCACCACGGGCTGGTATTTGTACCAATACGAAACAGACTACTTGGGGCGCCGCACCTTACGGATGGAACGTAACTTTTTTGGCGCACTGCGCGTACAAGACAACAAAGTGGGAAGTGAGCGTGTGCGCAATTTCGTGCACGGCGTCATCTTGCACGGACAGCAGTCCTTAAATCCTGAGCACCGACAGAACCCCACCACGTACTTCACCCAAACGTCAGGCATTGGTCGCACCTTCAAAGGCCTTGATGGCGCAGCGCCCTTGCGTGTTGGGGTGATTGGTCTTGGGGCTGGCACTTTGGCCAGCTATGGCCGTCGCCACGATGTCATGCGCTTTTACGAAATCAACCCACAAGTGATCGACGTTGCACACAAACAGTTTTCGTTTCTGGCGGACTCGGCTGGCGCGACGGAAGTCGTCCTCGGCGATGCACGTTTGTCAATGGCGCGTGAGCCAGCACAGCGCTATGACATTTTGGTGGTGGATGCCTTCTCGAGTGATTCAATCCCTATTCACCTGATCACGCTGGAAGCCATAGACGTATTTCTGAAACACGTCAAACCCGATGGTGTGATGGCGTTTCATGTGACCAATCGTTACCTGGATTTGAAAAGTGTGTTGGCCTTGCTGGCTCAAGCACGCGGTCTGACAGCACTGAGCATTTACGACGACGGCTCGTCGTCGCCCTTGGCTTACTCAAGTTCGTGGGTTTTGCTGGCCAAAAACCCAGAGGTATTGAAGAAGATACCGCTGGAGGGTGAACCCGAAAAAATTAACATCCCCGAAGGATTGAAAGTCTGGACCGATGACTTCAGCAACGTCTTTGAAGTTTTGAAGTTGTAGACGCGCAAAGGGTGCAAGCAAGCACCCGGTCTCTTAGATCTGCTCACACAGTTTCAGTGATTTCAAACCGATAGCCCACGCCATAGACAGACGTCAAACAATTGGCATCGGGCTCAATGGCTTGAATTTTTCGGCGCAAATTTTTCACATGCGTGTCAATGGCCCGATCACTGATGTCTCGCAATTCCAAGTGCAAGGCCTCCAGAAGCTGTGCACGCGAAAACACTCGCCCCGGCTGGCTGATGAAAAGCCGCAAGAGTCGGTATTCAAGCGGGGTCAGGTTCAGGCTTTGTCCGCGCCAAGCAATTCGCATGGCTTCATCCTGAATTTCCCAGGGCTTGATGTGTGCTTTGCCGTGACTCTGCGAGCGTCGCAACAAAGCATGCACCCGGGCCATGACTTCACGGGGGCTGAAGGGCTTGCACACGTAATCATCGGCACCTGTATTGAGGCCCAGCAATCGGTCAACTTCGTCCACTCTGGCCGTGATCATCATGATGGGAACATCGCTGAACTGACGGATGGCGCGACACAGGCTCACACCGTCCATGCCTGGCAGCATCACATCGAGCAGCACCAAGTCGGGCATCTGGCGCTGGACAGCATGCAATGCTTGGTTGCCATCGCTCTCAGAGCTGGCACGCCAGCCCTCGTGCGCGAGATAGTCCAGCAACAGCTGTGCAATGCGTGCATCGTCCTCCACAACCAGAATATGACGGGGCTGACTCATACGGCACTCTCTGGCCGGACTGGCAAAACAATCTCGATGCTGAGTCCACCCAAATCTGAAGGCATGGCCTGGATCGTGCCACCATGGGCACTCACAATGGCCTGGCATATGGACAAGCCCAAACCACTGCCCCCTTGGACGCGAGAGCGTGACAAGTCGCAGCGGTAAAGCGGTTCAAAAATGTGCGCCAAGTCTTGCAAGGGCACACTGGGACTGCTGTCTGAAATCATGAGATGTACGCGTTCATTTGAAACTTTCAAACGGATGCGAATTTGCCCAGGCGCATCCGTATAACGCAGGCTATTTTGCAAAATATTGGCCATCAGTTGCTGAATGCGGTCTGCATCCCAGCACACCCGTTGCGATATGTCGTGGCCTTCGTTGAAGACCATCACTAACCCAGCGTCTTGCGCGCGTCGCTGAAAACGTTCGACACATTGCGCCACGCACTCCACCAAATCGAAGTCCGCAAAATGGCACGACAACGTATGGAGGTCGGACAAGGCCAGCAAGTGCAAGTCGTTGACGATTTTTCCAAGCGACAGCACCTCTTCACGCAACACCACCATGGCTTGGTGTTGCATGGGTCGAACGCCATCACACAGAGCTTCAATGTCACCTTGCAACACCGTCAAAGGGGTTCGCAGCTCGTGGGAAATATCAGCCAGCCAGCGTCGGCGAGAGGAGTCCAAGCGTTCCAAGCTCGCGGCCATTTGGTTGATGTTGTGCACCACCTCACCAATTTCATCGCCTACCGATTGAACCCCCAAACCCACGGGTATGCGTGCAGAAAATTTACCTGTCGCCAGCTGTTGCGTCGCCGATTGCACAGCAATCAACGGCCTCACCCAGCGCCGGGAATGCCAAATGGCACCAAACAAGGCCAGCACCACCAACACACCAGAGATCAACACAATGCCCACGTATTGCGCGAATAAAAATCTGGATTGATCACCCAATATGACGCGAGCCGGAACCATGCGGCCCCATGCCACCACCTGACCATGGCTGTGTACGGGGCGAAGCACTTGCGCTGAAATATCAATCTGTGGCCGCCCCAACAGTGTCTGACCGTCAAGACCCACGATGGACAGCCGATTGGGCAAAGCGTCTGGTCCGCCGGGGGGCGGCCCATGCGAACCATTTGGCGGCGGGTTAAGCCAGCCACGATCTTTCCATGGAAAAGGGTCAGGCAAATCGAAAGGCATACCGCTGAAACGGTTGAGCAAGTCATGGATCGACAAGCCACGGTTTTGCAGAACGTCCAGCCCTTCGTTCTGAATTAATTTTTCAACGCCCGCAGTGAGTTGCTCCAAATGTTGAACATCTTTGGCGGCCAAGTATTCGCCAAAGCCTTGACGCAGATTCCATGCAGTGAAGCCTCCAAGTGCCACAACCGCCAATAAGGCAAAGCTGAGCATGAGCAAGGACAGTTTGTGGACGAGGCGCAGATGCATGGGGTGAAGAAAAGTATCTGCTGAGTAAACCTGAACATTGTGAGCAAAGCGTGAAGATTTTCACACACTGCCATCACATTGCCTTTGCAGAATCAGTCTCGGATTGGCGCAAGCAAAGAGGCGCTCCCATTTTTCTTCAAAGGACTTTATGCAGAAAATTTCTGTCTCTTCACTGAAACTGATCGTGCGCTCGGCGGCCTTGACTGCGATGGCCACACCATGCATGGTGTTGGCACAACCCGTTGACGACGATGCTTGGCACGTGAGTGTCGGCATGGGCCTGATCTCGCAACCCAAGTACCCCGGCAGCAGCGACACCCGAATGGGCCCCATGCCAACTTTCAGCGCCACCAAAGGACGCTTTCAAATAGGTGCCCTGCCCGGTGCAGCCGTGCCTTTGGGCCTGGGATACACCTTGTTGCAAGAAGGCCCTTGGCGATTCGGGGTGGGTATCGGCACCAGCCTGGGCAATCCGCGCGGCGGCAACGACGGTTCGAATTTGTCAGGGCTTGGCGAAATAAAACAAACCACCTTAGGCACTGTATCTGGTAGCTACACACAAGGCCCGATGACGACAATGGCCAACCTGATCACCGACATAGGTGGACACGATCAGGGCACACGCGCGACGCTGGATGTGATGTTCAGGACAAGACCGGGTCGCTTGGTCTGGAGTGCCGGGCCCGGTATCACCTGGATGAACAGTCAATATGCACAAACCTACTATGGCGTGACTGCGGCACAAAGCACCAGCTCAGGCTACAGCACCTACCAAGCGTCGGCGGGTGTCAATGCTGTGCGATTGGGTGCGGGTGTCGATTACGAACTCACTCGCGAATGGCGTCTGAGTGCCAAGGCCAGCGTTTCCAAATTGCAAGGCGATGCGGCCAACAGCCCGACGATTGATAAAGGCACCCAATCGAGCTATGGCGTGTTTGCCAACTACCGTTTCTGAGTCTGCGGCAGCATTGGCATGCCCATCCCCAAGGCCTGCGGCGTTGGGGCTTGTTCGGATGCGTAACAAAAGCCAGCGGCTTGTGCCGCCGCTAGTGTTTTGGCTGGCACGTGGCCACCGTAACACCGCATGGAAGCATGGTGTTGTGTGATGCCACGGGGCAGGACGTAGTGATAAATGCCTTGTGGAAACTCGGGTGTCGGGCTGGTCAAGCCATTGCAGCCATCGAGTTGGGTGGGATCGATGCTGCGGCCATGGATGTCGCGATCCCCATAAATCGGAAAACCATCCAAGGCAACGCCGATCATGTGCGACGGCCCGTCGGCGTGATCAACCACAGAAGTCACACACGACGAATACCCGTGGTAGTGGTAACTGTTACCCGAATCAGCAGGGGTCGGATGGCCACCGCATGTGTCCAAAAAATGGGCTGTGATGTTCTGCCCTTTGGTGCCCTTGAAGCTATACGCCACATTGTCATTGAGTGCCGTCGCCCGGTGGCCCGTGATTTCTGCTGCTTTGTAGAGCGTTGCACCAGACACAAGTAGGCCGATGACCCCCGCATTGGTGGGCGTGGTGGATGGCGCTTGGCGAGGGCAAATATTCACACGGATGGGTTCGTGACGACCGGGGCCTTCATAAGCTCGAACCACTAGCGGCATGCGACTGATGGCTGTGCGTGCCACGGCTTGATTTGCGCCTGTGACCTGATTGCGAGCCTGCCCCGTTGTGGGTGGTGACAAATAAAAATCATCCACCGCATGGTTGGGCCTTGCCGCAGGCCAAAGGGTCATGACGCACTCGGAAGGAAAGGTCACCGACATACCTTTCGCCCATGGCGCGCTGCGGTAAACACTGGCCAACGAAAGTGCAGCCTCAGGCTGGGTGAACACGCTCAGTGTGTTGGACACCGGACCTGTTCCCGATGCATTGCTGGCAGCCACAACGCATTCATAACGGGTACCAAGATTGAGCCCATGCACACTGACCGGACTGGCCAGCGCCATGGCAGTGAGGTTTTCGCCAGGTGCGCGGCATGTGACTGTGTAGGCTGCAATGGCAGATTGCCCTGCGGAAAAAGGAGCGATCCACGCCAGACGAACACTGGCCTGCTCAGTCGCTGCATGGATCAGAATCGGAGCTGCGGGAAGTCTGCCCCAGTCACAGCCCGATGACGCAACAGCCATCGCATACAGCAATACCCGAGAGGTCTGCAACAGACGAATCCAACGCATTCACTGGACCACAAATTGCCCCATCAACCCAGCGTCTTCGTGGTTCACCATGTGACAGTGGTACATGAAGGGATAGCGGGTATCGGCGGCCTCGTCAAACTTGGCCACGAAGGTGACCGATTCGCCAAGGGGTATGTGGAAGGTGTCTTTCCATCCCTGTTCATAGTTTTTAACAGCCGCAGCACTTGCGTTGCGAGCCACCAGTTTGAATTGCACGCCGTGGATGTGGAATGAGTGTCCAAAAATATTGCCTGCATGGATGGTCCAAGACTCTGTGCTGCCAAGCTTCACCTCTTGGTTGATCCTGTCCATATTGAACCCCACGTTGTTGAACGTGAATGGGTCCCCTGGGCCACGTGCCGTGATGGTCAACGCGCGTGCGTTCGTGGCCTGTGACGTGTTGGGGTACACATGGCTCACCCAACGGGACGGCATCCGAGTCACCGGCTTGTCTGTAGACGCCACGACTTTGATGTTCAAGACGCTGAATGTTTTGTAATTCAACAAACTGCCAAACTCACCTGCTTGATCGGGCTCATAGCCAGCAAAGCCAAAACTCAAGCCTGCATCTGGGCCGTTGTAGGCATTCAGGTCAAGGGTGTTGCCCACCGCATCGCCCGATAAGTCCAACAGTATTTCGTAACGCTCGCCCGGGGACATGATCAAACGCGTCACAGCCACGGGCGCATTGAGCAAGCCGCCATCGCTGGCCACCACATAAAAGCTGCGACCATCGCTCAGGCCCAGGTTGTAGTCGCGCTCAACCTCCGCATTCAAGAGACGCAAGCGCACCAGTTGTTGAGGCAAGCCCACCTGCGCATTCATCACGCCATTCGACAGCATGTGATCGCCATAGGCCGTGTCGGTGTACTGAAACTGATTGGCCACGCCCTGTACTTTGGTAAAGCGTCGACTGGTCAGCACCAAAGGAATGTCATCCACGCCATAGGTTCTTGGCAGTTCAAGCGCTGCCTCGGCTTCGTCTTGCACAATGATCAAGCCGACCGCCCCGAGGGTGAGTTGCTTTTGGGTCATCTCATGCATGTGGGGGTGGTACCAATAGGTCGCCGCGTTGTTCTTGACGGTGAAGGCATCGGTCAACCAAGTAGCCCCAGCTTTCACCACCTGGTGCGGCCCGCCATCAACAGGCCCAGGCACCAGCAGGCCGTGCCAATGCGTGGTGGTGGGTTCAGCCAATTGGTTGGTGACTTGCATTCTGGCCCGCGACCCTTTTTTCATGACCAAGGTTGGCCCCCCAAAGCCAGCCCCGTTGTAACCATAGGTGTTGGTGTGGGGCCCCTCGCGGTAGGGCACGGTGCTGGCAGACAGTGCCAGGTCAAACGTGGTCACCCCTTGACTGAGCGTGCCGGTATGCAACGGCGCAATGGGCAAAGCGTTGAAGTTGCGGGGCTGATTGGCGTGCGAATCGCTTGAGGGCACAAGGCGTGGGGGCGCATGGCGTGGTGGTGGCCCTATGCATCCCAGAAGAACAGTGGTTGAGGCCAATGCAGAACCCGCCATGAACTTGAGGTGCTCGCGTTTGCCCAGATCGACTGGCTTGTTCAATGTCTTTTTCATGACCACGCACCGATGAATAGATGGGCATTAATTCTGAAAAAAAATTGTGGAGGAATTGCGAAGTTTGATTTGTATTAATTAAATCTCTCAAAATAATTTACACATATTTGCAACACATTTTTTTCTCAGAATAAGAACCAGGACATGCCGTCCTAGCCAACCTCTAGGAGAAAAAATGAACACCCCACGACTGCAAGTGTTACGCGCCGTCATGGCTTCTTGCATGGCGCTGTATGGCATTGCACTTTGCGCTCAACCGACAACAGGTGGAGGTATGCCGCCAGCCCCCCCTCCTGAATCACTGGCAGCCTGCAAGACGCTGAAGTCTGGTCAGGACTGCAATTTTTCGAGCCCACAAGGCACCCTCAAAGGCAGTTGCTGGGCCCCCGAAGGCAAGCCACTGGCCTGTCGGCCATTGAACGCCCCCGAGGGTGGCATGCCTCCTCCCAAATAAATCTCACGCAGTTCACACCATGACTCGCTTTCGTTGCATCAAAACAAGTCTTGCCATCGTCATGCTTGCCTCACTCTGGGGTTGCGGCGGTGGAGGTGGATCTACAACCGCGGAGACGTCTTGTAGTGCATACAGCTCCACGGGCACGACATCCACCAGCAATACGGACACGGGCACAACTGCTGGGGTGTTTTGCAGCTACGCGACCAAAATACAAATCAGCTCTTACTCGGTGTTGAAGGCAGGTACATGTGCCATCGTGACGTGGTCTTGCAGCAGCACAACGCGCTCAGTCAGCGCCAATGGCTTGCCAGACTACACGCTCAGCAGAACCGTCAACAGTGTGAGTGTGACGGACAGTGCATCCAACATAGCTTTCCCCAACGTATACAACCCCAACACCATCGTGGCTCAGAGCGTTTCTAAGTCCATGACATTGACGCCCACCCAAACATCTGCCGTCACAGCCAGCAACAGTGGTACGCAAAAGTTAGGGGTGGCATTGAATGGCATCGTGTTCGACCCGAGCACGGCAGGCACCTGCAACAACTCTGGGACTATTTGCGAATTGGGTGGAGGAAATTACGCTTGGAATATTGAGGCTTTGGGTCAGAGCAGCTTCAAATTTGGAACGGACGACAGCAACGCACACGTGCAGCCCCAGGGAACCTACCACTACCACGGCAATCCTGTACAGCTTGTGACAAAACTCAACCCAACCAAATCGACCACTGGCATGACCCTCATCGGTTGGGCGATAGATGGTTTCCCGATCTATTCACCGTACGGGTATACAGATCCATTGGACACAACTTCTGCGATCAAGGAGATCGTCAGCAGCTACCAACTCCAAACATCCCCTGATGCCAATCGTCCTTCCACCACCACCTACCCTCTAGGAGCCTTCACGCAAGACTATGAATACGTGGCTGGGTCGGGTGATTTAGACGCATGCAACGGTCGCACTGGTAAAACGCCTGAATTTCCCAACGGCACTTACCACTATTACGCCACCAACACCTTCCCTCACCTTCAACGTTGCGTTTATGGAAAGCTCAATTAGCCACGCACATCTCGTCGTCAGGCCCTTCAAAAAATCCACTGCATGGCCGAAGTGGGGGTTGATGGCCACACTGTCATCACTCGTTGTCATGTCGTTGCAAGGCTGTGTTGAGCCACATGCAGCCAGCGTCAACCCAATGTCTCTGAGGGCCAACCAAAGTAGCACCGTAGGAGTGTTGTGTGATTACGCACAAGAAGAATTCAACAGCACGCCATCGGTCAAGGCCACCAGCAAAGCCCGTTGGTCGTGTGAAGGTTCTCGGCGCAAATTGACAGCCAACGGCATTCCCGACCACCCCACGGGCGTTTTTCCCAACCCTGGCAACCCAGAGACGATGTCTGAACAGCGCATTCAAGTCTCGATGCCGTTGTTTCCCGAGGCCACCCCCTCCATCACCCGCAAAGGCGGGCCGCGTGTGATGACGGGCTATGTCCTCAACGGCATCAAGATAGATCCAGGCACTGCGGGCACGTGCAACGATGCAGGCACCCATTGCCCAATGGGGCCAAGTTTTGGGCGTTGGAACATTGAAGCAATGGGCCAATCCTCATTCAACTTCGGCACCGATCCCAGCAATGCACACGTGCAACCGAGTGGCACGTACCACTACCACGGCATTCCAGAAGAGTTTGTGGCCAAGCTCAACAAAGGGGTAGCCATGACACTGATTGGCTGGGCTGGCGATGGATTTCCTATTTATGCGCGCTACGGTTACAGCGTTGCGTCCGACGCTCACTCTGCACTCAAAGTGATGCAGGGCAGCTACCGACTCAAGGCCACACCAGATGCCAATCGGCCCCCGACCAGCTTGTACGCCATGGGCACGTTCGAGCAAGACCGTGAGTATGTGGCAGGACTGGGCGACCTGGATGAATGCAATGGCCGCATAGGGGTGACGCCTGAGTTCCCTCAAGGCATTTACCACTACTACGCCACCGACAGCTACCCCTATTTGCAGCGGTGCATGAAGGGCAAACTATGAGGCATTGCGCTTGAATGCGCCGATGGATGTCTAGACATTCATGCAAGGCGCAGGTGGTGAACGCCTGGCTGTGGATGGTCATGCTGCTTGCCAGCACGACAGTCCACGCACACCTGATGGTGGCTCAGCGCGGCACACTGAACCTGGTTGGCGATGGGGCTTACATGGTGATGTCGCTGCCCACCACGGCGTTCAAAAACATCGATGACGATGGTGATGGGCGACTGTCCTATGTGGAGGGCAATGCACACCGGCGCGAGATTGAGACACAAATACGCGCGGGCGTGCAATTGGCTGGGCCGCAGGGACTGGCCCCTCTACAAGGCGTGATATTCACCCTGTCACCGCCTGACGATGCACCCACGGCACCCGCCCAACAACTGGTGGTGTTGGGGAAATTTACCTTGACGCCGATCAGCGCAGCATGGCAATTCAAGTTGGACCTGTTCGGCAGCCGAGCCGATGAACAAACACAACACGTCACCGTGACACGTGGTGAAGAATCACAACTCATGACCTTCACGCCAGCGCGGCGCACGCTGGAGGTTTTACCCTCTGGCTGGACCGTGTTTGTCGATCAACTGACGCTAGGCGCGGAACACATTTTGACGGGCGCAGACCATGTGTTGTTCTTGCTGGTGGTGCTGGCCGCAGGATGGCGCGTACGACACATGGTGGTGGCCTTGACGTGCTTCACAGCAGGACACGCCGTCACGCTGATCGCTTGCAACGTCTTGGGCTGGACGGCACCTGCTGCGCTGGTAGAGCCCGCCATTGCAGCCACCATTGTGGGCATGGCAGGGTTTGACCGATGGTGCGTGCACCGGGCGCAAACACCCCCAGCAGCGGTGCGGTGGGTCGGCGTGTTTGGCTGTGCCTTGATTCATGGTCTGGGTTTGGCACAGGCGTTCAGCGACTTGGGGCTCAACGGCAGTCGCAAGGTGTTGAGCTTGGCTGGATTTAACCTGGGCATTGAATTGGGACAGCTGGCCGTGGCGATGGCAGCAGTTGCTGCGTTTCAAGCCATGCGTCACTTGTCTGGCAACGCATCGATCAAGCTCGACAACGCTTGGATCTCGTATGGTGCGATGGCTTTGGGCATGGTTTGGTTTTTTGAAAGATTACTCGTCAGCGCTTAAGACGAGCCCCGGGCACTTGCGCCAATATTTTTTTGACGATGTTCCAGCACTCACGCATCGCCATGCAAAGCTACTGTCCCCAGACCATTTGCCCCAACAAGCGCCCAGGTAGCAGCGTGAAGATGCCAGGGGTGACACAGGCCAACCAATACAGATACTGCATGGTCTTTCGGTGCGCGTCATGTGCCCGATGCATCACCGAATGGATGGCAACTGTTGGCGTGAGTTCCATCGTTTCAACTTAGCTTTTCAGTTGGGGGGGTAGCACGGGTGGCGCGTGTCTTGCTCTCTGACTCTGCGGCCAAAGCGCGGAACATTTGGGTGCCCAAGCTCGTGATCAATTGCGGCAATTGATCGGCGGGGATGGTTGTTTTTTTCAGGCTGCCATCCACCAAAAGGGTGGATAAGCCATGCACCGTCGCCCAGGCATGGAGCACCCATGGCTCTGGGTTTCCCTTGGGAACAGCGCCAGCTTTTTGACAAGCTTGAACCGCATCGCATAACAGTTGAAAAGCACGCTCGCCCGCCTGAGCCCGAGCCGCATTTTCTTTGCCATGCAAATCCCCACGAAACATCACCTTGAAGTGTCCGCGGTGAGAGACAGCAAACATGATGTAGGCACACCCCAGAGCTTGCAAGTTGGCTGCTGGCGTTTGTACGGCAGCCTCGCTCGCGTGCCTCATGGCTGATGCAAGCAACTCGAAACCTTCTTGTGCAATGGCTGCCAGCAACTCTGAGCGGTCCGCAAAATGGTGGTAAGGCGCCCCAGGGGAAACACCTGTGCGAACGGCCAAATCTTTCAACGTGAGCGCATCCACCCCACGCTGATCAATGACCTTGAGCGCCGTCTGCACCAACGCACGTCGTAAGTCACCGTGGTGGTAATCGGCCTTCTTGATGCGCATGCCGTTTGACTTGGATGTTTGAGCCAACCCACGCTCCTCTACTTGGATGGTCTCAACATTTTTTCACCACTGCGGGCCACCATGTCTCTGGGGGCCAACCGAACCGAATTGGCGAGCAACCAATTCTTGATGCCAATGATTCGGGTGGGTGCCTGCCCCTGAATGGCCATCAACGCTTGTTCGGCAACTTGTTCGGGTTGAATGGTTTTAGAAAACACGCTGGTTTGTCTGACCGAAGCATCGTCTAATTTGTCAATGAATTGCGTCTCTACCGCGCCAGGGCATAGGGCCACAACATGAACGCCTTTGCCACGGTACTCCGCCCACAGCGCCTCACTGAAACTCAACACAAAGGCCTTGCTGGCCGCATACACGGCCATGTAGGGCGCAGGTTGAAACGCCGCAGTCGATGCCAAGTTCAACACCACACCTGTGCGGCGTTCAAGCATGCGGGGAATGAACGCATGTGTGAGGCTCACAACAGCTGAAACATTCACGGCAATCTCCTCTTGCTCGACTTCCGGTGACAGTGTTTCAAACGGGCCATAGGTCCCCAAGCCCGCGTTGTTCACCAAGATATCCACAACAACGCCTTTGGATGCCAGCTGGCTGTGTAGATGAGCCCCGCAGTTGGGTTGCGACAGGTCCAGCACAACAGCGGTAGCGCTGACGCCGTATTGACGGCTCAGCGCATCCGCCAGTTGCGCAAGCGTTGCCTGAGAACGTGCCACCAGAACAAGGTTGACGCCCTCGGCCCCCAGTCTGGATGCAATGGCTTTTCCGATGCCCGAGGATGCACCGGTGATGAGTGCAGTTTTGCCTTTGAGCTGAGCCATGGTCAGTACCCCATTTGAATTTTGATGGTCGTTGGACTGTCTGCATTCAGCACAAACGAAGCTTCCTTGAACCGAGGGGCTGAAAAAGCAGGTCGCTCATTGTTGGAGGCCGCATACCCCTCTTTGGGCATGCCCACAAAGTTTTTATCCAGCTTGCCATTTTTGTTTTCATCGTGAAAAACGATGGCTGCATAAGTTCCTGAAGCGACATTTTTGAACTCACACGTGGCGCGATTTGCATCAATCGCGACGTGTGTTTCTTGGTAAGCCTTGGCATGGACTTCAGGATAACCATCGGCAGAGTTGAACAACAAACAGCCCACATCTCCGGTAGCGCTGCGAACTTGAGAAACCTCCACGCGCAGGGTTTTGTCAGCCGGTTCAGCCGCCATCGAATGGGTGGTCAAAGCACAAAGAATGAGGGGAAAAACAAAGCGAACAGCACGCATGAAGACACTCCTTTTGAAACAATCTAAGTAAAGTTTAGATTCGATTAAATGCGAATGCCAACAAAAATTAATCACTAATGATTAAAAAAATAGAGCACTTACCCTTGAGGCATTGGCGACACCTGGGCGACATGGGCCATGGATTCCACCCTTGTCACAGGCACGGTGCCCCGTTAGCTTCAGGTCTGTTTTGATTCCTCAGCTCACGTCGGGTTTTCCTCCATGCCTTCCTCCCCCACTTCTTTCGCACTGGCACGCTTCAAGGTGCTGGACTTGACACGCGTTCGCTCGGGACCGACCTGTGTGCGTGTGTTGGCCGACTTTGGGGCCGATGTGATTCGCATCGAATCGCCCCCAGGCGTTGACCCCAACGAAGGGGCTTTGGGTGGGCGCGAGACCTACGACATGCTCAACCTGCACCGCAACAAGCGGGCCATCACGCTGAACTTGAAAGAGCCCGAGGCGCGAGAGATTTTTTACCGGCTGGTGCAAACCGCCGACGTGGTGGTGGAGAACTTTCGCCCGGATGTGAAGTTTCGTTTAGGTCTCGATTACGACAGCCTGGCAGCCATCAACCCACGCATCATCTTGGCCAGTATTTCTGGCTTTGGTGAGGACGGTCCTTACCGCAAGCGCCCAGGCTTTGACCAGATTGCCCAAGGCATGGGCGGCATGATGTCGGTCACGGGCTTGCCCGGCCAAGGCCCAGTGCGCGCAGGGATTGCGATTGCAGATTCAAGTGCCGGCAACTTTGCCGCCATGGGCGTGATGGTGGCGCTGCTGGAGCGCGAAACCTCGGGCCGTGGCCAATGGGTGCAAACCAATTTGCTGCAATCGATGATTGGCCTGTGCGATTTCCAAGCGGCACGCTATTTGATTGATGGCGAGGTGCCACCACAAGCCGGCAACGACCACCCGTTTGCCACGCCCATGGGCACGTTTCAATCGTCCAACGGGCACTTCAACATTGGGGCCTCGGGCACCACGCAGTTTCGTGCGCTGTGCGCCGTGCTCGGGCGCTTGGACCTGCGCGATGAACCGCGCTACCAAACCAACCCAGGGCGCTTGAAAGACCGCAGCTACCTCAACGCCGAACTGAACCGCGCTTTCGCCCAACACACCACCCAGCACTGGGTGGACTGCCTCAATGAAGCCGGTGTGCCCTGTGGCCCGATCTACAACATGCAAGAGGTGTTTGACGATCCACAGGTTCAACATTTGAAGGCAGCCGTCACAGTGCACAACGCCAAGCGCGGTGACATTCGTGTCGTGGCGCAACCCATCACACTCACGCGCACCCCTGCCAGCGTGCGGTCCAGCCAACCCCAACTGGGCGAGCACAACCACGAGGTGCTCACCAGCCTGGGGTACACCGAATCACAAATCGCCACATGGCAAGAAAAAAAGGTCATCTGACGTGTCTACACCTGAACCCCACGCCCCCGGCACACTGCAAAGTTTCAAACGCGGACACGTCGGCCATGTCGTGTTCAACAACCCCCGCAAATTCAACGCGATGAACTATGACATGTGGGCCGCCCTGCCCCAGGTCATGCAAGATTTTGTGGATGACGCCGACATCCGGGTGATTGTGCTCAGCGGTGCAGGCGACAAAGCCTTTGTGTCAGGTGCCGACATCAGCCAATTCGACACAATGCGCACGGGCGACGCCAACCTCGTCTACTCGCAAGCCTCCGAAGCGGGCTATGCCGCCGTGCTCGATTGCCCCAAGCCTACGGTGGTGCAAATTCAAGGCATCTGCATGGGCGGTGGTTTGGGTTTGGCGCTCAACTGCGATGTGCGCATTTGCGCCAGCAACGCCAAATTTCGCATGCCAGCAGGACGACTGGGCTTGGGCTATGCCTTCGATGGCGTGAAACGCTTCACAGAAATTGTGGGCGTGGGCCACACGGCCGATTTGTTTTTCAGCGCCCGCATCTTTGACGCGCACGACGCACTGGCCATGGGCTTGGTCAAGCAAGTGGTGGCCCCTGAAGCCTTGTCGGCCACTGTGGACGACTACACCCGCACGGTGTGCGAGAACGCGCCCCTCACGCTGGCTGCTGCCAAGCGTGCTTTGCTGGAACTGCGCAAGAACCCCGAGCAACGTGACATGGCCTTGGTACAAGCCATGGTGAACGCGTGCTTTGCCAGCCAAGACTACCAAGAAGGCCGACAAGCCTTTGCCGCCAAACGCCCCCCTGTTTTCAAAGGTCACTAGGAGTACACGCCCATGTTCAACGGTTTGTCACGTCGCTCGTTTCAGTGGTTAGGCGCTGCTTGTTTGTGCAGCGCGCTGTCGGTGTTGGCTCAGCCCTATCCCAACAAACCGATTCGCTTTGTGGTGGGTTATCCACCCGGCGGCTCGGGTGACTTTGTCACGCGGACCGTGGGCGAAGCCATTGCGGCGGAGCTGGGACAGTCGGCCGTGATTGACAACCGCCCGGGCGCGGCGGGCAACTTGGCCAGTGAGATCGTGCTCAAGGCACCCGCTGACGGCTACACACTGCTGGTGGGCAGCAACCCGTACATCAACAAAGCGCTGTACAAAAAACTGCCCTACGACATTGAGAAAGACTTTCAACCCGTCACCCTGTTGGCCAATGGCCCGATGGTGATTGCGGTCAACAACAACTTGCCCGTTCACAGCATCAAAGAGTTGATCGCCTATGCCAAGAAGAACCCTGGCAAGCTCAACTTTGCCTCCAGTGGCAACGGCTCAGCGCCGCATATGGCCGGGGTGTTGTTCAACAGCGTGTCGGACTTGGACATCTTGCACATCCCCTTCAAGGGTGGCGCACCTGCCGTGCAATCGGTGATCGCGGGCGACACCCAGGTGATTTACGGCACCTCGCCCGTGGTGCTGCCCCAGGTGCGCGGTGGGCGCATTCGGGCCTTGGCCATCACCACGCAAGAAAAATCGGGCGCCATCCCCGGCATCATGGGCATGAAAGAAGCGGCCCTGCCTGACTACGACATCAGCTTCTCTTTCGGTTTGTATGCGCCCTCTGCCATGCGTGCGGAAGATATCAAGAAGGTGTTTGATGCTGCGGTCAAGGTGCTCAAGCGCCCGGACATTCGCGACAAGCTCGCCACCCAAGGCATGGACCCTGCGCCCAATGCATCCCCTGCTGAATTTCAGGCCCAAAACCTCAAAGACGCCCCCATGTGGGCCAAACTGGTGGTGGAGTCGGGGGCCAAGGTCGATTGACCCACGCTGCAACACGTTCGCATTCTTTTTATCTCACACGGAAAACACCTCACATGAAAACCCAGTTACCTCATCGACTCTTCAATTGGCTCGCCTTGAGCTGCGCACTGCTCAGTGCATGCAGCACACCCTCAGGATCTTTGGCACTCAAAGACATGGGCTCTTTCCATGTGGGCGGACGTGAGGTGGAACTCTCGGGCAAACCCATCAAAGAAGTCTTGTTCTCGCAAGGCGGTGTGCCGGCCAAAGTCGATCCCAATGGCGTCTACCAGGTCGAGCAAATGTATGTGCAGTACTTTGTGCCTGCCAACGAAAAAGGCCAGCTGCCTTTGCTGATGTGGCATGGCGGGGGCTTGAGTGGTGTGACGTATGAGACCACGCCCGACGGTCGCGAAGGCTGGCTCAACTACTTCATCCGCCAAGGCTGGACGGTGTACAACAGCGACGCCGTGGAGCGCGGCCGTTCAGGCTGGGCCATGTACCCCGAAATCACCAAGACCGATCCGGTGTTCTTGACCAAAGAAAATCCGTTTGAGCGTTTTCGCATTGGCAATGGCCCTGGCAGCTACAACCGCGACCCGGCCAAGATGAAGCCACTGCCCGGCAACCAGTTCCCCACCGAGGGCTACGACAACTTCACCAAACAGGTGGTGCCACGCTGGACCAGCACCGACGAACCCACCATTGCCGCCTACATCGCGCTGGTGGACAAGGTCTGCCCGTGCGTGGTGCTGGTGCACTCACAAGGCGGCCCCTTTGGCTACAAAGTGGCGCAAGCACGGCCCGACAAAGTCAAGGCGCTGGTGTTGGTGGAGCCCGCAGGCGTGGGCGACATCAGCCAAGCGGCCAAACTCAAAGACATCCCCAGCTTGAGCATTTATGGCGACTACATTGCCAGCGATGCCCGTTGGCCCACCATCCGTGCCAATAACATCAAGTTTCATGACGCCATTCGCGCTGCTGGGGGCAAGCCCGATTTGGTGAACCTGCCTGAGATCGGTATTCAAGGCAACAGCCACATGATGATGATGGACCGCAACAACCAGCAGATTGCGCAAGTGATTCAACAGTGGTTGTCCAACAAAGGGTTTGTGCGCTGAGTAGGCTGAATGGGGTTTCATGCTTTCACGAACCCCATCAATGAAGTGACTTGTCGATGGTATGGTTGGTGAGCAACCCACACAAAGCGAACCCATGACTGAAGTTGACTTCGAGCAAATCAACGCCTATCAGCGCTACAAGCTGATGGCCAGCCTGATCGTGCCTCGACCCATTGCCTTGGTGACAACACTCGGAGCCAACGGTGTGGCGAATGCGGCACCTTTTTCCATGTTCAACATGGTGGGTGAAGACCCACCGATTGTGATGTTGAGCATCAACCGGCTCACCGATGGACGGCTCAAAGACACGGCAGCAAACATCCTGAACCAAGGTGAGTTTGTGGTGCACATGACCGACGAAGCCATGGCCTCCAAAATGCACGCCTGTGGCGAAGCCTTGCCCTCGCACGTGAGTGAGTTGACGCATGTCGGTTTGACCAGCGCTGCATCACACACCGTCAAGCCACCTCGCATCGTTGAAGCGCCTGTGGCTTTTGAATGTGTGCTGCATGAAACGCTGGAAACACCGAGTCGTTATGTGTTCATTGGCCGTGTCAAATGGTTGTCGGCACGCGATGGGCTGATTGACACACAGGCATGGCGCGTCAATTTGCGTGACTACCACCCCGTTGGTCGATTTGGTGCCAGTTTTTACACCACCACACGCGACAGATTTTCAGTTGAAGAAGTCGCTGGCGTTGCTGCGCCTCCATCGACCCCCATTGATGAAATTTGAATGAGGCCTTTTCAAGGCCTCATGCTGCGAGTACAGGCAACTCAAATGCTGAAATTCAAAATAAAAAAAGCCGTTGGTTTAGAACGGCTTTTTAGGGTTTGCTGGCGGAAACGGAGGGATTCGAACCCTCGATGAGGCTCTACACCCCATACTCCCTTAGCAGGGGAGCACCTTCGGCCACTCGGTCACGTTTCCAGCAGGTGCGTATTATGCCTTAGCTTGGTCCAGGTCGAACGCCTTGTGCAAGGCCCGAACTGCCAATTCCATGTATTTTTCGTCAATCACCACCGAGGTTTTGATTTCGCTGGTGGAGATCATCTGGATGTTGATGCCCTCTTCGCTCAAGGAACGGAACATTTTGCTGGCGATACCCACGTGGCTGCGCATGCCAATGCCCACGATGGAGACCTTACAAATTTTGGTGTCGCCTTGCACATCCGTGGCGCCCAAAGCGGGCAACACTTTTTCTTTCAACAAGTCGGTGGTGCGGGCGTAGTCGTTGCGGTGCACGGTGAAGCTGAAATCGGTCAAACCACCTTTGCTGATGTTTTGAATGATCATGTCCACTTCAATGTTGGCATCGGCCACAGCACCCAAGATTTGGTAGGCAATGCCTGGCTTGTCGGGCACGCCGACCACAGAAATTTTGGCTTCATCACGGTTGAATGCGATGCCCGATACGATGGCTTGTTCCATTTGTTCGTCTTCCTCAAAGGTGATCAACGTGCCAGATTTGGCCTCTTCGTGGATGTCAATGTCCCACGGGGTGAAGCTGGACAACACGCGCAGCGGCACCTTGTATTTACCCGCAAATTCAACCGAGCGAATTTGCAACACTTTGCTGCCCAAAGAAGCCATTTCCAGCATCTCTTCAAAGCACAAGGTCTGTAAGCGACGTGCTTCGGGCACCACGCGCGGGTCGGTGGTGTAAACGCCGTCAACGTCGGTGTAAATCAAACACTCGTGGGCTTTCATGGCAGCGGCGACGGCCACAGCCGAGGTGTCTGAGCCGCCACGGCCCAAGGTGGTGATGTTGTCGTGCTCGTCTTTGCCTTGAAAGCCGGTGATGATGACCACGCGGCCTGCATCCAAGTCAGCACGCACACGTGCGTCATCGATCGACTCGATGCGCGCCTTGGTGAACGCGCTGTTGGTGCGAATAGGCACTTGCCAACCGGCGTAGCTCACCGAGGGCTGGCCTTCGGCTTGCAGCGCAATGGCCAACAGAGCCGACGAGGCCTGCTCACCGGTGGAGGCCAACATGTCGAGTTCGCGGTTGTAGGCCGAGTCGGCTTTGGAAGGAGCCAGTTCTTTGGCAAGCCCCAGCAAACGGTTGGTTTCTCCGCTCATGGCCGAAGGAACCACCACCATTTGATGGCCAGCACGGGCCCACTTGGCCACGCGTTTGGCGACGTTGCGGATGCGCTCTGTCGAGCCCATCGAGGTGCCGCCGTATTTATGAACAATCAATGCCATGTTGCGTGAAAAGGTTGAAAGATCAAAGCAAAGCTAAAGATTGTAGCAACGCAGCACCGCCCCATCGCGCCTGACAAAGCCACGCCCCACCTTGATGTCGATGTTGTGGCCTCGGGTGGTGCACGCTTTGAGCTGCGCCAGCAGTTCGTGCAATTGCGCTGTGTTGGGGCGTTGTTGCTGCTGTACCAACCAATGGCGCAACACATTGCTTTGTCGGGCCACGCTCAATGTTTGCAAGGCTTTGATGCGCGGTGGATCGCCCACGGTTTGCAGGTCTTGCTGTGCCACTTCTTGCAAAAGTTCTTGGGCCTGTGCGGCATGGGCCGCACAGCGCGCAAAGGTGTCACGAAAGGATGGAAAAGCTCCCTCTAGCACGGGCAGCAATTGCGCGCGAATGCGATTGCGGGTGTAACGGGTGTCTTGGTTGGTGGGGTCCTCCACCCAAGGTTGGCCCAAGCGATGCAAGGCCTGGCGCAAACTCGCCCCCGAGGCTTGCAACCAGGGGCGGTGGTAAGTCACGCCGTCTCGCACCATCACCTTGGGCATGCTGGCCAAGCCGGGTAAGCCCGCGCCACGTGAGAGTGCGAGCAGCAAAGTTTCCACTTGGTCATCGGCATGCTGCGCCAGCACCACATGCTGAACTTGGCCATTCCAATGCTGCTTCACCGCATCACTCAAAGCTCGGTAGCGGGCTTGGCGGGCGGCGTCTTCGGGGCTTTCTCCACTCGCGTGTGCAGCGTTGACGCGCTGCACCACCAAAGGCACATCAAACTGCTGGCACAACTCGATGCAGTGGATTTCAAAAGTGTCGGCGGCTTGCTGCAAACCGTGGTGCACATGCACTGCAAACACTTGGCCCGGCCAGCGGGTGGCACAGGCGATCAGCATGGCGGTGGAATCGGCCCCGCCGCTCAAGGCCACACCTAAGGGCAAGGCCTGCTGGAGCGCGTCCAGCGGAGGGAAATCAGCGGGCGTCGGCTTTGGTGTCGTTGTACCGGCCATAGCTTTGCAGACGTTCGTAGCGCTTGTCCAGCAACTCTTTGACCTTGAGGTCGGTCACCTGACGCCACGCGTCGTTCAAGCCACGCTTGAGCTGTGCGGACATTTGTTTGGGGTCACGGTGTGCGCCACCCACAGGTTCGTTGACGATTTTGTCGATCAGCCCCAGCGCTTTGAGCCGGTGAGCCGTGATGCCCAAGGCTTCGGCAGCATCTTCGGCACGGTCAGAGGTTTTCCACAGAATGGAGGCGCAACCTTCAGGGCTGATGACCGAGTACACCGAGTACTGCAACATCAACACTTGGTCGGCCACGCTAATGGCCAAGGCGCCGCCCGAGCCACCTTCACCAATGATGGTGGTGATGATGGGCACTTCGAGTTGGGCCATTTCAAAAATATTGCGGCCAATGGCCTCGCTCTGGCTGCGCTCTTCGGCGTCAATGCCGGGGTAGGCACCGGGTGTGTCGACAAAGGTGAACACGGGCAGCTTGAATTTTTCAGCCGTCTTCATGAGGCGCAAAGCTTTGCGGTAGCCCTCAGGACGGCTCATGCCAAAGTTACGGGCGGCACGCTCTTTGGTGTCACGGCCTTTTTGGTGGCCCAGCACCATGCAGGCGTTGCCGTTGAAACGGGCCAAGCCCCCCACAATGCTCAAGTCATCGGAAAAATGACGGTCACCGTGCAGCTCGACAAAGTCGGTGAAGATGTCGTTGATGTAGTCCAGCGTGTAAGGACGCTCGGCATGGCGAGCAATCTTGGTGATTTGCCAGGGCGTGAGGTTGCTGTAAATATCCTTGGTCAGCTGCAAGCTTTTCTTGCTGAGCTGATCAATCTCCTCCGAAATATCGACCGCCGACTCGCTTTGCACATAGCGCAGCTCGTCAATCTTGCCTTCCAGCTCGGCAATCGGTTGTTCAAAATCGAGGAAAGTTTTCTTAGCCAAAATCAATTACTCCTTGGCTGCTCAGTATTCAACCGGCAGCGGGTCTAGCGAGCGCCAAATATACCAAGTCGCCACGCTGCAATAGGGGGCCCAGGCGGCAGCTACCTCGCGCACTTCGCTGCGGCTGACGGCCTCCCCTGAAAAATAGTTGTGGCTGATGCCGTTGATCAAGCCCACGTCGTCGAGCGGCAGCACATTGGGCCGCATGAGGTGAAAAATCAAGAACATCTCAGCCGTCCAACGACCGATGCCGCGAATGGCCACCAGCTCTTCGATGATGACTTCGTCCTCCATCTCAGCCCATTGGTTCACATGCAACGCACCGCTGTCAAAGTGCAAAGCCAAGTCCACCAAGTATTCAATTTTTCGGGCAGACAAACCTGCGGCACGCATGTCATCCACCTTGAGTTTGAGCACATTGGCTGGAGAGATTTTGCGCGGCAACAAGGCAAATCGATCCCACACGCTTTGGGCCGCTTTGACGGAAATTTGCTGCCCCACAATGCTGCGCGCCAGCGTGATGAAAGCATCGCCGCGCGACTGCAAACAAGCGTCGCCCAATTGAGGGATGAGGCGCTTCATCACCCGGTCTTTTTTGACCAAGTGCTTGCACGCTTCGGCCCAGTAGGCGGGCGTCGCAATGGTGATTTTTTCTTGGTGCGCCATCATCACCCGCGTTCCCAGGTGGTGCCCGTGGGCGAGTCTTTCAGCAGCACACCCTGCGCTGCCAGTTCTTGGCGAATGCGGTCAGCCTCGGCAAAGTTTTTCGCAGCCTTGGCTGCGGCGCGTGCCGCGATTTGGGTCTGAATAGCACCCTCATCCAACGAGGCACCCGCCTGCAAAAAGGTTTCGGGGTTGTCTTGCAACAAACCCAATAGGCCACCCAAGGCCTTGAGCAAACCTGCGGCCTGCGCAGAATGCGTGCGGTTGACTTCACCCGCCAATTCAAACAACACCGCCACGGCTTCCGGCGTACCAAAGTCTTCGTTCATGGCGGCTTGAAAACGCGCTGCCAGAGGGTGCGTCCAGTCAATCTCAAGCTCTGCGGCAGGCACGGCATGCAAGGCGGTGTACAGGCGCTTCAACGCGCCGCGTGCGTCGTTCAAATGCACATCGCTGTAATTGAGCGGGCTGCGGTAGTGGCTGCGCACCACGAAGAAGCGGATGGTCTCGGCATCAAATTCTTTCAGCACATCGCGGATGGTGAAGAAGTTGCCCAAGCTCTTGGACATTTTTTCGTTGTCCACATTGATGAAACCGTTGTGCATCCACACGCGGGCCATGGGTTTGTCAAACGCGCCTTCGCTTTGGGCGATTTCGTTTTCGTGGTGTGGAAACTGCAAGTCGGCACCACCGCCGTGAATGTCAAAGCTCTCGCCCAACATCTCGCAACTCATGGCCGAGCACTCGATGTGCCAGCCGGGTCGCCCGGCACCAAACGGACTGGCCCATTTCACCTCGTCGGGCTCGCTGGCTTTGGCTGACTTCCACAACACAAAGTCCATCGGGTCGTGCTTGCCGTCGTCCACAGCCACACGCTCACCGGCTTGCAACTCGTCGAGCGATTTGCCCGAAAGCTTGCCGTAACCCGCAAACTTGCGCACGGAGTAATTCACATCCCCGTTGCTCGCACGATAGGCCAAACCTTTGTTTTCGAGCGTGCCAATCATGGCCAACATTTGGGGCACATAGTCCATGGCGCGGGGTTCAAAACTGGGGCGCTCAATGCCCAGTGCGTCGGCGTCTTGGTGCAAGGCGTCGACCATGCGATCGGTCAGGGCGCGCACGGTCTCGCCGTTCTCGACCGAACGTTTGATGATCTTGTCGTCAATGTCGGTGATGTTGCGCACATAGGTCACGCGGTAGCCACTGGCTTTGAGCCAGCGCTGCACCACGTCAAAAGCCACCATTGAACGGGCATGGCCCAAGTGGCACAAGTCGTACACCGTCATGCCGCACACATACATGCGGACATGTCCAGGTTCGAGCGGCGAAAAAGTCTCCAGCGCACGCGAAAGCGTGTTGTGAATGCGAAGCGTCATGAGTGAATCGTTAAGGACCGCAGATTGGGTCAACAAGGGTGCAAAGGCAAAGGGTGATGAAGACCCGCTGTTTTACAATGGCTCTCAGTATACAAAGCACATGAAAAACCCTCAGCACACTTTTGCCAACCCGCGTGACATCGGTCATGTACTGGGCAGACACGGCATCTTGGCCTGGGGGTTTGCGCTGGCCTGCGTGGTGACATCCACCTTCGCGCAATCCGATGTGGGCCCCGCTTGGCAGCCAGGAGAATTGGCCAGCACCACCCAAACCGACGACCACCAAGAAGTGCGCAAACTGTTGCGCCAAGCCAAGTACACCGCCGCGCTGTCGTGGATTGATCGCAGCTTGGCCAAAAAACCACGCGATCCGCAAATGCTGTTCTGGCAAGCCTTCATTTACGAACAAACCGGTCAAGCCGACAAAGCCCTGCCCGTTTACCTGGGGCTGACGCAAGACTACCCGGAGCTGGCTGAGCCGCACAACAACCTGGGTGTGTTGTATGCCGCCAAAGGCGACTACAACCGTGCCAAAGAATCGTTTGAGGCGGCCTTGCGCGACAACCCCAGCTATGCCGCGGCCCACGAGAACCTAGGCGATGTGCTGCTGCACTTGGCTCAACAGTCTTATGCACGTGCCTCGTCCCTAGACCCCAAACATCGCACCGCAGCACAAAAAGTAGAGCGCCTCAAACCTGCACTTGAACTGAGCCAAAGCAAACCATGAACCTGTCCTTCATCTCTCGGCGTGCCCTGTGCACGATCACCCTGGCCCTGTGCGGCTTGGCCGCACAAACCACCTTCGCACAAGACGCACCCCGGGTGAAATTTGCCACCAATGCGGGTGACATCGTGGTCGAGGTCTACCCCGACAAAGCCCCCAAGACGGTGGAAAACTTTTTGCAATATGTGCGCGACAAGCACTACGACGGCACCATCTTTCACCGCGTGATCGGCAACTTCATGATTCAAGGCGGCGGTTACGACCAGCGCTACATGGAGCGCCCCACCCGTGCGCCCGTGGTGCACGAAGGCCGTGAGGCCTTGGCCAAAGGAGGCCCACGCAACACCGTAGGCACCATTGCCATGGCGCGCACCAATGTCCCCAATTCAGCCACGTCACAGTTTTTCATCAACGTGGTGGACAACGGCTTTTTAGATCCCAGCCCACAGCAACCCGGCTACACCGTGTTTGGTCGCGTGGTCTCTGGCATGGAGGTGGTGCAACGCATCAAGGCAGTGCCCACCAGTTCTGGCGGCCCCTTCGCCACCGATGTGCCACGCACGGCCATCGTCATTCAATCTGCAACCCTTGAGAAGTAAATCATGAGCAACCCACAAGTCGAACTGCACATCTTGGACCACGGCGTCATCACGCTGGAACTCGATGCCGAGAAAGCCCCCAAGTGCACGGCCAACTTTTTGAGCTACGTGGCCAAAGGCCATTACGACAAAACCATCTTCCACCGCGTCATTCCTGGCTTCATGGTGCAAGGTGGCGGCTTCGAGCCCGGCATGACCCAAAAGTCATGCGATGAGCCCATTCAAAACGAAGCCAACAACGGCCTCAAAAACAACCACTACACGGTGGCCATGGCGCGTACCTCAGACCCCCACTCGGCCACGGCTCAGTTCTTCATCAACGTGGCAGACAACGGCTTCTTGAACCACACCGCCCCCAGCGCACAAGGCTGGGGCTACGCCGTGTTCGGCAAAGTGGTCAGTGGTATGGACGTGGTCGACAAAATTGCCGCCGTCAAAACCGGGCGCAAAGGCTTCCATGACGACGTGCCCAAAGAAGACGTGGTGATTGAGAAAGCGGTTGCGCTCTAAAGCGCCACCCGTAGGGCCAGCCGACATGTTCACGCCGTCACCGGCTTTGTCACCTGGCCTGTTGGCTGATGCGGTGTCACACATCCAGGCAAGCTCCACCTGGCAACAGGTGGATTTCATCTCTGACGTGCACCTCGATGTGCACGATCCAGACACCTTCCTCGCTTGGTCCCATTACATGGCCCATACACAGGCCAATGCCCTGTTCATCTTGGGCGATCTGTTCGAGGTGTGGGTGGGTGATGACACCCAAGAGCCTTTTGCTTTGCAGTGTTTGTCGGTGATCCAGCGCACGTCGCAGCGTTTGCCGGTTTACTTCCTCTGTGGCAACCGTGACTTTTTGTTAGGCGCACACGCCTTGCAAGCAGCAGGCATGCAGGGTTTGCACGACCCGACGGTGCTGTCCTTGGGCGACCAACGCATGCTGCTGAGCCACGGCGACAGCCTGTGCTTGGGCGACCACGACTACCTGGCTTTTCGCAACCAAGTGCGCCAACCCGCATGGCAAGCGCAGTTTCTGGCACAGCCTTTGGCGCAGCGACAAGCCACTGGGCAAGCCATGCGTGCCCAAAGCGAAGCACGCAAACGCACGCACACCGACTATGCCGACGTGGACACGCCAGCCGCACGCAGCTGGCTGCTGGCCACCAACAGTTCATTGCTGCTGCACGGCCATACCCACCGACCTGCGGTGCACGATATGGGTGACGGTTTACAGCGCTGGGTCTTGAGTGACTGGCATGCCAGCGGCACAGCCCCGCGCTTGGAAGTGGTGTCTTGGCTGCGCAAAGAGGCTGACAGCGTCAGCCACGGCTTGGTGCGACGCCCCTTGCGTTCACTCAACGCTTGAGCAACACCTTCAAAGCGGCTTGCAAGCGGCGTGCAGCGGCTTCGTCGTAAGCGCCAGCCAGTACCTGAGACGCGTCGGCGGCCCAGGTCATTTGGGGCGATGGGTCGTTGCGGCGGGTCAGCAGTTGCAATTGCAAAGCGCGGCGAGCATCCATCTGGGCAGCAGGCGTAGGCAACTCGGCAGCAACTTCCAGGCGCAGCAAAGGCGTCACGGCCTCGCCTTGCGGTGCCGAGGACAAAGCCTGGGCCCACTGGGCGCGTTGTGCGGGTGTGAGCTTGTTGCCAATGGCTTGCGCTGCGGGCAACTGGCTGGCATCGCGCTTTTCCCAAGCGTGCATCAGTTGCGTGAGCACTTCGCCGTGGGCTTGTGCGGCCAGCTTACGCAGTGCGTCTTGGGCCATGTCCAAGGCATTGCGCTGGGCACGGAAAGCCGCGTCACCCAAACGCGGGCCACGCGGTGCAAAACCATCACGGCCACCGTCGCGTGCATCACGTCCAGCACGTGCGCCACCGTCACGGCCAAAGCCGGGCTTGTCGCCAAACTTGCCAGCCGGTTTGCCATCACGGCCACGGAAACCCGCTGGGGCCACCTCGGTACGTTTTTGACCTGGGCGATCGTCACCACGCACCGCGACCACGGGCTTGTGGGGTTTGGGTGCGGGGGCGGGGGCGACATCGGGCTCAGCAGGCGCTGCCTCTGAGTCGGTGGTTGTTTGCGAGGCATCTGATGGGGGGGCATCCGCCGCAGGCGCTTCGGCGCTGGCCGCGGGTGCGGCTTCTGTGCTGGCATCGGCAGCGACCGGCATCTCTGGTGCAGGCGCTGCTTGCGCAGGCGCGGCAACCGGGGCTGCTGGCTTGGCTGCTTCGGGCGGCAACTCTCCGCGAGAGACTTGCTCCAACACCTGCATGGCGGCGCGAATCTGTGCGCCATCGCCCTTGGCAATGGCCGCTTCCAACGCCTTCGAGGCGTCCAACACCGCACGGTCATGTGGGGTCAGGGCGGCTTGCGATTGCTCACGCACCGACGACTTGCGCGCAAACGCTTCGTCAATCGGCTGACGGAATGCATCCCACAACTTTTGCTCTTGCTTGCGGTCCAGCACCACGGTGTGAGCTTCTTCTTGCCAACGCTGTTGCAAGGCTTTGACAGCGTCAATGCGCAAGGTGGGCGCAGCACCCAACTCTTGGGCCTCGGCAATCAAGGCCTGGCGGCGTGCCAAGCTGGCTTTTTGCACGGCTTCGAGTGGCTCGTGGGCGGCGTGAATGGCCGCCTTCCACACAGGCTGCAACTCGGCAAACATCTTCTCGCTCAAATGACCGCTGTCGCGCCAGCGTTGGGCGAATTGGTGCAGTTGACGCGCCACGCCCTTCCAGTCGGGGCCTTGGGCGTGCTCTGCCGCCCAAGCCTTGACCTCTTCGATCAAAGCCAAACGCTGTGCTTTGTGGGCTGCGGTTTGGGCACGGGCTTCTTTGAGCCAAGCGTCCACCACGTGGTGGGCACGGTTGCATGCAGTGTCAAAGCGCTTCCACAACGCAGGGTTGGGCGCTGCCTCTTTGTCAATTTTTTTCCACTGGTCACGCAAGTTGCGCAGGGCTTCTTGCATCTTGCGTCCGCCCATGGCGGGCACCCATTCGGGTTCAGCAGCGACAGGTGCCACGGCATCAACAAGGGGCTGGGGTGTTGCAGGCTCATCGTTGGCAACGGCTTGTGCAGGTGTTTCGGCAGCAACTTCTGGCACCCATGCTTCTGCGGGCGTGGCCCGCGCCTCCTCGACAGGAGAGGCTTGCACTTCAGGTGCCGCTTCTACTTCGGGTGCCGCTTCTACTTCGGGTGCCGCTTCTGCCAACACGGGGTCAGCATTTGCTGCACTTACTTCGACAGACGCCACAGCAACCACAGGCTGCTCGGCTTTGGCCAAAGCGGGCTTGGCCGCTTTGGGCGTCGGTGCAGGTTTGAACAAGGCTTCGGCTTGTTGTGCCAGCTCCAAACGTTTTTGATCCACCACTGCCTTATCGGCCGTGGGTTTGACGTTGCGCGTGGGGTCCACACGCACGGTCTCGGGTTTGGCGGGCGCAGCAGCCGCTTGGGGCAACACTTCGCCACGGGCCACACGCAACTGATCAGCCCAGGCGGGCACCGCTGGCAGAGGGGCACTGGCATCGGCAGCAGCGGCTTCGGTCAAAGCCAGGGCCTCGCAAAACGCCACCCACACGGCTTGCACTTGTTGGGTGCTGGTTTGCAAGGCGGGGGCAAATTTCGCATCCACGCTGGGCCACTGCGCATCGGCCGCCAAAGCTTGGGCTTGCGCCACCCAACGGTCCAGGTCAGCCTGTAGGCCTGCGCGTTGGGCTTGCGCGTCTTGCCAAGGCTTGGTCGATAACACCTCAATGCGCTGTGCCAGCAACACCGCGGCTTCGCGCTGCACCTGGGTTTGATGCTGCAAGTCTTCGATGGCTTTGACGCGTTCGACCAAAGCGGTTTTCAAACCCGCCAATGGCTCGCGCGACAAGGGGGCACCGGCCTTGGCAGCGTCACGTTGCCAAGCCATGGCATCGGCCAAGTTGATGTGTGCCGCGTCGCGCAGCACCTCGCCTTTGGCCAACCACTCTTGGGCCAAAGCGTCTTGACCTTTGGCACGACGCAACTCATCGAGCTTTTCACGCAAGACTTTGGATGCGCCTTTGTCCCGGTGGCTCATTTCAGTGAAGACCGCTTGCAATTGCTCGGCATTGGGCTCTTTGGCCAGCCAGTCACGCAAGCGCGACGCGCGTTCGCCCGAGGTGGGTGCCGTGAAGGCTCCGCCGGTCAAAGCATCTAAAGAAGTCAGGTCGTGGGGTTTGTTAGCAGAATCGTTCACAGGTCAGGCTCGTATCAAATATCTATAGATTGTCGCCTAGGCTTTAAAATTTTCCGCTACCTCACTTTTATAAATATCTTCATGCCCTTGCTCACCCACATCAAATTAGGACTGCGAACTTTCGCAGCCGATGTGGCGCAGGGCTTTTTTGCCATCACCCACAACGGCATGGCAGTGGTGGGGTTGTCGATCTTCTTCGTCGTCGTCGCATTGACAGTGCGCCCAGACCTGCGTGCTGTCACCGAAGCCAAGCTGATCAGTTGGCTGCAAGAACGTCAATACGACGCCACCGGTTTGAGCTCCGACGCCGACGCCGTAGACCGCGCCACCGCCACCGACCCACGCGACCTACCCAAACAGCAGGCCTACCTGGCCTACTGGCTGAGCCGCAAATACCGGGTCGCCCCCGAACCCTTGAGCGCGCTGGTGGCCGAAGCCTACGACTTGGGGCCCCGTAACCAAATTGAACCGACGCTGATTCTGGCCGTGATGGCGGTCGAGTCGGCCTTCAACCCCTTCGCGCAAAGCGCCGTGGGTGCGCAGGGTCTGATGCAGGTCATGACCAAAGTTCACGAAGACAAATACGTGAGTTTTGGCGGCTCGCTGGCTGCCTTTGACCCGGTGGCCAATGTGCGGGTGGGCGTGAACGTGCTGAAAGACTGCATCACCCGCGCGGGCAGCGTGGAAGGTGGTCTGCGTCTGTACGTCGGCGCCGCCAACATCAAAGAAGACACCGGCTACGCCGCCAAAGTGGTGGCCGAATATGGCCGCCTGCAACAAGTGGCCAAGGGTGTGAAAGTGCCGCTCACGCCACCACCATCGTCTGCCGCTGAAGCCGCCACCGCCCGTCTGGAGAGCCTGTGGGAAAAAGCCCAGCGCCTCACCCCCTTTGGCCGTGATGCCGCCAAAGACGACGAGGAATCACGCTAAACTCTGACCCGCGCGCAACTGGCGATAGGCGTGCTGGGCCCCTGCCCCGCACCGCTGACGTGGAGTTTTGACCACTGGGAAGCGCGCAGCCTCAACCCTTGAGGTGTTTTGCCGTTCGCCTGGGCAGCCCTGTGCCGATGTATCGGCACGCCGGGACCACCTCTACTAGGACTGCCAGCATGTACCACCGCAACATCTTGATCGAACAGACCGACCCCGAACTGTGGGCCGCCATCCAGGCTGAAAACGCGCGCCAAGAGCACCACATCGAGCTGATCGCCAGCGAAAACTACGCCTCCCCCGCCGTCATGCAAGCCCAAGGCTCGCAGCTCACCAACAAATACGCCGAAGGCTACCCCGGCAAGCGCTATTACGGCGGTTGCGAACACGTGGACGTGGCTGAGCAACTGGCGATCGACCGCATCAAACAAATCTTTGGCGCCGACGCGGCCAACGTGCAGCCGCATTGCGGCGCATCGGCCAACGAAGCCGTGTTCTTGGCTTTCTTGAAGCCCGGCGACACCATCATGGGCATGAGCCTGGCCGAAGGCGGTCACCTGACCCACGGCATGGCGCTCAACATGAGTGGCAAGTGGTTCAACGTGGTGTCCTACGGTCTGAACGAGAAAGAAGAAATCGACTACGACGCGATGGAGAAAAAGGCCCACGAGAGCAAGCCCAAACTCATCATCGCCGGTGCCTCGGCCTACAGCCTGCACATTGACTTTGCACGGTTTGCCAAAGTGGCCAAAGACGTGGGTGCCATCTTCTTGGTCGACATGGCCCACTACGCCGGCTTGATCGCCGCAGGCGTCTACCCCAACCCCGTGCCTCACGCCGATGTGGTGACCTCCACCACCCACAAGAGCCTGCGCGGCCCCCGTGGCGGCATCATCTTGATGAAAGCCGAGCACGAAAAAGCCATCAACAGCGCCATCTTCCCTGGCCTGCAAGGCGGCCCGCTGATGCACGTCATCGCGGCCAAAGCCGTGGCGTTCAAAGAAGCCCTGGCGCCTGAGTTCAAGGCTTACCAACAACAAGTCATTACCAACGCCCGCATCGTGGCCGAAACGCTGACCCAACGCGGCCTGCGCATCGTCAGCGGCGGCACACAAAGCCACGTGATGTTGGTGGACCTGCGCTCGAAAAAGATCACTGGCAAAGAAGCCGAAGCCGCCTTGGGCGCCGCCCACATGACGATCAACAAGAACGCCATCCCCAACGACCCCGAAAAACCTTTCGTCACCAGCGGCGTGCGCATTGGCACCCCAGCGATGACGACGCGTGGTTTCAAGGACGAAGAAGCGCGCATGACCGCCAATTTGATTGCCGACGTGTTGGACAACCCGCACGACGAAGCCAACATCGCAGCCGTGCGCGCCAAGGTGCATGCTTTGACCAGCCGCTTTCCGGTCTACCGCTGAGTTGGGGTGTTTCTGGCGTGAAGATTTCGCGCCGGTCACTGCTTTTGGGGTTTGCTGGTTCTGTTGGCGTGATGGTTCTTGTGAAGCGTTCGCGCCGGAAACGGCAGGGGCGATGGGTACGGCGGGCTCTTCATACTGTGTACAGAAAATCATCGCCCGCCGCACCCATCACCCCTGCGGTTGGGTTGAGAGCAAGTTCTTTCGGGAACCCATGCTGAATCACAAGCATGACGCCAGAATCCAGAAGCCACGAAAGTTACAAGTGATTTGCGTGCCAACAAAAAAGCCAGCTCAGATCGTGCATTGCAGCGCATGAACACGGCGAGCGCCAGCCAAGCCAGCCGCAGACTGGGGGTATGGGTGGGGGCCGCTGATGATTTTCTGTACACAGTATGAAGAAGCGGCCCCCACCCATACCCCCAGCGAGCACAGCAAAGGCAAAGGCAAAGGCAAAGGCAAAGGCAAAGGCAAAGGCAAAGGCAAAGGCAAAGGCAAAGGCAAGGGCAAAGACAAAACCACAAGCACAATCGCCAACAAACCAAAGCGAGACAACACCCCATGAAATGCCCCTTCTGCGGTCACCTTGAAACCCAAGTGGTGGAGACCCGCATGTCTGAAGACGGCGACTCCATCCGCCGTCGCCGCCAATGCGGTGCCTGCGACAAGCGCTACACCACCTACGAGCGCATCGATGTGAGCTTTCCCAACATCGTCAAAAAAGACGGGCGACGCATCGACTACCAACGCCACAAACTGCTCGACTCCATGAGTCTGGCCCTGCGCAAACGCCCGGTCAGCACGGAACAAGTCGACAACGCGATTGAACGCATCGAAGAAAAACTGCTCAGCCTCGGCGCGCGCGAAGTGCCCTCCACCCGCATTGGTGAACTGGTCATGCGCGAGCTGAAAAAACTCGACAAAGTGGCTTACATCCGCTTTGCCAGCGTCTACCGCAGCTTTGAAGACATCGACGATTTCAAGAGCTTGGTCGACGAAGTTCGCAAATAATTTTCGAGTGGCGGCAACGCGCCGCACTCCCCCAGATGCCTAGCATTTGCTGCATGCAAACGCTGGGCATTTTTCATTCTCACAGGCACGCGCACCAGGGCTTCACCTTGGTGGAGTTGCTGCTGGTGTTGGCAGTGCTCGGCTGGGTCGGCCTGCTGGCGGTGCCCAGCATGCAACGCGTGCTGGAGCGAACGCGGGCCGAACTGGCCCGTGACCAACTGCACAACGACTTGCAAAGCGCACGTGTGCGGGCACTGCAACTGGGCCAAGCACTGCGCTTGGCACGATTGAGCGATTGCACTTGGGCCACCGCAGTGGGCTCCGACTGGAGTTGCGGCTGGCAGTTGCAACTCGCCGACGGCAGCCAAACCTTGCAAGTCACCCCGCTGCACACCCCCTTGTTGGTGAGCTACACCAAGACCAGTGCGCTGACCATCAGCCGCCAAGGCGAGTTGGGTGGCGTGGGCGACCGCTGGACGGTGGGCTCGCGCAACCCCAGCCTCAGCGTGGCCTATTCGCTGTGCCTCAACAACACCGGGCGCATTCGCACGGTCTTGGGGACCTCGTGCAGTTGAAGCACATGCACCACGGTGTGGCGCTGCTGGAAGCGCTCATGGCCTTGCTGCTGTTGGCCTCTGGCGTGCTGGCCGCGCTGTGGTTGCAACAAATCGGCTTGCAAACCCAACGCCAGCAGGTCAACCGCAGCATCGCCATGGGGCTGGCAGACGACCTGGCCGAGCGCATGCGCCTCAACGCCAGCCAAGCCGCGCTGTACACACGCACGTGGAGCACTACCGCCCGTAGCGCCACGACCGACTGCACCGCCCTGGCCTGCACCCGCAGCGACTTGGCCCAATGGGACATGGCGCAACTGCAACAGACCCTGAGCACACAGCTGCCACAAGGCGATGCCACCGTGTTTGCCCTCAGCGGCCAAAGCGGTTGGTGGGGTGTGATGGTGGCCTGGCACGACAGCGGCGAGAGCTACCGCACCGACACCGCGTGGGGCAGCCCCGCTTGCCCGAGCGCCATGAGCTGTTGGCGTTTGTTCTTTCGGCCCGCATGGTGAGCACCATGCTGACTCGCGGCCACACCCTGCCCGAACTTCTGGTGGGCTTGGCCGTGGGCTTGGCTGTGATGCTGAGCGCCGTGGCCAGCTACAACGTTAGCCGCCAATCGTGGGCCGCCTTTGAAGCGGTCGATGCGCTGCACCACAACGCCCGTGTCGCACTGCGCAACCTGCGCATCCAAGCTCAGATGGCGGGTGCCGCGCAAGTCAGCACCACAGCCGATGGTCAACAGGTGCAACGCACAGCGCCGCACGACAACAGCCAACCCGATCTGCAAGGCACTGAGGGCACCCGCACCGACAGCGTGAGCCTGGGTCACTGGCACAGCCTGAACCCTTACGACTGCCAAGGCAACCATGCAGGCAGCGACGCACTGGTGCTCAACAACTACCAGCTCAACACCAAAAAAGAACTCACCTGCAAAGACCTGCGCCTGAGCGGCAGCACCTACCAAGCCTTGGCCGAAGGCGTGGAAGACCTGCAAGTGCGCTACGCCCAAGCCGGTGCCAACCAAACCATTCAATGGAAAACGGCGGCCCAAGTCAGCGACATGCGCCAAGTGCTGGCCATCGAAGTGTGCATGCGCTGGGTCAGCAGCCAGCCCAACGCCACACGCAACACCGCCAGCCTGGGCTGCCAGGGCGAAACCGTGGCTGCAGACGGTTTGAGCCGACGCGTGCTGCGCCGCACCTTCACCCTGCGCAACCATGTGGGCGTGCTGCCGTGAGCTACCGCATGCGCTCCTACCCGAAACGCAGCTTGGGGCTGGCCTTGCCCACCGTGATGGCCGTGTTGGCCTTGGTGGGCCTGGCCGCGTTGACAGGCTGGCGCAACCTGCGCGGCACCGAGTGGCTGCTCAACGCCGAGGCCGACCTGCTGCGCACCCAACACAGCGCCGAAGCCGCCCTGCCCTTGGCGCTGCAAGACATCTTGGGCGCAGCCACCGACGCGCAGGGCAATATCAACCCGCGCCATACACCGGGCAACAACGCGCAAACGCATGCGTTCTTCCCCACCAGCCTGAGCGAGCGCGACACCTTGCGCCAACGCCTGGGCGCACAAGCCTGTGTGAGCGGCATCTGCGCACCCAGCGGTGCGCCCACCCGTAGCGCCAGCGAATGGCAAGCCATGACCAACGCCGCCTGGCCTCTGAGCGGCGCCGACACCCCTTACGGCGCCAACACCACCTGGTACTGGGTGGAGGTGCTGGTCGATGCCACGCCCCTCAACGCCAGCGCGCCGTTTGTCTACCGCATCACCGTGCTGGCACGCGGGGTTCTGCCCGGCACAGCGGTGGTGTTGCAAGCCCTGTGGTCGGCCCCCGCCAGCCCGGTGCCGGGCAGCACGGGCGGCGGCACTTGGCACAGCTGGCAGGTGCTGGCCGACTAAGCTGGGAACGACTGAACATGACAACACCTGCACATCACCTGCGCCCTCACACTGCGGTGGCTCAACACGGCTTTAGCTTGATCGAGCTGTTGATCGCCTTGGCCTGCATCGCTGTCTTGGTGGGCTGGGCCTGGCCCAACTACCAACAGTTGCTGCAACGCAGCCAACGCGCCCAAGCCCGCACCGCCTTGCTGCAAGCCGCCCATTGGCTAGAGCGCGCCGCCAGCGCCAACGGCAGCTACCCCGCAGCAGCAGACGTGCCCACCAGCGTGCTGCAAGCCGAAGGCCTGCGCTACCAACTCAGCCTTGCCAGCAGCGCGCAAGGCTTCACCCTCACCGCCACACCCACCGGAGCGCAAGTGGGCGACGCCTGTGGCAGCTTCACGCTCACACACACGGGCGTGCGCGGGGTGGTCAACGCGTCGCTCAGCGTGGCGCAGTGTTGGGGGCGTTGAAGGCACGGCCAGACGCCAACCATTGCCCCTGAAAGAACAATTTTGCCGACGCCATCAATCAACATCATTAAATTGACCTTTTGAGGTCAAAAAATCATAATACTGCTTAAGAAAACAAATAATTTGTCCTATCAGGAGCAAATATGAAAATTGAAAACAGCACACTGCCCTCCTTGGCCGCTGCCTTGGCCGCTGAGCGCAAACGTCAACAGTTGTCGCGTGAGGCTGCCGCCGCCGCTTGCGGTGTGAGCGTGTCTTTCATCCGTGATGCAGAGTCCAGCCCTCAGAATTGCAGCTTGGGTAAGCTGGTCCAGCTCATCAATGGCCTCGGCCTGAGTCTGCAAGCCCAGGGTTTTCAGGTCACCGCACAAGCAAACACCCGGCGTTCCAAACAAGCCCCCCTCAGAGCGGACTACGGCGTGTCGGAGGCACAAATCGTCCTGAGCACTGAATCTGCCGCAGACTCACCCACCGAGGCGCATCAGCCATGATTCGGCTGCGCGTTTGGGCCAATGCGCAAGCCATGGGGTGGTTTGGGCATGAGGCCGGGCAATACATTTTTCAATACGACCCCCAGTGGCTGGCCTCCTCGTGCGCCTATGTGCTGGCCCCGCAATTTGCGTTGAGCGCAACGCCCTATCGAGGCGAAGCCGTCAAAACCTTTTTTGCCAACCTGTTGCCCGAGGGTGCGCCCTTGGAAGAAATTCTCAACGCCATCCAACTGCGCAACGCCAGTGCCTTTGAAGTCGTCGGCCAGCTCGGTGCCGAGTTGCCGGGTGTGTTGTCGGTGTTGCCCGAGGGCCAAGCACCTCAGACTTTGCAGCAATACAGCGTGTTGAGCCCAGACACCTTGCGCCAACGCCTTCAACAACGTCACCACAGCAAACCGCTGCTTTTGGCCAACCCGCAAAGCAGCATGTCGCTGCCTGGCGCGCAAGACAAAATGGGCTTGCGCTACGACGCACAACGGGCCCAGCTCTACGACAGCGTGGGCAGCTCGCCCACCACGCACATTGCCAAACCAGACTCCCGTCTGCCCCATTTCACACCCAGCGCCGTCAACGAATACCTGTGCATGAAGTTGGCCCGGGCAATCCAGTTGCCAGTGCCAGAGGTCCATCTGCTGCACTTGCCCGAGACGCTTTACATCGTGCAACGCTACGACCGCCAAGTGGTCGACGGTCACATCGTCTGCATGCATCAGATCGACGCTTGCCAGCTCTTGGGCGTGGGCTCTGACTGGAAGTACGAACGGCAAGGGGGCTTGGTCAGTCTGAAAAAAATAGCACACGCCTTGCGCGCGTTGCAGCTGCCAGCCAAAGACCTGTTGAGTTTTCAGCGCTGGGTCATGCTGAATTATTTGATTGGCAACAGCGACGCCCACGCCAAGAACATCTCGGTGTTGATCGACGAGACGGGTTACGCCCTGGCCCCTTTTTATGACCTGTTGTGCGTGCAGGCCTATGGCGACGACCGCTTGGCGCTCTACATCGGTGACGATGACACCTACCCCCGCATTGGCGCTCACTCATGGGAAGCGTTGTGTGACGACTGCGGGTTTGGCGTCAAGCCCAGCTTGCGCCTGTTCAAAAAAATGGCCACCGATGTACCCACCGCATGGGCAAAGGTCACACAACAAGCCATGGCCATCCACCCCTTCACAGCCACCGAGCATGAGCTGGTGCAGACCATCACCGGCGTGATCGAGCGCAACTGTGGGTTGGCACTCTCCATGATCGGCTGAGCCAGACACCCCTGCACAGATAATTGCCACATGATCTCCCCCACTGACACCGCCCACATGGCCCAGGCCTTGGCCTTGGCTGAGCAGGCGCTGTACCTCACCTCACCCAACCCACGGGTTGGTTGCGTCATCACCAGCGCCGAAGGCGTGGTGCTGGGCAGCGGCCACACCCAAGCGGCGGGCCAGGCCCATGCCGAGGTCATGGCCTTGCGCGATGCCCAGGCGAGGGGCCACTCGGTGCAAGGTGCCACGGCGTATGTCACGCTGGAGCCTTGCAGCCACCAAGGCCGCACCGGCCCGTGTTGCGATGCGCTGGTTCAAGCGGGCATCCAACGCGTGGTGGCCAGCGTGCAAGACCCCAACCCCCAGGTGGCGGGCCAAGGCGTGGCGCGCTTGCGCGCTGCGGGCGTGCAGGTGGACGTGGGTTTGATGGCCGATGCAGCACGCGAACTCAACATTGGTTTTTTCAAGCGCATGCAGCACGGCATGCCCTGGGTGCGCATGAAAATCGCCGCCTCGCTCGACGGCCAAACCGCATTGACCAATGGCCAGAGCCAGTGGATCACCCACGACGCCGCGCGCCAAGACGGCCACGCCTGGCGGGCCCGTGCCTGCGCCGTGCTGACCGGCATTGGCACCGTGCTGGAAGACGACCCGCAGTTGGACGTGCGTGCCGTTGCCACACCGCGCCAACCCAGCTTGGTGGTGGTCGACAGCCGCTTGGAAACGCCGCTCAATGCCAAGCTGTTTGGCCCGCAACGCCCGGTGTGGTTCTACGCTGCACAAGACGATGCCGAGAAACGCCGCGCCTTAGAGGCCCAAGCCGCCAGCGTGAGCTGCCTGAGCGACGCCACCGGCAAAGTCGATTTGGCCCACATGCTGCACGACCTGGCGCAACGCGGCGTCAACGAGTTGCATGTAGAAGCAGGCCATAAACTCAATGGCTCGCTGTTGCGCGCGGGCTTGGTGGACGAGTTGCTGGTCTACATGGCGCCCCTCTTGATTGGCCAAGGACGCGGCATGAGCAACCTGGGACCCTTGTCAAACCTGCAAGAAGCTCTGGCCCTAGATTTCCATGAGTTCACACAAATTGGTCCCGATCTAAGGATATTGGCCCGAATCCAGCGGTGAGGCGCGATAAACCTGCGAAAATAGCAGGATGTTCACCGGAATCATCACCGGCGTGGGGCGCATCACCGCAGTTCACGACCTGGGAAGCTCTTTAAACCACGGCAAGCGCCTCACCATCGAGGCCCCTGCCGGGTACCTCGACGACGTGGGCTTGGGTGACAGCATCGCTTTGAACGGCGCATGCATGACCGTCACCACGTTTGACCCCCTCCACCACCAGTTCACGATTGACATCTCTGCCGAATCGCTGGCCCGCACCAGCGGCTTAGCGCAGCTTGGGCGCGTCAACCTCGAAAAAGCTTTGCGGGCCCACGACCGCTTGGGCGGGCACATCGTGTCCGGCCATGTCGATGGCATCGGCCAAGTCAGCCACTTTGAGCGCGTGGGCGAAAGCTGGGAGCTGCGCATCATGGCGCCGCCCGAGCTCGCCAAGTACCTGGCGTACAAAGGCTCGATCACCGTCAACGGCGTGAGCCTGACGGTCAACCAGGTGCAAGACTTTTTCGATGCCGCGGGACCCCTGGGTTTGCGCGGTTCAGAGATCAGCATCAACCTCATTCCTCACACCGTTGAGAACACCGCCCTCGGCAGCCTGCAAGCAGGCAGCACGGTGAACCTTGAAATTGACACCGTGGCGCGTTACGTTGAACGCATGCTGCGCGTAGACACCTCTTTGAAAGCACCCCAATGACAACTGCCTTGACACCCGTGGCCATCTCGCCTGTGGAAGAGATCGTGGCCGAGATGAAAGCTGGCCGCATGGTCATCTTGGTGGACGAAGAAGACCGCGAAAACGAAGGCGACTTGGTGCTTGCCGCCGACCATGTCACGCCAGAAGCCATCAACTTCATGGCCCGTTTTGGCCGTGGCTTGATTTGCCTCACGCTCACCCGTGAACGTTGCGAATTTTTAAAGCTGCCGCCCATGGCCGCACGCAACGGCACGGTCTACAGCACCGCGTTCACCGTGTCGATCGAAGCCGCCGAGGGCGTGACCACCGGCATTTCCGCTGCTGACCGCGCCCGCACCATCGAAGTAGCCGTGGCCAAAGGCACACAGCCCAGTGATCTGGTGCAACCCGGCCACGTGTTCCCGCTGCAAGCGGTGGACGGCGGCGTGTTGATGCGCGCAGGCCACACTGAAGCGGGTTGCGACTTGGCTGCCATGGCCGGTTGCTCGCCCACCTCGGTGATTTGCGAAATCATGAAAGACGACGGCACCATGGCCCGTCTGCCCGACTTGCAGCTGTTTGCGGCCGAGCACGGTTTGAAGATTGGCACCATCGCCGACCTGATTGCCCACCGCAGCCGCACCGAGTCGCTGGTGCAAAAAGTGGGCAGCCGCCCACTGAACACAGCGCACGGCGAGTTCACCGCCAATGCCTACAAAGACATGACCAACGGTGCCGTACACATGGCCTTGGTCAAGGGCAGCTGGCGCGCAGAACAAGACGTGTTGGCCCGGGTGCACGAACCCCTCTCGGTACTCGATGCGCTGGAGCCCAACCGTGTCATGCACTCCTGGGGCTTGGATTCGAGCCTGCAACGCATTGCCCAAGAAGGCGCCGGCGTGGTGGTGTTGCTCAACTGTGGCGAAAGCGGCGAGCAGTTGCTGGCCCAGTTTGACGGCACCGCCCGCTCGGCCCATGGGCCATCGCGTGGCCGCATGGACTTGCGCAGCTATGGTGTGGGCGCGCAAATTTTGCGTGACTGCGGCGTGCACAAGATGCGCCTGTTGGGCAACCCGCGTCGCATGCCCAGCATGACCGGCTACGGCCTCGAAATCGTCGGCTATCTGGCCAAAGAATAAGTCTCAAGGAACCTCTGACATGTTTGTCTCCAACCTCGCCAGCACCACCACCTTGGACGGCAGCAGCCTGAAAATCGGCATTGTCCAAGCCCGCTTCAACGAAGACATCACCAACACCTTGCGTGAAGCCTGCGTGGCCGAACTCAAGGCCATGGGCGTGGCCGACGAGCGCATCACCGTGGTGCAAGTCCCCGGCGCACTGGAAGTGCCCCTCACGCTGGCAGCGCTGGCCCAAATTGAAGACCCCGAGCCCTTCAGCGCGCTGATCGCCTTGGGTTGCATCATCCGTGGCGAGACCTACCACTTCGAGCTGGTGGCCAACGAGTCGGGCGCCGGCGTGACCCGCGTGGGCATGGACTACCACGTGCCGATTGCGAATGCGATTTTGACCACCGAAAACTTAGAGCAAGCCGTGGCTCGCCAAACCGACAAAGGCCGCGACGCCGCCCGCGTGGCCGTGGAAATGGCCTTGCTGCTGGAGCAACTCGCATGATGACTGACACCGTCACACCCGAATCTGCCCCGACGCCAGAGCCCGCCACGCCTGAAGCCAAAGCACCGCGCAAGAGCTCAGCCAAATCGGGCCGCAGCCGCTCGCGTGAATTTGCGTTGCAAGGCCTGTACCAATTTTTGGTGGGCCGCAACGAGGCGGCAGACATCGATGTGTTCACCCGTGACCTGAGCGGTTTTCACAAATCCGACTCAGCCCACTACGACGCGCTGCTGTACGGCTGCGTCGAACAGCGCGAAGTGCTAGATGCCTTGATCGTGCCGCTGCTCGACCGCAAGCTGGAAGAAATCTCCCCCATTGAACATGCGGTGATGTGGATGGGTGTGTATGAGTTTCAGCACTGCATCGACGTGCCTTGGCGCGTGGTGTTGAACGAATACATCGAACTGGCTAAATCGTTTGGCGGCACCGATGGCCACAAGTACGTCAACGCCGTGCTCAATGGCTTGGCACCTCAACTGCGCCCCCTGGAAGTGCAGGCCGATCGGAACAACGGCAAGGCCAGATGAAGATCGCCCAGCGCGCACAGCGCATTGAGCCTTTTTATGTGATGGAAGTCGCCAAGGCGGCGGCTGCACGCGCCGCCACTTTGGGGCCCACCGACCCGGCCATGGTCTACCTGAGCATTGGCGAGCCCGACTTCACCGCCCCGCCGCTGGTGCAAGAAGCCGCCGTGCGTGCCCTGCGCGACGGACAGACGCAGTACACCGCAGCCTTGGGACTTGGCGCTTTGCGCGAACGCATCAGCGGCTGGTACAGCCAGCGGTTTGGTGTGCAGGTGCCGGCCAGCCGCATCGTCATCACCGCGGGTGCCTCGGCGGCTTTGCAGCTGGCGTGTCTGGCCCTCATTGAGGCCGGGGACGAAGTGCTGATGCCCGACCCCAGCTACCCCTGCAACCGCCAGTTTGTGAGCGCAGCCGAAGGTCGGGCCGTGTTGGTGCCCACCACCGCCGCAGACCGCTTTCAGCTCAATGCGGCGCAGGTGCGCGAGCACTGGAACGCGCACACCCGTGGTGTGCTCTTGGCCTCACCGTCCAACCCTACGGGCACCTCGATCCACCCCCACGCTTTGCGTGACATCCATGCCGAGGTGTCGCAGCGCGGGGGCGTGACGCTGATTGACGAAATTTATTTGGGCCTGAGCTACGACGACGAGTTTGGCCACACCGCCTTGGCGCTGGACGATCAGATCATCAGCATCAACAGCTTCTCCAAGTACTTCAGCATGACCGGCTGGCGCTTGGGCTGGATGGTGGTGCCAGAGACCTTGGTGCCGGTGGTCGAGCGCTTGGCGCAAAACCTGTTCATCTGCCCCAGCACGGTGGCGCAGCATGCCGCGCTGGCCTGCTTTGAAGCCGACAGCCTGGCCGAGTACGAACGCCGCCGCGCCGAGTTCAAAGCCCGGCGCGATTTCTTTGTGCCAGCCCTGAATCAGCTGGGCCTGACCGTGCCGGTGATGCCCGACGGCGCGTTTTACGCTTGGGCCGATTGCAGCGCCGCTTGCGAAAAACTGGGCGTTCAAGGCAGTTGGGATTTTGCGTTTGAAGTGCTGCAACGCGCCAACATCGCCTGTGCGCCGGGGCGTGACTTTGGCCAGGCCGACACCGCGCGCTTTGTGCGCTTTTCAACCGCCCGCTCGCTGCCCGAGTTGCGCGAAGCCGTGGCCCGTTTGCACACCTTGCTGGGCTGAACACCGATGACGCACACCACACCCACAGCCTTTGAACACCCTGTGCGGGTGTACTGGGAAGACACCGATGCCGGTGGCATTGTGTTTTACGCCAACTACCTCAAGTTTTTTGAGCGCGCACGCACCGAGTGGTTGCGTGCCCTGGGTGTGGAACAACATGCCTTGCGTCAAGCCACTGGCGGCATGTTTGTGGTGAGTGAAACCAGCATCAAATACCACCGCCCGGCGCAGCTTGATGACTTGCTGCGTGTGACCGCGCGCTTGGCCGAAGATGGCCGCGCCAGCCTGGTGATAGCCCAACAAGCATGGTGCGGTGACACGCTGCTGTGCGAGGGCACGATCCGCATTGGCTGGGTCGATGCCGCCACCCTCAAGCCTGCGAGAATTCCCTCTTCTGTATTGGAACGCCTGACATGACACAAGACTTTTCCATCGTCCATTTGTTGCTCAACGCCAGTTGGGTGGTGCAGGTGGTGGTGCTGATGCTGATGGGCGTGTCCATCACCAGCTGGACCGCGATCTTTCGCAAAATCATTTCACTCAAACGCGTCAAGACCCTGAACGAAGAGTTCGAACGTGAGTTCTGGTCGGGCACCAGCTTGAACGAGCTGTTTGCCTCTGCCGCCAAAAACGCCAAGCAGTCAGGCCCGATGGAACGCATTTTTGCCAGTGGCATGCGCGAGTACCAAAAACTGCGTGAGCGCCGCATCAACGACAGCAGTGCCTTGATGGACGGTGCACGCCGTGCCATGCGCGCGAGCTACCAACGTGAGATGGATGCCATCGAATCCAACCTGTCTTTGCTGGCCTCGGTCGGTTCGGTGTCGCCCTATGTGGGTTTGTTTGGCACGGTGTGGGGCATCATGCACGCCTTCACCGGCTTGGCCGGTATGCAGCAAGTGACGCTGGCCAAAGTGGCCCCCGGCATTGCCGAAGCCTTGGTGGCCACCGCCATTGGTTTGTTTGCGGCCATTCCCGCCGTGCTGGCCTACAACCGTTTTGCGCGCGACATCGACCGCGTGTCGATCAAGCTGGAGACTTTCATCGAAGAGTTCTCCAACATCTTGCAGCGCAACGTCAGCGCCACCACGCTGGCTCACTGAGTTCAAAGGCTCCCCCATGGCGTCTATCGCTCCCCGCTCCGGCCGTGGTCGTCGCACCATGAACGAGATCAACATGGTGCCCTTCATCGACGTGATGTTGGTGCTGCTGATCATCTTCATGGTCACTGCCCCGCTGATCTCGCCCAGCGTGATCGACCTGCCCACCGTGGGCAAAGCAGCCACGGTGCCCGACCAGGTGATCCACGTCGAAATCAGCAAAGACGAGAAGATCACCCTCAAGAGCACTGGCACCACAGTTGCCACGCAAAGCAGCACGCTGGACATGCTGGCGCGCGATGTGCGCCAGCTGCAGGGTGAGGTGGCGCAAGGCCCGGTGGTCATCACGGCGGACCGCACCATCAAATACGAAACCGTGGTCAAAGCCATGGATGTGCTGCAACGCGCTGGCGTGCAGCGTGTGGGACTGGCTGTGCAGCTGGTGGACTGATTGACACCTCGCGTCCCCATGAGCGCCCACGCCCAGCACCTCGAATTCGCGCCCCCACCCCCACCGGGCACGGGGCGTTCGTTGACGCTCGCTTTGTTTGTGCACGCCTTGTTGCTGGTGGCACTGACCGCAGGCATTCAGTGGAACCAAGACAACCCCTTGTCAGCGGAAGCCGAATTGTGGTCTGCCGTACCTCAGGCCGCTGCACCCAAGCTGGTCGAGGTGGAGCCCCCTCCACCACCGCCTCCTGCCCCCAAAGAAGTGGTCAAGCCGCCACCGCCTGCGCCAGACCGTGAGGCCGACATTGCCTTGGCCAAGAAACGCAAACAACTCGACGACGAGAAAAAGCTGCAACAGGCCAAAGACGCCGAGCGCCGTCAGGCCGAGCTGAAAAAGGCTGAACAAAAGAAAGCCGACGAGAAGAAAGCCAAGCTCAAGGCCGAGGAAGACAAGCGCCAGCTCGACGCCAAGCGTGAAGAAGAACGTAAGGACAAGGAGCGCAAAGACAAAGAAGCCAAAAAACTCCAGGCTCAAAAAGAAGCCAAGCAAGCGGCAGAGGATGCCAAGAAATTGGAAGCGATACGTAACGAAAACATGAAGCGCATCGCAGGCCTGGCCGGGGCCACAGGCGGCGATAATGCCACCGGATCGGCGCTGCGCTCAGCAGGGCCCTCTGACAGTTACGGCGGTCGCATCCGTGCCCGCATCAAACCCAACATCGTGTTCACCGAAGAGGTTGTGGGCAACACCCCGGCCGAGGTCGAGGTGCGCTGCGCACCCGACGGCACCATCGTAGGCAAGAAGCTCGTCAAGTCCAGTGGCAACCTTGCCTGGGACAACGCTGTGCTCAAAGCTATCGACAAGACAGAGGTGCTGCCGCGCGATGTAGACGGTCGGGTGCACTCTCCGCTGTTGATTAGTTTCCGTCCCAAAGACTGACTGAATGAACCGTTCTTTTGCCATTGATGTTCTCAAGCTGCTGGCTGCCCAGCTGATCGTGCTGCACCATTTGTCGGGCTATGGCCCGATGGCCGAAGCCATTCGCAGCGCGTGGCCATCGTTGATCGAACACCTCTACATGGATGCACGCCTGGCAGTGCAGGTGTTCTTGGTGATCGGTGGGTATTTGGCCGCCCAGTCCATCATGGGCCGTCGCGGTCAGCACCACCCCGTCACGCTCATTCAACGCCGTTACCTGCGCTTGATGCCTAGCTTCGTGCTGGCCCTATGCTGGGTCACCAGTTTGGTGTGGTTGCTGCGTCCTTTCATTTCTGGCGACTGGCTGGTGGACGCGCCCAGCTTGCACAGCGTGCTGGCGCATCTGACCTTGCTGCAATCGGTGCTAGACGTTCCAGCCCTGTCGGTAGGCGTGTGGTACGTGGCGGCAGACTTTCAGCTCTATGCCCTGCTGGTGCTGTTGGCTTATTGGCTCAAGTCAGACCGGGCCTTGTCACTCGGTGTGGCGGCATTGTGCGTGGCCTCGATGTGGGGCTTCAACCGCTTTGAAAGCCTGGACAACTGGGCCATTTACTTCTTCGCTGCCTATGGGCTGGGTGTGCTGGCCGCTTGGGCACGCCGCTCAAGCTTTGACCAACTGGTGTTGGGTGCCGTGCTGCTGTTGGGTGAAGAGTCGCTGTGGTTTGAGCCACGCATTCGCTTGGCTTTGGCGCTGTTGACCTGCTTGGTATTGGCCTATGTGAGCGTGAACAACCTCAAGTTCAACCGGATCCAGCTGGGTCGTATCAGCACCTTGTTGGTGGACAGCGCCTACGCCATGTTCTTGACGCACTTTGGCATGATCGTGGTCTTCAGTGCCTCCTGGGAGCACTGGCAGCTGTCATCGCCCAGCGCGGCTTTGTGGATGAGTGGCTTGGCCTGGATGGCCAGCATCGCAGTCGGTGTGGCATTTCATGTGTGGGGCGAAAAACCCCTCACCGCCTGGGTCAACCAACCACGTGCTGCGCTGGATGTGCAGCAAATACGAAGCACCTTCAGCGCGACGTTGCGCCACGTGTTGAGCCGCATGGCCGCGTTGTGGCCAAGCCGTTCATCGGTCGCTAAGCTTTAAACCCTGTCGCCAGCTCACGCAGGCTGCGTGCTGCGGTCAAGGCCAAGGTGGACCACAAAGGCCACTGGGCGCGCCAAAAATCACGCGCATCCAGCGGGCGAATGGTGTGTGTCGACAACTCGGTCAACCACTGCGCCACCCACAACGGCGCACGCAGCACCTGTGCCTGAGCAGACATGCGCTGCACGCATAGGGTGAATACGCCTAATTCGCAGCCCAACGACATCCAGTCCTCCGAACCTTCGCTGAATGCGGGGGCCAAACCGAGCGCGCGTGCCGCGTGCTGCTGCACGTCTGCCATGGGCCAGGCCGCATGGTCTGGGGTGGGTTTGAATTGCAAACGCAAAGCACGCTCAGCCACGTAGTGCACCCGCTCCCAAGCCAGACACACATCGGCCGCAGCGGGCAGCTCACGCAAGGCTTGAATGTCTGACGCCATCTGCGTCAATACATCGTGCGTCACCAACGCCAAGGCATTGCTGAGCAAGTCAGCACTTTGACCCACGCGGTAGACGGCCTTGGCCGCCACTGGGTTGAACAGGCGCACGCTTTCACGCAAGCTCTTGATCACAGGAGGCTCAGAAGCAGCGCTGGCGGCCAGCAAGCTCTCACGCAGGATATGCGGCACATCGAACAGGTCGACCTTGCAGGTGTTGATGATGGATTGCGCATCGCTGGACGCCATCAGTCGCAGCTCGGCTTGCGCCTGGGCCAGCGCGGCCTCTTGGCGCAACATGGCGGCCACCAAGGCCCGCTCGTCCATCAAAGACGGCAAGTCCTGGCGCAAACCGTCGCTCATGTGTCCCAACGTGCGCGCCTCAAGCGAATTTGGTTGGGCATGGGCACCGAGCGGCGCAACACGTCTTCACCCAACCACTGGGCCGACTTCCAGGCACGCTGCGCCACCGTGGGCAGCGGCAGTTGCTGGTAGTCGTCGTTGAACACTTCAAAGCTGTAGTCACCCCGGTAGCCCAGCTTGTACAGACGGGTCACCAAGTCGGCGGTGGCTTCGCTGTGCACGCCCTCGCCAGGAAACACACGGAAGTGACGCGCGGTGGTCATGCGCTCTTCGAAGGAATGGATTTCTTGCCACATGAAGTCGGCCAGCTGGACCAGAAAAATTTTCTCAGGGTCCAAGATCTCCAACTCATCGAGCGGTGTTTTGGCGGCCAGCATGTGGAACGAGTCCAAACCAATGCCCAGGTTGGGCACATCGGCGCGGAACACCACGTCCCAGGCCGTGGTGAATTCGTTGATGGTGCGGCCCCAAGACAAACCTTCAAACGCCACCTTGATGCCTAAGGGCACGGCCAGCATGGCGAGTTTGCGCAAGTCAGCGGCGATGTGGTCGAGGTCTTGCGTGGCATGGGTCGAGGTGGACGAGCACACCAGCAACACCTTGGAGCCCAAGGCCGCGCACATCTCCAACATGCTTTTGGCGATGTCGATTTTGTAGTCGTGCAAATGGCCGCTCAAGCCTTCGAAGTCGCGCAACACCTGAAAGCCGGTGACACGCAGGCCGCTTTGTTTGACCGCCTGCACCGCCGCCTCCAGGCCATCGGGGTGCCCCACCACATCGCGTGCCGAGAGCATGACTTGGCCAAAACCCGCATCGCGAATGGCCTTGAGTTTGGCTTCGAGTGGCCCCGCCAACGAGATGGTGTCCATCCCGAAGTCGTCCATGGTTCCTTGGAATTGGCTCATGTCAGGCCTTCGCGGTGTGAACCAGCTCAAAGCTCAGCGAGCCCAACCAAGTGCGTGTGAGTGCGCCCTTGTCCTCCACATGCACGCCTTTGGACTCCACAAACTCCACGCCACGCGCGCGCAAAGCACTCACCGCTGCCAACACGTCGTCGGTACCCAAGCCCACGCGGTGGAAATGCTCTTCTTCGTCCACGGCCAGCACACTGGGCTCGGGCTCGATCAGTTGCAAATAAAAGCTGTGGCAGGGGCTGCGCAAGATGCGGCCTTTGGGCAAGATGCCAAAGTGCTCGCCAGTGGGCAAGGCCTCAAAGCCAAACAACTCACGGTAGAACTCGGTCCAGTCTTCGGCGCGGTCGGTGCCGATGTACTGCACCAAACCAAACACATGCAAACCGGCCGTGGCCGGTGGGTGTTGGTCCACACCAGGAATGGGGGTGAAGTCGACGTCGTAAATCGAGAACTCTTTGCAGCGGTCCACAAAGTAAATGCGACTCGAGCCGACCCCGTGCACCGCAGGAATGTTGAGCTCCATCACTTCCACCTTGGTGGGCACCGCCCAGGCACCGCGGTCGATGGCACGCTTGTAAGCCGCTGCGGCGTCGCGCACACGCAAGGCGATGGCGGCAATCACCGGCTTCTCACTCGGTGCCACGCTGTGGGCCATGCCGGCCTCATGGGCGTTGACGATCACATTGACACCGCCTTGGCGGTACAGCATGACCTCACGCGAGCGGTGCCGCGCCACGGGGCGAAAGCCCATCATCTCCAGCACTTGACCCAGCGCTTGGGGTTTGGAGGTGGCGTATTCGATGAACTCAATGCCTTCCATCCCCAGGGGGTTGGGGGCATCGGCAATGGATTCACGGTCTTTGGCAGCAGTCAGTGTCATGGGGTTCTCTCAAAATCAAACAGGAATCGCAACCGCTGTGGTGGTGTGCGCGCCACCCAAGAATAAGCGCTCCATCTGCGGGTCGGCCAAAATTTCCGCCGCCGATTTGTACAACACCAAGCGGCCTGATTCGAGCGCAATGGCGTTGTCCGAGTACTTCAACGCGCTCTTGACGTTTTGCTCCACCATCAACACGGTGGTGCCTTGGTCGGCCAGTTTGCGCAACAGCTTGAACACGTCTTGCACCACCATGGGCGACAAGCCAATCGAGGGCTCATCAATCAACAGCACCTTGGGGCGCAGCAACAACGCGCGGCCAATTTCCAACTGCTTTTGTTCGCCACCCGACAGCGACGAGGCCAAGGAGTTGATGCGCTCTTTGACGCGCGGAAAAAACTCCAGCACCTCAGGAATGCGTTCGTGGGTGGTTTTCATGCCCAAGGTGATGCCGCCCAACTCCAAGTTCTCGTACACCGAGAGTTGGCCAAACAAGTTGCGGCCTTGCGGCACAAAGGCGATGCCGCGTGCCAACAGGTCTTTTTGCGTGGCACCGGTGATGTCGTCCCCGTTCAAACGGATCTTGCCTTGGCGCGGTGTGAGCAAACCAAACAAGGTTTTCAGCACCGTGGATTTGCCCGCGCCGTTGGGGCCAATCAGCAAGGTGATGGACCCCTTGGGCACGGTGAACGACAGGTTGTTGAGGATCATGAAGTCCTTGTAGCCCGCCACCACGTCGTCAAATTCAATGCATGCGTGTGTCATGGTTCAGCTCCCCAGATAGGCGTCGAGCACCTGTTTGTTGGCACGGATCTCGGCCGGTGTGCCAATCGCCATCACCTGGCCTTCGACCATCACCATGATGCGGTGGCACAGGTCCATCACAAAGTCCATGTTGTGCTCAATCACCACAAAACTTCCCTTGCGGGTTTTGTTGAGTTCTTTGAGCAAGCTGCTGATGCCACCCACCAGCGACGGGTTGACGCCCGCACACGGCTCGTCGAGCAACACCAAGTCGGGTTCGCTCATGAAGGCCATGGCGATGTCCACCAACTTTTGCTGGCCATAGCTGAGTTCACCGGCTTTTTTGTCGGCCACGTGGCGAATGTGGAACTGGTCAATCAAGGCGTCGGCTTTGTCGCCCAGGTTGGAGTCACCCGGCGCGAACATGCGGCTGAACATCGTGCCTTGGTGCTCCTGGGCGGCAACGATCAGGTTGTCGCGCACGGTCATCTTGCCAAACACTTGCAGCGTCTGAAAGGTGCGTCCCACGCCCATGCGGTTGAGCTCCAGCGGGCCGAGACGGGTCACGTCTTGGCCTTTGAGTTCGATCTTGCCTTGGTCGGGTGTGATCTGGCCCAGCATGCTGTTGAACAAGGTAGTTTTGCCCGAGCCGTTGGGGCCAATCACGCCAAAGATTTCTCCAGGCATGACCTCGAACGACACGCCCCCCACCGCCTGGATGGCACCGTAGGCTTTTTTCAGATCGGTGACTTGGAGTACCGGTTGGCTCATGCTTTTGCTCCTTGTGCAGCGCGGGCCGCCGAGGCCTCACGCGATTGGCGTTTGGCACGCAGCCGGTCTGGAATGCTGAGCAAGCCATCAGGCAGCCAAATCATCAGCATCACCACCGCTGCGCCAAAGACAAACAAATACCAGGCCTGGGCAAAGCGCAACCATTCGGGCAGGATCACACCCACCGCAGCACCCAACAAAGGGCCCAAGAAATAGCCAGGGCCACCCACCACCACCATGAGGTACATCATGATGGAGGCTTCCACGGTGAACGGTGCCGGGTCGATGAACTGCACCATCGAACCAAACAAACCACCGGCGATGCCCGCGTACGCGGCACCAATGGCAAAGCTCAGCAAGGTGTAACCGCGAATGTCCACCCCCAAGCTCTCGGCACGGATCGGGTTGTCGCGCAAGGCTGTGAAGGCCTTGCCCCAGGGCGAGCGCAACAAGCCCCACAGCAGCAGGCCCAGCACCACGGTGAACGCCAACACCAGGTAGTAGTAGGCCAGGTTGCCGTCAAAGCTCACGCCAAAGGCCTCGGGACGCGGGATGTTGTTGATGCCAAACGTGCCCCCGGTGAGCCACTCTTCGTTGCGCATCACCAGCCACACGGCGGTGTTGAAGCCCAGCGTGGCAAACGCCAGGTAAATGGTTTGCACACGCAGCGCTGGAAAGCCCAGTGCCAAGCCCACCACAAAGCAGCCCAAGGCTGCCAGTGGCATGCCCAACCAAAAGCTGTAGCCTGCCTGCATCAGGATGGCCACGGTGTAAGCCCCGATGCCAAAGAACGCCGCGTGGCCGAGCGACTTTTGCCCGGCGTAGCCGATGGTGAGGTTCAGGCCCATGGTGGCGATCACATAGATCAACCAATAGGTGAACAGATAAATGCCGTGGCTCTTGAGCAGCGTGGGCACAAAGATGCATGCCGCCAGGCCCAACAGCCCAGCCAGGAGTCCGAGCTTTTTCATACTTTGCGCTCCACTTTTTGACCGAGCAAGCCCTGTGGCTTGAACAAAATCACGACCATGAAAATGATCAAAGCCACCGCATCTTTGTAAGCGGGTGAGATGTAGGCCGCAGCCAAGTTTTCACACACGCCCACAATCACGCCGCCTAGCAAGGCACCCCGTGAGTTGTTGAAGCCGCCAATGATGGCGGCAAAGAAGGCCTTGTTACCCAGCGATGCGCCCATGTCGAACTTGGCCAGGTAGGTGGGGGTCACAAGAATAGCCGCAGCAGCTGCCAGCAAGGCGTTGATGGCGAAGGTGTAAAAAATCATGCGTGGCACATTGATGCCCAACACCGAGGCACTTTCGGTGTTTTGTGCCACCGCTTGCATGGCGCGACCGGTGACGGTTTTGGCCAAGAAGGCTTGTGTCACCAACACCAAGGCGATGGCAAACACAAAGGTGCCAATGTCGGTGGCGGAGATGGTCACGCCCGCGATGTTGTACACCTCATCGGGAAACAAATTAGGGAAAGGTTGTGGCTCAGCGCTGTAGCCCGCACGCACCGCATTGCGCATGGCGATGGACAGGCCAATGGTGGCGACCACGATGGGCATCATGCCGTATTTGAAGAGCGGATCCACCACGCCACGCTTGAACAACCAGCCCAGCACGATGACCGACAACACACAACTGCCCACAAAGCTCAGCACCAGCGGAAAGCCTGCGGCCAAAAAGCCCAACATCATGAAGGCGGGCAGCATGACAAATTCGCCCTGGGCAAAGTTGATGGTGCCCGAGGCCTGCCACAGCAAGGTGAAGCCCAACGCCGCCAGCGCATAAATGCTGCCGGTGGCCAAGCCACTGAAGAAGAGTTGGAAAAAGTCGGTCATGGTGAGATCGCTTCAAAATGAAAGAACGGCCTGCACCAGCAGGCCTGTTCTTGGAATGCGCGCGCACCCATGTGCGCGGCGTGAAGGGCTTACTTCTTGCCCAAAGCGGGCAAGGTGGCCACCACCACTTGACGGCCGTTTTTCACTTCGACCAAGAAGCTTTCGCGGTCCAGGTCGCCATTGGCGTCAAAGCTCACGTCCATGATCACACCGGGGTTCTTCTTGGCGCTGATGCTCAAACCATGCAGGGCTTGGGCCACGGCCTTGGGGTCGAGCTTGCCGGCCTTCTCGATGGCGGCTTTGAGCACGTACACGCTGGTGTAGCCCTTGATGCCGTTGTGGTCAGAAATGCTGCCATAGGCTTGGTAGTACTTGGCTTTGAACTTGAGCATTTCAGGAATGGGCGCGTCCACGGTCAAGCCCACGTGGGCCACCGCGCCGTTGGCCGCGTCACCCGCCAGCTCGATCACTTTTTGGCCAGTCAAGGTGGTCTCACCAATGACGGGTTTGGTCCAACCTTGCTTCTTCAACTCACGCAACAAACGGGCCGACTCTTCTTCGTTGGTGTAGGCAAAGATGGCGTCCGCATTGCTTTGCTTGGCTTTGAGCACAGCGGCAGAGAAGTCCACCTGACCGGCGTCGGTCGAGATGTCGGCCACGATTTTGGTGGGGCCGTTGTCGAGCAACTTGGCCAGCGTGTCACGACCGCCTTTGCCAAAGTCGTTGTTCACATAAATCACGGCCAGGGTTTTGGCCTTGGTGTTGATGTACTTGGCCAGCTTAGGAAAGGACGAGCTTTGACCGAAGGCGGTGCGGAACACATAAGGGTTGCCCTGCTGGGTGATCGCTGCGGCTTCACCGCCAGTGAAGTTAGGAATGCCACCGCGCTTGCTCTCGGCCATAGACACCATGATGGAGCCCGAGTACACCGGGCCAAAGATGGCCAACACGCCATCGTCCACCGCTTTTTGCGTCAAGCCCTTGGCCACACCTGGGTTGGTTTGGGTATCGACCGTGGAGCTCTCGATCTTCTTGCCCATGATGCCGCCCGCATCGTTGATTTCTTTGACAGCCAACTCAACACCGTTTTTGAACAAGGTGCCTGCGGTCGTACCCGGACCCGACAACTCCACGATGTTGGCAATCTTGATGGTCTGCTGGGCTTGGGCCAAGCCAGCCAAAGCGGCGAACGCACAGGCCGCAGCCAGCTTGAGGGTGAAACGTTTTTGCATCTCGATGTCTCCTAGAGTTTGGACGGATCAGAACGGGTAATTTGTTCGCTAATCGCTCAATCAGCGAATTCCGATGCGAACTTTAAGGACTTTTCTAGCGTCACAAAAGCAATTATTCTAATTTCGGGCGATAAACGCTCACTTATGATCGATGATCGAACGAATCAAGGGTAACTCCTAGACTGAAGCACACGCTGGCTCAGCCACCATTCACACCATGAGTTTTGAGCTACCAAGTTCGCCACCGCTGGGCCCCCTGGACAAAAAAGACTGGATTGCAGGCTTGGAGAAAGGCCTGTCCATCATTGAAACCTTCGATGATGCCAACCCACGCCTGAGTGCCAGCCAAGCCGGCCAACGATGCGGCTTGACGCGCACCGCGGCACGGCGCTATCTGCTCACCCTCACCCACTTGGGCTATGTGGCCACCGATGGCAAGCTGTTTTGGCTCACGCCTCGGGTGATGCGCTTGGGTCAGTCCTATCTAGAGTCGGCACGCCTGCCACGCATCGTGCAACCGTTTTTGCAGCGCCTGACCGCAGGCACACAAGAGATCTCGTACGTGAGCGTGCTCGATGGCACCGACATCGTGTACGTGGCCCGCAACGGCACCAACCGCGCCATGAACACCGGCTTTGTGTTGGGCGCGCGGGTGCCCGGCCAGGTCACCGCAGCCGGGATGCTGCTGCTGGCCATGCAAGGCGAAGCCGCCGTGGACCAATGGCTGAGCAGCCAAGAACTGAAAACCTTCACCTCGTACACCATCACCAACAAAGACCGCATGCGCCTGGAGATGGTGCGCATCCGCGCCCAAGGCTGGGCCATTTCCGAGCAACAGCTCGACATGAGTTACCGTGGCGTGGCCGTGCCGCTGCGTGACCACAAAGGGGCCTTGATTGCAGCCCTGAGTGTGAGCATGCCCATGACCCAGGAAAGCGCCGAAGAAGCCGCCAACCGCGTGCTGCCCTTGCTGCGCGAAACCGCCGCCGCGATGATGAATTTAATTTGAGCGCTTGAACTGCCAAGCGCACCAGCAGGCCACACAGGCCGTCCCCACCGACAACACGTAGACAGACGACAAGCCCCAAGCATCGCTGAGCGCTCCACCACCCAAGGCACCCAAAACACCTGGCACGCCATAGCCAATCGAGGCATACAAGGCTTGGCCGCGTCCGCGCAAGCGCCCCGGGAAGTGGTGCGACAACACAGCCGTGGACACCGTGTGTTGGGTGGCAAAGGTGAGCGCGTGCATGACTTGCGCCAGCAGCAAGGCCAGCAACGAGTCGGCCAACCAACTGGTCAAGGCCATGCGCAACACCATGGCCGCAGCGCAAATGAACAACCAATTGGCCAGACTGAACTTAGGCAACCAGCGCCCCTGGGTGAAGAACCACACAATTTCGGCCAGCACCGACACCGCCCACAACACACCGATCATGGTTTTGCTGTAGCCCAAGGTGTCGAGGTAGAGCGAGAAAAACACATAGATGCCGATGTGCGACAACACATGAAAAAACACCGTGGCAAAAAACCACTGCACGGTGCGCTGGCGCAGCACCGACCACACGGGCGCGTGGGGGCTGTCGTGATGTACGGCTTCGCGCTGGTCGGGCAACCACCACACGCTCACATTCAAGGCGAGCAAAGAGCACACCGCCCAAACGGGGAAGCTCTGCATGCCTTGGTGCTCAAACCAGGCCCCTGCCACAAACACTGTGACCAAAAATCCCAACGAGCCCCACAAACGCACGCGGCCATAGCGCTTGGCGTCGAACGCACCCGTGTTGCTGACCACATGCGCCAGGGCCGCTTCGCTCATGGGCATCATGGCGCTGGTGTGGACGAACATTAGCAACAGCACCAAGGCCAACCACCCCACCCCGCCTGGGTAGAGCAGCCCCAAGGAGAAAAACAAGGAGGCACCGGCACAAAAGCGCAGCAACTTGACGCGCTCACCGGTGTGGTCGCTCAACCAACCCCAACCATAAGGTGCCAACACGCGGGTGGCCGCTTGCACAGCCGTCAACAAACCGATGAGCGTGATGGACAGTCCCAGATCTTTGAGCCAAAGCGGCAAGTAAGGGTTGAAAAAACCAATATGGGCAAAGTAGCTGGCCGACAAGGCCGCGAACGGAAACAGCTTGCGCCGAGCCAAAGCCTGTTGGCGCTGTGCCCTGATGCCCGGGCCCGACACGCTCAAGCCACGTGGCCGGGGATGGCGGGCATGGCGACCTGCACATCGCCGCATTGGGCGCGGTGGCGCAAGGCGTGGTCCATCACCACCAAGGCCAACAAAGCCTCGGCAATTGGAGTCGCACGGATGCCCACACACGGGTCGTGACGGCCTTTGGTCACCACTTCGGTGGGTTGGCTGTTTTGATCGATGGAGGCACGCGGGCTCAAGATCGAACTGGTGGGCTTGATGGCAATGCTCACCTCTAAGTCTTGTCCGGTGCTGATGCCGCCCAGCACGCCGCCCGCGTTGTTGCTCAAGAAACCTTCGGGGCTGAGCGAGTCCCCATGGGTGGTGCCGCGCTGCGCCACGCTGGCAAAGCCCGCACCAATCTCGACGCCTTTGACGGCGTTCAAGCCCATCATGGCGTAGGCAATGTCAGCATCGAGCTTGTCGTACAGGGGTTGCCCCAAGCCCACCGGCATACCCGTGGCCACCACGCGGATGCGTGCGCCGCAGGAGTCACCGGCTTTGCGCAGGCTGTCCATGTAGTCTTCAAAGGCTTGCACATCGGCACACGGTGCATAAAACGGGTTGTGGCCGACGTGGCTCCAGCTCTCGAACGGAATGGGCAGTTCGCCAATTTGCGTCATGCAGCCAAAGAAGCTTGTGCCAAATTTTTCTTTCAGCCATTTTTTGGCGACCGCACCAGCGGCCACGGTGGGCGCGGTCAAACGGGCTGACGAGCGGCCACCACCGCGTGGGTCACGGATACCAAATTTTTGAAAGTAGGTGTAGTCCGCGTGACCGGGGCGGAAGGTTTGCAAGATGTTGCTGTAGTCCTTGCTGCGCTGGTCGGTGTTTTGAATCAACAACGCAATCGGGGTACCGGTGGTTTTGCCATCAAACACACCCGACAAGATTTGCACTTGGTCAGGCTCATTGCGCTGCGTCACATGGCGACTGGTGCCGGGACGGCGACGGTCTAAGTCGTGCTGAATGTCGGCCTCGCTGAGGGCCATGCCGGGTGGGCAGCCATCAATCACGCAGCCAATGGCTGGGCCGTGGGATTCACCAAAGTTGGTGACTGTGAAAAGTGTTCCGAAGGTGTTGCCGCTCATGGGCGAGGATTATCCCATCCCGCCTAAGACACGTGCTCAGAGTTTGACGGTATCCGACTCCGGCTCCGTACCATCGGGCCAGTCGCGAATGTAGGCTTTGAGCATCTTGTTCTCAAAGTTCTGGCTGTCCACCACGGCTTTGGCCACGTCGTAGAAACTGATCACGCCCTGGAGCTGACGGTTGCCAATGACGGGCATGTAGCGGGCGTGGCTCTCAAGCATCATGCGGCGCACTTCGTCGAGTTCGGTATCGGGCGAACAGGTGAGCGGGTGGTCGTCCATGGCGCTGCGCACGGTGAAGTCGCCAATGGCACCACCATTTCTGGAGATGGCTTGAATGACTTCACGGAAAGTCAACATACCCGCCAAGTCACCATGCTCCATCACCACCAAAGAGCCAATGTCGTGCTCAGACATGGTTTGCACCGCCTCGGCCAGAGGATCAAACGGATTGATGGTGTACAAGGTGCCGCCGCCTTTGACGCGCAAGATGTCGCTGACTTTCATGGTGATCTCCTCTGCCGATAGGGCTTGAAATATAGCCCACAATGGCATTCAAAATTCTGACAAACACCCCACAACAGCCCCGAGGAAACCATGCCTGGCTACAACGACCCGAGTTTTGACACCCTGGCTTTGCATGCCGGGGCGGCCCCCGACCCCAGCACCGGCGCACGTGCCGTGCCCATTCACCTGACCACCTCGTTCGTGTTCGAGTCGAGCGACCATGCCGCGTCGCTGTTCAACCTGGAACGTGCAGGCCATGTGTACAGCCGCATCAGCAACCCCACCAATGCGGTGCTCGAACAACGCGTGGCCGCACTTGAAGGCGGCATTGGCGCCATTGCCACCGCCAGCGGACAAGCAGCGCTGCACTTGTCGATTGCCACACTCATGGGCGCGGGCTCGCACATCGTGGCCAGCACCGCGCTGTATGGCGGCTCGCACAACCTGCTGCACTACACATTGAGTCGCTTTGGCATTGAGACCACCTTTGTCAAACCCGACGACATCGACGGCTGGCGCGCTGCCGTGCGGCCCAACACCAAATTGTTTTTTGGCGAAACGGTCGGCAACCCCGGACTGGATGTGCTCGACATTCCGACCATTGCGCAGATCGCCCACGAAGCCCGTGTGCCGCTGCTGGTGGACTCCACCCTGACCTCGCCCTACCTGGTCAAACCGTTTGAGCACGGCGCCGATTTGGTCTACCACTCGGCCACCAAGTTCCTGAGCGGCCATGGCACGGTGATTGGCGGCATCGTGGTGGACGGCGGCAGTTTTGACTGGGAGCGCAGCGGCAAGTTCCCAGAACTCACCGAGCCGTATGAAGGCTTTCACAACATGGTGTTCAGCGAAGAGAGCACCGTGGGCGCCTTCTTGCTGCGGGCACGACGCGAAGGTTTGCGCGACTTTGGCGCTTGCCTGAGCCCACACAGCGCATGGCTGATTTTGCAAGGCATCGAAACCCTGCCCTTGCGCATGGAGCGCCACATGAGCAACACCGAAAAAGTGGTGGCCTACCTGGCCTGCCATCCGCTGGTCAGCCGAGTCGGCCACCCGTTGATGGAAGACCACCCCAGCCACGCGCTGGCGCACAAGCTGTTGCGCTTTGGACCACGCGGTGCAGGCTCGGTGTTCAGCTTTGACCTCAAAGGCAGCCGCGCTCAGGGACGGGTGTTCATCGAAGCCTTGAAGTTGTTCAGCCACCTGGCCAATGTGGGCGATTGCCGCAGCTTGGTGATTCACCCGGCCAGCACCACCCACTTTCGCATGAGCGACGAGGCGCTGCGCGATGCGGGCATTGGCCCCGGGACGATTCGCTTGTCGATCGGACTGGAAGACCCCAGCGATTTGATCGAGGACTTGAAGCGCGCCTTGAAGGCCGCCGAGAAAGCAGGTGCAGCATGAAATTCACACTCCAAGGCCCCACCGGTCAGCCCTACGAGGCCTACGCCTACACCGGCGGCAAAGCCTTTGACGCCAGCCAACCCACGGTGGTGTTCATCCACGGGGTGCTGGGTGACCACAGCGTGTGGATTTTGCAAACCCGCTATCTGGCACACCACGGCTTCAATGTGCTGGCGGTGGATTTGCCAGGCCATGGACGCAGCGGCGGCGAAGCCCCCAGCAGCGTGGAAGAGGCCTCGCAGTTTGTGGAGGCCTTGCTCGATGCCGCAGGCGTGCAGCGCGCCGCCCTGGTCGGCCACAGCTGGGGGTCTTTGATTGCGCTGGAGACCGCAGGACGTTTGAAAGACCGCATCAGCCACATCGCCCTGGTGGGCACGGCGTTTCCCATGAAGGTGTCGCCGGCTTTGCTGGAAAGCTCACTTCACGAGCCCATGAAAGCGATTGAGATGATCAACGTGTTCTCGCGTGCCACGCTGGCCGCCCCGCCTTCGGCACTAGGGCCAGGCACTTGGGTGTTGGGCGCCAACACGGCGCTGAACCGGCGCGTGCTGGCGAGCAACACCAAGGTCAATGTGTTCCACCGCGGATTTGTGGCGTGCGACAGCTATGCCAACGGCTTGCAGGCCATGGCCGACCTTACCTGCCCCGTGCTGTTTGTGTTGGGCAGCCAAGACCAAATGACCACACCCAAAGGCGCTCAAAGCTTGGTGAACCAAGCACGCGAAGCTGGAAAGACGCATGAGGTGGTGATGGTGCCCATGGGCCATCACCAAATGACCGAGTCACCCGAAGAAACGCTGCATGCTTTGCAGCGCTTTCTCACAGCACGTCTCTGAGACGCAGGTCTTGCCAGCGCATCCACAAGCCCTCACCGGCTTCACTGCGCACCAGCAGCAAACGCTCCATCAGCGGAGTCAGCGGCGTTTGATGTGGATCGGCCAGCAGCACATAGCGTGACTCACTGACGGCGTGGTGGGCCGAGTCGGCCGACTCGCTGAGCCGGCCAATCCAATCAAGATCCACCAGGGTGGTCAACACCTCTTCCAGTTGCAGGGGGTCCAGGTGCAGGTCTTCGCATAAGCGGGTCAGGCTCACACCATGGCTGGGATCGAGACGCGCCACATTCAAGCGCTGCAACACCTCCAGCGCGAGCTGAAAACGCCAACCCACGCTGCGACCATCGCGTGAAATGCCGCCCAGCAAACTGGGCAAATTGGCCACCAACACCGCGCCTACCAGCACGATGACCCAAGCCAAGTAAATCCAGATCAACAAGATGGGCAAGGTGGCCAGAGCGCCATAGACCACGGAGTAACTGGGCATCTTGCCAAAGTAATAGGCCAAGACATTGCGCGCCACCTCGGTGGCCGCAGCCACCCAAACACCGCCCACCAAGGCATGGCTCCAACGCACCTGGGTGTAGGGCACATAGCGGTACAGCGCGCCCACGCCCCAGGCCAGCAACATGAACTCCAGGCCGCTGAAGAACCAGCGCATGCTGCTGGTCACATCAGGGGCTAGGCCACGCGAGACGGCAATCAGTTGGGTCAGCATCACCAAGCTCGCGCCCATGAGCAAAGGCCCCAGGGTCAAAGCCGTCCAGTACAACAAGATGCGCTGGGCCAGTGGGCGGCGCTTGCGCACGCGCCAAATGGCGTTGAGCGTGCGGTCGATGGTGAACACCAAGGCAATGGCCGACAAGACCAAAGCGGTCACACCCACCACGCCCAAGCGGCTGGCTTTGCTGGCGAACTGGGTCAGGTAACCCAACACCTGACGTGAAATGTTGTCGGGCACCAAACTCTCCACCAGACGACGCTGCAGCACGACCTGAAAGTCGCTGAAGATCGGAAAAGCGGTGAACACCGCCAAGGCCACTGTCACCAAAGGCACCAAGGCGATGGTGGTGGTGAAGGTCAAGCTGCCCGCGGTCTGACCCAAGCGGTCTTCGCGAAAGCGCTGGCGCAGTGTGCGGGCAGTGTTGCGCCAGGGGAATCGGCGAAGTCGGTCAAAAAGGTGATGCAGTTGCGGGACAATCATGGCCCGAATCATGCCACTGCCCATGCACACCTCTTCTACACCTTCCCAAGCGCCCTCCTCTGAGGCCCTCATGCGCACCCCACGCCATGTGCAACTCACCCGTCTGATGGCGGTGGGCAGTTTGTTGGGCTTGATCGTGCTGGGCCTGGCCTGGGAGCTCTGGCTGGCGCCGGTGCGCCCAGGTGGCACCTTGCTGGCGCTGAAGGTGCTGCCCTTGTGCGTCCCACTCACGGGTCTGTTGAAAAACCGCATGTACACCTACCGCTGGCTCAGCCTGATGGTGTGGCTGTACTTCACCGAAGGCGTGGTGCGCGCCAGTGGCGACCGCGCCCCCAGCAACTACCTGGCCATGCTGGAAGTGCTGCTGTGTGTGGTGTTGTTTGTGGCCTGCGCCTTGCATGTGCGCCTGCGCTTGCAACACGCCAAAGCAACTGCCTTAACCGACCCAGCCGCTGCGCCTGTCAACCCATAAGTCTGTGACCTGACCATGACCGCTTTGTCTTTGCCCGAATTGCTGACCACCCTGCGCCACACCGTGGGCGACACCCATGTGCTGACCGAAGGCGACTTGTCTGCCTTTGAACAAGACTGGCGCAAACGCACACGCGGCAAAGCCTTGGCCGTGGTGCGCCCGGGCAACACGGCAGAAGTGGCCGCTGTGGTGAAGGCTTGTGCCCAAGCAGGCGTGAGCATCGTGCCGCAAGGCGGTAACACCGGCTTGGTGGTGGGATCGATCCCAGACGACTCCGGTACTCAGGTGCTGTTGAGCTTGCAGCGCATGAACGCGGTGCGCCACATCGATGCGGCCAATTTGGCCATCACGGTGGAAGCCGGTTGTGTGTTGCAAAACCTGCAACAAGCGGCGGAGCAAGCCGGCTTTTTGTTCCCCTTGAGCCTGGGATCTGAAGGCAGCTGCACCATTGGTGGTAACTTGGGCACCAACGCGGGCGGGACCCAGGTGGTGCGCTACGGCAACACACGCGAGTTGTGCTTGGGGCTTGAAGTGGTCAGCGCGCAAGGCGAGATTTGGCACGGCTTAAGCGGGCTGCGCAAAGACAACACCGGCTACGACTTGCGCAACCTGATGATTGGCAGCGAGGGCACGCTGGGCATCATCACCGCCGCCACCATGAAGCTCTACCCCTTACCTGCGGCCAAACTCACCGCTTGGGCGGCCGTGCCTTCGGTGGCGCATGCGGTGGAACTGCTGGGCTTGGCTCACCTTCACTTGGGTGCAGGTTTGACCGGGTTCGAGATGATGGGCCAATTTGCCCTGAGCCTAGTAGACAAGCATTACCCCCAACTGCGGGTGCCGCTGTGGCAAGACACGCCCTATTGCGTGTTGCTGGAAAACTCGGACACCGAGTCTGAAGCCCACGCACGCGAACGCTTTGAGCATGTGCTGGAACTGGCCTTTGAACGCGGCTGCGTGAGCGATGCGGTGGTGGCCGAGAGCCTGTCACAAGCCCGCAATCTGTGGCACATCCGCGATAGCATCACGCTAGCGCAGGCCGAAGAGGGCCTGAACATCAAACACGACATTTCGCTGCCCGTGTCCGCCATTCCTGAGTTTGTGGCCCAGACCGATGCCTTGCTAGAGAAAGAAATTGCAGGCGTGCGTTTGGTGAACTTTGGCCACCTGGGCGACGGCAACTTGCACTACAACGTGCAAGCGCCCGAAGGCAGTGACAACGCCGAGTTTTTGAGAACCCAGGAAGACCGTGTGAACACGCTGGTGTACGACACGGTCAAACGTTTTGGTGGCTCCATCTCGGCCGAACACGGTGTGGGTGGTTTGAAAGTGGACACCCTGCCCGACTACAAAGACGCCACCGCATTGGGGCTGATGCGCCAGATCAAACAGGCGCTCGACCCACAAGGCATCTTGAACCCTGGGCGTGTGGTGCGACTGGACTGAAACGGGCCTGGATGACGGGTCAACGTGTGAGGGGTTTTTCAACCAGGCTCAGCCGTTGTGGATTGCCTTCGGGCAAGTTCAAACGACGACCTTGAAAATAAATCTGAGCTTGATAGAGCTGCGCGCCGGTGACCTGCCACGGTGACTTGCCATAGACGCTGCGGCCTTCGCCAGGCTTGAGTTCCAGCCAAGTGGCCTGCTGGGCACCATCGACCACACACACTGTCATGGACTTGTCGCTGACCAGGTACACATAGTTGCCCACTTTGTAGGCTTGTTCAGAGACGAGCTCTGGCAATGCCTCTGACGTGTGCACACAGTTTGCGACACTGTCAGGCAACGCAGTGAGCGCACGGGGGGCGCCTGTCGACATCGGCGCGGATGTGCTGACCATCGGCACTGGCTCTGAAGCAGGCGCAGTGGGCAACGCTGCAAGCTCATCCACGGAAGGAGAAGCCGCTGGTTGCGGCGGGTTGGCCACCAGGTGCATGCGCTCGAACCATGCGTGCAGTGGCGCTGGGGCGACAGACACCACACCCCACCCTCCCAGTGCCAACAAAGCCGCCCACATAGCGAAACGCATGCCGCTTTGAGAGAGTGCCAAGCTGCTGGCGCTGCTGGAGATAGGCTGATGAACAGGTGGGCGCTGCTCACCTACAGCCATCCGATGTTCTAGGCCATGCGTGGCGGCTTGCAAAGCCTCTTGCGGGTTCGCGGTAGGTGGGGCTGCCCCCAAAATCATCAACAAACGTTTATAGGATTGGCGCTTGATGCTGGGTGAATAAAAAAAACCTTCCCCCTCGCCTTCCAAATGTCGCACCTGGGCCACGGACAAACAGGCCGTGCGCGCCAAGGTGGTGACCTCTACGCCTGCAGCTTGGCGAAGCTGTCGCAAATACACAGGGTCGCAGTCCTGAAAGACACGCTGCATGTCTTCGGGCTCTTGGGGATGGGTCATGTTGGCATCTGTTCTCGGTATTGTTCAGCAGCAAAGCCTGTCCATGGTGTCAGGGCGCACGCATGGCGTCAATCCGTGGACTTGCTGAAACACTTAGGTATTCAATCCTGCGCGTGCCTCAACCTTCAGGCGTGGGCCTCAGCCTTTAAACTTGGGTGTCTGCCCTCAACCGGAATGTTTCCTGTCATGCGCCCTATCCGCCGTCAATACGAAGATTTCATGCAGCACGTCTACACCCATGGCGTGCCTAAAACCGACCGCACGGGTACTGGCACCAAAAGCGTCTTCGGGTACCAAATGCGCTTTGATTTGAATGAAGGTTTTCCACTCGTCACCACAAAAAAAGTGCATTTGCGCTCCATCATCCAAGAGCTGTTGTGGTTTTTAACCGGTTCAAGCAACAACAACTGGCTCAAGGAACGCGGTGTCTCGATTTGGGATGAGTGGGCGCGCGAAGATGGCGACCTCGGCCCGGTGTACGGCGTGCAGTGGCGCAGTTGGCCTACACCAGACGGTGGTCACATCGACCAGATCTCCGAGGTGATCCAGACCCTCAAAAGCAACCCTGATTCGCGCCGCATCATTGTGAGCGCCTGGAATGTGGCCGAGCTCAACAAAATGGCGTTGATGCCCTGCCATGCATTTTTTCAGTTCTACGTGGCACCACCCCAAGCGCCCGGGGAGCGAGGCCGTTTGAGCTGCCAGTTGTACCAACGCAGCGCAGATATCTTTTTGGGTGTGCCGTTCAACATCGCCAGCTACGCGCTACTCACCCACATGGTGGCGCAGCAATGTGATTTGGAGGTCGGTGACTTCATCTGGACCGGCGGCGATTGCCACATTTACAGCAACCACCACGAACAGGTGGAACTGCAACTCAGCCGAACGCCTTTTGCCTACCCCACGCTCAAGATCTTGCGTCGCCCCGCAACGATCTTTGATTACCAGTTTGAAGACTTTGAGGTGCAGGACTACCAATGCCACGGTGCCATCAAAGCGCCGGTGGCGGTTTAAAGTTTGGGTATGCGCACATGGGATTGAACCTGATTTTTGCGCGCGCCAGAAACGGCGTGATCGGCCACCACAACACCTTGCCTTGGCACTTGCCCGAAGACTTGGCCCATTTCAAACAGACCACGCTAGGACAACCCGTCATCATGGGGCGTAAAACTTGGGAGTCTTTGCCGCAGAAGTTTCGTCCGCTGCCGGGGCGCACCAACATCGTGGTGACACGCCAGCAAGATTGGCACGCAGATGGCGCGCTGGTGGCCCACAGCATGCTGCAAGCACTTGAACTTTGCCCACCTGACACGCAAGCCTGGGTGATAGGTGGTGCCGAGGTGTATGCGCAAGCCATGCCTTTGGCCAACACCGCGGTGGTCACCGAGATTGATGCCGACTTTGAAGGCGATGCCTTCGCCCCCACGTTTGACAGCAATTGGCAAGAGACAGCCCGTGTGTCGGGCGTGGCCGCCAATGGCCTGCCTTATCACTTTGTGACCCTCCAACGCCAACCCTGAGAGCAACCATGTCTGACCACGGATTTCATGTGCACGGCCCGCACGACCACGAACTCGAACACGCCGCTCAAGGCCACGGCGATGGATTCACCAACAAGATCGCCATGTTCACCGCCATCATCGCCACCGTAGGTGCCATCTTTGGCTACATGGGCGGTGCGACACAGGCCAATGCGGGCTTGAACAAAAACAACGCTGCGATCAAAAAAACCGAAGCCTCGAACCAGTGGAATTACTACCAGGCCAAAAGCAGCAAACAAAACTTGAGCGAGCTGGCGCTGGAGCTGGCCCCGGCGGCCAAGCGTGACTACTACAACGAGCAAATCGAACGCTACAAAGCCGAAAAGGCTGATATCAAAAAGGCGGCCGAAAAGCTTGAAGCTGAGTCGCTGCAGTGGGATGAACAATCGGACACCCAGATGCACCAACACCACCGCTGGGCCCAAGCCACGACCTTGCTCCAAGTGGCGATTGCTTTGGCTGCTATTGCCCTGCTCACACGCAAACTATGGTTGCAATTTGCCATGTATGGCGCGGGTGCCCTGGGCTTAGGCGTGGGCGTGTTGGCGGCCCTTCACGTTTGACATTGACATGACCATGCAACTCGCCACCTGGAACGTCAATTCGCTGACCGTTCGTCTTCCCCAAGTGCTCGACTGGCTACAAGCCAACTCCGTCGATGTGCTGGTCTTGCAAGAGACCAAAACCATTGATGAAAAGTTTCCCCGCGAAGCGATCGAGGCCACCGGTTACCACGTGAGCTTTTTGGGCCAAAAAACCTACAACGGCGTGGCTTTGCTGTCGCGCACACCCGCAGCAAATGTGGTCAAAAACATTCCGGGTTTTGAAGACCCCATGGCGCGCGTGATCACGGGCACCGTCAATGACGTACGCGTGATTGGGGCCTACTTTCCCAACGGGGAAGCCCCTGGCTCCGAGAAGTTCGCCTACAAGATGCGATGGCTAGACGCGTTGCGAGATTGGTTGCGCAGCGAACTGGCACAACACCCTAAGCTGGTGCTGATGGGCGACTTCAACATCACTGTCGATGACCGCGATGTGTGGGACCCGGTGGCACTGAAGGACACCATCCACTGCACGGTGGAAGAACGCACGCACTTTCAAGCGTTGATTGACTTAGGCACACACGATGCATTTCGCTTGTTGGAACAGGCTGGAAAGCTGTACAGCTGGTGGGACTATCGGGAGATGGCTTTCCGCCGCAATCGGGGTTTGCGCATTGACCATATTTTGGTCAGCGATGCGCTCAAAGCATCCGTGCAAGCCTGCGTGATTGACAAGGCTCCACGAAAAAATGAACGCCCCAGCGACCACGCCCCCGTGGTGGTGACGCTGAGCTAAACACCGCGCGCAACATACGCGCGCGGTTTGTCGCGTCAGTCGTCCAACCCCAGCTCTTGGATTTTTCGGGTGATGGTGTTGCGTCCAATACCCAGTTTTTGAGCTGCCTCGATGCGGCGACCCCGTGTATTGACCAAGGCGGTTTGAATCAAGCGCGACTCAAAGCGTCGTGTCAGCACATCCCACACATCGGTGCGCCCCGCAACCAAGAGGCTCATGGCTTCGGCTTCTAAGCCTTGCTCCCAATCAGCACCTGGCAAGTTCAAAACCACAGGAGGGTTTGCAGCGGACTCGTGGGGCGCAGTGGGTGCCGAGATGGGGGCTGATCCGGCCTCATGCGCACGCTCACTCAACACATCCGATGACTCGGGGCTGCGAGCCGGTTCAGACCCGGGGGCATCGAGTTGGACCTCAGGGGGCAAATCCTTGGGCTCAATCACCTGCGCTGGTGCCATCACCGTCAACCAATGACAAATGTTCTCTAACTGACGCACGTTGCCAGGAAACGCAAACTGATTCAACACCGCTTGCGCCGATTCGGCGATGCGTTTGGGCTCGACGCCCAACTGTTGTGCGCTCTGCTGCAAAAAGTGGCGCGTGAGCACCGGAATGTCTTCACGCCGTTCACGCAAAGCGGGCAAGCGCAAACGGATCACGTTGAGACGGTGAAACAAGTCTTCGCGAAACACCCCGTCTTTGACACGTTTTTCCAGGTCTTGGTGGGTGGCCGCAATGACACGCACATTGGCTTTGATGGCGCTGTGGCCCCCGACGCGGTAGTAGTTGCCATCGCTCAGGACCCGCAACAAACGGGTTTGCAAATCGAAGGGCATGTCGCCAATTTCGTCCAAGAACAAGGTGCCACCTTCGGCTTGTTCGAAGCGGCCACGGCGGGTGGTTTGAGCCCCCGTGAATGCACCACGCTCGTGCCCGAACAACTCACTCTCCAACAAATCTTTCGGAATGGCGGCGGTGTTGATGGCGACAAACGGGCCTTTGCTGCCCGCATCACCACGCGGTGAGTGTTTGTGCAGCGCACGCGCCACCAGTTCTTTGCCGCTGCCGCTCTCGCCAGTGATCATCACCGTCACATTGCTTTGGCTCAACCGGCCAATGGCACGAAACACATCTTGCATGGCAGGTGCTTGGCCCAACATTTCAGGCGTGGCGTCTTGCAACTCGCTTTGGGCTTGCTCACGCTGGCTCTCGTCCACAGCGCGACGAATCAACTCGACGGCTTTGGGCAAATCAAACGGCTTGGGCAGGTACTCAAATGCACCGCCTTGAAAGGCTGACACCGCGCTGTCCAAATCGGAAAACGCCGTCATGATGATCACGGGCAGTGCGGGCAAACGTTCTTTGACTTTGCCCAGCAAATCCAAGCCCGAACCTCCTGGCATGCGGATGTCGCTGACCAGAATTTGGGGGCCGTCATCTTCACCTGCGGCATCGAGTGCTTGCAACACCTCGCGTGGGTTGGTGAAACTGCGGGTGGGCAGGTTTTCGCGTTGTAGCGCTTTTTCAAGCACGAAGCGAATTGACTGGTCGTCGTCAACAATCCAAATCGGTTTCATCTCGATACTTTCATGGCAGCACTTTCATTTCATCAATACGAGTAAGCAGAAAGTTTCAGGGCAAGGGGATCAGAATTTTGAAATCTGTGCGTCCCGGCACACTGTCACATTCAATCAAGCCATGGTGTTGTTGGACAAATGTTTGCGCCAAATTCAACCCCAGGCCCGAACCGCCATCCCGTCCCGACACCAAGGGGAAAAACAACCTGTCCTTGATCTCTTCTGGAATACCGGGTCCGTTGTCAATGACATGCAATTCCAGTGCCAACCGATAACGCTGTTTGCCAAAGGTGATTTGTCGGTTGATGCGTGTTCGCAAAACAATTTCTGCCTCACCTGCTTGCGTGCGTTCGACCAAGGCTTGCGCGGCGTTGTGAACGATGTTGAGCACCGCCTGGATCAGCTGTTCACGGTCGCCGCGAAACTCCGGGATGGAGGTGTCATAGTCACGCACCACGCGCAAGCCCCTGGGGAATTCGGCCAACACCAAACTGCGCACGCGCTCGCAGACTTCGTGAATGTTCACATCACCCACCATGTGTGGACGTCGATGTGGCGCCAGCAAGCGGTCCACCAACACTTGCAGGCGATCAGCCTCATGGATGATGACTTGGGTGTACTCCACCAAGTCACGGCTCTCGACCTCCATTTGCAGCAACTGCGCCGCACCACGAATACCACCCAGAGGGTTTTTGATTTCATGGGCCAGGTTACGGATCAGCTCCTTGTTGGCTTGGGCTTGGTCAATCAAACGCTCTTCACGGTCTTGGCGGGCTTGCTGCTCCAGCGGTAACAACTCCACCAACACTTCATCCGTGCGATCGGTGGGTGCCACGATCACGTGCACTGGCAACGAATCTTGCTGTGGTCGGTGCAAGTGCGCGTCATAGCGCAAGGCGGCAAAGGCATTGCTTTGCGCTCCTTGCAGGGCGTTGTCCAAGGCCTGCCCTTCGGTGAAGTACTGTGACAACGTGGTGCCTTGGATGTTGCGACGTGACACGCCCATCACATCTTCCAGGGAGGCATTGGCAAACACCACCGAGCCATCGATGCGGACCACGGCGACCAAGGTGGCCAGCAAATCGAAGGCATGGAATCGATCTTGTGGGGTTGGGAGATGAGAAGTCATCACATCACTTTCATTCATGGGGTAGCCCCGGTCGCAGGGGCAGACAAACGCGACAGCTCGCGTTGCAAGCCCGCCAGATCAGCCTCACTGCGCTGCAAGGCAGCGCGCAATTGCGCCACCCGTTCTTGGTATTTGGCGGGTTGACGCTGCTCATCGGCGCGTCGTTCAGGCTCGCCTTGGTTCCACTCTTGTAGCAAGGCCTGGTGACGTGTTTGGGCACGCTGCCATTCGGTTTGCAAGACCGCACGCGCTTGCGCGTCGCGTTGGCGCTGTTCGCCGATGTCCACCTTGGACTCGCTGGCCACAACACCGGGTAAGGTAGCTACCGTTGGTGACGGTTGAACTTTGGTGCCTTCAATCACCGTGATGGCTGCACTGCGCAAGGGCACGCAGTTGCCCTTGGGGTCGGGTTGGTTGGTGTACGCGTTGCCACAGCGATACACCTGCAAAGGATCTGCGGCCCACACGCTGACGCCTGTCCCTGCGCCTACAGCACACAACACATACAGCATGAAAAAACGGTTCATCGCGACACTCTAAAAAAGAGGGAACTGCACCAACAAAAAAGGACGGCTCTCGCCGTCCTCTTTCTTGAAACACCGCAAAGAATTACAGCGAGTAGTACATGTCGTACTCAACAGGGTGCACAGCCTGACGGAAGCGTGTGACTTCAGTCATTTTGAGCTCAATGTATGCGTCGATCATGCTGTCGGTGAACACGCCACCTTTGGTCAAGAAGGCACGGTCTTTGTCCAAGTATTCCAACGCTTGGTCCAAGCTGTGGCACACGGTGGGCACCAATGCGTCCTCTTCGGGAGGCAAGTGGTACAGGTCTTTGGTGGCAGCTTCGCCTGGGTGGATCTTGTTTTCAATACCGTCCAAACCAGCCATCAACAAGGCCGAGAAGCACAGGTAGGGGTTGGCCATTGGATCTGGGAAACGTGCCTCAATGCGACGGCCTTTGTCAGACGCCACGTGTGGGATACGAATCGACGCAGAACGGTTGCGGCTGGAGTAAGCCAACTTCACAGGAGCTTCAAAACCAGGCACCAAGCGCTTGTAGCTGTTGGTCGAAGGGTTGGTGATAGCGTTCAACGCACGGGCGTGCTTGATGATGCCACCGATGTAGAACAAGGCGGTATCGCTCAAACCTGCGTAGCCATTACCTGCGAACAGGTTTTTGCCATCTTTCCAGATCGACTGGTGCACGTGCATGCCAGAACCGTTGTCGCCAACGATGGGCTTGGGCATGAAAGTGGCGGTCTTGCCATAGGCATTGGCCACGTTCCACACCACATACTTCAGCTTCTGAGTCCAGTCAGCGCGCTCGACCAAGGTGGAGAACTTGGTGCCGAGTTCGTTTTGACCAGCGCCAGCCACTTCGTGGTGGAACACTTCAACGGGGATGCCCATTTCTTCCAAGATCATGGACATTTCGGCGCGCATGTCTTGGGTGCTGTCAACGGGAGGCACAGGGAAGTAGCCGCCTTTGACGGTGGGACGGTGGCCTTTGTTGCCGCCTTCGATGACTTTGCCGGTGTTCCAAGGAGCTTCGTAGTCGTCGACCTTGAAGAAAGAACCCGACATTTCATTGCCCCAACGCACGTCGTCGAACAAGAAGAATTCGGGTTCGGGTCCAAAGTAGGCGGTGTCACCCAAGCCAGAAGCCTTCAAATAGGCTTCTGCGCGCTTGGCGATCGAACGTGGGTCACGGTCGTAAGACTTGCCGTCACCTGGCTCCAACACGTCACAAGACAACACCAGGGTGGATTCTTGGAAGAAAGGATCGATGAAAGCAGACATGGCATCGGGCATGAGCAACATGTCTGAGGCTTCAATGCCTTTCCAACCGGCGATCGAAGAGCCGTCAAATGCGTGGCCTTCGGTGAATTTGTCTTCATCGAAGTGAGAAATTGGCACGCTCACGTGCTGCTCTTTGCCACGGGTATCGGTGAAACGGAAGTCAACGAACTTCACTTCGTTGTCTTTCACCATCTTCATCACGTCTGCGACGGTCTTGGCCATCAGGTTCTCCTGCAAGGGTAGGTTGGTTTAGAAAAGTTTCGAGGTTTTAGGATGCAGGTTCTGTGCCAAGCCATTGGCACCAAAACCCGTCACCGGTTCGACCGTCTAGGGTGCGTATTTTGCCTTGACTTCATGCCTCATCCGCCTCAAAGCAGCATTTATGCATGAAAAAGCCCAAACAAACAAAAGAACCAATTTGGTGCAAATACACGAATTGCACCAAATTAGAGCAAGGTTAAGGTCGCACCAATTCAGGGCCAAGTTTGGCGCCAAAGGGCTTCAAACCTTCCAGCAATTGTGGGTAGGCCTGGTCCACTCGCGTTGGATCGCCTTTGACACCCAGCTCAATATGGCGGCCGTATTGGGGATGGTCCACGCTGGGCAAGCTGAACACTTTGACGCCGGGGTGGTCTTGCTCGATGGTTTCCATCAAAGGTGTGAGCGACGCCTCCATCGCGCCAAAAACGATCACCGACTTCTCAACCCAGGCATTGGTCTGAAAGAAGTGGGGGTAGTAGGTGTCAAGAACCCAAGCGATCATGGGCCAGGCCATCACCGGAAAGCCTGGCACAAAGTGCACAGCGCCGCCCTCAGACCCGAAACAGCTGAATCCCGGGATTTTGTTGTAGGGGTTCGGAATGATCTTTGCGCCTTGTGGAAACACGCCCATGTTCAAGCGGTGCTTGTTGTCATCACGGTCAGGCTCATACGGCACGCCTTGTTCTTTGGCGACATCTTGCATGCGTGCGCGAATCAACACCTCAGCCTCGGGATGCAGCACCAAGTCAACGCCCAACGCGCGGCCTGCGCATTGACGGGTGTGGTCATCGGGCGTGGCGCCAATGCCTCCGCATGAAAACACAATGCTGTGGCTCTCAAATGCACGCTTGAGGGTATGGGTGATGCGTTCAGGCGAGTCGCCCACGTAGTCGGCCCAATCAAGGGACAGGCCACGTTCGGCCAGCAGTTCAATGGTTTTGGGCATGTGCTTGTCAGCACGTTTGCCAGACAAGATCTCGTCACCGACGATGATCAGCCCAAACTCAGGGCGCGGGGGGTGGGTTGTGTTGCTCATCCTCAGATGCTAGCGCGGGCAAGGCAACCGAGACGCCGACCACCACAGAGTCCGACTCCGCACGCAGACTTTCCAAAGCAGCCAAGCTGTAGTGGGTGAACCACAACGCGGTGAATGCGAACACCACGGCATAAATCCAAATAGCCACCGGGACCAGCACCACAAAGGCGGCGGCAAACAAAGCGCCTGACGCCCAGACCACGCTCGGCAAAGCCCCCAGATACCCTGTGAGCACACCAATCAACAGCAACCAACCGCGATGGCGGCGACCAATCTCTAGTCGTTCTTCACGGCTTGCATGCACCGCCAAAGCATCGAACACCATCACGCGGTAACTCAGCCAACCCCAAATCAGAGGGGGAATAACAAACATCAGAGGCGGCAACAACCACAGGGGCAAGGTGATGACCATGGTCAACATGGCCGCCAGGGTGGAGCCCACGGTCCAGACCAAGCTGGTCATGGCAGAACCACCGTGTTTGAGCGCCAAGTGTTGAAAACGGCGTTGCACCACCAAGTCCACCAAGGCCGGCCCCATCATCAAGGACACCGCCAACAAGGTCATGACCACCAGCAAAGGGGTGACCGAAAAAATCACCACCAAAGGCACCATCACGCCCTGCAAGTTGGCGGCGCCGTGCGCTTGCATCCAGTCCAGCATGCTTTGCAACAGCTGCCAACTGTCCAACATGTCACGCACCCAATCTTGGGTGGGCAACCAATAAAAGTAACCCCAACTCAGGGCTACCAACAGCAGCATGACCAATGGCAACAAGGAGAGCAGCATGACGCGTGGCATCAGGCAATAAGCCCAAGCACGCCAAAAAGAATCAAAAAACAAACGCATCACAAAAGCATAACCCAGCCTCAACGGGCCGAGTTCGCCTTGGATTCCGGACGTAAAGCCGCCATGAAACGTTTCAAACCCAATTTTTGCTGGGCCAAAAAACCTTCACCGTAATCGCGACCCTGCTCCACTTGGTCGCGGATACCGGTCGCTTCAAAGCGCTGGGAAAAATCTGCTGTACCAAAGCAGATGTCCCACCAAGGCAGGAGCACGCCAAAGTTGTGTCCCCCCAGAACCTCACGCGATACGTCGGTGCGCGGCGCAGGGCTTTCATGACCAATGCCCACCCCGTGGTGCAAACGATGAAAACGCGGACTGACCCACAGCCGCTCCCCCCAATGACCAAAGCTGATCGCCAAATTGGCATGCTGAAAGTTTTCGCTCAATTGCGTGATGGCCACCACCGCCACAAACTGGCTGGGTGCAATGCCAATCAACTGCGCCACCACCACCCAAATCACGGCACCCATCACATCGTCTAGCAGGTGGTTGCGGTTGTCCGTCCATTGCGTCATATGGCGCTGAGAATGGTGTACTGCATGCAGCGCCCACCACCAATGCCATTGGTGTTGTGCACGATGCAGCCAGTAGCCCACAAAGTCAAAGACCACCAAATACATCAAGAAGCTGGCCCACGCCCCATCGGTCACACCCGGCCAAATATCTTCAAGATGAAAAGTCCCCATGCCTGCCGTGCGCAGATGCCCCATCAAGTCGTCCATGAAGGGGTCAATGGTGAAAAACAGCGCAATGCGAAACAAGCCCAAACGGTGAATCAGGGTGTAAATCACATCGGTACGCACCGCCTGCGGGTTGACCACCGGCTCAACGGGGCGCCAGCGCTGCAAAGGCTCAATCACCAACAGCATGACCGCCAGCTGTATCAGCCCCACCAACAACCAACCAGTGCCATTGAAAACATCTTCCAGTCGGCTGCCCAGCCCCAAAGCAAAGGCCAAAGGCTGCAACCAGTTTTCATACAAAGCGGCTTGCACGTTGGCAAACCCATCGATCAGTGTGTCCATGCGTTGTATTGTGGGTGGTCTCGCAGTGTGGCAAAACAAAACCCTTTGGCCTTGAGGCCTTCAACCAAGGGCTCCAACACAGCCGGTGCCCAAGCATCTTGGCGCGACCAGATGCCCAAATGGGCCATCAAGATGTCACCCGAGCGGATGTTCTTCAAGGCCCGCTTGAGCAACATGGCATTGGGGTATTTGTCACTGGGCAACTCGTCCCCCAAGAAGCCCGCATCGGCCCACCCCACATGGGCAAACCCACATTGTTTGGCTGCTGCCAGCAACGAGGGCGAGGTCTTGCCACCGGGCGCACGAAACAAGGGCAAAGGCTTTTGCCCCGTGAGTTGCTGCAAGCGGGTGTTGGCGCGTTGCAGTTCTTGGCAGTACTGGGCAGCGTCCCAGGACTCAACCAAGCCCTTTTTCGGACCCGCGCTGGCACGCATCAACCAGCGACCCTGCGGCTGGTCGGCACGCCAGTAGACATGGTCGTAAGTGTGCGAAGCAAAGGCATGACCTTCGGCGCCACGGGCACGCCACCAAGCAGCCCAGTGCTCGCCCAAGGTGCCGTCACCCTCTTGTGTGGGTTCATGAGCCGCAAAAAATGTGACCTTGACCTGCTGGCGGTTGAGCACCTCGGCCACCAAGGGCGCCACGCCCATGTGGCCGGTGTCAAAGGTCAGATACAACGGCTTGTTGCAGGGAACCGCCGCTTGTGCCACCCAACTGATCGCGGCCAAGCACCCGGCCAGGAGCACCGAAAAACGCATGCTCAAAACCGCTTCGCGTGGTCCAGCGTCCAAATGCCATGGGGAGACTTGCCCACCTTGACCTGGCGCACCAACTGGCCTGTGCTGAGATCGATCACGCTCATTTTTTTGATCCAGCGCGAGGACACTAGCAGCAACTTGCCGTCGGCCGACACCTCCATGCAATCAGGGCCCCCGGGTGCTTTGAACTGCGCCACCGACTCGAGGGTGGTGTAGTCGATCTTGTTGATGGTGTTGGCCACACGGTTGCCGACAAACACATGACGACCATCGCCCAAGGCTCGGAAAGCGTGAGCGCCCTCGCCCGTAGGAATGGTTTTGAACAACTTGGCTTGTGGGCCCGTGACGTCGTACACCTCGACCCGGTCTCCGCCTGTCAAACCAACCAACAAATATTTGTCATCGGGTGTGCCAAACACATCGGCTGGCAGCGAGCCGGTTTTGACGCGCCATTTCAAAGTTTGTGTGGCCAAGTCGACCGCCACCAATTCGTCACTGTCTTGCATCGAGGCATAGGCCGTGGTGCTTTTGGTATCGATCCAAATGTGGCTGGGTGTTTTGCCCGACGGAATGCGCTTGGCCAAGGTGAGGTCTTTGCCATCCCAACGGTAAATGTCGATGTGGTTGAGGCGGTTGGCCACCGTCACAAACCATTTCATATCGGGAGAAAAGCGCAACTGGTAAGGGTCGAGCGTGCCACGCACCACGCGCTGTACCTCCGCCGTGCGGGGGTCAAAAAATGTCAGGGAATCGCCGCCCGCATTGGCCACGATGACCGACTTTTCGTCAGGGGTGAGGTACAGGTGGTGCGGCTCTTTGCCCGTCGGGATACGTCGGGTTTCTTTCCACGTCACCGGGTCAATCACGCTGACATTGGCGTCTTGTGAGTTGAGCACAAAGATGGGGTTGGCAGCCTGAACAGCAGCGGCAGAACACAGCAGCACGCCAGCGAACGCCAGCGTCAATCGTTGAAACAAAAACACGGTGGATGCACCTTCAAAAAATCAGCCCCCAGTGTAACGAGCGGCTCTACGCCCAGCGTGTCGTCGGGCTTTAATATGCGGCCATGACCATGATCCAGCTCAAACAAACGCGCCTTGAAGTGGAAATGATCGGCCATGCCTCGACGGCCAATGCGCCAGCCAAAGCTCCCATCGTGTTTTTGCACGAAGGTCTGGGCTCGGTCGCCCTGTGGCGCAGCCGCGAGGGCTTTTGGCCCGAACAGGTGTGCCAAGCCACCGGACGCGCTGGCGTGGTGTATTCGCGCCAAGGCTACGGCCAATCGCAGAGCGTGCCCGATGTGCGTGGCCTCAACCGATTGCCGCCCGACTACATGCACCGCGAAGCCTGGGCGGTGTTGCCTGAGTTGTTGTGTGCGCTCCACATCGAACAGCCCGTGCTGCTGGGTCATTCGGACGGCGGCACGATTGCCCTGCTCCACGCCGCACGCCACCCCTTGAGTGCCTGTGTGGTCATGGCACCGCATGTGATGGTGGAAGAGGTGTCCTTGCGTGCCATCGAAGCCGCACGCGAGGCCTATGTGCATGGCCCTTTGCGGGAACGCTTGTCCAAGTTTCACCAAGATGTCGACACTGCGTTTTGGCAATGGAACGATGTGTGGCTATCCGACGGCTTTCGCAGCTTTGACATTCGCAGCGTGTGCCACGACATTCTTTGTCCTGTGCTGGCCATGCAAGGCGTAAACGATGTCTACGGCACGCTGCGCCAAATCGAAGACATTGCCCCCGAGCACGGACAGATCACACGCCACGCCTTGGCCGATTGCGGGCATTCGCCATACAAAGACCAGCCACAAGCGTCACTGCGTCACATTACAGAATTTTTAGCCGACAGGCCTTGAGCCCCATGCGCTGAGCGCACCATGACGCGTTTCACTTGCCCGTCAGCAGCGCCATCTCTTCATCGCTGATCCAGCGCCATTGCCCTGGCTTCAAATCTTCGGGTAAGGGCATGGCACCGATTTGTGAACGGTGCAAGCCCACCACCTTGTTGCCCACAGCCGCCAGCATGCGTTTGACTTGGTGGTATTTGCCCTCGGTCAGCGTCAAACGCAGGTGGTGCTCAGCCACCGCTTCGCAAGCGGCGGCACGCACAGGCTTGGGTGAGTCATCCAGCACCACGCCATCGAGCAGTCGCTGTACCTGCTTCGCATCGAGCGGGTCGTCGGTGGTCACCTCGTACACCTTGGGCACGTGGTGGCGTGGTGAGCTCATGCGGTGAATCAAGGGGCCATCGTCGGTCAGCACCAGCATGCCGGTGGTGTCTTGGTCGAGACGTCCCACAGCTTGCACGCCTTGCACCGCGCTTTTTTGCGGCCTCTGCCGCAGCGCCGGTGGCAACAGGGTGTACAGGCTAGGCCATGCCGAGGGCTTGTGTGAGCACTCATAGCCCGCAGGCTTGTGCAGCAGCACATAGGCTTTGGCGTGGTAGGGCCACAGCACGCCTTGCACCGAATACGCGAGGCCTTCATGCACGTCCACCTCTTGCAGTGGGTCATCACAGTCCACCAGGCCGTTGCCCAGATCGACTTGCACATAGCCTTGCTGAATCAAACCAGCACAAATACGGCGGGTGCCAAAGCCTTGGGAATACAAAATATCTTGCAGTTGCATGGGCGCCATCGTAAACGCTGCACCGATGGGCAAAATAGACAACTTGCACAGGCCCTCGTACCCACGACCTTGAAAGTCCCCCATGTCTCCCAGCTCTCATTACCTGTCATGCGGCCCGTTCAACCTGCACTACACCGCCTGGGGACCAGATGACGCGCCCGTGGTGATCGCCTGGCATGGCCTGGCGCGCACCGGGCGCGACTTTGACAGCCTGGCCCAACAGCTGGCACCGAACTACCGCGTCATTTGCCCGGACACCATTGGCCGTGGTTTGAGTCAGTGGAGCCATGACCCCAGCAACGATTACTGCCTGGCTCGCTACGCACGTTTGGCACTGGCCTTGATGGATGGTTTGCACATTGAACGCGCCCACTGGATTGGCACCTCCATGGGCGGTGCCATCGGCATGGTGTGTGCTGCTGGCTTGGATCTGCCGGAGTTCAAAGGGCGCATCCAAAGTTTGCTACTCAACGACATGGCCCCTGAGCTGGCCATGGCAGCCATCGAACGCATCAAGTCCTACGCAGGCACGCCACAGGCGTTTGACACGGTGCCTGAACTGGAAGCTTTTTTCCGCCAAGCGTATGCGCCCTTTGGCTTTCACACCGATGCGCAATGGCGGCATTTGACAGAAACATCCACCCGCCGTTTGCCCGATGGCCGCGTGACGCCCCATTACGACCCAGCCATCGTGCAACAGTTTTTCCGCCCCGTCCCTGAGTACGACATGTGGGCCCAGTACGACGCACTGAGCATGCCCGTGATGGTGCTGCGCGGTGCCAACTCCGACTTGGTGCTGCCCCCTACCCTAGAGGCCATGCGCAGTCGCGGACCGGGTGCCTCAGGACGCTTGCGAGTGCATGAGATTGCAGGCTGCGGTCACGCCCCTGCGCTGAATGTGCCTGAACAGTGGGCATTGGTGAGCGACTTTTTGCAGTCAGCGGCCTGACGCTGGACGTGCCAAAGGCACAAACGCAGCACGCGCCTCTTCACCCAAACCGTCGGTGAGCTGCTGCAACAACGCAATGAATTGTTCGCGCTGCTTGCTATTCAATGGGGCCATGAGCTTGTTGTAGGCCTCGTGCACCGGCAGCTCTGCTTTTTTCAAAAGACGAGCCCCTGCTGGGGTTAAACGTACGGCCATTTGGCGACGGCTGCTTTCAGACACCTCCCGCGCAATCAAGCCACGTTCTTGCAAACCGCGCAACACCCGCAGCACCGTGACTTTGTCAAACGCCAACGCACGCGCCAGACGGGTTTGGTCAATGCCTGGCTCTAGGCTCAACACGGTCAAAGCCCCGTACTGCGCTTGCGTCAGGCCCAACTCGGCACAACTGCCTTCAAAAATAGCTGCCGAAATTTGGTGCGCACGACGCAACATAAAACCAGGGCGTTCGTACATGTCGATCAAGGGCATAGATTCGGGTTTCTATCTAGGAGCTGGCAATTGAGAACAAGACACAATAATCGTTTGCATGCTAACGAAAACTCATTCTCACAGGTATCGGGGTAAACGATGAAAGTAGCGATCTTAGGTGGAGGCATTGTCGGCTTGGGCTTTGCACTGGGCTTGCACGCTCGCGGCATTGACTGCGAAGTGTTTGAAGCTGTGGCGGATATCAAAGAGATCGGCGTGGGCATCACCCTGCTGCCGCACACCAACAAAGAGCTCGCTGCCTTGGGCCTGCTGCCCCAGCTGGAAGAGGTAGGCATTGAAAACCTCGAGAGCGTGTTCTACAACCGCTTTGGGCAATACATCTACAAAGAACTGCGTGGCCGCCACGCAGGGTATGCCACCCCTGAGCTGGGCATTCACCGCGGCAAGTTGCACCGCATCATGTTCGATGCGGCCATGGCGCGCCTGGGCGCAGACCGCATCCACACCGGCTACCGCTGCATCCGTGTGGACCAGACCGAGCAACACGCCATCGCCACCTTCCAATTGGCCAACGGCGACACACGCCAAGTGCAAGCCGACATTGCCGTGGCGTGCGATGGCGTCAACTCGGCGGTGCGCAAACAACTTTTCCCCGAGGACAAGGTGTGCTTCGCTGGCATCAATACCTGGCGTGGTGTGACGGTGCATAAGCCCATCTTGACCGGTAAGAGCTACATCCGCATCGGCTCGATCGACACCGGCAAGATGGTGATCTACCCCATCGTCGACAACGTCGACGGTCAAGGCAACCAGCTCATCAACTGGACCTCAGAAATTCGCCTCGAAGGCGCACGCATGAACGACTGGAACAAGCCAGGCAACCCAGCCGATACGCTGGAATATTTCAAAGACTGGAAGTTCCCTTGGTTGGATGTGCCCAACCTGATCATGTCGTCCAAGCGCGTGTTCGAGTACCCCATGGTCGACAAAGACGCGCTGCCGCAATGGAGCTTTGGCCGTGTCACCCTGATGGGCGATGCTGCACACCCCATGTACCCACGCGGCTCCAATGGCTCAGCACAAGGGCTGATCGATGCCCGCACCTTGGCCGACCTGCTGGCTCAATGCACCGACCCCGTCGCCACCTTGAAGGCTTACCAAGACCTGCGCCTGCCAGCCACGGCCAAAGTGGTGGAGACCAACCGTTCGCAGCCGCCAGACTTCATCATCATGAAAGCCGATGAACTCAGTGGGGACAAACCCTTCAACAACATTGATGACTTGATCAGCCAAGACGAGCTGCGCAAAATCTCGGACCACTACAAAGAGATTGCAGGCTTTGCCCTGAAGTCTTGAAGCTTTTCACACCCAGGAGACTCGCATGGACCGTCGTCACTTCTTCCAGAACTCAGCCTTGGTCACCACCGGTGCCTTGGTCGGCTGTGCCACACCCGGCATCGCGCAACAGCAACCCAAAACACCGTTTGCCGTGCCTGCGGTGTACATCCCCATCGTCGGTTCAGACGAAATGTTCCCAGTGCGTCGCATCTACTGCATTGGCCGCAACTACGCCGCACATGCCCGTGAAATGGGCTCAGACCCGACGCGTGAACCCCCCTTCTTCTTTCAAAAACCCACCGATGCCATTCAATACGTAGCCAGCGGCACAGTGGGTCAGCACCCCTACCCGCCCCTGACCAAAAACTACCACTACGAAGCAGAGCTCGTGGCCGTGTTGGGCAAAGGTGGCCGCAACATTCCAGTGGCTAAGGCCTTAGACCTAGTGTATGGCTACACCCTGGGTCTGGACATGACGCGACGCGACTTGCAACGCTTCATGGGCGACCAGAAAAAGCCCTGGGAAATCGGCAAGAGCTTTGACAAATCAGCCCCCATTGGTGCGGTGCACAAAGTGGCACAGACCGGGCACTTCACCCAAGGCGAGATTTGGCTCAAAGTCAACGGTCAAACCAAACAAAAAGCCAACCTGAACCAAATGATTTGGTCGGTGGCAGAGCAAATCGCCCAACTGTCGGAAGCGTTTGAGCTGTTCCCGGGCGACATCATTTACTCAGGCACCCCCGAAAACGTCGGACCGGTGGTGCGTGGCGATGTGATTGAAATGCACATCGACGGCTTACCCAACCTCAGCGTCAACATTGTTTAAACCATGACACACAAAAATCTGCAAAAACCTGGCAAAGCCCCTTACCTGCGCATCGCGACTGAAGAAGCGTTTTGCCCTTCTGAGATGCTCGACATCTACCGCAACATCCTGAAGCAACCGCATGTCGACCCAGGCTTCCAAAGCCTGATGGGCTTTTACATGAGCAGCCCCAGCGAACGGGCCCAACACATCATGCGTTGCTTGGTGGACTTGGACCAAGTGCGTATCGGCCACATGGACGATGCCGGCATTGACATGCAAGTGATTGCGCTCACCTCCCCTGGCGTACAAGCCATGGACCGTGACTTGGCCGTGTCGTTTGCCAAAGTCGCCAACGACGAATTGGCCGAGGGCGTGCGTCGCCATCCTGACCGCTTTGTCGGCATGATTGCGGTAGCACCCCAAGACCCGGCCGAAGCTGCCAAAGAAATCCAGCGTGGCGTGAACGAACTGGGCATGAACTCGGTGGTGATCAACTCACACACCCACGGTGAATATCTGTCAGACCAAAAGTTCTGGGAAATCTTTGAAGCAGCCCAGGCACACGACACGCCGATTTACCTGCATCCCAACACGCCCCCAGCCAACATGATTGGCCCCTTTCTAGAAGCGGGTCTCGACGGCGCGGTGTATGGCTTTGGCGTCGAGACCGGCCTGCATGCGTTGCGTTTGATCACCTCCGGCGTGTTTGATCGTTTCCCCAAACTGCAAATCATCTTGGGCCACATGGGTGAAGCCCTACCGTTTTGGGCTTACCGACTCGACTACATGCACGCTGCCACGGTGCGCTCAAACCGTTACCCCATGGTTCAGCCGCTCAAACGCAAACCCAGCGACTACCTGCGTGAGAACTTCCACATCACCAACAGCGGCATGGCTTGGCCTAAGGCGATTGAGTTCACACAGAGCGTGCTGAGTGAAGACCGTGTGCTGTACGCCATGGACTACCCTTACCAATACGCCATTGACGAGGTGAACGCGCTGGATGGCATGGACATGAACCCCACCACCAAGAAGAAGTTCTTCCAAACCAACGCGCAAGCCTTGTTCAAAATTCCAACGCCCAAAGCAGGCGCTTGATCCGGAGGAGACTTCATGAAACGTTTTCTGCTTACGTGCGTGGCTTGCCTTTTTGCGGTTCAGGTCTGGGCTCAGGGTAGCAACACCACCGTCAAAATCATCGTGCCATTCACGCCCGGCACGGGCATGGACACCATTGCCCGCACCGTGCAACCACGTCTGGCTGAAAAACTGGGACTACCCGTGGTGGTGCAAAACATGCCGGGGGCCAGTGGCAACATTGGCGCCGAGTTTGTGGCCAAGTCAGCGGCAGATGGCAACACCATTCTCATGGGTGCCAACACCATGCTGATGGCCTCACAACTCTACAAGACCACCAGCTACAACCCTGTGAAAGACTTTGCACCCGTCTCCATGGGTGCCTACGGCACTTTGATGCTGGTGGCACACCCAAGCACAGGTATCAAAACGGTCAAAGACCTGGTGGCCATCTCGCGTGCCAAGCCGGGGTTCATCACCTTTGGTTCACCCGGCGTGGGCACACCCCACCACATGGCCATGGAGCTGTTCAAGCTGGAGACCAAGGCGTTCATGTTGCACGTGCCTTACCGTGGCACAGCGGGCTACACCCAAGACTTGCTGGCTGGCGAGTTGATGGTGGGCTTTTTGCCCATCCACGTGGCCCAAGGTTTTGTGAAGTCCGGCAAGCTCAACGCGCTGGCGGTGGGCAGCCCCAAACGTCACCCGGTGGCAGCAGACGTGCCCACCTTCTTGGAGCTGGGCTACAAAGAAATTGATGTGGACCTCTGGTACGCCTTCTTTGTGCCGGTCAAAACACCAGCTGCAACCGTCAACAAACTCAGCAGTGACTTCGCCAGCATCTTGCAACAGCAAGCGGTGAAAGACATCTTCAGCCGCGCTGGCTTGGATGCAAGCCACTCCACGCCTGAAGAGCTCGGCGCCATCGTGGCCAAAGACTACCCACGCTGGGGCCGCGTGATTCAACTCAAGGGCATCGTGGCCGAATAAGCTCTGCCCAAGCTGGGCACTGTGGCGACGAGACCTGAGGGTCAGTTCTCGTCGTCTACTTTCCACTCGGGCAACTGCCAGCCCCAATGCAAAGCGGCTAAACGCGTGAGGGTGGCCAAGCCTGCCCCGCAAGCCAAGCTCAAAGTCGCATCCACCGCGAGCGCCTGCAATCCCACGACCAACCAACCACCAGCAAAAGCACACACCGCATACGGATGGTGGTCGCTGAAGGCGGTAGGAATTTCATTGCACACGATGTCACGCAGCACGCCACCAAAGGTGGCAGTGATCACACCCATCAAAACGGCAATCAATGCTGGCATGTTCAGGCCCAAAGCAATCTGGGTGCCACTGGCCGCAAACAGGCCCAAACCCAGCGCGTCGGGCCACTGGATCGATTGCAAGGTCGGGCGAAAGTGCTTGGCCCGCATCAACCACATGGCGGCAATGCACAAACCCAGCACCAACCAGACGTACCACGAGTGCTCCATCCAAAACAGGGGTCGACGGTCCAACAACACATCGCGCAAAGTGCCACCACCAAACGCGGCCACGCTGGCCACCACGGTCACCCCGACGGCATCGAGCTTTTTGCGCGCGGCCTCCATCACACCCGACAGCGCAAAAGCCAAGGTGGCGGCCACCTCGATGCCGGTTTGCACATTGGAAAAAGTTTGTGTGATCAATCGGTCCATCACCCCATCTCCTTCTCGCGGGTGGCGTTAAGCCACCACCATCTCGCCGCCCAAAGCTTCGAACAAGTCCGGCAAGAGTTTGCACAACTCCCCTGTGGCGATCGCCACATCGGCGTCAAAGCCTTCGTCTTTTTCAGCCGAGGTGCCTTCAAACACCACATCCAAAAAAGCCACTTTCTTCAACTGCAAGGCCTCGGTCAACACAAAAGACACGCGGCTGTCCCACGTCAGGGCCAAGCGTGTGGGCAACTTGCCGCCTTCCACGTATTGCTTGACCTCTTGCGTATCAAGCGGATGGCGCACATAACGCACCACCGACTTGGACTCGTCAGCAGCCTTGAGTTCGCATTCACGGTCCACACTGAAGCCGGGCGGTGGCTCTTGCGAGATCAACCAGGCCGTCATGGCCGCTTGCGGGGACATGTGGGTGTTGAGCAAGGTCACACTCAATCCCGCCAAGGACGTGACCAGCAACGTGACCACCTCGTCGGCTTTGGCCTGACTGCCGGCATCGATCATCAGCAAGCGAGCAGCAGGGTCGATCCACACCACCACGGACGACTCTTTGGTGAATGCCAGAGGCATGAGCGACATGCGCACGTCGTCCTTGATCTCACGCAGTTCTTTCTTGCCCGGTTTACGCCCCGTGGTGGTTTCAATGTGCGCACTGCGCTCTTTGGCTTTGCGCGTGACCACCGAACCCGGCACGGATTTGGTTTCAATTTTGAGTTTCAAAATCAGCTGACCCGCCACCGACTCCACCAAAGGGCCATGCGCTTCACCACGTGGCTCCACCCAACCCACTGATTTCTCTTGGCTGGCACCGCAGGGCACAAAACGCTCGGCGTCCAGGCTGTCTTCGATTTGCGCCAAGGTGGGAGCCCAGCCCTCACCCACCCGATACACGATCACATTTTTGAACACGTCTTGCCTTTGTCTACGCAAAAAGAAAATCCCCAGTGCCGTGGCGGCACTGGGGACTGTATGTGGCGGAAGCGGTGAGATTCGAACTCACGGAGGGCTCACACCCTCGCCGGTTTTCAAGACCGGTGCATTCAACCGCTCTGCCACGCTTCCGAGTTGAATTTCAGCGCATATTGTAAATGCCCTTTGAGGGCATTTTTGATGGCGCGTTCAAGAGTCGTTGTCTGCCGGTAAAAACAAAGACTGCAAATCACTCAAAAAGTCAAAGCCCCGCTCGGTGGGCACCACGCGCTGAAAGTCGCGGGTCACCAAGCCTTTGGCCTCGGCCTCGGCCAGAGCGGCTTGAATCGCGGTCACGGGCAAGCCTGTGCGCTCGGTGAAATCGGCCAAGGAAAACCCGTGACGTAAGCGCAATGCATTGAGCATGAACTCAAACGGCAATTCGCTGCGTGCCACCTCGGTGCTCTGTGCCACGGCACGTTCAGCGCGTGTGGCATCCAAAGCGTGGTCCATGTACAAGCGCGGGTCGCGGTTGCGCACTTGGCGCAGCACACGGTGCGCAAAGCTGAGTTTGCTGTGAGCGCCTGCCCCCACGCCGAGATAGTCACCAAACTGCCAGTAATTCAGGTTGTGCCAGCAGCGGTGGTTGGGTTGGGCATAGGCCGACACTTCGTAGCGATGCAAGCCTGCAGCGGCGGTGCGCTCGGTGATGCGGTCGAGCATGGCGTAGGCCTCATCGTCCTCAGGCACTTGGGGCGGGAACTTAGCAAAGACCGTGTTGGGCTCAATGGTCAGGTGATAGACCGACAGATGCGGCGGCGACAGCGACAGCGCCGTGTCCAAATCTTCGTCCAACTGCGTCAAGGTTTGACCCGGCAAGGCATACATCAGGTCAAGGTTGAAGGTGTCAAAAGCGCTGGCGGCCTCTTCCAGCGCTGCAATCGCCTGGGCACGGTTATGGACCCGACCCAAGGCTTGCAAATGCGTGTCGTTGAAGCTTTGCACCCCCACCGACAAGCGGGTCACACCGGCGGCACGAAAGGCCCTGAAACGGTCTTTCTCAAAGGTGCCCGGGTTGGCCTCCAGCGTGATCTCGCAATCGGCTTCCAAACGCAAACGCGCCCGTAAGTCGCTGATCAAGCGCTCAATGGCCGCAGGCGAAAACAAACTGGGCGTGCCGCCACCAATGAAGATGCTGTGCACGCTGCGACCCCAAATCAGGGGCAAGGCACTCTCCAAGTCGGCACACAAGGCGTCCAAGTAACGCTGCTCGGGCAAGCTGTCTACCCCCCCCTTTGACCATTCGTGCGAGTTGAAGTCGCAGTAGGGGCACTTCTTCAAACACCAAGGCAAGTGCACGTACACAGACAACGGCGGCAGGCTGCTCAATGACAGCGTGCCAGGACGCATGAGGTGCTGAATGTCTGTGCTCATGCAGGTGAAAACCAACGTTCACGCATCAAGGCCAGCATCTGCTGCGCCGCTTGGCCGCGATGGCTGTTGGCATTTTTCACATCCACGGGCAGTTCGGCAAAGGTTTTGCCGAAGCGGGGGATATACATGATGGGGTCAAACCCAAAGCCGTTGCGGCCCATGGGCGCACGTGTGATTTCGCCCACAGCGCGGCCCACAGCGATCAAAGGTTCCGGGTCATCGGGGTGACGCACCGCCACCAAGGTGCTGACCAAGGCAGCACGGCGGTTGTCGACCTGCGCCATTTGCTCGAGCAAGGCGCGCACATTGTTGTCATCGCCCTTGTCGTAACCAAACCGGGTGGCGTAGTAGGCAGTTTGCACACCTGGCAAGCCGCCAAAGGCGTCAACACACAAGCCCGCATCGTCGGCCAGCGCGGGCAAGCCACTGACACGCGACGCATGGCGTGCTTTGGCCAGTGCGTTCTCCACAAAGGTGTGAAACGGCTCCTCCGCCTCCCCCACGCCCAGATCGGCTTGGCGCACCAGCTCAACACCCAAAGGAGCGAACATGGCTTGCAATTCGGCGAGCTTGCCTTGGTTGTTGGATGCCAAAACGATTTGCTTCATGATTGCCATGGTGCGATCAGGCGTGCAGAGCTTCTTGTTGCATAGCGATCAGCTCGCCAATGCCTTTTTCAGCCAAGGCCAGCAAGGCATTCATTTGCTCGCGGGTGAATGGCAGGCCTTCGGCCGTGCCCTGCACTTCCACGTAATGCCCGGCGCTGGTCATCACCACGTTCATGTCGGTGTCACAGCTGGAGTCTTCGGTGTATTCCAAATCAAGCAAGGGCAAATCGCCCAACATGCCGACAGAGATGGCCGCGACGCCCTGGGTGATCGGGCTTTCGGTGAGCTTGCCCGAGGCGATGAGGGTGTTGACCGCGTCTTGCGCCGCCACAAAAGCCCCGGTGATGCTGGCCGTGCGTGTGCCGCCGTCGGCTTGCAACACGTCGCAATCAAGGTGAATGGTGCGCTCACCGAGTTTTTTGAGATCAAACACCGCACGCATGGAGCGACCAATCAGGCGTTGAATTTCTTGGGTGCGGCCTGATTGTTTGCCCCGTGCAGCTTCGCGGTCACTGCGCGTGTGGGTGGCGCGCGGCAACATGCCATATTCAGCTGTCACCCAGCCCTCGCCGCTGCCTTTTTTGTGGCCAGGCACTTTTTCTTCGACCGATGCCGTGCACAGCACTTTGGTGTGACCAAACTCAATCAGCACCGAGCCCTCGGCGTGCATGGTGTAGTGGCGGGTGATGCGCACGGGGCGCAGTTGGTCGGCAGCGCGGGTGTGACGGGATGCAGGGAGCGTAGAAGTCATGGTCAAAAACAATCGTTGGGGGTCATCAATAACTGTCAATTGTCGGGCAATCCCGATATCCGGCTGAGGTACTGAGATAATCGTTCTTTGCTCTTACTCCTCACACCATGGCCATTTACAGCATGACGGGTTATGCCAGCGCGCAAGCCGAGCTGCACCCCGACACCGCCGACACCTCTGCCAGCCCTGCCCTGCGTTTGGGGCTTGAGATCCGTTCGGTCAACAGCCGATTTCTAGATCTGAGCTTCAAAGTGCCCGAGGAGCTGCGACCCCACGAGGCCGCTTTGCGTGAATTGGTGATGAAGCACCTCAAGCGCGGCAAGGTGGAGGTGCGCGCCAACATCGAGTCCAGCAGCGACAACACTTTGGGAGCCCCCACCCCACAGCTTTTGCAGCGCTTGTCCGCTTTACAAGACACGGTGCATTCTTGGTTGCCCAAAGCCAACCCCTTGTCGGTGGCCGATGTGCTGCGCTTGAGCACCTCACAAAACACCGCCCCTGCCGACATTGGCCCCACCCTGCTGAAGTTGGCCAAAACAACGCTCAAACAGCTCAGCGACGCACGCGAACGCGAGGGCGCACGCCTGAGCGAAACCCTGCGTGAACGCCTGAGTCAGCTGCGTGTGCTGGCGCAACAGGCCGCGCCCTTGGTCCCTCAATTGGTGGAACAACAACGGCTGCGATTTTTGGAACGCTGGCGCGAAGCTATGGCCCTGGCCGATGGGGCAACCCTGCCCGAGGCCGCACAAGACCGCGCGTTGACCGAAGCCACCGCCTTTGCCATTCGCATTGACGTGGCCGAAGAGTTGACACGTCTGGTATCTCATTTTGAAGAAATGGATGCCCTGCTGGACCAAGGTGGCAAATCAGAAGGCATCGGCAAACGGCTCGATTTCTTAATTCAAGAGTTGCACCGCGAGGCCAATACACTGGGCTCCAAATCGGCCACCATGGAGATGACCCGCATCTCGGTGGACATGAAGGTGCTGATTGAACAACTCCGCGAACAAGTACAGAACCTCGAATGATGGACAACTTTCCTGGCAACCTTTTTGTGGTCGCAGCACCCAGTGGCGCTGGCAAATCGAGCTTGGTCAAAGCCTTGATGGAGCTTGACGCGCAAGTGCGCCCCTCGGTCTCACACACCACGCGGGCACCGCGCGGACAAGAAAAACACGGCCGAGAGTACTTCTTTGTCTCTGCCCCTGAATTTGACCAAATGGTCGCCTCCAACTCTTTTCTAGAGTGGGCCCACGTGCACGGACAGCGCTACGGCACGTCACGCAAAGCCATTGAAGACCGCATTGCCCAAGGCGCGGATGTGGTGCTTGAAATTGACTTTCAAGGAGCCATTCAGATCAAGAAAATCTTTACCAATGCGGTGTTGATCTTCATCTTGCCGCCCAGCTGGGAAGAACTCAAATCGCGCTTGCACAACCGTGGCGAGGACGCCCCTGAAGTGATTGCCTTGCGCCTGCGTAATGCGGCCGAGGAAATGGCCAAGGTGCAAGAATTTGACTACGTTATAATCAATGAATTGTTTGAGCGCGCCTTGTTCGACCTGAAAGCGATCGTGCATGCACAGCGACTCAAATACCCGGCCCAACGCCGGGCACGGGCTGACATCTTTGAAGCCTTGAATCTCATTTGACCGATTTCTGGAGCATCCACATGGCACGCATCACCGTTGAAGACTGTCTTGAGCAGATTCCTAACCGCTTTCAATTGGTGCTGTGCGCCACTTACCGCGCTCGCATGCTCAGCCAAGGCCACACGGCCAAAGTTGAGAGCAAAAACAAACCAGGCGTGACCGCTTTGCGCGAAATTGCAGCAGGCCAGATTGGCTTGGAAATGCTGAAAAAAGTTCCAGGTTGATCAGCGTTTCATCTGCCCCCAAAAGCACCGCTCAGTCGGTGCTTTTTTCATTGCGGGTACAGTGTTGCCTATGAGCTCGGCCAACCCTTTCTCCCCTGTGGTGACAAGCCCTGCGGGCAACCACAAAGCAGCCGCCAATGCAGCGGCTGCAAGCTTTGCTGCGCTGACTGAAAAACTGGGCTATCTCAACGCCGAAGGTCTGGATCAAGTCCGCCGTGCTTACCGCTATGCCGACGAAGCCCACCTCGGCCAATTGCGCAACAGCGGCGAGCCCTACATCACCCACCCCATCGCGGTAGCGGCGCAATGCGCCGAGTGGAAGCTGGATGCGCAAGCCTTGTCCGCTGCGTTGTTGCATGACGCGATGGAAGACTGCGGCATCACCAAGACCGATTTGATCGAGCGCTTCGGCATCCAGGTGGCCGACTTGGTGGACGGATTGACCAAGCTTGAAAAGCTCGAATTCAATACACGCGAAGAGAACCAAGCGGAGTCGTTTCGCAAGATGTTGTTGGCGATGGCCCGCGATGTCCGCGTGATATTGGTCAAACTGGCCGACCGCAGCCACAACATGCGCACCATGGGCGATATGCCGCGCAGCAAGTGGGGTCGTATTTCAAGTGAAACACTGGAGATCTACGCCCCCATTGCCCACCGCTTAGGCTTGAACCAAACCTACCGCGAACTGCAAGAGCTGGCATTCAAACATCTGCTGCCATGGCGCCACAAAGTGCTCAGCAAAGCGGTGCAAAAAGCCCGCCATCGCCGCCGCGACCTGATGCAGCGTGTGCAGCAAGAAGTCGAAGCCGCGTTTGCCAAAGCGGGTTTGAAAGTGCGCATTTCTGGACGCGAGAAAACGCTCTACTCCATCTACAAAAAGATGAGCGAGAAGAATCTGAGTTTTGCTCAAGTCACCGACATTTATGGCTTTCGACTCATCCTGCCCGATGTGACCGACTGCTACACCGCGTTGGGCGTGTTGCACCAGTTGTACAAACCGGTTCCAGGTAAATTCAAAGACCACATCGCGATTGCCAAGCTCAATGGCTACCAATCACTGCACACCACCTTGGTGGGGCCTTCTGGTTTGAATGTGGAATTTCAAATGCGCACCGAGGGCATGCATTTGGTGGCAGAGTCTGGCGTGGCCGCACATTGGCTCTACAAGGCCAATGGTTCCGCACAAGACAGTAGCAGCAACTTGGGCAACAAGTGGTTGCAGTCCTTGCTCGACATCCAAGATGAGACGCGCGATGCCACCGAATTTTGGGACCACGTCAAGGTTGATCTGTTCCCCGATGCGGTGTATGTGTTCACGCCCAAGAGCCGCATCATGGCCATGCCGCGTGGTGCGACGGTGGTGGACTTTGCCTATGCGGTGCACAGCGACGTGGGCGATCGCACCATGGCCGCCAAGGTCAACGGTGCGCAAGTCCCGCTTCGTACAGAACTGCGCAACGGCGACGTGGTGGAAGTCATCACCTCTACCGTGGCTGCGCCTAACCCAGCCTGGTTAGGCTTTGTTCGCACAGGCAGAGCACGCTCGAAAATTCGCCATCACCTCAAAACCATGGCACAGGTGGAGTCACAGCAACTGGGGCAAAAATTGCTCGCGCAAGCGCTGCGTGCTGAAGGCATTGAGCAAATGCCTGCGGTGGATGCCTCACACCAAGTGATGTGGGACAAGTTACTGCGCTTTACGGGCAGCAAAACTCAAGATGAGTTGTTGGTCGATATCGGCCTGGGCAAACGCGTGGCCAGCATTGTGGCCAAGCGTTTGGCCACGCTGCTGTCCGAAGCCGGACAAAAACCTGACGCCCTGCTCATGAGCCGTGAGCGTTTCACCGCACATGAAAATGTGTCGCAAGGTGGCGTGGTGGTGGATGGCAGTGAGAATGCTTCGGTGCAATATGCACCCTGCTGTCGCCCCATTCCAGGCGATGCGATTTTGGGTTATTTGGGTCGTGGTGAAGGCCTGGTGGTGCACACCCACGAATGTGGCGTGGGGCAGCGGCTCAAACACAAAGACAGTGAGCGATTCATTGCCGTGGAATGGGCTGAAGAGCCCACGCGCAATTTTGAAGTCGCCATTGTGGTGACCGTCGGCAATGGCAAGGGTGTGTTGGCACGGGTGGCAGCTGCCATTGCCAATGCGGAGGCCGACATCACGCTGGTGAACATGGCCGATGAGGTGAGTGGCCAAGAAGCCACCGATTTGCGCTTTGTGATTTCGGTGCGCGACACCGAACACTTAGACACCGTGCTGCGCAGCTTGCGACGCTTGCCGTCTGTCATGCAGGCGCAACGGGTGGTGTCGGGCGTGGACCGCGAAGCCTGAAGCCGTCAACCCAGCGTTGAAGGTGCCGGATAACGCACCTCCACCACCTCAACTTCTTGCACGCCCACGGGCGTGACGAGTTTGACCACATCCCCTTCCCGCGCTTTCAGCAAGGCGCGGGCAATGGGTGAAATCCAACTCACCTGACCTTTGAGACTGTCCGCCTCATCAATGCCCAAAATGGTGACCGTGCGCTCTACATCAGCCTCATCGATGTACGTGACCGTGGCACCAAAAAATACTTGGTCGCTGCCTTGGTGCACGCTCGGATCCGTGACTTCGGCAATTTCAAGGCGCTTGGTCAGAAAGCGGATACGCCGGTCTATTTCACGCAGGCGTTTCTTGCCATAGTGGTAGTCCCCATTTTCAGATCGGTCGCCGTTGCTCGCCGCCCAATGCACGATCTCCACCATGCGCGGGCGTTCGTTGTCCATCAAGTCAAACAGCTCGGCACGCAGTACCGCGTAACCTTGAGGGGTGATGTAATTTTTGCCACCAGCAGGCAGGGGAGGTAAACCGACCTCTTCGTCATCGTCCGAGTCGGTTTCTCGGGTGAATGCTTTGCTCATGCAAACCTGGGCTCAATGCCAACCAATGACTTGGTAGCCTCGTTCAGCCAGGCATTGCTGGACAAAACGCCGATACAAACTGCTGCCCCCCACCGATTGACCAGCCGCCGTGGCAGCAGCCCCACCCGCGCCAATGGCAGCAGCACCCGCAGCGATGTTCCTGAGGTCTGGTGAGTGGCCTTGAAGCACCGAACCCACGACACCAGCGGTTGCCACCCCTGCGGCACCCGCAGCACCTGCGCGGGCCGCGTCTACTTTGTTGACAGACCCAACCTCAGAGCGTTGTGCCAAATCAGCACATGCTTGGCTGTCTGCCTCTGCTTGCGCAGGGCCTACACGCTGGTAGTAAGCGTTCGGATAGAAAGCAGGCTTGGCAATAGGTGTCGCACAGCCACCAAGCAATAACAACCCGAAGGTAAAACAACTAAAAGCAAGGTGGGTTTTCATGCCCGCAATTTTAGTCTTGCAGCTCAAACCCCAAAGCCATGCGCAACGCGCGGGTACTCTCACCCGTCAGCTGATCCGCCAGTTGCTGGGCGAGTTGCGGCTGCTGGGCATGGGAGGCGATGCCCAAGGTATAGACCGTGGCCAACTCGAATTCTTGAGGAAACAAGCCAATCAAATCGACACCTTGGGTGTAGTTGATTTCGGTCACCTGTGTACCGCCCAACACATGCCCGCTGGCCTTGGCCATCTCGCGCATAGCCGTGGCGCCATTGGGGTAGGTACGAAAACGGTCAGCCAACTCAACATCCAAGCCCAAGGTCGTGAGCACCTTCAAGAAATGAATGCCCGCAGTGGCCAACTTGGGATCAGGGAAATAAATACCTTCAGCGGCACGAAAGGCCGCTTGCAACTCAGCCCGTGTTTTGATCGCAGGATGTGGGGTGCCCGTTTTCACCGCCAATCCGGTTTTGACAACGCCTAGGCGACGTGTGCTGCCCGGTTGCACATGACCCGAAGCGACCAGGCCATCAACCAAGGCTTGGGTCAAGATGACCAGATCACACGGTGCGCCCGCCAATAACTTTTCTTTCATGGCGCCAACGGCGCTGAATGTTCCATGCAAGGTACAGCTGTGTGCGGCTTCGAAGTCCGCCTGCAAAGGCTCGACCAAACCAGCGGCTGCACCACCGCTCAAGATATGCAACTCCATCAATACTCCTTGAATGTGTTTGGGATCAAACGGTGTCCGCTTGATCCATGGCTTTGACAATTTGTTCAGGGGTGATCGGCATCTCGCGCACACGCACGCCCAAGGCGTGGAACACCGCATTGCCAATCGCTGCGGCACAAGGACCGATGGTGGCTTCGCCCGCGCCCACGGACGGGTGCTGAGCGTCTGACAACAACTCGACCGAGACTTCTGGGACATCGTTGAAACGCAAAATCGGGTAGTTTTCCCAATCCACACTGAGTACTTGGCTTCGGTCAAACTTGGCCGCCTCCAGCAAGGTCCAACTGGTGGCTTGGATGGCTCCGCCCTCCAACTGGTTGGAGGCGCCATCGGCATCCACCACATACCCAACGTCAGCCACGATGTAGAGACGCTTCACACGCACTTGTTCAGCCACCTCCACCTCGGCCACCAGTGCGCAATATGCCCCGGTGTTTTTGTATCGGGCGTAGGCCAACCCTTGTCCCCAGGCAGTGTCAGCGCCTGTGGCCGCATGGGCTTGTTGACGCGCGTCGCGGTGTGGCCATTGGGCTTGTGTCGCAGCTTGCTCAAGCACGGCACGCCCGCGTGGGTCCTGCAAATACTGCAAACGAAACGCCAACGGATCTTGGCCTGTGGCATGCGCCAGCTCGTCCATGAACGACTCGGCTGCAAACACATTGGTGTGCGCACCCAAACCACGCAAGGCTGACACGCGCATGGGCATCTGCATCACGCGGTGGTTGAGCACCTGCAACGCATCAAACTGGTACGGCGGCACCGCGTTGCGCTCGGAGCCACCACCGGCTGACATGGCCGCGTTTTCAGCCAGCAGGATCGGGAATTCGGCATGCTGCAACCAACAGCCCAACAAGGCAGGCGTGGCGTTGCGCCCAGGACGCGTGCCATGGCCTTGACTCCAGATATCGTGCTGCCAAAAGACCACACGATCTTGTGCATCCAGGCCGGCCTGCAAGCCCACGCTCATGGCGGGCCCCAAAGGGGACCAGGCCATTTCATCATGACGTGACCACAGCACACGCACAGGCGCACCACTTGCAAAGCGGGCCAGCCAAGCAGCGTCAAACGCCACATCATCGGCCCCGTTGTGACCGTAGCAGCCCGCGCCTTGCATGTGCTGAATGGTGACCTGTTCAGGCGCGATTGCCAAAGCCAGCGCCAGATCGCGGCGCAAATTAAAAATACCTTGTGAATGGCTCCACACGTCCAACCCATCTACGCGCCACTGCGCCAGCGCACACGAGGGTGACATGGAGCCATGGTGCAAATAACCACGGGCATAGTCAGCCTGCAAGGTGCGAACGGCTTGGGCGCGCGCCACATCGACGGCTTTTGTGGAACTGGCCACCGTGGTGGTCTGCAAAGGGCTGTTGCGCAACCAAGCGTTCAACTGTGTGGCGTCAGGCAACTCAGACGGAATAAACCAAGCGGCCTCCTCCACCAATGCTTGACGAAGGGATTCAACCGCTTGAACGGCTTGCACTTCAGTTTGAGCCAGCAGTCCAATTTGGCAGCCATCGCGGTAAACACCTTGCACGCCTGGCAACTGCTGAACTTGGCCACACACCTGCAACCAGATGTCATCGTTCAAACGTGCCTGTAAATTGGGTGGACGCAACATGCGTCCGTGCAACATGCCAGGTAACTCAAGGTCTTGCAGGTAATCGGCAGCGCCAAAAAACTTGCGGACGAGATCAGGGCGCACAGGCGAGGAACCAGGCGCCAATGTGACGCTGGGCAAACGCTCGGCGGGCAACACCTCAAGGTGCAAATCCATTGCATGGCACAAGTCACCATAGCCACACAGCACCCGCCCCTGGTGCATGAACTGACCGTTGAGCACCTGAATGTCTTGCACCTGCACGGCATATTGCGCAGCCGCTGCCTGGGTGAACAACATCCGGGCGTGACGCGACGCCAGACGAACGGCAATGCCTGAATCCTGAACGGACAAACTGCCCGAAGTGACGGCCTCGTTTGGACTCAACGCGGTGCTGGCTGCGACCGCATCAATGCATGACACATCCAGCGCCAGTTCTTGGGCTGCAATTTGCGCCAGCGCATGCAGGATGCCTTGACCAATTTCAACCTTGCCCGACAGCAAGCGCACACGGCCATCGGGTAAGAACTGCAACCATTGCGCAATCTGACGGTTGGTATTGAGACCACCCGGCAAGACCGTAGGTTTATCAATGCTTGTGCTCATGTGCCCTCCATGGCCTGGGCAGCTTGACACACAGCACGCACGATGCGGTTGTGTGCGCCACAGCGACACAAATTACCCTGCAAAGCCTCACGCACTTGATCGGGTGTGGGATGCGGGTTGTGCTTGAGCAAAGCGGCCGCCGTCATCAACATGCCACTGCTGCAATAGCCACATTGCGCTGCTTGTTGCTGGCAAAACGCAGTCTGCAACGGATGGGGATTGTCCGCTTGCCCCAAACCTTCCAGCGTCACTACCTGCTTGCCCACCACCGACCACATGGGCGTGCTGCACGCAGGCAGCGCATGGTTGTCAACCATCACATGGCAGGCACCGCACTGCGACAAACCACAGCCAAACCGCGCCGATTTTTGACCACAGCTGTTGCGCAACACATCCAGCAGACTGTCGTTGTCTTGCGCGTCTACGCTTTGAGTGTGGCCATTGAGTTCAAACTGAATCATGGGCATGGCAAGCCCGTTCAGTCGGCTTTGGCACCAGATACTTTGACGATGGTGGCCCACTTGGCCACGTCCTCTGCCAAGTATTTGGTGAAAGCGGGCACCGTCATCGACATTGGCACGGCGCCTTGTTTAGCCCATGCGGTTTTCACATCGGCTGAGTTGATGATCTTGTTGACCTCGGTGTTCAGGCGCGTGACGATGGCATCAGGCGTGCCCGCAGGTGCCATCAGGCCCAACCAAATGACCGCCTCATATTTGGCTACGCCCTGCTCACTCACCGTGGGCACTTCAGGCATCACCGAAGAGCGCACACGACCAGTAGTGGCCAGGCCACGGACCTTGCCAGCTTTGATGTTTTCAGCCATCGTGGTCACCGCATCAAACATCATGTCGACTTGACCCGACAACACATCGGTGCGCGCTGCGGCACTGCCTTTGTAGGGAATGTGGGTCATTTGAATATCGGCCATGTGCTTGAACAACTCGCCGGCCATGTGGTACGGCGTGCCGTTGCCTGAGGACGCATAGTTCAACTTGCCCGGGTTGGCTTTGGCCAGCTTGATCAGGTCTTGCAAGGAATTGGCATTCACGGCTGGATTGACCACCAACACCAAGTCGGAATAGTTGACGGGCGCAATCGGTGCAAAGTCTTTCAACAAATTGAAGGGCTTGTTTGGGATCAACGATTCATTGACGGTCTGGGTGTTGGACATCATCAGCAAGGTGTACCCATCCGCAGGCGCTTTGGCTGCGGCATCGGTCCCAATGATGGAGCCTGCACCGGGACGGTTGTCCACCACAAAAGGTTGCCCCATGGCATCTTGCAAACGTTGCGCCATGAAACGTGCATAGTTATCGGCCGGCCCACTGGCGGCAAACGGCACGATGATCTTCACAGGACGGTTGGGATAACCCTGCTGTGCTTGTGCAGCAAACGGCACACCCATAGCGGTGGCAGCAAAACAAGCAAGGGTGAACAGACGTTTGAAATGCATGGTGTGATCTCCGTGATTGTTAGGGATGAAGCGCCAAAACTTCAGGCCACATTAGAGGAGATAAAACCAAATATCACGGTCACCTAAAGCAATTGGCAACACATCATGAGGGACAAAAGAAAAAGGGTTTGCGTCTTTCGATGCAAACCCTTGTTCAATTTGGTGCGGCTGGCAGGAATCGAACCCACGACCCCTTGGTTCGTAGCCAAGTACTCTATCCAGCTGAGCTACAGCCGCTCTGGAAAGACAGCATTGTATCACAAGAAATTGGTAGGGCGTCACAGACTTGAACTGTGGACCAAAGGATTATGAGTCCTCTGCTCTAACCAACTGAGCTAACGCCCCAAACCAAGTTGAGCATTGTAAATGTGCTGCCACGTATCATCTTTCAATGAAACTTTCACCCCGGTCTATTGGACTCATTGCTGCCATCACCACTGTTCTCATTTGGACATCATTCATCGTGATTGCACGTGCCTCGGCATCGCACAACTTGTTGCCGTTGGACATTGGATTTCTACGCATCTTGGGTGCCAGCACCGTGTTGCTGCCTTGGGGCTGGTGGCTGATGCGCGGGCCTCGACAAACAGGTACGGCCACTTGTTCGTTTCTAGGTCTATCGCCGTTGCCATGGCGCATCACAGCTGCCACGGGCTTGTTTGGCGGACTGCTCTACGCGGTGTTGGCGTACTCAGGTTTTTTCTATGCGCCCGCACTGCATGCTTCTGTGCTGTTACCAGGCAGTCTGCCTTTGTGGACATCACTGCTAGCCATGGTGATTTTGAAAGACCCGATCTCAAAAAATCGTGCCATGGGTTTGGCATGCATCGTGGCGGGCGATGTGCTGGTAGGAGGCGCCAGTTTGCTCAAAGCGTTTGACGGCGGAGAAGTTTGGAAAGGCGATGTGCTATTCATGAGTGCCGCCATGTGCTGGGGCATCTACAGCGTGCTGGTGCGTCGCCAAGGCTTGAATGCCATTCGCGCCACCATGGCCATCACTGCGTTTGCATGCGTCACGTTTGTGCCAATCTATGGCGTATCCGCATGGATGGGTTGGATACCCAGCCACTTGGCAACTGCCCCGCTGAGCGAGTTGTGGTTTCAGGCCATGTTTCAAGGTGTGGGGTCGGTGGCGATTTCGGGCATCACGTTCAACATGATGATTCGTCACTATGGGCCCGTGCGTTCCACCATGATCACCGCCCTCGTGCCAGGCTTGTCTGCCTTGGGCGCGTTGGCGGTGTTGGGAGAGCCCATGCACCTGAACGTGCTCGCAGGCCTGGCACTGGTGACCTGCGGCATTTTGTTCGGGGTGCGTAAGGCTTAAAACTCCAGCGTCTGCCCTTCGGTCATGGGCACCACTTTGATGGGGCTGCCCTTCATAGCATCTTGAAACTCTGCCAACGTGCCTTTGGTCAAAGGGTTGGAGTTGTAGTGCATAGGCATGACCATCTTGGGTTGAATCCAGGTGCGTGCTGCAAAGGCTGCATCTTCGGGGTCCATGGTGAAGTTGCCACCAATCGGCATGAGCACGAGGTCAGGTTTGTAGCGTTCGCTGATGAATTTCATGTCGCCAAACAAACCGGTATCACCCATGTGCCAAATCTTGAAGCCGTTTTCCAGCTCAATGATGTAGCCCACCGCTTCGCCCGCAGGATGCGATTCGTTTTTGCCGGTCGCAGGATTGTTCCAAACGATCAAGGATGAATGTTCAGCAGCCACCGCCGTGACCTTGATGCCAGGCAAAGGTTTGACGCTGCCGGTTTTGTTAAACCGATGACCCAAGTTGGCAGGCAATACACCCAGCGTGATCAGCGGTGTGACCATGTCAGCAGGGCCATACAACACCGTGTTGTTGAGCTTGGCCAGCTCGGGGGCATCGCCTAAATGGTCCACGTGGGCGTGGGTGACCAATAGCAGGTCAATCTTGCCCAGTGCTGAAAAATCATTCTTGATGTTGGCCGGTGTTTTAGGACCACCCTTGAGCCAGGGGTCAATCACAATGATTTTTCCACCGGGCGTTTTGATGCGAAAACCGGCCTGGCCCAACCATAGCATTTCGGTTTTGCCGTTTGACGCAGGGGCAGTTTGAGCCTGTGCGGACATGCCAAACAAAGCCACGGCGGTCAACGCCACGGCACAGTTCAATTTGAGCCAACGCGTGAGTGTCATAAGTACATCTTTCTTAAAGGGTTGCAGAAACCTTGGCATCTTTGGGTAAAAACCGCAATTCAGACAGAGGGTTTCCCGCAATCCATATGGCGAGCAGTTGCACCGGTGACAGCGCTACTTGTGGCTGAGGGCGTTGCTGACCAGCTTGGACGTGATGTCCACAATTTGAATCATGCGGTCGTAGGCCATGCGGGTTGGGCCAATCACGCCCAAGGTTCCCACCACTTGGCCATCCACCTCATAAGGGGCACTGACCACAGAAAGCTCTTCCATCGGAACAATCTGGCTCTCGCCGCCGATGTAGATGCGCACACCTTCGGCTTGGGCCGAGATATCGAGCAAGCGCACCAACTGCGCCTTTTGTTCAAACAAATCAAAGGCGCGGCGCAAATTGCCCATGTCGCTGGAAAAATCGCTGACCGACAAGAGGTTGCGTTCGCCACTGATCACCACATCGTCTTGCACTTGGGTCAAAGCTTCGGTGCTCACTTGCACCGCCGCTTGCATGAGGGTGGCGATCTCTCCACGCAGGGACTCGACTTCCAGCAGCAGCTTTTCACGCACCTGCTCAATGGCCATGCCCGAGAAGTGTTGGTTGAGGTAATTCGAGGCCTCAATCAACTGCGACTGCGTGTAATCAGCCTCTGTGAACAAGACCCGGTTTTGCACATCGCCTTCGGGCGAGACGATGATGACCAAAAAGCGCTTCTCCGACAAACGCAAAAACTCGATGTGACGAAACACAGAGCTGCGTCGCGGCGCAATGACCACGCCGACGAAATGAGACAAGTCAGACAGCAAATGCGCCGCGTTGGCAATCACCTTTTGTGGTTGATCCGCCACCAGTTGCGGCGTGTGCAGCTGTTTTCGGTCGGTGGTGAGCATGGTGTCCACAAACAACCGGTAACCACGCGCAGTAGGAATACGTCCGGCGGAGGTATGCGGGCTGACGATCAAGCCCAAAGACTCCAGGTCAGACATCACATTGCGAATCGTCGCGGGCGACAGTTCAATGCCAGTTGCGCGCGAGAGCGTGCGTGAACCGACGGGCTGCCCGTCGGCGATGTAGCGCTCTACCAGCGCTTTGAGCAGTAACTTGGCGCGATCGTCTAGCATGGTCATTTCTTGTTCGAATTTTAATGATGTAATTTGGCTATGAAATCGAAGTTTCGCCACATCGCACTGCTCGGAAAATACCAACTGCCCACGGCGGGCGGTGCCAAGCCATCTACACGGCTGACCCTGGAGAGCATTGCACAGTTTCTGCACGCGCAGAACTGTGAAGTTGTTCTGGAGCACGACACCGCTGCCAACACCGGATTGTCGGGCTACCCAGTGATGGATGTACGAGGCATTGGCACACACTGCGATTTGGCCTTGGTGGTGGGAGGTGACGGCACCATGCTGGGCTACAGCCGACAACTGGCCCAGTACCAAGTGCCCTTGATTGGCATCAACCAAGGACGACTGGGATTCATCACCGACATTCCGCTGAACGCCTTTGCCGACACCTTGCAAGCCATGCTGCGCGGTGAATACGAAGAAGACAACCGCGCCATGATGCACGCCAAGGTCTGGCGCGATGGCCATTGTGTGTTTGACGCCTTGGCCCTCAACGATGTGGTGGTCAACCGTGGCGCCACCTCGGGCATGGTGGAAATGCGGGTGGAAGTGGATGGCCACTTTGTGGCCAATCAACGCGCCGATGGTTTGATCATTGCCACACCAACGGGTTCAACCGCCTACTCACTGTCTGCGGGCGGCCCCTTGCTGCATCCCTCTTTGCCGGCCTGGGTGATGGTCCCGATTGCGCCACACACCCTGTCCAACCGCCCCATCGTGTTGACAGACCCCGGAGAGATCGTGATTGACCTCGTGGCTGGGCGCGACGCCAGCGCCAACTTTGACATGCAATCGTTGGCCTCTTTGTTGATTGGGGACCGCATCACCGTGCGTCGCTCGCAACACAAGGCGCGCTTTTTGCACCCCAAGGGTTGGAGCTACTTTGACACCTTGCGTAAAAAACTGCACTGGAACGAGGGCGTGGCATGAGCTTGCAGCACATCGTTTTGCGCGACTTTGTGATCGTGCGCGAACTCGACCTGAACCTGTCGAGTGGCTTCACAGCGCTGACGGGTGAAACCGGTGCTGGCAAATCGATCTTGATTGACGCCTTGCAACTGGTACTGGGTGCGCGTGCCGATGCTGGCGTGGTGCGTGAAGGTGCTGCACGGGCCGAGATTTGTGCTGAATTTGATGTCAACACGGATCTGCACAGTTGGCTTCACGAAGAAGGCTTTGACGCTGACAGTGCACCCGCCGACAGCTTGTTGCTCAAGCGCACCATCGACGCACAAGGCAAAAGCCGCGCCTGGATAAACGGCAGCCCAGCCACTGCCACCCAGTTGCGGGCCTTGGGCGACAAAGTGCTCGACATCCACGGCCAGCACGCCTGGCAAAGCCTGACCCGCCCCGACGCAGTGCGTGGCTTGCTCGACGCCTACGCGGGTGTGAGCTTAGGGCCATTGGGTCAGTTGTGGAGCACATGGCGACGCAGCGTGCAAGCACTGCAAGATGCACGCAACGCACAAAACACACTGCAAGAAGAGCGTGAGCGTCTGCTTTGGCAAATGACTGAAGTCGACAAACTCTCGCCTGGCAGCGACGAGTGGGACGAGCTCAACACGCAGCACACGCGCTTGACCAACGCGCAAGCCCTGATGGACGCGGCCAGCGCTGCAATAGCCGCGCTCGAAGATGAGGACAACGGTGCCTTGCACCAACTGGCGCGCGCACAAGATGTGCTGCAAGACCAAGCCAGCGTGGAAGCTGAATTTGCCAACTGGGTCGATGTGCTGGCGTCTAGCCTGGCGCAAGCCGCCGATGTGGCGCACTCGTTGCACAGCTACTTGGGACATACCGAGCTGGACCCCCAGCGTTTGCACCAGCTCGACGAACGCATGTCACTGTGGATGTCACTGGCGCGCCGCTTCAAACGCACACCGCAGGAGCTCCCCGCCCTTTACCAAGAATGGCGCACACGGCTGTCGCAACTCGATGCCGCCACCGACTTGGGCGCTTTAGAAGCCACACAGGCACAGGCCGCTGTGGCTTACCAAGCGCAGGCGCGTGTGGTGTCACAAGCCCGCGCCAAAGCAGCACCCAAACTGGCCACCGCCATCACACAGGCCATGCAGGGGTTGGGCATGCAAGGTGGACGTTTTGAAGTACAGCTCGACAAAACCGACCAACCCACAGCCAGTGGCTTGGAAAACGTGCAGTTCTTGGTGGCGGGTCACCCCGGGACCACGCCACGCCCGGTGGGCAAAGTAGCCTCAGGTGGCGAGCTGTCTCGCATTGCGTTGGCAATTGCGGTCACCACCAGCCAGCTGGGCAGTGCACAAACCTTGATCTTTGATGAAGTCGATTCTGGCGTGGGTGGGGCCGTGGCAGAGACCGTGGGGCGCCTGATGCAGCAACTTGGTCGTGACCGCCAAGTCATGGCTGTCACCCATTTGCCCCAGGTCGCGGCTTGTGCAGATCACCATCTGGTGGTCTCGAAACACAGCGATGCACAAGGCACGGCCAGCCAAGTGACCCGACTGGAAGACGACAAACGCGTCGCCGAAATTGCGCGCATGCTGGGGGGAGAGAAAGTGTCAGAGACCACCCTCGCCCACGCCCGAGAAATGTTGCACAGACCCGCCCTGAAAAAAGTTCGCAGCGCATGAACCAAGAAATTGTTCTGATCACAGGCATGTCCGGCTCGGGCAAGTCGGTGGCTTTGCACGCGCTGGAAGACGCGGGCTATTACTGCGTCGACAACCTGCCGCCCGAGTTGTTGCTGCCGTTCGTCAAGCTTGAACAGCAGCAACGCGCCAACAAAGTGGCCATTGCCATGGACGTGCGCAGTGCCGGCTCGCTGCCGTTGGTGATGCCGCAACTCAGCCATCTGCGTGCCTTGGATGTGAATGTGCGCCCCCTCTTTTTGGACGCCAGCACAGAGGTGTTGGTGCACCGGTTTTCAGAAACTCGCCGTCGTCATCCGCTGTCGCAGCAAGAAGACTCCAACACCGTGCCTGACCAGCAACGTGACTTGATTGAAGCCATTGAGTTAGAGCGTCAATTGCTGGCTGACTTGCGTGAAGCCTCGCACATCATTGACACCAGCTTGTTGCGCAACACCAAGTTGCAGGCCTACATCAAATCACTGGTGTCAGCACCTGCCACGCAGCTGACCTTGATGTTCGAGTCATTTGCATTCAAACGCGGCATTCCCTTGCATGCTGACTATGTGTTCGATGTGCGCATGCTGCCCAACCCACACTACGAACCCGAGTTGCGTCCTCTGACAGGACGCGATGAGCCCGTGGCTCAGTGGCTCAAGCAACACCCACCGGTTGACAAAATGGCGGTGGATATTTCTGCGTTCTTGACCTCGTGGCTACCCCAGCTGAACCAAGACCACCGCAGCTATGTGACAGTGGCGATCGGATGCACAGGCGGGCAACACCGTTCGGTGTATCTGGTGGAGCGCCTGAGCCAGCAATTCACCCAAGACTGGGTCACGCTCAAGCGTCATCGCGAATTGGACATCATGGGTTTGTGAGGAGTTTTCGCACAGGGGCTGGCAAGCCCAAACTGGGCCATGCATCGCCCGCCAGCCACTGCCCATGCCCCAAGGCCTGAGCGCTTGGCAACACCAAACGCACCGGGTGAAGGTGCAGGTCTTTGTGGGTCAGCACATGCTTGAACGTGCCCTCCTCTTGCAAGTGCGCGCGTTGACGCTTGGGCACTGCCGCTTGCAAGTCCGCCAAAGTGGCGAACATGGGCAAGGCATACAAACCGGCCCACACTCCTGTGTGTGGCCGTTGTTCCAGCAACACCTCACCCGCAGACGTTTGCGCCAGCAACAACCACCACGACTCTGCACTTCGTTTGAGTTTGCGCGTTTTGACCGGATAACGCTCGGGCGCGCCCTCTGCCGCTGCCACGCATTGCGCTTGAACGGGACATTGGGAGCACCTCGGCTGCTTGGGCGTGCACAAGGTCGCGCCCATGTCCATCACACCTTGGGTATAGCGCGGCATGGCGCGTGCTACATCTCGTGTTGGCAACATGGTTTGCGCAATCTCCCACAACGCACGCTCATGGCGAGAAGAGGCCAAGTCATCCTTGAAACCCAACACACGCGTCAGCACCCGCTTGACATTGCCATCCAAGATGGCAATGGGTTCGCCAAAGCACAACGAAGCCACCGCTGCCGCCGTCGAGCGGCCAATGCCCGGCAAGGTTTGCAAAGCTTCTGAACTGCGAGGAAACACGCCGCCGTGCAAAGCCACCACGGCTTGCGCTGCCTTGTGCATGTTGCGGGCGCGGCTGTAGTAGCCCAAACCGCTCCACAGGCCCAGCACATCGTCTAAGGGCGCTGCGGCCAAATCGGCAACCGTGGGAAAGCGTTGCAAAAACCGTGCGAAATAGTCACGCACCGTGCTGACCTGAGTTTGTTGCAACATGATTTCAGACAACCAAACCGCATAAGGGTCTTGCGTGTTTTGCCACGGCAAGTCGTGTCGTCCATGCTTTTTTTGCCAAGCCACCACGGCCTCGGCAAAGCCCATGTGTCGTTGAGTCATCAGGTCAGGCTTTCTGGCAGGTGGGGCAGTAATAGGTCGAGCGTTGACCTTGGCGCAACTGGCGAATCGGGGTCGCGCACACACGGCAGGGCTCGCCTGCACGGCCATACACCATGGCCTCTAATTGGAAATAGCCCTGCTGACCGTCGGCGCTGGAGAAGTCTCGCAATGTGCTGCCACCTTTGAGAACCGCTCGGGCCAACACATCCACAATGGCTGCACGTAATTTCTCAGCACGTGGCCGGCTGACCCGATCCGCCCGCAACGTGGGACGAATACCCGCCAAAAACAAGGCCTCAGAGGCATAGATGTTGCCCACGCCCACCACCACATCACCGCCCAACAAGACCTGCTTGATGGCAGATCGGCGTTGCCGCAAGCCATGGTGAAAAGCATCCAGGTCGAATTGCCCACCCAAGGGCTCCATGCCCAAATGCCCCAACAGCTTGACCGCCTGTGGACAGGTTTCACTTTCTGCATACACCACAGCCCCAAAGCGACGCGGATCGTTCAGACGCAACAAACCCTGGTCAGTGTCCAAATCAAAGTGGTCATGGGTCCCTGGTGGACTGCGATCTTGACTGAACCTCAAACTGCCAGACATGCCCAAGTGCCACAGCAGCAAGCCCTGGTCCAAATCGACCAACAAGTACTTGCCACGACGACGCACGCCCAGCACCTGCCTGTTCAGCAATGACTGCGGCGCACACCCCAAAGGCCAACGCAAGGCTTTGCCCACACGCACACCCGTGATGCGGGCTTGCGCAATGCGATCGGCAAAACTCAATCGGGTAACTTCAACCTCGGGTAATTCGGGCATGATGCAGACGTCAAAAATCAGTCAGCGATTATGATGCCCTCATGAAATTGCCCTTGTTCTCAGCCCCTATCCAGGCTTGGCGTTTGGTCTTGCTGCTCAGCATTGCAGGGGGGTGGCCTGCCTGGGGTCACGCGCAAACCGATGACGCACCAGAAAAGGTGGAGAACTCGGCGCTCACTGGCGAGCTGCTGTATGAAATTTTGCTGGGTGAACTCAACTTGCGCCAAGGTGAACCTGGGGCGGGATTTTCTTTGTTGCTTGATGCGGCACGTCGATCCAACGACACCCAGCTCTACAGCCGTGCTGTCGACATCGCGCTACAAGCGCGCTCAGGCGATGGCGCTTTGATGGCTGCGCGCGCTTGGGCGCAGGCTTATCCGAAAGACAGAACAGCCAACAACCATGTGTTGCAAATCTTGCTGGCACTCAATCAAACCGCTGAGAGCTTGGAGCCGCTGAAAAAAGAAATCGCGTTGGCCCCGCTGCCTGAGCGAGCAGTCGTCATCAGTCTGATTCCTCGACACTACAACCGGGTGACAGAGAAAAAACTGGCCACAGAAGTAGTACACAAGGCGCTCGAACCTTACCTGCAAGCCAATACAACAGGAGGCGCCGCCTGGACCAGCCTAGGAAGAATGCGCTTGGCGAGCAAGGATCTGACAGGTGCACTGGAAGCTGCCCAGAAGGGACTGGCCATCGACCCACAGTCCATCGGCCCTGCCCTGCTGGGCCTAGAACTGATGGGTCGTCAAGTCAAAGAAGCCCAGGCCTTGGTCATACAAGCCATGCGCCAGCAAGACACGCCCGAACTGGCGATGAACTATGCGCGCGTGTTGATTGAATTGCAGCGTTATGCAGACGCACAAGTTGTGTTGCAAGACGTCACGAGCCGATACCCACAGCAAGCTGAAGCATGGTTGGTATTGGGTTCGCTGCAATTTGAACAAGGCCAAGACAAACAAGCAGAAGCTTCCTTGGCACGCTACGTCAACATGGTCAAACAAGACTCGGGAGAAGACGCTGTACGCGGCATCACCCAAGCACAGACACGACGTGCAACACTTTTGGCGCGTCAAGGCAAGCTCAATGAGGCACGCCAATTGCTGGCCCAACTACCCGCCAACAACACCCAAGAAAGAAACAACCGTTTGTTGGCAGAAGTGCAGTTATTGCGTGACCAGCGTCAATGGCAAGCGGCCTTTGACGTACTGGCGAATGCTCAATCAAATGCACCCGAGTTGCTGTACGAACAAGCCATGCTGGCTGAAAAGCTCAACCGCCTCGACGAGATGGAGCAACTGCTGCGCGCCGTCATCGCCAAAGCGCCGTCGTACTACAACGCCTACAACGCACTGGGGTTTTCGTTGGCCGATCGCAAAATTCGACTGCAAGAGGCCAAGCAACTCATCATCAAAGCGCTGACTTTCGCACCTGACGATCCATTCATCACCGACAGTTTGGGCTGGGTCGAGTTCCGTCTAGGCGACTTGCCCAGTGCGCTCAACTATCTGCAAAAAGCCTACAACGACCGTGCCGACGCAGAGATTGCCGCGCATTTGGGCGAGGTGCTGTGGCAAATGGGCCAACGCGATGAAGCACGCAAAATTTGGCGTGAAGGCATCAAGTCAGCGCCCGACAACGAGACTTTGCAAGAAACACTGCAACGCCTCAAACCTGAGCTTTGAGGGGTAACCGGTGTCTCGAAAGACATGGCTACTTTTGGCCGCTTTGGCCACTTGTCTATGGCTTGCTGCCTGCGCAAGCCCCCAGCGCATGATGCCGCGTGACCCGCTCATCCTCAGCCCGACGCAGCCCGAATGGCAAGGTCGCTTGAGCGTAGTCGTTCACAACAGCCCACCTCAATCGATGAGCGCAAGTTTTCTGTTACGTGGCAATGCCTTGCATGGCGCGCTCGATTTGTACTCCCCGCTGGGCACCACCTTGGCTGCCGTGCGCTGGGCCCCCGGCTCGGTGGTCTGGCTGCATGGCAATGACCAGCAAGCCTTCGAGTCTTTGGAGGCTTTGACAGAACAAGCCACTGGCGCCGCACTGCCTGTGCCAAGCTTGTTTGATTGGTTGCAAGGCACACCGTCAACAACACCTGGCTGGCAAGCTGACCTATCCGCCCTTGAGCAAGGCCTCCTCGTTGCACGGCGTACAACCCCCTCGCCCGAAGTGGTGCTGCGCCTGAAAATCGACTGATTGCTGTTGCACCATGCGCACCCTGACCGACGTTTTAGCACCCGCCAAACTGAACCTGTTTTTGCACATCACGGGACAACGTCCAGATGGCTACCACCTGCTGCAATCGGCCTTCATGCTGATCGACTGGTGCGACACACTCCACTTCGAGCGCTTGGACCGCTCAGTGATTCAACGCGAAGACCTGACCACCCCACTTCCCCCCGACGACTTGATCACGCGGGCAGCACGCAGCTTGCAAGCAGCCAGTCAGACATCATTTGGGGCACACATTGCCGTGGAAAAATCTATCCCTGCACAGGCTGGCATGGGGGGTGGGTCGTCAGATGCCGCCAGCACACTGCTAGCTCTAAATCGCTTGTGGGGCTTGAATTGGCCGCTGTCTAAACTTTTACCTCTAGGGCTTGCACTCGGTGCCGATGTGCCATTTTTCTTGCACGGCCACAACGCTTGGGTGGAAGGCATTGGCGAGCAAATTACACCGATTGAATTACCGCCGAGCCAGTTTGTCGTGATCAAACCCGATGCGGGCTTGGAGACAGCGCGAATTTTTCGTGATCCGAACTTGGAGAGGCGTACAGAAGCTGCTACAATGTCGGTCTTCGCTGTTCATCCTTTCGACTTTGGTCGAAACGACTTGCAGCCAGTGGCTCAGGCGCTGTGCCCAGAAATTGACCAAGCCCTTCAATGGCTAGGTTCTTTTGGATTAAGCCCACGCATGACCGGATCTGGCAGTGCAGTTTTTGCGCAGTTGCCCGAAGGTGTGTTGCTTCCTGAGCCACCCTCTTCATGGCAAATGCGGGTGTGCAGCAACATGGCAATTCATCCATCGGCTGGTTGGGTTGTCAGCGACAATTAACGGTTGGTAGCTGCAAAGCTGCTGACCTGTGTAGGGGAGTCGCCAAGTTGGTTAAGGCACCGGATTTTGATTCCGGCATGCGAAGGTTCGAGTCCTTCTTCCCCTGCCAAAGATTGCAAGTGACGGCACTTTGGCGTCATACATCTTGAAGTGAAAGTCACCGTCATCATGTCGACCCCTACTCCCGACTTCATGGTCTTTACCGGCAACGCCAATCCAACGATGGCAGCCGAAATTGCCAAACACCTTGGTATCGACCTGGGAGCTGCCAATGTGGGCCGCTTCTCTGACGGCGAAGTCACCGTTGAAATCAATCAAAACGTACGTGCCCGCGATGTCTTCGTGGTGCAAAGCACGTGCGCACCCACCAACGAAAGCTTGATGGAATTGCTGATCATGGTGGACGCCTTGAAGCGCGCCTCCGCAGAACGCATCAGCGCTGTCATCCCTTATTTTGGTTATGCACGTCAAGACCGACGTCCACGCTCTAGCCGTGTGCCAATTTCTGCCAAGATGGTGGCTGACTTGCTGCAAACCGTAGGTGTAGCGCGTGTGCTGACCATGGATTTGCATGCCGACCAGATTCAAGGCTTCTTCGACATCCCAGTTGACAACATTTATGCATCCCCCGTGCTCCTGGGTGATTTGCGCCTGAAGAACTACGACGACTTGATCGTGGTCTCCCCCGATGTGGGTGGTGTGGTGCGTGCCCGTGCATTGGCCAAGCAGTTGGGATGCGACTTGGCCATCATCGACAAACGTCGCCCCAAGGCCAACGTTTCTGAGGTGATGAACGTCATTGGTGATATCGAGGGCCGCAACTGCGTGATCATGGACGACATGATCGACACCGCCGGCACCTTGGTCAAAGCTGCCGAGGTCTTGAAAGAGCGTGGCGCCAAAAAAGTTTACGCCTACTGCACGCACCCTATTTTTTCGGGTCCCGCCATCGAACGCATTGCCAAAGGCGATGCCCTCGATGAAGTGGTGGTCACCAACACCATCCCGCTCAGCGAAGCTGGGCGTGCTTGCAAGAAAATCCGCCAACTCTCGGTGGCACCGCTGATCGCAGAAACGATCCAGCGCATTGCCAAAGGCGAGTCGGTGATGAGTTTGTTCTCCGACCAAGACCAGCTGTTCTAAACAGACTGATTGCGCGTCGTCGAACATTGTCCTGGGCTGCTTGTCAGCCCTTTTTGAAACTGGAGCCACACTGGTCGCGGTGGGCTCTCACTGGAGTGAAACTATGAAATTCGTCGCTTTTGAGCGCAGCAAGCAGGGAACGGGTGCGAGCCGCCGTCTGCGTATCACCGGTCGTACACCTGGCATCGTCTATGGTGGCACCACTGAGCCTTTGTTGATTGAGCTCGACCACAACGCTTTGTGGCACGCCCTCAAGAAAGAAGCCTTCCACGCTTCTGTCTTGGAAATGGAACTCAACGGGAAGAACACCGAAGTGCTGTTGCGCGACGTGCAATACCACCCGTTCAAGCAACTCGTGTTGCACATCGACTTCCAACGCATCGATGCCAACACCAAAATGAACAAGAAAGTGCCTTTGCACTACAGTGGTGAAGAAAACTCCCCTGCAGCCAAAGTGGACCAGTGCTTGATCAACCACGTGGCCACCGAACTGGAAGTGTCTTGCTTGCCCAAAGACCTGCCCGAGTTCATCGCTGTGGACCTGAGCGGCTTGACCAAAGGTCACTCGCTGCACCTCAACGACATCAAACTGCCTGCTGGCGTGTCCGCTGTGACCAAAGGCAAAGCCAACCCCGTGTTGGTGGCCGTGGTGGCGACCAAGGCTGACGAGCCGACCCCCGCAGAAGCCGCGGCTGCCGCTGCTGGCAAGAAGTAATCTTCTTGGTCTGTCTGCTAACGGCCCACCTCGGTGGGCCGTTTTTCATTGGAAAGCACCCCGGATAATCAGCCTCCATGATCAAGCTCTTAGTTGGCCTAGGAAATCCAGGCCCCGAATACGAAGCAACACGCCACAACGCGGGCTTTTGGTGGATTGACACCATCGCGCGCGACCTGAAGGTGCACATGCAACCTGACCGCGCCTACCACGGCCTGGTCGCACGAACCGCGATTCACGGCCACAACATTTGGCTGCTTGAGCCCCAAACGTTCATGAACGTGTCGGGTAAATCGGTGGCAGCACTGGCTAGGTTTTTCAAAATTCAGCCCAACGAGATTTTGGTTGCGCACGACGAGTTGGACATTCAACCCGGCGAAGCCAAACTCAAACTCGGGGGCAGCCATGCTGGGCACAATGGCTTGCGAGATATCCATGCGCAACTCGGCACAGACCAGTACTGGCGACTGCGCATCGGCATCGGTCATCCGGGGGTGAAATCAGAAGTTGCCAATTGGGTACTGAAAAAACCAGCGCCCGATCAACGCAGTGCCATCGAAGACTGCGTGATGCGAACTTCCTTGGCACTGCCACATTTGCTATCGGGTGACATGGTCAAAGCCACACAAATGGTCCATACCGCCAAGCCGCCCCGGCCCAAACCTCCCAGGCCGGCCACGCTGGCCAAGCCAGAGGAGACACGGCATGTCACACCACCATCCACGACGTCTGATACCGACTCAAAGTAGAGGCATCACAAGCAGTTGCCTGATTGCAGCCACGTTGCTGTGGCTCATACCACCTGTAACACGCGCACAGACCGTCTACCGTTGTGGTGACCAGTACAGCGCCACGGCCTTGTGCCAAAACAGCACAGCCCCCGCAGTGCAAGACACGCGCAATGCGGAGCAAACCAAAGCGCAAGAACGTTTGACACTGCAAACACAGCGCGAGGCGCAAGCCTTGGAGAAAAACCGCCTCCAATCCGAGCGCCGAGCATCTGTCCATTCGCCAGCAGTCACTCCCGCTTGGCCACAAGACAGCGCACTCCCCCAATCATCAGGCACAGCACCAGATACGTTGGCACCACCTCATCACGCACACAGCCAGAAGGTCAACCCTTACTTCACCGCAAAAGATGGCAGCACCCACTCAAACAGTGGCAAGGCGAAGCAACCCGTCAAGAAAAAAACCAGCTCAGACACGGCACAAAAACCGTGATGTAGTTCAGGCCTTGGGCGAACCGTCTGGCGGAGACAGGATTGGCACAGCAGGCGGTGAAGCAGACGTCATCAACAAACGAAACTTGGCCATCAACGCATCTCGACCCTCCACCCGTTGCGGGTTGACGGGGATACAAGCCACCGGACACACCTGAACACACTGAGGTTCGTCGAAGTGGCCCACACACTCGGTGCATTTGTCGGGGTTGATTTCGTAAATCTCTGGCCCCAAAAAGATCGCCTCATTCGGGCACTCGGGTTCACACACATCGCAGTTGATGCATTCGTCGGTGATCATCAAGGCCATGGCAACATCCAGTTGGAGTCAAAAGCTAAAACCCGATTATCCCAGTCCCAGGCCACGCGCCCCATACAACCGTACCCACAAAGCGGTTGTTAGTCGACTCAAACCTTCAGTTGCGCAGGGCGATACACCGGTTGGGGCGGCATGCCATGCAAATGCGCAGTGTCAGCCCAGGTGTGAATATGCAAACCGCTCGCCCAAGCCACCTGGTTCCAGCCAGCATTAGGTATGTCACACGCGCGCGGACCATGCAAGGACAGCGCCTGCGCGTTGCGCCACACCATGTCGAGCACACCACCGTGCGTCACCACCACCAAGTGCTCGCCAGAGTACTGTTGGGCCAAACGCTGCAAAGCAGACACCACCCGGTCATGGAACACCTGAGTGCTTTCGGCCCCCGTCACCGCGTAGTTGGCATCGAAGTCCAACCAGCGCTGCCATGCCTCAGGATGCTGCACTTTGATTTCTGGCACACGCAAACCCTCAAAGCTGCCAAAGCACTGCTCGCGCAAACCAATCTCCAAGAAGAGCTCACAGCCCAAGACTTGCGCCACAGGTTCGGCGGTTTGTTGCGCCCGCAGCAAATCGCTGCTGATCACACGTGTCGGCACGTGGCCCTGTTCAGCCCAAGCAACGAGTGACTGCTGCACACGCTCTTGCAAACGCTGGGCTTGGGCCTGGCCCATGGCATTGAGTGGCACATCCACTTGGCCCTGGAACCGAAGCTCTTTGTTCCAGTCTGTCTCACCATGTCGAATGAGTAAAAAGTCGGTCATACCCCAGCACGCCACATCATGCAGCCGCCGCTTTCTTCGCCATCAAACGCGTATAGACCGCGGGTGACACCAAATCGCTGGCATCGCCCTCTCCGCCCAGCTGAGAAATTTCACGCACAAAGGTGCTCGAAATGAATTGGTACTGTGCGCTTGGCGTGAGAAATACCGTCTCCACATCCGGCATGAGTTGGCGGTTCATGCCCGCGAGTTGGAACTCGTAGTCAAAGTCGGTCACGGCACGCACACCGCGCACCATGACATGCGCCTGATGGGTACGTACAAAATCACGCACCAAACCACTGAACGGCTCCACCGTGACTTGAGGATAGGCAACCATCACCTCACGCGCCATCGCCATGCGTTCGTCCAAATTGAACAAGGTTTTTTTGTGATGCCCCGCCGCCACCGCCAAGATCACTCGATCAAACAAATGCGTTGCTCGCACCAAGATGTCTTCATGCCCCAAAGTGATGGGATCAAACGTGCCGGGATAAACGGCAATCACGGGCTTTTTGGCCATGGACACTCCTGCAAATTCAACTTGAAAGGGATTATGCAATTCGCTGCAACAAGTGGGCATGTACCGTGCCTGCCTTGAGGTGACGGTAGGCCGTCAGGCCCAACACAGCCAAGGCCTCATCACTCCAACGCGCGGGCGCCTCTAGGTACACAAAGCCGTCGGCCTTCACGGCCTGGGCTGCAGCTTGCAACGCGGCATCAAACAAACCGCTGTCAAACGGAGGGTCGATGAACACCAGGTCCACGCTCGACGCGCCCAGTTGCTTCAAACACGCCACGCCATCGCCTCGCTGCACCTGAACCGCACTGGCCTTCAGGCGCGCCACCTGGGTGTTGAGCTGCATCACCAACCCAGCATCACTTTCGCACAGTTGCACATGGGCAGCACCTCGGGAGGCAGCCTCTAACCCCAAAGCCCCCGTGCCAGCAAACGCATCCACACAACGCCAGCCCAACAGGGATTGGCCGAGCCAGTTGAACAAGGTTTCACGCACGCGGTCTGGCGTGGGTCGTAAACCTGGCTTCAAAGCCACAGGCAGCTTGGTACGACGCCATTCACCGCCGATGATGCGAACCTCGCCAGCGCCTTTGGGTAATTTGGGAGAAGGGGTAGTGGGTTTCATAGAATGGCTTGATTCTAGAAACCCCCACCCATGTTTAGCTTTTTCAAGAAAAAAATCAGTGCTCCGTCTGTGGCGGACACGCCTTCAGCAACGCACGCAGAAAATACGTCCGCACCGACAGCAACCGCCCCACAGCGCCCACGTCAAAGCTGGATGGCACGTCTGGGCCAAGGCTTGCGCCGCACGGGTCAAAGCATCAGCACGGTATTCACCGGCACGCAAATCGACGATGCGCTCTACGAAGAACTGGAAGCGGCCTTGCTGATGGCCGACGCTGGCGTGCAGGCCACCCAGTACTTGCTGGCCGATTTGAAGCAGCGTGTCAAAGACAGCCGCACCACAGACCCCTCACAAGTCAAAGCCTTGCTGGCAGCATCGATTGCCCAACTGCTCAAACCACTGGAAAAGTCCTTGGTCATTGGTGCACACAAACCCACCGTGATCATGGTGGCTGGCGTCAACGGCGCGGGCAAAACCACCTCCATCGGCAAACTCACTCGCCACCTGAGCGACAGCGGTGCCTCCGTGCTGCTGGCAGCAGCCGACACCTTCCGCGCAGCCGCCAAAGAACAACTCGGTGTGTGGGCAGACCGCAACCAAGTGGAAATCGTCAGCCAGGCTGGCGGCGACCCCGCCGCGGTGAGCTTTGACGCTGTCACCGCAGGCAAAGCACGTGGCAGAGATGTGGTGCTGGTCGACACGGCAGGACGCTTGCCAACGCAACTGCACCTGATGCAAGAGCTCAGCAAAATCAAACGCGTGGTGCAAAAAGCAGATGCCACAGCCCCCCACGAAGTGTTGCTGGTGATTGACGGCAACACCGGGCAAAACGCCCTCGCGCAAGTCAAAGCCTTTGACGAAGCGCTGGGATTGACCGGACTGATCGTCACCAAACTCGACGGCACCGCCAAAGGCGGCGTACTGGCCGCCATTGCCTTGTGGAGCCAAAGCCGCAGTGCTGCGGGTGGCACACCGGTGCCGGTGTATTTCATTGGTGTGGGCGAATCGGTGCAAGACCTTGAGACGTTCAATGCGCAGGAATTTGCCGATGCCTTGCTCGGTTAAGTCTCAGCGATAAATTTGATCGCATGCTGCAAAAAATCATCCTCATCGTGCGCAACCGTCCAAGGTTGAGTTTTTGCATCGCGTTAGGGGTGATGAGCTTGGTGCTGTTCCCGAGCGAGTGGGCCTTGCATTGGATCACCCGGCTCACCCTGGCCTGGAATGTCGGGGCCTTGCTTTACTTGGTGCTAGCTTTGCACATGATGTTCGGCTCCAGCCACGAACGCATGCGCACCCGAGCCCTGCAACAAGACGAAGGTCGTCTCATCTTGCTGGGCATGGTGGTCATGTCAGCGCTGACTTGCCTGGCTGCCATCGTGGCCGAATTGGCATTGGCCAAAACCGCACAAGGCACCCTGCGCTATGCCCACATCGGCTTGGCGGCATTGACCATGGTGTCCTCATGGGGCTTCACACAAATCATGTTCGCGCTGCATTACGCCCACGACTACTACGTGGGGGAAATCAAAAACCAAACAGGTGGGTTGGATTTTCCAGGCGGCCACGCCCCCGATTACGGCGATTTTTTGTACGTCGCCTGCGTCATTGGCACCTCAGGTCAAACTGCAGACGTGAGCTTCACCAGCCGTGCGCAACGCCGTGTGGGCTTGCTCCACTGCGTGTTGGCCTTCTTCTTCAACACCACCGTGGTGGCCTTGATGATCAACATGGCCTCAGCCTTGCTCTAGGGCTTGCCATCTCGGCAAAAAACTCAAGCCAACTTCAGCACAGACAGCGACTTGCCCATGAAAGTAAAGCGCTCCACCACGACTGGGTAGCGTTCAAACACATCGGAAGTCTTGCAAAATCCGACCGAGAAAAACACCGTGTTTTTGGCGTTGGCATCCAATCCTTCGAGATGACCGTTCAACACCGGGACATCTTCAAGCGCCACACCAGATTGCCAATTTTCAACTGGCTCATGCAGATCAAAGTTCTGAGCCAACTTGTAAAACAAAGGCTCCAACTTGTAGTCGGCGTCTCCGAATTTGATCAAGATGATCTTGTCAAAGTCCGTCAACAACTCTTCGAGAATGGCCCACGCCTCGCTGGTTTTTTTGGCGTAAAAAATCCGATCATTCTCGCGGTGCAGCGAAATTTTGTGCCGTGACTCCATCACCTTCAACAGCAACTCACGGGCGTACACCGATCGACGCAAAGACTCCATGAAGGCCACAGCCACGCCAGTCACCACGGCGAAGTTGAGAGAAGTAATCAAATCTTTGTGTGAGATTTGATCAAACGTCCCATAAGGCGGCACAAAAAAGTAATTGCCCAGCCCAATGCTGACCAAGATTGAAAAGACAGAAAATTTATAACCGTACAAATATTGAATTAACAAACATCCCACGATGAAAAAGTGAAATACTGCATAGGGTTCTATGTAGGGATGCAACACGTAGCGAATCACAAACGCCACCAGTGTGATGAAGCAAGCCCCCAAGAACGCCTGTTCCTGAGAAAACTTCACCCAATTTTTTGAATTTTTGATTTCCATGAGTCAATCCGCGATCGCATCAAACGGCATTTACCTTCAAGGCGGGCCGCACTGCGTCTTGATGTTACATGGGCTGGGTGCTAGCTCGGTCGAATTGGCGCGCATGGCCAAAGACTTGCACCAGCAAGGCTTCACGGCGGTGGTACCCGACATCACCGGGTATTGTTTTGGTACCCCTGGACAAGCCTGGGAGGCTTGGGTGGAACAAGCCCAAAACCATCTGTGGGAATTGCGCAAGCAATACACCACGGTGTCCGTGGTTGGCGTCTCCATGGGCGCCACGTTGGCCATGGTGTTGGCACAACGAGAAAACATCCATGCCCTGGTGCTGTTGTCGACCGCACTGTCCTATGACGGCTGGGCCATGCCCTGGTATCGGTTCTTGCTGGATTGGGCCGCGTGGCTGCCTTTTGCCAACCGCTACACCTATGAGGAAGAAGAACCCTATGGCGTGAAAAACGAGGAGATGCGCGCCATGGTCAAACGTGCCATGAAGTCTGCCCATATCTCTGAAAGTGGTTCTGATATTTTGACCATGCACTACATCACAGAAGGACGCAAGCTCATCAAAGAAGCGCTCAAACATGTACCTGATGTGGACGCACCTGTGTTGTTCTTTCATGCGGTCGACGATGAGACCGTTCATATCCGCAATGCTGAATGGGCTTACCGCCGTGTGTCATCCAGCCAGAAAGACTTCATTTACTTGGGCGACAGCTACCACATGATCACGGTCGACAACGAACGCGAAACCGTGAGTCTTGAGACCGCGCGCTTTTTAAAGAAAACGGTCAACGAGTTTTTGAATGAACCCGCCTTTGAAGTGCCCACCGTGCAATCGCCCGAACTGCGCCGGGCACTCAGAAAGCGCGCGTGAACGTCATCGCGGCATCCACGCGCTGCGTCCTTATTTGAAAGATCTCGTCAGGGCGAAAAACCCACTGTCTTGCAGCTTGGTCGAGACCAATGGGCTCTGGGTAATGGCCGAATCCAACCAGCGACGTCGCAACTGCAAATTCAGGTGCCATGCCTCGCTAAGAGGCAGCTCAAACGCCATGGCCAACACAGGTGTGGTGGAGGCTCTGGCATCGTAAGCCCCGTACACACTGCTGAGCGACTCCGCGGCGGACACGCCGTAGAGATGCTGCACATACTTGCGACTGCGGTGCTCCACGCCCAATTGCGGGTACACCGTCACCTCCCCCAGCTTGAATTCGGCGGCATACGTGGCCTCTTGCAAAAAGCCACCCGAGGTGGTGTCGTACAAGCCATACACAAAGAAGGCCCCCCAAGGGGTCTCTTGGTAAGTTCCCAACCCCACGGGGACCGGGTTGGCACGCGCCTGTACACCGCTCAAACGCGGGGTATTTGTCTTGAACCCCTCAAAGCTGATGCGTGCTGCAAGCTCCAAGTAGCCCATGCCCAAGCGGGCAGTTTTCACCCCCAAGGTGTCCACTCGGGTATAAAAACGACCATAGTCAAAGTAGGCGTAAGGCAGCACAAAATTTTCCGCACCGTCACTCGGCACAATGTTCTGCGTGTTGTAAACAGCGGCCCCCACGTCCCCCGTCAAACGGTCTTGCAACGGTGTTTGCGCTGAAACGTGCAGCCCCATGCATGCCATCGCTGTACATAAAAACTTAAACATCTTTTCACCACGCCACATCAGGGTGCCACTGACGCACCGTCGATACGGTGCCGCACCAACGCCTGTGCCACAAAACCGCTGACTTTCATCTCCTGCACAAACTGGGTCAGCCATTCGGTCGCCGCTTGTCCACGCGCTTTGGGCAAGCCCATCGCTTGGTCAATCACCATGAAGCGGCCAGGTAACAAACGCACATGGGGCACACGTTGGGCATCGGCCTCCAACTGCTGCTTCACCCCGGCGGCCACCTCCATCTGCTGGGCCAGAAAGAAGTCCACCACCTGCGGTGATGTGGGAGCGCGCACGATCTGCGCATGCTTCAAATGACGACTCAAAAACAAGTCGTAGGCACTGCCCTTGCCCACCACCACACGGTGTGCGGTCACATCTACCTCGTCGTTGTGCTGCAGGGGCGAATCTTGTCGTACCAAATAACTGCCTTCAATTTGCACATAGGCACCAGTGAACGCCACGCCCTGGGCACGCTGGGGATCCAATGCAAAAAAACCAATGTCGGCTTGGTCTTGCGTCACCGCCTCCACCGCTTTGCCTGCGGCATCAAGCACCACCATCTGTAGGGGCACACCCAAACGGTGCGCCAATTGCTGCGCCAAATCGACCGACACCCCCACCGGCAAACCGCTGACAGGGTCGCGTCGCGCCAAGATCGGATTGCCCAAGTTGATAGCAGCACGCAAGGTACCGCTCGGCGCCAGCAATGCCGCAGGCGAGCTGGGCGCTTGGGCATGAACCCAGCCCAACGTCGCGACGCACACGACGACACAACTGCGTAAAAAACGACGGACCAAAAGAAAGCTGGAAATGGGTGTCATAGGCAGAGGTTAGCACTCCGGTACAGTTCATCCCCATGACATACAGCGTGAAAGAAATGTTCTACACCTTGCAAGGCGAAGGGGCAAACGCGGGCCGTCCGTCCGTGTTCTGTCGCTTCGCAGGTTGCAACTTATGGAGCGGACGAGAAGAAGACCGAAGCAGCGCCATCTGCCAGTTTTGCGACACCGACTTTGTGGGCACCGATGGCGACGGTGGCGGCAAATTTGCCACGGCCCAAGACTTGGCCCTCGCCATTGCCGCGTTCTGGCCCCAGGGTCAAGCGCATCGCTTGGTGGTGCTCACGGGAGGCGAGCCCTTGTTGCAAGTCGACGCGGCACTGGTTCAAGCCCTGCACGACCAAAACTTCACCATCGCCGTGGAAACCAATGGGACTGTGGTTCCTCCAGACGGCATTGACTGGTTGTGCGTCAGCCCCAAAGCAGGCAGCGCCTTGGTGGTGCGCAGCGGGCAAGAGCTCAAGCTGGTCTACCCACAAGCGGGCAACCATCCCGAAGAGTTTGAACAACTCCACTTTGAACACCACTACCTGCAACCGATGGACGGCCCCTTGGCCGCGGCCAACACCGCAGCCGCCATCGCCTATTGCCAGTCACACCCTCAGTGGCGACTGAGCGTGCAAACCCATAAATTGATCGGTATTCGATGACGTTTGAACTCAGCCAACGCTTCTACTTTGAAGCGGCCCACACCTTGCGCCGAACGATTGACGCCCAAGGCAGCCTGCGCATCCACGGCCACACCTACCACGCAGAAGTCACCATCGCGGGCACACCCGACCCAGCCACCGGCATGATGATGGACTTGGCTTACTTGCGCCAAGAAGTCGAGAAAGTACGCACCCAACTCGACCACCACTTCTTAGACGAAGTGGCAGGTTTAGGCCCGGCCACGCTGGAAAACCTGTGCCTGTTTTTACATACCCAACTCAAAGACGCCTTGCCCAATTTGGCTCGCGTGGTGGTGGAGCGTCCAGCCAGTGGCGACAAGTGCTGCCTCAAGGTGCCGCAAAGTTGATCTTGGTGGCCAAGCGTTTGTTGGCGTCGATCTCGTCGGCAATCACCTTGGCAAACTCAGCGGGCGTGGAGCCCACCGTCACATAGCCCTGCTCGGCAAATGCGCGTTTGACCTCCGGGTCTTCCAAGGCCTTGACCACTTCTTGGCGCATGCGCGTCACGTATTCCATGGGCGTGCCAGCTGGGTACCACAAGCCGTACCAAGGCGTGTAGACAAAGCCCTTCACACCCGCTTCATCGACCGTGGGTACATCCGGCATCAACGCCCAGCGGGTTTTGCCCGTGATGGCCAAGGCACGCAGCTTGCCCGACTTGACCAAGGGCAACAGCGCCGTGGCCGAGCCAATGCACACATCGATGCGTCCGGCCATCAAGTCGGTGATCGCCTCGCCCACGCCTTTGTAGGGCACGTGGTTGATCTTGGTGCCCGCACTGGTGTTGAAAAACTCGGCCGCAAACTGCATCACATTGCCCACACCGCCCGAGCCGTAGTTGAGCTTCTCGGGCCGCGCTTTCGCATCGGCGATGAACTCTTGCAAGGTGTTGGCCTTCACGCTCGGCCCCACGGCAACCACAAAGCCCACGCTGTTGGCCACCAAGGTGATGGGCGTGAAATCTTTCACAGGGTCATAGCTCAAGCTGGGTGACACCACAGGCAAGCTGGCATGGCTCGACGAGGTGTTGAGCAACGTGTAGCCATCGGGTGCCGACTTGGCGACCACCCCAGTGCCAATGGCACCCCCCGCGCCCGCGCGGTTGTCGATCACAAAGTTCTGCCCCAGGGATGGCGCCATTTTTTGGTTCAAGGTGCGGCCAATGAAGTCCATCGGCCCTCCCGCCACATAAGGCACCACCATGCGAATTGGATGGTTGGGGTAGTCTTTGTGTGCGACTTGGGTTTGCGCTTGAGCGCCAGCAGCGCCCAGCATCAGGCTGCACAACAGCCATGGAGTGATCTTCATCGGGACATCCTTTGGGAAAAAAATTCAAGTCATGCGGTCACGGTGCGCCAGCTGGGGGAACAAGCGCAACCACAGCACCGCCACCACCATGGTGCCAATGCCACCAAACACCACCGAGCCCACCGGCCCCAGCCACGCGGCTGTGGCTCCCGACTCAAACTCACCAAGCTGGTTCGACGCACCAATGAAAATGCCATTCACCGCCGCCACGCGCCCGCGCATGTCGTCGGGGGTTTCCATTTGCATCAAGGTCAAGCGGGTCACCACACTGATGTTGTCTGCCGCACCCGTCACGGCCAGTGCCAGCATGGACAGCCAGAAAGATTCGGACAAGCCAAACACCACCGTGGCCAAACCAAACACGCCCACCGCCAGCAGCAAGCGATGGCCCACATGGCGCTGCATCGGCCAACGCGCCAAGATCAGCGACACCACCAAGGCCCCCACCGCAGGTGCGCCACGCAGCAGCCCCAAGCCTTCGGGTCCGACATGCAAAATGTCGCGCGCGTAAATCGGCAACAAGGCGGTCGCGCCACCCAGCAACACGGCGAACAAATCGAGCGCCATGGCACCCAGCAAGATTTGACGCTCACACACAAACATCACGCCCGCCATGACCGTGCGCCATGTGGCGGCCGTGTGCGCCACCTTGGTGTGCGGCATCACCACCCACCAGGTCAACACAAAAGCGAGCGACAGCAACACCGCGCAGGTGAGGTAGACCGTGGTGGGCCCCAACACATAGAGCAAACCACCCAAAGCCGGTCCGCCAATGATGGCCACTTGCACACCGCTCGAACTCAGGGCCACGGCCGGTTGCAACAAATGGCCGGGTACCAAGGTGGGCGTGATGGCTTGCTGCGCGGGCATTTGAAAAGCGCGTGCCACACCCAGCACCACCGACAAGGCAAAAATCAACTCACGGCTGGCAAAACCACCCTCAATGCCCCACACCAACACCAAAGCCACCGCAGCCTGGGCCAACATGCACACGGCGAACAAGCGCCCGCGATGCACCCGGTCGGCCACATGCCCCGCTGGCAAGGTCATCAGCAACGCAGGGATGAACTGAAACAGGCCCACCAGCCCCAAGTCCCAAGCGCTGGAAGTCATGTCGTACACATGCCAGGCCACAGCCAACATGAGCATCTGGTTGGCCATGATGCCCACCAAACGCGCAAACCAAAACCGAAGAAACTGGCGCTGTTTGAGCAGCGCGGAGAAAGAATTGGTGCTCATTGAATTTAAAAAAAGATCAAGCCATGATGCCGTAGCTCATGATCAGCAAAGTGCCCGTCAACAAGGCGGGCACCAAGCGACGTTGCGGGTGCGACATCATCACCGCCACACTCACCGCACACACCGCCACACGCACCACCATTGGCACCTGGGCCAAGACGCCAATTGGCATCAAGATCATGCGCACCGTCAGGGCCGCCACCATGGCATAGGTCACGGCAGAAAGCCAGCGAAAAATCTCGCTCTCTTGGTTGATTTGGTCTGACAACAGCACACCAATGGCGCGGCAAAAATACGTGCCCACGCTGGCCCCGACCAAGGCCAACCAAGGCGTCCAGTCTTGCATGGGGGCCGTCATGCGCGCACCTCTTGGGGTGCCGGGCGCAGCCAGCGGCGGTCCACCCAATACGCCAACGTTCCGCCCACCAAACCCGTGGTCAACAAACTCGTGTCACGGTCCCAGAGGTAAAACAACGGGCCCAGCACGCAACCCAAAGCAATCGCCAAGCGGTTGGCCCAAGGCTTGACCTCGGTGAAGGTCAACAAAAAGAACAAGGGGTTCAAAAACACCAAGGCCAAGGTCACGGGCGGTGATACCCAACCCGCCACTTGGTAGCCCAAGTACGTGCCAGGCACCGACACCAACCAGCACGGCACGGCCAGTCCTAAGAAGTAGGCCAAGCGGTGTTTCGCAGGCATCGATTGAAACTCCCGCATCGACACCGCCCAGGCCGTCATGGCCAACACATGCACCGCGGCATACAAACGGTTGTTGCGGTCACGGCGGTGGAACTGCGGAAACAAAGTGACGGTCATGGTGATGAAGCGCGAGGACGACAGAGTCACCGCCAGCACCATGGCAAACAAGGACGAGCCGGTGATCAGCATTTCAAACAACACCACCTGCCCGGGCAAGGCAAACATCAGCAAACTGCTGGCCGTCATCAGCCACACATCGAAGCCGTTGCTGCGGCCCATGGCACCAAAGCCCACCATGCCTGCAAACAACACCACCATGGGCGCTCCTAAGGCGGCACGCACACCGGCCACAAACGCGTCTCGTCGGTTGGCAAACCGTATCCCAGTCATCTCACAGCCTCACTTCAGTCTGGCTGAACGCCGGCCTTGATCAACAAGGGATTGAGCGTTTCAATTTCGTGTTTCAAATGGGCGCGCAAATAGTCAGGCCGAGCCTTCTCTGCCGTCACCGGCAAGGCACCCAACGAGCCCAGGCGCGATTTCACATCCGGGTCTTTGATGGCGGCTTGCAACGCCACGGTGAGTTTGTCGATCACGGCCTTGGGTGTGCCCTTGGGCGCGTAAAGGCCAAACATGATGCTGATGTCAAAGCCCGAGGTCCCCAACTCGGGCAAGGCCGGCAAATCGGGCAGCGAGGCCAAACGGGTTTTGCCCGCCACCAAATAGGCCTTGACGCGACCACTGGTGGTGGCTGGCGTGGTGCTGGTGGTTTGGTCGCACATCACATCCAGTTGGCCACCCATCACATCGTTCAAGGCAGGGGCTGCGCCCTTGTAGGGCACGGAAGTCAGTTGCACGTTGAGCGCGTTCATGAACATCAAGCTGCACAAATGCGAGGCCGAGCCCACGCCAGCGTGGCCCATGCTCAACTTGGCTGCGTTGTCGCGCACATAGGCCACGAACTCTTTGGCATCTTTGGCCGGAAAGTCACGCCGCGCCACCACCACCATCGGGCCTTCGGTGGCCAAGCCAATCGGTTCAAAGTCGTCCACCGGGCTGTAGGAGAGGTTTTTGAACATCGCCAAGTTGGTGGCGTGGCTGACATGGATCATGAGCAGCGTGTAGCCATCGGGCTTGCTGCGCGCCACCTTGGCCGTGCCAATCGTGCCCGAAGCGCCCGCGGTGTTGTCCACCACGATTTGTTGCCCCAAAGCCTTTTGCATCGCTGCGGCATAGATGCGGGTGATGACATCGCCAGGCCCGCCTGGCGCGTAGGGCATGACCATGGTGATGGGGCGTGTTGGGTAATCTTGCGCCCAAGCACTGCCTATGCCCAACGACCCCAGCCCAACCAGAATCAGCCCTAAGAAAATGCGCGATGTCGTCATAGAGGTGCAGCGTATCACGCCCCCCGCGAACCAGCGCACAGGGGCTGGAGTACCCGAGTCATTTGAGCGACCCCTCAAGCCGCACGCTGTCGTGCCGATCTATCAAACAGACATAGAAAGGAGTTGGCCATGGGCTTGAGTGTCAGCAGCATCCACAGCAACCGCCCCTCGGCCAAGGTCTACCCACCCGTGGCCAAAGTGTCGCGCGTCACCAAAGGCGCTACGCCCATTGAAGAGGTTGATGGACCCTTCAGCGCCAGCGCCGACAGCCTGTTGATGGCGGCATCCAATGCAGCACAAGGCCATCCCAGTGCTGCCGCCCTGTTTGAAGGCAAGGGCAGTGAAGTCGACGTTTACGCTTGATACGTGTTACGCGCTGAGCACCGTCAACACTTGGCGCAACTGCCCCATTTGCCCTGCGTCGTCGATCCAGCGCAGCCACAGCTCACCCGAGCGCGTGGCACGCAAATAAAACTCAAACAAGGGGTTGGCCGAAATGCCCGATGAAGGCTCGACCCGAAACACCTCTTGCGGTGGTGCGCCCTCGCCCACCCATTGGCAGCTCAAGGTTTGGATCACATTGCGCGGCACGGTGCGACCCTCGTTGTCTTGCAAGTAGCCTGTCTCCATGGGGTGTTGTACCAAGATGCGAACCTTGAACACATCCCCCACCACCACACGGTCGGGCCAGGACATGCGCGCCAAATTCAAAGCCATGGCGTCACGACCCGTCCACGCAGGCCGACTCGGTGACGATCACATCCGCCAAGTCATAGCAACAACGACCGTCTGACATACGCGCCAGCGCCAACACCATTTGCGAGCCTGCCAGGCGCACCCGGGTGCTGACCTCAGCCCGCCCAGACCACGGCCCCACATGGAACGTGGCCATGCGCTCGACCGGGTTGCGTTGTGACACCAGCACGATTTCCTGCACGTGATCTGCCTCGGTCATCGGGCTGTCCACGCGCACACTCAGCGGCACCAAATGGCCGTTGTCGGCCAACAAGGGCAGTTGCAAATGCACCGCTTGACGCACCGGGGCTGCCCCCTGACGCCAAGGTGCCAACATTTCCGACAAGGAACGCAAACGCCCAGACACCATGCCCTGGGCCCAAGCGCTGGTCTGCCCCACCGACAGACCCAGCGCGCCACACCCCAGCGCCGCACTGGCGTGCAGCCACTGCCTGCGCTGCATCATCCGCGGGCCAAGCTCAAGCCGTGGTTCTTGAGTGGCAACGAGCGCAAGCGCTTGCCGGTGGCCGCAAAGATGGCGTTGGCCAAAGCCGGTGCCAGCGGTGCTTGGGCCGGTTCGCCCACGCCACCCCAGAAGCCGCCGGTGGGGGCAATCACAGCCTCCACCTTGGGCATTTCGTTGAAACGCATCATGCGGTAGTCATGGAAGTTCGATTGCTCGATGCGGCCATCTTTGACCGTCATCTCGCCCCAGAAAATCGCTGTCAAACCGTGCACCACGCTGCCTTGAATTTGCGCCTCGATGTTGTTGGGGTTGACGGCGTAGCCGCAGTCAATGCCCATCACCACGCGGTGGATCTTGACCTCTGACTTGGCGTTCACCGACACCTCACACACACAGGCGGTGTAGCTGCCATAGCCTTCGGTTTCGGCAATGCCACGGAACACGCCCTTGGGCAAAGGCTTGCCCCAGTCGGCGGCCTTGGCCACGGCTTCCAAAATTGCACGGTCTTTGACGAACTTTTCGCCCAACAAGGACTGGCGAAACGCCAGCGGGTCTTTGCCTGCGGCATGAGCCAACTCGTCGATGAACGACTCGCGCACAAACGGGTTTTGTGAGTGCCCCACGGTGCGCCAAAAGCCCACGGGCACATTGGTGTTGCGCTGCGCGTAATCGACCAAGCTGTTGGGAATGTTGTAGGGGTGGTCGTTGAAACTCGCCACCGCTTGGCCGTCGATGCCGTTGGGCAAAGGCAGCTTGAGCAAGGTCGCCAAGATGGAGGGCGCACTGACGCGGATGTGCAGGGCTTGCACCTTGCCTGCGTCGTCCATCGACGCCTTCATGCGCACCAAGCTGGCGGGGCGGTACAGGTCGTGCTGGGTGTCTTCCTCGCGGGTCCACACCATCTTCACGGGCTTGCCCGCCATGGCCTTGGCAATCAACACGCCTTGGCGCGTGAAGTCTTGTGCGCCCTTGCGGCCCAAACCACCACCGAGTTGCATGGGGTGCACCAACACTTGGTCTTGGGGCACGCCTGCAGCCGCAGCCGCGGTGGCCAACACGCCTTCTGGGTTTTGGGTGGAGGTCCACACCTCGACTTTGCCGTCGTGCACCCAAGCGGTACACACCAACGGCTCCATCGTGGCGTGGGCCAGATAAGGCGTGAAGTACTCAGCCTCGTGCACCTTGCTGGCCTTGGCCAACACCTCGGGCGCGTTACCGTCATTGCGGGCCACCGCCAGTTGGGGCTGGTCCAAACCCTCCTTGAAGCTGGCCATGATGGAAGCGCTGGAGAGCTTGGCGTTGTCGCCCGTGTCCCACTCAATCGCCACATCTTTGAGGGCCTCTTTGGCACGCCACCAGTTGTCCCCCACCACCGCCACAAAGGTGCCTTGGTTGAGCACCTTCACGATGCCACGGCGGTTGTCGACCTTGGACGAATCCAGCGACTTGACCGTGCCATTGAACACCGGGCAGGCCGCCACAGCGGCGTACAACATGCCAGGCAGTTGCGCGTCGATGCCGTAGCGCACACGGCCCGTCACGATGTCGGGAATGTCCACCCGCTTGATCGGCTTGCCAATGATCTTCCAGTCTTTCGGGTCTTTGAGTTGGACCTCTTTCGGTGGCTCCAACTTGGCGGCCTCGGCGGCCAACTTGCCGTAGCTGAGTTTGCGTTTGCTCGGGGTGTGGGTCACCACGCCCAAAGCGGCCACGCATTCGCTGGCGGGCACGCCCCACTGCTGGGCGGCGGCGGCAATCAGCATTTCACGCGCAGTGGCACCGGCTTTGCGCAAATACTCTTGCGAGTTGCGGATGGTGCGGCTGCCCACGGCGGCCATGTCGCCATAGACACGTTTTTGGCGCAGGTTCTCGTGCGCGGTGGCGTATTCCACGCGCACACGCTTCCAGTCGGCTTCGAGCTCGTCGGCCACCAACTGTGGTGCCGAGGTGCGGCTGCCCTGGCCCATTTCGGTACGGGCATAACGAATGATGATGGTCTCGTCGGCTTGAATTTCAATCCAGGCATTGACGCGTTCTGCCGTGGCAGCCATGCCTTTTTCTGGCAAGAAAAATCCCAGCGACAAAGCCGCAGCGGCGGTGCTGGAAACCTTCAAAAAGCCCCGGCGATCCACGCCAGCGGTAAGGTGTGAGGTGGTCATGCGCGTGCTCCTTTGTTGGCCACCGCGTGGATGGCTTGGCGCATGCGCGCATAGGTGCCACAGCGGCAGATGTTGCTCATGGCGGCATCGATGTCTTCGTCCGTAGGCTTGGGCTTTTTCTTGAGCAAGGCCACGGCCGTCAAGATTTGGCCGCCTTGGCAATACCCGCACTGGGGCACTTCATGGTCAATCCAGGCTTGCTGCACCGCATGCAGGGTGCCATTCTTGTTGGCCAGACCTTCGATGGTGACCACCTTCTGTGACGCAGCAGCCGACACGGGGTAAGAGCACGAACGCACGGGTTCGCCGTTCAAGAGCACCGTGCAAGCACCACACTGGGCCACACCACAACCGAATTTGGGGCCTTTGATGTCGAGTTCATCGCGCAGGGCCCACAAAAGAGGCATGTCGGGCTCGACGTCGGCCTCGTGCACACGTCCGTTGATGTTGAGTTTCATGTTGTCTGCCACCTAGGTTGAAAGAAGCGCGTAGGGTAGCCAAGTCCCTCCGTTCCCGCCAGCGTGAAAGCCCCCAAAACGACCTAGAACTGACGCCTGCGCGTCAGCAAGAAGCAAGCCTCGGGTGGGTCACCTTGCTGTCAAAATCTCAAATAATGAGATGCATCATTGACGCGTTGGGCCGCTCACACGATAGTCGGCGCGTTTTGAATGTTCTGCCCTGAAAGCCCGCTTTGAGTCTTGATGCCCACCTGGTGCGCTTGCACCTGCAATCCCCCGATCCCGCTGCCTTGGCGGCGTTCTACACGCGCTGCTACGACATGCAGCAGCGCACAGTCGGCAACACGCACGTGTGCGAAGCACCACAACGTGCCGTGCACATCTCCCCCGGTCAAGCCAACCAGTTGCACTACGCGCTGTGGGCCTGCAACACCCAAGAGGCGTGGGCGCGACTGCGCGCCAAAACAGCGACGCTGCCCCAGCAAGACCTGAGCGGTTTTGCAGACCTGCCCGCAAACGCCGTGGGTGTGCGCGACCCACAAGGCCTGTGCCTGGTGTTTGTGCCGCCCCAAACGTCTTCGATAGCTCAGTCCGTCAACAGCGCATTGCCTGGGGCCACCAACCAGCACTTCGCGGTGCGCACCCAACACATCGAGACCTTGGTGACGTTCTACACCGAGCAGCTGGGCTTCATCGTGTCAGACCGGGTGCAAGACGACAGCGGCCAGCTCAAAGCCTGCTTCTTGCGCACCGAGCACCTGCACCACTGCTTGGCCCTGTTTGGCGCGCCCGTGAATTGCTTTGACCACCAGTCGTTTGAAACCCCGAGCTGGAACGACCTCAAAGACTGGGCCGACCACATGGGTCGCCTGCGCACCGAAATTGTTTGGGGCGTCGGGCGCCACGGCCCCGGGGACGACGTGTTTTTCATGGTGCGCGACCCCGATGGCAATTTGGCAGAGATCTCCTCCGAAATTGAAGTCTGCGCCCCCGACCGGCCCATGGGCGTGTGGCCCCACGAAGAGCGCACGCTCAATGTGTGGGGCAAAGCCATCATGCGCAGCTGAGGCCCTGGCATGCCCACCACCCACCGCATCTTGCGTGTGCTCAATGCGTTCACGCCAGAGCGCACCGAAATTTCTCCCGAATGGTTGATGGCCGAGTTGGGCGCTTCGCGCGCCAGTATTTACCGCGACCTCCAGCAGCTCAGCCGCGTGGGCTTGATCGAACGGGTGAGTGAGCGGGGCTACTCGCTGGGGCCCAAAATTGTGGAGCTGGACCGGCAAATTCGCCAGTCCGACCCCCTGCTGCGCGCGGCCGCAGACATTGCAGAACAACTGGCCCACACCACAGGCGGCACGGTGCTGATTTGTCGTTTGCATGACGACAAAGTGCTGTGCATCCAAGACACCTCGGGCCAGCATGCGCCATCAGCCGTGAGCTACGAACGAGGTAAAGCCATGCCGCTGCACCGAGGGGCCACCTCCAAAATTATCTTGGCCCATTTACCGCCCAAGAAAGTGGCCGAGCTGTATGCCAAAGACCATGCCGCCCTGCAAGCCGCAGGTTTGGCTAACAGCCTGGACGATCTGAACGCCTTGCTCAAAGCCTGGCGCAACGAAGGCAGCGTGACCACCGTGGCCGAGATCGACCCTCACAACGTGGGCTGTGCCGTGGCCCTGCTGCATGGCAAACGCGTGCTGGGCAGCCTGAGTGTGGTGTTGCCCGCCTCGGCGCTCACGCCCGAACAACAAGCCCGCAACCTGCGTGAGTTGCACAGTGCGGCACGGCGCATCGAAGCCCGCATGGCCTCCAGCGGCCAACGAAAAATATCTTCTTCACCTACAACGCTTCCATGAACACCCCTTTGAATTTCGACGTGATCGTGGTGGGCACCGGCCCCACCGGCTTGGTGCTTGCACACCTGCTGGGCAACTATGGGCTACACGCCTTGGTGATCGACAAAAACAACGGCCCCGTGGATGAAGCGCGTGCCGTCACCATCGACGACGAGAGCCTGCGCACCCTGCAAGCCACAGGCATGTTGCCCGGGGTGTTGCCCAACGTAGTGCAAGGCTATGGCGTGCATTACTACTCGTGGACGAACCAGTTGTTTGCCAAGATCGAGCCCAGCTCGCGCGAATACGGCTACCCCAAGCGCAACGCCTTTCGCCAGCAGCTGTTGGTACAAGCCTTAAGCGAAGGCATGGCACGCCAAGGCCATGTCAGCCTGCGCTATGGCCACGAGCTGATCAGCCTGGAACAACACCCCGACCATGTGAACGCCACCGTCATGCACGAGGGTCAAACACAAACCTACACGGCGCGCTGGCTGGTGGCCTGCGACGGCGGGCGCAGCACGGTGCGTGAGCTGCTGGGCATCACGCTGGAGGGCAGCACCTACAAAGAGAAATGGTTGATCGCCGATTTGATTGGCCGCGCCTCGCCGTTTCGTCACACCCGCACTTACTGCGACCCCCAGCGTCCGGCCATTCGCCTGCCCGGTCCGCAAAGCACGGTGCGCTACGAGTTCATGTTGCACCCCGGCGAAGACCCCGAGGCCGTGCTGGAAGACACTCAACTGCGCCAGTGGATCCATAGCCGTGACCCACAAGACGCGCAACTCACCTTGCTGCGCAAAGTGGTCTACACCTTCCACGCACGCGTGGCCACGCAATGGCGCGCAGGTCGCGTGCTGCTGGCGGGTGACGCCGCGCACCTGACACCGCCCTTCGCCGGCCAAGGCATGAACAGCGGCGTGCGTGACGCCGCCAACCTGGCCTGGAAACTGGCGGCCAACTTGCAACACGGTGCCTCGCCCCAACTGCTGGACAGCTACCAGAAAGAGCGCAAACCGCACGCCTGGGCCTTGATTCAAATGGCCTTGCGCATTGGCGCTTTCATGCAGCCCAAGTCGCGCCTGGGTGCTGCGTTGGCGCAAACCTTGTTGAAAGTGGTGTGCCTGATCCCCGAGGCGCGCGACTACATCTTGCACCTCAAGTTCAAACCCAAGCCCCGTTTCTTTGAGGGATTTTTTGCCCGCTGGGACATACCCGAAGCCAAAATTCCGAGCGGCCAACTCATGACCCAGCCTTTGATGGAGTTGCCCAATGGCCAGACCCTGCTGCTGGACGACTTGTTAGGCACAGGCTATGCCGTGCTGCAATGGGCCGATGCGCCCGAGTTGCCCTTGCCTGCGGGCATGCAAGCACGCGTGGTGCGCGTGATTCGCCACGCCGACGACTTCTTGCCCGCCAGCACCGCTGCACACGCATTGTGTGTGCGTGATGTGCAACACGAACTGGCAGCCGTGCTCGACAGTGCCCAAGCGCAAGCCGTGGTGTTGCGACCCGACCGCTATGTGCTGGCCTATGTGGGACAGGACAGGCACCAAGCCTGTGGCACCATCGCGCAGATTTTTCACTCGGTCTACCCCTCGCAGGCTTGAACACCATGTCTTTGCACAACTTGGCTCGCACCTTCTTTTGCGCTGCACTGTGGCTGATTGGCATCAGCGCACCCGTGGCTTGGGCACAAGCGCCCTATCCCAACCGCGCCATCAAGCTGGTGTCGCCCATCCCACCCGGTGGTGCGCCCGATTTGATTGCACGCGCCATTGGCTACAAGCTCTCCACAGGCCTCAACCAAGCCGTGGTGATCGACACCAAGGTGGGCTCCAACGGCAACATCGCCGCCGAGTTCGTGGCCCGTGCCCCCGCCGATGGCTACACCCTGCTGGTGGGCATGGACAGCTTGTTTGTCATCAACCCCTACCTGTACGCCAAGGGCGCGGTGGATGTGAACAAAGAACTCATCCCCATCGCTTCGCTGGGCAGCAACCAGTTTGTGCTGTCGGTCAACGCGGCCTTGCCTGTGAAGACACTGGCCGAGTTTGTGGCCTATGTGAAAAAAACCTCGCCACCACCCGCTTATGCCTCGGGCGGCAACGGCAGCCAGCACCACCTGACGATGGAGATGCTCAAAGCCCGCGCCGGCATGGACATGCTGCACGTGCCCTACAAAGGCGGCGCGCCGGCCACTACGGCCACCATTGGCGGCGAGACCATCGCCATGTTCTCGGGCACCTCCAACGCCGCCCTCATCAAGGCGGGCAAGCTCAAAGCCATTGCGGTGAGCAGCGCACAACGCCTCAAAGAAATGCCCGATGTACCCACCATCGCCGAGACCTACCCCGGCTTTGACAACAGCATTTGGATTGGCTTGTTTGCCCCCGCAGGCACACCCGACGCCGTGGTGCAGCGCTTGCGCGCAGAAGTGGCCAAGGCCTTGCAAGCGCCCGATCTGATCGAGGCCTTCAACAAGGCGGGGGGCATTGAGCCCATGGTCACCACACCCGACGAATTGCAAGCGCAAATCAAACGCGACCAAGCCAAGTACAGCAAGATCATTCGCGATTTAGCCATCAAGCCCGACTGAACCCTGTCGGTTCTTGAGCACTTTTTTTCAATTCACTTTTCTCACGGAGCCTCTCTTGTCCAACCTCAACCTCTCTGTCGCCGTCGGTGACTACGACCATGTGCGCGACCTCATGTCTGGACGCGTGCGCGCCGAAGGCATTGACATCACCCCCATCCACGTGCCGGTGGAAGAAATGTTCTTTCGCTTCACCAAGTTTCAGGAATGGGACGTGTCTGAAATGTCGTTTGCCAAGGCCATCTCGCTGGTGTCGCAAGCCGACCCCTGGCTGGTGCTGGTGCCTGTGTTTCCATCGCGGGCCTTTCGCCACTCCTCCATCTATGTGCGCAAAGACCGCAACATCCAAACGCCCGCCGACCTGGCAGGCAAAAAAGTAGGCGTGCCTGAATGGGCACAAACCGCAGCCATTTACTCGCGCGGCATGTTGGCCCACGAATACGGTGTGGACCTCAACAGCATCGACTGGCACCAAGCCGGTGTGAACGACGCCGGTCGACGCGAGAAAGTCGCCCTGCAACTGCCCCCAGGCTTGCGCTACACGCCCATGCCCCACACCTCGCTGTCAGAGATGCTGCTCAACGGCACGCTCGACGCTGCCCTCAGCGCGCGCCCACCCGGCGCGTTTGTCAACCACCCCGAGTTGGTGGAACGCCTGATCCCCAACTACCGCGAGGTCGAGATGGCGTATTGGCAAAAGACCCAGATCTTCCCCATCATGCATGTCATGGCCATCAAGCGCGAGGTGTACGAAAAGAACCGCTGGATCGCCACCAACTTGCTCAAAGGTTTCGAAGAAGCCAAAACCCGCAGCCTGCACCGTGCCGCTGACATCACCGCCTCGTCCTACCCCCTGCCCTGGGTGGCCGACTATGCGGCGCAGTCGCAAGCCATCATGGGCGACGACTTCTGGCCCTATGGCATCCAGGGCAATCGCTCGACGCTGGAAGCCTTCAGCCAGTACGCCTGGGAACAAGGCATCACCACACGTCACCTCAAGCTCGAAGAGATTTTTGTCAAAGAAGTCCAAGACAGCGTGAAGGTTTAAGCGCCAGCCAGTGGCGCAATCGGCGCGAAGTCTTCACAATCTCAGACATGCACAACCGCCGCACTTACCGCTACTACGACCTGATCGTCGCCGCCTTTGTCACCGTGCTGCTGTGCGCCAACCTGATTGGCGCAGGCAAGGTGGCCCAGGTGGAGTTGCCGCTGGTGGGCACCTTGGTGTTTGGTGCTGGCGTGTTGTTCTTTCCCATCTCGTATTTCTTTGGCGACATCTTGACCGAGGTCTATGGCTACGCCCATGACCGCCGTGCGGTGTGGTGCGGCTTTGGCGCTTTGGCCTTTGCAGCGCTGATGGCCTTTGTGGTCACTGCGCTGCCTGCCGCGCCCGGTGACTACAACAGCCAGTTGCAATCGGGCTTGCAAGTGGTGTTTGGCAACACCTGGCGCATTGTGATGGGCTCAATCGTGGCATTTTGGGCCGGCAGCTTGGTCAACAGCTTTGTGTTGGCCAAACTCAAAATCTTGACTCAGGGCCGACGTTTGTGGATGCGCACCATTGGCTCGACCATGGCGGGCGAGTTGGTCGACTCATCGCTGTTTTACGTACTGGCCTTCTACGCCATTTGGCCCACCGAGCAGGTGGTTCAGGTGGCCATCACGCAGTACATCTTGAAGACCAGTTGGGAAGTGCTGGCCACACCCATGACCTACCGTATCGTGGCGTTTTTAAAGCGCAAAGAAAACGAAGACTTCTACGACACACACACCAACTTCACGCCGTTCAAGGTGTCGGTGTAAAAAAAGCGACCCCAATGGCCTTGGGATCGCTTGTCTGAGTGACCGCGCCATCAACGCCTAGGGCGCTGCGGTGATCAATCAAGGGTGATGTTTTTGCGCTTGATCAACTGCTCGTAAGTCTTGCTCTTGATGTCTGCGTTTTTGCGAATCTCATCGGGTGACCAGCTCAAGGGTTCAAAGGCAAAGGTGTTGAAACGCGCTTTGACTTCGGGGTCGGCCAAGACCTTGATCACGTCAGCGTTGATCTTGGCCTTGATGTCGTTTGGCAAACCTTTGGGCGAGACCAAGGTCACGAACGAGTTGACTTCAAAGCCAGCCGGGCCGCCCGACTCGGCCATGGTGGGCACCTCAGGCATTTGCGGCAGGCGCTTGGGGGCCGCCACCGCGATGTAGCGAATCTTGCCGGCCTTGTACAAGCCCTGGCTAGAGGGAATGCTGCCAAACGACCACTGCACATCGCTGGATCCCACCGATGTGAAGAGCTGCGACATTTCACGAAACGCCACATGCGTCATCTCGGTCCCGGTGAGCAACTCCAGCTCTTCGCCACCCAGGTGACCTGGGCTGCCAATGCCCCATGAACCGTAGTTCACCTTGGTGGGCTCGGCTTTGGCGGCAGCAATCAGATCCTTCATGTTTTGCCACTTCGAGTCGGTGGCCACGGCCACAAGGAACGGAGTTTTGAAAAAAGCGGCCACCGGGTCAAAAGTGTTGAATGGCACGAAACCTTTGGACTTGTAGAGGTATGGCACAGCGCCAATGTGTTCGCTGTCGAGTTGCAGCAGGTTGTAGCCGTCTGCTGGCAAGCGCACCACCGAGTCGATGGCAATGAAGCCGCTGGCACCGGGGCGGTTGACGATGAGCACAGGCTGACCCCACAACTTGGACAGCTTTTCACTGACCTGACGCAGCACCGCATCGGGCCCACTGCCCGCTGGAAAAGGTGTGGCAATGGTCACCGGCTTGTTAGGGAAAGTGGCAGCGGTTTGAGCCGATACGCCCAAGCTGCTAAGCATCAGCGATGCTGACAGACACAGCATCTTGGCAACACGGTTGGAAAGCAAAGACATGGAGGGGTTCCTTGTGTGAAAAGAATAATCAATGAAGCAGTTGGAGCTTAGCGGCTTCAAGCAGCTTCAAGCGGCCTCAACCAGCATCTGGCTGTTGCATGGGCGACGCTTGCTTGAACGCCTCCAACTGCATGCAAGCAGCCTCCACTGCGGCAATCAAAGGCCATTGCGTCAAATCCACCTTGAAGCGACGCGCACTCTCCACCTGCGGCACCAAGTACACATCGGCCAGCGTGGGGCTGTCACCAAAGCAGAAACGACCGCGTTGGGTGTCGGCTTTGAGCAAGGCTTCCAGCGCGTCAAAGCCCGCAGAAATCCAAGTGGCGCACCAAGCGTTGATGGCCGCTTCGTCGGCTTTGAACTGATGCCGCACATACTCCAACACGCGGCGGTTGTTCAGGGGGTGGATGTCGCAGCCCACGATGGCGGCCAGCGCACGCACATGGGCGCGTTGGTCGGCGTCTTGGGGCAGCAACGCGGGCGTGGGGTAACGCTCTTCCAGCCATTCGATGATGGCGGGCGATTGAATCAGCACCTTGTCGTCGTGCACCAGCGCAGGCACCAAGCCCTGTGGGTTGAGCGACTTGAAGGCCTCTTTCAAATGCTCTTCGGTGCGCAAATCCACCGCGATGTACTCTGCGCTCACGCCCTTGAGGTTCAAGGCAATGCGCAGACGGTGCGAGGTACCACTGCGGAAAAAGTTATAGAGCTTCATCAGTGCCTCACTCTGCGGCTGCAATGTTCAAGGCCACCTCGCCCACACCGGCCACATGGCCTTCAATGCGGTCGCCAGCCACCACGGGGCCCACGCCTTCGGGGGTGCCGGTGTAAATCAGGTCGCCGGGTTGCAGGTGGTAGAACAAGGACAAGTCGGCAATGATTTCGCGAATACCCCAAATCAGCTTGTTCACATCCGAATGCTGCTTGGTCTGGCCGTTGACGGTCAAGGCAATTTCGCCGCTTTCAATCACCACCTCAGGCATGGGCACCACTTCGCTGCACACCGAGGAGTGCTCCACGTCTTTGCCCAAGTCCCAAGGACGGCCTTTGTCGCGTGCCACCAGTTGCAAATCGCGGCGGGTCATGTCCAAACCCGTGGCGTAGCCGTAAATCACGGTGTGGGCGTCTTCGGCTTTCACACGAAAGCCCGCCTTGCCCACCACCAACACCAACTCCATTTCAAAGTGGTAGTTCTGGGTTTCAGGTGGGTAGGCAATGGTGGCACCCGAGTGCACCAAGGTTTGTGGTGCCTTGGTGAAGTAGAACGGGCGCTCCACCGACTTGTCCACGGGCTTGCCCATTTCTACCGCATGCGCGTGGTAGTTGCGACCCACAAAAAACAAACGGTTGATCGGCAAACGCTCGGTCTTGCCGCGCACGGGCAAGGATTGAACGGCAGGCGGGGTCCAGAGGTAGGTGGTGGTCATGAGAGTTTTCTAAAAAATGAATGCGGGGCACACGCCGTGGCCCCGCAGAAAAGGGAAAAAGTACAGCGGTTTAGCCGCGGTTTTCGTACACACCCAGTTTGCGATGCAAGGGCGACTCGTCGGCCATGAACACAAACGTGGGCTTGTCAGCGTGGCGGTTTTTCAAAGTCACCGCGGTGTAGCCGGGCGCACAGCAGGTGTCGGCTTCTGTCAGGCTGAAGGCCTGATCTTCCACCGTGATGTCGGCCCCGCCTTCGATGACGTGGAACACACACGCGGGTGAGCGAGCGGGCAAACGCAAGCTTTGACCAGGGCGCAACATCAGCGCGTAAAAGCCCAGAATGTTTTCAGCGTCTTCGCCTGTTTCGGGGTTCACATAGGTCAGCTGCACAGCCTCTTGTTGCGGCATGTCTTCGCCCATGGTCAGCAAGGCAGCACGCGCTTCGGCCCAGGGGTAACGCAACATGGGGTACGTCTTGGCTGAGCGCTCAAACACCGGCGTGGGCAACATGCCGCCACGGGCGTACTGGCGATCGCCACGACCAGGCTGCACGGTTTGACGTTCGCCGTTGATGTGGTACGACGCTTCCATGTAATACACCAGTGGCAAATCGAGCACGTCCAACCACACCACCGGCTGGTCGCCGTCGTGGCCGTGTTCGTGCCACAGACCGGTGGGGGTCAAAATCAAATCGCCCCGGCTCATCGGGCACTTCTCGCCGTCTACCGTGGTGTAAGCGCCCTCGCCTTCCACAATCATGCGCACAGCATTGGGCGTGTGACGGTGCGAAGGCGCCCACTCACCAGGCAGCAACAGTTGCATGCCCAAGTACATGGCGGCACTGGCTTGCATTTTTTCCAAACCGTGGCCAGGGTTGGCCAGCACCAGCACGCGACGCTCGGCTTTTTCGATGGGCGTCAACTCACCCGCTTTGAGCAACAAGGGCTTGATGGTGTTGTAAGCCCAAAACGTGGCACGGGTGTTGGGACGCGGCTTGCCCGGCGGCAGCACGCCACGCAGACTGGGCCACAGTGGCACCAGGTTGTGGCTGGTCAGCTCGGCACGGTAGTCGGCTGGCAGGTCTTCGAGTTTTCCAAGATCGTTCATGCAAATTCCAATCTGAGTGACATTGATCAGTTCGTGGCCGCAGACAAGCAGTTGCCCACATTCCAGCCGTAGAGCCATTCCATCGCATCATAGAAGCGCTCAGGCGTGCGGCCACGCCACAAATCGTTACGCACCAAACGCTCCACACCTTTGGCGTGGTAGAGACGCCCCATCTCGCGGCCCGACAACACAATGCGTGCGGTGCGCGCCACACGGGCGCGTTGGTACAAATCGAAGGCTTTGACAAAGTCGTTGTTGTTCACACGCAGGGCTTCGCCCAAGGTCACCGCATCTTCAATCGCCATGCACGCACCTTGCGCCATGTACTGTGTGGTGGGGTGGGCGGCATCGCCCAACAAGGTCACGCGACCAAACGACCACTGGCCAATGGGCTCGCGGTCGGCCGTGGCCCAACGACGCCAGCTCTTGGGCAAATCAATCAGTTGACGCGCTTTGGGGCAAATGCCTTGGAAGTAGCTTTGCACTTCTTCTTTGCTGCCATCGGTCACGCCCCACTCTTCTTGCTTGCGGCTGTGGAAAGTCACCACCACGTTGTACTGCTCGCCACCACGCAAGGGGTAATGCACCAAGTGGCAGTTCGGCCCCACCCAAATGCTGGCCGCGTTCCACTGCAAGTCCACCGGAAAGTCTTTTTTGTCCACCACGGCGCGGTACACCACATGGCCCGTGATGCGCGCGGGGTCGTTCACAAACTGGGCTCGCACGACCGACTTCACGCCATCGGCCCCAATCAGTGCAATGCCTTTGTGCGCGTTGCCATGTTGGTCGAACACCGTCACGCTGTGCGCGTCTTGCTCGATGCGCTCCACACGGGTGGACGTCACCACCTCGACCTTGCCGGTTTCTTGTGCGCCTTCATAGAGCGAGGTGTGCACGTCCACGCGGTGAATCACCGCATAGGGGTTGCCAAAACGCTGAATGAAAGCTTCGCCGGTAGGGATCTTGCCCACCTGGTATTCGTCGATCGCGTCATGCATCACCATGTAATCGGTATAGACCGCGCGGCTGCGGGCTTTCTCACCCACACCCAAGGCGTCAAAGGCATGGAAAGCGTTGGGCCCCAACTGAATGCCGGCACCAATCTCGCCAATCTCGGGCGCTTGCTCCAGCACCTTGACGTGAAAGCCCTGGCGCGTCAGTGCCAAAGCTGCGGCCAATCCACCAATGCCGCCGCCTGCGACCAGCACGGGCAAAGTTTGCGTTGTGTTGTTCATGTTGAGCCCTTTTCAAATATATTCAGTATGCGTACTATTAGTATACCGATGAGCCCTCAAGCAACAGCACACGAGGGCCTAGGACTTACCCTTGTCGCTTGAAAATGGATCGTTCAGGGCTTGGAATGGTTGTCGGGTGACTGTGGGTCAGCATCACCCTCGGCTGGACCAAACATGTCACGCAAAGCTTGTTGTTCTTCGTCGGTGAGTTCGTAGGTCTTGGCGGGAGCCACCGTTTGAGTATTTTTTTGTTCCGCGATGTGCATGAAGATGCGTGCAGCCATTTCTGCATTCATCACCGCGAGGTCTTGTTTGCTAATTTCAGTCATGGCCCTGAGCGTCGCTTCACGCACTCAGTCTAGATTTTGATTTGGCTTTGGGAATTTTGACAATCTGACGCGACTCCACGTCAAACAACACATCGTTGAAGTGCACATTGACACTGGCCTTTTGGCCACGTTCGATCTCTTCAAATGGGTCGACACCCAGCACACCAATCATGTAGTAATTCAAGGCCTCCATGAAACCTGTGAAGGTGCTGTTGCCCGCCTCGAACTCTTCGGCCACGATGGACCACTTGCCACCCAAGGATTCGTCTTTGACCAAGCTCACACTGCAAGTGCGGCTTTTGTAAAAGCAACCATATTGCTCTAGCTGGTAGTGCAACAGCCCCGTCAATTGACGGGGCGCATCCGGATAGAGGTAGATGGCCTGCGGGTAAATTTTGAAATAGTCCATCATCAGTTCGATCGATTTTTTGTTAATTTCAGTATAAATGAATTATTAGGTATTAATAACAAATTTCTGAAATCATTCCATGCCCGATCAAACCACGTGTGACGCATTGACGATGGTTTGTTCAATCAACAACTGTGCAGCATACGACGTGCTGTTGTAGACATTCAAGGTATGCCCTTGGTAACTGACCACCGTGTCCAGTTTGGTCCACCCTGTGATGCCAATGTTCAGCGTGTCACCCGCATCCCCCCAAATCATGGTTTGAACCTTGGCAATCGAAGCTGCCAAGGCCGTGCCACTGACGTAGGTGGTGTTGCTGCTGTTGAACACATTCATCTCGCTGGTCTCCATCACATGGTGAGCCCGGATGTAAAGCGCATTGACCGCCGTGTCGGTTTTCAAGTCAATGACTTCCATGGAGGCGAAGCGGGAAGGATCGTCGGCCTGAGAGAAGTTGAGGTTGTTGAGGGTGGTGAAGTTGAAACCCAGACCCGACGACAAACGCAAGGTATCGATCCCGGCACCACCGTCGATACGCGACAGTTGGGTGGTGTTGCCTCCAGCGCCCAAACCGTTGTTCATCGCCGTAGCCATACCGGATGACCACACAAACACATCGTTGCCTAGACCGCCGTACAGCACGTCGGCACCGCTGGAGATCAAGGTGTCATTGCCTGCGCCACCGATCAAGGTTTGCCCGCCCGTCGAGGTGAGCGTGTCAGCGCCTGAGGTACCCATTTGGTCCACAGCGCTTTGCGCAAACGCACCACTGGTGCTGCCAAAGATCACATAGCTGCGTCCTGCATCAACGCCGCCGCCCCAATCAGAAAGCCGGGCTCCCACCAACAAGTCGGCCAAACCGTCGCCGTTGACGTCCCCTGCAGCGCTGACGGCGTAACCACTTTGGTCGCTCGTCGTCTCGCCTGTGATGGCAAATCCGCCAATGCCCATGGCCACAGCCGACAAGTCAATGCCCGTCGTGCTGCTCTTGCCAAACACCACATAGCTGCGCCCGGCGTTGCTGCCTGCGCTGGGGTCCGATAAAGGTGCCCCCACAATCAGATCGGCCAAGCCGTCCCCGTTGATGTCACCCGCACTGCTGACCGTGTTGCCTTGCTGATCCGCAGCACATTGCCCATTGATCACAAAACCACCGGTGCCCGCAGCCACAGCCGACAAGTCAATGGCCCCCGAGATGGTCTTGCCAAACACCACGTAGCTGCGGCCTGCATCGGTGCCCGCCAAGGGGTCAGACAGATTCGCAGCCACAATCACGTCAGACAAGCCATCGCCGTTGACGTCGCCGGCACCACTGACAGAAAAGCCTGCCTGATCGCTGGCACTTTGCCCGTTGATCACAAAGCCACCTGTGTCCGACACAACGTCTGACAAATTGATGGCCGTGGTGCTGGCCTTGCCAAACACCACGTAGCTGCGGCCCGCATCGATGCCGCCAGCCGGGTCTGCATATGCAGCACCAACAATCACGTCGGCAAATCCGTCGCCGTTCACATCGCCTGCGCTGCTGACCGAGTAGCCGCTTTGGTCAGACGATCCCTGGCCGTTGATGACAAAGCCGCCCACGGCCACGCCTGTCGTGTCGATGGCCGACAAATTCACAACCGCCGTGTCGGTTTTGCCAAACACCACATAACTGGTGCCAGCATTGTTGTTGCCGGTCAAAGCAGTCGGGTCACCAAAACGTGCGCCCACAATCAAGTCGGCCAGTCCGTCGTTGTTCACATCACCGGCACCACTGACCGAGTTGCCGCTGGATGTGAAGTTCGTCCCTTTGATCAAAAAGCCGCCTGTGCCTGCGGCTACATCGGACAAATTGATGGCTGTACCTGCCGTCTGACCAAACACCACATAACTCGCACCGGTGTTAGACCCGGCACCGGAAAGAACCGCACTGTTGGCACCAACGATCACATCGGCCAAACCGTCACCGTTGACGTCGCCAGCCCCGCTCACCGAAAAGCCTGCGTTATCACCAGCGCTGGCACCGTTGATCACAAAGCCACCGGTGCCCGCAACCACATTCGACAGGTTGATGGCCGTGCCCAATGAGCTGCCAAACACCACATAGCTGCGGCCCGAATTGGCCCCCGCAATGCCAGAGGAATAAAGTGCGCCCACCATCAAGTCGGCCAAGCCGTCGCCGTTGACGTCGCCGGCGTTGCTGACCGAATACCCACTGCGATCACTCACACCCTGGCCGTTGATCACAAAGCCCCCCGTGCCTGCTGCAATCGCAGACAAGTTCACAGTCGGCTGTGAAATCGTGCTGTTGGCCATCACCTGCACGCTGTTGGTGTTGTCTTGCCACACCGTGTAGGTGTTGCCGCCGTAGGTCACCGTGCCCACACTGTTGAAGGCGTTGGCAAAGTTCAAGGTATCAAGCGCGCTACCGTCCACCACCAACTGGTGCATGCGCACCGTACTACCCAAGGTGTAGGTGCCACTGGCCCAGCCGCTGGTGGCGCTGTTGATCAGGTTCATGCCCGCCATGTCTTGCACATCGCGCACACCCAGGGTGAGTGTGTTGGCACTGGTGTCCGTGGACAGGTCTATTTTTTCAATGCTGCTGATGCGGCTGCCGCCATCTGGGCTGGATGCCGCCGCGTTGCTGATGAGCGTCAAGTCCAGGTTGGCCCCACCCGTCACACGCAGCGTGTCGTTGCCACCACCACCGTCGATGCGGGCCAACTGCGAGGTGTTGCCACCCGAGCCAAAGCCGCTTTGCAAAGCGGTCACCATGGCCGAAGTCACCACAAAAGTATCGTCACCTGAGCCACCGTACAAAATGTCAGCACCTGTGCTCGCACTGGCCGTCAACGTGTCGTTGCCTGCCCCACCCATCAAGGTTTGACTGCCTGTTGAAGTGAACGTGTCAGCGGCTGAAGTGCCCATCTGGTCCACCGCGCTCTGTGCAAACGCACCGCTGGTGCTGCCAAAAATCACATAGCTGCGACCCGCAGAAGAAGTTGCACCGTTAGCGCCCACAATCAAATCAGCCAGGCCATCGCCGTTCACATCCCCTGCTGCGCTGACCGAGATACCACTTTGGTCATTGGCCGACTGCCCGTTGATCGCAAAGCCACCAACACCCAAGGCCACTGCGGACAGGTCCACTGCGGTGAACGACGTTTTGCCCCACACCACATAGCTGCGCCCTGCGTTGTTACCAGACACTGGATCAGAGTAGTTCGCGCCCACGATCAAATCAGCCAAACCGTCGCCGTTCATATCACCGGCCGTGCTCACCGAGATGCCATTTTGATCAGCAGCGCATTGCCCGTTGATCACAAAGCCACCCGTGGCACCGGCTGTGGCAGCGATCAGAGACAAATCAACTGCCGCGCTGCCTGTTTTGCCAAACACCACATAGCTGCGTCCTGCGTTGGCGCCCGATGCTGGATCGGAGAGGTAACCGCCCACAATCACATCGGCCAAACCGTCGCCGTTGACGTCACCGGCCGCACTGACCGAGTAACCTGTTCGATCACTGAAACCTTGCCCGTTGATCACAAAGCCGCCCGTGGCACCCGACGTAGCAGCCACTGCGGACAACTCCACAGCCGTCGTTCCCGTTTGGCCAAACACCACATAGGTGTGCTCAATGAAGCTGCCGCCCGGGTAGTAGTAGGGTGCGCCAACGATCAAGTCAGACAAGCCGTCCCCGTTCACATCCCCTGCATTGCTCACAGAGTAGCCGCTGCATTCGTTGTTGCATTGACCTTTGATGACAAAGCCCCCCGTGCCTGAGGCTATTGCTGCCACGTTGACGGTTGTCAACGCAGCAGTGGTGCCAAACATCACGTAACTGGAGCCACGATCAGACCCTGCGGCGTCGTTGCCCCAGGCGCCCAGAATCACATCGGTCAAACCATCGCCGTTGACGTCACCAGCGGCACTCACCGATATGCCGGAGAAGTCATAACCGTTCTGACCCACCACAGTAAAACCACCGGTCCCGTTGGACACATCGGTCAACTGCACCGCCAGTCCACTTGTTTTGCCGTACACCACATAGCTACGGCCTCTTTGCAAGGCCCCCGAAGCAGAGGAGGCATAAGCACCAACGATCAAATCAGACAAGCCATCGCCGTTGAAGTCTCCAACGCCTGACACGGAATAGCCACTCAGATCGTTGCAAACAATCGTACTTCCAGCCACCACATACGAGCCCGACTCGCCATTGATGACAAAACCACCCGTGCCTGCGGCCACCGCAGACAAATTGATCGCCGTGTTGTCGGTCTTGCCAAACACCACATAGCTGCGCCCTGCATTGGCACCGCCTGCCGGGTCTGAATAAGGCGCGCCCACGATCAAGTCTGTCAAGCCGTCGCCGTTCACATCACCGGCACTGCTGACCGAAAAGCCGCTTTGATCGCTCGCGCATTGGCCGTTGATGACAAAGCCACCCGTGCTCGCCGCAATGGCCGATAAATTCAGGCTGGGCTGCGCGATCGCACGGTTGGCCATCACCTGCACGCTGTTGGTGTTGTCTTGCCACACCGTGTAGGTGTTGCCGCCGTAGGTCACCGTGCCCACACTGTTGAAGGCGTTGGCAAAGTTCAAGGTATCAAGCGCGCTACCGTCCACCACCAACTGGTGCATACGCACCGTGCTAGGCAAGGTGTAGGTGCCACTGGCCCAGCCGCTGGTGGCGCTGTTGATCAGGTTCATGCCCGCCATGTCTTGCACATCGCGCACACCCAGGGTGAGTGTGTTGGCACTGGTGTCCGTGGACAGGTCTATTTTTTCAATGCTGCTGATGCGGCTGCCGCCATCTGGGCTGGATGCCGCCGCGTTGCTGATGAGCGTCAAGTCCAGGTTGGCCCCACCCGTCACACGCAGCGTGTCGTTGCCACCACCACCGTCGATGCGGGCCAACTGCGAGGTGTTGCCGCCCGAGCCAAAGCCGCTTTGCAAAGCGGTCACCATGGCCGAAGTCACCACAAAAGTATCGTCACCTGAGCCACCGTACAAAATGTCAGCACCTGTGCTCGCACTGGCCGTCAACGTGTCGTTGCCTGCCCCACCCATCAAGGTTTGACTGCCTGTTGAAGTGAACGTGTCAGCGGCTGAAGTGCCCATCTGGTCCACCGCGCTCTGTGCAAACGCACCGCTGGTGCTGCCAAAAATCACATAGCTGCGACCTGCGTCTGTACCCCCTGCTGGGTCACCCCCACTTGCGCCTACGATCAAATCGGCCAAACCATCACCATTCACGTCACCAGCGGCGCTCACCGACACGCCTACTTGGTCCATCGCGCACTGTCCGTTGATCACAAATCCACCGACACCCGTTGCCACCGCCAATAAATCAACCGCTGTGGTCCCAGTCTTGCCAAACACCACGTAGCCACGCCCACTAAAAGGCGACCAAGCAGTAGCCCCAATGATCAAATCGGCTAAACCATCTCCGTTCACATCGCCTGCATTGCTAACCGAATAACCGCTGTACTCACCAGCGCACTGTCCGTTGATCACAAAACCGCCGGTGCCTGCTGCAACAGTGGATAAGTTGATCACCGTGCTGTCGGTCTTGCCAAACACCACATAGCTGCGCCCTGCGTCCGCGCCAGCCGCAGGGTCTGCATTGCGTGCACCCACAATCAAATCGGCCAAGCCGTCACCGTTCACGTCACCTGCGGCACTGACTGCACAGCCACTGATATCAGCAGCACATTGGCCATTGATCACAAAGCCACCCGTGCCCGCAGCCACGGCAGACAAATCAATCCCCGTGGTGTTGGTCTTGCCATACACCACATAGCTGCGCCCAGCATCTACTCCAGCAGCGGGGTCAGACTGGCTTGCGCCCACAATCACATCAGCCAAGCCGTCACCGTTCACGTCACCTGCGGCGCTAACTGCATTGCCAATGTTCTCACCAGCACATTGGCCGTTGATCACAAAGCCACCCGTGCCTGCTGCCACTGCCGATAAATCGATGGCTGTGGTGGTGGTCTTGCCAAACACCACATAGCTGCGTCCCGCGTCTAGACCCGCCGCAGGGTCTGATAATCGCGCCCCCACAATCAAATCGGCCAAACCATCCCCGTTCACATCACCCGCGGCACTGAGTGACAGGCCACTTTGATCACTGGCGGCTTGGCCATTCATCACAAAACCACCTATGCCCGCAGCTATGGCGGACAGGTTGATCGCCGCGCTGTCTGTCTTACCAAACACGACATAGCTGCGTCCCGCATCTGTGCCCGTCGCAGGGTCCGACAAGCATGCCCCAACAATCAAGTCAGCCAGACCATCACCGTTCACATCGCCGGCATTGCTGACCGAATAGCCACTTTGGTCACTGGCGCATTGGCCATTGATGACAAAACCACCGGTGCCTGCGGCCACAGCGGATAAATTGATCGCCGTGTTGTCGGTCTTGCCAAACACCACATAACTGCGCCCTGCATCGGCGCCCGCCGCGGGATCTGACTGGCGCGCCCCCACAATCAAGTCGGCCAAACCATCGCCGTTCACGTCACCGGCGCTGCTGACCGAATACCCGCTTTGGTCGCTCGCACATTGGCCATTGATCACAAAGCCACCCGTACCCGCTGCGATTGCAGACAAGTCCACACTCGGCTGAGCAATCGCACGGAAAGCAATCACCTGCACACTGTTGGTGTTGTCTTGCCACACGTTGTAGGTGTTGCCAGCGTTGGTCACCGTGCCCAGGTTGTTGAATGCGTTGGCAAAATTCAAGGTATCGCTGGCGGTGCCATTCACCACCAACTGATGCATGCGCACCGTGCTGGCCAAGGTGTAGGTGCCACTGGCCCAACCGCTGCCGACAGAGCTGTTGACCAGGTTCATGCCTGCCATGTCTTGCACATCGCGCACACCCAAGGTCAGTGTGTTGGCGCTGCTGTCCGTGGAGAGGTCTATTTTTTCGATGCTGCTGATGCGGCTGCCCACCTCAGGGTCACTGACCGACAGATTGCTGATGCTTGTCAAGTCCAGGTTAGCACCGCCCGTCAGGCGAATCGTGTCCAGCCCTGTGCCGCCATCAATGCGCGCCAGTTGTCCATCGGCGGCGCTGTAGGTACTGGTCAACTTGCTGATGTTGCCGCTGCCGATGACGAACACGTCGTTGCCCGAGCCACCGTACAGCACATCGGCACCCCCGCCGCCAATGAGGGTGTCGTTGCCCGCACCGCCCACCAAGGTTTGGGTACCTGTTGAGGTGAGGGTGTTGGCACTGGCGTCGCCCATCTGGTCCACCGCCGTCTGCGCGAAAGCACCAGTGGTGCTGCCAAAAATCACATAGCTGCGCCCTGCGTTGTTGCCCGAAGCCACATCGCTGCCCCAAGCACCCACGATCAAGTCGGCCAAGCCATCGCCGTTGACATCGCCAGCACCGCTGACCGAGCCACTGTTGTCGGAAGTGCTTTCACCGTAAATCACAAAACCGCCCGAGCCTGCCGCAATCGCCGACAACTCCACGGTGGTGGTGCCCGTTTTGCCAAACACCACATAGCTGCGCCCAGCACCAGCGCCCCCGAGGGAAGACGCCAATGGCGCACCAATGATCATGTCCGCCAAACCGTCCCCGTTGATGTCCCCGGCCACGCTCACCCACATGCCGCTTTGGTCGCCCGCACATTGACCGTTGATCACAAAACCGCCGCTGCCCGCGGCGACGTTGGACATTTGAATGGTGCTGTTGCCTGAGTTGCCAAATACCACGTAAGTCCGCCCGGCGTTGATGCCAGCGGCAGTGTCCGATTGGTAAGCACCCAAAATCACATCGGCATACCCGTCGCCGTTGACGTCGCCTGCGGCGCTGGCCGGGCCCCTGGAGTAACCACTCAAATAGCCTGCACCTGAGCCTTGAATCAACAAGCCGCCACTGCCCGAGGCCACGTCCGACAAGCTCACGGCGCTGGTGCTGGTCTTGCCATACACCACATAAAAACGTCCCACATCGGTCCCGCTGGTGGGGTCGGGCTGTGGCGTGGCCACCAGCAGGTCTGCTGCGCCGTCACCGTTGAAGTCGCCAATGCCAGTCACCGTGATGCCGCTTTGGTCTTCGGCACTTTGCGCGTTGATGACAAAGCCGCCCGTACCCGCGCTGATGCTGGACAAATTAATTGCTGTGGAAGCCGTGGTGCCAAACACCACATAGCTGCGCCCGGCGCGATTGCCCGCCAGCAAGTCTGACTGCGGCGCGCCAATGATCAGGTCGGCCAAGCCGTCGCCGTTGACATCGCCTGCGGCGTGCACAGAAAAACCGCTGTGGTCGTTGAAGCACTCGCCGTTGATCACAAAACCACCACTGCCCGCGACAATGGCCGACAAGTCCACAGCGGTGGTGGTGGACTTGCCATACACCACATAACTGCGTCCCGCGTTGGCTGCGCCAGTCAGATCGGCCCAATGGGCGCCCACCACCACGTCGGCAAAGCCGTCGCCGTTGATGTCGCCAATGCCGCTGACCGACACGCCGCTGAAGTCGGCAGAACATTGGCCATTGATGACAAAGCCACCCGTGCCCGCAGCCACCGCCGACAAATCAATCGCTGTGCTGTCGGTCTTGCCAAACACCACATAGCTTCTGCCGCTGTAGCCGTCCACAATGCCCCACGGGTGCCACGCACCCACCATCACATCGCCCAAGCCATCGCCGTTGACGTCGCCCACACTGCTGACCGACCAGCCACTTTGGTCGCGGTGCGTTTGTCCATTGATGACAAAGCCACCCAAGCCCAAGGTCAGGTCGTGCAAATACACGGCGTTGGCGCGCATCGTCAGCGTGACCGCCTGGGTGCTGGTGTTGCCCGCTGTGTCGCTGGCGATGACGCTGAAGTCGTACACATGGTCGCCACCCGAATCGTTGGTTTCGCCATATTTTTCGGTGGCATTGAACGTCAACACCCCGGTGCTGCTGTTGATCGTGAACCAGCGTGCGTCACCCGTGTTGGGTGTAGCCAAGCTGTAGGTCACGGCATAAGCATCGGTGCTGGCCGCGGTGTACACCGTGGTGGCAGTTGTCACACCCGCCCCCGTGTCTGTCACAGAAGGCGTGGCCGCACTGGTGAAGGTGGGCGCTGTCGCATCAATGGTGACCGAATGGTTGCCCGAGGTGCTGTAGACCGTGCCGCCACCCGCGTCTGTGATGCGCGCGTTCAGCACGTAGGTGTTGCCAGTGGTCAGCGTGGGAGTTGCCACATCGACATAGCCGTTCGAAATGTCCGAAGCCTGCAATGTGACCGCAACGCTCAAATCAGAAGCACTGTTGAACAAACGCACCACGTTGCCAGCCACAGCCCCAGAGCTGACCAACCCGACGCGAACTTGCAGCACCGTATCGTCTGTGACGGCGCCATTGGCCAAGCGACCCGTGATCGTGCCCACGTTGTCGGTCACGCTTTCGATGTAAGGCGAGCCAGGGTTTTGGGTGTTGATGGCTTGGCTGCTGTCGGTATACGCCACACTGGGGTTACCGGCCAAATCTTGCACCGCATTGCTGGACAAGACCAAGGTGATGGTGCTGTTGTTCACCCCCATTTGCGGGTCAACCACCACTTGCCATTGGGTGGCAGGCACATTCAAGCTGGTGATGCTGTAGACCGTGCCGTTGGTCACCGTGAAGTCAGCGGCGGTCAAGCCACCGGTCACGGCCTCCGAGAAGGTGTAGGTGTAGGTGACACGACCCGAGTTGTAGGTCACTGTGCCGGGCACGTTGTCGGTGACGCTGGTCACCGTGGGGCTCACTTTGTCTACCGCCAAGGCTTGCGTGGTGCTGGCCACGTTGCCATAGACGTCGGTGAGCTGGGCACGCACAGTGCCCGCTGTGGTTGCTGCCAGATCAGCCGCAGCAATGTTGGCGCTCCAATGCCCTGAGGCATTGACGGTGGCGGTGTAGGTTTTTCCGTTGAACCCGGTGAGGCTGACCGTGTTGTTCACCTCGGTCATATCGGCTGTGCCGCTCACGGTCAAATCGCTTTGCACCTCCAGCGCATTGAGTGTGTTGTCACCGGCCAGCGTGGAAATCGTCAAGTTGGGGGCTACACGATCCACCGTCAATTCACCGGAACTGCCGTCATACAAAGTGGTGCCGTTGGACAGCACCAGGCGCACCGCCACATCGTATTGACCATCGGCCGTGATCACGCCCGATGGCAAGGCCAAACTCCACGACTGGTTCACCGAGTTGTAGCTCAGCGCCGCAGGATTGGAGCCACCGCCCACGGTGTAGGTGTAAGAAGCATTTTGAATGGTGACCGTGAACGCATCGCCATTGCTCAGCGCAGTGTGAGCCCCAGACACCAACCGAAAAGCTGCGCCCGTCAAGGTAGGTGTCAAGCTGTTGGTCAACACCTGTTGCACGGTGGGTGCGCCGTTGTTGGCAAGGTCTACCGTCAAGGTCTGAGTGGTTGCCGCAGACATATTGCCCGCCACGTCTACACCGCGCACCTGCACGTCGTAAGCATTGCCGTCCATCAACGCCTGGATGGCGTCATAGGGCACATCAATACTCCAGGTGTTCGCCGTCGTGACGGTGCCTGTGTAGGTGGTGCGGTTGAGCACCAGGGTGTAGCTCGACCCCACCTCCAAGCCAACACCTGTGCCTTGAATCACAAACGGAGACACACCGGCCAGCGCATCCAGTTCGCTTTGGCTCAGCAGGTTGTCGCTTCCCGACAAGGGGGTGCTGATGGTCATGGTCGGCGCGGTGGTGTCCACCGTCACCGTGTAAGTGCTCGATGCCGAACTGATGTTGCCTGCCAAGTCCGTGATCTTGGCGTTGAAGGCGTAGCTGCTGCCGTTGGTCAGCGTGTTGGTGGTGACGTCCACATAGCCGTTGCTGATGTGGCTGGCACTCAAAGTCACGGCACTGGCCACGGCGCTGGTGTTGTCGTACAGCTGCAAGGTGTCGTTCACCACTGCATTGGTACCACTCAGGCTGACGCGCACCACCAACAGCGTGTCGTCACTGCGCCCGCCGTTGCTGACCACGCCCATGATCGACCCCACATCATCGGTGACGCTGGTGATGTTGGGCGCGACAGGTGCGGTGGTGTCCACCAAATAGCCGGCGTTGTCCGTGACTGAGGCGTGTGTGAGCGTGGCGCTGTTGCCCGCGGCGTCTTTGAGCGTGCCGCTGTTGAGCGCCAGACTGTTGGTGTCGATGCTGATGCCATTGGCATCGGTCTGCCCTGCCAACACGGTGTAGTTGAAGACCAAGGCTGTGCTGCCACTGCCCGAGGCGTAGCTGGCCTGCACCGTGGTGCCCCCAATGTTCAAGGCCAGCTGCGGCGTACCGGTGACGGTGGTGACTTCACTCATGGTCACGGTCACACTCACCACATCGCCCGTGTTGAGGGTGTTGTTTTGAATGCCTGTGGCGCCACTGATGGCCACGCTGCTGACGGTGGGCGCCGCCACATCGCGCGTCAACGTGGGGCCGGTGGCCGTGAGGGTGTTGCCTGCGGCGTCGTACAAGATCACGCTCATTTGCCCGCCCGCCGTGATGGCCGCTTGCACCTCGGCAGCGGTGGGGGTGCCATCGCTGGTGGTGTAAACCAGCGTGGTGTCTGCTGCTGCAATGGCGCTGTCGGTGCCAATCAAGTTGGCTCCCACATAAAACTCGGCCTTGCCACCGGTCGCCTGCCCAGCCGTCACCGTGGCCGAGAAAGCCATGGCGGTGTTGCTGGCGTTGAGCGTGTTGGTCACCACCGTGCCCCCACTGGGGGTCAGGGTGAGCGCTGTCAATGTCGTGGGTGCGGTGGTGTCCACCAGATAACTGGCGTTGTCTGCCACCGCCGTGTGCGTGAGCGTGGCGTTGTTGCCAGCGGCATCTTTGAGGGTACCGCTGTTGAGTGCCAAGCTGTTGGCCGCAATGCTGATGCCGTTGGCATCGGTCTGACCGGCCAACACGGTGTAGGTGAACACCAGCGCCGTGCTGCCACTGCCCGAGGCGTAGTTGGCATACACCGTGGTGCCGCCGATGTTGAGGGCTAAGCGTGGCGTGCCGCTTGTGGTGTCCACCACGGTGGCTTCGCTCATGGTGGCGGTCACGCTCACCACATCGCCTGCGTTCAAGGTGCTGTTTTGAATGCCCGTGGCACCGCTGATGGCCACACCACTCACCGTGGGCACTTTGGTGTCAATCGCTTGGCTGTCCAAACCACTCAGGCTGGCGTTGGTGGCCGTGTTGCCGGCGGTGTCGCTCAAGCCTGTGCCCACCAAGCTCAAAGCCACGTTGCCACTGGCCACGTTGGCGGTGGGCGTGACGCGCACGGTGTATTGGTTGTTGCCCAGGCTGGTCACGCTGCTGACCGTGCCGTTGGTGGCGGTGAAACTGGTGGTGCTCACAGTGCCGTAAATGGCATCGTCAAAGGTCACCGTGAAATCGATCACACCGTTGGTCACCGCCGCCGCCACGTTGTCGGTGACGGTGGTGATGGTGGGGCCGGTCTGATCGACGGTGTAGGGATTGCTGTAAATCTGCGAGTAGTTGCCACCGCCTTCGTTGTGGCGCACCACCACGCTGCTGGTGCCCATCAACAAGGTGGGCGATGTGATCAACACTTCTTTGGAGTGCACATAGCTGGCCACGGTGTAGGTCAAGCCGCCGTCCACACTGATTTCGTAACTCGACGCATTGGCAGCCGTGATGATGGACGCCAAGAAGTGCACCCGAATGCTGTTGGGGGTTTGTATCGAGGTGATGAAGTCGGTGTTGCTCACCCCCGTGTCGCCGCTCTTGGTCGAGCCCAGTTCTACAAAGTCAATCGTGCCAGTGACGGTGATGCTGGTGCTGGCAGCGGCGCTCAAGTTGCCCGCAGCGTCTGCGGTGTAGAGCTTGATGGTTCCGGCGGCCAAGCCAGACAAAGCCACAGTGGTGTTGGTGTTGGCACTGCTGACAGCGCCCGAAACCCATTGCGAACCATCCAATGCCAGGATGTCTGCCTCGCTCAACACCGTGTTGCTGTTGTTGACCAAATAGGCCGTACCTGCCTCTGAACTCTTCACCGTGGCGCTGCTGGTACTGGCAATGCTGCCTGTGCTCACCAAGGTAGCGGTCGGTGCCGTGGTGTCCACCATGTAATTGATGTTGTCTGACACCAAACTGCTGCTCAGGGTGGCGGCGTTGCCAGCCGCATCTTTGAGGGTGCCACCATTCAAGCTCAAGGCATTGGCCGCCAAGCTGATGCCGTTGGCATCGGTCTGACCGGCCAACACGGTGTAGCTGAACACCAAAGCGCTGGTTCCGCTGCCCGAGGCATAGCTGGCTTGCACGGTGGTGCCACCGATATTCAACGCCAACTGAGGTGTACCGGTGACGGTGATGGCCTCATTCAAGGTCACCGTCACATTCACCACGTCCCCCGCGTTGAGGGTGTTGTTTTGAATGCCCGTGGCATCGGTGATGGCCACGCTGCTGACCGTGGGTGCCGTGGTGTCCACCAAGTAGCTGGCGTTATCAGCCACCAAGCTGTGCGTGATGGTGGCGTTGTTGCCCGCTGCGTCTTTGAGGGTGCCGCTGTTGAGCGCCAAGCTGTTGGCCGCGATGCTGATGCCGTTGGCATCGGTCTGACCTGCCAGCACCGTGTAGTTGAAGACCAAGGCCGTGCTACCACTGCCCGAGGCGTAGCTGGCATACACCGTGGTGCCACCGATGTTCAAGCCAATGCGCGGTGTGCCACCCGTGAGGTCCACCACCGTGGCCTCGCTCATGGTCACGGTCACACTCACCACGTCGCCCGCATTGAGGGTGCTGTTTTGAATGCCGGTGGCGCTGGTGATCGCCACACCGCTGACCGTGGGTGCGGTGGTGTCCACCAAGATGCTCGGGTTGTCGGTGACGGCGCTGTGCGTCAACGTGGCCACATTGCCTGCCGCGTCTTTGAGGGTGCCGCTGTTGAGCGCCAGGCTGTTGGCGTCGATGCTGATGCCGTTGGCATCGGTCTGTCCGGCCAAGATGGTGTAGCTGAACACCAAGGCCGTGCTGCCACTGCCCGAGGCGTAGCTGGCCTGTACCGTGTTACCACCAATGTTCAAGGCGAGTTGTGGCGTACCGGTGACGGTGGTGACCTCGCTCATGGTCACGGTCACGCTCACCACATCCCCCGCATTGAGGGTGCTGTTTTGAATGCCCGTGGCCCCGGTGATGGCCACACTGCTGACCGTGGGTGCGGTGGTGTCCACCAGATAACTGGCGTTGTCGGCCACCAAGCTGTGCGTGATCGCGGCACTGTTGCCAGCCGCATCTTTGAGCGTGCCGCTGTTGAGCGCTAGGCTGTTGGCCGCAATGCTGATGCCATTGGCATCGGTCTGGCCTGCCAACACGGTGTAGTTGAAGACCAGGGCCGTGCCGCCGCTGCCCGAGGCATAACTGGCATACACGGTGGTGCCACCGATGTTCAAGGCAATGCGCGGTGTGCCACCCGTGGTGTCGACCACCGTGGCTTCGCTCATCGTCACGGTCACGCTCACCACGTCACCCGCATTGAGGGTGCTGTTTTGTATGCCCGTGGCGCTGGTGATGGCCACACTGCTGACCGTGGGTGACACGGTGTCGATGCTGATGCTGGGCGTGCTGCCCGCGCCGCCGTTGTTGCCCGCGGCATCGGTGTAGGCACTGCTGGCCACGGTGATGCTGGCGCTGCCGCTGGCCAAGCTGGCCGTGGGCGTGAAGGTGGCGGTGTAGACCTTGGGGTCTGCTGTGACCGTGAGGCCGCTGAGCGTGCCGTTGGTGGTGGTCACGTCGCCCGCCGCAAAGCCCGTGGGTGCTTCGCTGAAGGTGAAGCTGATGGTGGCTGTCTCACCCGCCTTGAGCGTGCTGGCGCTGCTGCTGATGGCCAGCGTGGGGGCCAAGGTGTCAATGCTGATGCTCGGCGTGGTGCCCGCACCGCCGTTGTTGCCTGCCGCATCGGTGTAGGCACTGCTGGCCACGGTGATGCTGGCGCTGCCACTGGCCAAGCTGGCCGTGGGCGTGAAGGTGGCTGTGTAGACCTTGGGGTCTGCCGTGACCGTGAGGCCGCTGAGCGTGCCGTTGCTGGTGACCACATCGCCCGCTGCAAAGCCCGTGGGCGCTTCGCTGAAGGTGAAGCTGATGGTGGCTGTCTCGCCCGCCTTGAGCGTGCTGGCGCTGCTGGTGATGGCCAGCGTGGGGGCCAGGGTGTCGATGCTGATGCTGGGCGTGGTGCCTGCACCGCCGTTGTTGCCTGCCGCATCGGTGTAGGCACTGCTGGCCACGGTGATGCTGGCGCTGCCGCTGGCCAAGCTGGCCGTGGGCGTGAAGGTGGCCGTGTAGACCTTGGGGTCTGCTGTGACCGTGAGGCCGCTGAGCGTGCCGTTGGTGGTGGTCACGTCGCCTGCCGCAAAGCCCGTGGGCGCTTCGCTGAAGGTGAAGCTGATGGTGGCTGTCTCGCCCGCCTTGAGCGTGCTGGCGCTGCTGGTGATGGCCAGCGTGGGGGCCAGGGTGTCGATGCTGATGCTGGGCGTGGTGCCTGCACCGCCGTTGTTGCCTGCCGCATCGGTGTAGGCACTGCTGGCCACGGTGATGCTGGCGCTGCCGCTGGCCAAGCTGGCCGTGGGCGTGAAGGTGGCCGTGTAGACCTTGGGGTCTGCTGTGACCGTGAGGCCGCTGAGCGTGCCGTTGGTGGTGGTCACGTCGCCTGCCGCAAAGCCCGTGGGCGCTTCGCTGAAGGTGAAGCTGATGGTGGCTGTCTCGCCCGCCTTGAGCGTGCTGGCGCTGCTGGTAATGGCCAGCGTGGGTGACACCGTGTCAAGGGTGACCGTGTACAGCGCAGATGCCGTGCCCACGTTGCCCGCCACATCGGTGATCTTGGCGTTGAACGCGTAGGTGTTGCCGTTGCTCAACAGGGGCGTGGTGATGTCCACATAACCTGCCGTCACCTGAGCGCCCGTGAGTTGCACCGCAGTGCCCATGGGCGTGAGGTTGTCGTACAACTGCAAGCTGTCGTTGGCCACCGCGTTGGTGCCACTCAAGCTCACGCGCACGGTGGGGCGGGTGTCGTCGCTGACACCGCCACTGGCCACATGGCCGGTGATGGTGCCCACGGTGTCGTTCACATAGGCAACGGTGGGCGCATTGGGTGCCACTTTGTCAACGCCCAACAAGCGCGTGGCCGAAGCGGTGTTGCCGTAGACATCGGCCAGGCTCGCCGTCAGCGTGCTTTGGTCTGTCAGCAAGGCCAAGTCAGCCGCCAACACCGTGACCATCCAACTGCCATCGGCCTGCACCGT